>NZ_CP073011.1:1200000-2400000 GCF_018075365.1 Virgibacillus pantothenticus
GGTTAAATTCAATTTTAATTTGAAGTAAACAGATATTCAATAAGTGTAGGTTTTCTTTTATCCTCCAATTATTCTATTGGGCTTTTACCTTCTAGGATTGGAGAACAGGTCTTCCAACCATTTTTATCCGGGCTATGAGTAGATCTTTTAATATACCTTTAAAGTGCTTTCTGCAATGCGTTTTTTAAGCTACTATAAACATCTTGCCAAAAATGGGTGTTATCACGAAAGGTTTTGTTCATAAATAGAATCATTTCCTTAAACTTTTCCTGATAATCGCTTGACTCTTTATTTGGCAGCGTGCCTTGCGCTTCATTTACAAACGCTTGAATGCTTTCTGCACGAGGCCCCCATTTGGTCCTTTCGTTTCCATGCTGGTCGATAAAAATAAGAATCGGTATTGATCGCGATTTTCCATTAGTTAAATATTGGTCCATCAGTGCTAAATTCTGATCACGATATAACATTCGAACGTTCATATCGGTTACTTCTGCCAATTTAAGTAAAATGGGGATATTAAGCATGGCATCACCACACCAGTCTTCTGTAAGTACGATGACCTGCAATTGCCTTTCTTTAACTTGCTCCCAAAAATGATGGTCATCTGGTAAATCGAAGTGATCATAAATGGTGAGCAAATTTTCCTTATGCTTTGTCATTTCCTCGATATAGGTATCTGGTTCTATGCCTTTTTCAAACCATTGTAGAAGATTCACTGCATATCGCTCCCTTTCAATATTTTTTAGTATAACTCCATGAATTTTGTATGGAGATATCTGCTAGCTTTTATTCCCATTAAGTGCTTTATTAAGTCTACCGATCCATGTATGAATCGTAAACAAAAGTGCTTATGGAATGATTTTTTGCTATGATAACAATAGAACCTTTTGGATGATTAGGAGGAATTTAGATGCAATTAGCAAATCAGGAATTTTTATTAGAGTTACTAAATACACCATCCCCATCTAGTTGTGAAATGGAAATACAAAAGAAGTGGATGAAGTATGTTAAAAAATTTGCGGATGAAATAAGAACCGATCACGCTGGCAATGTAATTGGCATTTTAAATCCGGAGGCACCATTTAAAGTGCTTTTAGCTGGACACTGTGATGAAATTGCACTTGTTATTAACCGCATTGATGAACATGGTTTTCTACATTTTGATAAAATGGGAGGCATTAATCCAAAAGCAGCTGTTGGAATGAAGGTGACTGTATTAGGAGAAAGTACAAGAGTTACAGGTGTTATCGGCGTGAATGCCCAGCATCATGGCGGATTAAAAAATGATTTTGGCTTGGAAGATTTGTTTATCGATTGCGGTTTTCGAACGAGGGAAGAAGCCGAGAAACAAATACATATTGGTGATTTAGCAGTGTATAAAACAGAGCCAGAAATATTGTTAGATCGTTATATTGCTGGGCGCGGACTGGATAACCGGACAGGAGCGTTTATTGTAGCAGAGGTGTTAAGAAAATTAACAGAAACGAACTGTCAAGTAGGTGTTTATGCTGCTAGCACTGTAAATGAAGAAACAAATATGGGAGGAGCTTATTTTGCAGCTGCAGGTGTAGAGCCTGATATGGCAATTGCTTGTGATGTTACATTTGCAACGGACTATCCCGGCGTTAATACGAACAAGTATGGTGATGTTCGTCTAGAGAAAGGACCGGTATTAGCAAAAGGTGCACCAATCAATCGAAATATGAATCAACTATTAGAAAAAACAGCTAAATCATTAGCAATGGACATTCAATATGAGCTTACACCGCGTATGACTGGAACAGATGCTGATAAAATGCGTCTAACCGGAAAAGGAGTCCCTATATCACTTGTGTCACTGCCACTACGTTATATGCATTCTCCTGTAGAAACAGTAAGCATTAAAGATATAGCGGAGGAAATTGAACTATTGGTGACTATGATATCTTCCTTAACTGGAGAAGAAAGTTTAAGTCCACTTGAACTATAAACGGATTTTAATATGCATGATATGATACAACTTTCTGAATGAGAAAATAATTTATTGAAAGATAACACGACTTATAGGTATATGGAAGGTGATTTGGTAAAGATATAGGCTTATGATCTATTTCTGGAATGTGAAACCCAAGTATAAAGTCTCGTTTTTTCCTATCACAAGCAAAAAAATGCAATCTATATTTTTGATAAATAGGTCAATTTTATCGTTTTTTACAGATATTTCCCTTTTTATAGAACAACGATTAACAAGTAAAAGCTGTTTTTTCTTATTTTTTATAGGGAAGAACAGCGTTTTTATTTGCAAAAAAATATTAGATCAGCAATAAGCTACATGAATATATAAAAGAAAAAATGAGACTATTTTATCAATTTAGAATATTGCCATATAATTCGACTTGTATCGACACAATCTCCCTTTAATTCTCTACTATACTTAGTCTAACAACATAGACTGACAAGCTAGCTACAAATGCATAGAACCAAAAAAGGAAGGAGGGCGCGATAAGCTAGAGTTCTTTCATTGTAGCTTTGGTAAAAAAAGTGGGGAGGAATAGTTTTGAAAAGAAAAAGAAGGCGACAATCCAAACTGTTTAGCATTGCCGCAACATTCTTTATTGCATTTTCTTTACTAACACCCGGAATGGCAAATGCGCAAGGTTCACAGAAATTGCACGAGTCAGTAGGCGATTCCAGTAAAGTGATGGAAAATAAGCTGAGCAGCAAATTAACGAAGCTATTTAAAGATAGTGATCAAGTGACTTTCCTTGTGAAATTTGCTGACAAAGCAGATGTGAAAGAGGCCGCGAAACAAGCAAAGAAAAAGGCGAAAAAAGCTAGCTTAACTGCGCAAAAAGTAGAGCATGCACAACGCTCCGCAGTTATCTCGGAATTGAAGGCTACTGCTTTGGAGTCACAAGCGAATGTGAAAGATTATATACAAAAGCAAAAAGAAAAAGGGGAAGTAGAAACATTCCAAGCCTACCATATTGTGAATGGAATGTCGGTAACTGCTACCAAGAAGATAGCTGAAAAAATTGCCACTTACCCTGAAGTAGAGAAAATTTTGCCGAATGAAGAACGAAAGCTGTTTGAAGTAAAAGTTGATAAAAAGGCAAAAGAAATAAAAGCTGAAAATGCGGATGTAGAATGGAATGTCGAACGAGTCGGAGCGCCACCTGTTTGGGATATGGACTTTGACGGATCAGGTATTGTTGTCGGGAGTATCGATAGTGGTGTTGAGTGGGATCATCCAGCTCTACAGGAAAAGTATCGTGGATATAATTCAGAAACTGGTCAAATAGATCATGCTGCTAGTTTCTTCGATGCCACAGCTGGAGAAGAAGAAGCCTATGATGATCACGGACATGGTACCCATGTTACAGGCACGATGGTCGGAGCTGAGCCAGATGGTTCCAATCAAGTAGGCGTAGCTCCTGGTGCAAAATGGATTGCTGCAAAAGGTTTAAATGCAGCAGGTAATGGATATGACAATTGGTTATTAGCTGCAGCTGAGTGGATGTTAGCACCAAATGGAGACGCTTCCATGGCTCCGGACATTGTAAATAACTCGTGGGGTGGAGGCTCTGGTCTGGATGAATGGTATCGGGATGTAGTTACTGCTTGGAGAGAAGCAGGAATTTTCCCAGCGTTCGCTGCAGGAAATACGACCTTATTTAATCCTGGTGGACCTGGTTCGGTAGCTGTACCAGCAAATTATCCTGAATCATTTGCTATTGGTGCTACAGACGTTAATGATGTGCTAGGAAGCTTCTCTTTACTTGGACCTTCACCTTATGACGAAATAAAACCAGAAGTAACAGCACCTGGTGTTAATATACGTTCAAGTGTACCAGGCGGAGGCTATGAAGGCGGTTGGAATGGCACTTCAATGGCAAGTCCAGCGCTTTCGGGTGTTTTAGCATTAATGAAACAAGCGGATTCCAGCTTAACGGTTGATGAAATGGAAGAGATCGCGATGTCAACCGCAAATCCATTAACGGATAGTGAATTCCCTAAATCCCCAAATAATGGGTATGGACATGGTTTAGTTAATGCCTATGACGCTGTTTCCTCATTAGCTTCTGGTTTAGGAACCATTCAAGGACAAGTAACGAAAGCTGGAGAAGATACGGAAGCACCAGTTTTTGAACATGAAGCGTTAACGGAAGCGTATATGGGGATGGATTTGAATTTAACGATTCAAGTGACAGATAATATTAGTGTAAATTCTGTAAATCTACAATATACGAATGCGGGTGGGGAAGAAAAAACAATTGAAGCAGAGCAGATTTCAGGAGACTATAAAAAGGGAACGTATCAAGCAACGATTCCTGGTGAACAACTTACTGGCGAAACACTGTCGTATACGTGGCATATGAATGATTTTGGGAATAATGAAGTGAGTAGTGAGACGTACGAGGTTGCTCTACTCCCGGGAATTACGGTTGGGTATGAAGAAGATTTTGAAGCAGTTTCTGCGGGCTGGACTGTATTTGGTGAGAACAACAGTTGGGAGCGTGGTATGCCAACTTCTGGTCCAGAAAGTGCAGCTTCCGGAGAAAATGTATATGCAACCAATTTAGCAGGTGAATATGAGAGTAATTCGAATACCACGCTTGTGATGCCGCCGATTGATCTTCCTAAAGAAGGGGGAGCCTATTTACAATTCAATCAATGGCATAATTTAGAAAAAAATTATGACTATGGTCACGTATTTATTTCTACAGATCAGGAGGAGTGGACACAGCTTAAAGAAATCTCGGATGTATCCGATGGTTGGGAGAATGCGGAGATCGATTTGTCTGATTACCTTGGTCAACGAGTTTATATTGGTTTTAACTTAGATACGGACGGTAGCGTAACACGAGAGGGCTGGTATATCGATGACGTAGCCTTAACCGATACACCTAATACAGATAGCGTGTCATTGAAAAAAGCGCAGCTTAACCCTAGTTTGTTAGGATTTAGTGGTTTGCAAAGGGTTGCTGCTAAGGATAAACAGGATAAAAAGTCAGCAAAGAAGGAAAAAGTAGACCCTGCAAAAATCAAGCCCGAAATGCCAAAGAAGAAACCAAAAGCCGAACAAAATCCTATCAATCCAACGTTATTGCCAATGCAAGCACAAGTAAGTGTATTAGAAAGTGGACGTACAGTAACTACAGATCCAGCTACAGGGAATTATTCTCTGTTGCATGGTGCTGGTGATTTCACTGTAAAAGCAGAAGCTTATGGATTTGAGTCTCAGGAGCAGTCTGTAACCATTGAAGCAGATGGGACAGCGGAAGCGGATTTTACGTTAGAAGAAATGGATCAATATACTGTAAGTGGCACGGTTAAGGATGAACAAACAGGCGAGCCTGTTTCAAATGCTACCATTCTAGTAGTAGAGGATGCAAATATTGATCCAGTAACAACGGATGAAGCTGGTAATTATTCACTAACGGCTTATCGTGGTACGTATACGCTAAAAGTGCTTGCTACTGGTTACCATGGTACCGAGAAAGAAATCGTTTTAAAGGATGGCGATATTACTGAAAACATTGAACTAGAACCATTTTACACCGTACCAGGTGGTGAAATCGCGTATGATGATGGAACTGCAGAAAATGCTCGAGCTTTCTATGATGCTGGAAATGGCTGGGGCGTAAAGATGGCATTACCAGAAGGAGAAGAGAATGGTATTGTAGATGCAGCAGTCTTTAAATTTTGGAACGATGAATTTCCAGTTCCAGGCGGTACCGCGTTCCAAGTAGAGGTTTGGGATGCAACTGGACCTGATGGCACACCGGGTAAGAAGTTAGCTGGTCCTGTCGACGCAGAAGCCGTTCGCGATGAAAATGATTGGACGGTTGTTGACTTAAAAGAGCATGGCATAGTTGTAGAAGAAGAATTCTACGTCGTCTATGTACAAACAGCACCAAATACAGGAGCACCTGGACTTGCTACGGATGAGAGCAGTCCAAATGCGGATAGGAGCTATCAATTAGTCGGTGGTGCATGGTCAAAATCACCAGCAGATGAAGGAAACTATATGATCCGGGCTCGTGTTAATTACGAAGTGGAGCAACCTGTTATTACCTCCCCAAAGGATGGAACGATTACAAATGAACAAGAGGTTACTGTTGAAGGAACTGCTTCACCAACGACGACCATTCAATTGATGAATAATGGTGAAGAACTGGACTCAGTTGAGATAGGCGATGATGGTTCGTTTGCCATCCCTGCAGCTTTAGCAGAAGGGGAAAATGAATTAACGGCTGTATCGTTGCTTGATGGAACACCGACAGGAGAGTCGGAGCCGGTAAATATTACACTGGATACGAAAAAGCCTGAGTTAACGATCGATTCACCAAAAAATAAGGACAAATTAAATCGAGAAACTGTAACTGTGGAAGGTACTGTTTCTGATGAGCATCTGGATGTCGTTAAAGTGAACGGGAAGAAAGCAAAAGTGGAGGATGGTAAGTATTCTAAGCGCATTTTACTAGACAATGGAGAGAATAAAATTAAGGTCGTAGCGCAAGATGAAGCAGGCAATAAAGCAAAAGAACAAATTACCTTGGATGTTGATTTCACTGCTCCAAAAATTGAGAATTTAACGCCGACAGAAGATGTTAATCTTAAAGCTGGAGAATCGGTGAAATTCGAATTTGACAGTGAACCAGGTTTAAAAGCAACCTATGTCATCCATATGCCACTAACAAATACTGTAACGAACGCTAAGGAGCTGCCAATGATGGAAACATCAGAAGGTCATTATGTCGGCTATTGGACAGCAACGAGCAGTGTGGTTGCAGAAGGTGCAGTTATCGAAGTGAAGGTAGAAGATAATTACGGCAATGAACAACGCAAACAGGCAGAAGGTAAATTGTGGATTAACGCAGAAAAGTAGTTGCTATTGCAAAACCTCGCATTCCAAATGGGATGCGAGGTTTGTTTTGACGGAGAGAAAAAAGATTTCTAATTCAATACTCTGGGAGCTAGGGATGATTGTAAAAATATACCTAAGCAGGAAACATAGAGCTTCCAGGCACGTTATAGTTTCTCTTAAAGAATAAGAAAGTATAAACTTAGGTGCTTATGGATAATGAAATAACCGAATAGTCACGTCCAGCGCATGAGCCCAGCAACTAGGCGACTTCACGAATCGCCCTACGATAAGGCATCATCGGTTCATCGCAAAGAGGAAGGCCGACTAAAAACGGGCTTGCCGCTCAGGCGTCGGCATACCCCTGTTTTTAGTGGCATGATTCCTTTATCCCGTAAAAAGGCGTTGTAGACTCCCACTTCAAGAATGGAAGATGTGAACTAAACAAGTCGAAGCGGGAGGTAACAGCACCTAAACCCCCGATTCGTTCAAGGGCCTTTAGGTCATACCCTGGTGGTACTAACAATCAGCGGAGATGAAGAAAACCCCGCTGATGGAAGGTTCACTTTATCTCAGTTGATTCGTTCCATTCGCTACGTTGCTAAACGGGCGCCCCGCGCCTTTGTTCCACTATAGGAAAGTATAAGATTTTTTTGGTTTATAGTATAAGAAAAACAAAGGCTTCCGCCATAAGACTTGGCGACAAGCCAAGTTTTTCTAATATAATCGTTTTAATTCACGTGAAACCATCGAGGTGTATATCTGAAGAGCCATCTCCGTAACTAACGATACATTGCAAACTCCATTACCGCCGCTATGGCTATAGTTCTTCAATTGAACGTTGCAGAGGAACCAGTCCGTGTTTGATTTTTAGGCAAAATACTTACATAGTGTTAAAAGAGTATGGGAAATTATCGTTCTTTGTTTCTCACTAGTAAATATACTATATAGTTTTATTTTCTTGCAAAATCAATAATTGTCATGTAAAATAACCGTAACAATAAAATATCGATTCCATCTTCGGGGCAGGGTGAAATTCCCGACCGACGGTAAAAAGCGTATGCTTTAAGTCCGTGACCCACAATAATTATTGTGGTTGATCTGGTGCAAGTCCAGAACCGACAGTTACAGTCTGGATGGGAGAAGATGTCGAGCCGAATCATAGGTACGCAGATGTGCCTTGCTTTTTCCTATGCTTGTTTACGTTTACCCTAAAGCCCCGATTAGTTGCTTTAGGGTTTTTTACTGTGAGGAAAGGAACAGGCTTTGATCCTTCATCACGAGATTGGAATCGATACATGATGAAGGGAGAAATAGAATATGCAACCAATGAATAAACAATCATCGAAACTGATGAAAGTCATTGTATTAGCTTTATTAGGAACGATCTCATTATTGTTGTTTTTCTTGAACTTTCCACTGCCGTTATTACCAGCTTTCTTGAAAATTGATTTCAGCGATGTTCCGGCTTTAATGGCTTCCTTAATCTTTTCACCGTTTGCTGGCGTACTTGTAGTGGCTATTAAAAACCTTTTGTATTTAGCCGTCTCTGGAGCATCTGATCCAATTGGCGTACTTGCTAACTTAATAGCTGGCATATTGTTTGTCGTACCAGTTTCCATGCTGTATCACAAATTTAAAGGTGTGAAAAGTATTGTTTCTGGCTTAGTTACTGGGACTATCATTATGGCAGTTGGAATGAGTGTATTAAATTATTTCGTTTTCTTACCGGCATATGCATGGTTCATGGGCTGGGAGGACATGTCCAGTACAGCGATTAAATGGGGAGTTGTATATGGTGGGATCTTACCATTTAATATCATAAAAGGAATTATTGTTGGTTTATTATTTGTTCCATTATTTTTAAAGCTACGTACATGGCTTGAAGAAAAGCAAACAAAATTTGCTTCGTCGTAATATATTTTTATAAATGAATAAATAGAGCAGTGCAGTCCATCATTTCTAATGGATCGCACTGCTTTTTCACGTTCTTTTGATGCGAAATGCCGCAAAACTCGTTTTAGTTAAGGTTGGGTTTTTGTAGAGGTATATGTTTTGTGTGCAAAGTATAAGTAATAAATCTACCCCAATATTTTGGACACAAAAAAGGTAAGTTTTTAGTAGTTCTTTGAATTAATTTTGCAAAATAACATGTCTTCAAGAAGATATCACTTCAATAACAATAACCTTATAAAAGTTTATCCCATATATAAGATGCTTTAAGACTTCCGCTTCAGGAGTTGGATAATTTGTACTACAACAAGTCTAACTGGGAGATGACAGCACCTAATCCTCTATTTCGTAAGAGGCCTTAGATTATACCATTACGGTACTAACAATCCGTGGGGCAGGAATGATTACCCCCACTGATTGAAGATTCATTTTATATAATAGCATTGCACAATGATTTTGTCATAAAATTCCTGCTTTCATCTAAAATTCATAATAGTTTTGGTAGTTCTAATACAGATGTTTTGCTAGTCTAGATACAGGAGGTAGCTAAATGAAAATAAGTAAACAAACCCAATATTAGAGAAAGCGTGATGGATTATCTCAAGAAGAATTAGCACAAAAAAAATTTATGTAAGCCGTAACTCTGTTTCTAACTGGAAAAGGGGGAAGAGTTATCCGGATATTGAAGTTTTATTGCGTATGAGTATACTCTTTGATGTTACTATTGATCATTTAGTGAAAGGAGATTTAAAAGAAATGAAACAAGAGATTAATTTAATACGTTTTAATCAATGGGTTATCGTTATGATTATTTCTTTCACCATATTAGCATTACTAATCATACCAAGCTTTCATTATTTCGGCATTTATGGATGGATCATTTTGATTCCTATTGGATTGATTAGTCTTTATGCTGGTTACAGGAGTGAAAGCCATAAAAAGCAAATAATGCAAACCAACAATTTAAAAACTTTCGAGGAAATACTTAATTATGTCGAAGGTAAAGAACAAGGACAGCATACTGATCGTGTTCCGGATAAATCAAAAATCGTTACATCTATATATGGAATAGTTTTCTTTTCATTCATTATAGTATCTGTTATTGTCTTTTTATAAATTGATAACTGTAATTAAGAGTTATTATTTGTGGAGTTGAACGAAGTAATTTTTAAAGTTTCTAGTATGTTTATTTTATATAGTAAAGGCTATATTCGCTTAAGAACATAAAGAGAGTAATTGCCTAAAAAATATAAAATTGTTGAGGTGAGACATAGAGACTCTGCGAGCACTATTTCTCAGCCATCATTCAGCTTTTTTAATACGTTTGTCGGTTTGCAAAAAAAGCTATCCATCCTTGGTTCTCATGTAAACTCGTGCAGTGACTTCTTTATGGATCATAACACAGCGCAAGTGATGAATGTACTCAGCTTTCTTGTATCGAAATATTACTAATTTTGCAGATTTAAAGTCCAAGTATTGTACATTTACTTCGTGAAAGGGTGCTATACAAGCATTACTATAAGGACTACCCTAATCATAAATGTGTTATAGTAGCAACAACTTTTATTTTGTAAAAATAATAGAAAATGAGGTGTTTTCATGACTTATGGCAATATAACGGATGTACCTGGGATTAAGGTGGGGAATGTTGAGGATACAGAAGCGATGACAGGCTGTTCAGTGATTGTCTCAGAAGATGGAGCTGTTTGTGGTGTTGATATACGAGGAGCTGCTCCGGGAACTCGTGAGACAGCCTTGTTAAATCCAGTGAATGCAGTAGAACAAGTTCATGCAATTACGCTTTCTGGAGGGAGTGCCTTTGGGTTAGCAGCTGCTGATGGAGTCATGCACTATTTAGAAGAACAGGGAATTGGTTTAGATGTTGGTGTTACCAAAGTACCAATTGTTCCAGCTGCGATATTATTTGATTTAGCTGTTGGAGATGGAAATGTCCGTCCCGATAAAAAAATGGGTTACCAAGCAGCCAAACAGGCTAAAAAGGGAGCTTTTACGTTTGGAAATGTTGGTGCTGGATGTGGTGCAACGGTTGGTAAATTAACAGGTATGGAACAGTGTATGAAAGGAGGCCTTGGCAGTGCTTCCGTTGAACTAGAGAATGGTGTAATCATTGGTGCATTAGTAGCTGTAAATGCAGTTGGGGATATCAGGCACCCTGAGAGTGGAGAAATACTTGCAGGTCCGATTGACCCGAATACGCAACAAATAGTAGACAGTATTACATACATGCAAAAGAATCAAAGTCAAATATCGCTTGGTATGAATACGACGCTTGGCGTTGTGGCAGCTAATGTTTCTCTTACTAAAGCAGAGGCGACAAAAATCTCACAAGTAGCGCATAACGCGCTGGCTAAGACAATCTATCCTGCGCATACCATGTTGGACGGGGATACGATTTTCACATTAGCGACAGGGAACAAACGCGCTTCCGTTGATCTTATCGGTGCCATGGCAGTGAAAGTAGTCGAAGAAGCAATTGTTCAAGCGGTTATTACAGCTAACTCGGTTGGAAATATACCTTCCTATAAAACGTTTAAGTCAAAAAAGTAATTGGTTTAGTTAATCATAAACTGAAAATGACTGAGGCCGGACAAAACTAAAACAGTTGATTAAAAAACGAACAATAAATAAGTCCTTGTGTAAACACAAGTTTTTAGCGAGTCAAAATATGTGGACCCCTCTAGGGAATAGCTCGAGCTGAAGATCCAGCAGGAAAGCGTTCTTTGCTTTCCGGGGAAGCTGAGGAGACCTACGGAAAGCGAAATATGTTGACGTAGCGATGATAGGAATTTTTTTATACAAACAAACCGAACAATTCATTTATAATTGTTCGGTTTGCTATTTAGTATTTGCTTATGTCCCAGTCCCTTCTCTCTATTCTTCCCCCACCAAGCAACGAGCTGTAGGTTGGGCTTCTAGTCGTTCAATCGGAATTGGCTTTTCAGATTTTTCACTTAATCCAAACGTCCCCAGTTCAATTTTCTGTAACGCATCATCAATTGCTTGTAATTGTTCTTCTAACATTTGCTTCATCCCAGCTTGTTTTTGTTGCTCAAACTGTTCTGTTCCCATGTCTGCAGGGTGGTTATCATAATCGGCTAATTCTTCTAAAGCCTCATTGGGAGCTACCGTATTATTTGCTTCAATAGCTTCTTCTGTTTCTTTTTTCATTTTCAATAGTTTTTCTTGAAACTCAAATAATTTATCTTGGCTAAGATATGTTTTCATTAGTGAATCCCTTTCCGAAGGTCCGAGGATTATTTTTTCTTGGTAATTATACCAATGGTGCATCGGGAAACACATAGGAGCTGACCTTGTTCATCGGTAATCTTTATTTCCCAAACCATCGTTGATTTGCCGATGTGTAAAGGAATTGCTGTTGCTGTTACAAGCCCGCTTTTAGCACTGCGGATATGATTGGCGTTAATTTCTATTCCAAAAACTGCTTCTGATTGGAGATCAACATGTAGACTGGCACCAATACTGGCTGCTGATTCAGCAAGCGCAACAGAGGCGCCGCCATGTAGATATCCGAATGGCTGGCGGGTTCGGTGATCGATCGGCATCGTAAGCTGGACTTTTTCTTTCGTCATCGTCAACGTCTCCATGCCAAGAGTTTCCATTAACGTGTTCGGATAGGCCATGAAGCTTCCCCCTAATTTATAAACGTACTGATAAATAATGAGATACCTAACAGAATCCCATAAATAGAATTGGTTTTACCGGTGGCTGCCATAGCAGGCATCATTTCAAGCGGTTGTGTTTTCCCTTTAAACTTTTGGATCACATCAACAGCTTTAATTGCACCGATAAAGGTTATGAATGACCACAATGGAAAAATACCTTTAATAATAAGCCATGCAGTGACGAAAAAGGCTGTTAAAAACATCAGCGCTAGAAAGCCAATAGCCCTCTTTCGACCTAATAAAATTGCAAGTGTTTTTCGACCATTTTCCTTATCATTGTCTAGGTCACGAATGTTGTTGGAAAGCAAGATGGCTCCGATAAATATCGCGATTGGAATGGAAGCGAGTATTACTTCCAACGTGATGGTTTTAGCTTGAATGAAATAACTGATTCCGATAATGACAGTCCCCATTAAGAATCCCGAGAACAATTCGCCTAATGGAGTATAAGCTATTGGGTAAGGACCTCCAGTATATAAATATCCGAAAAGCATACAGATTAAACCAATAGCCGCAATCCACCAACTTGATGTTGCACTAATAAAAGCACCGAGTAACATGGCAATTCCGAAAAAGCTTAGCGCTAGATGCAAGACTGTTTTTGGTTTAATTCCATCGCGGACGATTGTACCACCGATACCGACAGATTCTTCATTATCGAGTCCTTTGACAAAATCATAATACTCATTAAACATATTTGTGGCGGCTTGAATAAGCATTGAAGCAATAAGCATGGCCATGAAAAGGAATATATTCATATGGCCTTCATGAAATGCGAGCATGGAGCCGACAAATACTGGTACAAATGAAGCGGTTAAAGTATGAGGTCGTAGCAGTCGCCACCAAATTTGAAAACCATCTCTTTCGTTAAGTGCGTCTTTGATGGTAACTTTATTGGATGAATGCATCTATTCTCCCCTCCCTTTGTTTGTTACTATACATAGATCGTATAAGATATAGCTGCTGTTGCTATTTAATAAAACATGAGAACGATAATCATATTAATTCTATGGAATTTATGATAGAGTGTCAACGCTTGCGATTGATTTCCTTGAGAATAAGCGGAAAAGAGAATAAAATAAAGAAGAAAGTTTGTCATTGTTAGTTTAACGGAGGTTAATTGAAATGATAGGAGTACAGGATCAGCAAGTTGAAGAACTCTTGCGCGATGCCATTCATCAGATGCCATTAACGAAAGAGGCTCAACTTGTTAGTATTACGAAACAGGTAGAACCAAAAGATCCAGTTCTTTTCTTTGCAGCAGCTGCAAGATTAAATAAAGAGCGATGTTTTTGGACGAGCACAAAGGATTCTTTTTCCATCGTTGGTGTTGGGAATATATTTGAAATAAGTGCTAACCAAGACCGTTTTCAATATACAGAAACTACTTGGAAGAAACTACTAGGTGATGTACGGATCTATAACCCTTTTCAAGCACCTGGAACGGGATTAGTAAGTCTAGGTGGATTAGATTTTGACCCACAAAAGCCAAGAACAGAGCTGTGGGCTGATTTCCCTAGAGTTAAATTTACTGTACCAGAATATATGCTGACAAAGAATATGGATGATGTCTATTTTACGATTAACTTGAAGATACGTAGAGACGATCATCCTATTCAGTTAATGAAAGCAATAGAGGCTGCTGAAAGAATATTGTTTCAAGCTTCTAAAGAGCAACATGGTACACCGCGTTTAGTAAACTCCAAGGTTATTGCTCCAGAGCAATGGAAGCAAACTGTACAAAAAGCGAAGCAAGAGATTCAACAGAAGCAAATGGATAAAATCGTGCTTGCTAGAGAGTTGCGTCTTCAGTTTAATAAGCAAGTAAATATCAGTCATATTTTAGGTGATTTAATTAAAAAACAGTCGAACAGTTATGTTTTTGCCTTTGAGCAAAATAATAGTTGCTTTGTAGGCGCTACCCCGGAACGACTTGTAAAGGTAGATAAACAAGAACTGCTATCAACTTGCCTAGCAGGAACCGCACCACGAGGTAAAACAGAAGTAGAAGATCAACAAATTGCAGACAACCTATTACATGACCAGAAAAATAGGGAAGAGCATGATTTTGTCGTGCAAATGATTAAACAAGGATTAAACAAATATTGCACGGATGTGCACATACCGGATACACCAGTTGTATATCCATTGAAAAATCTGCAACATTTATATACGCCTGTTACAGGAAGACTAAAAGATGGCTATACGATTTTCAATGTTGTCAAAGAATTGCATCCTACTCCAGCTCTTGGTGGAGTACCGCGAGATTTGTCTATGACATTTATTCGGGATTATGAACGGTTAGACCGAGGGTGGTATGGTGCTCCCGTTGGTTGGCTAGATAGTAACGACCATGGGGAATTTGCAGTAGCCATTCGTTCGGCATTAATTCAAGAAGATGAAGCGTCTTTGTTTGCAGGCTGTGGAATTGTAAAAGATTCAAATCCAGAGGAAGAATTTGAAGAGACACGCATTAAATTCTCTCCAATGCTAACTGTTTTAGGGGGACAAGCATGAATCATACAGAAGTTTTGACGCGCTATGTGACGAATTTTGTCGATGAATTAGTTGCTAACGGATTAACGGATGCTGTTATTTCTCCTGGTTCCAGATCCACACCGCTAGCGCTAACGTTGGCTGAGCATAAAAAGATGAAGGAATGGGTTATTATTGATGAACGGTCAGCTGCTTTTTTTGCACTTGGACTGGCGAAGAAAACAAAGCGCCCCGTTGTTCTTGTTTGTACATCTGGAACAGCGACAGCAAATTACTTTCCAGCTATTGTCGAGGCTTATTATAGCAGGGTTCCGTTAATTGTGTTAACTGCTGACCGCCCACATGAATTACGCGACGTTGGTGCACCTCAAGCTATTGACCAAATAAAAATGTACGGAGATTATGTAAAGTGGTTCCATGAAATGGCACTTCCGGAAGCTGATCTGCACATGCTTCAATATGTACGAAATAAAGCTGCAAGTGCATGTTATATTGCTCGGGAAGGGAACCCTGGTGTGGTTCACTTGAACTTTCCTTTTCGTGAGCCATTAATGGTAGATTTTCAGTATGAAAACGTGTGGGGGATTCATGACCGTTCTCATCCGACTTCAACCTTACCTGCTTATGAAGGGAAGAAACATTTATCCGAACAGCAGGTGGAGGATGTATTGCTTAAATTAACGAATAAAGAAAAAGGTGTTATTGTTTGCGGACCACAAACTGACCCTGAATTACCAGAGGCAATTACGAAGTTAGCTGAAAAATGGCAAATTCCTATTTTGGCTGACCCATTATCACAGGTTCGAGCTGGAAGCCATGTTTCAGATGTAATTATCGAGGGGTATGACGCTTTATTGCGCAATCAAGCTATTCGTGAAAGGTTGAAGCCGGAATTCATTATTCGATTTGGCGCAATGCCAGTTTCCAAAGCATATTCATTTTATGTAAAACAGCATCAGCATGCACTGCAAATAGTTGTTGAAGACCATGAAGGATTTCGTGAACCGATGAGTAATCCAACAGCGTTTATCTTTGCTGATGCAGTTGCTTGCTGCGAAGTGTTGACTGCATCAGCAACTCCAAAGAGTTCAAAAACATGGTTGCAAATCTGGAAGCAGTATAATGAGATTGCGAAAAAGCACCTAAACTGTAAGCCAGATCAGGAGCTTAAAGAGGGTGAAGCAGTACGTACTTTACTCGAGACAACCCCGGAAAAGAGCTGTATTTTTGTTGGCAACAGTATGGCTGTACGTGATTTAGATTCGTTCTTTTGGACCACAAAAAAGCAAATCGAAGTATTTGCTAATCGTGGGGCGAACGGAATTGACGGTGTCGTATCAAGTGGTTTAGGGGCATGTGCAGCTGGAAATAGAGTAACACTTGTATTAGGAGACTTATCATTTTTCCATGATATGAATGGGTTACATGCTGCTATGCATTATCAATTACCACTTACTATTTTATTAATTAATAATAACGGTGGGGGCATTTTTTCCTTTTTATCACAGGCAAATGACAAACAGCATTTTGAAGCATTGTTTGGTACACCTCTAAATATTGATTTTAAACATGCGGTTCATATGTACGGTGGTCAGTATGTGCTTGCGAGAACGGAACTAGAGGTAAGGGAAGCACTTTTAGAAAGCTATCAACAAGCTGGGCTGGTAGTTGTTGAAGTAAAAACAAACCGGGAGACGAATGCTCTTTGGCATCGTGAAAAATGGCAGGCAATTGAGCAGGAAATAGTAGGAGAGAGGAATTAATCGTGTTTTTTTCGATTGGAGATGCTACGTACTGGTATGAAGTGCATGGCGAAGGAAAACCACTTGTTTTACTCCATGGATTTACGGGTAGTAGTGAAACGTGGCAGTCTTTTGTAAGCATATGGAAGCAGCATTGGCAAGTCATTACCGTGGATCTTCCTGGTCACGGAAAAACAACAGCAAACCATAAATCAATGGAAGCGTGCTGTAGCGATCTTGTTTCGTTATTAAAATATTTAAATCTGGAACCTGTTCATCTGCTAGGTTATTCCATGGGTGGTAGAACAGCGATTGCTTTTGCAATGAATTATCCAGAAGCGGTGAAGAGCCTGATACTAGAAAGTACTTCTCCAGGTCTTGCAGATCCGATAGAGCGCAAACAACGAAAACAAGCGGACAATAAGTTAGCAACAAACCTGGAACAAAGGGGAATGGACTGGTTTGTTCCTTATTGGGAAAACATTCCCCTATTTATAACGCAACAACAGTTACCAGTTTCTGTTCAAGATAGGATCCGTAAAGAACGTATGAGCCATTCCGCTTCAGGCTTAGCCGATTCTCTTCGTTTTATGGGGACAGGCGTGCAGGCGTCTTACTGGGACAAACTAACTCAGTTTGATAAACCGGTTTTCCTACTAACGGGGGGGTTAGATCAAAAGTACTGCGAAATCATGGGGAAAATGGAACGAATATTGCCGCATGCGCAACAAACGATCGTTTCTGAAGCAGGACATGCAATTCACGTGGAGAAACCGAATATTTTTGGTAAAATAGTAACTGGATGTTTAAAGGGGTTATTCTAAATGAAGTACCTTTTTACTTTACATAGACTTTAAAGGAGGAAGAAACATGGCAGTACAATGGGAAAAAGTAAGAGATTACGAAGAGATTTATTATGAAAAATATAATGGCATTGCCAAAGTGACCATCAATCGCCCTGAGAAGCGAAATGCATTTACACCATTAACGGTAAATGAAATGATTGATGCATTTGCAGACGCTAGAGACGATTCAGACATTGGTGTCATTATTTTAGCTGGCGAAGGAGACAAGGCGTTTTGTTCCGGTGGCGATCAATCTGTTCGTGGACATGGCGGTTATGTAGGCAGTGACCAAATCCCAAGGTTGAATGTATTGGACTTACAACGCTTAATTCGCACCATTCCTAAGCCTGTTGTTGCAATGGTATCTGGCTATGCTATCGGAGGCGGTCATGTACTTCATGTCGTATGTGACTTAACAATTGCAGCAGATAATGCTATCTTTGGTCAAACGGGTCCGAAAGTTGGTAGTTTTGATGCTGGCTATGGCGCTGGTTTACTTGCAAGAATGGTCGGTCATAAACGTGCACGAGAAATTTGGTACTTATGCCGTCAATACAATGCAGAAGAAGCTTATGAAATGGGATTGGTAAATACCGTTGTTCCGTTGGAGAAACTAGAAGAAGAAACGATTCAATGGTGTGAGGAAATGTTATCTAAATCTCCAACTGCATTGCGTTTCTTAAAAGCTTCCTTTAATGCAGATACAGACGGTTTAGCTGGTTTGCAGCAAATGGGTGGAGATGCAACATTACTTTACTACACGACAGACGAGGCAAAAGAAGGAAGAGATGCGTTTAAAGAAAAAAGAAAACCCGACTTTAAAAAGTTTCCTCGTTTCCCTTAAACAAAATAGTTCAAAAGGAAAGTTAAAATAGATGAACATGGAAGTTAAATCTTGATTTTAAACGATTCTAACAAGACGGTATCTTACTGTAAAAAACCTTTGCTTAAAGTCGGAGCAAAGGTTTTTTACTGCAAATTGAAAAGAGGTGTTCAACATGCAAATGGTTATCCCGCATTGGTTAACGAAACAAGCGGACATATCTCCTGACCAAATAGCACTTCAGCTTTCAGATGGGAGCACACTTACATTCCAACAGTTAAAGGAACGAAGTCAGGACTATGCAAAAAAATTAGCTGGCTGGGGAGTAGCAAAGGGGACACATGTTGCGGTGCTCTCTTCAAACCAGCCAACGATGGTGATTGCTATTCATGCGCTAAGCTATTTGCAAGCAGTGGTTGTTTTGTTAAACAGCAGATTGACGGGGGATGAGCTGACATATCAATTGAAAGATGCAGAAGTGTCATTTTTAATCTATACAGAAACATTAGCTGAACTAGCTGGGAAGTTGCCCGTTTCTAAAGCATTGTCCTTAACAGCAGTTGAGTGCCTTCAGCCGCAAGCCATAGATATCGCTACAGAAATTAATTTAGATAAGCCGTTTACTATGATGTATACATCAGGAACAACAGGTTTTCCTAAAGGAGTTGTCCATACATATGGAAATCATTGGTGGAGTGCGATAGGAAGTGCGCTGAATTTAGGCCTTCAGAGCGAAGATAAATGGCTGGCAGCATTGCCATTATTCCACGTTAGCGGTTTATCGATTCTAATTCGCAGCGTCATTTATGGTATGCCTGTATACTTACTAGAGAAATTTGATAAAAAACGGGTACATCAAGCGATTATGACAAAAGGGATAACGATGGTGTCTGTTGTAACCTTGATGCTACAGCAGCTATTGGGTGAGTTGGGGGAAAAGACGTACCCCGCTTCACTAAGATGTATGTTGTTAGGCGGAGGACCTGCACCAAAGCCATTACTAGAACAGGCGAAGGAAAAGGGCGTCCCAGTTTTCCAGTCTTTTGGAATGACAGAAACCGCTTCGCAAATCGTGACATTAAATGCAAACGATGCACTAAAAAAAATTGGCTCTGCCGGAAAAGCTTTATTTCCAGCCCAAGTGAAAATTAATGCACCTGATGAGGATGGTGTAGGAGAAATCTATGTGAAAGGACCGATGGTTACAAGTGGGTACTATAGGAATCAAGCTGCAACAGAAAAGGCGCTAATTGCAGGCTGGTTAGCTACAGGTGATTTAGGCTATTTGGATAAGGAAGGGTATTTATATGTTATCGACAGGCGAAGCGATTTAATCATTTCAGGTGGTGAAAATGTATACCCTTCAGAAATAGAAAGCACGCTATTACGTTTTCCGGGAATTAAAGAGGCAGGCGTAACTGGAGTGGAAGATACGAAATGGGGCGAGGTTCCGATTGCATTTATTGTGACGGATGATGGAACCTATAATCAAGCAGAGCTTCAAGCTTTTTTAAAGCGGCATTTAGCTGCTTATAAATGTCCAAAGCAAATTTATGAAGTGGCTCGTTTGCCCCGGAACGCATCCAATAAACTCGTACGTAGAGAATTAAAGAAATTATTGTAAAGAAAGGCATTTTAGCTTGTAGAGGTACCTTCATGTATCCTACAAGCTTTTTTGTCGGATAGGTATCAGGCAGGCGAGTTCCATAGGGCTTTTCAAATCGTACATACCGTGGAAATAAAAAAAGCGGACCTATAAAACGAGTATAGTATTCCGCTTATAAGAGAAGCGCTTTTTCATCCATGCATGACCCTGCTTTAGCAATTAGCTGCTCACTAACCCTAAATTATTTATCATTTAACATCGATTTGCTTGCTTAGAAAGCAAAAATCTTTTCCTGCAAGATCGTCAGCTCGCGCTGTTCCCTTTGAAGTCTACATATTTTGACTACGCTAAAACTCGTGTATACGCAGTGGTCGATTTATTTCGAATATTAGCTGTTTGAAGACTGTTCCTTTAAAATTTGATGTGCAAGAAAAAAGTGGTGAGAGATAACAGCACCTAAATTTACCGATTCGTTTAGTGGCCTTTAGGTAACACCTTTGTGGTACTAACATTCAGTGGGGGTGAAAGAAATCCCCGCTAATGGCAGATCCACTTTATTGTTCGTTTTTTAAATTAACTGTTTTAGTTATGCCCAGCCTATTCCATTATTTTGAGACCGCTCCATGGTGGTATGTGTCAAAATTTATCTAAAGCCCGATAGTAGAGTTTACTTTTTGGTTCGGTCCCATTATAAACTTTTAAAATTAAATATTTATTATCGTCTGAGACTTCGGGAAGAAAAGATAGTTCTTTTTCGGTTTTGTCTTCGTAAATAAGGATATCCTCTTCTTGATTTGTTCCAATGTTGTGCCAATAAACGGCGTTATAATAGCCTTTTTTATTGGAGTGAACCGATCTTTGATCAGGATACCGGTTGTAAAAAAAGCCGTTCATATCTTTTCTCCAGGCAATATTGCTAAATTTGCACCATTTTAACCGTTCTGGATACTCTTCCATAGATATTAAATCTATTATTCTGAACTCCTGCCAGTCACTACCGTTAAAGGATAGAGTGTAGGCCAGTAGGGTTCCATCGTAATTAAAGGTTATATTTGTTATCGCTGTCGTTCCGTCCTTATCGATTGATTCAGATCAATAACTGTTTCCAGGTTTGTACGTTCGTGTATATCCATCGTTCGGTATAGAATAGGTTGATTTTGTAAACCATCATTGTTAAAAAAATAATAATAATCGCCTTTCCTTTGCGGGGGAGAATATTTTGGATAGTTCATAAGCTGTGTTAACTTCTTTTTTATCTCATTTCTTCTAGTCCCGTTGTTTTGGTAAGCAGTCCATTCCTTGGTTTCGTTTAAATTTTCATCTTCGAGCCAACGGTAAGGATCTGGAACGGAAACACCGTGATAGATTTCTTCCGTGTTACCTTTTCTGATGATCAATTAAAATTCCTCCTTTTCATATTTGAAATTTAGAAGCAACTTTTATGCCAATTTAAACGTTCCATATAGAGCGCTATACATACTTGTCAAACTTTAAGCTCACAAAAGGAGGGATTTCGATTTGTTTATGTTCACCATTTCACAAATTATCTATGGTAAATGTTAGCATACTATTATATAATTAAATTATCCTAGTAAAATATGATTAGAAAAGGGGCTTGCTAATATGGCTAAATCTATTTTTAAAGCCACTGCTCACCTGCAAGATGGCGTTCAAGTTAAAGTAAAATCGAGAAATTTTGAGATCACTGTAGATGAGCCTAAAAACTTAGGAGGTACAGATACGGGAATGAATCCTGTTGAATTAGTACTTGGTGCTCTTGGTGCGTGCCAGGCAATAGTCGCACGCGTATTTGCTAAGAAGTTTCAAATTGAATTCAGCGACTTCTGGGTTGAACTAGAAGGGGATTTAGATCCAGATGGTTTTATGCACAAAGCCGATGTACGAAAAGGCTATTCGGAAATCCGTTACAATATTCATATTAAAACGGATGCCCCACAAGAGAAAGTAGAAGAATTCGTTGCTTTTATTGAAGATACATGCCCAGTTGGCGATACGCTGGCAAACCCAGTCAATATAAAGTTAAATAATATCATCGTTGAATAATGAAGTTTTGTTAAAAACAAGGGCAGGAAGTTTATACTGTCTTTGTTTTTTTTGCACTATAGGAAAGTATAAAATTTCTATGGTTTATAGTATAAGAAAAACTACAGCTTCCGCCATAAAGATTTGGCGGTAAGCCAAGTTCTTCTAATACTAAAGATGATAAAATTATACGCTAGCTACTACATGCTGCATGTCTTAAAACCTCTAAAGATAAACGTACGTAATATCTTCACTTTATCCGCTAAATTTAACCTACATTCGCATATCTAACAAACAGCGGGCTTTAAAAGAAAAGCTTCATAATGTCTCTCTTTATTATTTTTCTGTTATTTCGTAAACAGTTGACTTATTTATATTTGATGTAATATATTTTTAACATAATGTTAGATATATTTTTCTTTTGGTGGTGTGACATGGCTAATAAAATAAAGCTAGCTCGAGTTGAAAAAGGATTAACACAAGCTCAACTTGCCAAAAGAGTCAATGCGACTCGACAAACGATTGGACTTATTGAAAAAGGGGAGTATAACCCAAGCTTAAATCTCTGTATTGCAATAGCAAAGGAACTAGAAAAGACGTTGGATGATCTATTTTGGGAGGAATCGTAAATGAAACACTCATTTCTACATGTTTTTTTACCAAAAGATGAATATAAGCGTATGAGGGTTGTTAGATTTTTAGCTGAAGCAGCAGTAATTTTGGCTATTATGCTAATTTTAACTGTATTAATAAGTAGCTGGTTTGCTTGGAGCTTAGATGGCATGCTTTTAGCATTTGCAGCTTTTTGTTTTATCTTAATATACACCTATTTACGTTATATTTTGTCGGGTATTGAATTTACAGACGTAATTAATAAAGAAAACTATTCTAAAACAAAAAGAAATTTACGAAAGAGAGCAATTAGATTCGGAGCGATTTTTTTTATTGTATTACTTTTGATCAGAGGTATTCCGAATAGTTGGATAGATTTTCTGGATATATTAGGTCCCTCTGTTCTTGCTTCTATATTTATGCTTATTTTTGACCGACTTTCATTAAAAAAATCATATGAGAAAAATAAAGAGTTACTAGAATAAATATGGTTGAAGGACATAACTAAATATTAACCCTAAAGGCAAATGAAGCACTAATTTAGCATTGGGAATATACGTAGACTCTGCTCAGGAGTAAAGGCACCAGTGAGCCCGGCAGTGTTTAACATGATTAGGATCGCCAGCCGTCTGCGAAAAGCGAAGTATATTTCCGAAGTGGTTATTTGCACCATCCATAATTTCTAGACAGTTCGGATTTTACTTTTTAAAAAAATACTTCTGTTTCCACCTCTTATATTGAAGTATAAAGTATTTTTTAATTGTATAGGAAACTATAAAATGAGGTACTTGTGGATGACGAAATAACCGAATAGCCACGTCCGGCGCATGAGCCCAGCAACTAGGCGACTTTAGAAATGCGCCCTACGATAAGTCATCATCGGTTCGTCACTAAGGGGAAGGCCGACTAAAAACGGGCTTGCCGCTCAGACGTCGGCATACCCCTGTTTTAGTGGCGATTCCTAAATCTTTAGTTGATTCCGTTCCATTCACTACGTTGCTAAACGGGCGACCCGCGCCTTTGTTCATCTATATGTAACTGGCAGTTAGACCTTCGCTTCAACCTTAGGGTGAACTTAAGTAGGAAAAGTGAGAAATGCAAGTCAAGTATTTCGTTCTGTTCAACCTATGTCCAGCTGAGGCTGAAGATTTCCCCTCTGGTTACAAATGTCCCTTTATCCCGTGTGAAAGTTGCTTAAGAAGGTGTTGGATAAATCTGTACTGCAACAAAGTCTAAGTGGGAGAAAACAGCACCTAAATGCCCGATTTCGTAAGCAGCCTTTCAGTCATACCATTACGGTACGCACAATCAGTGGAGGATGAATGAAAACCCCTATTGATTGAAAATTCACTTTGAAGAAGTGTTGATTAAAAAAGGATAGTATCCCTTTTTACCTATCCGCTTTATTTTCAAGTAAGTATATTTTGAGGCAATCTCTTAAAATGGACTTTTCAGGGAGACGAAATTAGAATAAAAGTATCTGTAATGAATTGGGGTGATGTTTTGAGCATCGTAGGAGAAAAATTAGGGACACAGTCCGTTAAAAAAAGCTTTTTTCAATATTTTCTTCCGACTATTTTAGGAATGATGCTTATGTCGGTGAATATCGTTATCGACGGTATCTTTGTTGGAAATGGCGTAGGCTCTCTTGCTTTAGCAAGTGTAAATATAGCTGTTCCTGTATTCTCGATTATTATTTCCATTTCCTTGTTAATCGGCGTTGGAGGAGGAACCTTATATTCCATTGCCATTGGAGCAGGGGATAAGGAGAAGGCAAAGAGGTTATACACGATCTCTTTTGTACTACTAACCGTAATAACCATCTTTATTGGAATTATTGGTCTTGTGTTTATCGAACCATTAGCCAAACTTTTTGGAGCAAATGCTGAAACATTACCATACGCTATAGACTATATGCGTGTCATGTTTATGTTTTCTTTAGTTCTGGCGTGGGAGGTATGTTTGAGTATTTTTGTACGTAATGACGGGGACCCACAATTAGCGATGGTTGGTTTAATTGTTTCTGCGATTGTTAATATTGTCCTTAATTATCTTATGATTTTTATTCTAGAATGGGAAGTTACTGGTGCCGCTATTGCTACCTCATTGGCTACATTGATTGGATTGCTTATCTATACGCTTCATTTTTTAAAAAAGGGATCTGGTTTAAAATTCACAAAAATAATTTGGAAAAAGGATGACTTGAAACAAATCAGTGCTATTGGACTCCCTAGCTTTTTATCAGAAGCAGGTATTGGTATATTTGTAATGGGATATAACATTGCTATTGCACATTATGCCGGAACAAATGGGTTAGCTGCATTTTCGGTTATTAATTATTTGCATACATTTATGTTACTCGCTTTTATTGGCATTGGCTCGTCGATTCAACCGATGATTAGTTATTATTACGGGGCAAAAAAATTCACCTCGATTAAAGAAACAGTGAAAATTGCTGAAATAACTGGATTTCTGCTTGGCGGTTTCTTTTTAGTGATTGGTTATTTAGGTGCTGAGTTACTCGTTTCGATTTTTGGGGTGGCTACAAGCGAGATTAAAGACCTTGCTGTAAGAGGAATAAAGCTATTTTTCCTAGGGTATTTATTTATGGGAGTCAATTTTATTTATATGACCTATTATCAGTCTATTGGTTACGTCCGTCCATCTGTTGGTATTACCGTATTTAGGGGCTTCATTTTATTGATTGCGATGCTGTTTATTTTGCCCCTATTTTTAGGAACTACTGGCGTTTGGCTTGCACTTCCGGTATCAGAAACGATTGTAGCACTCGTACTTTTAGTTATAGCTCGAAAAGGAGTTATGCGTAATCAATACGACGCTAGAGGCTTTTAGTATTTTAAAAATTAAGCATGTATTTTCTTGAATATGACGCACACTCGCTCTTAGTAGCGAGTTTTTTTAATGCTTTTTCTCAAATGTAAGCTGCCTTAAATTAACTACTGAATGAAGTTTCACTTTATCATACATGGTTTTCGTTAATAAAAGAAATACTAAATGATTAGGAGGTGTTTCTAATGGAAAAACAAAAATATTATGTCCAAATGGGATCTGGAGAAATATCTCGTGTAAAGTATCATAATAATGATGAATTTGTTATTTATGCTACCGAAGAGGATATCGTCCAATTACGGGAAGCCTTTGATGAGGCTAATGCTTCTGGTATACGTACTTTCTTTAGGGCGCATATCCCGATAGTTCCATACCATAACGATTCGTCGAATGATGAATACGATAATAATATGGCTAAAGCCTATAAGCTTGTACATGATCTAGGAAATGAACAAACCAAAGCACATATAGCAGACATGGGGATTTTAGAAAATGATACTTGATGATGATAGGTTTTAAAGCTATGCAACAGGAGAAGTTTTTTAGGAAAAATGCGCTTGCGCCTTTGTTCTAGACCTTTCTATAGGATTAAAATTTATTCTGAGGGGTTTTATTTTAGCCCCTGTAAATAAAGTGGATAACAAAACAAGCAAATCGTGAACAGGTAAAAAATGGAGCTGAATTTAAATTTGCAGCTTTCTATATTTTTTTACAATATATTTATCCCACATATAAGGAAGCTGTAAGACTCCTACTTCAGGAGTTAGATAAATCTGTACTATAAACAAGTTTAAGAAGGTAACAGCACCTAACTGCCATCTTTCGTAAGAAGCCTTCAGGTCATACTAACTATTACGGTACTTACAAGCAGTAGGGGATGAATGAAACCCCCCACTGATTGAAGATTCACTTTATATTCCGTTATCTCTGAATCAAAATTCTTTTATGTGAGGTAGGTTTATCTTTTGCCAGGAACAGGAATAGACTAATAAGGAAAAAGAGAGCATGTTCACATAAAAGGAGGCCTTCATGTGTTGAATAAACGATTCATATTGTATAGCTCTATCGTTCTTATATTTGTTATCATGATGTTATCCCCTGTTGCGTTTCAAATACAAACCCCGGCTGCGGCAGAAGAGGAACCTGTTGACTCAGCAAATGCTGTAGCGGATTCAGAAATTAAACCATTAACCCACAAAAATGTGGTCAGCTTATCAAAACAATTTATGGATACATTGGTGCAGCCCATTCATTCGAACTACCGAGTGAAGGCATTAGATTCCAAACAAGAATTATATGAAGCTTTTAGTTCTATTACGACACGTTCGGTTGCGAAACCTTATGTAGAGTATTATTATAAGGAAAAGAGTGATGGCTTGTTCCTTCGACCGACAAGTAAACCGGCATGGTTTATAAAAGATGAGCCATATGAGATGATAGAGCAGGGCGATAATCAAGTAAAGGTTACCCAAACAAATCAAACCGATTTTTATGGTACTTATACCATTGAGCTAGAGTTTACTTTTGAAAATCAGTGGAAAATAACGAATATTGATTATCGTTAATGAAGTATTGGAAAAGGCGTTGAAGACAAGATGTATACATTTAAAGATTATTACAAGAATGAAGTGAAATTATCCTTTGAAGATCAACCCTTTTCAGAGCATCCGTTGCATGTCTGGGTCATATGCGTTTATGAAGATAAATGGTTGTTGACCGAACATAAGGAACGGGGAATAGAGTTTCCTGGTGGAAAAGTGGAAAAAGGGGAAAGTGCAAAAGAAGCTGCTATTAGGGAAGTAAAAGAAGAGACTGGTGGAATCGTTGAGCAAATAAACTATATTGGTCAGTATTTCGTCTCTGGGAAATCAGAAAATGTAATTAAAAACGTTTATTTTGCAACCGTCTCCTCACTAGAACAACAAGCAACATATTATGAAACAAACGGTCCTGTTTTATTAGAGGTTCTCCCTACTGATGTAAAGCACCGAGAAGAGTTTAGTTTTATGATGAAAGATGGAGTACTGAAATATTGTTTATCACATGTAAAACGATTAAGATGAACGTCACTAGAGAATAGGTGCGAACAATAATTAAGTTATTTCTGTACACTTATGGAATACTTAAATTGTGCCGAAGCTAAGGATAAATGTGCAGGATTCAGGCTTAACGACTTTCATAAATTTGAACCTATGTCGTAGTGGAAATTCTGTCTATGACATAGGTTCTTTTAGAATATATTATAATCCGCTATTTAATTAACCAGCTCTCTATTTGTTCTACAAGCTTATACATAACAGCTGCAAAAACAGCTATTAGCACTAGGCTCATCATGACAAGAGAAAAGTCAAATACTTGAAAACCGTAAATAATTAAATAGCCTAATCCTTGTTTAGAAACGAGGAATTCTCCAACAATAACGCCAACCCATGACAGTCCAACATTTACCTTCAAAGTAGAAATCATTGTGGGCAGCGTTGCAGGGAAAACAGCGTGCTGAAACACTTGGCGTTTATTGGCACCGAAACTTTTCAATACTTTAGCATAATTGGGGTCAACTTCATTAAACGCTGCATACACGACCAATGTAGTGATGATGACAGAGATAATCGCTCCCATTGCGATAATGGACACGTAGCCAGGACCAAGTGCAACAATAATAATTGGGCCCAAGGCTACTTTAGGCATGGCATTTAAAATAACAAGATAAGGATCTAATATATTGGATAAACGTTTGGAAAACCACAATGAAACAGCAAGAAGTATACCTGCAATGGTTCCAATTAAAAACCCAGCTACCGTTTCTAATAAAGTGATTCGCATATGCGTGAGTAATGATCCATCTTGAAGTTTTTCAGCAATAACCTGATATATCGTTGTCGGGGAGCTAAATAACAATGGGTCAATCCAATATAGGCGACTTGCCACTTCCCAAATCAGGATAAAACTGATTAGGATTAAAACCTGCCAAATAATCACTCGTTTTTTCTCTTTTCGGACAGAGGTTAAATAGTGTTGGAATAATTGATCTTCGGCTTTCGTTTGTTTCATCTGGATTATATACCTCCTCCTAATGATGAGACTGTTTCCTTCGTGTCCAATTCTTCCCAAACTTTATCAAATAATAGCTGATATTTGGGGTGTCTTCTTGCTAAAAGTGGCTGCTCATTACGTAATTCGATAGGAACTTCAAATACTTTGGATATTGTGCCCGGATTACTATCCATCACAAAGATGCGATCACTCATTGCGATTGCTTCTCCAATATCATGGGTAACGAGTACCGTTGTTTTATGATACGTTTTTAGTAAGCCGGAAACCAATTCTTCTAGTTTTAATTTCGTTTGGTAATCTAAAGCCGAAAAAGGTTCATCAAACAATAATATTTTCGGATCGTTAATCAAAGTTCGAACCAGTGCAGCTCGTTGCCGCATACCACCTGATAAAGCATCTGGGTAAGCTGAAGCTACATGTTCTAGCCCCACCTCTTGCAGTAGGGTCAAACCTTTCTCTTTCATTTCTTTGGAATGCGTTTGGTTAATTTTTGGTCCTAAAAGGATGTTTTCTAAAATGCTTTTCCAAGGAAATAAATAGTCTTGCTGTAACATATAACCGATTTCCGAGGAAGGAGCATGGATTGCTTTTTGCTGTAATTTGACTTTCCCTTCTGTAGGAGGAATGATTCCTGCCATGATGGATAGAATTGTTGACTTTCCACAACCACTTGGTCCTAACAAAGCGATAAACTCCCCCTCGTGAATGGAAACTGAAATATCCTTTAACGCTTTTGTAACACGTTGCTTAGAAAAGTAGTAATGGGTAACTTTTTCTAACGTTAAAAATGACATCACGCACTCTCCTTAGTCCTGTAATACATCCTTTGCAAACGTTGGATTTACTAAGTCCTCGTATGCTACATCTTCCGGCAATTCTCCAGCTGCTTCCATAATGTTTTTCAAATTGTTCCACGCATCTTCTTTTAACACCGGGTCGGTTGCGAATGATCCTTGATTTTTATAGCGTTCAATGGAGGAAGTGAGCATAGCTACATCCGTATCTTCAAAATAAGGTTGAATGGTTTTAGCAATTTCCTCAGCAGAATGTTCTGAAACCCATTGTTGGGCCCGGTAAACTGCTTTTGTGAATTTTTCCAATTCTGCTTTGTGTTCATCCATATATGTTTGCTTTGCCATATAAACGGTATATGGAACAGTTCCAGATTCTTCTCCAAACGAAGCTACAATATGCCCTTTTCCTTCTTTTTCAAACATACTGGCAGTTGGTTCAAATAATTGGACGTATTCTGCATCGCTAGACACAAATGCACTAGGAATGTTAGCAAACTCAATATTTTGCTGTAAATCTAAATCTTCATGCGGATCAATTTCGTTTTGTTTAAGTACATATTCGCCAACCATTTGTGGCATGCCACCTTTACGTTGTCCTAAAAAGGTTGTACCTTTTAAATCATTCCAATCAAAATCAGGCTTTTCTTCTTTTGCAACTAAGAAGGTACCATCTGTTTGTGTGAGCTGAGCGAAGTTAATAGCAATATCTTTCGAGTCCTGAGCGTAAACATAAATGGATGTTTCCGCACCAACTAACGCGATATCGGCTCCATCTGATAAAAGCGAAGTCATTGTTTTATCTCCACCCCATGTAGTTTGCAATTCGACGTCTAATCCTTCATCTTCAAAAAAACCTTTTTCCAAAGCCACGTATTGCGGAGCATAAAAAATGGAGCGGGTCACTTCAGCTAATTGAATGGTTTTTTTTGAATTCGTATTATTACAACTTGTTAAAATCAATAGTATGCTACTGAAGAATAGGAAAAATAGAATTTTCTTCATCCTATTTGCCCCTTTCATTGATGATTTAGTTTGTCAAAACAGTTTATGATTGCATTTAAAAATGTGTGAATGCCTATATAATGGATGTTTTATAAAAATGAAAAACTAGGGGGTAGAGTAGGTGAGTGTTAAGAATGATTTTAGTAAGAGCTTGAGGGACGCTCTTGGGCATCTCTGTAAGCCCAAGCAAAAAAAATCGACCTCGCAATAATGAGGTCGACATGCAGCAGTAACTGCAAATTAATTTTATATAAAATTCCTTTTGGGATGAGGAAACAATGATTAACCCTTATAAATAGGGCCAGCATTAGCGATATCTTCACGAGCTTCTGTGAATTGCTTAAAATTCTCATGGAATTTCACCGCAAGCTGTTTTGCTGTTTGTTCATAAGCGGCCTTATCGAGCCACGTGTTTTCCGGAATTAATACTTCATCCGGCACTCCAGGTACATGCATCGGAATTTCTAATCCGAATATTTTATCCTTTGTTGTCTCTACGCCATGTAATTCGCCCTCTAATGCAGCATGAATCATAGCGCGAGTATACGAAAGCTTCATGCGCTTCCCAGTACCATAGGCTCCTCCCGTCCAACCGGTGTTTACAAGAAACACATTTGATTGATAAGCGTCAATCTTTTCCCCAAGCATGGCAGCGTATTTGGACGGTGCCAATGGAAGGAATGGAGAACCGAAACAAGCTGAGAATGTTGCTTGTGGTTCGGTTACACCTCGTTCTGTTCCTGCTAGCTTACTTGTATATCCGCTTAGAAAATGATACATGGCCTGTTCTTTCGTCAATTTACTGATAGGAGGCAATGTTCCTGAAGCATCAGCGGTTAGAAAAATAATGGTGCTTGGATGCCCAGCGATACTTGGTACGGCAATGTTATCTATGTTTTCTAACGGATATGCTGCGCGAGTGTTTTCTGTTAAAATAGTGTCATTATAGTCAGGAATTCTTGTTTGGTTATCTAACACGACATTTTCCAATACTGCACCAAATCTAATGGCATCGTAAATTTGCGGTTCTTTTTCTTGCGATAAGTTAATGCATTTAGCATAACAACCACCTTCAATATTAAACACGCCATTAGGTCCCCAGCCATGCTCGTCATCGCCAATTAAACGGCGGTACGGATCAGCTGATAATGTTGTTTTACCTGTTCCTGACAAGCCAAAGAACAAAGCAACATCGCCTTCTTTACCAACATTAGCGGAACAATGCATAGATAATACATTGCGTTGAGGGAGCAAATAATTCATCACGGAAAAAATAGATTTTTTAATTTCGCCGGCATACTCTGTTCCACCTATTAATACGATACGTTGTTTAAACGATACAAGAATAAATGCTTCTGAGTTTGTACCGTCTACTTTAGGATTGGCTTTGAATGTTGGTGCAGACAAAACGGTAAACTCTGGCTGATGCTCTTTTAACTCTTTTTCTTTAGGTGTGATAAACAACTGTCTGGCAAATAGATTATGCCACGCATATTCATTGATCACTTGAAGCGGAAGACGGTAATCATGATCTGCTCCAGCATATCCTCTAAATTGAAAGATCTCGGATTTGTTTTTTAAATATTGAACGACTTTTTGGTAAAGTTTATTGAAAGTCGCTTCATCAATGGAACGGTTCACTGTTCCCCAGTCAACATAGTTTTCGCTGATTTCGTCTTTTACAATAAACTTATCTTTTGGTGAGCGGCCTGTGTAAGCCCCTGTTTCAGCTTGAACTGCACCTGTAGCTGATAACTTACCTTCTTTTCTAGCCAAGATTTTTTCAACAAGCTGCGGTACCGATAAATTCGATAATAAATAAGGGTGAGAATATAATTCGGTTACATAAGACTTTTCTACCGTTTTCATTTTAAAAATACCTGCCTTTTAATTCAAATTTATTCACGTTCAACGATTAAGAACGATTGTGATATACTCAATATGTTTATTAGTATAACACATTCACCTAAATAGTCCATACTAAATATCGATGAAATTAAAAAAATATTTATCTTTTCATTATAGTGTGTGAAAAAAACATATAGAAATACGGGGAAATTAGTTGACATAAAGGGGTTCTTTCGGTAAGCTGAAATTCGAACGGTTCTCTTATTCAGAGTCGGTGGAGGGACAGACCCGAGGAAGCCCAGCAACCATCACATTTCATGTGAAAAGGTGCTAACCTGATGCAAGGTAAGTAGGTCACCTTGAACAATAAGAGCGAAAGGTCCGCTATTCCCTTTCCTCCATGATAAGCAGGAAGGGATTTTTTTGTGTTAAAATGGATAGAATGCTAGCGGTTGAGATGTTTTGAAATGGAATAAATACTGCTGTTCATAACCATAAATCCTATTTACATTCATAGGAGTGGTTGTTGTCGTTTTGGACAAGTAAAGTATGGACTTCATAACATTCCCTAAAATGAAAGGTGCATCTTGTTTATATAGAGTTCCGTAACCGACTTTAAAAGGAGGAAGTAGCAATATGGCTACGAATCGACGTTTATTTACTTCTGAAAGTGTAACAGAAGGTCATCCTGATAAAATATCGGACCAAATTTCCGATGCTATCCTTGATGAAATATTACAATCTGATCCCTATGCTCGAGTTGCCTGTGAGACAACTGTTACAACAGGACTAGTATTGGTAGCAGGGGAAATATCGACCACTACATATGTAGATATTCCTGCAATCGTTCGAAAAACCATTGAGGATATTGGTTATACACGAGCAAAGTTTGGATTCGACGCCAAAACCTGTGCGGTACTAACAGCGATTGACGAGCAGTCTCCGGATATAGCAGGGGGGGTAGATACTGCTTGGGAGGCAAGACAGGGGCAAATGAGCGAGGAAGAAATTGATGCTATTGGTGCTGGTGACCAAGGACTAATGTTTGGGTTTGCCTGTGACGAAACAGAAGAATTAATGCCATTGCCAATTTCTCTAGCGCACAAATTAGCCAAGCGTTTGGCAGATGTCCGTAAAGACCATACATTGGATTACTTAAGACCGGACGGAAAGACACAAGTAACTGTAGAATATGGAGAAGATGACCAGCCTATTCGAATTGATACAATCGTCATTTCGACACAACATCATCAAGATATAACGGTAGAACAAATTGAAAAAGATTTAATGGAGCATGTTATTATTCCTGTTGTTCCAGCACATTTATTAGATGAAGCAACGAAATATTTTATCAACCCAACTGGACGATTTGTGATTGGGGGTCCACAAGGCGATGCAGGCTTAACCGGAAGAAAAATTATTGTTGACACTTATGGTGGTTATGCACGTCATGGTGGTGGTGCATTTAGTGGTAAGGATGCGACGAAAGTGGATCGTTCTGCTGCTTATGCTGCTAGATATGTAGCAAAAAATATTGTTGCCGCCCAATTAGCAAAAACATGTGAAGTTCAACTTGCGTATGCGATTGGTGTAGCAGAACCAGTTTCGATTGCTATCGATACATTTGGAACCGGGGTTGTAAGCGAGGATGAATTGGTCCAAGCTGTACGAAAACTATTCGACCTTCGCCCGGCTGGCATTATTCGTATGCTTGATTTACAAAAGCCTATTTTTAGAAATACAGCTGCATATGGACATTTTGGTCGTACGGACGTTTTATTCCCATGGGAAAAGACAGATAAAGTGGAAGAATTGGTAGCACTAGTAAAAGAGCAGCAATAATGATGAGAGCGAGAGCATGATTTTTCTTTTGATGGAGATAGAGAAATCATGCTTTTTTTTCGGTGCCAAGATAGGGGGCTAATTTGGTTAAATGGGGGAAGTTTACATATAATAGGAATAATGTTGTTTACATAAGAATTTGGGAGTAACTAAATGATCGAAAAAAACAAAGGCATCATTGAATTTTTTACCGTTTTTGATGAGAACAATTGAATATATGGTACGGTTATGGTATCTTTACTCACATCTGATGCAATATAGGTCTCCGCAAAAAATGGTGATCACAGACGGTCATATGTACATCAACAGACAAGAATTATATAATGTAGAACTTATTACCCTATAAAACACGCTTTATTTGGAAGTTTTTTACTAGCGAATAATGTGGTATGATAATATTGAAAAATAATCTTACGCCACGTTACTATTATTAATGAGAGAAGGTAGACAGCAATGTGTGGTTTTATCGGAATGATATTTGATAATCCAGTCGAACGAACAGAACAAGAAATTGAATTGTTTAAAAAGCAAAATAATTTGATCACTCATCGGGGGCCAGATGATGAGGGCTATTATTTTGATTCCTATATTTCATTCGGATTTCGCCGATTAAGTATTATTGATATTGAAAGTGGTTCACAGCCATTAAGCTATAACAATGAACAAATCTGGCTCGTTTTTAATGGAGAGATTTATAATTATATCGAATTACGTGAAAAACTGCTTGAAGAAGGCTACGAATTCCAGACAGACTCAGATACAGAGGTTATAGCTGCACTTTTTTCCAAACATAAGGAGAATGCCTTTCAATATTTAAGAGGTATGTTCTCGATTCTTATTTGGGATAAAGAGACAGAGCAATTATACGGTGCGCGCGATCCTTTTGGTATTAAGCCATTTTTTTATCATGAAAATTCCTTTGGGACGTCATTTGCATCAGAGAAAAAAAGTATTACCTTAATGATGGAACAAGAAGAAGTAGATCAAGCTGCTCTGCAGCATTATTTGAGTTTTCAATACGTGCCGGAACCAATGACAATGACTGCCGGCATTAAAAAAGTAGAGCCAGGCCATTATTTCATTAAGAAACCTGGACAACCTATTCAATTTACACGTTATTGGCATGCTACATTTCATCCTGTGCTTCGAGAAAAGCAAGATTGGATTCAAAAAATTCAAGATGTCATGTATGATTCTGTTAACGTGCATATGCGTAGTGACGTTCCAGTTGGGTCATTCCTATCTGGGGGTATCGATTCAACGTTAATCGTATCCATAGCGAAAGAATTTAATCCAGATATTAAGACATTTTCAGTTGGCTTTGAACGCGATGGTTATTCAGAAGTCGATGTAGCTAAGGAAACAGCAGATAAACTGAATGTGGAAAACATTTCCTACATGATTTCACCGGAAGAATATGTAGACAACTTACCAAAAATCATGTGGCATATGGATGATCCATTAGCTGATCCATCCTGCGTACCATTGTATTTTGTTTCCAGAGAAGCAAGAAAGCATGTAACAGTTGTGCTGTCTGGAGAAGGGTCTGATGAATTGTTTGGGGGCTACAATATTTATCGGGAGCCTGGCTCATTGAAAATATTCGATAAGCTTCCGTTACCTGTGAAGGAATTGCTGAAACGCGTTTCCGCTATATTACCTGAAGGAGTGAAAGGAAAAAGCTTCCTAGATCGTGGAACAACGCCGTTGCGTGAACGGTATATTGGAAATGCAAAAATGTTTGAAGAAAACGAAAAAAGAAAGCTATTAAAAACGTATAATGATCATTTATCTTACCAGCAAATAACAGGCAAATTATTTGACCAGGTAAAAGACTATCCGTACGTGAACCAAATGCAATATGTAGACATTCATACTTGGATGCGTGGAGATATTTTATTAAAAGCAGACCGTGTTACGATGGCTCATTCTCTTGAGTTACGAGTGCCGTTCTTGGATAAGGAAGTATTTCGTGTCGCAAATGAAATTCCAGTTGATTTGAAAATAGCTAACGGTACTACGAAGAGTCTGTTGCGTGAGGCTTCACGTGGAATCATTCCAGATCATGTGCTAGACCGAAAAAAATTAGGTTTCCCAGTACCTATTCGTCATTGGCTTAAGAATGAGTTAAATGGCTGGGCAAAACAACTGATTCATGAAAGTGAGACAGACCATTTATTACACAAGAACTATATACTTGAACTGCTAGAAGCTCACTGCCAAGGAAAAGGGGACTATAGCAGAAAAATATGGACGGTGCTTATGTTCATGCTATGGCACCAAAACTTTGTTGAAAAAAAGTTTACTGCTTCTAACCTAAATGAAAACGAAGCGGAATTAATCCATTCTTAATATTAGGATAGGAAGCTGACAAGTTAAACTGCATGTTTGCTTTACCTTTCCCTAATCTTATTAGGATAGTGAAGTAGTTCATTGTTCACGCAATGGAATAAGTTACGATTTCAAAGTCATTATGACTTTGTTAAAAGCAGGCGATCACCTCTTAATCAATGGTGATCGCCTGCTTTCCCATTTGTTCCCAAGCAGCTTGAAACTCATCGATAGGTGCTTTCTCTGCAAAGTTTAATGGATCATTAAAATAAATGTAGTTTTCATCATAACCTGTAATCAATACGGAGTGTTGCTTCATCGTAATATCGATTTTTCCGTCCTTTGTATTCCAAGTGGTAAATTGACTTTCTGGAAGTTTATCGTAAGTTGTATTTATAATTACCCATACAGGTCGCTTATGATTTAATTCTGTAATGATTGTTTTAAAGTCATTTCCGGTTAAATCTTTTACACGATCACCTGCATAACGTTTAGCTAATGCAGCAATTGGCTTATGATAAACGCCCATACCCGGTGTGTCAAATGAATACATATCACCTACAAACCCACGATACGGATTACCGAAAAATATTTCACCGTCTTTTTTCGTATAAGGCGTAGGATCTTTTTTTACTTGCTGCGCTAGTTCTATTTTATCGATACGGATATCATTATGCCTTAAGAGCATTGATAAGCTAGTTACTTCACAGCCTCTCGGTAATTCTGGAAGCTGCTCTATCTTAGGAACATCCATTTTAACTTTTTTTTGAATGGTGTGTTTCGATAGTTTTCTCTCTTCTGGTGATAACTGATTGTCTTCGTGGACCGGGATTGTATATTGGATCAACTGTTTGAAAGCCGCTTTATGTTCCATAACAAAAAGAGTTAACACAGAAATAGCAGTGATAGAAAAAATAAAACCGTATATGATAAAGGATTTTTTTACCCAAGCTATTTTTTGCTTGGAACTAATATAGAATAATACAGTAGCCAGCATACAACAAACACTAAATAAAATAATGTTCATCTTTTCAATCTCCCTGTGAGTTAAAGTGAATCTTCAACAGTGCTATTTAATAAGGCTCCTTTATTTATATATCGGCTTTGTTTGTCAAAAGTTCAATTTTTTTGCCACTATTACTTATCCAGTTGTTGTTGTTTGTAGATAGTTCCTTTTTCAACATATGATTGACAAATGCGCTGCATTTCCACGAAGTCGTCCTCTGTCAGCTCTCTGACAACTTTTGCTGGACTGCCTAGCGCTAATGTATATGGAGGGATCTTTTTTCCGGGTGGTACAAGACTTCCAGCGCCGATAAAGGCATACTCGCCAATTTCAGAACCATCTAGCAAAATAGAACCCATCCCAATTAAGGCATGTTTACGTATATATGTAGAATGTAATGTTGCCTGATGTCCGACTGTGACATCGTTTTCGATAACTAACGGGATGCCAGGGCTTTGGTGCAGGACAGATAAGTCTTGGATACTAATCCGCTCTCCAATAATTACTGGGGCGACATCTCCACGAATGACTGTCTTGAACCATATGCTAGATTGTTTACCGATGGTAACATCACCGATAATGCTTGCGTCATCTGCGATAAATGCAGAATCATGAATCGTTGGATATATTCCTTTATAAGACTGTATCATTTGAATCCTCCTAAAAAATATGATGATAATAGTAATGGAAACAAACATTATAAGAATGCTTGAAAATGGAACGGAGGCAGCATGTTGAGTAATCTAGTACCAAGCACACCTATCCCTTTAATGATAACAGTTTATCGAAAGATCTTTCCAGCAGTAAGCAAGGAGCTTGCTGTTTGGAAACAGCGAGCCGATGAAATACCTGATGAAGAATTGCGCTTTCAGGCGCTTGCAAGCATGTCTGAAAAACGATTTCATTGTCAAGGCGGAGCAGTGTATGCTTTGTTATCAGGGGCTAGGTGGAGAGAGTGTATACGTTTTATTGTTGCTTATCAAACGATTAGCGATTATTTAGACAATTTATGTGATCGAAGTACAACCTTGGATCCGTCATCTTTTTCATTGTTGCATACATCTATGATAGATGCCCATTGTCCAAGGTCAGAGCCGAAAGATTATTATGCATTTTTTCACCACAAACAAGATAATGGCTACTTGCAACAACTTGTACAAACGTGTAACGATGTCGTTGCTAAATTAGATGATATTCCGACATATCAAGAGCAGGCTTTACAATTGACAAGATTGTATAGTGATTTACAAGTGCATAAACATGTTAAACAAGAAGAAAGGGTTCCGCGTTTAACAAATTGGTCAAAAGAGAAAAATTGCCATCCATTAGCGTGGTATGAATTCTCAGCTGCAACAGGATCAACTTTAGGGATTTTTTGTTTAATGGCGTACAGTTTGGCTGGGAGATTGCATCGAAAATTAGCAAATGAAATTGTGACAGCTTATTTTCCTTATATACAAGGGTTGCATATTCTACTGGATTATTATATAGATCAACAGGAGGATAAAGAGGAGGGCGATTTAAATTTCTGTTCGTACTATGAAAGTCAAACGGTCATGCATGAACGCTTCCAATATTTTTGTGAGCAGGCAAAGGTATATGCAGGTACCATACCTAATCCAAGCTTCCATAAGATGGTTGTTCAAGGGTTGGTTGGATTATATTTAGGGGATGGGAAAGTAAATCACATAAATGATTCAACGCCCTTCAAACAGCTGCTGTTTCAAACTGCTGGAAAGCCTGCTATGTTTTTTTATCGTAATACAAGAATATATTATTTTTTTAAACAGTTTATACATTAAAGAACCGCTGTTACAAATAAGTAACAACGGTTCAGTACAGTTTACTGTTCTTGGGTAGGGTAGAAACTGTAAATATGTGAATTATAAAGCGTTGGTTTTACAAGTTCAGGAAGAAAACTATCTTCAACTTTATCTTGGATGTTATATTCCTTTGTATGCGTCACGATAGATAGTGGCTAATTCGGTAATTAAAGGTAGCTTCGGATTGGCTGTAGTACATTGATCTTCAAATGCTAGTTCAGCAAGGGTATCAACTTTTGCTTCAAATTCCTGTTTATTTACGCCTGTATCCTTAATGCTCATTGGGATATTCAGTTCTTTAGCAAGCTTAATGATTGCTTGAACTAAGCTTTCTACTCCTTCTTCAACCGTTCTTGCTGGAAGTCCTAGAGCTTTTGCTATTTCTGCATAACGTTCATCAGCAACAAAATAAGCGTATTTAGGGAATGTAGCAAATTTTTCTGGTTTTTTCGCATTGTAACGAATGACATGTGGCAGTAAAATTGTATTTGCTCTACCGTGCGCAATACCAAATGCAGCCCCTAGTTTATGTGCTAATGAGTGATTAATTCCTAAGAACGCATTGGAGAATGCCATTCCCGCTATCGTTGATGCATTATGCATTTTTTCTCTAGCTAACTCATCATTTCCGTTGTGATATGCTTTCGGCAAATATTGAAACACTAATTGGATGGCCTTGATGGCAAGTGCATCTGTATAATCATTCGCCAAGTTGGATACATAAGCTTCAATGGCATGTGTTAATACGTCCATACCAGTATCAGCTGTTACTTGCTTTGGAACAGACATAACGAATTGCGGATCAACGATTGCAACATTTGGTGTCATTTCATAGTCAGCTAATGGATATTTAGTATTTGATTCTTTATCGGTAACAACTGTAAAAGATGTAACTTCTGAGCCCGTTCCTGACGTAGTCGGCACACATACTAATTGAGCAAGTCGTCCTAACTTCGGATATTTTACGATACGTTTTCGAATGTCCATGAATTTTTGTTTTAGGGCATTAAAATCTGCATCTGGATACTCATAGAATAACCACATTGCTTTAGCGGCGTCCATTGGTGATCCACCACCGATAGCGATAATAACGTCTGGCTTAAATTGTTGCATTAACGCCGTACCCTTACGGATAGTATCAATTGATGGGTCAGCTTCGACATCTGAAAATATTTCACAATGAACATAATCAGGACGTTTCCGCAAATAGTAAAGTGCTTTATCGACGTAACCAAGCTCAACCATCATAGGATCTGTGACAATAAATGCTTTTGATATGTCCGGCATTTTTTCTAAATATTGAATTGCATTTTTTTCGAAATAAATTTTAGGAGGTAGTTTAAACCATTGCATATTATTTCTCCTCCGCGCCATTTTTTTGATGTTCATTAAATTAATCGTTCCGACGTTTGTTGATACCGAGTTTCCTCCATACGTTCCACAGCCTAAAGTAAGAGAAGGCATATGATTATTGTAAATATCGCCGATAGCTCCTTGAGAAGAAGGGGAATTTACGATAAGTCTTCCTGCTTTCATGCGGAGCGAGAACGTTTCGATAACCTGTTGATCAGTGGAATGAATAACAGCTGAATGCCCAAGTCCGCCGAAGTGAAGCATTTCATCAGCACGCTTTAAACCTTCTTCTGTACTATTTACTTTGTAGCAAGCTAGTACAGGACTTAATTTTTCTCTGGATAATGGAAATTCTGGTCCAACCCCTTCAATTTCTGCTAGTAATATTTTTGTGTTTTTAGCTACATTTACTCCAGCCATTTTAGCAATTTCATATGCAGGTTTACCGACAATATCAGGGTTGACTGCACAGGTAGTTGGATTGATAACGAGTTTCTCTACTTTCTTTCTTTCTTCTTCTGTTAGGAAATGACAATTATTGGCAACTAGCTCGTGTTTCACCGTATCATAAATCTCTTGGTCAATGATAACCGCTTGTTCAGAAGCACAGATCATTCCATTATCAAATGTTTTGGATAAAATCAAATCATTAACAGCTCGTTTTATTTGCGCTGTTTTTTCGATATAACAAGGCACGTTTCCTGGACCGACTCCAAGAGCTGGTTTTCCAGAACTATAAGCAGATTTAACCATACCAGATCCACCAGTAGCTAAGATAAGCGATACACCGGAATGATTCATTAATCCCTTCGTAGCCTCTACAGAAGGAGATTCAATCCACTGTATACAATTTTTAGGTGCCCCTGCTTTGATTGCTGCATCCAATAATACTTTTGCTGCTTGACTGCTACATTTTTGAGCAGAAGGATGGAAAGCAAAAATAATCGGGTTTCTTGTTTTAATCGAAATGAGTGATTTAAACATCGTAGTAGATGTTGGGTTTGTAACTGGTGTTATTCCACAGATTATTCCAGCAGGTTCAGCAATTTCTACGATTCCTTCTTGTTCATCCTCATGAATTACACCAACAGTTTTATCATATTTAATATTGTGGTAAATATATTCCGTTGCAAAAATATTTTTGATTGCTTTATCTTCAAAGACCCCTCGTCCGGTTTCTTCAATTGCTAGTTTTGCTAGTGGCATATGTTGGTCGAGTCCAGCTAAGGCCATTTCTTTGACAATTGTATCAATCGTTTCCTGATCTAACTGTTTTAAACCTTCTAAAGCCTCTTCAGCTTGAGAAACTAACTGATCAATTCTGGTAGCAACTTGCTCTTCTTTTCCTCTTGTTTTATCAGTCATAATAGGACTCCTCCTTAGTTTGTGAAATACTGAGCAATCTTTTTACACCTTCATTATATAACGTGTTTTTATAAATTTCCACACCTTTTGTGAAATACTGAGCATACTTTTTAGTTTGTAATCGCTGTACTATAACAAGCAAACGTTTCCATTATTGGTTTAATAGGATTATGTATTTTTTGTGAACAGACGATGCTTTTACCTTACTTCTATGATTTAATAAGACTTTCGTGGATAGAATTATCGAGAATTGCTCAAGTCCTAAGTGATTACGAAACATACCTAAGAACTTCACTTTGGGGAGTTATGGGGGTTAGCGGCATAATAAATTCCCAATTCGTTTAAGGTCATCCATTTGGTCATAGACAATCTAGCGGGGATGAAAGAAAAGCCACACTGATTGGTGTTCATTTACAGTGTATACAATAATGCTGTTTGGAGTGCTATACGCTAAAAGATTTGAAAAAGACTATAACTTTGTTAGGTGAAATGCGCCCTTGCTCAATGATGGATGCTGCTTGAAGAAAACAAAGTAATTATGCAGCTAATATATAGGAAGAAAATAGTTTAGTCAGTATATTTTTTTATAAATGGAGCAGGAAATTTATCCCGCATATAAGCTGTTGTAAGACTCTTACTTAACAGGAGTTGGATAATCTGTACTGTAACAAGTCTAAGTGGGAGGTAACAAGTACCTATGCTCTATTTCTTAAACGCCTTTAAGTCATTCCATTATGGTGCTAACAATCCGTGGAGGAGGAATGAAAACCCTCACTAATTGAAGATTTACTTTATTGTTTTGAACGTTTACATACGCCCCCCCGTTTCACAAGCAGAGGCAGAGAACTTTTTAGAGTAGTGTGTAAAAAAATATGGGTTGCTTGGAGTCGTGCTTAGTAGAAGTTGTTGTAACTGGCAATAAGATCTCCTCCACTTCCATGCTAAGAAGTGAAACCTAGGAAGGTAAGTGGAGGATCCAACTGCAGGTTAAATGAACGTTTCTGTTTATAGACCTTTAGGTTAGATAACCTTGTGGTACTAACTAATCTTTAAAGAAGGATAAAAGAAAACCCTGATTGTAGATACGCTTTATGTACTGCTTGTTTTGTTTTAATGATGTAGCAGCTATAAACTTAATATCTTCGTTTTCTTTTTTCAATTGCAATAATGAAGGGCGGATTATTTTTTTGATTAATAAATCGATATTGTAATACATGATAGGAACGTTGGCTTAACTGCATTACATGTTTTAATACAGCTTCCTTTTCTTCTTGTCCTCCTTGATGACCATAATAGACAACAATAACAATTAGGCCGTTTGTTTTTAAATAATGTAAAATCGTGTTGATGGCGGAAATGGTTGAAGCAGCGTTTGTTATGATGGATTTGTCGCTTTTAGGTAAATAGCCAAGATTAAATACAGCTCCACCAATTAACATTTCTTTCGTAGGTAAGTATTTTTCTAAGTTTTCATGGCTATCATGAATGACAGATACATTCGTTTTTTGATGATCTTCTATTAGCTGTTTGGTTGTTTGGATTGCTTGTGCTTGAATATCAAATGCCAGGACATGACCGTTTGCGCCAACAACGTTGCTTAAAAACAATGTGTCCTTTCCATTTCCGCAGGTAGCATCAATAACCGTTTCATCCTTTTCGATCGTTGATTCTAGTAAATAATGGGCATAGTGTAAAATTCCGTGCAACATGATTATCTCCTTTTATTGACTTATTCATTGTTATTTTATCAGATTGAGTCATACGTTGTCTTGACAAAGCGATACGAATTCATTACAATTCGATATAATAGGATAGGATAATGACAATGCCGAGGAATAGTAATAAATCCCTTCAGGTATAGAGAGGCAGTGATTGGTGGAAACTGTCCCTGAATATTTATGAACTCGCCTTGAGCCGTTGCAGAAGCGAATTTTTATGTAGTTTCTGACGTATGTCCACGTTACGGATTTTAAGCGAATGCAGATCATGCATTAAATTGGGTGGTACCGCGGGAAATAGCATCTCGTCCCTTCTATAACTAAGGAGGGATAGAGATGCTTTTTTTGATGACGTAATGATTTTGAGTTCTGTGCAGAATATAGCGGATAAATTTGAATGACAGGCGCACGAAGCCTTACTACGTCCCAAACATATTTCTGCTTGAATAATAATACTTGGCAATCGCTTGAACTAATGTCTGAATTGCCTAAGTTGAAGATAAAGGGAGGAAAATACATGAGTTTCCATCATCAGCAAATAGAAAAGAAATGGCAAACGTATTGGCTGAAGAATAAAACATTTAAAACGGATACGTTTTCGGAAAAAGAAAAAATATATGCACTAGATATGTTCCCGTATCCATCGGGATCAGGTTTGCATGTAGGTCATCCAGAAGGGTATACAGCTACTGATATTATTTCCAGAATGAAACGAATGCAAGGCTATGAAGTATTGCACCCAATGGGGTGGGATGCATTTGGTCTTCCAGCTGAACAGTATGCCATTGACACAGGCAATAGTCCAGCGGAATTTACGAAGAAGAATATAGCTGTTTTTAAGCGTCAAATCCAAGCACTAGGGTTTTCTTACGACTGGGACCGTGAAATCAACACAACAGATCCTGACTATTATAAGTGGACACAGTGGATTTTTATAAAATTGTATGAACGTGGTCTAGCATACATGGATGAAGTTCCAGTTAATTGGTGCCCTGCTTTAGGAACGGTATTAGCAAATGAAGAGGTTATCGATGGAAAAAGCGAACGAGGAGGCCATCCCGTGATCCGCAAGCCGATGAAGCAATGGATGTTGCGAATAACTGCATATGCGGATCGACTGTTAGAGGATTTGGAAGAATTGGATTGGCCTGAGAGCTTAAAAGATATGCAACGTAATTGGATTGGCAGATCTGAAGGTGCTGAGGTTCGGTTTGAAATTGCTTCCTTTAATGAGGAATTTACAGTGTTTACAACTAGACCCGATACATTGTTTGGAGCCACATACGCCGTTTTCGCTCCAGAACACCCTTTAGTGAAGAAAATTGTAACAGAGGAACAAAAAGAAGCTGTCGATAATTACATCCATGCAATTGAAACGAAGTCTGATTTAGAACGCACAGAATTATCAAAGGAAAAAACAGGCGTATTCACAGGTGCATATGCGATTAATCCTGTAAATGGTAACAAGATGCCAATCTGGATTGCTGATTATGTGTTAATGAGTTACGGTTCAGGAGCAATTATGGCGGTTCCGGCACATGATGAAAGGGACTATGAATTTGCTACAAAGTTTGAACTTCCGATTGTTGAAGTAGTTGCAGGCGGAGATATTTCAAAAGAAGCTTATACTGGTGATGGTGAACATATTAATTCTGAATTTTTGAATGGTCTAGGTAAAGATGCAGCCATTTCTAAAATAATTGACTGGTTGGAGGAGCATGAAAAAGGTACAAAAAAAATAACGTACCGCCTTCGTGACTGGTTGTTCGCTAGACAGCGCTATTGGGGAGAACCAATTCCGGTTATCCACTGGGAAGATGGTTCGATGACAACTGTGCCTGAAGAAGAATTGCCATTAGAATTACCAAAAACGGATAACATTAAGCCTTCGGGTACTGGAGAATCACCTTTAGCTAATTGTACAGAGTGGGTAAATGTCGTAGACCCTAAAACTGGTATGAAAGGAAGAAGAGAAACAAATACAATGCCACAATGGGCAGGAAGTTGCTGGTATTTCTTGCGCTATATTGATCCGAAAAATGGTGACCAGTTGGCTGATCCGGATGCTCTAAAGCGATGGTTACCAGTTGATTTATATATTGGCGGGGCTGAGCATGCTGTTCTTCATCTACTATATGCACGCTTCTGGCATAAGTTTTTATATGATATAGGTGCCGTACCAACCAAAGAACCGTTCATGAAGTTATTTAACCAAGGAATGATTCTTGGAGAAGGCAATGAAAAAATGAGTAAGTCAAAAGGGAATGTTGTAAATCCCGACGATGTACTAGAGTCTCATGGTGCAGATACATTGCGGCTTTATGAAATGTTTATGGGGCCTTTAGACGCCTCTGTTGCCTGGTCGGAAAATGGACTTGATGGCTCACGTCGTTTCCTTGATCGTGTGTGGCGACTTATTGTTGATGAAAATGGTCAACTTTCTCATAAAATTGTGGAAGAAAATGACGGTAGGCTAGAAAAAACGTATCATGAAACGGTGAAAAAAGTGACCGAGGATTTTGATAATCTACATTTTAATACAGCTATTTCACAAATGATGGTATTTGTTAATGAATGTTATAAAGCAGAGAATCTCTATAAAGAATATATTGTAGGGTTTATAAAGATGCTCTCACCAATTGCTCCTCATATTACTGAAGAAATATGGCAAATACTAGGTCATTCTAACACGATTGCTTATGAACCATGGCCAACTTATGATGAAAATAAATTGGTCGAAGATGAAGTGGAGATTGTTTTGCAGGTAATGGGGAAAGTTCGCGCGAAAATCCTTGTCTCGAAGGATACTTCAAAGGAAGAATTGGAAAAAGTGGCTTTGGAAAATGAAAAAGTAAAAGAGTTGATTGCTGGTAAAACGGTTCGTAAAGTTATTGTTGTACCAGAAAAACTAGTTAATATCGTTGCAAATTAAGCAGGATAACATTTTTTATTAACAAAGGCGCGGGGCGCCCGTTTAGCAACGTAGCGATTGGAACGAATCAACTAAAGATTTAGGAATCATGCCACTAAAACAGGGGTATGCCGACGTCTGGGCGGCAAGCCCGTTTTTAGTCGGACTTCCCCTTAGTGACGAACCGATGATGCCTTATCGTAGGGCGCATTTCTAAAGTCACCTAGTTGCTGGGCTCATGCGCCGGACGTGGCTATTCGGTTCGTTATCCCCAAGTACCTCATTTTATACTTTTGTATGAAAAAAAGCTATTTACCATTATATAAGTTATTTATTTTAGGTAGTATTTCAAGAATCTAAACATTATAAAGCAAAATTTTTCATAATAGATGGTGGCTCGCGCTCTAGGCGAGCCATGGTGGTTTCTTATCTCATAAAAAAGAGTTTCTTGCAAAACTTTTTAAAATGAATAAACCGCATGAAGTTAGATTGCCAACTCTGATTTCATGCGGTTTTATTGTTTCTCGTATATAAGTTGCTGTAAGACTCCCACTTCAGGAGTTGGATAATCTGTACTGCGGCAAGTCTAAGTGGAAGATAACAGCACCAATGCCCGATTCATTTATCTAACAATCTGTGGCGGAGGAATGCCCCCCATTGATGGAAGATTCAACACTTTATTAAGTGCGTTTTTTAAATAGATGGAACCCAGTCTGTTTTTATAATAATCCAATTATCATTTTCAAAATACCATATTGTTTCAACTGTGCCAAGCTGGTCGGCATGGTAAGCACCGCTAATTTGTTGATAGCTTTTTAACCCATACCCTTTACTTGCGCTAATTTTAATTGGTTCAAAGAAAGCGATCGGATCAATCATAACGGATTTATTTTCAGAAATTAAATTCCCTTCCTTATTATAAATTCCAAGTCGAATATAATCTTCTGCCCGAGGTTGTACATCTACTTTAATCGGTTTACTTGTAGCGGTTAGTTGTATGTTAACCTTAAAGTTTGGTTGAAAACTCCCGCTTAAATAAGTCTGTTCAGGCAATGGTATTCTTTGTAGAACGGTGTGAAGGATTGTGTTTAATTGGTAACTATAAAGTCCACCACTTCCACCGGTAGCGCTTTGGTAAAAAATATCCTTTATTCCATCGTGATTCAAATCTATAAATTGTAAACTCGGATCATAGCCGCCAGGGTATATTATTTGCCATTGATTTTGCTCGTTAGAAATTTCCGCCCATATTTCTCGATAATAAGTTGATCCAGAAGAAAACAGTGTTCCCAACAATTTGATTGTTTCTAGTTTGTTATCTCCAGTAACATCCGCATGATATGTTTGAATTAAAGTTGGTTTTGTCTCTTCAGCATATGTATTTGGCAAAGGAAAAACAAATAACAATATACTGAATAGAAAAAACGTATATATATGCTTCATCATTCACTCTCCATTTTTATTTTGTTAACTTTAGAATGTGTTACAGGGTTGAAAGTTATCCGTTGAAAATTTATTATGTAAGTACGTGTTATAGAGTTGGATTACGAGTCCTATAAGTGTTTCTATTTATACTGTAGATAAGTTACTGTAAGTAGACTCCTACTTCTGAAGTTGGATATCTGTACTGCAACAAGTCTAAGCAGGAGATAACAGCACCTAAATGACCGTATTTCGTAAGAGGCCTTTAGGTCAACCATTATCGTACTAACAATCAGTAGGGGAAGGAATAAAAACCCCGCCGATTGAAGATTCACTTATATGAAAAATCAAACGTAGATATGATACCAGTTGTTTAATGCTGTAGCTTCTATTGCACACTTTAATTATGAGGTAATACGGAACAGTCAACAATGAGGTCCATCATTATAATACAAACGACTTTGCAAATAGAGTGTACACGCAACACAGTACTTTGTACTAAAAATGAAAAGCTAGAGGTGAGAAAATGGTTAGAGTAAAAGAATTGACACCAGAAGAAGTAGAGAAAAAATTAGCAAAAAATGATGGCATAATAGAGCTTATCGATGTACGTGAAGACGATGAAGTGGCACAAGGCAAGATTCCAGAGATAACACATATTCCTTTACAGCAAATCCCTGAGAAAACTGAGCAATTAGATAAAACTAAACAATATATTATGGTATGTCGGTCTGGAAGGAGAAGTGAAAAAGCTGCTGCTTATTTACAAGAACAAGGCTTCAATGTAACCAATATGGTTGGTGGGATGCTGGAATGGAAGGGAGAAGTAATCAGTTAAGAAAAATGCGGGGAAAGGGTTGACTTTTTTCCTGCATACCTTTAATATAGTTTTTGCTGTCGCAAGCAGGAAAGCACTGTTAGCTGTTTATAATTACATGTTTGACATCTAGTCCTACACATGTTATAATTAAAATCCTCATTAAGGATAGTGACACAAGCATATAGCCTAATGAGGGAGCTAACTCGGTTATTAGTTTAAATAGTTTTATAATTATCGAGTTGACTATTTAAGGATGCTTTATTTGCTCTTTGAAAACTGAACAAAACAACCAGTATGTCAAGAAAAGCAATCTCTGTTTTTCTTTTAAAAAATCGACCGAGAGCAATCTCGGGAGAAGCTAAGAATGATGAAGAACGGTGTTCATCATCACAAACTTTTATGGCAAATGAGTAACACGTTACTTATTTGCACAAGTGCAACTTCACTTTTGCAAACACCAAAAGTGAGTTTTCTATGGAGAGTTTGATCTTGGCTCAGGACGAACGCTGGCGGCGTGCCTAATACATGCAAGTCGAGCGCGGGAAGCAAGCAGATCTCCTTCGGGGGTGACGCTTGTGGAACGAGCGGCGGACGGGTGAGTAACACGTGGGCAACCTACCTGTAAGACTGGGATAACTCCGGGAAACCGGGGCTAATACCGGATGATACATATCGTCGCATGACGAGATGTTGAAAGGCGGCATATGCTGTCACTTACAGATGGGCCCGCGGCGCATTAGCTAGTTGGTGAGATAAAAGCTCACCAAGGCGACGATGCGTAGCCGACCTGAGAGGGTGATCGGCCACACTGGGACTGAGACACGGCCCAGACTCCTACGGGAGGCAGCAGTAGGGAATCTTCCGCAATGGACGAAAGTCTGACGGAGCAACGCCGCGTGAGTGATGAAGGTTTTCGGATCGTAAAACTCTGTTGTTAGGGAAGAACAAGTGCCATTCGAATAGGTTGGCACCTTGACGGTACCTAACCAGAAAGCCCCGGCTAACTACGTGCCAGCAGCCGCGGTAATACGTAGGGGGCAAGCGTTGTCCGGAATTATTGGGCGTAAAGCGCGCGCAGGCGGTCCTTTAAGTCTGATGTGAAAGCCCACGGCTTAACCGTGGAGGGCCATTGGAAACTGGGGGACTTGAGTACAGAAGAGGAGAGTGGAATTCCACGTGTAGCGGTGAAATGCGTAGAGATGTGGAGGAACACCAGTGGCGAAGGCGACTCTCTGGTCTGTAACTGACGCTGAGGTGCGAAAGCGTGGGTAGCGAACAGGATTAGATACCCTGGTAGTCCACGCCGTAAACGATGAGTGCTAGGTGTTAGGGGGTTTCCGCCCCTTAGTGCTGAAGTTAACGCATTAAGCACTCCGCCTGGGGAGTACGGCCGCAAGGCTGAAACTCAAAAGAATTGACGGGGACCCGCACAAGCGGTGGAGCATGTGGTTTAATTCGAAGCAACGCGAAGAACCTTACCAGGTCTTGACATCCTCTGACGCCCCTAGAGATAGGGAGTTCCCTTCGGGGACAGAGTGACAGGTGGTGCATGGTTGTCGTCAGCTCGTGTCGTGAGATGTTGGGTTAAGTCCCGCAACGAGCGCAACCCTTGATCTTAGTTGCCAGCATTTAGTTGGGCACTCTAAGGTGACTGCCGGTGACAAACCGGAGGAAGGTGGGGATGACGTCAAATCATCATGCCCCTTATGACCTGGGCTACACACGTGCTACAATGGATGGAACAAAGGGCAGCGAAGCCGCGAGGCCAAGCAAATCCCATAAAACCATTCTCAGTTCGGATTGCAGGCTGCAACTCGCCTGCATGAAGCCGGAATCGCTAGTAATCGCGGATCAGCATGCCGCGGTGAATACGTTCCCGGGTCTTGTACACACCGCCCGTCACACCACGAGAGTTGGTAACACCCGAAGTCGGTGAGGTAACCTTTTGGAGCCAGCCGCCGAAGGTGGGACCAATGATTGGGGTGAAGTCGTAACAAGGTAGCCGTATCGGAAGGTGCGGCTGGATCACCTCCTTTCTAAGGAATAGATAGGAAGCTTTGGCGTTGTTTGAACGTTGAAGCTAGACTATGCGGAAGACATACTTGGTTGTTTGGTTCAGTTTTGAGAGAGTAAATTATACCTCTCAAGGATAAAAGGATTTTCTGTTAAAATCCGTCACGTCCTGTGACGAACACAGAAGTCACGACATCCTGTAGAAACTTTGTACCTTGAAAACTAAATAAGAGTAACAACGACATCAAACTAAAAGCGGAAGCGAATGTGTAGCGATGTACAGACTGGACTGACTCGAAGGAGATAAAGGAAACACGGTGAACGCAAGTGAATCGATGTTGACTTATCGTATGGAGAGGAAGGAAGTCATGCTATTGCTATGAGCTGAAGCTAGAAAACCAAAAGCTGAAAAGTAATATGCTTATTCATAAATAGAAAGTTAGTTAAGTGAATAAGGGCGCACGGTGGATGCCTTGGCACTAGGAGCCGAAGAAGGACGGGACTAACACCGATATGTCCCGGGGAGTCGTAAGTAGACGTCGATCCGGGAATTTCCGAATGGGGGAACCCACTGCTCGTAATGGAGTAGTACTTTTATCTGAATTCATAGGATAGAAGAGGCATACCCGGGGAACTGAAACATCTCAGTACCCGGAGGAAGAGAAAGCAAATGCGATTTCCCAAGTAGCGGCGAGCGAAACGGAAACAGCCCAAACCAGAAGGCTTGCCTTCTGGGGTTGTAGGACACTCCATAGGAGTTATCAAGAGATTCTTTAGATGAAGCGATCTGGAAAGGTTGGCCAAAGAAGGTAACAGCCCTGTAATCGAAAAGGAATCTCCTCCGGAGTGTATCCTGAGTACGGCGGAACACGAGGAATTCCGTCGGAATCCGGGAGGACCATCTCCCAAGGCTAAATACTCCCTAGTGACCGATAGTGAACCAGTACCGTGAGGGAAAGGTGAAAAGCACCCCGGGAGGGGAGTGAAAGAGAACCTGAAACCGTGTGCCTACAAGTAGTCGAAGCCCGTTAATGGGTGACGGCGTACCTTTTGTAGAATGGACCGGCGAGTTACGATCGTATGCAAGGTTAAGTGGAAGACACGGAGCCGCAGCGAAAGCGAGTCTGAATAGGGCGATATAGTATGCGGTCGTAGACCCGAAACCGTGTGATCTACCCATGTCCAGGGTGAAGGTCAGGTAACACTGACTGGAGGCCCGAACCCACGTATGTTGAAAAATGCGGGGATGAGGTGTGGGTAGGGGTGAAATGCCAATCGAACACGGAGATAGCTGGTTCTCTCCGAAATAGCTTTAGGGCTAGCCTCAAGGAAAGAGTACTGGAGGTAGAGCACTGATTGAACTAGGGGCCCTCATCGGGTTACCGAATTCAGTCAAACTCCGAATGCCAGCTACTTATCCTTGGGAGTCAGACTATGGGTGATAAGGTTCATAGTCGAAAGGGAAACAGCCCAGACCGCCAGCTAAGGTCCCAAAGTATACGTTAAGTGGAAAAGGATGTGGAGTTGCCCAGACAACCAGGATGTTGGCTTAGAAGCAGCCACCATTTAAAGAGTGCGTAATAGCTCACTGGTCGAGTGACTCTGCGCCGAAAATGTACCGGGGCTAAACGTATCACCGAAGCTGCGGATTGTTCTACGAACAATGGTAGGAGAGCGTTCAAAGTGCAGTGAAGTCAGATCGTGAGGACTGGTGGAGCGCTTTGAAGTGAGAATGCCGGTATGAGTAGCGAAAAAAGAGTGAGAATCTCTTTCACCGAATGCCTAAGGTTTCCTGAGGAAGGCTCGTCCTCTCAGGGTTAGTCGGGACCTAAGCCGAGGCCGAAAGGCGTAGGCGATGGACAACAGGTAGATATTCCTGTACCACCTCATGAACGTTTGAACGATGGGGGGACGCAGTAGGATAAGGAATGCGCACGGATGGATGTGTGCGCCCAAGCAGTGAGAAAGTCGGATAGGCAAATCCGTCCGATAATTTCAAGCTGTGACGGGGAGGGAAATAGAGTACCGAAGTTCCGGATTTCACACTGCCAAGAAAAGCCTCTAGTAAGTTCATAGGTGCCCGTACCGCAAACCGACACAGGTAGGCGAGGAGAGAATCCTAAGGTGAGCGGGAGAACTCTCGTTAAGGAACTCGGCAAAATGACCCCGTAACTTCGGGAGAAGGGGTGCTCCTTTAAGGAGGAGCCGCAGTGAATAGGCCCAAGCGACTGTTTAGCAAAAACACAGGTCTCTGCGAAGCCGAAAGGCGAAGTATAGGGGCTGACACCTGCCCGGTGCTGGAAGGTTAAGGGGAAACGTTAGTGCTTCGGCACGAAGCGTAGAACCGAAGCCCCAGTAAACGGCGGCCGTAACTATAACGGTCCTAAGGTAGCGAAATTCCTTGTCGGGTAAGTTCCGACCCGCACGAAAGGTGCAACGACTTGGGCACTGTCTCAACGAGAGACCCGGTGAAATTATACTATGCGTGAAGATGCGCATTACCCGCGACAGGACGGAAAGACCCCGTGGAGCTTTACTGTAGCCTGATATTGAATGTTGGTACAGCTTGTACAGGATAGGTGGGAGCCATCGAAGCGTGAGCGCTAGCTTACGTGGAGGCAACCGTGGGATACCACCCTGGCTGTACGAACCTTCTAACCCAGGGCCGTGATCCGGTCCGGAGACAGTGTCAGGCGGGCAGTTTGACTGGGGCGGTCGCCTCCCAAAAGGTAACGGAGGCGCCCAAAGGTTCCCTCAGAATGGTTGGAAATCATTCGCAGAGTGTAAAGGCAGAAGGGAGCTTGACTGCGAGACCTACAAGTCGAGCAGGGACGAAAGTCGGGCTTAGTGATCCGGTGGTTCCGCATGGAAGGGCCATCGCTCAACGGATAAAAGCTACCCCGGGGATAACAGGCTTATCTCCCCCAAGAGTTCACATCGACGGGGAGGTTTGGCACCTCGATGTCGGCTCATCGCATCCTGGGGCTGTAGTCGGTCCCAAGGGTTGGGCTGTTCGCCCATTAAAGCGGTACGCGAGCTGGGTTCAGAACGTCGTGAGACAGTTCGGTCCCTATCCGTCGTGGGCGCAGGAGGTTTGAGAGGAGCTGTCCTTAGTACGAGAGGACCGGGATGGACACACCGCTGGTGTACCAGTTGTTCCGCCAGGAGCATAGCTGGGTAGCTACGTGTGGCAGGGATAAGTGCTGAAAGCATCTAAGCATGAAGCCCCCCTCAAGATGAGACTTCCCATCACTAAAAGTGAGTAAGATCCCTCAGAGATGATGAGGTTGATAGGTCCGAGGTGGAAGCGTGGTGACACGTGTAGCTGACGGATACTAATCGATCGAGGACTTAACTAACCATTTTGGAAGATGAATCGTTGGATGATCTCTTATTTAGTTTTCGAGGTATAAATCAGGAATCGATTTTTTTCAACAAAAATCTTGATTTTTTCTCAAAAACGCTTATAATAAGATTTGTGCCTATTTTTTAGCACAACATAACAAATAGCAACTTTGCCTGGTAGTAATGGCGGAGAGGTCACACCTGTTCCCATGCCGAACACAGAAGTTAAGCTCTCCAGCGCCGATGGTAGTTGGGGCTTTGCCCCTGCAAGAGTAGGACGCCGCCAGGCAATAAGGTAAAAACTGATACATCAAATAAGATGGTCAGTTTTTTTGTTTGTCCAGGAAATTATAAAATTCGGGCCTTAATATGGTGGTGTTCCTGATTAGAAAAAGGGTTCAGGACAATGATGCATCGAGCTTCATACGAAAGTAAAAGACAGAATATGCATATTGTAAAAAGCCAACCAAATGAATGTATAGCATTTAGGGTCTACTTTACATCTGATATCTTGTAACATGAAGATTAAAGAAAAGATGCATTGTCGTCATATCTTTTATGAACGATTAAAAATGGTAGACCACTACCAAAAATGTACGAATTTCGTAAAGACATCATCTTTAAGTTATATGCTGTCGGGTTCGTTTTAATTTTGTGACTTAAAAAGACAAATGGTTTGTCCAAAAAATGGTAATAGCAGGTTTGAAACCTGTATGGAAGCTATGAAAACTCGAATTTAGAAGCATTTCAGCGTGTGAAGGGACATTCCGGCGGTTGGAAAAGAACCTTTACATTCGTTTATGTAACCATTCAGCAATGGCTATATTGTGGGAGTAAATAACACTGTAAAAGTGTTAAAACGTAATTCATTTGGAACCTGAGTGAATGAAGAAGAAAATATTATGGTAACAGGAGGTTAAAAAAATCATCTAAGGTTAAAAAAGATGGCGGAGAGTTTCCACTATCACATACATATTTATTGTCTTAATTTGTTACTTATACCTATACCCGCCATATTAAAGTATAGCAATTTTGACGTTTAAGCAGAGAATGTAAGGCACTGGAAAATTCGCTCAACTCTAAATGGAGATAACAAGCAATTTAAAAAACTCTCACTAAAATTAAGACTCCTCCAACAAGTTGAAAACGTGTGTGGAGGAGTACTTGGATAAGTATAACTTTGTTAAAAATACCATTTATTAAGACTGAGCTACTTCAGCATCGCCGTTGAAAGATTTTCCCTTTCTGCTTAAGCTGTCAGTAATAGCTGTAATTGCTCCGTCACCAGTAACGTTACAAGCAGTTCCAAGGCTGTCTTGGGCTAAGTATAAGGCGATCATCAGTGATACCATGGTTGAGTCGAAGCCTAGCATACTCTCCAAAAGTCCAATTGCTGCCATGACTGCACCACCTGGAACTCCTGGTGCAGCAATCATTGTAACACCTAACATTAAAATAAATGGAAAGATAGTTCCAAGCGTAGCTGCATCGCCTTGTAAAAACAATACAGCTAATGCACAACTTACTAACGTGATGGTACTGCCTGATAAATGAATATTTGCCAGTAAAGGTACAGTGAAATCTGCAATATTTTCTCGAACCTTTAATCGTTTAGCGTGCTCTAAAGTAACAGGGATGGTAGCTGCTGAAGATTGCGTTCCTAAAGCAGTAAAATAGGCGGGTGCCATTGTTTTAAGCATAGATAATGGGTTTTGCTTGCTTAAACCTCCTGCAACTGTATATTGTACGAATAAGTAAAGTAAATGTAAGATGATTATCATAACAAATACTTTAGCAAAAACAGCTAAAATAGTACTTACTTGACCTGCAGAAGTCATATTGGCAAAGATACCAAAAATATGAAACGGAAGTAACGGAATAATTACCTTTTCAATTACTAAATGGATAATATCCCTAAAATCAAGGGATAGTTTGTAAAGTGAATCTCCCTTAATTGCTGCAATTCCTAATCCAAGTACAAAAGCAAGTAATAATGCGGTCATCACGCCCATAGGTGGGGGCATTTCAATTTGGATAAATCCGCTGCTCAATGATTTTGTTGGATCGGAAAAAGACTGAAGTGATTGCTGATTTAATAAGTTAGGATAAATCATTTTAGCAGATAAAAAGGCAATGATTCCAGCAATAATTGTCGAAGAATATGCGATGATTGCTGTCAGTCCTAATAGTTTTCCTGCTCCTTTTCCCATTGAACCGATACCAGGAATAATAAATCCGAGAATAATTAACGGTATTATAAATCCTAAAAAGTTACCAAACAGATCATTAAATGTTGCAAATAAACGTATAAACCAGTCATTTACAAATGAACCGAACGCAATACCTAGTCCTATAGCGATGATAATGCGTAGTAGTAATCCAAAACCTTTCAAATGTATCGTCCTCCTTTCATTATAATATTATCTATTGTACACAATATGTATAAATTCGTCTAACATGCAAATTCAGAAAAAAGTACAATTATATGAATTCCTTGTTATTGGATAATTATTTATTCACATGTTGGTCATTTGAACCAGTATTTACTCCTGCTTAAACAATTAGCGCCTTCGCTCCATACAAAATGATAATAAAAGCGCACCTTATAAGGTGCGCTTTGCCCATTTAACTCATCCCATAAGGGCCTAATTGTTGGGAACCGCCGCTATTTGAAGCGTTAGAGTTTGACATTTGCGATACAAAAGGAATCATTTTTTGCATGGTTTGACCAAAATTTTGATTGTTTTTCGTCATCGTATAAAATGTAGCAGCACCTACGCCTACAGAAGCAATAATTGGTATCCACATTCCACTTTTTTGCACCATCATCGATCCTTTCTTTGCCCTTAGAGTGATAAAAACAGACATTATTAGGTTAAGCAAAAGCATAAAAACGATACAAGGTATCAACTTCCAACCTCTGCTTCAATAGCAGCATTTAAACCAGCGATTCTGCCTGTAACAAGTGCAGATGTTATATTATAACCGCCTGTATAGCCATGTATATCCAATATTTCTCCACAAAAATATAAACGCTCCATTACCTTTGAACGCATAGTATTTGGAACAATTTCTTTAATAGAAACTCCACCACCAGTAACAAACGCTTTTTCCAATGGGAGGGAGTCATGAACATAAAATGTAAATTGTTTGCAATCGTGTATGAATTCCAATACCCATTGCTTGGAAAGATTTCCTACTTTTTTATCTTCATGTACACCATGTCGTTCCAGTAAAAATCCAATAAACCTTTCTGGAGCCCATCCTTTTAACAAGTTTTTAATCGATTTTTTAGGTGTTGTTTGAATCTGTTCAAAGAGTTGCTGAGCTAGGTCTTGTTCAGTGGCATTAGGAAATAGATCAAGCTCCATTGGAACAGCAGTTTGTCCTTTTTTTATTTCTTTAACAACAAATTGGGAGCAACGCAATACTGCTGGACCAGAAATGCCGAAATGCGTAAAAATCATATCCATTTGATGGGAAATAATGGTTTTCCCTTTTTGATTAAGCACAGATAAACAAACGTTACGTAACGAAATACCTTGTAGTAATTTATTTTGGATAAAAGGTTCCTTAGAAACTAAAGCAACTTCTGTAGGATATAGGTCGGTAACTGTATGTCCGGCTTTTTTTGCCCATGCATACCCATCTCCAGTAGAACCTGTTTGCGGTACCGCTTTACCTCCAACAGCAATGATAATGGTTTTAGATTGGATTTTATCTCCATTATAGAGGATAATAGTATGGTGTTTCTTGTCGTAGTGGACTGCTTTTACAGGCATCTCTAGCTTTACTGTGACATTTAGCTCTTCCATGCGCTTCAGTAACGCATTAACTACCGTTTTAGACTGAATAGTAACTGGAAACATTCTGCCATGATCTTCTTCTTTTAACGGGACATTTAAATGCGTGAAAAAATCAATAATGTCGTAATTGTTAAATATAGAAAAAGCACTGTATAAAAATTTTCCGTTTCCAGGAATATGCTTAATGACTTCTTCCTGAGGCAGACGGTTCGTTACATTACATCGGCCTCCACCTGAGATAGCCAGTTTTTTTCCTAGTTTCTTTCCTTTTTCCAGCAATAATGTGTTGGCACCCGACTCAGCTGCGGCAATAGCAGCCATTAATCCAGAAGGTCCTCCGCCAACAATGGTTACGTCATAGGACATTTTCTTCATTCCTTTCCGTAGTATCGTACCATGAACAAAGGAAAGAGACAATTTTATCTTGGTAAATGGTAATGTATGAAGAAGAAGAAACATTTTGTAAAACAATGTTGTCATTTAAGGAGAGGAAACAAAGAAAAATGTGATAAAATAGATCATATGCTAATTTTGAAAAACGAATTACATAATATAGTAGCTTTTTATTAAATGTTGATAAATGCAGGTGAAAAAATGTCGAATATAGTACGTGGAACGATATTGTTAACAGGAGCAACTTTTCTGTCTAAATTATTAGGAATGGTTTATGTCATTCCCTTTAATTCATTAGTTGGTGCAACTGGTGGGACGCTTTTTTCCTTAGCGTACACACCTTACAATATATTTATTAGTATCTCTACTGTTGGAGTGCCATTAGCTGTATCCAAGTTTGTTTCCAAATATAATGCTGTTGGGGATTATGAAACAGGAATGCGCATGTTCCGTACTGGAATGAGATTGATGGTTACAACCGGGATATTAGCTTTTTTTGTACTGTTTTTTAGCGCCGATTTGTTGGCGGCTGGAATGATTACGAGCGAAAATGCTGAAGCAATATCAAGAACAGATGTAGCTTTTGTTATTAAGATGGTAAGCTTTGCATTGATTTTAATTCCCGCTATGAGTATTGTTAGAGGCTTCTTTCAAGGATATCATTCGATGGGGCCTACAGCTTTATCACAAGTGATGGAACAAATTGTACGTATCTTTTTTATCTTAGCAGGATCATTTGTTATTGTTAATGTTTTAGGTGGGTCCATTATTGCCGCTGTTGGATTTTCGACTTTTGCAGCTTTCCTTGGAGCAGTCGCTTCCTGTGTTGTATTATGGGTTTATTGGCAAAAACGAAAACCGTATATGGACAGACAACGGAAGCAGCAAATATATATGTATGATATTCGCACACGTGATATGTTAAAAGAATTATTTCGCTATGCGGGACCGTTTGTTTTGGTCGGCTTAGCAACTCCTTTGTACCAATTGATTGATCAATTTACTTTTGAAAGGGCAATGGTAGCTAGTGGCAGGGAAGATTTATGGTCTTTTACATATTCGGTTGTGAATTTCTACGGTCATAAACTGGTTATTATACCTGTCACAATTGCAACGGGCTTATCTTTAGCCATATTGCCAGAAATGACAAAAGCATTTACGCAAAAAAATAATCAGCTGTTAAAGAAGCAAATTAATCAGGCACTGCAAATTGTAATGTTTCTAATTCTTCCTGCTGTTGCTGGACTTTCTCTGTTATCTACAGAAGCGTATGGCGCATTATTTGGTTTGGAGCAAATTAAAATTTCAGGTGAACTGCTTGCCTGGTATGCTCCTGTCGGTTTGTTCTTTGGGCTTTTTACAGTTACCTCATCTATTTTACAGGGCGTTAACCAACAACGGTTTGCGGTTATTAGTTTATCGGCAGGTGTGCTCGCAAAACTATTGTTAAACATACAGCTTATTTATATGTTCGGTGCAAAGGGTGCTATTTTAGGAACAGCATTAGCTGCAGGTATTGCTACTGTACTTAATTTATGGTGTATCCGGTCAGCAACCCACTTTTCCTATAAACCATTAGCTAAGCGAACGATATTAATATTGATTTTCATAGCAATAATGAGCGGAGCGATCGTTTTAGGTAAATATTTGCTAGGTATAGCAGTACCAGAAACGCGTTTGGGGATGATGCTCACATTAATTGTATGTGTCTGTTTAGGTGGATTTGTTTACTTATGGTTGGCTTATGCTTCAACATTGTTAGAAAGAGTGCTTGGAAATCGAATTCGGTTTTTAGATAAAATTTTCCGGCGATAGGAGAGTAAAAAATGCGGCTTGATAAATTTTTAGCCAATGCTGGAATTGGAAGTAGAAAAGAAGTAAAAGCATTGCTTAAAAAACGACATGTTACGGTGAACAATAAGGTAATAAAAGATAGCTCTGCTCACGTTGATCCCGATAACGATACGATAAAAGTAAACGAGGAGCTTGTTCAATATCAAAAATATATCTATATCATGTTACATAAACCACCTGGTGTAATTTCAGCAACCGAGGATAAAAAAGAAAAAACAGTCATTGATTTGTTGCCGGCGGAGTTACAAAATTTTCGTCCATTTCCTGTCGGGCGGCTTGATAAGGATACGGAAGGATTGCTGATATTAACAAATGATGGACAACTAGCGCATGAATTATTATCTCCGAAAAAACATGTGCCCAAAACATATTTTGCAAAGATTAAAGGTGAGGTAACAGAAGAAGATTGTAAAGTTTTCGCTAATGGAGTTACGCTGGATGATGGTTATATAACTAAGCCTGCAACATTAAGCATTTTGCAACAGGGAGAAACGTCAGCGGTAGAGATTACTATAACGGAAGGTAAATTTCATCAAGTTAAACGAATGTTTTGCGCCGTCGATAAACAAGTACTATATTTAAAACGAACTAGGATGGGGAAACTACTACTTGACGAGGCGCTTAAAATGAGTCAATACCGAGAATTAAACACAGAAGAATTAAAATTACTGTATGAAACTTAAAGCGAAACAGCCTTGAACGAATATAGGCTTTTACAGGAGGCTAACGATGTCACAACAGCCACATTATTTTATTGCTATTCCATTATCTAAAGAAGTGCAAGCTGCTTGCCGTGAGGAGCAAGCAGTTTTAAGGTCTAAACAAGCAGTGGGTACATGAGCTGGATTTTCATATTACTTTAAAGTTTTTAGGACCGGTGTCCGATAGTAAAGTATGGGAATTGGTGAAGAAGTTGCAGACAATTTCTTTCTCTCCCTTTTATGTACAAGTAGGCGGTATCGGTACTTTTGGCTCTACTGATAAACCTCGCGTTATCTATTCTGCTGTACAATCTACCGAGGCTTTAACAGATTTAGCGAATCAAGTGCAGTTTGTAGCGGTACAAACGGGGTTCTCATCGGAAGAACGGCCATACATTCCTCACATCACATTGGCAAAGAAATGGGCCGGCACTGGAAGCATGGAAAAAGAAATAGCCCAGACGAAATATATGAACCATTCAATCATCCGGTTATATGTTGATCGCTTTGTACTATATCAAATTTTTCCAAAGCAACAACCAAAATACAAAGTAAAAGCTTGTTTTAAAGCGTTGGGAGGTGAAAACACTGGCGCAACTGATTAAATTACAAGATTATATTTCCCGGTATGAGTGGAGCCCCTATCGATATCCCAGTCAATTTATTCGCTTGAAAAATGAAAACTGGCACCAGTTAAAAGATATGTGGGAAAAAGCAGCTAATAGCTCTGTGGATCATACTGAAATGATGCAAGAAGCAAAGGAACATCCGCGCTGGAAGTTGTGGAAACGCAAAACAAAAGCAGTTGATGTAGACCACGAAGAATATACTGCTGATCTTGATCTTCCTGAAACAGAGCAAGGGCTAAAGCAATATTACTTAGACAAATTATTACACTTACAAATGAAATGGGCTACTTCAACGGTAACCGATATTTCCTTTGTTGATAAGAAATGGACAGAAGATAATGAGATTAAATATTTTTTACAACGGTTTCCAGACACGTATTTATTTTTGTATTACCCTATTTTCACAATTAAAAAAGCTCCAGTAGAGTGCGAAATTATTTTGATCTCTCCAATAGGCATTGAAATCATCTGCCAATTAAGGGAGACTACTGGGGCAATGATAATAGCACAAGATGCACGGACGTGGATCGTTGAAAAGGAAAATAGCAGGGGGAAATTGTTAAATCCACACATTGCTTTAAAACGAACGGAGAACATTATAAAAGGAATACTTTCTCATTATCATTTAAATTTCCCAATTACGAAAACCATTCTAGCTAAATCCAATCCAGTTCAATTTTTAGCTGAGCCGTATCAGACGAAAATTATTGGGAAACAGCAATACGACAGCTGGTTCTCGCAAAAGCGAAATATGACTTCTCCATTAAAAAACCAGCAGTTAAAAGTAGCGGAAGCATTATTAAAACATGTACAAACAACTTCGGTAAAACGCCCGGAATGGGAAGAAGAACGAAACCCATTTGAATTTGTTGAAGAAGAATCTTAACGCTGGTCCGATTCCTGATTAGTAACTTAACAACTAACAGAAAAAACGGATTTTCTTCAAAATTTTTCCTGAAATGTTAATTGAACAAATCACTAGCTATTCAGATTTGTATTTTTGGATAGATATAGATAAAATATATTATTGAACGCTAAAATTTGAAAGATGTGAGGAATTTATGGTGAACTGGCTGAAGCGAGTTCTAGGTAGTGAGTGGGAAGTAGCTCCAGCAGGTGGGCTTACGGGAGACGCTTACCTGGCAACGAAGGATAACCAGCGATTATTTTTAAAACGTAACTCATCCCCGTTTTTAGCTGTTTTATCGGCAGAAGGGGTTGTACCGAAGCTAATTTGGACGAAAAGAATGGAAAATGGTGACGTCATTACAGCCCAAGAATGGCTGGAGGGAAGAGAATTAAAACCAGTAGAAATGCAACATTTACGAGTTGCAGACTTATTACGAAAAATTCACCAGTCCTCTGAATTGTTGTACATGCTTATGCGCTTAGGAAAAAAACCCATTACTTCAGATGAAAGTTTCGATACAATCAAAAAACGTTTATTACAAATTGATTTAAATCATACACATGAGCAGATCAATCTCGCATTAACCAACTTAGAAAAATTGCTTCCTATTACGAGGAAGCAAAAATTAGTCGTGTGCCATGGTGATTTAAATCATAATAATTTACTATTAACCGAAGAAGGGAATTTATATCTTATCGATTGGGATAATGCGTTAATTGCTGATCCAGTTATCGATTATGGAATGATTTTAAATTCGTATATACCACAAGAAAATTGGCACGAGTGGTTAAGTCAGTACGGTATTGCAACAGACAGTCACCTGCTAGGTCGGATGCATTGGTATTTATTACTTGATTCCCTTCATTATTTATGTTGGCATAAAGAACGTGATGAAGGTGTTAAATTTGTAGATCGTTTGCACGAGCTGCAAGTATTAAATAATCAAATAGGGAATTTTAATTTAGATTTGTTTGATGAATAGCATCAATCCATGCCGCTAACTGCTTATTATTCGCCGTGATGTGTGCTTCTATATCTCGTGAAGATTCCCCGTTTTTTCCGTAGTGGTATATTTCAGGTAGTAATGTATGCAGTTGTTGATCAGTAATCGAGCTGTTTTGCATGAGTGACTTCACTAGCCTAGTAATTTGTTGATATTCAGAAACGCTTCCACAACAGTCGCTGTGATGCTCATCTAATAAATCCATAAGCAAGGTTAGTTGGTTATTTGTGTTTAGTTCCATCTTCAAATCACCTCTAATCATAGTATTGTTCATTTATTCATTTCTATACTCGTATACAGAAAGTGAGGCTTACATATATGCGTCAACGTCATAAGCCGTGGGCAGATGATTTTTTACAGGAACATCCGGACACGGTTATTTCCAATCCGGTCAGTTATCGTGGCAGATGGAAGGATGTGTTTGCAAATGATGCACCCATCCATCTTGAAATTGGAACAGGAAAAGGACAATTTATCGTCGAAATGGCGAAACAATACCCGAATATTAATTTTATTGGCATAGAGGTGGCGAAAAGTATTATCGTTACTGCTGCCCAAAAGGTACTAGTTTCGGAGCAGCTAAATATTCGTTTGTTGCATGTCGACGCTGAACGTTTAACTGAACTGTTTGCAAAAGATGAATTAACCAAAATTTGTTTAAATTTTTCTGATCCTTGGCCAAAAAACCGACATGAGAAAAGGAGATTGACATACTATACTTTTTTAGATAAGTATAAAGAAGTTTTGCGTCCGAATGGCGAAATTATTTTAAAGACCGATAATATGGGGCTATTTGAATATTCATTAGCAAGTTTTTCGCAAAATGGAATGAGAATTGAAGAAGTGAATCTTGATCTGCATGAAGCTGATGACTCCACAAATCGTATGACAGAGTATGAAGAGAAGTTTACAGCAAAAGGTCAGCCGATCTATCGTTGCCGTATCACATGTAATCACAAAGGAAACAGTTAACAGCTTGGCGAGTTCGTTAAATGCTCGCTAAGCTATTTTTATGCAAGAATAAGAAAGTATAAACTTAGGTGCTTATGGATAACGAAATAACCGACTAGCCACGTCCGGCTCCATCGCCCAGCAACTAGGCGACTTCACGAAATCGCCCTACGATAAGTCATCATCGGTTCGTCGCCTCACCGTGATTCCTTTATCTCAGTTGATTCGTTCCATTCGCTACGTTGCTAAACGGGCGCTTGCGCCTTTGTTCATATGTTTTTTAATAAAAGTAATTCGTTGTCATGTCATCGCTTTAAATTAATAATAAAGCAGAATTTACGAAAGGTATGTCGTCCTGTTAGAATAGATAAAAGATGTTTATTTTGAAAGCGATTGCTTGATTGGTGATTTAGGGAGGGGACTGTATGGAGAAATTAAAGGTAGGGAGAGCAACTTTAACATGGCTGAAGGGAGGTGTAACGAATCTGGATGGAGGTGCGATGTTCGGAGTCGTGCCTAAAGTACTGTGGCAGCCAAAATACCCAACGAATGAATTAAATCAGATTACATTGAGGACAGATCCAATCTTATTGCAGCTAGATGGAAAAAATTATTTGATTGATAGCGGGATTGGTCAAAATAAGCTATCTGAAAAGCAATTACGTAATTTTGGTGTTTCGGAACAGTCACAAGTCATGAAAGACCTAGCAACGCTTGGGTTATCACCAAATAACATTGATGGTATGTTAATGACACATATGCATTTTGATCATGCATCCGGCTTAACCAATTTGGTTGGCGATATGTATGAATCTGTATTTAAACAAGCCGTTATTTATACATCTGAAAAGGAATGGGAGGAAATGAGGCAGCCTAACATTCGATCAAAAAATACTTATTGGAGGAGAAACTGGGAAGCGATTACGGAACAAGTTCAGACATTTACGAATGAAATCATGATCACAGATGGATTGAAAATGGTACATACTGGTGGTCATAGCAATGGGCACAGCATCATTGTTTTCGAACAAGATGATACATGCTGGATTCATATGGCGGATATTATGCCAACTTATGCACACCAAAATAAATTATGGGTATTAGCGTATGATGATTATCCGGTGACATCTGTTCATCAAAAAGAAAAATGGATGGATTATGGATATCGAAAACAGGCGTGGTACACATTTTATCATGATGCGTATTATCGGGCGATTAAGTTTGATGAATCAGGTGAGCGGGTTGACCAACTGGAAAGAAAACAGTCTCCAAATGAAGTTCATCGGTGATCGTTATCGAGACAGCCAATTGCCTATAACTCGATGGCTATCTTGATTTAAGGGGCAGATCTTGCATTAGTGTGGGATCTGAAACATCAAGTTGTTTGCTTGAAGCTAATAATAAACCAAATAAGCGAACAATAGCATTTGTAGGCTAGCTTTCGCTTATTTGGTAAAGATATCAAGAAAATGTTAAAATGGTCTATGTTGTTTGCACAGCATCAATAACAGCACCAGTTTCCACATCTACATAAAATTCATACTGCTTGTTCTCTCCGTCGAGATTACGGGTAACTCCACCACGGTAAGCGTCATACAAAAGGCCGTTTTTTTCCACTTCCTGAGGTTGCATGTAAATCCAAGAACCACTGATTGGGCCTTGTTTCTTAAACGTTTCTTTTGCTTGTTTTAACGCTTTTTCAGGTGTAACCTTTTGCATTTGGTCTATTTGCTGCTTTGCAAAATAGCCAACAGCAACTCCAAGTCCAGCTGCAATAATTGCTTTTTTTACACTCATGAACTACTCACCTCTTGCTCTCAAATTAAATTCTTCGTTTTTTTCTTATATGCTAGTATATCGTATTTGGAATGAAATAGAAAATAAAAAACAGGATGGCTTTAAGAAAATAGAGTGGGTAAAAATAGAATGCCTGCATATAGCCTGCATATATGCCATTGTAAAATTCACCCTGAGATTTTTATTTTTCCCTTTGTACATCATTACTAAACAAGGGCTTTCGTTTTTGTTTGTAAATGCTCTTACTGTCATACCTTTGATCTATTTCATGTTGAAAGGAGGAATACTGGAAATCTATTCGCGGCTTCAAGTATACTAATTAATATACATATAATTGAAGGTGGGATACGGCATGAATGAAGAGACGAAGTCATTGTTTAAACAATTGACAGAGCTTCAAGGGGCACCAGGGAATGAACATTTGGTGCGTAGGTTTATGAAGCAAGAATTGTCCAAGTATGCAGATGAAACGATTCAAGATAATTTAGGCGGAATTTTTGGCGTGAAAAAAGGTTCCGGGCCGAAAGTTATGGTGGCGGGTCATATGGATGAAGTAGGATTTATGGTGACACAAATCACAGATAATGGCATGCTACGCTTCCAGCCTTTAGGCGGTTGGTGGAATCAAGTACTACTCGCCCAGCGGGTTCAGATCATGACAGACAATGGGCCAATTATTGGTGTAATTGGATCTATTCCACCTCATAATTTAACCGTTGAGCAACAAAAGAAACCAATGGAAATAAAACATATGCTTATCGATATCGGTGCGGATGATAAAGCAGATGCAGAGAAAATTGGCATTAAACCAGGACAGTCGATTGTTCCTTTAACCCCGTTTACTCCTATGGCAAATGATAAGAAAATTTTGGCAAAAGCCTGGGATAACCGCTATGGGTGTGGTTTAGCGATTGAGTTATTGAAAGAAGTACAACATGATACCTTGCCGAACGAGTTATATGCTGGGGCAACGGTGCAAGAAGAAGTTGGCTTGCGTGGTGCACAAGTGGCTGCGCATAAGATCCAACCAGACATATTTTTTGCTTTAGATGCTTCCCCTGCTAATGATATGTCAGGAAAAAGGGAAGAATTTGGTCAGTTAGGTAAGGGCGCGTTATTACGGATTTTTGACCGAACAATGATTACCCATCAAGGAATGAAAAACTTTGTTTTGGATACTGCCGAAAGCAATCATATTCCGTATCAGTATTTTATTTCTCAAGGCGGAACTGATGCAGGAAGAGTACATGTAGCTAATAATGGTATCCCTTCAGCAGTAATAGGCATATGCTCACGCTATATTCATACATCTTCGTCTATCATACATGTGGATGATTATGCTGCTGCTAAGGAATTACTCATTAAGCTTGTGAAAACAACGGATCATACAACATTGGATAATATCCACCGTTCTGTATAAGGGAAGAGTGTATATGAAAATCGTAATTGGCTCCATGAACAAAGCAAAAATTCAAGCTGTTAAAGAAGTTTTTCCAGAAGCAGTTATTGTAACAGAAGATGCCGATTCTGGTGTATCAGCACAACCTTTTTCCGATGAAGAGACGAGACAAGGAGCTATTAACCGTGCTCTTTCCTGTCTAGACACTCAAGATGCTACATTTGGAATCGGTCTTGAAGGCGGTGTTATGTTTATAGGTAACCAATTGTACCTTTGTAATTGGGGAGCATTAGCATTCTCTGACCAGCTGTATACTGCTAGCGGAGCCCGAATTGCGTTGCCACATGAAATAACAGAACAGCTTATTCAGGGTAGAGAGCTCGGAGATGTAATGGATGAATTTGCAAAACGGAAGCAAGTTCGACAGCAGGAGGGAGCTGTTGGCATATTTACATCGGAACGGATTTCCAGACGAAGCATGTTTCGTCATGTAATGGAATTATTACGCGGCCAATGGGAATTCACTAAGGAAAAAAAGGAATCTAAGTATCGAACAAGGCGTTAGCTTTGTAAAATGTATATGGAGAGTGCCAAATATTATTTTTAGGTGGAGTATGTACCTTGTGAAAAGCCTGTAGATTGTTTATACTACAGGCTTAAAGCTTTTTTTCATGTAATTAGCAGTAAACTTTTCCCTTACATCCTATGAGGTGAATCCAATGAGCATAAGTGTGAGCTCTAACTGCAAGTCAAATGTTCGTTTCTGTTTTAGAGGCTTAAGGTTCATAGCTATGATGCACTACAACCCCGAGTACCCACGGATTGAGCTTCTCTTATTCGAAAATGTAGTGGATGACATCTAACGCTTGTTCTACGGTTTCAACGGTTACATTGGCCTTCTCTGACAATTCTTTCAAAGGATGTATAAGAGACTTGGGGCGAATGATAATGGTTGGTTTATTTAACGTAATCGCCTGACTGGCATCCATTGCTGTATTCCATTGTTTATAGCTTTCACCAAAGAGGGCAATAACAATATCTGATTTTTTCATCAACACTTCTGTACGAAAATTATTAATGCGCGAAGCGGCCTCGTCTTTGTATATAGGCTCAGGCTGTTTACCTAAAATGGCTTCACCGATATTATCAGATCGTTCATGATTGGTTTGTGGAGCAACAAAGTGCAAAGGTAATTTTTTAGCTTCTGCTAAGCGTTTTACCTCTTCGCGCCAATCGTCGTGAATTTGACCAGCTAAATAGACAGTAAGTTCCATATTATCTCCTCCTTGCATGATTACATCTATCGTAAACGAAAACGACATGTTTGAGAAGTATTCCGCTACTGTTTTATAGTTAGTGGGAAGTTAACAAGTTAAATCGTTTCAATTTGTCTCCATTCATAGTAAGATAGGTGATGAAAAATAGCTGCCACTTGGGAAGGAAATTGTATAAAGCTATTAGTAAAACTGGCCTTAAACATTGGTATACCAGCACTAATTAGCACTGCCAGCAGCACAAAAATTTGAAGAAGAGGCGCTTACTGAAGCGCAACAAGAAGTGCCTTCAACAGTAATGATAGTCTACAGGAAAATCATTCGTTTGGAAACACACCATCACATATGGAAATCACACAAAAGGAAACCAATAATCTGGTTTTAGATAATAATGATTAGACTCTCTTGGGGTATATAATGTAAATGAGGCAGCGGAAAAGTCAGTTAAATTATGGAACGGCAAAGCGGGATGATAGCTTGTTGCTAGAGTCCTTTTCTACAGATTATCATTTTGATTATTTACGAAAATTGAAAAGAGTGCAAATGAAGTTTAAGTTGGTTTCGTCGGAGCGAAAGTAACTCTTTGCTAACAAAAAAGATTTTGCAGGAAATGCGAAGAAATGATGAAGATAGCTAAATCAATCGCTTTTAATGAATTGAGAACAGTACTAAAGGAGTGGATAATAATGGAAGCATTAACGAAACAAGATTCATTTACAGACGTGATTAACAAGGAACGGGTCGTTCTTTACTTTACAGCAGGGTGGTGCCCAGATTGTACGGTAATTGAGCCTGTACTACCAGAAATTGAAGCAGCCTATCCAGCATATTCGTTTATTAAAGTAGACCGAGATCAATTCATTGATGTTTGTCAGGAATATGAAATATTTGGAATTCCTAGCTTTATTGCGTTTCAAAATGGGAAAGAGGTTGGACGATTTGTTAGTAAAGACCGTAAAACGAAGGAAGAGATCATGAATTTTATGAACCATCTTCCAAGCTAAAGGATCCTGCATAAGTAAGGAGAGAGCAGTATGCAAATGACAAGCTTAAAATTAAAAAAAATATTGGACGAGCGTTTCCAAAATCCGGACTGGTATACCATGTATAATCGGGATAAGGACAATTTTCGAATTGAGTGGAGATCGTCTAAGCAAGGGATCACCATTACTTTACCAAATGTCGTTGCTAAGTATAATCAAAAGGGAGAAGCGGTTATTGATGAGTTAGAGGAGCACGTAAAAGAAGCGTTGCGAATTATGAATGAAGACCAGCAATTGGAAGGAATGGAAAAACAAATTTTTCCTGTCATTCGTTCCACATCTTTTCCCACAAAAACAAATGCGAATAACCAGCTTATCTACAAAGAGCATACAGCAGAAACGCGCATTTTCTACGCCATTGACTTAGGAAAGTCATACCGTTTAATTGATCAGCCACTGATTGAAAAAGAAGGTTGGTCAGAAACGCGGATTGACGAAATTGCGTCTTTTAATTTGCGCTCACTGCCAGTGGATTATAAACATGACCGAGTAGCAGATAATGATTTTTATTTTCTAGCTTCCCAAGATGGGTACGATGCAAGTAGAATTTTAAATGAAGCATTCTTGGAAGAAATGAAGGCGAACAGTAAAGGGGAAATGGCAGTTGCTGTCCCACATCAAGATGTATTGATTGTAGCTGATGTCCAAAATAAAACGGGTTATGACATTTTAGCTCAAATGACGATGAAATTTTTTGCGGAAGGGAGAATTCCAATTACTTCCTTGCCAATGATTTACGAAGAGAAGCAGTTAGAACCAATATTTATTCTTGCTAAAAATAGACCCGAAACTGACAACTAAAGAAAAGGATGAGATAAATGGACGTGTTTTACAATGCTGATGGTATCGGAGATGTACTGATTATACCGCTGCAAGAAGGTGACCGCTACCAAATTCAGCACCAACAAATAGGTGATATTGTTCGAATTACAGATAATCAGAATAAAGTGATAGGATACAATATTTTTCAAGCTTCTACTCATTTTTCTTTTTTACAAACAGGAAAAATAACCTTAACAGAAGAAATGTTAGCTGAAATAAAGCAACTATTTGAAGCAAATCGAATAGACGATGAGCTAAATTTTGATTTAAGTCCTAAATTTGTGATTGGCTATGTTAAAGAAAAACGACAACATGAAAACGCAGATAAATTGAGTGTTTGTCAAGTAGATGTAGGTGATAAAGTATTACAAATCGTTTGTGGAGCCCCTAATGTAGCTACTGGCCAACATGTTGTTGTGGCAAAAGCTGGTGCAACAATGCCAAGTGGTTTAAAAATAAAACCAACTGAGCTAAGAGGGGTACCTTCTAACGGTATGATTTGTTCACAAAAGGAATTAGGTTTGCCAAATGCGCTAAAAGAAAAAGGAATATATGTTCTTGATGATTCCTATGAAATTGGATCAGCTTTTAACATATAGAATATAAGCAAAAAAACTAATTGTTGATAGTAAAGAAAACAGGTGATCTATTCTGATCGCCTGTTCTAAAATGGACGTCATTAAGCTTGTACAAAATAAATAGATTTAATTTTTATGATAGTACAAAAGACTTGCAAACGAATTAGCATAGCTTTTAAATTTGTATTCTTCAGTTAGATTTGCTTGGTCATATTTCCAGTTGCGACTTCTGATTCTCCACCTGCCCACTTTTTGATATTCGAAAATCAATGGAGAAGTTATAAATGCTTGCTTTAGAATTTGTTTTTACATTATCCATTTTTTAAAGAAAGTATAAAATTTGTTGCTTTGGGATAAGGGAATAACTGAATAGCCACGTCCGGCTTCAGCGCCCAGCAACTAGGCGACTTTAGAAATGCGCCCTACGATAAGGCATCATCGGTTCGCGGCAAAGAGGAAGGCCGACTAAAACCGGGCTTGCCGCTCAGGCGTCGGCATACCCCTGTTTTTAGTGGCATGATTCCTAAATCTTTAGTTGATTCGTTCCATTCGCTACGTTGCTAAACGGGCGCCCTGCGCCTTTGTTCTCTCGTATATAAGGTGCTGCAATACTTTCGCTTCAAGAGTTGGATAAATCTTGTACTGCCACAAGGCTAAGTGGGAGATAACTCACCTAAATGCCCTATTTCGTAAGAGGTCTTTGGTCATGCCATTACGTACTAACAATCAGTGGGGGATGAATGAAACCACACACTGATTGAAAATTACTTTATAAAGCGTAATCGTTGCGCAAAGGGTCTATCTTTAATATGGTTCCAGACTATTCACAAAATTCATTTATGCTGAACCTTAAAACGCTCCTTATCATGTTGGAGTAGTTTAGATTTTCAATTTCTTCCTCAACATTAAATCATTTCTTCAACTTCTCATTTGAAGCGTAGTTCGTTATACAGCTTCAATTGTTTCGATGTTTTTTTGACGCTAAGTTTGAGCAATAATAAGTGATGACGATGCTATATTATGGCTCCAAATTAGAAATGATTTTCAAAAATGATTTAAAAACTGCTACAATGAAGAAGAACAGTTTTAATACAAAGAAAGAGTGAGTAAATATGTGGGATAATTGGAAGAAAAAAATCAAGCGTCTTTTTACAAATGATGATGAAGACCACTACGATGAACATATACATATGCAGCAGCCAGAAAACCATCATCCTGAGGCTAAAATGATGTATCAATATCCTGCAAAAAAATCGTTTCGTTTTCCTGTTATTCCCGACTTGGGAGAGGAGACGGAACAGCGCAATAGGAATAATCTATTAAAAGACCATGAATTTGAAAATTCGAGCAAGCAAAGCCTGCAAAAAGTAGGGAAATGGGAGGAAAATTACACAAAACGAATGGATGATGATACATCTACATACGAAGTGCCTGCATTTAAGCGAAGAGGTGTTAAAACTTCTGAATATCGACGCCGGGATAACTCGGATGTATATAAGCATGAACAATCAGGAGCAAAAGTATACAAAAAAAGTCCTAAAAAACCATTTCAACCGACAGAAGTACCTTCGCCCATTTATGGATTTCATCCACGGAATAAAAATAAAAATAAATTTATTGAAGAAACTCCAGCAAATCAACGGAAGCGGCAAACTGAATTTGTAGGAGAAGCGAAAGAAAAAATAGAACTTCCCCAATCAAAACCAGAAAGCCACGCTAAAGAGATAGATGAAACTCCGGCTTATCAACGTAAACAAGATGCTGAAGTAGTAAGAAGTACAGAGGAATGGGGAGAAGTTCAATCACAAGAAGAAAGTTGCGTTAGAGAGAGCGAGGATACTCCTACGTACCAACGAAAGCAACATACAAAAACGGCAATAGGTATGAAAGAAGAGATAAAACCTTATACAACACCTGAAAAGAGGGAAAACGATACTAATTCGGATGCAATCAATAAAGATGCTGTTCCGCCCCAATCTATATCTGTTCAAGAACAACAAAAGCAGCAGGAACAAGAAAAACAACTAGAAGAAGCAAAGCAACAAGCTGCGACAACTTTATCAAATGTGGAACAAATAGCCGAAGAACAAACGAATTCAACGAATGTAGAACCCAAACGTGAAAATCGTTTATCACATCGTCGACGACAGCAGCAAGCGGGTAAAACTACTGTTCCATTTAACGTAATGATGACGCCTAGAGATAAGAAGAACTTATGGGATCGAACAAACCAAAACCGCGCTCAAGAAGGCAAGGATAAGCAAAAGCATGTTCAAACGGTTGATGCAATAGAAAAAAAAGAATCAGAGCAAGAGCCTAAAAAGCCAATGCCGCTTCACTTATTAAATGACGTGGATAACGATGCCTCTAAAGATAAGGCATGGATGGATGAACAGCAGCAATTACTTGAGCAAACCTTAAAGTATTTTAATGTACAGGCAAAAGTAGTAAACGTTACTCAAGGTCCTGCTGTTACAAGATTTGAAGTGCAACCACAGCTTGGAGTTAAGGTGAGTAAGGTAAAAAATTTAAGTGATGATTTGAAACTAAATATGGCTGCAAGAGATATCCGGATTGAAGCCCCAATTCCTGGTAAGAATACAATTGGAATTGAAATACCGAATCCAAAGCCCCAAATGGTTGGCTTGCAAGGCGTTTTTGAAACAGAAGCATTCCAGAAAAGTGACTCGCCGTTAACAATTGCTTTAGGATTGAGTATAGAAGGAGATCCTCTAATCACGAATATACAGAAAATGCCGCATGGTTTAATTGCTGGCGCTACTGGATCAGGAAAGAGTGTGTGTATCAATACCATTTTAATCAGCCTACTATATAAAGCCCACCATGAAGAGGTGAAATTTTTACTTATCGATCCTAAAATGGTAGAACTAGCTCCATATAATGGTATTCCTCATCTTGTTTCTCCAGTTATTACCGATGTGAAGGCTGCTACTGCTGCATTAAAATGGGCTGTTGCTGAAATGGAGGAGCGTTATGAAAAATTCGTTCATGAAGGAGTTCGTGATGTAGAGCGATATAATGAAAAAATGACCAAACAGCAGCAACCTGATAACAAGCTGCCTTTTATTGTCATTGTTATTGATGAGCTAGCGGATTTAATGATGGTTTCTCCACAGGATGTAGAAGATGCAATTAGCAGAATTGCGCAAAAGGCTAGAGCTTGTGGCATACATCTTTTGTTAGCAACACAGCGTCCTTCTGTAGACGTTATTACTGGTTTAATTAAAGCTAATATACCTACACGGATTGCTTTTAGCGTGTCTTCCCAAGTCGACTCGCGAACAATTCTTGATACGAGTGGTGCAGAGAAGCTTTTAGGAAAAGGAGATATGCTATTCATTGAGAATGGCTCAGGAAAAAGCGTTCGTTTACAAGGTCCGTTTGTATCCGATGAAGAAATTGATCGTGTAGCAAGCTATGTAAGAGGAATTGCACCACCTAATTATTTGTTTGAACAAGAGCAGTTGCTGGAACAAATTCATACAGAAGAGGAAGAAGATGAACTACTACAAGATGCTATTTTATTCGTGCTCGAGCAGAATGGAGCAAGCACGTCTTTGTTGCAACGCCATTTTAAAATAGGGTACAATCGAGCTGCTAGATTAATTGATACACTGGAACAACGAGGAATTATCTCGGGACAAAACGGCAGTAAGCCAAGGGAAGTTTTAGTTACGTTAGCTCAAGTGGAGGATATGTTACTGTAATATAATGTAAAGAGTGCACTCCTCCCTCCTAGTTTGTAAATTTTTACAAGCAGGCATTCCTCCATAGGTTTTACCGAATAGAAGCAATGGTTTGTTTGTCCTTATGTTTACTATTGTAGACTATATTTTAAGACGATAATAACTTATATATAATAGCGGTGCTGTCTGAAACTAGTAACTTAGTGAACATGATGATCTTTGAAAAATGATAGCTTTTAGGGAACGACTTGCTCCTGTACCGAATAGTAATTCTTGTTTCCAACACGATTTTTTTATATGATATGTTTAATGATCACATATAAGGGAGAAAACAAACACTATGAAGGAAATTGAACAAAAGCTGAATGGGAAAATTGAACGTTTAACAAATAAAACGTTCAAATTTGATGACCGGATTAAGGATGGCTGGTTTTCGGCGGTGTATTTTTTAAAAACAAAGGAGATAGCAGCAAAAAAATTGCCCAACAATCAAGTGACAATGCAGTTCTTTCAAAAGAATGATGCTGTCTTATGTGGGACAGATGAAGCGATTGCTTTATTACATAAATTTGCAGATAATCCAGAGACACTTGAAATCTATTCTTTGAAGGATGGAGATAAAGTCAGACCATACGAATCTGTCTTAACCGTATCAGGCGGTTATCATCAGTTTGGTTATTTAGAGGGGATTATTGATGGGATCTTATCTAGAAGAACATCTGTCGCAACGAATGTATATAATGTGGTAAAAGCGGCACGAACTTCAGGAAAACAAAAACCGGTCATTTTTATGGGAGATCGGGATGATCATTATACGCAGCAAGCCGGGGATGGATATGCGGCATTTATTGGCGGATCTACTGCTCAAGCCACACACGCGATGAATGAATGGTGGGGAAAAGAAGGAATGGGAACGATGCCTCATGCATTGATTCAAATGTTTCGTGGTGATATTGTTGCAGCTTGTAAAGCATATCATGAGCTATTTCCCGAGGACGATTTAGCTGCTCTAGTTGACTATAATAACGATGTGATTACGGATTCCCTTAAAGTTGCCCACGCTTTTGGAAGTGAATTAAAATCCGTTCGTTTAGATACATCACGTACATTAGTTGATAAATATTTTTTGCGTAACCATCATTTAATGGGGACGTTTGACCCAAGGGGAGTAAATCCAGAACTTATCTTTGCTTTAAGAAATGCGCTTGACGAAGAAGGGTTTTCTCACGTGAAAATCATGGTTAGTGGCGGTTTTACAGAAAAACGGATTGTAGAATTTGAAAAGCTTGGTGTACCAGTAGATATGTACGGTGTCGGCAGAAGTTTGCTTAAGCTAAATATTGGCTTTACAGGAGACAATGTTCTCTTAAATGGAACGCCAGAAGCAAAAGAAGGCAGGCGGTACCGACCAAATCCCCGATTAGAAAAAGTGCCGTACATCAAACAAAATTAAAAACATTTTTTACCAGAAAAATACGGTCGAAAAATCTCTGTAGCAAGAGTTATAGGAGAGATAAATCATACTCGATGAGAACTAACGGACTTTTTTAAAGAGCATGTTTTTATTTTCATCTAGAAATGGATTTGCTATAATAAAAAAAGCTGTGCAAAATAGATAAAAGATGATTGAATCCTTTTACAACAATTTGGAGGTTCATTTATGACAACTTACCATTTTATTGGTATAAAGGGAACAGGGATGAGTGCTCTCGCTCAGATCTTGCATGATTCAGGAGAAAATGTGCAAGGATCTGATGTAGAGAAAAGCTTTTTTACACAAGAAGCTTTAGAAGAAAAGAATATTCCGATTTACCCTTTTTCAGAAAGTAACATCAAAGAAAATCACACGGTTATCGCAGGCAACGCATTTTCTGATGACCATCTAGAAATAAAAGAAGCGAAGAGACTTGGAGTAACGTTCTATCGTTATCATGAATTCCTCGGGGAATGGTTAAAGCAATATACCAGCATTGCTGTAACCGGGGCGCATGGTAAAACATCGACGACTGGTCTATTAAGTCATGTATTGAGCAGTTCTTTTCCCATTTCCTATTTAATTGGTGATGGTACTGGTAAAGGACATGTAGATAGTAAATATTTTGTTTTTGAAGCTTGTGAGTATCGCCGCCATTTTTTACAATATGAACCCGATTATGCGATTATGACGAATATTGATTTTGACCACCCAGACTATTTTACAAGTATTGATGATGTATTCAACGCATTTCAGTCTATGGTGGAGCGGGTGAAAAAAGGAATTATAGCTTGTGGTGATGATGAACAATTGCAACGAATACAAGCAAAAGTTCCTGTTGTTTATTATGGATTTGCAGCCACTAATGATTTTCAAGCACAGAATATAACGGAAACGGATAACGGCACAACATTCGATGTTTTTGTCCGTAATACGTATTACGAATCTTTCTCTATACCAATGTATGGAAACCATAATGTATTAAATGCATTAGCAGTCATTGCTATTTGCCATTATGAAGGTATAAGTGCAGAATGTATGAAGCATCTTGCAAGTTTTGGCGGTGTTAAACGAAGATTTACAGAAAAACAAATGGAAAGTCAAATACTTATTGATGATTATGCACATCATCCAAAAGAAATAAATGCTACGATTGAGTCTGCTCGGAAGAAATATCCAAACAAATCCATTGTAGCCATTTTTCAACCACATACATTTACAAGAACCAAAACGTTTTTACAAGAGTTTGCTGATAGTTTATCGCAAGCAGATCATGTTTTCTTATGCGATATTTTTGGCTCTGCTAGGGAAGAAAGTGGTCAACTGACCATTCATGATTTACAAAAATTAATTGAGAATAGCTCCATATTGGAATTATCTCATACAGAAGCATTAAAAGAATTTCAAGATAGTGTGCTTATTTTTATGGGAGCTGGTGACATTCAGAAATTTCAGCAGGCGTATGAAAAAGTAGTAACAATGTCATAAACAAAAAGAAGAGTCTGAACCTAAACACAGGCTCTTTCATTTTATGGTTGACAGCTCAAATAGCTAATGATGCAAAGCCATCAATTATTTATTTCTTCGTCTAAGAGTAAGGTCATGTAGTGCATCGTTACACTTCGTTATTTTTCAGCATGAACAGAGAATAAATGGAATTGGAATTGGACAAGCTGATGAAAAACATAGTAAAAATAAAGGGATTTGGCTTTTGTTGTCGAATTACTTAAGTAAAGGCTTAATAGTATATATGTTTTATTTATAACATAGATGGGTAAGTTAACTTATATAAACAAGCAAGTAACCTGAAGGTCTATTGATTTCGATTTATCCTAAGTTGCTTTATTCGTAAGAAGTGAGCTAAATACAATGCTTTGATCTATTTGGTAAAGACGTTTCTTTAACTTAATCTATTTATAGCTTTTGTTACAGCATGGTAAAGAAGTGAATAAAGGAGTGATGAATTAATATGGAAATTTTAGCATATATTGCTGCTGCTATTGCAGCCGTAGCGTTTGTTGTTTTAGTGGTATATCTGGTGATTACGCTAAAGGCTGCCAGGGAGACGTTACATAATGTAGCAGAAACGCTAACTAGCCTTGAACAGCAAATGCAAGGGGTCACAAGTGAGACAACACAGTTACTAGCGAAAACAAATAAGCTAGCAGATGATATGAATCAGAAGTCAAGTAAATTAAATAGTTTATTTAATGGATTTAAAGGTGTTGGAGATACCGTCACGGAATTTAATCAATCTTTAAGAGATTTAACGAACAGTGTAGCGAAAGCAGCGAATAAGGATCCTGAAAAAACAACGCAGGCGATTAAGTGGGGAACAACTTTGATGGAATTATGGAAGAAAAAAAATAAATAATCACAGTAATAGGGAGGAACGAAAATGTCAGATAACCAATTCAGCAGTAAAGATTTTATTTTAGGGACATTTATAGGAGCAACCGTTGGTGCATTGACAGCACTTTTACTTGCGCCAAAAACAGGCAAAGAGCTTCGTGGAGATATTAATACAGGTGCTAATCAAGTTAAAAAGAAAGCATATGACTGGAAAGAAGTTGCACAGGAAAAAGGTGCCGACTGGAAGGATAAAGCATACACAACTGGTTCTGACTTGAAGAAAAAAGCGATGGATTCCACTTCTCAGATGACAAAGACAGCTGCGGAAAAAACAAAGGATTTAACGCAAAGTGTACAATCAAAACTTCAAGAGAAACGCAAAAAAGAAGACGAAGCATTAGAAGCAGCAGAGGAAGTTGCTGAAGCGATGGAAGATGTAGCTGAAGAATTGGATAACAATAATCAATAATGATATGATGGACAAAAAACCAGCACCTGTTTATTGCAGGTGCTGGTTTTTTATCGTTGTATAGGATACTATAAAATGATGTGCTTGTAGATACCCAAATAACCAACTAGCCACGTCTGGCTGCATCACCCAGCAACGATGCGACTTTAGAAATGCGCCCTACGATAAGGCCTCATCGGTTCGTCGCTAAGAGGAAGGCCGACTAAAAACGGGCTTGCCGCTCAGGCGTCGGCATACCCCTGTTTTTAGTGGCATGATTCCTAAATCTTTAGTTGATTCGTTCCATTCGCTACGTTGCTAAACGGGCGCCCCGCGCCTTTGTTCTTTCGGGAATGATGGGACTACTATGTTTATCCCGCATTCTCCCGCATATAAGGTGCTGTAAGGCTTCTACTTCAGGAGTAGGATAATCTGTGTACTGCAACAAAGTCTAAGTGGGAGATAACAGCACCGAAATGCCCTATTTCGTAAGAGGCCTTTAGGTCATACTGTTACGGTACTAACAAACCGTGAGGGATGAATGAAAACCCCCACTGGTGGAAGATTCACTTTATCGAAATATGGCCGCAAGCCTCTTCATAGATTAGTATATTCCCACTAGTGCTGTGAGCCTTTCTAACTATATGCGTTGCTAATCCTGCCAAACAATCTCTAGTTCATCACCAGCTTGAATGGACTCGTGAAACTGGGCAGGTTGCTTATTTTTATATACATAAAATTTTCCACTTGCCGTGGATAGTTCTAAATCAACGTATTGAAATACATCTTGAAAAATAAAGGTGCTATTTTGGTTTGCTTCTATTTGCAGTTGATCTTCCAGATATAATAAACTCGTTTCCTCTAATAATTCTTGATTACGTTTCACCTTATATTTTGGCTGCTTTAATTCTATCGCTTTCCCGTTAAAAAACACCGTCATTGTCAGCCAAAAGTCCATTCCTTCTTGAAAGAATAAATCGTTTACGTTCGGCTGTTTTGCTTGCTTTATTTGTATATGATCCCCATGGTGAAGCACCTGCTTTGGTTCAGCCCTTTTTTGGTTCACATAAAATTGTGTTTCTCCCATGTTTAGTTGAATTTGTTTTCCATTAACAAATACAAGGAATGGCTCGGGTTTATCATATTTGGTACTGGAAATATGTTTCATTATATCTTCTAAATGCTTTGGTTGATGCCATTCAATCACATCTTTATCTTTTACGAGATAATTTTTATCTGCTGGCTGTTGATTGACGAAAAAAGCTGGATAAATGATATGACGTTGGTTCTCAAACCAAATGGTCATTGGAGTTATTTCACCAAATAGCTCATTAATCGTAATTGCTGCAGCCTCTCCATTTTTGCCCTTCTTAATTTGCAAATGGTCGCCATTTTTTATGCGTGCTTTTACAGAAGTTGGTTCCCCATTGAGCATGATTTGAGGCGGCTCTCCAAATTCTCCTGGCAATGTTACTTCTTTGCCATTTACAGTAATAATAGAAGCAGCTCCAGGCTTGCCATACCATTTTGAAATATCTATACCGGTTTGAATAAGACAATCTCCAACTATCAATGTACGCATTTCAAATAATCTTAAAGTGTGTTCATTAATAGAGACGCTAATATAATGAACAGGATTACGCTTTGCAGCAATGGCAATTCCAATCGGTGTAACGAAGTCAGGACGTACCGGCAGCTTCTCCCTAAAAGAAAGCTGTTTAATGGCACTGACATCTCGTACAGCTACTCTATTTTCAGGAAGCTGTAGTTTATTAGCAATCGCTGTTGTTATCATTGGTGTTAAGCTTCCGCCTCCCACTAGCATCACAGCTCTTGGCGGTTTTGTATTTAATTTTAAAATTTCCTCAGCTACTTGGGAGGCTAGCAGATCAATAGCCGGGGCTATGTCTTTTGTTAACTGCTCATAAGCTATCGTGGTTTCAAAGCCAAGAATGTCTTCCAGCTTTACTTCTCCTTGTTCCACAATGGCTCTTTTTGCTTCTTCGGCATTTGGAAAGTCTAATAAGTATGTATCACTAATTGCTTCCGTAATTTCATCCCCAGCAATAGGAACCATTCCATATGCTACCACTGTCCCTTGATTAGTAATCGCGATATCACTTGTTCCTGCGCCTATATCCACTAAAGCAACATTGAGTCTCCGCATCGATTCTGGAATAAGTACCTCAATTGCTGCGATTGGCTCCAAAGTCAATGCTTCCATTTCAAGCCCAGCTCTGGATAATGCTGCTAATAACGATTCAATAACAACTTTAGGTAAAAATGTAGCAATAATTCGAGCGCTCACATCTTCCCCTTGCTGGTCAATCAGTGAGCCAATCTCCTGCTGATCGACATAATAATGGAGGACAGAATAACTAACACAGTAATAAGGTGTTACATTTTCCTCTCCCTCTTGTTGACTTACTTTTTCTAAAGCATTTTGCACCGCACTTAGCTCTAAATGTTGAACCATTTCAGGATTAGTAATGGATTTGTTTTGTAAGTGTAAAGAAGCAGATCCCTCCATTGTAATTAATGCTCGTCCGGCAGCGGCGACACAGACGCTTTTTAACGGACCATGTGATTGTTCGATTGTTGCTTTAACTTGTTTAATCGTCTCAGAAACGGCGATTACATCATGAATTTGACCATCACGCATGGAACGGTCTTGATGCTCCAGCATACAGTAGTCTACTACTTCAAATCCTTCCTGCTGTTGGTTTAAAATGATACCTGTAACAGAGCGCGTACCGATATCTAAAGCAAATACTCGTTCTTTCATAAAACATAATCCTTTCATATTAATAATAGGCAAATTTATATATTTGAGTAAGAATGCAAACGTATATGTTTTGCGCGACTAAATAGGATTAGCGTAATGAATACGGTTAATTATACATGAATTTAAAAAATTTATCGACAAAGGGTATATAATTAGCTATAATATTCACTAATTATTAAAAAACCTGAGCATAGGGGGAGTAGAAGATGAATGAATTAGACCAAGTTAGAGATAGGTTAGACAAAGTAAACCTAGAGATATTGGAATTAATTAATGAACGAGCTAAATTAGTTCAGCAAATTGGGGACATCAAAGCAAAGCAAAGTATGAAGCGATTTGACCCTGTGCGAGAAAGAGATATGTTAGATAAAATCACTTCCAGTAACGATGGTCCATTCGAAAATGCAACCATTGAGCATATTTTTAAGGAAATTTTTAAAGCTAGCTTAGAATTGCAGGAAGATGACCACCGTAAAGCATTGCTCGTGTCACGAAAGAAGAAACCTGAAAATACCGTTATTCATATTAATGGTGCAAGTATTGGGGATGGGAACGTTCATTTTGTTATGGGACCTTGTGCTGTCGAAGGATATAAGCAGGTAGCAACAGTTGCCAAAGCGATTAAACAACACGGAGTGAAGCTATTGCGTGGGGGTGCATTCAAACCAAGAACTTCGCCTTACGATTTCCAAGGGTTAGGAGTTGAAGGGTTAGAAATTCTAAAAAAGGCTGCTGTAGAGCATGATTTAGCAGTGGTAAGCGAGATAGTAAACCCGGCACATATCGAAGAGGCGCTCGATTATCTGGATGTAATTCAAATTGGAGCTAGAAATATGCAAAACTTCGAATTGCTTAAGGCTGCTGGTGATGTGAATAAACCTGTTCTTTTAAAGCGTGGTTTATCCGCAACTATTTCTGAATTCATTAATGCTGCTGAGTATATTATGTCGCGTGGCAACGCTAATATCATTTTATGCGAACGGGGAATTCGAACATACGAAAAAGCAACCAGAAATACCCTTGATATTTCAGCTGTTCCTATCTTAAAACAAGAGACGCACTTACCTGTAATGGTTGATGTCACTCACTCCACAGGACGAAGAGATTTATTGCTGCCAACCGCAAAAGCAGCTATTGCCATTGGAGCAGACGGTGTGATGGCAGAAGTACATCCAGATCCTGCTGTTGCATTGTCAGATTCTGCACAGCAAATGGATATTCCTACGTTCCATCATTTCATGGAAGAAATGGAGGATATGGCAGAACGGATGAAATAAAAACGATAAAAGTTGAAACAAAAGTTGGTAAATATGAAAAGATTGTGTATAATAATAAGAGTATCAAGTTTACTCAAACAAAATGCAACTAGATAACTACAATCTTAGAGGCTTGACACTTGCCTTTCTTCTTAATAACCGATATTATAGGGTGAATAAAAGCGGTTGAAGGATAATTAGGAGCCTTCAACCTTTTTTGCTTTGAAAAATTTTTCATAGTAGAGTATGATAAAGAAAAAAGAGAACGATATTGTATAGGAGGAAAATAACATTGAGTAATATAACCATATATGATGTGGCAAGAGAAGCAAATGTTTCAATGGCTACGGTTTCTCGTGTCGTAAACGGAAACCCAAATGTGAAGCCAACAACAAGGAAGAAGGTACTGGCTACAATTGAGCGCTTAGGTTACCGTCCAAATGCTGTTGCAAGAGGTTTGGCAAGTAAGAAAACAACGACTGTCGGAGCGATTATTCCAGATATATCAAGCATTTTCTTTGCAGAACTTGCAAGAGGTATTGAAGATATCGCTACAATGTATAAGTATAATATGATTTTAAGTAACTCTGATCAAAATGAAGACAAAGAAGTTCAATTAATTAATACGATGTTGGAAAAGCAAGTAGATGGAATCATTTTTATGGGGGGAAATATTTCAGAGCAGCATGTACAGCAATTCAAGAGCTCTTCCGTGCCTGTGGTGCTAGCAGCAACATATGATGAAAACAATGAAATCCCTTCTGTGAACATTGATTATGAACAAGCAGCCTTTGAAGCTACTCAGTTTCTAATTGAACAAAATAAAGCAGTTCCTGCATTAGTTTCTGGGTTAGAAGAAACGCATATCAACCAGCTGAAATATAAAGGCTATGCCAGAGCTTTAAATGAGGCAGGACTTTCTGTAGATGAATCACTAATAGTAAAAGGAGATTACTCCTATAGTTCAGGAATTGAAGCTGTAAATCAATTATTAGAAGAAAATAAAAAACCAGAAGCTATTTTTGTCGCCTCAGATGAAATGGCCCTTGGTGTTATTCATGGAATTCAGGACAAAGGTTATCGTGTTCCAGACGATATAGAAGTGTTTGGATTTGATAATACACGATTAGCTACAATGGTTCGCCCAACTTTATCTACCATTGTGCAACCAATGTATGATATTGGTGCTGTCTCAATGCGCTTATTAACAAAGTACATGAACAAAGAAGAAGTTCAAGATCAAAAAGTCGTACTTCCTCATCGAATTGAAAAAAGAAACTCAACAAAGTAAGATGGGGTGCCGATATAGTGGATAGAGAGATTCAACTTCTATTCTGAGGAGAGAGAACGATGAGAAAACGAGATATATTAACTCCGTTCGGCATCACCATGGGTTTTATAATGATTATGTTGGCGATAGTTTCCAAAAATGGTACTTCTGAAGGGGCAGGTTTGTTTCTGGACATTTCCTCCATCTTTATTGTAATCGGAGGACTAATTGCTTCGATGTTGATAACGTTTAAGTTTGAACAGATCAAACTGACAAGAAAAGTATTGAGTGAAGCTTTTCATAAAAATGACCAACAGCTGCCGCAACTGATTGCATTATTTGTTCATTTATCTGAAAGAGCTAGGCGAGAGGGGCTTCTAGCTTTAGAAAATGAACTAGAGGAAGTAGAAGATCCATTTATAAAAAAAGGCATTTTGCTTGCAGTAGATGGAATTGAGCCTGAGGTTATCAAGGATATTCTAGAGGCTGAAATTATTGCTGTAGAGGATCGGCATTATCAGGGAAGGGCATTACTTGAAAAGGCAGGAGAGTATGCCCCTTCTTGGGGAATGATTGGTACACTTGTTGGTCTTGTGCTTATGCTCAATAGTCTTCAAGACCCAGCTGGACTTGGACCAAGTATGGCTGTAGCTTTACTAACAACACTATATGGAACAGTGCTTGCTAATTTAGTCTTTATTCCAATGGCTAGTAAATTAGAAAGTAAGACGGAAGAAGAAGTGTTTATGAAGCAAATCATTATCGAAGGTGTTATTGGTGTTCAATCTGGCCAGAATCCGAGAATATTGGAAGAGAAATTAAGTGCTTTCTTATCTAATGAAGAAAGAGCAAAACAACTTGAAGAGCAACCTGCAGATTTCATGGAGGAGAGCGTTCATGAAGCGTAGGCAAATCAGAAGGTCAAGTAATAAAGGAGCCCCGAAATGGATGGTTACCTATTCGGATATGGTCACGCTTATTTTAGTGTTTTTTGTACTGCTTTTTTCCATGTCGCAGATTGATTTGGTTAAGTTTGAAGCCATTTCAGAATCATTTCGTAATCGGATGATTTTTGATTTTTATCCTTCTGCTATTCCAATGGATAACCCGACAGAACAATCCAGTCATAAAGAAAATGCGGAGCAATCCAATGAATTTGATTCTCCAACACAGCTTCCTGATACGACAGATAAAGATGTACAAGGAGATGGTGATGCTTCATCTTTAGATCAACTGTTGCAGGAAGTGGAAACATACTTGGATGAGAATGATTTAAATAATGTAATAACTGCTACAAGGACAGATCAAGGTGTGGAACTTGTCTTACAAGATAGTATTTTATTTCCCACAGGTGAAGCAGTTATTTTGGAATCTGGAAAACCATTTTTAAATAAGGTCAGTTCGTTATTACATAATATTCCCAACCCGGTGCATGTAGAAGGTCATACAGATAGCAGGCCGATATCTAATTATAGATATCCCTCTAACTGGGAATTGTCAGGTGCAAGAGCTGGTAGTGTTATTCGTTATTTATTGAATGAAAATCACTTTGATAAATCTCGTTTTTCTTCAGTTGGTTATGCGGATACACAACCAATTGCGCCAAATACGTCACCTGCTAACTGGAGTAAAAATCGACGCGTAGAAATTGTGATTTTGGAAAATAAGTCAGCAAATAACCAAGCAGGAGAGGCTAAATAATAGTCTCTCTTGCTTGGTTATTTTTTCATTAGTGCAATTTACCTTTCATTTAAGTAGTTTCCCATATAGACGCCTTTTTAAGTCTGATTAGATGGTGTGACGGTATATTTTAATAGTTGCTGTAATGCAAGACTGTTTTTTTCAGATATTTCTTCTCTCCTAGGAATTACAGGCACAATCGAAGGATCATCTTCCCAATGAGTGGGAAGGCGAACAGGACTTTCCTTTTGGTACTTATCCAACCAAGCTGCTGGCAATTCTCCACTTAGTGGCTGTCCTTGATACATGACATTCCAAATTTGCGCCCAGGCTCGAGGAACAACTCGCCACATATCATAGCCACCTCCACCAAGTGCAACCCATTTACCATTGCAATATTCATGTGCCAATTTATGCGCCAATAAGGGAATCTGCTCGTAAATCTTCATAGTACTGCATAAATGTGTTAACGGATCATAGCAATGCGCATCGGCTCCGTTTTGAGTAACAATGATATCTGGTTTAAAAAACGCTGCAATTTTTGTTAGCGCAGTTGTATATGCATCCAAAAATGAGTCATCTTCTGTGAATGCGTCGATAGGAAGATTAAAGGTATACCCATGTCCTTCCTTAATGCCACGTTCATTGACGTTACCTGTACCAGGAAATAAATACCTGCCTGTTTCATGAATAGAAAATGTACACACATTTGGGTCGTCATAGAAAGCCCACTGTACGCCATCTCCATGATGCGCGTCTGTATCTACATAGAGAACTCGTAAGTTATACGCTTCTCTTATATAACGAATAGCAATGGCTCCATCATTGTATATACAGAAACCAGAAGCCTTCCGTTTAAAGCCATGATGCAGTCCTCCGCCAAGATTTAGTGCATGGGTAGCTCGCCCTGATAACACTTCATCGACAGCTGCTAAGGACCCGCCTACGAGGTACGATGAGGCCTCATGCATACCTGAGAATATTGGTGTATCTTCTGTGCCAAGCCCATATTCAACAGCAGTTTGTTCTGGTAACATATATTTACTTGCTTGCTTAACAGCTTCTACATATGCATGATCATGAAATAATTTAATTTCTGTTTCGGTAGCTTTTCTTGGAGGAATAATATTATTTTCGATGAGCGTGCCTGCTTGCTTCAGTAATTCAGTTGCCAATAGTACTCGTTTTTGGTTAAAAGGATGATCTTCATGAAAATGGTAATGCAACAAGTCTGTAGAAAACACATATTTAGCATTACATGGGCTCATTTTAGTGGCCCCGCTGTGTGGTTAGGTGCAAGCAATTCGTAACCGGCTTCACGAAGATCTTCGATGACGGGGAGTGGGTTCATAGTTTGTATTCGAAAGACCAAAATTTTATATTCTGGATCATCTTTAGATGGATATACGAGTACGGAGACAATATTCGTTTTACGTTTGCCAAAGATAGCAGTTACTTCAGGTAAAATTCCAGGCCGGTGGGGTACTTTTATCTCAATATGAGACCCTTGCACATGTGTGCCCGTTAACTGAATCATGGTGTAAAGCATATCTTTTTCAGTTACAATTCCAACAAGACGATTTCCTTCCCTAACTACTGGTAAACAAGCAATTTCTTTATCATAAAAAATTTTTGCTATTTCTTCCACAAAATCTAATGGGTGAATGGTTATAACTGGATGGCTCATAATAGATTGAATTTCATGCTGTAAATTGTTTGAGCCCTCATCCGATTCAAAAATCGAAGGGCTTGCATCACGAACATCTCGATCTGATACGATGCCAATAACGTGATTTTCCTTATCAATAATTGGAATGTGGCGTATTTTATGTTGGTTTAATAAATCCAGCGCCTGCTGAATCGTTGCCGTCGGAGGTAATGTAATTACCTCCGTTTTCATAATTTCTTCGACAAGCATTATAATCCCTCCCGCATAGTTCGATATTTATGCCGTTGCAGAAAGCGCAACGCATCAAAACGTTTGATAGATTCTTCAGATACGTTTTTACCAATTCGTACCATCAGACAATTAGCCGGATGGGAGATGATTTCCGGATCATCTGTTGGGGCTGGGAGTAATCCGCCAGCAGCCATCATTTTTTCCATTACTTTTCGGTAATCCCAAATACTTAATTTTGTTCCATGTAAATCCCAATGCCAATAATATTCTGTAGAAATAATAATATAGTTTTCCATAAATTCATCCATCATGGATACTTCGAGTAGCCCTGAAGCAATCCGTTCACCACGAAAGGCGGGAATGACTTCAATCGCACCAAGTTCAATTAACTCTTCCATTTCAAATTCAGACCAACGCTCTAAAGGGTCTGGATGCAGATAAGTTACATATCCAATGATGGTATCACTCGTTCTTGCTACTATAATCCGTCCTTCAGGAAAAGTAGAAATATTCAAAATCGCTTCAAATTGTTTTGGTGCAGGTCGAAATGCAATTAAATCCTTATGGAACTTGTATTGCTGTAATTCTTCTGCTTCTAATGGTCCCTCAATGGTGATTGTTTCTGTGGATGTCTCTCTTGTTAGTGCATAGTGCTTTTTTTCATGTTTCATTGGCCCACCACCTAATTAAATAATACGCTTACATAGTATTATACAACATTACGATCTGAATTTTTAGTAAGATTCATGAACGATTTCTAAACATTACTTGGAGAATGATATTAAATTAACGTATTTCTATAAAATTACAATGGAGTTTGCAAGGAGGTAAGATCGTCGGACCAGCTTTTAACCTAAACTATTCGTACAGCGTTCATAAAAAGGTGGAGGTTAGGTAAAAAAGATCCCGTACCTTGAGAAAGGGTACAGGATCTTTGATGTTTCGTTATTCCATCAGGATAAATGTAGATGTTACAAACGTTGCAGGAAAGCTTATTCTGCTTCCTCATCCTCATTTTTAGCATCAGTTTCAGTTTCAGGAGTTTCAGGAGTTTCAGGAGTTTCAGGAGTTTCTGTTTCTTTGCCGCCTTCATCCTCTTTTTCTTTTACTTTATCTTTATCCTCTTTTTTATCTGCTCTTTCATCTTGCTGTTCTTGCTCCTTGTTTGAAGGTTCATTAGACGGCTGCTCTACTTTCCTAGCTTTATCCTTCATCGGTGTTTCAGGCTCTTTTTTTGGAGTACCACCAACGATTAATTGTGTTGAAGCTGCTGACTCCTCTCCGAAATAGTCAACTGCTTTCACATAATAACGGGCATTCCCACCGCTAATACCGAATGAAGTAGATGTTGTATGACCGATCTGAGTAAAACTATTGCCAGGTCCAGTAGCACGATAAATGCGATAGCCAACAACATCCTTACTAGAAGATCTACTCCACGTTAAATTCCCGCCGCTTTTTGCTAATGATCCAGGAGCATTTGGGGCTTTACCGTCATTTTCAACAGCACTACCGGAACTGCTTGCAACACCACTAATTCGCTCCCATTTTTCACGATCGGTCCGTGGGAATAAGATGCTTAGATCACTTAATTTATCGTATCCTTTTCGTCTTAAAAATTCAGCGTTAAATGCTAAGCCGTTTCCAGTAGTAAATTCGCTTGGCGTCTTTGGTCCAGCGGGAACAGTTCTTCCGTTTACCACTACCATGCTACCGCCAGAGACAAGACTGTCATCCACTTTTGAAGGAACATATTTACTATTATATAAGTCGCTTCTGACCAGACCAGCTTTTTGACAAAGTTCTGATGGCAGTAAGCCTGATATAGCGCAATAGCTTCGTGATACAATCCCTTTTGGTCGCTTGAAGTTCTTAGATGGAGCGAGTAATTCTGGATTAATATCTGTTGCACTGTTGATTAATTCAGCCCATAATTTAATATTACGCTGTCCATAGCTTAACCCCATTCCTGCATTATTTAAAGGATATGGAGTTTTATATCCTATCCATGTGCCAAAGGTTACATTCGGATTAGTAGCAACGAACCAAGAATCCTTATAGTCTTGAGAAGTACCGGTTTTACCAGCCCAATCGACACCACGATATTTTAATTGTGAATTGGCATAAACTCCAGTTCCATTTCTAAGAACATCACGCATCATATCAACCATTAAATAAGTAGTTTGTGGAGAAAAGACATCGACAGCCTTTGATTTATGTTCGTAGATAACTTCTCCATCTTTGGTAGTTATTTTTTCAATCATATAGGCATCCGTAAATTTTCCGTTATTACCAAACGTCGCAAAGGCGTTCACATTTTCTTCTACCGAAACACCTTTATCCATGGATCCAATCGATAGGGAAGGGTGCGCATGGTCTCCTTCTGTTAATGACGTAAAGCCCATTTTTTCCAGATACTTCGAAGCGGGGTCTTTGTTCAGTATTTTTGAATATATTTCAGCTACAGGCAAGTTATATGACTTTGCCAAAGCCTCTCGGACAGAAACAAGTCCGTAATGTCCTCCGCCGTAATTCCCTGGTTTTCCAAATGCCCAACCGGGTACCTTTTTAGGGTAGTCGGCAATTACGCTTCCTGGTTGAATAACTCCTTCTTGCATGGCAGGCGCGTATACGAGTAATGGCTTCATCGTACTACCATTGGAGCGTTTTGCTTTAAATGCGTGATTTACATTATTGTCTTCATATCCACGTCCACCAACAAAACTTAGAATTTTTCCGGAGCTATTTTCAATTAAAATACTGCCTGTTTGCACTTTTTCTGTTGTTTCTTTCATTTCTCCGGTATCCGGATCTTTTATGGTGAACGTACGATCTGGGCCATAGTAAGCAAACGCTTTGGTGGCTTTTTGCATCGCATCATACATTTTTTTATCAATAGTTGTATGGATTTCATATCCATTATTCCGCAGATTACGTTTGGCGAGTTCCGCATACTCTGCTTGTAAATCAGCGTCGTTTTCTAAATCTTTTTCACTATACCCATCTTTTTTAGCCAACTGTTTCATTAAAATATTCTTTGCCCGATCTTCAATTTCAAAAGTTAAATATGGATATTTATCAATTGACGATGGGGAACCCTTCGTAAAGTCTTTCGTAATATCGTATGCTAACGCCTGTTTATATTCTTTTTCTGAAATATAGTCAGATTCGTACATACGCTTCAGAACAGATTTCATACGGTCGACCCCGTATTGCAGCAAGTCTTTATCTTTTAAAGTGCCGTCATTTTGAAAAGGTGTGTAAGCAGAAGGACTCTGTGGCAACCCAGCTAAGTATGCCGCTTGAGGAAGGTTGATTTCTTTTGCAGAAACACCAAATATGCCCTGTGCAGCAGTTTCTATCCCAGCAATATTATCCCCTGATGCATTTCTTCCATAAGGGACGACATTGAGATAAGCTTCTAAAATTTCATCCTTCTCAAAAAAGCGCTCTAGACGTAAAGCAAGTAATATTTCCTTAGCTTTTCGTTCAAAGGAAACTTCATCTGTTAAAATTTGGTTTTTAATAAGCTGTTGCGTTAGCGTACTCCCACCTGTTTTTGTATCTGTGTTTAATGCTTCTTGTAAAATAGCCCGAACAATAGCCTTCGGGACAATCCCTTTATGCTCTTGAAAATACTCATCTTCCGTTGCGATAACCGCATCAATTAACGTCGGTGAAATATTCTTTAACGTAGTTTCTTCTCGATATAAATCCGATTGCAATTCTCCCAAGTATATGTCATTAGCAAAATATAATTTCGATGTTTCTTCGTAATTATAGATATCCTGCTTCATCACTTCGTAAGAACGCACTGGCTCATCCTTGACAAGTGAAGCGAAATAGCCCGCACCTACACCGCCAACAAAAAAGATACCTACTAAACCAACAATAAGAAAAAATAGAATAATATTCCAAATTACATTGTAGGATATGCGTGAGGTACGCTGAATTTTTCCTGCATTCCATAGTTCTTTCCATTTTTCAAGGAACGGTTGAGAAGATGTACCCTTGTCATTCAAAGATGATTTCCATTTATTTATTAAAGCTCGAAGTTTTTGTTTCAAGTCCATGGTCTACCCTCCTAAATCCTTTCTTATTATAGCATATTCCTAGAGAAGGAAATAACAAAATTTTTCCTGCTATTGCTTTTTAAATTCATATGATATAGATATATACCAATACATAGCATATTGCAAAGAAGGAACGGAGTAGTTTTACAAATCCCTGTTAATAGAGAGCTGACGGTTAGTAAAAGTCAGTTATATTTGTAAAATGAATTACATTCTGGCGCAATTTCTTTATCGGATGATGAGTGATTGTCTTACTTTTGGTAAAGAAATGGTAACATTATCGTTAACAATACCGAGTTTAGCTTTAGCTGCAACAAGGGTGGTACCGCGTGTAAACTAACTCGTCCCTTTTTGTAGGGAGGAGTTTTTTGCGTGCGCCCTGCATGGGCGAAAACTTGGTGGTGAAAGTCCACTACAGGCTTGGCAGTAGGAACTGTTAGCGGAAGGCAAGGTGGCTATCGTGAGGTAGTGGCTGAAGGAAGCTGGACGCAAACTCCTGAACTGACGAACAGAAATTAGATAGAAGGCTGAATTAGGTCGGATAAATCTGCGCAACAAGATAAAGTCCAATACTGCCCGAAACCTATACAGTAAATCTAACAGTTACATGGGAGGAAAGTTTTCGCTCTTACCGGGGGAGGTCTTGTGAGGGTGCAGTGGGAGTTGAATGATAACGAATCAGCACAACCAAAGCGGGGACGTTTTGGTGAATCACAAGAAGTCAGCAGAGGTCATAGTAATGTTAACTGACGAAACATGAAGGACCGAACAATAGAAATTTTGAAAGCTCTAGGAGGTGTGGAAGGTGCGACAACTGCAGAAAACAGGAGAATCTGGCTATCGGCAGAGAGATAGTGTGGAACATGAAGGGTATGTCGAAGCGCATAGTACTTTTCATGGTGAACAGAACAATCAAAATGGTGTATCCAATCTGTTTGAAAGAATCCTATCAAGGAACAACTTAAATCAAGCTTACCTTCAAGTAGTCAGAAATAAGGGAGCAGCAGGGATCGACGGTATGACGTACGACCAGCTACTTCCATACTTGAAGGAACACAAGGAGGAACTATTAACCCAGTTACGTCAAGGAAAGTATAAACCGCAACCCGTTCTGCGGGTTGAAATTCCGAAACCAGATGGTGGAAAGAGGAAACTGGGGATTCCCACAGTCATCGATCGAATGCTTCAACAAGCTATCAACCAAGTGTTACAACCGATATTTGAACCAACGTTCTCCGATAATAGTTTTGGGTTTCGTCCAAAACGTAGTGCGCATCATGCCATCATACGGGCGAAATCGTACTACGAACAAGGGTACAAATATGTAGTGGACTTGGATATGAAATCCTACTTCGATACGGTAAATCATGACAAACTCATGTACTTCGTGGAAAAACAGATATCTGATAAGCGAGTGCTTCACTTGATAAGACGATACTTATTAAGTGGAATTATGATTAACGGTATCTTCGAAAAATCAGAACAAGGAACGCCGCAAGGCGGAAACCTATCTCCGTTACTCAGTAATATCTATTTAAATGAACTAGACCAACTATTGGAAAAGCGTGGTCATCGATTCGTTCGTTACGCAGATGATTGTAATATCTATGTGAAAAGTAGAAGAGCAGGATATCGAGTAATGGATAACATTACTACCTTTCTTGAGAGAGATTTGAGTCTAACCGTTAACCGAGAAAAGAGTGCGGTTGGAAGCCCTTTGAAACGGAAGTTTCTTGGCTTCTGTCTATTAGCCACGAAGAATGGGGTTAAAATTCGTCCTCATAACAAAGCGAAAGTGACCGTTCAAGAGAAACTCAAGCGAATCACCAAACGCAATCGTGGGCGGAATCTTGAAGTGATTCTAAAAGAAATCCAGCAACTTATGACAGGGTGGATAAATTACTATGGCATAGGGGAAATGAAAGGATTCATGAAGAATCTAAATGGATGGTTGAAGCGACGAATTAGACAATATATTTGGAAACAGTGGAAAAATCCACGTACGAAAAGAAAGAATCTAATTCATTTAGGCATCGATAAACGTAAAGCTTATGAATGGTCGAATACAAGAAAAGGTTACTGAACTATATCAAGTAGCTATGTACTCCATCGTTCATTGACAGATAAAGAACTGGCGTCGAGAGGATATAAAGACATCGCTCTTCAATACCAGTTCGTACACTCAAACTATTGAACCGCCGTATACGGAACCGTACGTACGTGGGGTGAGAGGGGCGAAAAGTTATTTAGCTTTTCCCTCTACTCGATTGTCTACGAACTGGAGTTCAGTTAAAGCTTACCGAATCTTTATCCCACTTTTGTTTGTTGAGAAAAAGGGGAAGGCGGTAATATTTTTCTGGGCTTCCACGTTGATTCACTTTGCAATTGTTTGTCAACGAATGGAAGTATCCATTTAATTGCTGGCATGACTGCATTAGGGAAGTCCTTTTCTGATTAAAAAGGAATAGATCAATTAGTCGAAAGCTAATGAAGCGGAGACAAAAGATAACGGCTTAGTTATTTATTAGTGCAAGCCAAAATCTCACCTTCAAAAAGACAAGCACGAGAAGATATTGCCAATGGAGCAATTTATATTAATGGAGAATGTTAACAGGGATACGTAATATAGACTGAGGAAACTTTTACAGTAATCTGTAGAGGGAAGAAAAAGTTCTTTTTAATCTCGTTTTAAAGGCTTATGAAAGTGCAGGTAGCTTCATGCTTCCTGTGCTTTTTATATTTTGCAACTAACTGATAATAAGCCTCCAACACAAGATGCAAGTAAGGAACATATGCGGAGAATCCCTTTGGTTCAGTAGCGAAGATAAAAACTTCCCTATGTGAAGTTTCATTTTATTGTAAAGGAACCTATAAAATGATGTGCTTGTGGAAAACGAAATAACCGACTAGTCATGTCCGGCGCACGCGCCCAGCAACTAAATTAGGTAAGGAGCTTGATACAGGAGATTATGAATATAGCTTAAATGGTTATGATAAATCTGGAGAAAAACATGAAGTAACTTTTACGGCTAGCAAGCAACTGAGGGAAACGGCTTATTTGAAAATTTTAACAAAGCGAATCTATGTTGACTCTTGGGAAGAAGTGCAGTTTGAGGAACTGCCAAGTAAGGTGCGAGAGAAATTTAAATAAGTTTATATGAAAAAATAGCGAGCGGTAACCATTCAATTGGTGTACCGCCCGTATTCTTGTTAAACCTAATGTGGTTTTTTAAGAATGATTAAGCTAATTATAAGTTATTCAATCATTTTTTTCGGTCTACGAACTAAAGCGACAATACCTGCAATTAAGTATGCGGCTCCACCGATAATTCCAAAGAAAAGACTGGCAATTGTACCAACGATGGCGGTAACAATTAATAGTATTCCTGCAGCTTTTGGTTTTTTGTCCCCTTTTAAGAAAAATAAGGCAAGAACACCTAACACTAGATTAATTAGAAATACAAAAAACAGGTAGTTTGTTCCTGTTTCAATTACAGTTTCAAACTCTTGTTCACTAAACTCTTCCACTCCAGGTTGCGAAGTCTGTTCCTGAAGCTGCACAAATTTTTTTGCCATCGTTTCTATCTTTGCATTATCAGTAAATGCAACTACCCCAACACTAATCGACATGAGTAAGAAAACAAGTAATCCAATTACAGTAAAAATCATTTCAACCGTACGTTTCACCTTCATACCTCCAAGAAAAAAAGTTTATGTTCAGCTATCCAAGAAAAAGCACAAGTAATTCGTTTTACAAAAATGTTTTTATCGTGAGTTTATGTATATGGATAGACGAATCATGTTAATAAAATATCATATTCTACCATGTAACGCCATTAAAATTGCGTTAATTTGTTGTTAATGTGTCTTTTTTTCAAAGCGGAGAGGGGAAATATAAATACGCCCTCTATTTTTTATAATTTGATTTGTCTCTTTTTGTTTGAAATAAAGTATTATTTTAAGCTAGGCTAGCTCTTGTCTGCTTTAAATAAACTTCACTAATACTAGCGGTCGAAATCCGAAAAGTAATGCAATATCATGTATTTCATTATACGTTCATTTATAAAGAAAAAGCCTTGAAATGTTGATATATCAACATTTTTAAGGAATTGAATTAATTCCAAAACAAAAAAGTGATAAAGGTAAATTGTTGGTTAGCGGTCGATATAGATGATTATTTACCTGATGATGAAGGCGGTCATTTAATTGCGAGAATCTTCAAAGGTTCTGGAGATCTTGATAACCTTGTTCCGATGAATGGAAATTTAATTGGAAAAAGCTTGAGAATACGTGGGGGGTATGCCCTTAACTTGGTGATGAAGTAAAGGTGAAGATAACACCAAACTATAAAGATAATTCACAACGTCCAGCATTATGCCTAAAAGTAATTCTGGAAAAAATATTTAGAGGAATATCTCTCCAAACACTAGATTTTTTTCACTCTAACACTTGGATATAAATGCTAATTTAAGTATGTACAAAAATGCTCGTTTAACCGTGATAAAAAAGAGAAGGCATAAAGACCTTCTCTTTTTCAATCATTTAATATAGAATAAACGCCTGTCCGCGCTTGCTTAAAATCCTCCCCCAAAACCTCCCCCAGATGAATGGGGGAGTATACATTATTTTACGAAGCATAAAAACAGAAAACCCCAGAACGCTTGATATGGCAAGCTTTCTAGGGTTTTTAAAACTGTTAAAAAATATACTCTAAAGTTAACGTGAGTAGAACTCAACGATTAACGATTCGTTAATTTCTGCAGGTAATTCTTCACGTTCTGCATAACGTGTAAAAGTACCTTCTAATTTTTCTTCGTCTAGAGATAAATAATCAGGAACGAAGTTGTTTACTTCAATAGCCTCTTTTACGATATCTAGATTTTTAGATTTTTCACGTAAACCGATAACTTGACCAGGTTTAACCATGTAAGATGGAATATCTACACGAGAACCATCAACTGTAATGTGACCATGGTTAACAAGCTGGCGAGCTTGTCTGCGAGTGCGGGCAAAACCTAAGCGGTAAACAAGATTATCAAGGCGAGAATCAAGCAATAGCATGAAGTTTTCACCGTGAACACCTTTCATTTTACCTGCTTTGTTAAACAATGTGCGGAATTGACGTTCATTTAAACCATACATGAAACGTAGTTTTTGCTTTTCTTGTTGTTGTAAACCATATTCAGACATTTTCTTACGTTGATTCGGTCCATGTTGACCTGGTGCGTAAGGGCGTTTATCTAATTCCTTACCTGTTCCTGTTAATGAAATGCCAAGACGACGTGATTTTTTCCATACTGGTCCAGTATAGCGAGCCATAAGACATTTCCTCCTTTTTCTTTTATTTGTATAAAATAAAAGAGCGTGTTCTATCCTCTTGCTCATGATGTTTTCATGTACCATCGCTCCAGCAGCTAAGAGTTACGCGATACACCTCCTTGTACGGAGGAACAACATGGTTACAAGCGTCAGATCACTAAGGCTACTTTATTATTTTACACAACGAACAGTATATAATTTTTCTGTTCATAAGTCAACCATTTATGAAAAAACAATTTTTAAAATCATAAGATAGGAAAAAAGTCCTATTTCGTTTATAATAGATGTATTAGACTAGTTAGTTTGATTAGCGTTTATTTCAGATGAAAGATATCATAAAAACTCTATTCAAGTCGAAGCGGCATAAAAAAGTTCGGGCAAGTCTAAATGCCTGATTCGTTCGACTTATAAGATGTTAATCTTAGAGAGCTTGACACACAGAAAAATCTTTCAGCAAAAAAGCTTCGGTAGTGGTATACGCGCCATAAAAATGTTTTTTCTTTTTCAATAGAGCTTAAGATTTTAGCTTTTGTTCCCAGTTACTTAGAGGGGATAAAAGAAACCCGACATTCATTAAAAGTTAACTTTATGTTAATAAACAATTTTAAAAAGCTGGTGAAAAAATGAATTTACAATATGTAAGAGATCACCTACAACAAGCATACGATGAGCTACTTCGCAATATTTTAAAGCGAAATGCCTTGGACAACCTATCATTTATTGTAAAGCAAATTTATACATTAAATGATGTTTCAGCTGTTTGTCTCTATCGATGGGAAGGAGACTTTTACGAACGTTTTATTCTATATACTAATACAAATGCAACCAAACTTATTCCAGATAAGATAATCATAGAAGAGCTTGAAAATAAACAGCAGTACAATGAACAATGTACGAATAGGTATTGGATAACATTAAATACGGATTACCTGCTATTGCTAACAACAACTGAACCTGTTGGAGAAGCTAGTCTTTTTTTCATTCGTTCTGAGATTTTAAACATGTTAGATGTTGTGCATGGAAAACTGGATGAAAAAACACAGTATCCATTCTTATATTATTTAACAATGACACTGTTTACAAAGAAACGAAAAGCAGCTATTGTAAAAACAGTAATAAACACATTTATGCACTTTTATCCCAAGTGTAAAATTCAACTATTGCTGTCTCAAGATACAAATATAGATATTGATTTCCCAGTGGAGTCAATCGCTTACAACGATAATCAGTCAATGAATTCCAGTACAAAAGCATTTATATCAGGTGAAGTACAAATTGAGAAACAATCAGATGTTATTGCAAATCTTTTTGTACCATTAACAGGGAATCAAGGGGTTTATGGGGTGGTTCAATTATTGGGAGATAAAGATTGCACTTTGACAGAACGAGAAATTCCATTTGTTACGAATGTAGCTCAAACTGCGGGGAAGGCCATTGAAAATGCGAGTCTTATGGAACATAGTAAACACCATATTTCAGAATTAAAATTAATTAATGACGTTACCCATCATTTAAACTCTAATTTAGACCTCAAAGAAATTACCGAATATATAAGAGATAAAATTAAGGAGTTATGTCAAGCACAAGAAATTGGCTTTATTTTCAAAAATGGAGGCGAAGATGTTACAGTTTTACAAGCAAGTACTGATTATTTTCACCAACCAGATAGTTTGCAATTTGCAACGTTTTTATTAGAGCAGGAGAAGCATGCAACATTTCATGGGAATTACCATGCCTATACTGGATTACCTTACCGTTCTCTATTGGTCATACCTATGGAGCAAGGACTAGATGTTTACGGTGTAGTAGTTATTATGCATCCATCTACTTATTTCTTTTCCTTTGAGATGTTTAAATTTATGCAGTCTCTCATTCAGCATTGTTCGTTAGCATTCTTTAACGCCATTTTAAAAGAGGAATTACAAAAGGCAGTTATTACAGATGATTTAACCAGACTGTATTCAAGGAAGTATTTAGAGGAAAAAATTATTCAACAAAGAGAAATTACCGCTGAAGGCTCATTAATTCTATTTGATATTGATGATTTTAAAAAAGTAAATGATACGTATGGGCATCATGTAGGTGATGATGTGTTAAAGCAAGTGGCAGAAGTGATTCATCAATTTTCTGACCATAGCGCAATCCCTGCCAGATGGGGAGGGGAGGAATTAGCCATTTATACACCAAATAAGCAAATTGCTGAGGCGGTAGCATTGGCAGGTGAAGTTTGCAACAATGTGGAAAAGATGACAAATCCGACAGTGACCCTTTCATGTGGTGTATCTACTTGGCAAAATGACCTTAATGACTCCGTTAGTGAGTTGTTTATTCGAGCTGATCGAGCACTTTATAAAGCGAAGCAAATGGGAAAGAACAGTGTCGTACAAGGGTAGGAAGCATATGATAGAAGTGTTAATTATCCCCAATGTAAGGTGCTGTAAGACCCTTCGCAGGTTCCGAGTAGGTTCAAGGAGGCTAATTGGGGATAACGACACCTAAATTCCCAATAAGTCACCAAAATCTTGGGCGTGTCACGCAGAAAAAGTCCTCTCTTTTCAAGGACAAAGGACAAGAAACGCTACATAAGTGACGCTTCGCACGCATACGCAGAAGAAGTGTTTTCTTTTTTCAGGAACGTTGCGATCTTAGCTTTTGCTCTACTTTTCAATCAGTGGGTGGTGAAATAATTCACTTTATTAGTTACCAATGGATAAGTAAGCTCCCTATGTGGTAACGCGTGTCCACATAGGAGCTTCTTCATTGTATAGGAAACTATAAAATGAGGTGCTTGAGGATAACGAAATAACCAAATAGTCACGTCCGGTTCCACCGTCCAGCAACGATGCGACTTTAGAAATGCGCCCTACGATAAGGCCTCAGCGGTTCGTCGCTAAGAGGAAGGTCGACTAAAATGGGCTTGCCGCCGAGACGTCGGCATACCCCTGTTTTAGTGGCATGATTCCTAAATCTTTAGTTGATTCGTTCCATTCACTATGTTGCTAAACGGGCGCTTGCACCTTTGTTTTTTAATAGCTCAGTTAAACGGGTTAATCTTTAGGCATTAGTCAAATAGCGTTGTAACGTTTCGACAAATTGTTCCAAGTAGATTTGATCCGTTTCATCAAATCGATTGGTTAAAGGACTGTCGATATCAAGTACTCCAAATATTTTATTGCCTTTTTTAATTGGAACAACAATCTCGGAATTAGTGGCTCCGTCACATGCAATATGACCGGGGAATTGATGGACGTCTGCGACCCGCTGTGTAGCGTTTTCCTCTATCGCTTTCCCACACACACCTTTTCCATAACCAATACGAATACAAGCAGGTAGTCCTTGAAAAGGTCCAAGCACTAATTCATTCTCTTCTTCTTTCCAAATGTAAAACCCTACCCAATTTGTATTTTCTAGAAATTGATTTAATAGTGCAGAAGCATTGGATAAGATGGCGATTTCATCGTGTTCATCTTCACTTAAGGCTTGGAGCTGACGAATTAATAAATCATAGTCTTTTTGTTTATTTCCGGAATAGTGAACAGTTTGAAACATAAAACATTCCCCTTTTTACAGTTATTTTCGACAGATGTGTTATTTTTGTCGAGCGAAAAATGCAGGATAAATAATTGCTTTTGTCGTAAAGGTGATATAAGGAGTTGAATAAGATGAAAATTAATCCCTCAAAACAAAAGGTCATCGAGGCTGCTTCTGAACTCTTTTTTCAAAAAGGATTTCATGGTACATCGGTTCGTGATATTGCAGACAAAGCACAAGTCAATGTTTCCTTAATTAGCTATTATTTCAAAGGAAAACAAGGTTTGCTAGAATTTGCTGTCACAGACTACTATGAAAAGTATCTAGAAACAGTAGAAGCAATCATCGAACAGAACCAAGATTTACACATGTTGGATCAACTAAAGGAATTAATTTTCCTCATTATACAGTATAAACAAAACAAGCATCAATTCTCCTGTTTCATCCATAGAGAGTTATCATTAGATTCGGTGTTTGTTAGAGAAATCACTGTTACATATTTAGCGAAGGAAAATTATCTTTTAAGTAAAGCCTTTTATGCTGTATTAGATGAGCAACGATCATCGATTAATGACCGAACCTATTTATTTATGCAATTAAAAGGTATGCTTGTTACACCGTATATGATGCCAAATGAATGGAAAAATCAAATTATCGGCGAATATTCCCATCAAAGGTTCGTCCGCAACTATGTGAAAACGATTCATGATTGGCTGGATTGCTTAGTTGCAAAGCAAAAAGATCATGCCTAGTTTTAAAACAGTATTTTATTGATTGCTGTAATAAAGAGCAACTTCAAGAAGCTAGTTCAAAAAAGGTGCTACAAAGAGAAAAAAATGACTAAACGAAACAAATTTTATCATTTTTCATCTAATCGCCAATTTATTTGTATTTTTTTAGCAAAAGAAGCGTCGAACATGGTATTATAATATGTAGATTTATTATGATTCGAGTTTTAATTCATTAGCAAATGATATTCTCTTAAAGTGAAGTTCAAAAAGGAAAAATAAAAAGGACCAAGGTCGGTTAGATCGAGGGTTCTTGAAAAATGAGTTGTATCATTGTCTGGTTGTCCTTATCCTAGAATTTGCTTATGATGGACTGCTTCGGATTTTTCTTAATGAGTTACAGTATTGATGCTAGCAACTCTTATACGAATAAGTTCAAGAACTGCGAATGCGAGTATAGGTGATTTCAATACATAAGAGGTAAAGGAATAAACCATCGGTGAAATTAGATGTGCTTTATAGGACTTTTTGAACAAGTTTTTAGGAGATTTAGTTGGGAGGCATTTTATGGCATACATCATTGGCAGTATACTTATAGTCATTGCACTTATTATTACAGGACTTATTTTACGTAAAAGGGTATATGATGTAGTCGATCGCTATGAAGCTTGGAAAATGGATATTATGGATCGAAACATCAATGCTGAGCTCTCCCGTATAAAAATTCTTAACTTGTCTGGAGAAACGCAAGATAAGTTCGAGGCTTGGAAAGAGCGTTGGGAACATATTGTTACAAAGGAATTAACAGATATTGAGGAGCTTCTATTTGATGCAGAGGCGGCTGCAGATCGTTATCGTTTTTCAAGAGCTAAAAAGACATTAGCTGAAGTGGAAAAAATCCTGCAGACAGTGGAAGTGGAAATCGAACAAATTATTAAAGAAGTGGATGAACTGCTCCATTCTGAAGAGGAAAGTCGTAAGGAAATAGAACATGTCGAGCCGACTTTGAAAGACTTACGCAAAAAACTATCGCAAAACCGTTATCAATATGGGAAAGCCGAGAGTTATTTTGAGGCAAGGTTAGATGAGCTGTTTAATGAGCTTGCCTCTTACTATCAATTAGTAGAAGGTGGAAATTACCTAGAGGCAAAAGAGCTCGTAGATAAGCTCAAACTTTCGCTTGATAATTTGGAAAAACAGTTTGATGAATTCCCTCAGTTGTATCGGATGTGTAAGCAGGAGCTCCCTTCGCAATTAGATGACCTTCTTTCTGGAATAAAGGAAATGAAAAGTGAAGGATACAGAGTAGAGCATCTTGCGTTCGAAAAAGAAATTCGCAACTATCAGCAAAAGCTTTTACATATGGTGGACAAACTTGATAATGGCGATATGGCTAACGCAGAAATATTAATTGAGGAAATCGAAGTACGTTCGAAAGAGATGTACCAACTGTTAGAAAAAGAAGCGATTGCTAAAAATTATGTAGAAACAAAGATGCCAACGTATCAACATGTTATGGAAGAAGTTACAGCAACTTTTCATCACACGAAACAAGAAGTAGATCAGCTACAAAAGGCTTATTATTTTGAAGATAGCGATATGGAAAAATATTTATCGCTGGAGAAATCCATAGCGAAATTAAATTCCCAAATGGAAGCAGTTGTCTCGGAGATGGAAGAGGAGAAATCACCGCATACAAAGCTTCGTAATGAAATAGAAGCAGCCCTTAAAGAAATTGAAACATTAAAAGAAAGTCATGAAGCATTTAAAAAACGGATTCAAAATCTCCGCAAAGACGAGTTAGAAGCAAAAGAAAAGTTGACAGAAATGCGAAATCAGTTATATTCTATACAACGAAAGCTTAAGAAGAGCAACGTTCCTGGAGTCCCTACTTTTATTTGGAACCTTATAGAAACAGCTAATGACAAAAATGCACGTGTTGTAAAGGCGTTGGAAAATCAACCTTTGGAAATGGCTGAAGTACAACAGGCCTTAAATGATGCAAAGAATGCTGTTTCCCACTGTATGGAGCAAACGAATCTGATGTTAGAACAAGCTTATTTAACGGAGCAGGTTATCCAATATGCGAATCGATATCGTAGTCAATACCCATTACTAGCTGAGAAACTTTCCGAGTCTGAGCGGTTGTTTAGGAAGTACGAATATGAATTAGCACTTGAAAATGCAGCAAAAGCGGTGGAAGAGGTAGAACCAGGAGCATTAAAGCGAATTGAGGTACACCAATCTGAAGTGGAAGAATAATTTAAATAGATGTCGTTTGGAAAAAGGATATTCATTCGATGGTATCCTTTTTTGCACGTTTTAATAGCAGTTGATTTTATAAGCCGCTCTGCTGTGCTTTTTATAAGGCGTCAGATCATAGTGCATCATTCGTAAGAAAGGTATGGCGAATAAATAATGATTTACTTAGATAATAGTGCAACCACAAAACCTGAAGCGTCTGTCTTAAAGAGCTTCGAAAAAGTCTCGACGGATTTTTTTGCAAATCCGTCTTCTATACATCCTTTAGGGGGGGAATCTGAAAAGCTCCTTCATCAGGCAAAGGACCAGGCGGCAAAGTTGTTGGAAGTTGCTCGCTCGGAAATCGTTTTTACTTCTGGAGGAACAGAAGGAAATAATTTGGCGATTAAAGGAATTGCCCTCGAACATCAGCACAGAGGTAAGCATATTATTACAACGGCTGTGGAGCATGCGTCTGTATATGAAGCGTGTAAAAGCCTTGAGAAATTGGGCTTTAACATCACATATTTGCCTGTCAATCAGGATGGTATTATTAACGTAAACGATTTACAGGCTGCTATTCAAGACGATACGATTTTAATTAGCATAATGCATGTAAACAGCGAGCTTGGTTCGATACAACCAATAAAGGAAGTCGGGGCAATTACTAAAAAATATCCGAAATTATTTTTTCATGTAGATCATGTACAAGGGTTAGGAAAGGTTCCTTTGTCATTGAAAGATAGTGGAATAGATCTTTGTACGATGTCTGGGCATAAAATTCATGGCTTAAAGGGAACTGGTTTATTATATATAAGAAATCGGACGACATTATTTCCGCTTTTTCACGGGGGAGCGCAAGAGCAAGCAAAGCGTTCTGGTACTGAAAACTTGGCAGGTGCGGTTTCGTTTGTACGAGCATTACGTTTAATTTTGGAAAGGGAAAGAACGCATAAACATGAATTATTACAAATGCAGCAATATATTCGTAAAGAGTTAGAGAAACTTCCGGATGTTTTTGTAAATACCCCTTTACATGCAGCTCCACATATCATTAATTTTTCTGTTCCAGGTGTGAAGCCAGAGGTACTAATTCATTTGCTGGCAGAGAATGATATTTATATATCAACGAAATCGGCTTGTTCTTCCAAACAAACCGATGAGAGTAAGATTTTAGCAGCTTGTGGTCTTCCAAAAAAGAGAACGACTTCTGCGCTACGAGTAAGTCTTACTTATACAAATACAATGGAAGAATTGCAGCAGTTTATGGGTATATTAAGGAGAAACATACAACAATTAAAAAAAGTAATGGAGTAGAGGCTATGCAATACGATTATATATTAATACGTTACGGGGAGATGGCTTTAAAAGGTAAAAACATAAAAGCATTTATCCTTCGTTTACAGGAAAATATTCAAAACAAGTTACAAGATTATAAAAACGTGAAGGTGAAACGGACGCAAGGAAGAATGTTCATTCTATTAAATGGGCATGACCCAGAACCAATCATCGATAAATGTAAGCATATTTTTGGAATACAAAGTTTAAGCTTGGCGATTAAGGAAGAAAATGACCCTGACAAAGTGAAAGAGGCTGCATTATATGCGCTTAAGAAAAATGATGCTGCAAGTACATTTAAAGTTACAGTAAAACGTATTAACAAAGATTTCCCGATTCGTTCACAGGAATTTAATCATGTTGTAGGCAAGCATTTGCTAACGAATACAAATGGTATAACCGTTGATGTTCATCAGCCAGATGTAGAGATTAAGATCGAGATTCGTAACGAGGCAACGTATATAACTTCTAGTGTCGTTCAAGGAGCTGGAGGCTTGCCAGTTGGTACATCTGGTAAATCGTTATTGTTATTGTCTGGTGGTATTGATAGTCCTGTAGCTGGCTATCTGGCGATGAAGCGAGGCGTTCAATTGGAAGCTATTCACTTCCATTCTCCGCCATTTACGAGTGAACGAGCGAAACAAAAAGTGCTTGATTTAGCTAAACAATTGACACAATATGGGAAGTCTATTCAAGTTCATCTTGTTCCGTTTACGAAATTACAACAGGAAATTTTCCGCCAAATTCCAGATGGTTATGCGATGACAATTATGCGTCGGATAATGATGCGCATAAGTGAAAAAGTGTGTCAGGAACAAGGGATTTTATCTATAACTACGGGAGAAAATTTAGGACAAGTTGCTAGCCAAACAATGGAAAGCATGAACGTCATTAATGAAGTGACTAACTATCCCATTTTGCGGCCACTTGTTGCAATGGATAAGACCGAAATCATTGATATAGCAAAGAAAATTGGCACATATGAGACATCCATTCTCCCATATGAAGACTGCTGTACGGTTTTTGTACCAAAGTCACCGAAAACAAAACCGAAAAGGGAGAAAGCAAACCATTTTGAAGCAAAAGCAGATTTATCGGAATGGGTGGAAGAGGCATTGCAAAACATAGAGACAATTAAGATTACATCTCGGCAAGAAAATACGTACGAAAATTTGTTTTAGAAACGAAGATGTTAACAGATTGGTTTAAATAAAACGCTGTATGGAGCTTCTCTGTTAAAGCCAAACCTAAAAGTACTTTACAGTAACTACCAATTGAAAATATGAATGGATTCTCTCCTCGGTACACATTCTATAAGTACCAAGGAGGTGATTTATTATGGCAAATAACAATTCAAATCAGTTAGTAGTCCCTGGTGTTCAACAAGCTCTAGATCAAATGAAATACGAAATCGCTCAAGAATTTGGTGTTCAATTAGGACCAGATTCAACTTCTCGCTCTAACGGATCTGTTGGTGGAGAAATTACAAAACGTCTAGTACAAATGGCTGAGCAACAATTTGGTGGTCAACAAACTTTCTAAAAAAATATAGAAATGGTAAAGAAGGACTATCCCTTTTGTGGATAGTCCTTTCGTTTACTTGTTTAAACATACACTTATAGAAATGTTCGTTTTACTCGATCCCAAAATGAATTATTTTTCAGTTTCACTGTTTTTACTACTTTATCACTTAAAGTAACGGTAATATCATGTATGTTGCGAATGGAATAAGCTTCATTATCCAGACCGATAATTGGATAATCATTTCCATCTTGTCTTACGGATAAACGTAATTTTCTATCTTGGTTCAGAATAAAAGAAGAACCAAGTGTACGATAACGATTATTGTTAATAGACGCCAGTTCAGTTACTTGAAAACAAGGGATACGTGGATCGATGACAGCACCATTTGTAGATTTATTATAGCCCGTACTTCCGGTAGGTGTGGCCACAATTAAGCCATCCCCACGAAACGTCTCAAAATGTTGATCATCGATATATACATCGATCACAATCGATTTAATGATCGTTGATCGAACGCTGATCTCATTAAGACAATAAAAACTTGTTTCCCCATTTACATTCGCATGAATAATAGGAAAACGTCGCACTTCAAGTTCCTCATGCTGCATTGTGTCGAGCATTTCATCGAAGTTGTCCATATTAAAGTCGCAATATAAACTCGATTCTCCAGATCGATTTATTCCAATGTAAAGACAATCTTGGCGGTAGCCTGTTTTTCTGGCTGCTTGTAAAAAAGCACCGTCACCACCAATACTAACGATAATATTTGCATTTTTTGCATGCTCTACAATTTCGAAACCGTTCTCAATAGCTACATTACTTAGTGTCGATAATTTTTCTTCAATACCTTTGCTAGTTACATAATAAAAGAAGATGTTATTTCGTTCTGTCATGCTATCATCCCTCCCAAGATGTTTATCTCATCTCATTTTGTTACCACTAGAAATGCAACATAGTTTCATCTTATTCTACCATGTTTCGTTATAATGTTAAAAAAATTACTTGAAATACAACTAGGTTTTTGGATAAAAATAGTAACTTGCGGAAAAATAAGCAACGGGGTGGTAAACATGCCGGTCATTTTTATGATCTTATGTTTTATCTTGATACTGATCGTAGTTATTTTTATAAGTAAGTGGAAAATCAACATACAAATCGTATATCGCCCTTCCTATTTGATGTTAACCATACAAGTAAATTGGTTGTTTATTCGGATGGTTAACAAATCTATTCGGCTTGATCATATGCAAGAGGACGGTCAAAAGGACACTTTCCATACTTTTTTCAGCCAATTACAAGAACTATACAAAATGCTCCCAAGGATAAATGCTCTTGTTACGACTGCATTACAGCATATAGTTATTCGAAATTGGAAATGGTACACAGAAGGAGGCATAGGAGATGCGGCTCTTACTGGAATGACGGCTGGGGGGGTATGGGGGATAAAAGGAGTCATTACTAGTTGGATTATGAGAAAAAGCAAGGAAGATTGTCGGCCCGACTTACAAGTGAAACCTTTATTTCAACAAAGTCATTTTGAAATGTTTTTTTCTTGTATGGTTTCAACACGAATCACACAAGCTATACATACCGTTGTACAGCTATTGCGAATATTAGGTAGTGAAAAGAGAAAAGAGAAGGAGTGTAAATAAATGGACGATCATCCTATACAAGGTCTAATGACGACAGCAATGGAAAATTTAAAGGATATGGTAGAAGCAAATACGATAATTGGAAATCCTGTTCAAGCTCCAGAAGGAAGTATCATCATTCCTGTGTCAAAAGTTGGATTTGGTTTTGCTGCAGGTGGTAGTGAATTTCAATCAACAAGTAATGCTTCAACGGATAGTGAAGCGACACTCCCTTTTGGGGGTGGAAGTGGGGGAGGAGTATCCATTACACCGGTTGCTTTCTTAATTGTAAGTGAGCAAGGAATCAAGATGGTACATTTGGACCAACAAACACATATTTACGAAAAAATGCTTGATTTTGCGCCGCAAGTTGTAGATAAAGTCCAAGAGATTATCAAATCAGCTGATAAAAAGCAATCACCAAAGAAGGAAACAGAAAGAAAAGAAAAACAGGCTCCAACGCAATATGATGTATAAAAAGTAAAGGAGAAGACTGCGTGGGATGTATGCGCCCAAGCAGTGAGGAAGTCGGATAGGCAAATCCGTCCGACAAATTCAAGCTGTGACGGGTAGGAAAATAGAGTACCGAAGTTTCCGGATTTCACACTGCCAAGAAAAGCTTCTAGTAAGTTCATAGGTGTCCGTACCGTAAACTGACACAGCATATAAGGTGCTGTAAGACTCCCACTTCAGGAGTTGGATAATCTGTAACTGTAACAAGTCTAAGTGGGGGATACCAGCACTACCTAAATGCAATGCCCTATTTCGTAAGAGGCCTTTAGGTCATACCATTATGGTACTAACAATCCGTAGGGGATGAATGAAAAACCCCAATGACGAAAATTCATTTTATCGCTTTGTCTTAAAACTATTTCTACTGGTTTGTGGGAAATAAACCGACTTATTGCTGTACGCTTTTTATTCCTTTTACAGGAAACTTAGTTGAATGATATGAAACAAGAATGAAAGCGGTTGTTATTTTGTTCACAAATTATTCCCTGTAAATTAGTGGACATGAGCTTATAATCACTTCATAATGGTAGGGGAATACAATTATTTAGGAAGGAATGATTCTTATGGCAAACGTAACATTCCAACATGAACCAGTCACACTATTAGGTAATGAAGTAAAGGTCGGTGATCAAGCACCGGACTTTAACGTACTGACGAATGATTTGAAAGAAGTAACGTTGGACGATTACAAGGGAAAGGTTAAGCTAATTAGTGTTGTTCCTTCAATTGATACTGGGGTATGTGCTGACCAAACAAAACGTTTTAATGAAGAAGCTGCTGCAATAGGGAATGTTCAAGTATTAACCGTGAGTATGGATTTACCTTTTGCACAGAAGCGTTGGGTAACCCAACATAATATTGATCAACTTGATATATTATCTGACCACCGTGATGCGAGTTTTGGTCATCAATATGGTGTTCTTATAAAGGAATTACGCTTACTGGCGCGCGCTATATTCGTTGTTGATAGTAACGACAAAGTCAACTATGTAGAATATGTAAGTGAAGTAAGCAACCATCCAGATTATGATGCTGCTCTGGAAGCTGCTAAGAAGACAAATTAACGTCTCTCTCCACTGTGAGGGGGATTTTTACTGTCCAATCGGATGAAAGCAATTCATTGTATTCAGCTAACGCTTTTGATACAATAGATGGCGCTTTATAGCAACCGAATGGAGGGTGCGATTGATGAAAAAGTCAAACGTAGAAACGTTGTATGAATGGATGGATGAACTTACTGGAACGATTCAAGAACATATGAATGAAACTTATTTGGACAGCTTGATATATGCGATGGAGATCATGTTCCACCGTGAAGTTACCATAGAGTTTGAAGAGCAGTTATCTTCCAAGTTGGAAAAGTTGCTACAAACAACATCAATCGATGCATTTACAATTGAAGAGATAAGAAAGGCCAATCAGCTGGCAATATTAAAAGGAATGAAAGGCTCGACGCAACCACAGCATATGATGACTCCTGAGACAGTTGCTTTAATTATTGCTTATCTTAGCGGTAAGCTGATGGAAGATCAAAAAGAAATTCGTATATTTGATCCAGCAAGTGGTACCGGAAACTTACTTACAACGGTATATAGCCAACTATCTCAAGTTAAACAGGCATATGCAAGTGAAATTGACCCAACTTTAATTCAGCTAGCTGCTTGGAATGCGAATATGCAGAAGCAACAGATAGAATTTTTCCATCAAGATAGTTTGCAGCCTTTCTTACTAGATCCTGTTGATTTAATTGTCGCAGATTTACCAGTGGGATATTATCCCGATGATATCCGCTCTGGTAATTTTGAATTGAAAGCGAAGGAAGGTCATTCCTACGCGCATCATTTATTTATCGAGCAAAGTCTTAATTATACGATAGCAGGAGGGTACCTTCTATTTGTCATCCCAGCATTTTTATTTGAAAGCGATCAGGCAGAGCAATTAAAGCAATTTCTTCATAAACATGCACATATTGTAGGTATATTAAGCTTGCCTGATACAGCTTTTCAATCAGACAAGCATAGAAAGAGTATTTTTATACTACAAAAAAAAGGTCACCATACTACCACTCCTAAGCAACCATTATTGGTGAAAATGCCTTCATTTTCAAATACCAATGCAATGGGAGATATATTAGGTCAAATAAATAATTGGTTCCAGACGTACAAAAAGAGGAGTTGAACAGCAATGAGTAATGTATTGGCCATTAATGCCGGTAGTTCATCTTTGAAATTCCAACTAATACGAATGCCAGAAGAAGAAGTTCTTGCGAAAGGACTTGTAGAACGAATCGGACTTCATGAAGCTATTTTTGAAATGAAAGCTAATGGGGAACAAGAAAAGTTTGTTGGGGACATCCCTAATCACGAAGAAGCTGTAAAAAAATTGTTAGACGGTTTAAAAAAATCGGGTGTCATTCAGTCATTCGATGAAATTAATGCAGTTGGACACCGAGTTGTACATGGAGGAGAAAAATTTAGCGATTCTGTGTTAATTACTGAACAGGTAATTGAAGGGATTGAAGAGATTTCTGAATTAGCACCGTTACACAATCCAGCGCATTTAACTGGAATTCATGCATTTCGCCGTATTCTTCCAAATGTGCCTATGGTTGCTGTTTTTGATACAGCATTTCACCAAACAATGCCACCTTCATCCTATTTATATAGTTTACCTTATAACTATTATGAAGATTATGGTATTCGTAAATACGGTTTCCATGGAACCTCACATAAATATGTATCACAACGTGCAGCGGAACTGTTAGGTGTACCGCTTGAAAACCTACGATTGATTTCTTGCCACTTAGGAAATGGATCTAGTATAGCTGCCATTCAAGGTGGAAAATCCATTGATACATCAATGGGCTTTACGCCGCTTGCAGGTTTGACGATGGGAACTCGTTCCGGAGATATTGATCCAGCACTTATTCCGTATATCATGGAGAAAACCGGAAAATCAGCTTCCGAAGTCGTTCATGTGTTAAATAAAGAAAGTGGAATGTTAGCTTTATCTGGTTTTTCTAGTGATTTGAGAGATATTGAGCAAAAAGCGGATGAAGACCCACGTGCCAAGCTTGCATTAGATGTATTTGCAGAGCGCATCCACAAATATTTAGGCTCTTATGCAGCAAAAATGAGTGGAGTCGATGCAATTATCTTTACTGCTGGTGTCGGAGAAAATAGTGTATTAATTCGTGAAAAAGTATTGCGTGGCTTAGAGTTTATGGGTGTGTACTGGGATCCTGCTTTAAATGATACGCGAGGAAAAGAACAATTCGTAAATTATCCTCATTCACCGGTAAAAGTAATCATTATTCCAACAAACGAAGAAGTAATGATTGCAAGAGATACCGTGCGTTTAACGGAATCAAATTGAGATAAAAGGTTTTGCGTGGTTTAACCATGACAAAACCTTTTTGCTATATAGGAACCTATAAAATGATGTGCTTGTGGATAACGAAATAACCGACTAGTTACGTCCAGCGCATGAGCCCAGCAACTATGCGACTTTAGAAATGCGCCCTACGATAAGGCCTCATCGGTTCGTCGCTAAGAGGAAGGCCGACTAAAAACAGGCTTGCCGCCCAGACGTCGGCATAACCTCCAGTTATAGTGGCATGATTCCTTTAATCTCCGTTGATTCGTTCCATTCGCTACGTTGCTAAACGGGCGCTTGCGCCTTTGTCCTGTTAGGAGAAATGCTCCGAAAAAACTGAGACAAATAACCGATTCACAAGCACGAGCAGCGCTTCAACAGGTAGAAACGCTGCAATTTTGTATTTATCGTACAACAAGGACGTCACATTTAGCGTAGCGCGTAATATTTTCGGATACGCTACCAATTAAAAATCTTTCTACCGCATTCATACCAGTTGCTCCACAAATAATCAGATCTGCTTCAAATTGTTTGGCAATATCCTTTGCAATTTTTACTTTCGGAGAACCATATTCTACACATCGAACTAAATCTTCTAGACCAGCTGCTTTCGCGTTATCGACATAGCTGTCCAATAATTCTTTGGCATACTCATCCGCTCTTTCTGCTAAAGTGCGGTCGTATGCTTCTGCAGTAGCAAACGTGCGTGAATCAACAACATGCGCAAGAATAAGTCTTGCATCGTTTCGTTTAGCAATGTCAAGTGATTTTTTAAATGCTTTTTCCGATGCTTCTGATCCATCTACAGCGACAACAATATTTTTATATTTCATTTTCATCTCCCCTTCCTAATTCCACTATATACCCATTTTGCCGTAACAACAATCAAAATATGGTGTTTTTACTAAATTTATTTGCGTAATAGCACCATAAATAATGGCTACACTATAAGAGAGAGAGGTGAGATGAAATTGACTAAAAAGCAAAAGCGGAATCAGCGTTCAGAAGAATTGTTCATAGATGAAAAAGGAATAGCTACAGTAAAAAATCAGCTAAATGAAAGCTATCAAAGTGGGGTTATTGAACAATTGCATAATAACAAGGGGATCTATACGTTTAATAATCGAAAAAATTAATCCGCACTCGGTTATTCAAAACGTGAAGAATGCCTGTAATCATAGGCAAACTCGGATTTTTTTGAACAAATATCATTGGGGACTCCTACCTTGTGGGTCCCTTTCTGCTTCCTATTTTTTTCAATATTTGATACTGTTAGATTATAGATAAAAATGAACTAGGAGGTAATGGGAATATGAATATTGGAGTGCCAAAGGAAATAAAAAACAATGAGAATAGAGTAGCAATGGCTCCATCTGGTGTGCTTTCGTTAACAAAATCGGGACACCAAATATTTATTGAAACAAACGCAGGATTAGGATCAGGGTTTACCGATGAACAATATGAAGATGCTGGTGCTACGATTGTTTCAAGTGCCAAAGAAGCTTGGGGCCAAGATATGGTAATGAAAGTAAAAGAGCCTTTGCCAGAAGAATACGATTATTTTCATGAAGGGCAGATATTGTTTACATACTTGCATTTAGCTGCAGAGCCAGAATTGACAAAAGAACTTGTCGATAAACAAGTAACTGCTATAGCATATGAAACAGTGCAATTGGCAAATAATACATTGCCGCTTTTAACACCTATGAGTGAAGTAGCTGGGAAAATGGCCTCGCAAATCGGTGCGCAGTTTTTGGAGAAAACAAAAGGTGGAAAGGGTATTCTTTTAAGTGGGATCCCAGGCGTAAGGCGTTCTAAAATAACGATTATTGGTGGGGGAGTTGTAGGAACAAACGCAGCCAAAATTGCAGTTGGTTTGGGTGCGGATGTAACCCTTATTGATTTAAACCCTGAGCGCCTCCGACAGCTGGATGATATATTCGGATTTTCCATTAATACAATGATGTCAAATCCAATGAACATTAGTGTAGCATTAGCTGAGTCAGATCTTGTCATAGGTGCAGTGCTCATTCCTGGAGCTAAAGCGCCAAAATTAGTAACGGAAGAAATGGTGAAAAACATGTCTGATGGATCGGTTATCGTAGATGTAGCGATTGACCAAGGCGGGATTTTTGAAACGAGTGATCATGTAACGACACATGATAATCCAACGTATACGAAGCACGGGGTCTTACATTACTCGGTAGCTAATATGCCTGGTGCTGTTCCTAGAACGTCTACAATCGGATTAACTAATGTTACTGTGCCATACGCATTGCAATTAGCGAACCAAGGTGTTGTGGCAGCATGTCAAAATAACGAGCCGTTATTAAAAGGAGTAAATACTTGGAAAGGCTTTGTAACCCATAGTGCGGTTGCTGCCGCTCATGGCTTGGAATACGTAGATCCGCATACATTACTTGAAGCATAACTTTTTCTGGATGTCCAATACGGCGGGGTTGTCGCCCGCCGCTTTTTAAAAAAACGAGTTAAGATTACCTGAACAATAAAAGTTTATCCTTAATCTACAATTATTAACTCTTTTGAAAAATGTGTTAAAGTTTCTGCGCCGTTATCAGTCATGTAAATCATGTCTTCGATTCTAACACCACCTATATTGGGCACATAGACTCCTGGCTCGATAGTGAAACACATATTTGGCTGTAAAGGTAACGTGTTTTCACTGTGCATAGATGGATATTCATGCGTTTCTATTCCTAATCCATGGCCAATTCGATGGGTGAAATAGGCACCATATCCACTTGCGGTAATATAGTCACGCGCTGCTTGGTCTAATTTACCTACCGCTACCCCAACTTGTGCTGCTTCAATGGCCTTCTGTTCAGCAGCCAAAACTGTGTTATAAATGCGTTCTTGTTCTTCTGTTATAGATTTAAAAGCAACAGTTCTTGTTATATCTGAGCAATATCCTTCATAAACAACACCTAAGTCAAACAGTACCATATCCCCTTGAGCAACTTTCTTCATAGAAGGATTACCGTGTGGAGAGGCAGTTTTTGTTCCAGATAAAGCCATAGTAGCAAAGGACATTGCTTGAACACCTTGTTTTTTTAGTTCATATTCAATTTTAGCAACGATTTCTAATTCAGTTACCCCATCTTTTAGCGCTTCGACTCCCGTTTTTATACCAAAATCTGCAAGCTCTGCTGCTGTTTTAAGCCGTCTATATTCCTGCTCGTTTTTAATTACTCTTAAATTAGCCAATAATTCTTCTGCATGCATCATTTCTGTACGTGGTAAAAGCTGTTGCAGCATAACGTGGCGATCTAATGTTAAATGATTAAATTCTACTCCAATGGTAGTTGGAGAAGTTTCCTTCTCGGTTATTGATTTAGCTAACATTTTCCAAGGGTTTTCATGATCTAGGTATGCAATGATAGAATAATCCCAACCAGCGTTTTTAGCATCTTCTTGTTCCATTGCTGGAAGAACAAGAACAGGTTCTGAGTGCTTACTTAAAAATACTGCCACAAGACGTTCATGAGGGTCCGTATAGTAGTTGGTTATGTAATATACGTTTGCTGGTGAAGTGATAAAAATGCTATCCATGTTACTCTGTTCCATTTTATTTAAAAGCGTTTCTATTCTTTGATCCATGCTTTGACACTCCTTTAACTTTATATGTACTATTATAGCAAATATCAATCTTGCAATTAAAAGCAAAGGCATTGATTTTAGTGATTCCTCAGCAGATGTGTAAAAAATAAAGCAATCGGGTACAAACGTTATATATATGTTTGGTATAATGAATCAAAACCATTGAAAGGAGAAGGTTATCGTGAAAGTATCTTATCATGGACATTCTGTTGTACAAGTTCAAACTGATTCCCATCTAATTTTAATTGACCCGTTCATTTCAGGCAATGAAGCATGTGATTTAGATGCAGAAACAGTTACTCCAGATTTTATTTTATTAACACATGGTCATAATGACCACGTAGGAGATACGATTACCATTGCTAAGCGAACGAATGCAATGATCATTGCTCCTAATGAATTGGCTGAATTTCTGAGGACCAAAGGTTTAAACGTACATCCAATGCATATCGGTGGTAAGCAAACATTTGAGTTTGGAACGGTAAAGTTTACGCAAGCATTTCACGGTTCTGCATACACAGAAGATGATGGATCTGTTGTTTATACAGGTATGCCTGCAGGTATTTTATTAACGGTAGAAGGAAAAACCATTTACCATGCGGGCGATACAGGTCTGTTCTCTGATTTAAAATTAATAGGGGAAATGAATGACATTGAACTTGCATTTATACCTATTGGCGATAATTTTACAATGGGACCAGAAGATGCGTTAATCGCTGCAAAGTGGGTAAATGCTAAGAAGGTTGTACCGATCCACTACAATACATTTCCGGTGATTGAACAGGACGCTGAAGCATTTGCTAGTCAGGTAGAGCCAGGCAAAGGACTGGCTATGGCTATTGGAGAATCAGTAAGTCTTTAATTTTTTCATGTAATTCACAACCGTGGGTCATATCGATTGGCTCACGGTACTTGCATTAAATTCTTCGTAAATAAAAACCACTTTTTCCATCAAGTAAGAAAAAAAGAACAAGGAATTTTATAGTCGACATATTAGAAACAGCGAATTGACTTGAATTGCTACGGTTCTTTTGCACACTACCTCATTTATGGTATTCCTCAAACCAACCATAATATCAAAAAAAATAAGGAGACGGTATAGTGGAAATAGTTGCATTTTTATTTGTTGCTTTATGCGGTTTCGTGTTTGGTTCCTTCTTTGTTGTAGTAGGGATACGTTTACCGAAGCGGGAGTCATTTGTTACAGAACGATCTCGTTGTCCAAAATGTTGTAAACGATTAAACTGGTTTGAACTTATCCCGGTCTTATCTTTTTTATGTTTGAAGCGTAAATGCGGGCAATGCAACCACAAAATTTCTTCGATTTACCCTCTAATGGAACTACTAACTGCTATATTATTTGCAATGAGTTACCTCATCTTCGGTTGGAAACTAGAATTAATGGTAGCCTTATTATTTAGCTCTTTGCTTATCATTTGCTTGGTGACAGACCTCTTTTACATGATGATCCCCAATCGATTACTGTTATTTTTTCTCCCTTTATTTATAATACTTCGAACCGTAGAGCCACTTGAACCTTGGTGGGATCCATTCCAAGGAGCCTTAGTAGGTTTACTACTTCCATTATTAGTGATTATTTTGAGCCGAGGTGGAATGGGGATGGGCGATATGAAATTATTTGGGTTACTTGGCTTGGTGTTAGGAACAACAAAGCTACTGCTATGTTTTGTACTAGCATGTATCATTGGCGCGGTCATTGGAGTTTTATTGATAGCGTATCAGCGTGTAAGTCTTGGTAAGCCTATACCTTTTGCTCCATATATTGTAATAGGCGCTTGGATTGCCTATTTCAATGGCGATAATCTGATTGACTTGTATATAACACGCTTCATCACCTTTTATTAAAGCAGTTATGACCATTCAATATTTCCTTTCCAAAGGCAACCAAAGCGTTAATAGTAATCGTAATGCAGGCATTTGCATAATGAAAGTAGTCTATCAGTGTTTTCATCAGGTCGATCATTTCGATAGGATTAGTTCTAAGATGGTCCTAGCAGGTTCTTGATTACCTGTTTGTCTCATAAATTAATAGGGGAAGGAGGGAAATGATATGCGAGGGCAATATGCATTGCTTCGACTTTTACTAGCCGGTTTTATGTTATATGTAGCGTGGCCATTTATACCACAGGGTACTACCTTTTTAGCACAATTATTTTGGGGAGGTTGGCTAATCTTTTTTCTGCTTGTAATCGGTGCTAATAGCGCTTCGTTATTACAAATGATTCAGCTTCCAATTATGGAACAGAAAAAAGAAAGGCAACGAAAAACCTATAATCATTGAGTTTCTGCCATTTCAACTGTATAATAAGTGATAAATAATTTATTAGTACAGTTGAAAGATGGTGTGCGAGCCATGAAAAGTAAGCATGAACAAATTATCGAACATATTCATTCATTGGAAATCGGCCATAAAATTTCCGTTAGACAAATTGCTAAAGAATTGCATGTCAGTGACGGGACAGCTTATCGTGCGATTAAAGATGCAGAAAATAAAGGACTCGTCAGCACTATAGAACGTGTAGGTACGATTCGAATTGAACAAAAGAAAAAAGATAATTTTGAACGATTGACTTTTGCAGAATTAATCAATATTGTAGAAGGTCATGTGCTTGGTGGACGAGAAGGGCTGCATAAGACGTTAAATAAATTTGTTATTGGAGCAATGCAGCTAGAGGACATGATGCGTTATACAGAGGCTGATTCCTTATTAATTGTAGGCAATCGGACGAAAGCACATGAACTGGCTATTAAAGAAGGTGCTGCAGTCTTGATTACCGGAGGCTTTGATACAGAAGAGGACATAAAAAGGCTTGCAGACGAAAGGAAACTACCTATCATCTCTACTAGCTATGACACGTTTACAGTGGCAGCTATGATTAACAGGGCGATTTACGATCAGCTGATAAAAAAGGAAATTGTTTTGGTTGAAGATATTTATACGCCTTATGAAAAGTCCTATTATTTAAAAGATAGGGACAAGGTTGCTGATTGGTATGCATTAAATAAACAATCAAGACACACCAGGTTTCCAGTGGTTGATGATAGAAGGCGTGTTTTGGGAATGGCGACGTCAAAGGATGTAGTGGGGAAATCAGATGATACGATGATTACTAAGGTAATGAGCAAACAACCTAAAACGGTTCAAACGAATGTTTCTTTAGCTTCAGTCGCCCACTTAATGGTATGGGAAGGTATTGAAGTGATCCCTGTAGCTGATGAGCAAAATCAATTGCAAGGCATTATATCAAGACAGGATGTTTTAAAAGCTCTGCAACAAAATCAACGGCAGCCGCAAGTTGGCGAGACCATTGATGATATTGTATCACGAAATATATTAGAATCAGAACGGGAACAAGGGGTTTTTGAAACCAAAGTTGCCCCGCAAATGACGAATCAATTAGGGACATTATCCAGTGGTGTTTGTACTGCTTTGATGACAGAGGCAAGCAGAAGATTACTAATGCAATATAAAAAAGGTGACTTAGTAGCAGAAAATTTAACGGTTTATTTTATTAAGCCTGTGCAAATCGATAGTACACTACGTATTCAACCAAAGCTTTTGGAAATTGGCAGAGTATATGCCAAAATTGATATTGAGGTATATGAGGAGCATAAGCTTGCTAGCAAAGGCTTATTAATGGCTCAATTGATGAATCGCTAGAAAAAAGAATGCGGAACATAAAGAAGACGTACAATTTCAAAAGATGAACAACCGCTTGCTAAAGCCTCGGAAGTTTACACAGACTTAGGAATCGGTGAGACCTCGTACCATGTAGTTCAAGAGCACGAGAGTCTCGCCAACCGCCCGCAGAAAGCGGAGTATATTTCCGGTGTGAGTTAGTTGCACCAACCATCATATATTAGTTGATTGGCGTTTATTCACTTATCTGCCAACCGCACATATTACATCTGTAGTAAACGCAAATCAGCCTTAGTTTTTAATACATCAATCAACTATCTACTACAGCTAAAGAGGACCGGCTGTTACGATATGTTTAATCGCTTCCATTCGTTTTTGTAGTGCTTTACTTCTTTTATTCCGCGATTAAGAAGTGGAATAGCAAAAACAAGAAATACAATTCCAACAAACAATGAAATACGAGTTTGGTAAAAAATGTATTGATTAATAGTGAATGCTACGAGGAAGCTACCTAAGCAAATTCGTGATTTAGCATGAAAATAAGCTTGTTTTAATCCATCATTCGTGTTTAGAATGGCTACTTTGTAATAGATCCAAAGTACGAATGACAGTACGGTAATGATTGCAAAAATAAGCATATGATCTCTCCCTAGTTAAATTCTGTTCAACAAGTCTTGTTACGACTTGGAATTTCATTCTTTTATCATCTCAATCAGTAGATTCTTTGTCCATTTTACCTTTTTTCTATTGATTTTGCTACAGATAGACAATAATAATTCTCGAGTAGGTGATCGTTTGGAGCACATATTAGAAGCAATTAAACAATATTCCACAGTGATTGTGCATCGACATGTACGACCTGATCCTGACGCAATTGGTTCCCAAGTAGGGTTAAAAGAATTGATTAAACACTCTTTTCCTGATAAAGAAGTCTATGCTGTTGGGGAAGAAGAACCTTCTTTATCTTTTCTAGCAAAAATGGATATAATTTCAGATGAGCAGTATGAAGGAGCACTTGTTATTGTTTGTGATACTGCGAACACGAGCCGAATTTCTGACCAGCGCTTCGCTTTAGGAGACAAATTAATTAAGATTGATCACCATCCTAACGTAGACGAATATGGAGATATTCAATGGGTTAATACAGAAGCCAGTTCTACAAGTGAGATGATTTATGACCTCTATGCGGCTGCTGAAAACATGGGTTTTAGGCTTACAGATGAGGTTGCCCGTTTACTATACGCTGGTATTGTAGGTGATACAGGAAGGTTTTTATATCCAAGCACTACGGAAAAAACGTTTAAAATCGCTGCACAACTGATTAAGTATCATTTTGACCGTTCTGCTATTTATGACAATATGTACAGCATAAAGAGTAATTTAGCAAAGCTAAAAGGATATATTTATCAGAACTTCCAGAATGAAGCGGAGGGCATGGCCTATGTAAAATTGACAAAAGAACTTCTGCAGCAATTTGGCGTTCAACCTAATGATACAGGACAGCTTGTTAGTGTCTTGGGTGATGTGGAAGGAATTATCGCTTGGGTCATATTTATTGAAGAAGAGGAAAATATTCGTGTTCGTTTAAGATCAAAAGGACCAATCATTAATCAATTAGCAGCTAAATATAATGGTGGAGGGCATCCAATGGCTTCTGGAGCAACTGTAACAACATGGGAAGAAGCTGATCAAGTCATTGCTGATTTACAAACGGTATGTAAAGCTTACCGGAATAGCTGATGAAGTTTGCTAGCGGGTTTAAATTGGTGATAAATAGCGAAGGAATGAAAGCGTGAGGGTTGTAAATTCTTAGAAAAACTTGGCTTGTCGCCAAGTCTTATGGCGAAAGCCTTTTGTTTTTCTTATACTATAAACCAAAAAATCTTATACTTTCCTATAGTGGAACAAAGGCGCGGGGCGCCCGTTTAGCAACGTAGCGAATGGAACGAATCAACTAAAGATAAAGTGAACCTTCCATCAGCGGGTTTTCTTCATCCCCGCTGATTGTTAGTACCACCAGGGTATGACCTAAAGGCCCTTGAACGAATCGGGGATTTAGGTGCTGTTACCTCCCGCTTCGACTTGTTCAGCTCATATCTTACATTCTTGAAGTGGGAGTCTACAACGCCTTTTTACGGGATAAAGGAATCATGCCACTAAAAACAGGGGTATGCCGACGCCTGAGCGGCAAGCCCGTTTTTAGTCGGCCTTCCTCTTTGCGACGAACCGATGAGACCTTATCGTAGGGCGCATTTCTAAAGTCGCCTCGTTGCTGGGCTCATGCGCTGGACGTGGCTAGTCGGTTATTTCGTTATCTATAAGCACCTCATTTTATACTTTTGTATGAAAAAACAACTCTATTTAACTTATCTAACTCATTTATTTTAGACAGTATTTTAAGAATCTAAACATTATAAAGCAAAAGTTTTTTCATGATAGATGGTAGCTCGCGCTCAAGGCGAGCCATGGTGGTTTCTTATCTTACAAAGAAAGAGCCTTTAGCGTATAAAGTGAACATCACTTGACAAGCTAAAAGCCCCTTCTAGGATTGGAATTAATTGACTAGTAGATTATTTAGGAGAGGATGCTGGATTATGAGGTTCTCTTATTATTGTCCACCGGAATAAACCAGCAACCAGAAGTGGTCTCTTCATAAATGACTTGTAAATGCTCTTTTTCAATATCGCGCTTCATTAACCGGATTAATTCTTGAGATTCTGCATATGCGGAGTCTCCTTGTTTTAAGCGTGCAATTTTCTCATCTTTTTGCTTTCTGCGGCTGATTACCCACATGATTTATCCACTCCTTTCGGTAGGATTTAAATTAGCTAAATTTGTATAAGGTGCAATATACTCATACATCATACTGAAATAGTAACCATTCTTGCTATACGTTAATAGCAAGAATATTGAAATGCGTTGAAGTGAGCATTCTTTGTTATTTTTAGTATAAACGATATTCATGCTAATCATGAATAATTTTCGGATATTTCATAAAACGTTCATAAAATAAATTTCAATGGAAATCAAGAGAAATTTATTTCCATATAAGGTGCTGTAAGACTCCCGCTTCACAGGCGTGGCATAATCTGTACTGCAACAAGTCTAAGCGGGAGATAACAGCATCTAAATGCCCTATTTCGTAAGAGGTCTTTAGGTCTTCCCCCTGGGCTGCGAACAATCCGTGGGGATGGATGAAAACCCCACGGATTGAAGATACACTTTATTATCATTTATATTGGCAGCAGCTCATAATCACTTTATTCAAAAAGTAGATTTCTTGGCAATCTGAATGTCTATATCTACATGGCGCTTTACAAGGTGGAGTGGATATTGTGGTTCAAGTATACAACCTCTTGTAAGGACGTCTTACCTTATACAGGCAAAACATGATGAAATTCATTATCAAGCGGTTATTTCTATAAAGCCTATTTGAAGATTTGAAAGGAGAAGCTTATGAATCGAAATGTGTACTTAGCTGGAATTGTTTTTGCTATTGCGATGATGGTTATTTTCAGTTCTTCTTCAGTTTTGTTTTTTGATAAGGTGAATTGGATACTAGTCATTTTATTTGGAGCTGCTGCTTATGTAATATTCACAGTAAGTATTATCATTGTACTAAAGTTAAAGGGCAATAAAAGTTAGATCCAGTTGGTCGAAAGATACAATACATGGACGAAGAAAAGGTGGATTTTTAACAGGATACGTCCTGAATGTAATATGCCATCATATTCTTACTTCAAGAGCCCCCAAGGATGCAGAAGCCTAGGTGGGAGATAACGGCAACAGCCTCGCCCTTTGTTGGATTTGTAGGATGTTGGTCGCAAAAGACTTAACACGTAGAAAAAGTGTTTTTCTTTTTCAAGGACGATGCCTAAGGTTTTATCCCGCATCTAAGGTGCAGTAAGTCCCCCACTTCAGGAGTTGGATAATATGTACACTACAAGTCTAAGTGGGAGGTAACGGCATCTATATAGAGGCCTTTAGGCATACTATTACGATACTAACAATCAGTGGGGGGGAGAAAGAAAACCCCACTGATTGGAGTTTCATTTTTGTATTGGATGGCAGGTTAGGTGGATCGTTTTGCTTCGGCTGTTATTTTTATATGGTTGGAGATAATGAGTTTTGTAATCGAAAAGGAGTAATCAAATTCCTCTACAGTGAAAGCTTTATTTTCCAGTGCAGCTGCGATTAAGCTATCACTTTCAGCAATGATGGCCAAGTCTTTGCCGATGATATGCTTTAATTCTTCTTGGACAAGCTCCTCTAATTTACCAGCTATTAATCGATCCATTCGCAATTCATCCTTGTTTTCTACTGTAAACGAAATAGATTCAACACTCACTTGTTTCGCTGATTTTTCATTTAGTTCGTCGTTATCCTCCAGAAGTGACTCATTTTGAGTTCGCAGTTGACTAATTTCATTTTGCATTTCGTGATTTCGGATGATTAGATCTTCATACATTTTGCCGTACATATAAAGTAAAGAACAATATGCCAGTATACCACCAACCATTACCCCAACGAAAAAACGTTGCCATGTCGCTTTTTTATGATATGGTGGAATATGCATTAGGCGATATCCTCCTGTGTTAGCCAGTTAAGCAGTAAGATAGCCGTTTTTACTCCACCCATTGCGGATAGGATGAATAGTGCTTGTTTAAATAAATCCATCGTAGAGCCATCATAGATACCTCTTTCGAAATTGGCAATCGCATCGAATGTCCCCCCGATAGCGGCTACGATCGCCCATATTCGCAATTGAACTGCAATTCGTCCAATTTCTGTTAAAGGTGCGTTTCCTGTAACAAAGGCGCCAATACTTCCGATAATTGATCCGCCAATAACTACCCCAAAAGCTATAAAATAACAATGGATAAATGTTTCGAAAAAACGTTCTTCCATATTAAATAATCTCCTTCCCTCTAACCCTCGGCAAGATGAATTCTCAGTTCGTGAACGCAGCAGTTGCTTCCAATAGATTCATCTGAAATAATCATATGTAATCCCTTTTTATACTCAGGAATAAATAGAGCCTAAATAAAGACCTTAAAATATGCTAAGGATGACGAAAATTATGTTTTCAATGTTTATTCCGTATATAAGGTGCAGTAAGTCTCCCACTTCAGGAGTCGGATAGTCTGTACTGTAACAAGTCTAAGCGGGAAATAATAGCACCTAAATGCCCTATTTCGTAAGAGGCGTTTAGATCTTACCACTTGGGCTACTGACAAGCCGTGGGAAATGATTGATAACCCCACTGGGCAGATTCACTTTATCCCTCAAAATTATATGTGGAACTGCATAGCGAATGCTTGTACTTTTTTCATCTGTGTTTCTAAGGGCAGACCTAAAAACAAACTAGGTCTAAAACTTAAATTAAACGTCACATGGCATTTTGAATCAACTAGTATATATTTATGAAACAGCAGAATAAGTTATGCTAACGACTGCATTTCCGTATGCACGTTCTACATAGATTGGTATAATATTGGATAGAGCATGTAAAGGCGGGATACAATGGCTTATACACACTTACAAATAAGGAGCAGCTATAGCCTGTTAAAGAGCACAATAACGATTGAAAAGTTAGTGAAGCGAGCAGCAGAACTAGAGTATTCTGCTTTAGCTCTAACAGATGAACAAGTATTGCATGGTGCAATATCATTTTATAAAGCATGTCAACAACATGGAATAAAACCAATTATTGGTATGACTGTTTTGGTTGGAGATAGTCAAACAGAAGCTTATGAAATAATTGTTTTGGCCAAATCAAATCAGGGGTTTCATGATCTTGTTAAACTAAGTACATGGATTCAGACGCAGGACCAGTCTTTTGTACCACTGGAACATTTCATGCCATTCACAGCAAATTGTATTGGTATACTTTCTTTACAGCATGGCGTTATACAAGAACAACTGCGGGCGAAATCATTTGCTGATGCAAATCAGCATGTATCAACGTATCGAGCTTGTTTTGGGGAAAATGATTTTTATTTAGGGGTAGAGTCGTATGGAAATGGTGGAGACGAACGAACTTTTTTTGCAGAGGTAAAACAATTTCAGAAAATGTATCATGACCCGGTAGTTGCTATTCATGATGTTCGTTACCTTAATAAAAAGGACGTGATTGCATATGACTGTTTACAAGCAATGAAACAACAACAGCTTTGGGATGGCAATCATATAGATGTAAAGTGGCGTAATCATCATTTATGTACGGAAGCGGAAATGAGGCAATTTTTCTCTGACTGGTCGGAGACAATCGATGAAACCACCAGAATTGCTGAGAAATGTAATCTCAGCTTCGATTTTGAAAAGCGGCACCTCCCTTCCTTTCCTTTGCCAGAACAGGAAGAGGCACATCCATATTTAACCGCAAAATGCATTAAACTTTTGCCGCAAAAATATACAGAAGTAACTGCTGAGATTCACCAGCGTTTAATGTATGAGCTTTCCATAATTGAGCAAATGAAATTTAGTGATTACTTTTTAATTGTTGCGGATTTTGTGGACTTTGCCAAGACAAACAATATTGTTGTTGGACCGGGAAGAGGATCGGCAGCAGGATCTTTAGTAGCTTATGTATTAGGAATTACAGACGTTGATCCAACTAAGTACGATTTATTATTTGAGCGATTCCTTAATCCGAACAGAAAGACAATGCCTGATATTGATATTGATTTCTCAGATGTTCGCCGAGATGAAGTGATGGAGTATGTGCAAAAAAAATACGGAGCAGACCACGTAGCACAAATTATTACGTTTGGAACATTTGCTGCCCGTTCTTTAATGAGAGAGCTTATCAAAACGATGGATATTAACAAACAAGATGCGTCATTTGTGTTACGCCATATTCCGGTACAATCAAAAAGAAATCTTGCGCAGATTGTTCATGAGTCTGAAGAGTTAAGAAATTATATTAAACGTTCAGTCTCTTTACGGCAGTTATTTGCGGTAGCTGCTGTATTGGAAGGGATTCCTAGACATATTTCGACACATGCGGCTGGTATTGTTATTTCAGAAGCTCCGTTAAAGGAGTATGCGCCGTTAACTTCCGGAACCGGAACAATGTATTTAACGCAATATACAATGAATGATGTAGAAGCGATAGGGCTATTAAAGATTGATTTGTTAGGCTTACGGAACTTAACACTTTTGGAAAAGGTACTACAAAAAATTCGTTTTCAAACTGGACAACACATTTCTTTAAAGGATATTCCTCAACAAGATGCGTTAACCTTTTCATTATTACAGCAGGCTAGAACAAATGGTGTGTTTCAATTGGAGTCTCAAGGGATGAAGCAAGTGTTGCAAGAATTGAAGCCAAATGAATTTGAGGATATCGTTGCAGTTAATGCATTATATCGTCCAGGCCCGATGGATTTTATTCCTACTTATATTAGGAGAAAACATGGGCTAGAAAAAGTTACTTACCTGCATCCAGATCTTGCGCCTATTTTACAGAAAACGTACGGTGTGTTAATTTATCAAGAACAAATTATGCAAATCGCTCATCGAATTGCTGGTTTTTCGCTCGGAAAAGCAGATATTCTTCGAAGGGCTGTTAGTAAAAAGCAAGAAAGTAAAATCGAAGAGCAAAAGTCTGCTTTTCTAAAAGGTTGTATCCAGCAAGGATATAGTTCATCAATGGCTAATGAATTGTTTGCATGGATCGTTCGTTTTTCCAATTATGGCTTTAACCGAAGTCATGCTGTGGCGTACAGCATTATCTCTTATCAACTTGCCTATTTGAAAGCTCATTACCCACAAGCATTTTTTGCGGAGTTACTCAGTGCTTCTATGCAACAGCATCAAAAGCTGGCATTGTATTGGAAAGAAATGAAGGAACTGGACTTAACTTTACTGGGGCCTTCTATCAATGCCAGCTTTGGAAAGTACGCAGTGGAAGGAAAGCATATCCGGATGGGCTTGCTGCAAATTAAAGGGATAGGAAATCAGGCTGTTACTGAAATTGTCCGCGCGCGTAAAGACCGCCCCTTTCGAAATTTGTTCGATTTTTGCTTGCGTGTATCGCTTAAAGTAATTAACCGTCCCATTATCGAATTACTAATTATGGCTGGGGCGTTTGATGATCTATATAATAATCGTGCTAGTTTATTAGCTTCCATTGACCAAGCAATGGAACAAGGTGAATTATTCGGTGAGTTTCAAGAACAGGGAAGCTTCTTTGCCAATGATCTTAAGTTGGAAGGGGAATATGCTAATATAGAGGATTTTCCGCAAATCAAGAAGCTTTCTCATGAAAAAGAATTACTCGGTATATATATATCGAGCCACCCTGTTACTGCTTACCGTAAATTATTACAGCGCGCAGGGTATATATCATTACAAAGAGCAAGAAAAGCGGGGAATGGCTATAAGCATCAAAGTGGCTGTGTCATTCAATTCATTAGAACTATTCGTACTAAGCGTGGTGATCCCATGGCTTTTATTACCATTAGCGATGAAACGGATGAGATGGAAGCAGTCGTCTTTCCAGAATTATATCGGCAAGTACATCGCTGGTGGAAAGAAGGGATGCTCGTATTAGTACAAGGGAAGCTAGAAAACAGAAATAATAGGCTACAAACATTATTGTCATCTGTAGAAATTTTAAATGAAACGAAACTAGGTGATACCTGCCCTGGTCGTTTATTTATTAAATTATCAAGTGAAGATATAGAAGCTGATTTAGCCAAGTTAAAGGAAATAGCTTTTCATTTCCCGGGGAATACCCCTGTCATTGTTTTTCAAGAAAGGTTACAACAAACATATCAATTAGCCAATGATTATGACCTTCATCCAAGTTCACGATGTTTACAACGTCTACGCGCCTATTTTGGGGCGGAGCAAGTTGTCTTGGATAAGTAAACGTCCCGTATATAAGGTGCTGTAAGACTCCCACTTCAGGAGTTAGATAACCATCTGTACTACAATAAGTCTAAGTGGGAGATAACAGCATCTAATACCTTATTCGTAAAGCCTTCAGGTCATACTATTACTATCAGTGGGAATGAATAAAACCCCCCACAGATTGAAGATTCACTTTATGGAGCACGAAGTAATGATGGGCGCTTGTTTCTGTTTTTCTTATAAGAATAAGAAATTATAAAAATAGGTTTAAACGGGAGAATAGCATCACTTTACAGAAAACATGCATCTGTTATAATAAAATAGTTACTGGTGGTCTGACCACTGTTGGATGGAAGAAATTATTTTTTCTACGAAAGGGAGCGAATATTAAAAATGGCAAGCTTACGAGATAAAGCGCTACATGTTCATAAAGTAAATAAAGGAAAACTAACCACGCATTCCAAAATACCTGTAACCAACGCTGAAGAATTAAGTTTAGCATACTCTCCGGGCGTTGCAGAGCCATGTAAAGAAATTCACGATCGTGTAGAGACGGTTTACGATTATACCATGAAGGGAAATATGGTTGCGGTTGTCAGTGATGGTTCAGCAGTATTAGGTCTTGGTAATATCGGGGCAGAGGCTGCGCTTCCAGTAATGGAAGGAAAGTCTGTTTTATTTAAAAGCTTTGCCGGAGTAGACTCGTTCCCTATTTGTTTAGGCACCCAAGAAGTAGAAGAAATTGTACAAACTGTTAAATTAATGGAACCTACATTTGGTGGAGTGAATTTAGAGGATATTGCAGCACCGAAGTGTTTTATCATTGAAGAACGGTTAAAAAAAGAAACTAATATCCCCATTTTTCATGATGATCAACACGGGACAGCTATTGTTACTGTGGCTGGATTGATTAACGCGTTAAAATTAGTTGGAAAATCATTTTCGGATATTAAAGTAGTTGCTAATGGAGCTGGAGCAGCTGGAATAGCAATTATTAAACTGCTCTATTTCTTCGGCGTTCGTGACATGATTATGTGTGACTCACGAGGAGCTATTTATGAAGGTCGTCCGGCAGGAATGAATGAAGTAAAGGAACGTGTGGCGACGTTTACGAATCAAGCTAAAAAATCAGGCAGTCTCGAAGAAATGCTTGAGGGTGCAGATGTCTTTATTGGGGTATCTGTTGGAGGAGCATTAACGAAGGAAATGGTTGAAAAAATGAATGATGATCCAATTATTTTTGCGATGGCTAATCCGGAACCGGAAATTATGCCTGAAGTTGCAAAAGCAGCTGGTGCGAAAGTAATAGGAACTGGAAGGTCAGATTTTCCAAACCAAGTGAACAATGTTCTTGCTTTCCCAGGGATCTTTCGTGGTGCACTGGATGTTCGAGCTACACGAATTAATGAAAAAATGAAAGTCGCAGCTGCAAATGCAATTGCCTCTCTTATTTCGGAAAGCGAATTACATGAAGATTATGTCATTCCTGCTCCATTTGATCCGAGAGTAGCACCAATTGTAGCAAAAAGTGTGGCTACAGCTGCAATGGAATCCGGAGTAGCGAGAATAGAAGTGGATCCAGAAGAAATCGCTGAAAAGACAAGAAAACTCACTCAAATTGATGATAATTAATCTGTTAAAAGGAGTGTATCATGGCAGTGTCCATGTCACATAAACAGAAAGTGTATCAAGGGATTTTACAAAAGATTCGTCACTATATGGATACGCAACACTTGCAGCCAGGCGATAAGCTCCCGTCAGAAAGGGAGCTTGCGCATACGCTTGGAGCTGGGCGATCTTCTATCCGAGAGGCATTACGTGCTATGGAGTTTTTAGGATTAATTGAAACGAGACGCGGCGAAGGGACGTTTTTAAGTACATATCAATCGTTCCAAACGGTCGAGCTACTTGCTTCCTTCATCTTGCAAGAGAGTAAAACAAGGATAGATTTAGCAGAAACCATAAGGATATTAGAAAAAGAAGCTGCAAAATTAGTTTTTTCTAAGTTTACGGAACAAGATATAAATTACTTGCAAGCAATACTGCGTAAACAAGATCAAACATTAGAGGAAACGCATGCTGTTTTTTTTCGGTATATCTTTGAGAAGTCTAACAACCGGTTATTAGCAAAAGTGTGGCGCTTAATGTATGAATTTTTGGCGACTGCTGAAGGAATTAGCAATCAGAGAAATTTTTATGAAGAGCTAATCCAGCTATACGCAACAAAACATTATGATGGAATTGAACTGTTGTTTGTAGAATTAGCAAAGAAGTGACTTATAGTATTGACGTTTTTTGACAGTATTTTTTCTTTGATTTATGTATAATGGCTAAAAGAACTTTTTATTTTGTTGCACAGACAATAGACGACTTGCGCATATACGTAGGAAATGATTTGACGTTCCTTTCAATACCTTTTTAATTGGGAACGTATTTCATTTCTGACCCGTATAAAAGCTGATACGTATTTGGGGTTGTTTTGAAAAAAGGAGGAATTGTCTTGCTTAAAGATCTTTTTGGCAAGCGAAAGAGATATGCATCCATCCCGAGTGAACAAGCAAAAGCGGATGTACCAGAAGGTTTGATGCAAAAGTGTAGCGGATGTCATAAAATTTATTATCGTAAAGAAATGAATAAAAACTTACAAGTTTGTCCAAATTGTGATTACCATCATCCATTACAGGCTTGGCATCGCATTGATACATTATTTGATGAGGCAAGTTTTCAAGAATGGGACGAGCAGTTAACGACTGGCAACCCTCTGAATTTTCCGGGGTATGAGGAAAAGCTTAAGAAAGATCAAGCCAAAACAGGGCTTCGTGAAGCTGTAGTTACTGGAAAAGGTACAATAGAAGGGAAGGAAACAGCTTTTGCTGTTATGGATTCTACATTTCGCATGGGAAGCATGGGGTCTGTAATCGGTGAAAAAATAGCTCGTGCCATTGAGCGAGCAAAAGAAGAAGGGATCCCATTTATTATTTTTACTGCTTCGGGTGGAGCAAGAATGCAGGAGGGATTACTTAGTTTAATGCAAATGGCAAAAACGTCAATAGCTGTGAAACGTTTTAGTGATGCGGGTGGATTAATGATATCTGTAATGACACACCCAACTACAGGTGGAGTTTCTGCAAGCTTTGCTTCTATTGGAGATTATAACCTCGCAGAACCTGGTGCTCTGATTGGGTTTGCCGGAAGACGAATAGTGGAACAAACCATCAGGGAAAAATTACCAGATGATTTCCAGACAGCTGAATTTCAACTAAAGCATGGTCAATTGGATAAAGTGGTGCATCGTTCTGACATGAAAAATACGTTAGCGCTATTGTTGTCGTTTCATCAAAAAGGTGGGAAAGAATCATGAAGCAAGTGTTGGATTTTGAAAAGCCTATTGTGGACTTAAAAGATAAAATTGCAGAATTAAAACGCTTTACAGCCGATAGCGATATCAATTTAACTGAAGAAATTACGACATTGGAAAAACGCCTTGCTGTGCTGGAAGATGATATTTATAGTAATTTGCGACCATGGGATCGAGTCCAATTAGCAAGACATCCTGAACGACCAACAACTTTAGATTATATTGAGCAATTATTTACGGATTTTATCGAATTTCACGGAGACCGTTCATTTGGGGATGATGCTGCTATTGTTACAGGTATCGCTTTTTATAAAGGGAAGCCAGTAACTATAATTGGGCACCAGCGTGGAAAGGATACGAAAGAAAACATTCGACGTAATTTTGGAATGCCACACCCGGAAGGCTATCGAAAAGCATTGCGCCATATGAAACAAGCAGAAAAATTTTCTCGACCAATTATTTGCTTCATTGATACAAAAGGAGCTTATCCAGGAAAAGCCGCAGAAGAAAGAGGGCAAAGTGAAGCTATTGCGAGGAATTTGATGGAAATGGCTGGATTGACTGTCCCAATTATCTGCATTGTCATTGGGGAAGGTGGCAGCGGTGGCGCATTAGCATTGGGAGTCGGCGATGAAATCCATATGTTAGAAAATAGTACGTACTCGGTTATTTCTCCGGAAGGGGCAGCTTCAATATTGTGGAAAGATGCAAGCTATGCGCAACGCGCTGCAGAGTCGATGAAAATAACCGCTTACGACTTGAAGAAACTTGGGTTGATTGATCAAATAGTTCCTGAGCCAAAAGGTGGGGCGCATCGTGACTTACATCAGCAAGCAAGTTACTTGGATCAAGTGATAGACAATTCTTTACGGTCATTAGGGCCATATTCTGTTGAGGAATTACTTGAAAAAAGATGGGAAAAGTATAAGCAAATGGGTTCCTATCAATCCTCCTAAAGATGTATAAGACAGCTAATACAAAGTTCGGTTTATTCCGTGTCATATAGCTGTTTAAAAATATGTTTCAAAAAAGTAATAGAGCTTGGGAGATCTATCTATATCATCACAGTGCTATGGAGTAAATCTTTATATAGGGAGAAATGATTATCATGAATAAGGGGGGCTGGCAAAAGTACGTCACCCTCTATTCTTATTGGTAAAATGTGTAACGTGAGTCGATTTTGTTAAAAATTCTTCATATAAAGGGTTTACATTTTAAAATGTGCATTATTTTACATGCTTTCGATTGCTATTTTGATCATTTCCCATTATCTTTTAAGAGAGGACCTTTTTTAATTAAACTGTAAGACCAGAGGTGGAATGTAACAATGAAAAAAATAGGTGTATTAACAAGTGGTGGCGACGCACCAGGAATGAATGCTGCTATCCGAGCGGTAGTAAGAAAAGCCATTTACCATAACGTTGAAGTATATGGAATCAAATACGGCTACCAAGGTTTAATGGAAGGTAATATTGAACGAATGGAAATAGGCTCTGTCGGTGATATCATTCATCGTGGCGGTACAATTCTTTACTCTGCTAGAAGTGAAGAATTTAAAACGGATGCCGGTCAGGAAAAAGCAATTGAACAGCTGAATAAATTCGGCATTGAAGGTTTGATTGTGATCGGTGGAGATGGTAGCTTCCGCGGCGCACAAAAGCTAACGGAAAAAGGCTATCCTTGTATCGGTGTACCAGGAACGATTGATAATGATATTGCGGGAACAGATTTTACAATTGGATTTGATACGGCTTTAAATACAGTAATTGAAGCGATCGATAAAGTTCGTGATACAGCAACTTCTCATGAAAGAACGTATATTATTGAAGTTATGGGGAGGAATGCAGGCGATTTAGCATTGTGGGCTGGTCTAGCTGATGGTGCTGAAAGTATTCTTATTCCTGAGAAGAAAGAAGACTTTTCAACGGTTGTCAATAAACTAAAACGAGGTCGTAAGCGCGGCAAAAAGCATAGTATCATTGTTTTAGCTGAAGGAGTCGGCAGCGGGTTCGATTATGGAAAGCGCATTGAAGAATCCACTGATTTAGAAACACGGGTCACTGTTTTAGGACATATTCAAAGAGGTGGCTCACCAAGTGCTGCTGACCGAGTTCTTGCGAGCAGACTTGGCGCACAGGCTGTTGATTTGTTATTAGAAGGTAAAGCAGGTAGAATGGTTGGAATTGAAAAGAATGTGTTAGTTGATCATGATATAGCTAAAGTGCTTCATGAAAAGCATACGATCAATGATGATATGTATAAGCTTTCACAAGAATTATCCATTTAATAAAATGCAGCTGTTGCGGAATACCTAAGGAGGAAATAAAATGAGAAATACCAAAATCGTATGTACCATTGGCCCTGCTTCAGAGTCAATTGAAAAATTGGAGAAATTAATCGAGAGCGGCATGAACGTTGCTCGCCTTAATTTTTCACACGGAAATTATGAAGAGCATGCACAACGTATTCAAAACATCCGTTCTGCAGCAGAGAAAACAGGTAAAACGGTAGCCATTCTTTTAGATACAAAAGGCCCTGAAATTAGAACGCATGATTTTGTGGATGGACAAGCTGAGCTCGTTCAAGGTGAGGTTGTCTACGTATCTATGAAGGAAGTAGAGGGTACGTCTGAACGATTTTCTGTGACCTATTCCGGTCTAATCGACGATGTTCACGAAGGCTCTAAAATTTTGTTAGATGATGGTTTAATCGAATTGGAAGTTGTAGAAGTAAACAAAGCGAATCAAGAATTAAAGACGGTTGCCCTTAATAGCGGACTGATCAAAAATAAAAAAGGTGTTAACGTACCTAATGTATCAGTTAACTTACCAGGAATTACGGAAAAAGATGCCAATGATATTATCTTCGGGATCGAACATGATATTGATTTTATTGCTGCTTCATTTGTTAGACGTGCATCAGATGTACTAGAAATCAAAGAGCTGCTTGAACAGCATAATGCGACACATATTCAAATTATCCCTAAAATTGAAAACCAAGAAGGTGTCGATAATATCGACAGTATATTAGAAGTAAGTGATGGTCTTATGGTTGCACGTGGTGATCTTGGAGTCGAGATCCCTGCTGAGGATGTACCATTAGTACAGAAAAAAATGATTAAGCAATGTAATACCGTAGGAAAACCGGTTATTACAGCTACACAAATGTTAGATTCGATGCAGCGTAATCCACGCCCAACAAGAGCGGAAGCGTCAGACGTTGCAAATGCCATCTTTGATGGTACGGATGCAATCATGTTGTCAGGAGAAACAGCTGCTGGAAATTATCCAGTGGAAGCTGTGCAAACGATGAGCAATATCGCACTTAAAGCAGAGACTGCACTTGATCATCAGTCTATTTTAAAAGACCGTTCAAGAAATGTCGATATGACGATAACAGATGCAATCAGTCAATCTGTTACACACACAGCTATGAATTTATCCGTTAGTGCCATCATTACACCGACAGAAAGCGGACATACGGCTCGGATGATTTCCAAATATCGTCCACATTCTCCAATTCTTGCGGTTACATTTTCTGAAAGAGTTAACAGACGACTTTCTTTAGTATGGGGCGTTCACGCTGTCATGTGTAAACGAGCTAATTCAACGGATGAAATGTTAGATATAGCAGTCGAACGCGGCTTACGCTCAGGTATGGTGGAGCATGGAAATCGCGTAATCATTACAGCTGGTGTACCAGTTGGTCAAAGTGGTACAACGAACCTGTTAAAAGTTCATGTGATTGGAAATGTTATTGCTAAAGGTCAAGGCATTGGTAGAAAAAGTGCCTTTGGTAAAGCAGTTGTTGTTAAATCAGCTGAAGAAGCAGTCAACAGAGTTAACGAAGGTGATATTGTAGTAACGTACGGCTCTGATCGGGAAATGATGCCAGCAATTGAAAAAGCGGCTGGTATTGTTACGGAAGAAGGCGGATTAACTTCTCATGCTGCGGTGGTAGGACTTAGCCTAGGGATACCTGTTATTGTAGGTGTCAAAGATGTGTTTGATGCTGTAACAGATGGGGAAGTAATTACAATTGATGGTGCAAATGGTGACATTTATCAAGGACATACAAGAGTGCTTTAATAATGAACAAAGGTTGCGGGGCGCCCGTTTAGCAACGTAGCGAATGGAATGAATCAACTAAAGATAAAGGAATCATGCCACTAAAAACAGGGGTATGCCGACGCTTGAGCGGCAAGCCCGTTCTTAGTCGGCCTTCCTCTTTGCGACGAACCGATGAGGACTTATCGTAGGGCGCATTTCTGAAGTCGCATCGTTGCTGGGCTCATGCGCCGGACGTGGCTATTCGGTTATTTCGTTATCCCCAAGCACCTCATTTTATACTTTTGTATGAAAAAACAACTCTATTTAACTTATCTAACTCATTTATTTTAGACAGTATTTTAAGAATCTAAACATTATAAAGCAAAAGTTTTTTCATGATAGATGGTGGCACGCGCTCTAGGCAAGCCATGCTGGTTTCTTATCTTATAAAAAAAGGGGGGGGAGTGATCCCTCCTTTCTTCTTTTCGCTTTTTTAAGTATCTTTGGTCCGATTACTGTGCCATAAGAGATCGGTATGCACAACGTATGTTATAGTAGTCGAAAGGGGTGAATAGAATGAAATGGTTTTTACTCATTGCGTTTGTTTTATCAGCGTTAGAAATAGGTGTTTTTGTTTGGGTAGGCGGCTGGATTGGCCCATGGTGGGTTGTAGGCCTTGTCCTCCTTACTGGAGCAGTTGGTTTTTATTTAGCAAAGCAACAAGGCATTGAAACTTGGAACCGAGCGCAGCTTTCGATGCAGCGTGGCGAAGTTCCAACAAGTTATATTATTGATGGAATTTGTATTTTAATTGGTGCTGTTTTATTAGTGACTCCAGGCTTTATTTCTGATGCAGTTGGCTTTTTATTAGTCATTCCGACAACGAGAATATTGTTCAAACAAAGAATAGAAAGCTTGATCAAACATCTAATAAAAAAACGAACCATTATTTATCGAAGGTGGTAGAATTAGCCTTTAATAAATTTCCATATATCGTGAAACGTACCTGCTTGATAAAAAGCGTTAATTGAAATAAGTATAACAGGTGCAATGATGAATCCAATAATTCCCCAAAGCTGTAAGCCAATAAATAGTGTGATAAGTGCTATAAGTGGATGAATTCCCATGCTAGAAGACAATATTTTAGGCTCGATCAGTTGTCTGATGATGATAATGAGACCATATAGGATCGCTAATTGAATCGTTAAAGAATAATCACCTACAATAAATAAATAGATCATCCATGGGAAAAAGATAACACCTGACCCAATATATGGGATCAAATCAATAAGTGCAACGTATAGCGAGATGGTAAACGCATGATTAATTTGCAAGATTTTCAATCCAATATAGACTAAAAAAGCAGAAATAAGTACTAAAATAAACTGTGCCTTTATATAAGCAGCGATGGTTTTTTTAAACTGTTTCTGTATATTTTTTATTTTCGTTTGAAAAGACTGCGGAATCAATTCTTTTCCAAAAGCAGTAAGCTTTTTATAATCGATGGCTATTAAAAAAGTTGCCAATAGAATAAAAATCATGACTGTAAATGAGTTTGGTAGCGTTGTAAACACAGCAGGTATCCTTAATAAAAAGGTTTGCAATGATTCTGAAAGAGTAGTGCTAATTTTGAGTGTAAATTGTTGGATAGACTTACTTACGGCTTCTTGTTGGGAGGGGTTCAACGCTTGTAAGTAAGAAGTTATTTTCTCATACATTGGAATGATTTTCTGTTCCATGATATTTGTTACATAGTGGCTAAACGTTTGAATATAGTCTGGTAATTGTGCAGCCAAAAATAAGGTTCCTTGCATAAATTCAGAAAAGAGAATAAACAATATACTACTGATTGTTGCAAATAGAAATAGCATCGTGCCAATTACCGCCATCATCCTTGGGAATTTTAATTTTTCTTCCATAAAGCTGGCTATCGGATGGATCCCTGCTGCTAAGATACTAGCGATAACTAATGGATATAAATAAGCAAAGCTTGCTGTCAACAAAACATAACTTAAAATTATACATGCTACTATACTTGCAAAACGAAGAACTATAGATAAAATAGGCTTGTACATCTTTTAAAACCCCATTTTCATTTTCCTAATTACTTTATAAATATCCGTCCAGTTGTAAAGAAGACTTACAACCAACTTTTTCAATTGAACTATCAAACCATTTTACATTCTAATTTTTAATTATCTGTAATTCTTGCTTCTTGTTTATCCCATATATAAGGTGCTGCTTCAGGAGTTGGAGAATCATGCTGCAATAAGTCTAAGTGGGAGATAACAGCACTAAATGCCCTGTTTCGTAAGAGGCCTTTAGACCATACCCTTGGGCTGCTAACAATCAGTGGGGGAATGAGAACCCCAGATGATTGAAAATTGGTTTTATTTAGTCTGTAAGGTGTTGTAAAACTACGAATTAAAGAGTCATCGCCAATACAGCCGAAATGAGAGACAACGGTTCCTGCCTTTCCGATTTCGTTGAGCCTGTTGGATGTTAATCGTTGGAGGTGTGATACGTAAAAAGCGTGTTCTTTTTTCAAAGCTGTGGAAATAGCGCCTTATATGCAAAAATATAAATCTCTCCTTTTTCAGCAGAACTTAAGATTCTATCAGTAGAGAATAGAAAAAATCCTATGGAAGAATAGCTTAAAATAGGAGTTTTACTTTAACCAAAAAGGTTAGCCAAAAATGCGCTCAAATTTGCAGCTCCTCTATAAAATGATGATGACCTGTTTACGTGCCTCATATATTCCTATATTTATGCAAGTTACCAAAAAAATAGTATTAATTTAACATCAGTATGAAATTGACTCATAAATGATTTTTTGATAAAGGAAGTCCTTACGCAGTTTACAGCCTTATTTTAATAGGTAAATAATCCCGAGCTTGGATGTATAATGAAGCTGCTTTCTTCACCAAAGTTGAAGCAAAAGAAACTCTTTTTTGCAAAAACGCAGGTCTTCTAGTAAAATTTAATAGTAAAGTGAATCGGTTTCAATTCACTTTAGATTCATAATACTTTATAATTATCATTGGGGGATATTATTTAGTTGTTTGGGGTGTTGTCGAAAGATAGTATACTAAATAATTTAACAAAGGAGAGGGTTTGTTATGACAGCAACAACGAAAGGGCTTGAAGGAGTTGTAGCAACTCAATCGTCAATTAGCTCGATAATAGATGACCAGCTTACGTATGTAGGTTACAAGATTGATGATTTGGCTAGATATTCCAGTTTTGAAGAAGTGATTTTTTTACTATGGAACCAACGTCTTCCAAAGCAAGAGGAACTAGATACGCTTAAAGCAAAGCTTGCTACGAATATGGAAGTTCCTGAAGCAATTATTGAACATTTACGCTCTTATGATCTATCAACCGTCCATCCAATGGCAGCGCTACGCACAGCTATTTCTTTGTTAGGATTATATGATGAAGAAGCTGAAGTTATGGATGCAGAAGCAAACAAACGGAAAGCAATTCGTATACAGGCAAAAATAGCTTCTGTTGTAACGGCTTTCGCGAGAATTAGGAAAGGAAAAGACCCCATTCAGCCGAAGTCTAATTACAATTACGCTGAAAATTTGTTATTTATGCTTAATGGTAAAGAACCGAAAGACATTGAAGTTGAGGCTATGAATAAAGCACTTGTGCTTCATGCTGATCATGAGCTAAACGCGTCTACATTTACAGCCAGAGTTTGCGTAGCGACGTTATCGGATGTGTATTCCGGCATTACAGCTGCAATCGGAGCTTTAAAGGGTCCACTTCATGGTGGAGCGAACGAGGGCGTTATGAAAATGCTCACTGAAATTGGTGAAGAAGAAAATGCGATCCCTTACATTCAAGAAAAGTTAGATAATAAGGAAAAAATTATGGGAATGGGTCACCGTGTTTATCGAAACGGAGATCCGCGAGCGAAATTTTTAAAAGATATGTCGAAGCAATTAACAGAATTAATTGGCGAACCAAAATGGTATCAAATGTCAGTAAAAATTGAAGATTACATTAAAAAGCATAAGGGTCTACCAGCAAATGTTGATTTTTATTCTGCATCTGTCTATCATAGTCTTGGTATTGATCATGATTTGTTTACGCCAATTTTTGCAGTTAGCAGAACATCCGGATGGCTTGCTCATATTTTGGAACAATATGCGAATAATCGTTTAATCCGTCCACGTGCTGAATACAATGGACCTACATCACCTGAATATATTACGATTGATAAACGATAGATTTGTAAATGGCAACCATACACGATTATTATCCGTATTATCATCAAGAAGGAATATTTCCTGTGAAATGTCTGTATGCAAAAGATGTTCACAGGGACTTATTTTTGCTAAACTATATACAGAATGAATTTAGGAGGTAATCATTGTTATGACAAAGGGAGAAAAAATTGTTGTAGAAAATGGAAAAATGGATGTGCCAAATCGCCCAATTATACCGTTCATTGAAGGCGATGGAACAGGACCGGATATTTGGGCTGCTGCTCGAGAAGTAATCGAAGCTGCTGTAGAAAAAGCATACAATGGGGAGAAAGCAATTGATTGGCTAGAAGTATATGCTGGTCAAAAAGCTTACGACAAAACAGGAGAATGGCTGCCTCAAGATACATTAGATAAGATTAATGAATATAAAATTGCTATTAAAGGACCTTTAACGACGCCAATTGGCGGTGGTATTCGCTCATTAAACGTAGCTCTCCGCCAAGAATTGGATTTATTCACATGCTTGCGCCCAGTTCGCTATTTTGACGGTGTACCATCACCGGTTAAACGTCCTGAAGATGTTGATATGGTCATTTTCCGTGAAAATACAGAAGATATATATGCTGGAATTGAGTGGCAAAAGGGCTCTGACGAAGTGAAGAAAGTAATTAATTTCTTAAAAGAAGAGATGAATGTAACGAATATTCGTTTTCCAGAGACTTCTGGAATCGGTGTAAAGCCAGTTTCTGAAGAAGGTACCAAGCGCTTAGTGCGCGCAAGTATTCAATACGCGCTTAATGAAGGACGTAAAAGTGTTACTTTAGTACATAAAGGTAACATCATGAAATTTACAGAAGGTGCATTTAAAAATTGGGGTTACGAATTAGCAGAGCAGGAATTTGCAGATCAAGTATTTACTTGGGCAGAATACGACCGTATTGTTGAAAAAGAAGGTAAAGATGCTGCGAATAAAGCACAAGATAAAGCAGTTGCAGCTGGGAAAATTATTATTAAAGATGCCATTGCTGATATTTTCTTGCAGCAAATATTAACCCGACCAAATGAATTTGATGTGGTAGCAACGATGAACCTGAATGGAGACTATATTTCTGATGCTCTTGCTGCTCAAGTAGGCGGTATTGGAATAGCTCCTGGTGCAAACATTAACTATGATACGGGGCATGCTATTTTTGAAGCTACACATGGGACAGCACCTAAGTATGCAGGGATGGATAAAGTGAACCCTTCATCTGTTATTTTATCTGCTGTCTTAATGCTTGAGCACTTAGAGTGGAGAGAGGCTGCTGATTTAATTACCAAGGCAATGGATAAAACAATTGCTTCAAAAGTAGTAACTTACGACTTCGCTCGCTTAATGGATGGCGCTTCGGAAGTGAAATGTTCAGAGTTCGGAAAAGAATTAATTAAAAATATGGGCTAATTTTTTTGAACTAGTAGGTGCGGTTACCCCCGTACCTATTGCGTGAAATTTTCACAACATAGACATTGTTACAATCATTGAGGCTTTTTATTAAACTACTCGATTAACTTTATACCAATTAGAACAAAGGGGTTTTTTATAATGGCAATAAAGAGAAATAAAATATCTGTAATTGGTTCCGGTTTCACTGGTGCAACAACTGCGTTAATGCTTGCACAAAAAGAACTTGGCGACGTTGTGCTTGTTGACATTCCGAATATGGAGGACCCAACCAAAGGAAAAGCTTTAGATATGCTGGAAGCTAGCCCTGTCCAAGGTTTTGATGCTTCGATTATTGGAACATCTAATTACGAGGAGACAAAAGACTCTGACTTAGTTATTATTACTGCGGGAATTGCTCGTAAGCCAGGTATGAGCCGTGATGACTTAGTGAATACAAATGCTAAGATTATGAAGTCTGTAACACAAGAAATCATGAAATATTCTCCTGAGACGTATATTGTTGTATTAACAAATCCGGTTGATGCCATGACATATACTGTTTTTAAAGAATCTGGATTGCCAAAAGAACGAGTAATCGGACAGTCAGGTGTATTAGATACTGCACGCTTTTGTACATTTGTAGCTCAGGAATTAAATGTTTCGGTGAAGGATGTCTCCGGCTTCGTATTAGGGGGGCATGGTGATGATATGGTTCCTTTAATTCGTTACTCTTATGCTGGAGGTATCCCACTTGAAACATTAATATCAAAAGAGCGTTTAGACGCAATTGTGGAGCGTACAAGAAAAGGCGGAGGAGAGATTGTCGGATTACTAGGCAATGGAAGTGCTTATTATGCACCTGCAGCCTCACTAACTGTAATGGCAGAAGCGATATTAAAGGATCAACGACGAATCCTACCTGCGATTGCTTACCTAGAGGGGGAATATGGGTATTCTAATATTTATCTTGGAGTACCAACTGTATTAGGAGCTAATGGTATCGAAAAAGTAATTGAATTAGATCTAACCGAGGATGAAAAGGTGGCGCTTAACAAGTCTGCAGATTCTGTTAAAAAAGTCTTGGATGTTCTAGAATAATCCGATTTGCAAAAGCTTTTATTTACATTCATTATTGTAGATAAAAGCTTTTTCTTGTTTGTTGTACATGCTATAACATCAAGAACTATAGTTGACGATATTTCGTATGTCCTTCCTACATTCAATATTATTTGAATTGGCAAACAACTGAATGTTTGTTATAATAGAAAGCGCTTACATTGATGAGAGGGTGAAGGGATTGATTGGGAAAAGACAACCATTAGGCAGATCCTTAAAGGATATTCAAATAGGGGATACGTGTAATCGAAAGGCCAAAATGAATGATCGTGATTTATTACTATATTTAGGATTAACCAATGATGCGAACCCGTTGTATCTTCAACATGACTATGCTTCATTAACGCCTTATAAACGACCAATTGTACCATCTGTAATGCTATACGGCATGGTTTCTTCTTTAGTATCCATGGAACTTCCAGGACCAGGGAGTCATATTGTTCACCACGAAATGATATTCCCTAGGGCAGTATATCATAATACGGAAGTCGATATGATGCTAGAGGTTATTGCCATCGATGAAAGCAGTCAACGCCTTGCTATGAATGTAACCGCTAAGGATGAGGAAGGTGAAATTGTGTTGCATGGGAAGTTGTACGTAACACCAGCTCATAAACCAAACACATTAACAGCGCAATCGCTAGAAAACTTTTTTTAATGTAGTACGTTCATAGCGAGCTCAGAACGGAGACACGATATGAGCTTGTTTATTCTTAGTATCAAATTTTTGTTCTGCCTTCATCAAACAGCGTTGACTATTATATAAATAACAAGGCATGTTTCCCCCTTTTTCGCATAGAATAGGATATCCGTTCATTTACAGGCGCCTTGTAAAAACATTGATACTGTGTAAAAATAAATTTACAAATTCTTATCGTATTCACATTCTTAAGGTTTCAGTGTAAGATGGATGTGGAACCTATTAATGTATTAGAAACGGGGACTGGATATGAACGAGAAAATTTTAATTGTCGATGATGAAAAGTCAATTGTTACGTTATTAAACTTCAATATTGAAAAGGCAGGCTTTGTGACTGATGTTGCTTATGACGGTTATGAGGCAGTGCAAAAAGCACAGAGCAACAGTTATGATTTGATTGTTTTAGATCTGATGCTCCCTGAAATGGATGGCATGGATGTTTGTAGATATTTAAGAAATAACCAAATAAATACGCCAATTCTTATGTTAACTGCTAAAGACGAGGAATTCGATAAAGTACTTGGACTGGAATTAGGTGCAGACGATTATTTAACCAAACCATTTAGCCCAAAGGAAGTGGTAGCTAGAATTAAAGCCATTTTGCGAAGGGCAAAAAGAGTAGAAAAATCCAATTTTTCATATATTCAAGTTGGAGATTTAACCGTCTTCCCTGAAAGATACGAAGCAGAGATGGCAGGGAAAGTCATCACCTTTACAAGAAAAGAATTTGAGCTGCTATATTATTTAGCGAAAAATAAGGGAAAGGTTATTTCCCGAGATCAGCTGCTTAGTGGAGTTTGGGATTATGATTTTGTTGGTGATACACGTATCGTAGATGTCCATATATCTCATTTGCGTGATAAAATAGAACCAGATTCTAAAAAACCTGTTTATATTAAAACAGTGCGAGGTCTTGGTTACAAATTGGAGGACCCTAGTTAATGCGATTTTTGTTTGAAAAACCAATATTCGGTTACACAATAGGTATTTTCCTAGTTGTTTCAGTAACCGGTATTTTGTTAAGTGTTTTAATTGGAGATTATCTAGTAATAGCTTCTGTACTAGTTATTCAATTTATTATTTTATTCCTATTTTTGTTACATCTATATGAATCGGTCATTAAACCGGTTAAAAAAGCGACGAAGACAGTTGATGAGATTGTAAAGGGAAATTACCGAGCTAGATTTCATCATCCAAGTACAGACAGTATCGGTCAGCTAAGTACTAAAATAAATGCTCTAGCCCGTAATTTAAATGAATTAACAATTCAAGAGCAAATGCAAGCGGAACAATTATCAACGATTATTGAAAATACGCAGAGCGGACTTGTCTTAATCGATGCAAAAGGCTATATTCATTTCGTCAACCGTAAGTTCCTAACTATGTTTGGTCAAACGACCCAAGATTTCCAAGGTTATCTTTATTATGATGTTCTTCATAATGAAACTATTCACGAAACGGTACAGAAAACCTTTTTGTATGAACGAAATATTAAAGAAGAATTTACCCACTATAAAGGTCTGGATAAATACTATATTGAAATTGTTGGGGCTCCTATTTTTGATGACCGTAACTTATTAAAGGGAGCAGTTCTTGTCCTTTATGATATTACCGAGCTTAAAAAGCTGGAATTAATGCGGAAAGACTTTGTTGCTAATGTATCACATGAGCTGAAAACACCGATTACGTCGATTAAAGGATTTGCGGAAACATTGTTGGATAACCCAATGAAAGACTTGGATAAGAGCAAAGAGTTTTTAGAAATTATTTATAAAGAGAGTCACCGATTGCAATTATTAATCCAAGATTTATTAATTCTTTCGCGATTGGAAAAAGAAAACTTCCAACTCGTCCTTTCTACATTTTCCGTTAATGATGTTGTCAATGAAGTGTTGCCGATTATTGAGCAGAGGTTTGAAGATAAGCATTTGACATTCGATAAAGCTGTAGATGATCATATACAATTAACCGCTGATAAAGAAAAGGTAAAGCAAATTATCATCAACCTTGTCGATAACGCTGTAAATTACACACCTGAGAAAGGGAACATCTATTTGCGGATAACAGAGTGTAATGATTCTGTTTGTATCGAAGTGGAAGACACAGGAATTGGTATTGAAAAGGAAGCTCTCCCAAGAATATTTGAACGATTTTACAGAGTGGATAAAGCCAGAAGCAGGAATACCGGAGGAACAGGGCTTGGGTTAGCAATTGTAAAACATATTGTCGAAGTACATGATGGTACTATTGAAATTGAAAGTGAAGTAAATAAAGGTACGAAAATAACGGTAAGTTTACCGATCAATAATGATATGCAAAAATAAAGCGAAATATGAACGAAGCGAAGCAATAGGGATTGCCTTGCCCTTATAGCCCTCTCTAATAAGAAAGACATAAAAAAAAGTAACTAAGAGAGCAACTGAAAGCAGTGGATACAGATGCTGCTTTCAAAAGTTATAAGGTTGATCTTCCCATTTCTTATTTTCAGCAACTAACTGATCTGTTAGAACAATAATGGAGCCGGACGTGGCTATTCGGTTATTTCGTTATCCCCAAGCACCTCATTTTATACTTTCTTATCTTTTAAAAAAAGGCAACTTGATAAATGAACTGCCCCCCTGTCAAGTAGACAGTCGAAATAATAAAAATGATTGAAGCGGCTTTAGTTCTATATTCTATAGAGCTGAGGCCGTATTTAATCTGTCTACCTGGGGGGAAGCATATCATTTACAGATTAATATTATGCCTTTTCATTTGGCTGTTTCCAAGGTTGGTTTCATTGATTGATGGGAGCAGCTTTTTTAGCATGTATTTTGTTGAACCGTGAAGCTTTACGTGAAAACCATTAGTACATTCTTCATTGAAGGAATCCACTATAAGAAGCAGGTGTTTCACTTTATAGTGATGGAATGATAAAATATGCTTAATGATGAATTTATCGGAGGCGAAACTATGAGCAATAAATTGGTTTTAATTGACGGGAACAGTATTATTTACCGCGCATTCTTCGCGTTACCGCTTTTAAATAATGATAAAGGTGTATACACAAATGCTGTGTACGGTTTTACGACTATGTTGTTAAGAATGATAGAGGAAGAAAAGCCTACGCACATGTTGGTTGCGTTTGATGCAGGAAAGACCACCTTCCGACATGAGACATATAAAGAGTATAAAGGTGGAAGGCAAAAAACCCCACCTGAGCTATCAGAGCAGTTCCCGCTACTCAAAGAAGTACTGGACGCATTTTCCATAACGCATTACGAATTAGATAATTATGAAGCAGATGATATTATTGGGACATTATCGAAGAAAGTAGAAAAAGATGACTGGGAAGTAACTATTATTTCTGGTGATAAAGACTTGCTTCAGTTAGTATCAGATCGTGTTACCGTGAATTTAACCAAAAAAGGGATTAGCGAAGTGGAAAAGTATACCCCCGATTTTGTTCTTGAAAAAATGGAGATTACTCAAGAGCAAATCATTGACCTAAAAGCGTTGATGGGTGATAACTCAGATAATATTCCTGGTGTACCAGGAGTTGGTGAAAAAACAGCAGTTAAATTATTAAAGCAATTTGATACATTGGAAAATGTGTATGAACATTTGGATGAGGTTAGCGGGAAAAAACTTAAGGAAAAGTTAGCAAACCATAAAGAGGAAGCGTTTATGAGTAAGAAACTTGTAACGATTAATCGCTCTTCACCTATTACGATTGAGCCAGACGATGTCAAATATAATGGATATGCTCACGATAAAGTGAGAGCCGTTTTTACAGAACTGGGGTTTCAGTCTTTATTAACTCGCATTCAAGGTACAAAAGAAAATAATACCGAATCAGGCTATCAACAAGCTCCTATTGATTTTTCAGTAATGGATGAGGTTAACGAAGAAATGTTTACAGGAGAAGAAGCATTGATCGTTGAACTGTTAGAGGAGAACTACCATCAAGCAGCCATTCAAGGATTTTCCATCGTTAATAACAAAGCTGCCTTCTTTTTACCTACTGACGTAGCATTACAATCAGATCTGTTTAAGGCATGGTTGGAGGATTCAAGCAAAAAGAAATATGTGTTTGATGCAAAGAAAACGTTAGTTTCCTTATTGCGAGCTGGAGTGCATATTAAAGGTATTGCGTTTGATATGCTATTGGCTTCCTATTTAATCAATCCATCGGAAAATAATCATGATATTCCTGCGATTAGCCATCGGTTTGGCAGAACAGATGTTTACATGGATGAAGAAGTATATGGCAAAGGAGCGAAGCTGAAGCTTCCTGAACAGTCTGTTTTTGCAGAGCATATAGTTAGAAAAGCTACCATGCTTTACGAACTGAGACCGCAAATGGAAAAGCAGCTTAAAGAAAATGAACAGTACGAATTATTCAAGGAATTAGAGATGCCATTAGCCCTTATTCTTGGAGAGATGGAGCATACAGGGGTGCTTGTGGATACAAAGCGTTTAGAGGAAATGCGGATAGATTTAAAAAATCGTTTAGCTGAACTAGAGGAAGAGGTACATGCGTTAGCTGGCGAACCGTTTAATTTAAATTCCCCAAAGCAATTAGGTCCGATTTTATTTGAAAAGCTAGGTCTGCCAGTTATTAAGAAAACGAAAACGGGATATTCTACTGCAGCGGATGTATTAGAGCAACTTCAGGATGAACATGAAATCATTCCAAAGCTCTTATTGTATCGCCAATTAGGTAAATTACAGTCCACTTATATTGAAGGCTTATTAAAAGTAGTCGATGAAAAAACAAATAAAATTCACACTCGTTTTAATCAAGCTTTAACGCAAACAGGTCGTTTAAGCTCCATTGAGCCAAATTTACAAAATATCCCTATTCGACTAGAAGAAGGAAGGAAGATTCGGCAAGCTTTTATCCCGGCGGAAGAAGGCTGGGTTATGTTTGCAGCCGATTATTCACAAATTGAGTTAAGGGTATTAGCACATATTGCGGGTGACGAAAAATTAATGGCTGCATTTAAACAGCAAGCAGATATTCATACCCAAACAGCGATGGATGTTTTCCATGTAGATAAAGGTGAGGTGACAGCAAATATGCGTAGACAAGCAAAAGCTGTTAACTTCGGTATTGTATATGGAATTAGTGATTATGGATTATCACAAAACTTAGGTATTACGCGAAAAGGAGCCAAGCAGTTTATTGATCGTTATTTCGAAAGCTATCCAGGTGTAAAGACGTATATGGAAGAAATCGTTCAAGAAGCAAAGCATCAAGGCTATGTGAGTACTATAATGAATCGGAGAAGGTATTTGCCTGATATTACTAGTAGAAACTTTAATCAAAGAAGTTTTGCCGAACGAACTGCTATGAATACACCAATTCAGGGAAGCGCTGCGGATATTATTAAAAAAGCGATGATTGATCTACATGAGAAGCTAAAGAAAGAGCAACTTCAAGCAAGAATTTTATTACAAGTTCATGACGAATTAATTTTAGAAGCACCACAGTCAGAAATAGAAACATTAAAAGAGATAGTACCAGCTATTATGGAAAATACAGTAGAGTTGAATGTACCTTTAAAGGTTGATTATGCTTATGGAGATAGTTGGTTTGATGCTAAGTAAGGAGCTAAGGAGATGCCAGAGTTACCAGAAGTAGAAACAATTCGAAATACGTTAAAACGATTTGTAATCAATAAAACCATAGCACAAGTTGATGTTCAATGGCCGAGAATAGTGAAACAGCCAGATGACATCCAGCAATTTCAAACAGAAATTATAGGACAAACTATTTTAGATATTCATCGAAAAGGAAAATTCTTGCTATTTCAATTAAATGATTATGTCCTCGTTTCCCATCTTCGTATGGAAGGGAAGTACAGTGTCCATCGAAATGATGAACCAGTTAAAAAACATACACATATTACTTTTCAATTCACCAATGGAGAAGAATTGCGCTATAATGATGTGCGGAAATTTGGTACGATGCATTTGTTCCATAAGGGAGAAGAAATGAAGCAAAAACCGTTATGTTTATTAGGTCCTGATCCGTTTGATGCTGCTTTTACCTCTGATTATTTTATTGAAAAGCTGAAAAAAACAAAGCGCGTGATAAAATCAGCTTTATTAGACCAAACGATTGTCGCTGGTTTAGGGAATATTTATGTAGATGAAACACTTTATAAAGCAGGAATACATCCATTACGGCCTGCAAATAAATTAACCCAAAAAGAAATCAAAGAAATTCGTAAACAGGCGATTGCTACATTGGGAGAAGCAGTATCACAAGGTGGTACGACCATTCGTTCTTATGTGAACAGTCAAGGTGACATGGGGATGTTTCAGCAGAAATTATATGTATATGGTCAGGAGAATAAAGCTTGTAAAACATGTGGTAGTACGATTGCTAAATTAAAAGTTGGCGGGCGTGGTACACATATTTGTACCAGCTGTCAGCCATTAAAGAGGTGAAGAAGATGTGTAAAGTTTTAGGCTTAACTGGGAGTATTGCGACGGGGAAAAGTACCGTTTCTCTCATGTTTGATGACTTTCGTATTCCTGTGATTGATGCAGATAAAATTGCTAGGGAAGTAGTACATCCGGGGGAAAAGGCCTATGAAGAGATTATTCATCATTTTGGAGTACACATACTACGTGAAGATAAAACAATAAACCGAAAATTGCTTGGGGAAATTATTTTTGCTGATAACCAAAAGCGAGAGCGATTGAACCATATTGTTCATCCCGCCGTAAGACAGAAAATGGTTGAGCGAAGAGACACTTATTTACAAGCGGATGCCCAATGTGTGGTGCTTGATATTCCGCTTTTGTTTGAAAATAATTTAACCGAACTCGTTGATAAAACCATCGTTGTTTACGTAGATGAAAATACGCAATTACAACGTTTAATGAATCGAGATGGCTACTCGGAAGCAGAAGCAAAGCAACGGATTGCTGCACAAATGCCAATTACTGATAAAGTAAAAAGAGCAGATGGAGTCATTGATAATACTGGCTCCAAATTTCACACCTTCCAGCAATTAGAAGAATTGCTACAGTTATGGAATATACTTCCACGTTAAATTTAGTTTAAACATTCGCATCAATTATTGGTGCGAATGTTTTTTATAATGGTTTTGTAATGACAGGGACATAAAGTATATAGCAAAAGCTGAACAATCCATTTATCCCGCATTTAAGTTGCCATAGGACTCTCCCTTCAAAATATGATGTGCAAGAAAAAGGGAAGTGAGAGATAACGGTATTAAATTCCCGATTCGTTAAAGACCTTTAGATCATACCCTTGTGGTAGTAATAATTTAGGGCTATATGAAAGATCATCCACTAATTGAAGATTCGCTTTATTGTCTCATCAGCTATTTAGTTATGCCCTAGCCGCTCCGTAAAGCTTTCAACGTGGATCAAATAAAAATGCCTCCCTTCATGGTAAGATAAGGTTGGTTTCCCGACACCAAATTTCACCGTAGAAGGAGGCATGTCCCATGAAGAACAAGAATAGTTTAGCACATACAACATGGAATTGTAAGTATCAAATCGTTATTCATATAATATTAATAATTTCTATATTTTTACTATTCTTTTTTCGGAATTGATTTCAGGTAACATCAAACTATATAATGAAAGAAATAAGTTTAGTAAGGAGGGGTTTTAGTGAATGGTTTAGAAGTTTTCTTTATTGCGGGTATATTAACCATTGGTGCTTTTTATTTTATTTCTCGGACTTTACTAAACAAAAAATATAAAAAGATCACTTACTTAACCCCAGCAATAGCTGTATCTGTTGCATCTGCTATTTTCATGGTTTTATCTTTTATTTTAATTAAAGATGGTTGGGTGATCATGGGAAACTCTTTCTTTGTTATCGCTATTGTATCAGGTGCTTTTATAGGAACATTCCTTCCATCCATTCAAAATACAGATTAACGTAATATTAGGTAAGCAACTTCATTCACTTAGTTTGCTTTTCTTTTTTTAAAGAATAAGAAAGTATAAACTTAGGTGCTTATGGATAATGAAATAACCGAATAGTCACGTCCAGCGCATGAGCCCAGCAACTAGGCGACTTTAGAAATGCGCCCTACGATAAGGCCTCATCGGTTCGTCACAAAGAGGAAGGCCGACTAAAAACGGGCTTGCCGCCCGACGATGGTTGTTCTTATAACCAAAAGCATTTATCTAAAATGACAGACAGTAAGACTGTCATTTCCATGTTACTGAAAAGGGAGGTGGTTTAGTAGAGGCTCCAATCTTAAGTCAAATATCCAATTCTGTTTGCAATTATGAAAAGATTATTCCTCATCCCTGTTCATAATTATGCGAAAACTGAAACATAAATGGAAATAGCAATTAAGGATCACATATTTTATTAAATGTGTTATACTATTTAATAAATAAGCTAAATAAGTATAACTCATAGTGGGAGGAAGTCGTATGAGAAAAACAAGACTTGCAATTAATGGATTTGGGCGAATTGGGCGAATGGTTTTTCGACAAGCGATAAAGGGTGACAACTTAGATGTAGTGGCGATCAACGCCAGTTATCCGGCTGAAACGTTGGCACATCTAATTAAATATGATAGCGTACACGGGATTTTCAACGAAGAAGTGAAACCGCTTCATAATGGAATTGTGGTAGGAGAAAAGCATGTAAAGCTGGTAAATTCTCGTGTGCCTGAGCAATTACCATGGAGCGAATTAAAGATTGATGTTGTTATTGAAGCTACTGGAAAGTTTAAAACAAAAGATAGTGCTGGGGGGCATCTTCGGGCAGGTGCTAAAAAAGTTGTTATTACAGCTCCGGGTAAAGAAGTTGACCAAACAATAGTAATGGGAGTTAATGAAAGTGATTATGATCCTAACATACATGATGTTATATCAAACGCTTCGTGTACAACGAACTGCCTTGCACCTGTTGTGAAGATTATTGATGATCATTTTGGAATTGAAAATGGATTAATGACAACCGTACATGCATTTACGAATGATCAGAAAAACATTGATAATCCGCATAAAGATTTAAGACGAGCAAGAGGCTGTACTCAATCCATTATACCAACTTCTACAGGGGCGGCTAAAGCTCTAGGGGAAGTGCTTCCACACTTAAATGGAAAGCTACATGGTATGGCATTGCGTGTTCCAACACCTAACGTGTCCTTAGTTGACCTTGTGGTGGATGTGAAAAAAGCAGTTACGGCTGAACAAGTTAACGAGGTATTTAAGCAAGCTGCTAAAACTGATTATAGTGGCATTATTCAATATAGTGATGAGCCGCTTGTGTCCATCGACTATACTACCACGGATTATTCTGCAATTATTGATGGACTATCAACCATTGTTATCGAAGATCATAAATTGAAAGTGTTGGCATGGTATGATAATGAATGGGGTTACTCGAAGCGTGTGCTTGATTTAACGAATCATGTAGGGTATTACCTTGCTCAAGAACATATGCAAATGAGCTAATCCAAGGAATAAGGGGAAACCAATACCTACAGAGTTACCCCCTCTTTACGGAATAATATGTGTAAATATTTCTCGAGGGTAATTTTAACCAAAAATAGAAGGTACTCTATTATAAAATGTATGCTTACCCGGCAAATACATTTTGAAAGAGGCCTTCTTATGGAATTAATTATAATAAGATTATATGAATGAATAAAGGAATCAAGTGCTTTATCGATTTCCAAAAACGTAGCGTTTTCCACAACGGTCACTATAGGGCTCATTACAATTAGTTTATCCCGTATATAAGGTGCTGTAAGCCTCCCATTTCAGGAGTTGATAATCTTTTCTGCAACAAATCTAAGTGGGAGATAACAACACCTAAATATTTCGTAAGAGGCTTTAGATCATACATACCATTCCGGTACTAACAAGCCGTGGGGGATAAATGAAAACCCCCATACATAAATAGAGTGCTGGAAATATTGATATGCAACGATGTCGAGAAAAACTTGACACATACTACGAAATAAAAATGATTGCAAATGAAGGGAAAAACGTTTATACTTTTCGTTGTATCCGAATAAATGCCTATGATAGAAGGATATATAGGCTTTTCGGTTAAATGGAGAAATAGTAAATGGAGCACCATAAGGGTGAAGTTATTCATGGATACAATGGGAAGACATATAATTGTTGAACTTTGGAAGTGTCATAGAGATATATTAAATAGTATAAAGGATATGGAACATATTTTTGTAGAAGCTGCTTTGAAAGCAGGTGCAGAAGTTAGAGAAGTTACTTTTCATAAGTTTGCACCTATTGGAATAAGTGGTGTGATTATTATTTCAGAGTCACATCTTACCGTTCATAGTTTCCCAGAACATGGCTATGCAAGTGTAGATGTGTATACGTGTGGTCAGAGTGTAGACCCTCATATAGCTGTACGTTTTATTGAACGTGGTTTAAAAGCTATGCAAGTGGAGAAATTGGAAATCACAAGAGGAACTGGAGCATTATGCCTTGGGCCGCTGGAAAGTATATAAAATGAATGGGTTGATAGACAACAATTGCGTCTGTCAACCCATTGCTGTCTATTATAATAGAAGAAACAAGATGAAAAACCGTGTATCAGTATTGCTAGTGGATGCTTTTGGTTTATTATCTACTATTTACTGTTGCATGATATAGAGGTTTTCCAAAAAACATGTTAAAATGAAACTACTATACAATAGAATATATTTTGTACTGAGGGTGGCATTTGACATGGCTTTTCGGAACACTATTTCTAAATATTTTAGTAATCATGCTGAAACACATGATAATCATTGGGATACTAGTTTACAAACGCATTACTATAAAACAACGAAAGAAAAAGCAATGCAGGTCCTTGAAAATATGTTTGAACAATCTTCAAAATATGAAGTTCATTCCATTTCTAAAGAACATGGAGAGATAAGCGTTCAAATCAAAAAAGGAAAAAAAGCTTTTATTATTGTAACAGTTATTATGGTGCGGCCTTATCAAACAGCTGTAGACTTTTCTGTTACAACAGAATCCGCCCTGCCAATGGATTTTGGTTATAGTACTAAAGTAATTCAACAATTATATGGCGAAATAAATAAAGCTTTACCTTTCATCACAAAACAAGACAGGTAACGGTTGAAATGAGGAGTGGGGCAGAACGATGAGATGTTCAAATTGCCATAACAAAAGCACGAAGGTACTTGATTCGAGACCAATAGAAGAAGGGCAAGCGATTCGCAGAAGAAGAGAATGTGAGCGTTGCGGCTTTCGGTTTACAACATTTGAACGGATTGAAGATGTCCCTTTGATTGTTGTTAAAAAAGACGGTGCCAGGCAGGAATTTAGTCGGGACAAGCTAGTTCGAGGACTCATCAAAGCTTGTGAGAAACGGCCTGTACCGCTGGAGACGATCGAAGAAATTGCTTTAAATGTAGAAAAAGAAATAAGAAACGATGGTATTTCAGAAGTTCATAGTAAAGATGTAGGAGAACGGATCATGGATCGACTTTCTGAAATCGATGAAGTAGCGTATGTACGTTTCGCATCTGTCTATCGACAGTTTAAAGATATTAATGTTTTTTTGGATGAGTTAAAAGACATCATGAATAATAATAAGGATCAGGGCACGAATGGAAAGGGTTAGATGGAACATGAACAGGATAGGCAAGATTTTACCCATTGAGGGATACTGGGTAGAACTTCAAGGTACGTTGCCGATGGATTATGCGAAATCGTTAACTCATTTATATCAACCGTTAATAGGAATGGCTGCTATTATCCTTTATCAAACATTACTTCATGAACAAGAAATACAAGCTGAAAAACAAATTCCTCAAACACATCATACATTAATGAATTACTTAAATCTTCCTTTAGATGAAATCTATGCAGCCAGACTCAGATTAGAAGGCATTGGTCTGCTTAAAACGTACGAAATAAATTCGCAGGAAAATCGAGTGTATACGTATGTTTTGATGCCTGTTTTTTCTCCTGCTCAATTTTTTAAAGACCCTATGCTTTCCCAGCTTCTCTATCATCATATTGGTATAGAGAAGTACGACGTTTTAGAAAAACATTACTCGTCAAACAGTAGCGATACATACGGTAAGAATATAACCGCTTCTTTTCAAGACGTCTTTCAAACGGTTACGCCTGATTCCTTGCCGAAGATGAACCAAGAACAACCAAAGCAAGGTGTAAACATGGAGAGTGTGGATTTTACGCCAATTGAGCAAAGCTTAAAGCAACGGATGATTCCTGTAAAGAAGGTACTTACTACTTACAATTGTAAAATGATAACACAAATGATGTTTCTATATGAGTTGGAGACATATGAGATAGAAAAGGCAATATTATGGGCATTAACGGAGGAAAACAGACTGCATGTGGACGAATTTAAAGCAGCCTGCTATGATTTATTTCAATCAAAATATAAAGAAAATCACATACGTCTAGTAGAAAAGGCAACGACGACAGAGCCGCAGAAAAAAAATCAGCTAACCGCAAATACAAAAGAGGAGCAGCTGATTAATCATCTGGAAACTATCTCGCCTAAACAGCTGTTAGAAGATTTATCAAGTGGTCACCATGCCTCAGAGCAGGATTTGCGATTAGTAGGAGATATAATGACATCACAAGGGTTGCCAGCACCGGTGATGAATGTTTTAATACATTACGTGTTATTACAGACGAATATGAAATTGTCCAAAAATTATTTAGCGAAAATTGCCAGTCATTGGTCCAGGGCGAACTTGAAAACGGCGAAAGAAGCAATGGCATTTGCTAAAAAAGAAGTAACCAGCTATAAAACTGCGAAGAAACCAGTAGCTAGGAATAGACAGACGAAAGAGGTTGTGCCAGAATGGTTTAAACAGCAAAAGAAACAACAGAAACAGGAAGTTGCGGCGACGCAGGAAGACAAGGAAGATGAGTTGCAAGAGCAGAAGGAGATTGAAATGCTGCTAAAGCAATACTCTAACCATAACAAATAAAGCAATATCAAGGATGATGGATATGAAACCAGTACAATCGACGTTGCAAAAATGGATGAGAGAAAATGAAAACTTTCAGGAGCACTATGCAAAAATTCGCCGGGAAGTATTAAATGATTCTGAAATTAAAGCTTTTCTCGCCAAGCACCCAGCGTTAACCAAAAAAGAAATTGATAAAAACTTAATCAAATTGTATGAGTATATGACGCAGTCTAAGCAGTGTGCTAAGTGCACAAGTTTTGAAAATTGCCCGAATATGCTTCCAGGATATTCACCTGTTTTGCACGTCGAAGGAGGAGAAATCCATTTATCCTATGAAAAATGCTATGAGCGAATAAATTATGAAAAACAGCGAGAACAACAGAAGTTAGTTCAAAGCTTGTATATGCCTAAACAAATCCTAGAAGCAAAGATTGATTATATTGATTCCGATCCGAAACGCAGTCAGGCTGTCCGTGAAATTTTGAAATTCGTTGGGGATTGTGAACAGGAAATTCCCACTAAAGGATTGTATTTGTATGGACCATTTGGTGTAGGGAAAACTTATTTTTTAGGTGCACTTGCTAACAAGTTAAAAGAAATGTATATTTCTTCCGCTTTAATTTACATGCCTGAATTTGTGAGAGAAATGAAGGCATCGATGAAGGACGATTCGCTAAATAAAAAACTGGATTATTTTAAAAAGACCGATGTGTTGATGCTTGATGATATCGGAGCAGAAATGCTGTCTCCTTGGTTTCGAGATGAAATTTTAGGGTCTTTATTACAATATCGCATGATGGAAGGGTTGCCTGTGTTTTTTACGTCCAATTATAGTTTGCAAGAACTGGAAACCCATTTGGCTTCAACAAGAAATGGTGTTGAGGAAGTAAAAGCGGGACGGATTATTGAACGGATGAAACAGGTAAGCCAACCAGTTGCTATTTTTGCGGAGAACCGCCGGACGTAACTTTAGATTAAGTTCCACGCTATGTGGGAGAAAAAGCCACTCCGCTAAATGACTTCAGATTATGTGGCGCATTGCATTTAGTAATGGACGCTAATCCATTTTTAAGAAAACCTCTTATAGGGGATTCCTCTGCTGCACGACCTAGGCATGGATTCTGCTTAAAGCCAATGATCTCGACGAGCAATTTGTGATCATTGGCATTTTACTGTATATTGATCATTTTTATCCCGCCTTTAACCGGCAGTAAGCCCACTTCTATCCTCTACAGGTAAAACCAAAGGATAACAGATAACAATAACTCCACGGATTAAAGAAAGATGTATTTTTCTTGTACTATAGGAAAGTCTACAGTTTTAAGGGTTTATAGTATAAGCAAAACTATGGCTATCCGCCATAAGAATTGGCGATAAGCCAAGTTTTTCTATAAAATAACTTGTCTGCTTTACTTTATATTAGAAGATATATAACAGCGCTAATTTTTTGTGAAACGCTTCTATTATGATGATAAGCTCTGATAAGGTGTATCTACTTTTACTGACCTTTACTAGTTTTAATGGTTTACTCATTATTTTCATTCTTTGTCCATATAATGTAACAGTTTGGTTGGATGAGGGTGATATGTATTGGTTGAATTATTTATCGAGTCAGACAAAGAGGTTATTCGTTTCTGTGAAAAGATGCGCCAGCATAATAAACAGATTAATCTGTATTGGAAAACACATAAGGATTGGGGGAATCATTTACAATTTGATGCACATATTCCTAATCAAGTACTTATTCCTGCCATTGCAAAATCTTTAACTAATGTATTTATTACACATCGATTAGGAAAATGGATTACTTCAGTAATGGAGGATTTTTACTTTTATACAGATATAGACGAAAAGGAAAAAATTATGGAATTAACAAATTGGGTCATGACTGGGAAAGATAAAGATAGTTTATTTGTAAGAAAAAATGAAGACCCACAACAGATTCTCGAATCACTCTTCATTGCTAATATAAAAGATACACCGACCATTCACTATGATTCATTAGTAAAATTTCGGTTGAAAGTGTTTCATGATTATGTCGTTCATTATGTCGGTCTTGCAATTGATGAGTATAAAAGAGAAGAAGAACACCAGGAATTTATTAATATGCTTAGAGGATACGTTTTGAATCGCAAATCTTCTGTATCTAATATTTATATTATACAAGGAGATACGTTTTCATTTTTTAATCAAAACGGTAAAGCTCTTTCGCATCTGGAATTACGTATGCTGATGCAAAAAGAACCCCTATATTTGGTTGGGTTAGATGAAAATGAATTTAATTTAGCTCCACTTATAGCGATGACTCCAGAACATATTTATATTTACGGGGACGATCCGTCTGAACCAAAAACGTTAACGGTTATTAATGTATTTCAGGAAAAAGTAACTTTTGAACCACTTCGTCAATTTCCATTTTCTCACTATATGCAGAAAGAACAGCATTAGGACTTGCTTTTTCAATGATCAAGCGCTATAATACGAATTATATTATTATTTTATTTGCGAACGGCATAGAAAAGGATATGAATCATTTGCGATGTATGCTAGAGAAGGGAATCATAGGCTGGAAGTTCCCGCTTACTAGTAATGATTTACCACCTTGGAGCCCTGCTGTGAAGAAGCAAGCAGTAGCGTAGATCTGCGTTAAAGATGTATGAAGCCGTATTGAATTACGGGAATTAGGGTGGAACCACGACGTGACCAACGCTCGTCCCTTTGCATGTATGCAGAGGGGCGGGCGTTTTTTAATTTGAACAAGGAGTGAATGCAATGGCTGAAGAACTAACGTTTATTTTTCCGGATGGAGCAGAAAAAAACTTCCCAGAAGGAACAAATGGAGAGGATATCGCGGCATCGATTTCGTCTGGCTTAAAAAAGCAGGCATTAGCCATTAAATTAGATGGAGTTCCGTATGATTTAAGACGTCCATTAGTTCATGGCGGTTCAATCGAGATTATTACGAGCAAAGACGACGAAGGTATTGACATTATGCGTCATTCTACAGCGCATTTAATGGCACAGGCGATTAGACGACTCTACAAGGATGTAAACTTTGGTGTAGGTCCAGTCATCGAAGAAGGTTTTTATTATGATATGGATATGGAGCATTCGATAACACCTGAAGACCTTCCGAAGATTGAAAAAGAAATGAAGCGAATTATTGATGAGGCTTTGGAAATTGAACGTATGGAAGTGTCTCGTGACGAGGCAAAACAAATGTTTAAAAGTGATCCTTTAAAGCTTGAACTTATCGATGCTATCCCTGAGAACGAGCAAGTAACGATTTATAAGCAAGGTGAATTTTTTGATTTGTGTCGCGGTGTTCATGTGCCTTCCACGAACAAAATTAAAGCCTTTAAGTTATTAAGTATTTCCGGTGCGTATTGGCGAGGTGATAGCAATAACAAACAATTGCAGCGCATTTATGGAACTGCTTTTCCAAAACAAAGCCAAGTCGACGATTATTTAAAATTATTGGAAGAACGTAAAGAACGAGATCATCGAAAACTAGGTAAGGAATTGGATATTTTTACCGTTTCCCAAAAGGTCGGACAAGGTTTACCATTATGGTTACCAAAAGGTGCTACGATCCGCAGAATCATTGAACGATATATTGTGGATTTAGAAGAGCGTCTTGGCTATGACCATGTCTATACGCCAGTATTGGGTAGTGTAGATTTATATAAAACGAGCGGTCATTGGGATCACTATCAAGAAGATATGTTTCCGGCGATGACCATGGATAATGAGGAGCTTGTATTGCGGCCAATGAATTGTCCACACCATATGATGGTATATAAAAACCAATTATACAGCTACCGGAATCTTCCAGTACGTATTGCTGAGCTTGGCACCATGCACCGTTATGAGATGTCTGGTGCATTAGCAGGGTTACAGCGTGTAAGAGCGATGACATTAAATGATGCGCATATCTTCGCCCGTCCGGATCAATTAAAAGATGAATTTATTCGTGTAGTTGAGCTAGTGCAAAAAGTATATGAAGATTTTGGTATCAACGATTATTACTTCCGACTTTCGTATCGTGACCCAGAAGATAAAGAAAAGTACGTGGATAATGATGCAATGTGGGAAAAAGCGCAAGCGATGTTAAAGGAAACAATGGAAGACATGCAAGTGGATTATGTAGAAGCAGAAGGGGAAGCAGCGTTTTATGGTCCGAAGCTAGATGTACAAGTGAAAACTGCTTTAGGAAAAGATGAAACATTATCAACGGTACAACTTGACTTTCACCTTCCAGAGCGCTTTGATTTAACGTATATTGGTGAAGATGGACAACATCATCGTCCGGTTGTTATTCACCGTGGAGTTGTTTCCACCATGGAACGCTTTGTTGCCTTTTTAATTGAAGAATATAAAGGGGCATTTCCTACTTGGCTTGCTCCTGTTCAAGTTAAAGTCATTCCAGTTTCTCCTAAGGCACATTTGGATTATGCAAAGCAGGTTGCTGACAAATTGAGACTAGACGGAGTACGGGTTGCGGTTGATGAACGGGATGAAAAGATTGGTTATAAAATCCGTGAGGCGCAAACGCAAAAAATCCCATTTGCTCTCGTCCTTGGTGATCATGAAGTGAACGATCACGCAGTGAACATTCGTCGTTATGGAGAAAAAGAAACAGAAACAGTTTCTCTGGAGGCATTTATTGCTATGATTAAACAAGAAATAGACAATAAAGTGTTGCATAAGACTTCGAAATAAAACGGACAATTGAAAAAAGAATAAAACAAATAAAACAGCTTTGTTCTTTAACAAGAAGCTGTTTTATTTTTATCCCGAATGTAAGGTGGCATAAGACCTCTACTTCAAGATTTGTGGATAAATGTAAAAAGTTTCAGTGGGAGATAACGGCATCTAAAACCCCCAAATCTGTTGGCGAGTAAAATGTCAAACGTAGAATTTCTCTTTTTCAAGGTGCCTGCAATTTGAGTCTTTATTTTACTTTTTAATTGTAGGAGATGGAAGAAAAAAATCCTAGAATGATTGAAGTTCTACGTGAATAGAAAACGATAGAATGTTTTGGAATAAACAATATTCCCCCAAAATAGCGAAATAGAAAAGAGGGGGTCGGTATGCGTGGATTTAGGAAAACCGATAGCAAGTGGAAATACAGCAGAAATATCTTGTGGACAATATGGTTGTAAAGCTATTTCGTGAAAACGTTCTTCCTAATGAAGCTGTCCATGAGGCAAGTAAGCAGACTTTTGTCTATTCAAGCGGTCTTCCTGTTCCAAAAGTATTTGATGTAACTAAAAGGCAGTAGGCAAGCAATTATGATGGAATATATAAAAGGGAAAACGTTAGGAGAAAGATTAATAGCAAAAGAACTTCCTTTAGATGAGGTTATTTCCTTAACTGTAGAGGAGCAACAGCGCTTGCATAATGTTACTATCCATTCAAGTGATTTGGAACAGATGAAGGAAAAACTTAAACAGCAAATTAATGCGGCTGATCAGTTGGAACAGTTGAAAAAAACAAAACTCCTTCAGTTGCTAGAGGAAATTGCTGATGGAGATAAACTATTCCATGGTGATTTTCATTTGTTTAATCTAATTGCAGCAAATAACCGAATGACTATTATTGATTGGGTGGATGCTACTGTCGGAGATATTCATGCTGATGTGAATCGTTCGTATTTGTTGTATTCTCAGTATTCGCAGGAAATAGTGGAAAAATATCCTTTTTTATTACTGTAAGGCAAGTGGCTTGTCACGCCGAGACATTTTTTAAATGGGCTCCAATTATTGTAGCAGCAAGATTGTCCGAAAATGTAGCTTCAGAAGATGAAGAAAGACTTTTGAATATTATATATGAAAATGAGAGGTGAATGGAAAAGCCTCGCCAAAGAATGGGTAGTTATCCTTGGGAAAGAAGCTTTCTAGCGCGAGTGCTGTGTAAAATCTTAGTAGAGTTTTTGGTAGTGTTAAAATCGCCAACAAGCAATGGATATAACACGAAGTCTCCTGGAGCAACCGGGCACATGTATATAATGGGTGGGATTCCCGCCAAGAAAGATCTACTCATTCACGATTAGTGAGTCTTGGAGGACAGCTGAAAATTACGCAGAAAGCCGCTTTTTTCCGAGGAAGTTGGCCCGCCGCGGAAAACGGTATGAGTATCCACTGTGAGTAAAAGCGACTATTCTTAAGCTTTTTTACTGAGGAGCTATATAAAAGAAAATTAAAAGTGAGAGTAGCTTTCATAAAGACGCGACAGACTGTTTATTCATTCTTTTTTTGACATTATCCGATATATATGCTATTCTTATGTAGTTGATAATTAAATGATCTAAAGACAAGTAGAAGCACCCGCTTCTCACCTGTTCGACGCCATCAGGCAGTTGGCTGGTTTTAACCGATTCATATAGACGATTGGAGAAGTGTGGGTGCTGTATTGCCCACGCTTTTTTTAGACGTGGGAAAGGAAGCAATTTGCTTCTCTTGAAGAAAATACTTTTCAAGCTTCTGCGTCTAAAGACTTAAGCTTAGCTTAAGTACCTCATTGTGATGAAATGTAGCTTGTCAAAAAAGATCACAGCGAAAATATTTGGAGGTGGATGATAATTAGCAAGGAAATGAATGTTAATGAGAAGATTCGTGCTCGAGAAGTACGTCTAATTGATGCCAATGGGGATCAGTTGGGAGTGAAATCACGTCAGGAAGCTCTAGAAATTGCCCAAAAGCGTAACCTTGATTTAGTGCTTGTTGCTCCAAATGCTAAACCGCCTGTATGTCGGATTATGGATTACGGAAAGTACCGGTTTGAGCAGCAGAAAAAAGAGAAAGAAGCACGAAAAAAACAAAAAGTCATTAACGTAAAAGAGGTTCGTTTTACCCCGGGAATTGGCGATCATGACTTTGAAACGAAGCTGAAAAATGCTCGTAAATTCTTAGAAAAAGGCGATAAAGTAAAAGCGGCCGTTCGTTTCCGCGGACGCGCTATTACGCATAAAGAATTAGGACGAGAAGTGCTTGATCGGTTTGCTGAGGAAGTAAAAGACATTGCGACTGTAGAGACAAAGCCGAAAATGGAAGGTCGTAATATGTTTATGATGCTTGCTCCAGTAAATGAAAAATAAATTGCAGTTGTTGAGTGTAAGAGACTGTTAGATATGTTACAAGGAGGAAAAACACTATGCCAAAAATGAAAACCCATAAAGGTTCTCAGAAACGCTTTCAGAAAACAGGTACTGGAAAATTAAAACGTGGGCATGCGTATACAAGCCACATGTTTGCGAATAAATCTCAAAAACAAAAACGTAAACTTCGTAAAACAACTACAGTATCAGCTGGAGATTTTAGAAGAATTAAAACGATGCTTCCTTATAAATAAGCGAGCATTGGAATAATTAGAACGGTAAAATTTATTTTTGATTTGTATTAGGAGGGAATTATTATGCCACGTGTTAAAGGTGGAACAGTAACGCGTAAACGTCGTAAACGCGTCCTTAAATTAGCTAAAGGTTATTATGGTTCGAAGAGAACGTTATTTAAAACAGCAAAACAACAAGTAATGAAATCAGGTCAGTACGCTTATCGTGACCGTAAACAGAAAAAGCGTGATTTCCGTAAACTTTGGATTTCCCGTATTAATGCAGCTGCTCGCTTAAACGATATGTCTTACAACAAGCTAATGCACGGTTTGAAAGTTGCTGGCATTGATATTAATCGTAAAATGCTGTCTGATTTAGCAATTAATGATGAAAAAGCTTTTTCTCAATTAGTAACAAAAGCAAAAGAAGCATTGAAATAAAGTGAAATTTCAATCTGACGGGGTTTTCTTTCCATCTGATTGAAATAGAAGGGACCAAATATTTTGCCACTGCAAAGTAATTTGGTCCTTTTTTTACACTATAGGAAAGTATAAGATTTTTTTGGTTTATAGTATAAGAAAAACAAAGGCTTCCGCCATAAGACTTGGCGACAAGCCAAGTTTTTCTAAAAAGATAAGAAAATATAAAATTTGTTGCTTTGGGATGAGGGAATAACTGAATAGCCACGTCCGGCTTCAGCGCCCAGCAACGATGCGACTTTAGAAATGCGCCCTACAATATGGCCTCATCGGTTCGTCGCTAAGAGGAAGGCCGACTAAAAACGGGCTTGCCGCTCAGGCGTCGGCATCCCCCTGTTTTTAGTGGCATGATTCCTAAATCTTTAGTTGATTCGTTCCATTCGCTACGTTGCTAAACGGGCACTTACGCCTTTGTTCCCTTTTATGGAAGTCAATGTTTTGAAAGCATAAAGGATTAGACTTTATATTAGAGATATTTGGAGCTTTCATGAAATAGAATACATACACGAAAGGCAGTTTGGGTAGCAACCAAGTTAAAGCTTAGAGAGGAAAAAGGTAGGATGGATAATTGGAATGCAATTTTTTTATATTTGCTTGGCGTTAATAGCATTGCTTTTTTGTTCATGGGAGTCGATAAGCAAAAAGCAAAGCAGCAACACTATCGAATTCCAGAACGGACGTTATGGATGTTGGCAATTTTAGGTGGAGCGCTGGGAATCTGGTTCGGAATGAAAGTTTTCCGCCATAAAACCAAGCATAAGCGTTTCGTCATCGGGGTGCCGATGTTATTTATTAGTCACTGTGTATTGATCGTGTATTTAATATGGGCATTAAGGGTTTGATTTTTATACAGAAACACAGTTGGTTTAGTGTATGAAAGTGTATTGTGTTTGTTCAACGAAATGATATATATTAGAAGTTTAATATAGTGGACGTATCCCGTTTTCTTGTCATAAAGGCTCGTCTCCTGTCATATACATGTACTAATGTACAGTACTTTTATATCTGTAATAGTTCAACAAGGAGGAGGCAGAGCATGGAATTTTTGGGGAATTATCTATTGGCTTTCATTGAAAAAGGAGGCTTATTCGCCCCAATATTATTTATCAGTTTTCATTTACTACGACCGCTGTTTTTCTTACCGGTAATTTTTATTTGTATTTCAGGTGGGATACTATTTGGGGCTATTGCAGGAACGCTATATTCGCTTATAGGCATCACGTTATCCAGCGTTATATTTTATTTTTTTGTATATAGAATGCCAAAGTCCATGCAACGTTTTCAAAAAATAAAGGAGAAAGTGATAGGTAAACAAACAGCTTTAACGACATCACAAATAGCACTGCTTCGTCTTATTCCGTTTATTCATTTTCACTTGCTGTCTTTATGTTTACTGGAAATATCGTCAAGCTGGAAAGATTATACGAAATCATCTCTTTTATCTAATATTCCTCTAGCATTTATTTATACTTTCATTGGCCAGTGGATTTCTAACTTAACGCCGTTATATGTTGGTCTATGCTTACTAATTCTGTTGCCGTGCATCTATATGCTACGCAGAAAAGAAATTTATATCAAATGGCAAGAATTTTTCCATATTCAAACAAGAGAGAGCACTTAACGCAATAAAGCACTAGATCTATGCGCTGGTTTGTGGTAGCACATATAGCCGAACTAAAAAATTTGTACTTACGAATTATGGGTCGTATGCCCAATCTGCATGTATCCCCCATAAAAAGTGCCATAAAGCTCCCACTTCAGGATTTGTAGACGCGAAGAAGTCTAAGTGGGAGATAGCGCACATGAAATCCCGACCGGCATAGGTAAGATGCCACCAAAATGCGTGGCATGCAAAAAGTGTGCTTCTTTTTCAAGGACAAGAAAAACTTCACATTCGATGCCCCCACGTCGAAAAAGTACCTTTTTAAAGATTTTATTAGTAGGAATGGAAGGAAAATTATACCGAATGGCGTTTTCATTTTATTTATTCCATGGGACTTATCAGCAATTGATTAATCGGGTGTTTCCATTCAATTTTAGCGTGGGGATAACGAATTAATATTTCCTCTTCAAGGAAATATAAGTCGTCCCTTCGCAAACCGCTAAGCTCAAGAGGGTCCTTTGCTGTTACATGTATATTAACAACTTCAAAAGAATCCTCTGTTGTTCCCACATATTTTTCACCTTCAAACAAACATCCTTTATACACAAATTGGAGATTTTTTTTACTGTTGCTAGGTTCGTCTAAAAAATAATAAATTCCCTCTGCTTTAGCAATTTGCAATTTTCGTTGGGGATTACGATAATATTGAATCCAAGTATATATAAGCAATGCCAAAGCAAGCACAATCAGTATGCGAAATAAAATGACTATCATACTATCGTCTCCCTGATTATTATTCCATGATTCCCTTCTTATACGAAACGATATATCTAAAGGTTTCACTATTTTTTATTTTTCATGTTACAATCGTTGAAAGATGTGACGAGGAAGATTTATTATGGGTTGGAAGGCAGTAAAATCAATTAGATACGTATATGGAAACAAATAAAGGAGTAGATAGGCAAGATGTAGTCGTGGATAATATTTCGCTTTAGTTGTAGATTTAGGAAAGCTAGGGGGGCAATTTTTGCTATGTATGTAAAACTATTAATTCTTATTTAATCAGTATTTTTTTCAACCGAAATAAAAAGATTAATGCTATATAAATTTATTAAAAATGGGTGATATGAATGGAGTATAATTTAAAAATTAAGTTAATACATGAAGAAGCAAAATTACCATTTCGTGCAAATGATGGGGACGCTGGTCTGGATTTATTTTCTATCGAGGAGAAAATAATCAAGTCTGGAAAAGCTGAATTAGTTCGAACTGGAATAAAGATTGAATTACCTAAAGGGACAGAGGCACAAGTTAGACCTAGAAGTGGTTTAGCTTTAAAACATTCGGTTACAGTTTTAAATAGCCCTGGAACTATTGATGAAGGATATAGAGGTGAAATAAAGGTAATTTTAATTAACCATGGGAAAGAGGATGTTACAATAGAAAAACATATGAGAATTGCTCAGATGATTATTGCTCCAGTATTACAAGTTAAACTCGAACAAACAGACAATTTGTCTAACACAGCTAGAGATAAAAATGGGTTTGGTTCATCTGGCAAATAAATAAAGACAGTCCATACATATTTGTTGAAAGTGACATAAGCATCAAAAAAACTGTTGTTATCTCAACTTTCGCAGATAATAAATACACGTAGCCCCATTAGGTAACTGGATATGTTAATTGGCAAAAAGCTTCATATAGGATAAGCACCCCGACATTTGAAAGAGTATAATTGTCTAAAATAAACTACCAAGCAGAAGAGTTGTTTCTTATTGTGATGGCAATAATGTTCTTAAGCGACTACCAGATAGAATAAAAAGTACGTACAAGGGGCTAAAGGTACTGAAACATCTTCCAATTGCGGGTATCACAAAGAAATTCCGATTTTCATGTGCTTTTATTTTTCAATTGGTATTTGAATGGATTTTTGAAAACAGGTAAACAATAATTATGATTTACATTTATACCGTATATAAGGTGCTGTAAGACTTTCGCTTTAGGAGTTGGATAATCTCTACCGCGACAAGTCTAGGTGGGAAATAACAGCACCTAAATACCCCTAGCCTTTAGCTCCATACCATTACGGTACAAACAATCAGTAGGGGATGAATGAAAACCTCCACTGATGGAAGGTTCCCTTTTTAGCGATGAGAAATATCATAATATCCTGATACACAATAGACGTTATTTCGCGGCTTACAGGAAGAACGGCTGGTTTTCCAGATGGATTTATCTGGGGAAGAGGGTTCTTTTTTCTTCAAAATGTGGCAAATTGCAATTAACAACATCCGTATTAGGGGAAACATATGACAAGCATTAGGTGTTTCTGAAAGCAGATATCCAGCAAGCTTATTTGGAGAAGCTTCCAGTAAAATAATGTTCAGTTCGCTAAAATAAAAGAGATTAGGTGGTTGAATCAAAAGATTTGTTCTCTTCGTCAGGAGATAGACCAGGTATGTATTAACGATTTTGAAACTTCGCTAATAAGAGGTATAATAGAAATTAGTTTAATGAAGAGGTGACTACATATGGTAAAGTTGGACGAAACGTTAACGATGTTTAAGGACTTAACAGATGCAAAAGGTATACCAGGCAATGAAAAAGAAGCTCGTGATGTAATGAATAAGTATATTTCTCCGTATGCGGATGAAGTAATGTACGATAACCTAGGGAGCTTAATTGCCAAAAAAACAGGTGATGAAAATGGTCCGAAAATCATGGTTGCGGGTCATCTAGATGAAATTGGCTTCATGGTTACAAGAATTGACGACAAAGGGTTTGTTTATTTTCAAACAACAGGTGGGTGGTGGAGCCAGGTAATGCTCGCCCAACGTGTAACGATTATGGGAAGTAATGGAGATGTGACCGGTGTTATTGGATCAAAGCCGCCACATATCCTTTCGGCAGAAGCGCGGAAAAAGCCAGTTGAAATTAAAGATATGTTTATTGATATCGGTGCTTCTAGCAAAGATGAAGCTGAGTCATTCGGTGTGAAACCAGGAGATTCAGTAGTACCTTATTTTGAGTTTACACCGTTAAAAAATGAAAAACTATTATTAGCAAAAGCTTGGGACAATCGTATCGGTTGTGCGATCGCTATTGAAGTACTAAAGCAGCTAAAAGATGAGAATCATCCTAACATTGTTTACGGGGTAGGAACTGTTCAAGAAGAGGTCGGACTTCGTGGAGCTAAAACAGCTGCTAATACGATAAAACCTGATATTGGTTTTGGCGTTGATGTAGGGATAGCTGGTGACACTCCAGGAGTTTCGGATCATGAAGCAGATAGCAAGATAGGGAAAGGACCACAAATCGTGTTATATGATGCTTCTATGGTAGCACATAAAGGCGTTCGCGACCTTGTTGTAAAAACTGCAGAAGAAAACAATATTCCGTATCAATATACATCTATGGCGGGTGGCGGAACAGATTCTGGTTCAATCCATCTAACAGCAAACGGTGTACCATCTTTATCGATTACGATTGCGACACGATATATTCATACACATGCTGGTATTTTGCATCGTGATGATTTTGATCATGCAGTAAAATTAATCGTGGAAACAATTAAGAAGCTGGATCGTAATACAGTTAATGAATTAATTCTGGCTTAAAAGAACAAAGGCGCGGGGCGCCCGTTTAGCAACGTAGTGAATGGAACGAATCAACTAAAGATAAAGGAATCATGCCACTAAAAACATGCCGACGTCAGGCGGCAAGCCCGTTTTTAGTCGGCCTTCCTCTTTGCGGCGAACCGATGAGGCCTTATCGGAGGGCGCATTTCTAAAGTCGCATCGTTGCTGAGCTCATGCGCTGGACGTGGCTATTCGGTTATTTCGTTATCCACAAGCACCTCATTTTATAGTTACCTATACAATGAAAAAGAAATGAAGATTTGTTATATATGTCTCCATTTCTTTTTTAATTATATTTGATTGCATTTCGCTTCATAATTAACGAAAAGGAAAAGAAGTGAATCTTTAATGAGTGGGGTTTGCTGTTCCGCACTATTTTCTGATGAACGAATATTATTTACTACATTAGGCTAAATAACCATTCATTACTTTTTGAACATAGTTTTGCGTTTCTTTAAAAGGTGGAATTCCCTGATATTTATCTACATTTCCTGGTCCAGCATTATAGGCAGCCAATGCCAATTCGGTATTTCCGTTATACCGTTGCATCATCTGCTTTAAATATTTGACACCACCCTGAATATTTTGCCAAGCGTCAAAAGGATTTGCCACACCTAAGCCTCTTGCAGTAGCTGGCATTAATTGCATTAAACCTTGCGCTCCAGCGCTGCTTTTCGCATGTGGGTTAAAATTGGATTCTGCCTGGATAACAGACCGAATGAGGCGCTCATCTATTTGATACTGGCTTGCTGCATCTCGAATAAGTGCATCAATATCTCCTGTGTTGCGTGGAGGAACTTTCGAATCATTAGTTACCGAACCGTTAAAGGGATATGTATTGTTTTTGTGCTGTAATGCTTTCGAAGCTTGCATCACGTTCACTTTGTTTAACTGCTCTTGTAACAATTGTTTAAAAGCGAGATCAATCATCGGAGAGTGACTAGAAAATCCACTTGAATTAGACGTAAGGATAGACATTGCCTCATATTGCATCATTTTTTGCAACTCTCTAATCTCCATATTGCGTTCTCCTTCCTACTTATCTCCTACTATTTTACTACATCCTTGTATTTTAGCCAATCAAGTTTTTAAAAACTTATAATCTTTTTGCCAGCATGCTGCAATAGATTTTTATAAAATGGGTCTTTACCAATACAAATAACACGTGTGCACAACTCGTTAATTTCATCCATATCGTGAGAAGTGTAGAGGATCATTTTTTCTTTTTCCTGTGCTAATTTTTTCAAGTAAGCTGCAATTTCTTTTTTGGATTTTAAATCAATCCCTACCGTTGGCTCATCTAACAGGATAAGGTCTGGATCGTGTATGAGGCTGATGGCTAAATTTAATTTTCGCTTCATCCCGCCTGACAATGTGTGCACTTTTTCATCCCACCGGTCTAAATTCATATCTAGACACAATTGTTTTAACTCTTTTTCAGACTTCTTTTTCCAAGCTAACTTTTCAAAGAAGATCATATTTTCTCGTACCGTAAAGTTGTCCCAAATCGCAATCTCCTGTGGTACAAACCCGATATGGCGCCGTACAAGCTTGCGATGCTGTTTATAGTACCAGTCATATAATTGAATGCCTCCTGTAGTCGGTGACTGTAAGGTAGCCAGCAATTGAAGCAAAGTAGATTTTCCTGCACCATTTTCTCCTACTAAGCCAATGATTTCTCCAGGGTGAACGGAAAAGGATAGGTTGCTGAAAATAGCTTGTTTATTGTACGTTTTGGAAATGCAATCCACGTTAAGCATAAGTTTCGTCCTTTCTAACATACCATATGAAAATAAATACCCCAACCATATAAAACCAAAAATTATGAAATGTACCATTAAGAAACGGGATAATCGGATGCACGTCATTTAAAAGTGGAAGTCTATTTGTAAGACCATCAATAGGAATAATTGCTCCACTTGTTAAAGCAAGCATTAATGTAAATATTAGCGATAAGCCATAGTATGTAACAATCTGTTTCATTTTTAAAGCAAATAAAAAAGCTAACCCATTGATCACGAATCGAAAAGAGATGATTGCTGCAATTCGTGAAGCATCGATTGTCGTTGCAAGGAAATGGTTGAAGATAACTAGCGTAACAGCGTCCATTAGCAATAAAATCAATGTATATAACGTGAGATTTAGTAAAGCGTAAGTTTTAAAGGGAAATCGAATAAAGGCAAAACGAGCTCGGACGGAAGAATGGTTTTCTTTTACAAGCCAGCCAAACAGAAAAAAGGTTGCTAAACATGAAAATAAGACCCATAATCCCCATGGGTTCCATAATTGTGATTGACTTTTAGCCCCATCCGCTTGCCCCTGATATTGAAAGTGAGCGGATAATAAGTCCTGCTCTGTTTCTATTTCTTTACTCGTAGTTATAATTTCCTTTGTCGTCCAATTTTGGTTGTTAGTTAGTTGCTCTTCCATTTGCAATATAGTGTAGGCTGTTTTTATCCGTCCTGTATCCTGTTGAACCATTGAGGCTACCATTTCTGAAACAGAGGTATACGCAAACGATAAATCGGACTGGTAGCTAGTGATCAGCCGATTCCGGCTTCCTCTATTAATTTGTTCCTCATATCCTTTTTTAATGACGAATACACTATCTAACTCATGCTTTTCCAACTGATTAAGAGCTTGTTCTTCATCTAATTGGTAAACTCGAATAAAAGGAGTCTCTTCTATTTTTTCTACCAGTTCAAAAGCGGTGTTGGTCTGATCTGCTACAACAATCCCCACAGGAACCTTGGTATCTGCCTGAAAATTTACAAGCAAATACTGAAGGAAAACTACAACGATGATGGGAAAGAGCAACCAAAAAATAAAGTGAAACGGCGCTTGTTTCCAATGTAAGAAGCGTGTATGAATAATAGCTTTCATCGGTGAATGCGCTCCTTTCCAATTGTAATGCCTAATAGGATAAAGCTGCCAGAGCCTGTCATCAATAATAAAGGCAGATAGTCAACATATAAACGTTCATTTAGCAATACTTCTTGTAGCCAGTACAATGCTTCTGATGAAAAGGCAAAGGGCAATATTTGTTGTAGCGATAAAGGAAGATAGATGGTTGGAATAATAGCACCACTTAATAAAAGAATGAGTAATGTAAAGCCGATTTGTATGATTAATCGTAATCGATGTGAAGCAATTATAGCTTCTACAATCGAGACACTCAGTAAAAAGCAAGTACTATACAAAACGGTAACAATTAGTATCCGCAATGTATCAATTAGCTGCACATCCCATTGCAGTAATTGAATAAGCGCAAACAATAATCCCAAGCCAATGATCGTAACTAGACTTAATGTTACAATTAGTTTCGCAAGTATTAACTGAATCACTTTAACCTCATAGAGAGCCATCCTTTGGTGCATACGTCGGCTCACATCTTGATATAAGAAATTGTATATCAGGAGCAGCCAGATCGTAAAAATGATAAACCAACCAGCCAGACTATGATACGTGATGGGGTTGGCAGTGGCTTGGTTGACGATTTGTTCCTCTTGCATCAGTTGCTTTCTTCCTAGTGTATAAAAGACAAATTCTTTGAACTGCTCAAATACAAGATCATTACGCGTCTCATTATCTAACGGGAGCTGTTTCGCATATTGATTTATGGTGAGTACATTTGCTTGTGAAGCTCTTATATGTCTCGTAACACTTTCAATTAATGTTTTCACCATTTGGCTTTGAATCGGTTGATTTGGATTTCCAATGATTGGTAAAGTAACAGGAATTCCTTGATACAGATTTGCTGTAAAGTTCTCTGGAAATACAATGTATGAACTTAGCTCATTACTACTAATTTTTTGTTTTGCCGCTGTTTCTTTCATATTATGTATGTGAATGTAACTACCCAGCTGGGACGCTTCATCCAACATGTCAACCAGCAATTTGGTTTCCTTTGATTCGTCCAAGTCTACTAGTCCGACTTGGATAGGACTCTGATCCTCTGGTATAACGAATGTGATGATCATAACCGCAAGTAAACCGACCATGATAACGGGAAATAGTAAAACAAGAGGAAGTGTCAACCACTTCCTCTTAAGCTGTAATAAATCATATTTTAAAAACAAAAACGTTGTTCTTATGAAATGCATGATGGGCACTTCCATTTCATCCAAGTATTTATCGCTAGATTAAAATTCCATGTTTCCAGTGGCTGATAGCATCTCTACCATCCAGCCTTGGAATTTAGGAGTTACTTCAGTTTCAAAGTATTCCATGAGTTCTTGCTCATTCATTGTTCCGATATTTTTTGTCTTATCATCATTTGGAATTTTTACCTTGTCAATCGTTTTTCCATCAACAGCAACGTTAAGTGAAAATAGATTTTGAGTTTCATTTGGAGCCGTAAAAGCAAAGCTATGTTCTCCGCTCATTTGATCTTCTTTATAAGCAGACGTACCGCTCCATACAACTTGCATACTATCAGTATATGGATCTTGGAAACTGATCGTACGTTCAAAATCACGCTTGCCATCTTTTAATGTTTCGGTGCCATCATAGGTAAGCGCAAGATCGTCCATAGTGAGTTTAATAGAATCATCTGCTTTCTGATCTTTCCATGATAAATCTCCTGCTAGGTTCATTTTACCTTCACTAACAGAGTCTACAACGCCTAAGTCAAGGTTAAATTGTTGCTTCTCTTCTGTGAGCAGTTGTGTACCTTTAATTTTAATCGTCGCAAGCTGTTCTTTGTCTGGACCAAGCTTGACGCTAAAATCGCGCTGAGCAATTAAATCATCATGTACCCAAATCGTTGATGTTAAACCATCTGGAACTTGTAATTTATCTACATCCGTTTTTGCTTTCGCTAAAGATTCATCTAAGTCTTCCATTACTTGGTCAATTTCATTTTTTACTTCAGGTAGAGCCGATGTTCCCATTGATTGATCCTCGATATATTTGCGAAAAAGCTCTTTCATTTTATCATCTTTTTGTAATTTTTCGATGACCTTCTTTAAAATGTCTTTTACCTTTTCTTCGCTTAATTGCATGGTTATTTTTTCTGTTTTTAAAGACTCGTCATGGACTTTAATGCTTTCATTTTCTGTTTTAAACGCATCGTCAGGTAATTGTTCATAGATGAATTTACCATACTGTTCTTGGATATATTCGATATCCTCTTCGGAAAATGCACCTTCAAAGAAGGCACCAAAGTCAATTTTTTCTTCTCCAGTGAAAGTCATTGGATCTATTTGCTTCATCAAGTTACCGACATTCTCTCCTTTTATAGAGAGCAATTCATCAAGGAATGGCAAGCCAAGCATAAACTGTTCGGAAGTTAAGTGAAATGAAACGTTATCAACTTGAATTCCACCAATATCTGCTTTAAGCTCTCCAGACATTTTTTTATTTTTCATATCAGCAGCGTGTGTGATGGAAATAGTGGAATTATTAATCAGCTGTACTGGGTCCATTTCCCCCATACCCATATCACTACTAGGTAGATTGGATTCTGCTGACAAATCATATTTCGTTTCTGTCGGTTCTTCTTTTGATGTTTCGAACCAATCTAATTCCGCTTCATATCTTTTTTCAATTTGATCATTCATAAATTCCATCGTTTCTTTTTCTGCTAAAAAATATTTTTCCTTATCTGATAAATTTGCAAAAATAAATGCAGCAACACTTCCACCGATCAGCAATACTGCCCCAATAATAATGCCGACCAGCATTTTGGGTGACAATTTCCGTTTCTTTGTTTCTTCCATTATTTCTTTCCCCTCTCTATAAATAACTTCATTTTTGATTGTATTAGTGAATCATTAAAAGGATTACAATGAAGTTTCTGTTATGTTTATATCACTTCGTAAAAATATAGTCAAATTGTGCCAAATCTTGTCCAAACAAGATAAGCTGAAAAATGAAATCATTGGTTTGAATTTAAGATAAAAAAAGGGAACTAATACCTATTTAATTAACGATGGGTGTTATGAATTCGTTCTCGTTTTTGCGACTTTGGTCTCTTGTGTTTTTGAAATTAGGCAGTTAATACTATTTTTCGATAGCCGAGGGTTGTGAAAATCAATATATATCATGTTAAAAATTTCACAATAAGAATGGTATATTTGGATAGCGAAAAATCCGTAGCTTGAGCTCGAATTCTAATACGAACAGATATAGTGATGTATCGAAACAAAGCCAGAAAAATCGCGCATCAAAGGCGTAAGCCGTACACCGTTTGGAGACGCGATGATAGGTCATAATAAACCGCCGTTTAAACGGCGGAATGGTTATCGTGCTGTCGCTTGCTTTACACCTTGCTCTAGCGCTTCCAACATATGGTGCTTATCTTGTTCATCTGCATGTTCCCAGATTAATTCGAATAGCACTCCTAGACCAGGTAGCATTTTCTCTTCGCCACTTTGCACTGCATCTACAATAGTTGCTTCTAATTGGTCTTGGTTGTTGGAAGCAATATTGCTAAGTATTGCCTCACGTAAATTTAGATCCAAATCGTTTCCTCCTTTACAAGGTTTTTACTTTTAACTCAGAGCTTCAAAAAGTTTACTAATCGGCAGCGTGCAACATGAATGAATCGGTTCAAAAACCTCCAGAAAAGACAGTTTACATTTCTAAGGCGAATACGAAATTATTAAATTTATAGGTCATACTAACATACTGCAGTCTTTCTCCTCGTAAAAAAGTGCTGCTACCGAAATCTTTTTGCTGCCCTCTCTTATTTACCTTGTGCTTACAAGTAGTTTGACCTGAAGAGGTGAAAATATGTATACTATGTAAGATGAATGAGGGTGATAAGCAATGACACATATAATTACTTCTATAAAAAACGAAAAAGTAAAGCACTGGAAAAAATTACATAAACGAAAAGAGAGAGTAAAGACACAAACATTTCTCATTGAAGGTTTTCATCTAGTGGAAGCGGCTTTTAAGAGTAATTGGACAATTAAGGAATTGATTATTCAAGAAGGTGTATCTTTACCTGAATGGGCTCGAGATATACCAACAGTTGTGGTGAAAAACAGTGTGTTTGCTGTAGTATCACAGACGGATACTCCCCAAGGAATTGCCGCTATTGTTACCATGAAGCAGCTAAATAGCTCAAGGCAAAGACCTGTATTATTAATTGACGCTATTCAGGATCCGGGGAATCTAGGCACGATTATTCGTACCGCAGATGCTGCAGGTTTTTCTGAAGTAATATTAGGAGAAGGAACGGTAGATGTATTTAATGATAAAGTCGTTCGTGCAACACAGGGGTCCTTGTTTCATATCCCTGTTCGTCATGCTGATTTGTTAGCTGAAATACCATTGTTAAAAGAAGCGGGCTTTGGAATCTGGGTAACTGCTTTAACAGATGCAGATAACTATACAGAAGTTAAACCCGTCACAAAAACAGCACTAATTGTTGGTAATGAAGGGAACGGAGTACGGTCAGACATTATGGATATAGCGGATAAACGGGTTACGATACCTATATACGGACAAGCTGAATCACTAAACGTAAGTGTGGCTGCTGGAATTTTAATGTACTATTTACGCTCATAATGTTGCAAACAATGACGTAATTCTCTATAATATATATAACTTTATAGCAAAAGCGTTGAAAGAGCGGATAACCTGCCTACCCATACGTTTACAGGGAGAAGTGCCAGAGACTGAAAGCATTTCATCGTAGCAGTGTTCATCCTTTCACTCTGGAGCAGATACTTGGACCTCACGAACGGTGAGTAAAGGTATTCCGGGATATTCCGTTATCAGAATGAAGTGGATACATTGAAGACAATGTATGAACTAGGGTGGTACCGCGACATATGCCTCGTCCCTTGCTGGGAGGAGGCTTTTTGTTATGCTTTCATGCTATAGAAAGAGCGAATGAAGGAGGAAATGGAAAATGAAAGAGCAGTTGCAATCAATAGAACAAGAAGCTTTAGAAAAGATTTCTCAAGCAACAGATACCAATGAACTGCAGGAGATCAAAGTGGCTTATCTAGGAAAAAAAGGTTCATTGACAAGTGTGCTACGAGGAATGGGAAAGCTATCTAAAGAGGAACGACCAATTATTGGTGAACTTGCTAATAAAGTGCGTGAGCAAATAACCAAGAGCTTAGAACAGCAGATGGAAAAACTAGAGGAAATAGCATTAGAGCAGCAATTAGAACAAGAAACGATTGATGTCACTCTTCCTGGTAGACCAGTAAGGCTTGGAGGGCCACATTTATTGACAAAGGTGATTGAAGAAATTGAAGATTTGTTCATTGGTATGGGATTTGAAGTACGGGAAGGACCAGAGGTTGAAACCGACTATTTCAATTTTGAAGCATTAAATCTGCCAAAAAATCATCCAGCGCGAGAGATGCAGGATACATTTTTCATTACAAAAGAGTTATTAATGCGTACACAAACATCTCCAGTGCAAGCAAGAACAATGCTCGAATACGGTGGTAACAAGCCAGTAAAGATGATTTCTCCTGGTAAAGTTTACCGTCGTGATACAGATGATGCCACGCATTCACATCAGTTTACGCAAATTGAAGGATTATATGTAGATAAAGATGTGAAAATGAGTGATTTGAAAGGCGTACTAGATGTTTTTACAAAGAAAATGTACGGAAGTGATCGAGAAATTCGTTTTCGTCCGAGTTTTTTCCCGTTCACAGAGCCATCTGTAGAAATCGATATTTCCTGTAAAGCGTGTGCAGGTAAAGGCTGTTCGATTTGTAAAAGGTCAGGCTGGATTGAAATATTAGGTGCTGGTATGGTACATCCAAATGTACTTTCAATGGCTGGGTACGATCCAGAAGTGTACAGTGGGTTTGCTTTCGGTATGGGACCAGAACGGATCGCTATGCTGAAATATGGAATTAAAGATATTCGCCAATTTTACACGAACGACATTCGTTTTTTAACGCAATATCATAACGCTTAGGGAGGAAGGTTTGCATGTTAGTATCATTAAATTGGTTAAAGAATTATGTAGATATAACAGATGTAAGTCCAGAAGAATTAGCAAATAAAATTACAAAATCAGGGATTGAAGTCGATGGCATTGAATATGTAGCCGAAAAAAGTGAAAATGTCGTTATTGGCTATGTTGTATCTTGTGAAAAGCATCCGAATGCTGACAAACTTCATTTATGCCAAGTAGATGTTGGAGATGAGACGTTACAAATTATATGTGGAGCTCCGAATGTCGCCCAAGGTCAAAAAGTAGCAGTTGCGAAGCCAGGCGCTGTTCTTCCTGGGAACTTCAAAATTAAACGGGTTAAATTACGCGGTGTCGAATCTAATGGTATGATCTGCTCCCTGCAAGAGCTAGGCATTGAAGAAAAATATGTACCAAAAGATGTAGCTGACGGTATCTATGTATTTCCAACTGATGTGACCGTTGGAGAGTCAGTAGAGCCTTTACTAAACTTGAATGATGCGGTTCTGGAATTTGACCTAACCCCAAATCGTGCGGATTGCTTGTCGATGTTAGGAGTAGCCTATGAAGTGGGAGCTATTTTAAATAGAGAGGTACGCTTGCCAAATCCAGAGCCAACGATGGCAACAGGTGCTGCCAATGACTATATCGCTGTTCAAGTAGAGGCACCTAATGCAAACCCGTATTATGGCGCTTTTGTTATACGGAACGTAACTATACAGCCATCTCCTTTATGGATGCGAAATTATTTAATAGCAGCTGGCATTCGCCCGATTAATAATGTTGTTGATATAACGAACTATGTGTTGCTGGAATATGGGCAGCCACTGCATGCTTTTGATTACGATAAATTACAATCGGATAAAATCGTTGTTCGTCATGCGAAAGAGAAAGAAACCATTATTACATTAGATGAGCAGGAACGAGTTTTATCTAAAGACCATTTAGTTATCACCAATGGAAAGGAACCAATTGCTTTAGCAGGTGTAATGGGTGGTCTATCTACGGAAGTAACGGATACGACGAAGAATATTTTGCTGGAAGCAGCTTATTTTGATCCAGCTATAGTCATGAATGCCGTAAAGGCGACGGGTCTTCGAAGCGAGTCCAGTACACGGTTTACAAAAGGGGTCGATCCAAACCGGGTAAAAGAAGCGGGGCTTCGTGCATGCGAATTACTGGAAAAATACGCAAATGCAACGGTTGCAAAAGGGGTTGTTGCGTTTGATGAACTAAATCGTGGGCAAAAACAAGTAGAAATAAATATAGATGAAATCAACAAACGACTTGGTACATCATTAGTGACCTCAGATGTAGAAGATGCTTTAAAGCGCCTGCAGTTTGAATTTGAACCAAAGGGCAATGAATATCTTGTTCACATTCCGACACGTAGAGGCGATATTACTATTTTTGAAGATATGTTAGAAGAAGTGGCACGTATCTACGGTTATGATAAACTGCCGTATACATTGCCAGTAGGAGCAGGGCAGGCAGGTGGGCTCACAGAAAGGCAGCTATTACTTCGCAAAATAAAGTACCTCATGGAAGCTTCCGGATTATTAGAAAGTCGCACCTATACGTTAATCAGTGAAGCAGCGGCTAATACTTTAATTAGCCCTGAGTTAGCGGAAGCAAACTATGTACCGATTGAATTAGCTTTACCAATGAGCGCAGATCATAAATTTTTGCGAATAAGCCTTTTACCAGAAATCCTTCGTGTGTTAGCTCATAATAGAGCTCGTAATCAATTTGATTTAGGTTATTATGAAATTGGGAAAACATTTTTAACTACCGAAAAAACGTTAACGAAGCAACCGGAAGAGCGACTCCGTTTGGCGGGAGCTATAACCGGAAATTGGATTCACCATCCGTGGCAGCAAGAAAGTAAACAAGTAGATTTCTATGTTGTCAAAGGCATATTAGAGAAATTATTTACTTTTCTTGGTTGTTCCGTAGCTTTCCAGCCATTAAAACATCAGGATATGCATCCAGGAAGAACGGCTTCACTTCAGTTAGAAGGAAGAACAATTGGATTTGTTGGCCAGTTGCATCCACATTTGCAAAACCAATTAGATTTAAAAGAGACGTATGTATTTGATGTAAATATGGAAGAATTATTGAGCGCGTACAATGAAGAACCTTCTTATCAAGAGATTCCTAAGTATCCTTCCATTGATCGAGATATTGCTTTTGTACTTGATAGCAGCGTGCTTGCAGCTGAAGTAAAGCAAGTAATTATGAATGTTGGTGCTCCGTTAGTTAAACATGTATCTGTCTTTGATGTTTATGAAGGAGAACATTTAAAAGCTGGGAAGAAGTCAGTAGCCTTTCATTTAGTTTATCAGCACCCTGAAAAAACATTGACCGATGACGAGGTCCAAGCTTCTTATGAACAAATTATTACTGCAGTGAAAGATAAATTTGCTGCCTATATTCGCTCTTAATTCCTTTCTTGGATGTGTTATTTCATCTAAACAATAGGGCATCCATCTGTCCCATTCTCTTGGATAGGTGGGTGCCCTTTTAGATACAGAAGCTAAGGAAGAGCCAATGGATTAATCTTAGATGTAAGTTGGCTTCTTTCAAGCTACTAGGGGAAACCTAGTAGGAAATCGAACTGCAAGTCCCATGCCTAATTCTTTCGGGGCGGCAAGATGCCAATTGCAGGAGCCGTAATACGAAAAAAAGGGTTCTTCTTTTTCAAATCCGCGGAAATATTACAGCGCCTCGTACGCAGAAAAAAATTCTCTTTCTATTTCGAAGACGCCTACGATCTTAGCCTTAGATCTACCATTTCATAGCAGACCCTACTGAATGAAGGTTTACTTTATTTTAAATAAACTTGCGCTTTTGTTGTATTGGCAAAATGAATTTTAGCAATTTTTGACAAAACGTCTGTTCCGTATTTTTTCATAATTGTGGCAGCAGTTTGATCTACCTTTTGAGAGGCACCTTTGGGTAATATTATCCCTGTTTGTTCTGATAATTGATCCATCTGTTTTAGAAAACTAGTACGTGCAAGGATGGAGGCTGCAGCAACTGAAGTCGAGTAGCTTTCTGCTTTTGTAATAAAAAACGTGGAGGACGTCAGCGTCTGTTTTTCCGATGCCAGATGCTTTTTGTAAACAGAAGGCTCACAAAATTGGTCAATGATAATCCCGTCCATAAACCTTTGGTCCACTTTTTTCAGGAGCCTTTGGATGGCATGATGGTGAAGCATTGTCTTCATCTTTCCCTGTGTCCAGCCCTGACTTTGCAATTTATTATATTTTTCATTCCGTAGAACAATAAGTGAATAAGGAATATTTAAGTTGGTTATTTCTTGGGCCAATTGGCGAATTTTCGTATCGGTCAAAGCTTTGGAGTCAGTTACTCCATGACTTTTAAGCAGGTCAATTTGTGTTTTCGTCAGATAGACAGCAGCAACTGTAATCGGGCCAAAATAGTCACCTGTTCCTGCTTCATCTGTGCCGGCGTGATTACTTGAAAAAAGTTTCGGATCAGGAGCATAGGCGTGTGATTTATGTTTTCTTGACTTTGCAGCATTTGTGGGAATCGTGCTTGCATCCTGCTGCCAAATGCTTGCGGCTTTTTCCGGGGAAGACCCTTGAAATAAAACTTTCCCTGATTTATACGCTGTAATAACTGCTTCACTTGTTTTTGCGCGAAAAATTGCTCCCGGTGGAGGAGTTACAGAAGAATTTGCATAATAATCTTTCATTTGCGCAATGGTTTTACTGGGAAATTGATATACATATTGCGGCAATCGTATTCTCTCCAATCATTCTCTATTTTGTATTAAATTAAGAACATATGTAAACAGTTGATACTTTTTGTAGGCTTGCATTTTATTTCGTGCAGCTAATAAGTCCAAAAAAGTCCCCTAGGAATTGAAGTCTTATTTTATACTAAAGCAAAATTTATATTTCAGCAAACCACTGACAAAATCGCATTCTAAAGAAGTGGATAGTTTCCTAAATGGCTCACTTCATGTTAAGATAAGGTGAACAATTTTCTTAATCAGGGAGGATTTACACGTGGCCAAAGATGAAAAAACACGAACAACTGTAGAAATACATAATCGTACCTATACCATTATAGGAACAGAGCCACAAAATCATATTAAATTAGTCGCCAGTTTAGTGGATCAGAAAATGAATGAAATCCAAGAAGCGAACAGACAACTTGACACGACAAGATTAGCTGTACTAACTGCTGTAAATACAATGAATGATTATTTGAAATTAAAAGAAGAATACGCTTCTTTATTAGGTGCTATGAAAAAAAAGGATAACTAACTAGAAAGAGGAACATTCACATATGGTTGATATTTTATTACTGTTGTTATTAATGGTAGGTTTTTTAATTGGATTAAAACGAGGATTCATTTTGCAGCTATTCCATCTCATCGGTTTCATTGCAGCATTTATTGTTGCTGCTTTGTATTATGATGACTTAGGCCCTAAACTACCCTTATGGATTCCTTATCCTGATTTAAATGAAGATGGAAAATGGGCGTCATTTTTACAAGATTTGCCTCTTGAATCGGGATTTTATAATGCAATTGCGTTTTTGCTTATATTTATAGCTGTGAAAATTGTGTTGCAAATTATAGCGTCGATGCTTGATTTTGTAGCTTCTTTACCTATTTTAAAGTCTGTGAATAAATTATTGGGAGCTATTCTTGGCTTTGTGGAAATATACTTATTACTCTTTATCCTTCTATATATTGTAGCTTTAATCCCGGTTGCTCAAATACAAACATGGATAAATGATTCAGCAGTAGCGTTGTTTATCATTGAGCATACGCCTTATTTTTCAGGGGAAATTAAAGAGCTTTGGTTTACACATGTGGCAGATAGATGATGCACATCATACATCAATAGCGAATGGAACTATGTAGCGGAAATAAGAGATGGTGTGGGTAGGTGTTTTACTTCAAATTTACATCTAGATTAGCTCGACAAACTTATAGATGCAGGCACCAGGCATGAATAATGGTTGAGAAAAAAACACTCATCTGTAAATACACATTATCATTTTATCGTCGTTTTGTTAATTATAGGGGAGTAGGACTGGTGAAGATGTATGAAGATAAATAAAAAAGATGTTATTAAGTTGATGGAAACAATAGCGACGTATCTCGAATTACAAGGAGAAAATCCATTTAAAATCAATGCCTATCGTAAAGCTGCTCAGGCACTGGAAAGAGACGATCGTTCACTTGAGGAAATCGATGACTTTGCAAAAATAAAGGGCATTGGCAAGGGAACAAGCGCCGTTATTCAGGAGTATATTCAAACAGGACAATCAAAGACATTGCAAGACCAAGAACAGCAAGTCCCAAAAAGCTTGCTTTCCTTATTGCAACTACCTGGTCTTGGTGGTAAGAAGATTGCTAAGCTTTATCAAGAGCTTGGCATTACAGATGCTAAGGGATTAAAGGAAGCATGTGAGTCCGGGCAGGTTGAACAATTAGCAGGTTTTGGTAAAAAAACAGCCGAGAAACTCATAGCAGCACTTGAAGAAGCGGGAAAACGTCCGGAACGTCTCCCGATTGCTATTATGTTGCCATTAGCCGAAAAAATCGAAAACTACTTAGGTCAAATCGATGAAGTGGATCGTTTTTCGAGAGCGGGCAGCTTACGTCGTATGAGAGAGACAGTCAAAGATATCGATTTTATCATTGCAACAGAGCAGCCAACTGCGGTACGGAACGCTTTATTAAAGATAGATGGCATAAAGAATATCGTTGCTAAAGGAGAAACCAAAGTATCCATTGTAATCGAAGATGTATACGATGTGAATGTTGATTTTCGCATGGTGAAAAAAGAAGAATTTGCTTCTACCCTGCACCATTTTACTGGCTCAAAGGAGCATAATGTATCCATGCGTCAGCTAGCAAAAGCACGTGGTGAAAAAATAAATGAATACGGTGTCGAAAACGAAGAAACTGGAGAAATTCTTACATTCGATACAGAAGAAGCTTTTTTTAATCATTTTGGGTTGCATTATATTCCTCCTGAATTAAGGGAAAATACAGGAGAGACGGAAGTATTTCAATCCCCCTATCCGCTTGTGGAGCTTTCTGATATAAAAGGCGATTTGCATATGCACACAACCTGGAGCGATGGTGCACAATCGTTAGAAGAAATGGTCACACAAGCAATGAAAAAATCATACCAATATATCGCTATTACTGACCACTCCAAGTTTTTAAAGGTTGCTAACGGATTAAGTGAAACAAGGTTACGTAAACAGCAAGAAGAAATAGCCCGTTTAAACGAAAAATATTCAGATATTCATATTTTTTCAGGTGTTGAAATGGATATTCTACCTGATGGAAGTCTTGATTTCTCGGATGCATTTTTACGGGAGATGGATTTTGTTATTGCTTCCATACATTCCAGTTTTAATCAAACTGAAGAGCAAATCATGTACCGGTTAGAAACAGCATTGGAGAACCCTTACGTATCAATAATTGCTCATCCTACAGGGAGATTAATTGGCAGGAGACCTGGTTATCAAGTCGATATGCATAAACTAATCGAAAAAGCAAAAGAAACAAATACAGCATTAGAGATTAATGCAAACCCAAATCGACTTGATTTATCTCATCAATGGGCTCGTAAGGCACAAGAAATAGGGGTTCCTTTAGCGATAAATACAGATGCTCATAATTATCAAATGCTTGAGCATATGGTATATGGTGTGTCCATAGCCCGAAAAGGATGGATAAAACAAACGACTGTGATGAATACTTGGTCTACACAAGAATTAATTGCTTACTTTCAGAGGAATAAGTAAACCCTGCTTTTTTATAAGGAGAGAAAGAAACAAAAACAAGTATCAAGAAATGTCCCAATATAACAAGTAGATTTTCCGGACGATAGCCGGAACTTCATTCGAGTAATAAAAATGAAAATAGAAGCAGGATGTAGGAAACATTAATTTTACGCTCCCGCCAGCTAAATGACCTCAATGCTGTAAGATGTTTGAAAATGTTCATGGGTGACAAACTGCCTTGGGCTGTCAGTTAGCTGATTTGTTTTTCGGGAAAGGAGTTATTGACATGAACGAGCGCATGATTCGCGTACTCGAGTTTGATAAAATTATTGAACAATTAATCAACTATGCAGAAACATCGATTGGAAAACAGCAGATGAAACAAATTCGTCCTGCCACTGATATGGAAACAGTGGTTCGATTGCAAGATGAGACGGATGAAGCAACCCATGTAGAGCGCTTAAATAAAACCTTACCACTTGGTGGAGTTTTTGATATTCGTCCAAGCTTAAAACGTGTTTCTATTGGTGGAGTGTTAACCGCAGGAGAATGTATTGAAGTATCGAGTACCATTTATGGTGGAAGAACTGCGAAGGATTTTATGGAAGAACTGGAAGAAGATCTTCCTATTCTACATGCTATGGTTGAAGAAATTACGCCATTACGGCATCTGGAACAAGCGATAAATCGTTGTGTGGATGATCATGGGCATGTACTGGATAGTGCATCGGAAAAATTACGAGGAATTCGCTCTTCCATTCGAACATTGGAAAGCAGAGTGAGAGAAAAGCTGGACAGCTTTACAAGAACCCATAGTAATAAACTGTCGGACGCGATTATAACAATACGAAATGATCGCTATGTTCTTCCAGTAAAACAAGAATATCGTGCATCTATCGGAGGCATTGTTCACGATCAATCTGCCTCGGGACAGACGTTATTTATGGAACCGAAGGCAGTAGTAGATATAAACAATCAATTGCAAGAAGCGATCGTTAACGAAAAAAGAGAAATAGAACGAATTTTAATGGAGCTTAGTTCGCTAATTGCTGAGGAAGCAATTCCATTAGAGCATAACGTTCATATACTTGGAAAAATGGATGTCATTTTTGCTAGAGCTAAATATGGTCAGTCGATTAAAGGCTCTAAGCCAATGATGAATGACCGTGGAATTATTAAAATGAAGCAAGCACGACACCCATTAATCGACCCCCGTGAAGTAGTGGCTAATGATATCGAGCTAGGCGAGAGATTTACAGCAATTGTGATTACAGGTCCAAATACAGGTGGAAAAACGGTAACCTTAAAAATGGTCGGTCTTTGTTCGATGATGGCTCAATCTGGATTACAAGTACCGGCATTAGATGGTTGTAAATTTGGAGTGTTTTCCCATATATTCGCTGATATCGGTGATGAGCAATCCATTGAACAAAATTTAAGTACATTTTCCTCTCACATGACTACCATTGTAGAAATTTTAAAGCAGGTGGATGAACAAACTCTTGTGCTGTTTGACGAGCTAGGGGCTGGTACTGATCCTCAAGAAGGAGCAGCTTTAGCAATGGCCATTCTGGATGAAGTCATTGACAGACAAGCGCGAGTAATCGCGACGACGCATTATCCAGAATTGAAGGCATACGGTTATAATCGAAAGCAAGTTGTAAATGCTTCGGTTGAGTTTGATGTTGAAACGTTGCGTCCAACCTACCGTTTGTTGTTAGGAATTCCCGGTAGAAGTAATGCTTTTGATATTTCTAGACGTTTAGGTCTTTCCAGTAAGCTAATAGAACATGCAAAGTCATATATAGGAATCGATTCTAAAAACGTAGAGAATATGATTGCTTCCTTAGAACAGTCTCAAAATAGGGCAGAAAAGGATTATGAACAGGCACATGAACTGCTGATGCAAGCTGAATCATTGTATCAGGATCTGATGAATGCTTGGAACGAGTGGCAAGATAAACGGGAAAAGCTGTACCAAAAAGCAGAGGAAAAAGCCGATAAAGCTATTCAAAGAGCGCGTGAAGAAGCTGAAATAATCGTTCAAGAAATTCGTAACATGCATCGTGAAGCGGAATGGAAGGAGCATGAGTGGATCGAGGCTAAGAAGCTGCTTGACTCCGCTAAACCTGAGCTATCTACGAAAAAAGACGTAACCCCATCCTCAGCTAATAAAGAAGTAAAGGAATTAAAGCCAGGTGATGATATTAAACTGCTAACCATTAATCAAAAGGGAACCGTACTAGAAAAAATCAATGACCATGAATACTTGGTCCAAGTTGGAATTATGAAAGTAAAAGTAGATCGGAAAGATTTACAATATATGGGTAAATCAAAACAGAAATATGAACAACCAATTACAACAATAAAGGGTAGTAACTACCATGTGAAGACAGAGCTGGATTTACGTGGGGAACGGTTAGAAGATGCATTATTAAAGCTGGAGAAGTATATGGATGATGCGCTACTAGCAGGTTATCCGAGGGTTTCTATTATTCATGGTAAAGGTACAGGAGCACTTCGTAAAGGGGTACAGGAATTCGTCAAGCAGCATCCAAGAATTTCTGATTCTAGACCTGGATCATCTGGAGAAGGCGGCAGTGGGGTAACTGTCATTCGTTTAAAATAGGGTAAAACGAGAGGTGATTGTGATGGAGATTGGAGCAGCCTTTTGGGAAAATATTGTTGTACAGACTGCCGCTAGGTACAGTGTGGTTATTCTATGTACCCTTGTGTTTTTAGCTATATTAGAAATCGTCACATCGTATAAAAATTGGGAAGAGATTAAAAAAGGAAATTTTGCAGTAGCGATGGCAACTGGTGGGAAAATATTCGGGATTGCGATTATTTTCCGCTATTCCATCGAACATAATGACACCTTAGTTCAAAGTATAGGTTGGGGTGTATTCGGATTTATTTTGCTATTACTTGGTTATTTTGTATTTGAATTTTTAACTCCCGTACTTAAAGTGGACGAGGAAATTGGGAATGGAAACAAAGCAGTGGGATTTATTTCAATGATCATTTCTGTAGGATTAGCATTTGTTATTGGTGCAAGCATAGGGTGAGGGGGAAAAACAATGGTATTGGATCGTTTAGCAAAGATTTTAATCGTAGTAGCTGCGATTTTTATTATTGTTGGGATTATATGGTTGATGACATAATGAACCTTAACAGTAGGTGTGTGTGATAGTCGTTAAAATAGTTGCATCAAAAAAACGGAACTTATCATTTGAAACTTGGCAGTCATGCCAAGTTTTTTCATAAAAAATTAAATAATATTTCAAAAAATAGCGATTAATCGGTATAATATAATTAAATATAAAGGAAAGGGAGGAAAAAGCATGGGAGGAACTAGAAGCTGGCATCAGCACTACCCACCTGAAATAAAGACATCCATTCAATATGATGAAAAGCCACTTCATGCATTTTTACTGGAGAGTGCTGAAACATTTCCGAAAAAGAAAGCGCTTCATTTTATGGGGAAGGATATGACGTATGAAGAACTTTATTTGCAAGCAACTAAAATGGCGAACTATCTACAGCGGCTAGGTATGGAGAAGGGGGACCGAATTGCTATAATGCTACCAAATTGTCCACAATCTGTAATCGCTTATTATGGAGCCTTAATGGCTGGTGGCATCGTCGTGCAGACGAATCCACTTTATAAGGAACGAGAGTTAGAATATCAGTTGAAGGACTCTGGTGCTACTATTATCGTATGTTTGGATATTTTATTACCCCGTGTTATGAACGTCAAAAATAATACGGATGTAAAGCATACTATTGTTGCAAGTATCAAAGATTATCTGCCATTTCCTAAAAATCTTATCTATCCTTATATCCAAAAGAAACAGTACAATATGGTTGTAAAGGTAGAACAATCAGAAGATGTGCATGTATGGGATTATATGATGGATATCGCTCAGCCTGCATATGAGAAGGTTACCGTTGATGCTAAAGAAGACTTGGCCTTATTGCAGTATACAGGAGGTACAACAGGCAATCCAAAAGGAGTTATGCTTACGCATTATAATTTGGTTTCCAATGTACAAATGTGCCAAGCGTGGATTTATAACATAATACCTGGTGAAGAGATTGTTTTAGGAGTACTGCCCTTCTTTCACGTATACGGAATGACAGCAGTAATGAATAATGCGATTATGATTGGTGCAAAAATGATCTTGCTACCTAAATTTGATGCTACGGAAGTCTTGAAAACAATTGATAAATATAAGCCGACGCTATTCCCTGGAGCGCCCACAATTTATGTAGCTTTGTTAAATCACCCTAAATTAGAACAGTATGATTTATCATCTATTGAAGCTTGTATTAGTGGTTCTGCTCCGTTACCAATGGAAATACAGGAACAGTTTGAGAAGGTGACAGGAGGAAAACTTGTAGAAGGGTATGGTCTAACGGAAACGTCCCCTGTTACACATGCTAATTTTGTTTGGCATGAACGAAGGAGCGGAAGTATTGGAGTACCTTGGCCGGATACAGATGCCAAAATTATAGATGCTGAAACCATGGAAGAAGCTCCTATTGGAGAGGTTGGTGAAATTGCTGTAAAGGGACCGCAAATTATGAAGGGGTATTGGAATAATCCGGAGGAAACAGCCCAAGTATTAAAAGATGGCTGGTTACTTACTGGTGATCTTGGTTACCAAACAGAGGATGGCTATTTTTATGTTGTGGATCGTAAAAAGGATATGATTATTGCTGGGGGTTACAATATATATCCTCGTGAAGTAGAGGAAGTATTATATGAACATGAGGCTATTCAAGAAGTAGTTGTTGCAGGTGTTCCCGATCCGTATCGGGGGGAAACTGTTAAAGCCTATATTGTTTTAAAACCAGGTTACTCAATAACTGAGACCGATTTAAATACGTATTGCAGGCAACATTTAGCAGCATTTAAAGTACCCCGCATTTACGAATTTCGGCAAGAGCTTCCCAAAACAGCAGTTGGTAAAATTCTTAGAAGACAACTTGTTGATGAAGAGAAAGAAAAGCTTCAAGTTAAATGAGCTTAGGCTCTTTTTTCGCTATAGTTATACAAGCTTAGCAATTGACAGTTTTCTTAAAAGGAGATACAATAATGAATGAACAGTCATTCATTATTGCGTCAAGTTTAGGAGAGAACAATGAAAAAAAATAAACCGAAATACAATCAAATTATTGAAGCGGCAGTAGAAGTTATCGCGGAGAATGGCTACCACGCCTCTCAAGTATCAAAAATAGCGAAAAAAGCTGGAGTAGCAGACGGAACTATTTATCTGTATTTTAAGAACAAAGAAGATATATTAATTTCAGTCTTTGAGGAAAAGATGGGACAATTTATTGCACATATTACAGAAGCTATCGAGAATAAAAACAATGCGGACGAAAAGCTGTTTGAGCTGATTAAGCTTCATTTTCGCCAACTTAGTGAAGATCACCATTTAGCAATTGTGACACAACTTGAATTGAGGCAATCCAATCCTTCTTTGCGATTACAAATTAACAATGTGTTAAAACCGTACTTAAATGTGATTGACTCGATTATTAAAGAAGGGATGCAAGAGGAAATATTTCGCAACAGTTTGAATGTAAGACTTGTCCGTCAAATGATTTTTGGTACACTAGATGAAACGGTTACAAATTGGGTGATGAAAGACAGAAAATATAATCTTGTTGAACAAGCAACAGAAGTTCACACCCTATTAACCGAGGGACTTCATTCGAAATAATCCCATACATGCAAAAGGAGGCTAACAATTGACGAAGACACTAGATTTTGAAACAAATAACTCAGTCGCTTACGTAACCATTAAAAGCCCGCCGGCAAACGCTTTATCTAGTAGTCTATTACAGGACTTGGCTGAGCAGCTGGACGAGGTAGAGGCTAATACGAGTATCAAAGCAGTAGTATTAAAAGGAGAAGGGAGATTTTTTTCAGCAGGAGCTGATATAAAAGAATTTACTGCATTGCAGAAAGCATCTGATTATGAATCGATGGCCAAACGAGGGCAAGATTTATTTGACCGTATGGAACAATTCCATATTCCAATTATTGCAGCTATCCATGGTGCAGCCTTAGGAGGTGGCTTGGAGCTTGCTATGGCTTGTCATATGCGAATTGTAACAAAATCTGCCAAACTAGGATTGCCGGAAATAACGTTAGGAATTATTCCTGGTTTTGCTGGAACGCAGCGCTTGCCACACTATGTCGGCTCAGCAAAAGCATATGAAATGATATTAACGGGAGAACCTATTAGCGGGGAAGAGGCATATTCCTATGGTCTAGCAAATAAAGTAGTTACAGAGGAAGTTTTAGAAGAAGAAGCGAAGCAGTTAGCTGAGAAAATTGCTGCGAAAAGTAAATTGACGATCCAGCAAATTATGCAACTGATTCCTTATGCAAAGACTGGGTTGTTTGCTGAAGGCGTATCGCAAGAAGCAAAAGCCTTTGGGCAAATTTTTGGGTCCGATGACGCAAAAGAAGGCGTGCAAGCGTTTATTGACAAGCGTAAACCAAACTTCCAGGATAAGTAAACAAAAGGAGGAGCAATGATGGATATATATGTACTACTAAAGAAAACCTTTGATACGGAAGAGAAAATCAATATATCAAATGGGCAAATTGAAGATGATGGCGCTGAATTTATTATTAACCCATACGACGAGTATGCTGTGGAGGAAGCTATTAATCAGCGTGATGAGCACGGAGGAGAAGTTACTGTTGTTACTATTGGAGATGAGGATTCTGAAAAACAATTACGTACTGCTTTAGCAATGGGGGCAGATAAAGCAGTGTTAATAAATACCGAAGATGATTTGGAAGACGGGGATCAATTTACAACAGCAAAGATTTTGGAAGCGTTTTTTGCAGATAAAGAAGCAGATTTAATTCTTGCTGGAAATGTGGCAATTGATGAAGCAAGCGGCCAAGTTGGTCCAAGGTTAGCAGAGGCTTTAGATATGGCGTATGTGACAACGATTACAGATTTAAAAATTAATGGCGAAACAGTCACGATGGAAAAAGATGTAGAAGGAGACGTTGAAATAGTAGAGACAGCTCTTCCAGTATTGGTAACATGTCAGCAAGGGCTAAACGAACCGCGTTATCCTTCGCTTCCTGGCATTATGAAAGCGAAAAAGAAACCGTTAGAAGAATTAGAAATAGATGATCTGGATTTAGATGAAGATGATGTAGCAGCAAAAACGAAGACAGTAGACATTTTTTTACCGCCTGAAAAAGAAGCAGGTAAAATGCTTGAAGGGGATCCACAGCAACAAGTGCAAGAACTTGTTTCTTTATTAAAGACGGAAGCAAAGGTACTGTAATTTTAAGACAGAGAGGAGTAATTGACTTGAGCGGAAAAATATTAGTAATTGGGGAAGTAAAGGACGGAGCATTACGTAATGTTTCTTTTGAAGCGATTGCAGCAGCAAAAAAGATTAATCCTGACGGTGAAATAGTTGGACTTATATGCGGAAATGGTGAACTTACTCCTTTAGGAGAAGAAATGGTCCAATATGGTGCAGATCGTGTGGTTACAGTAGCTCATGAAAATTTACAAAACTACACGTCTGAAGGATATGGGCAAGCGGTTATGGCAGTAATTGCTGAACAAGCTCCCGACGCAATAGTGATGGGGCATACGGCAATAGGCAAAGATCTTACGCCAAAGTTAGCAAGCAAATTGAATACAGGCTTGATTTCAGATGCGGTGGATATTGAGGTGGATGGCGATCAAGTCCAATTTGTCCGTCCAATTTATTCAGGAAAAGCATTTGAAAAGAAAATCATCACAGATGGATTAACGTTTTTCACTATTCGCCCAAATAATATCGCATCACTAGAAAAAGACACATCGAGGACGGGAGATGTTGGTGAGAAAACAGTGGACGTAGCGGATATCCGCACGATTATTAAAGATGTGGTACGAAAGGCTTCAGAAGGTGTAGATCTTTCCGAAGCAAACGTAATTGTAGCAGGTGGTCGCGGTGTAAAGAGTGCAGAAGGCTTCAAACCTTTATATGAACTAGCGGAAGTATTAGGTGGGGCAGTAGGCGCTTCACGAGGTGCTTGTGATGCTGAATACTGTGATTACTCCTTGCAAATCGGTCAAACAGGAAAGGTGGTTACACCTGATTTATACATTGCCGTAGGTATTTCTGGAGCAATTCAGCATCTAGCAGGAATGTCGAATTCCAAAGTGATTGTTGCAATTAATAAAGACCCCGAAGCAACTATCTTTCATGTAGCCGATTACGGGATTGTTGGAGATTTATTTGAAATTGTTCCATTGTTAATTGAAGAGATTAAGAAATTAAAGTAATATCCCATTAACTCTAAGAGTGAATGATGCGGTCATTTAGCTTCGGAAAGAAAGGTGACTTTGCTCAGGAGGAAAGGCATCGGTGAGACCCCGCAGTTCGTTAGCGCGGGGAGGCTCACCAGCCACCCTAAGGTGCGGAAAGTATATTTCCAGAGTGGATTATTTGCGCCATTTACCCTTTCTCAATAGTTTGGATTTTTGATGAAAATCCTATGTCCCAACCTTTTCATTTGATTATGGTTTGCATCTAGACAGGTGCCTATATTGGATGTTAGCTCATCAAAAAGGGATAGACTTTCTGTGTACATAACGAAGTGAGCGTATGAATTGATTTTAATGTTCAAGAAATGATATAACCGAGGCATAAGCAAAATATTAGGAAGCTTATAGAAACGGTGATATACTCAACGTAATCATGAAAGGTTTTAAAAGGAGGAATGAAATAATGGCAATTATCAATGCTACTGACCAGACATTTGCTAAAGAAACGGCAGAAGGTCTAGTACTTGCAGATTTTTGGGCGCCATGGTGTGGTCCATGTAAAATGATTGCACCAGTACTAGAAGAAGTTGATAGCGAAATGTCTGATAAAGTTCAAATTGTAAAATTAGATGTAGATGAAAACCAAGAAACAGCGGGCAAATTTGGTGTGATGAGTATTCCAACACTGTTGTTGTTTAAAGATGGTCAAGTTGTAGACCAAGTAATCGGTTTTCAACCCAAAGAGGCATTAGTTGATTTAATTAACAAACATGCTTAAAAAATGATATACTATTCAATAGAATAGAAAATAAGAAAATCCCTTGTTACTCATAGTGACAAGGGATTTTCTAGAGTCATACAGCACAGAACATGTCTGTTAAGGGAATGAGTGTTAGATGAACCAGAATATAAAAGATAAATTAGCGGTTTTACCTGCTAAACCAGGCTGCTATTTAATGAAAGATAAATACGAAACGGTCATTTATATTGGAAAATCCAAAGTATTAAAGAATCGGGTTCGTTCTTACTTTACAGGAGCTCATGATCGAAAAACGCAGCGATTAGTTCAGGAAATTGAAAGCTTCGAGTACATCGTAACGTCCTCAGAAATAGAAGCACTTATTTTAGAAATGAATTTAATTAAAAAATACGATCCTAAATACAATGTTATGCTGAAGGATGATAAATCGTATCCATATTTAAAGATTACTGCAGAGCGTCACCCAAGGTTACTAATTACGAGGAAGATAAAAAAAGATCGAGGAAAATACTTTGGACCATATCCAAATGTAATTGCAGCTAGAGAAACTAAAAAATTATTAGATCGATTATATCCTCTACGAAAATGTAATAACCCTCCTGGACGTCCTTGCCTGTACTATCATATGAATCAATGCTTTGCCTGCAGTGATAAACCACCGACGAAAGAAGAATACGCAACTATCGTGCAAAGTGTTTCATCCTTCTTACAAGGTGGGTTTAAAACAATAAAAAAAGATTTAACGGAGAAAATGTATCAAGCGAGTGAACAATTAAATTTTGAAAGAGCTAAAGAATTAAGAGATCAAATCCACCATATTGAATCTGTCATGGAGCAACAGAAGATGACCTTGAATGACCAGACGGATCGAGATATTTTTGCCTACAGTTATGATAAAGGGTGGATGTGTATTCAAGTGTTTTTTATTCGGCAAGGGAAGTTGATTGAACGTGATATTGCTGTTTTTCCGTTTTTCGATGAGGCAGAGGAGACGTTCATCAGTTACGTTGGACGCTTTTATCTTCATCAAAATCATCCAAAGCCGAAACAAATTCTTGTCCCGCTTGGTACTAATGTAGAGCTGTTAAAGGATTTATTGAAAGTGGATGTGCATACGCCGTTTCGCGGTAGAAAAAAAGAGTTGGTTAAACTCGCTGAGGAAAATGCACGAATCTCATTGCGTGAAAAGTTTTCTATAATTGAACGTGATGAAGAAAGAACGATTGTAGCTGTAGAGCATCTAGGGGAACAGTTAAATATCGAGACGCCACACCGTATTGAGGCGTTTGATAACTCCAATATTCAAGGGACAGATCCTGTTTCGGCAATGGTCGTTTTTATAGATGGGAAACCAGCGAAGAACGAATATCGCAAGTATAAAATTCGTGATGTAGATGGACCTGATGATTATGAAACGATGAGAGAGGTTATCCGGAGGAGATATACGAGAGTACTCAAAGATAAATTGCCACTACCTGATTTAATTATTGTAGATGGTGGAAAAGGGCAAATGAGTGCCGCACTGGATGTGTTAGAAAACGAGTTGGGGCTTGATATTCCTCTATGTGGTTTGGCAAAGGATGATCGCCATAAAACAAGTGAGCTATTATACGGTTTTCCACCTCATGTTATTGATTTGGATCGCAAATCGAATGAGTTTTATCTTGTGCAACGAGTACAGGAGGAAGTGCACCGTTTCGCCATTACGTTTCATCGTCAGCTACGTGGGAAAAATGTGGTGCAATCAGAGTTGGATAATATCCCAGGTGTTGGTCAAAAACGGAGGAGATTGTTGTTAACGCATTTTAAAACGATAACCGAAATAAAACAAGCTAGTATCGATGAATTCACGAAATTAGGAATACCACGTGATACAGCGGAAAATATTATCAATCATTTTCAAACCGCCAAAACAGAAAAGCAGTAGCACCATTCGTTCGGGTTCTACTGCTTTTTTGGTGCTGGTGATTTTTTAGTTATGTTTCGTATTCAGCTTATTGATATCACTTCAATCTGGTAGCTCCTTGTCGGAGTAAGAGTGCTTATGTTCTGACCAAGCTCGTTAAGCTAATACATTACTCCATGTTAATCCGTTGAAAACATCGCCTTAAATTCAACTTGATGAATCCTTTTGTTAATTGATTCTATACATTCACAATCTCTATTTTCAATTTGCAAAAGAGCTTCTGCCAAGAACCCAGCTTCCAATCTGAAATCAGTCGGGAAAGGGGCTTGCAAGCGAAGCGCAACCGCGTCAGCCATCAATTGAAAAGTGATAGATTTGCGCTTATCTTTAACCATTTCTAATTGCCCCCAGCCTAAAAGGGCGAATAAACGGATAATATCTTCCATCGTCTGTATATCAAACTTCCGTGCTAGTTTTCTACCCATGAAATATAACAATGTATGGGATTCTTTTCCTAATAATTCTGGTAAGCTAATATATCTTAAAATATCATATCCTGCACCTTCTGTATGTAATGTTTCTAATTCACTAACGGATATTACCGTTTCCTGTTGATTTATCAATTGTGTCATCCTCTCTACTAATAATCACAAGCAAGAAAGATATAAAAAGCGCTTCAAGTCAAAACAATACAGCTTATTAACGTATTAACATAGTCGATGTGCGTAAAAATAATCTACCCAATAACCATCATAAAAGGTATGTATGAAAGTCGATATGTACATCAAAATCTAATATATTTGTGATTGTTTAGTCCTTTGTGTCCCTTTAAATAAGGGGTTAAAAGTCCGTATCTATTTTATGTACTTACATTAGTAACTGAAGACAAAAGCACATAGAGCTATTTTTTCTGTATTCAATACCTATATTATCTATAAAACTAGGGATGCCCGCAAGTAGGGTACCACATTTTATCGGACTTCTTATAGTTTATCATAATTAGGTCAACTACTAAATGATGTAATTTATTTTATTTCGCATGTAGCTGACAGTAAGTTCCGCACTACCATCCTTAGAATATGTGGGCGGGGGGCAACTGTCAAAAAATGCTCGATTAAGACAAGTGCCGTGTTATAGAGAAATGCTTCTAGTAAATATGGTATGTGTGGTTTGGAAGCATGTATAACTAACACTCAGAAAGAGAAGATCCTTGGTTGGAATTCCAATTTATCAGACTTTATTTAGTCTGCAACAGGAACCCAAGCGATTCTTCTATTTCTTATCCTGAGATGATTGTTTTGTAGTTAGTAGTTTAATATAAAGAAGAGTTCCTTTAATGTGAATATTTTTAACGCATGCAAAAATAGAAATAAAGGTACCGTTTTCTTGACGCTTGAAACAGTTAGAAGTACAATAAACATGTCACAATTGTACAATGTCAACTCGTCGTACTTTCCTTTTTTGAGAAATGTAAGAGTTGAACTTTTAAATATGTACAACATTATGAAACTAACTACTGATCAAATTAAGGGGGGGAACACATTGACAGAGCATCGTGAGTTTCTAACAAGAAGATTGCACTCGTTATTAGGTGTAATTCCAATCGGTATCTTTTTGATTCAGCATTTAGTGGTGAATCATTTCGCTGTTTATGGGGAAGAAAATTTTAATAAAGCAGCGGAGTTCATGCACAGTCTTCCATTTAGACTAGTATTGGAGTTTGGAGTTATTTTCATCCCAATTTTGTTTCATGCGATTTTAGGGGTATATATTGTTTTTGTAGCACGAAACAACATGAGAAATTATAGCTTTTTCCGTAATTGGATGTTCTACTTACAGCGAATAACGGGAATCATTACATTTGTCTTTGTTGTATGGCATGTGTGGGAGACTAGAATTCAATTAGGATCAGAAGGAGCAGACTACAGTCTCATGGAAGGAATTCTTTCCAATCCATTTATGTTCTGGTTCTATATGATTGGTGTTCTATCTACTATTTTTCACTTTGCTAATGGTCTATGGAGCTTCTGTGTGACATGGGGGATTACACAAACACCTAAGTCACAGAAAATTGTTACATATGCAACGGTGATTGTCTTCTTGGCGTTGAGTTATGTTGGGGTAAGAACAATCATCACGTTTGCGTACGGTGTCTAATTTAAAGGAACAGGGAGTGGGTGACAAGTTATGAATAAACGAAAAATTGCCGTAGTTGGCGGAGGTTTGGCTGGCTTAATGGCAACAATAAAAGCAGCAGAAGCAGGAGTAAGTGTTGATTTATTTTCAATTGTTCCTGTAAAGCGCTCTCACTCTGTATGTGCTCAAGGTGGAATAAATGGTGCAGTCAATACGAAAGGGGAAGGAGACTCTCCTTGGCTTCACTTTGATGATACAGTGTATGGTGGAGATTTCTTGGCAAATCAGCCGCAAGTAAAAGCGATGTGTGACGCAGCACCTGGAATTATACACATGTTTGATCGTATGGGTGTTATGTTTAACCGTACACCGGAAGGATTGCTGGACTTTCGCCGATTTGGTGGAACACAAATGCACAGAACAGCATATGCAGGGGCAACCACAGGGCAACAATTGCTTTATGCGGTAGATGAACAAGTACGTCGCTATGAAGTAGAGGGCCTTGTTACAAAATATGAAAACTGGGAATTTGTTCGGGCGGTAATTGATGAAGAAGGCATTGGTAGAGGAATCGTAGCTCAAAATGTGAAAACACACGAGATCAAAGCATTTCCGTCTGACGCAACTATTTTTGCCACTGGTGGACCTGGAATTATCTTCGGTAAATCTACCAATTCAATGATTAATACAGGATCTGCTGCCAGCAAATTGTATCAGCAAGGGGCAAAATATGCGAATGGCGAATTTATTCAAATTCATCCAACTGCCATCCCAGGTGATGATAAATTACGATTAATGAGTGAATCTGCTCGTGGTGAAGGTGGCAGAATTTGGACATATAAAGATGGAGAGCCATGGTATTTCTTAGAAGAGAAATATCCAGCTTATGGAAACCTTGTACCAAGAGATATCGCAACACGTGAAATATTTGATGTATGTGTTAATCAAAAGCTTGGTATTAACGGTGAAAACATGGTGTATTTGGATCTATCTCATAAAGATCCGAAAGAGTTAGATATAAAGCTAGGCGGAATTATTGAGATTTATGAGAAATTTGTTGGCGAAGATCCTCGAAAAGTGCCGATGAAAATCTTCCCTGCTGTCCATTATTCTATGGGTGGACTGTGGGTTGATATTAATCAAATGACTAATATTCCTGGGATTTTTGCTGCGGGAGAATGTGATTATTCGCAGCATGGTGCTAATCGACTTGGTGCTAACTCACTATTGTCGGCCATTTATGGTGGGGCTGTTGCTGGTCCAAAAGCAATGGAGTATATTGAAGGTTTAGATAAACATGTGGATGATTTGTCAGCTAACTTATTTGAAGAAAATGTAAAAGTTGAACAAGATAACTTTGATAAGTTAATGAGCATGGATGGCGAAGAAAATGCCTATCAACTTCATAAAGAGCTTGGTCAGTGGATGACCGACAATGTTACCGTAGTGCGTGAGAATAAGAAATTACTAGAAACAGATGAAAAGATTCAAGAGCTACTACAGCGTTTTGAAAACATTAATATTAATGATACATCTCGTTGGAGCAACCAAGGTGTCATGTTTACACGTCAACTGGAAAACATGCTTCATCTAGCTCGTGTCATTACACAAGGCGCTTATAATCGAAATGAGAGTCGCGGTGCGCATTATAAGCCAGAATTTCCGGACAGAAATGATGAAGACTGGTTAAAAACCACTATTGCAGAGTTTGATATGGAAGAAAAGGCACCAAAGTTTTCTTATGAGGATGTCGATATTTCATTAATTAAGCCTCGTAAGCGCGACTACACGAAAAAAAGCGAAGGGAGTAAGTAAGAATGGCTGATAATAAAACAATTACGTTTATTATAACTCGACAAGACAGCCCTGATTCTAACTCCTATAAAGAAACGTTTAAAGTACCATATAAGCCAAATATGAACGTTATTTCTGCATTGATGGAAATTAGACAAAATCCGGTTAATGCAAATGGGGAGAAAACGACACCAGTACAATGGGATATGAACTGTCTCGAAGAAGTATGTGGTGCATGTTCCATGGTGATCAATGGGGTTGCAAGACAATCTTGTGCAGCACTCGTGGATCAGCTTGACCATCCGATCCGCTTAGAGCCAATGTCAACATTTCCAGTTGTTCGTGATTTAATCGTTGACCGCGAACGCATGTTTGATGCGTTAAAACAAGTGAAAGCGTGGATACCAATCGATGGTACACATGATTTAGGTCCTGGTCCACGTATGCCCGAAAAGAAACGCCAATGGGCTTACGAATTATCTAAATGTATGACATGTGGCGTCTGTTTGGAGGCTTGTCCAAATGTGAATGACAAATCCAATTTCATTGGACCTGCTGCCATATCACAAGCTCGTTTGTTTAACGCACATCCAACCGGAGCGATGAATGCAAGTGAACGGTTAAATGGATTGATGGAAGACGGGGGTATTGATGGTTGCGGAAACTCGCAAAATTGTGTGCAAGTATGCCCTAAAGGTATTCCATTAACAACCTCTATTGCTGCAATGAACCGAGCTACAAACATTCAAGCGTTTAAAAACTTCTTTGGAAGTGACAACGCACATTAACATCTAGTTTTGACAAACGGCCCTCTGCCTCTAACCAGGCTCTGGGCTGTTTTTCCACTTGAAAAAGTGAGAAATTTTCGAATAGCGGTTGTTTTGGCGATTTTGTTTATTTATCCACGTGCACATTCAGGCAATATTATTGCTCCACATTATTTGACGTCGGGAAATATTTTTCATATGCAGCCTGGGGAAGTCATAATGTAAATTCCAGCATACTAGTAAAAGGGGTATTAACATTAACTCGTGTATAAGTTAACTTGTTGACTAGGAAATCTATAATGTCTCTTTGCTTTTGGCATAGGACAAGTAGGTAGTTAGGTGGAAAAAGGTAGCTAAAATAGTATGTTTTTTTGATAACGAATTACATAACTGTGCAAGTATGAAAGCTCAATAGCCGTTAGAGCATTCTAAGCCAAAGCATTATATATCTAATTGATGAGGTGAGTGAAAGCATGAGAATTTCTTATATAGAAGATTTAAATCAGTGGCGATCGTCATTTTCATTTTCCATCCCGGTTACAGTTCGTTTTTCTGAAACAGATTTATTCGGACACATGAACAATACAGCAGCGTTTATTTATTTTGAACAGGCTAGAATCGAATTTTTAAAAGCAGTTGGCATCTTTGACGGCAATTTGAATATCGATGGCATCCCCGTAGTATCTGATCTGCAATGTGATTTCTTAAAACAATTGTACTTTGATCAAACCGTTGATGTGTATGTAAAAGCGCACCATGTCGGCAGATCATCTGTTGATATTCATTATATGGTACTAGACGACAAACAAGAAATAGCCTTAACAGGACGAGGAAGGCTTGTCTATATTCATGCAAAAACAGGCAAGCCGGTATCATTGGAAGCATCGATGAGAGCTGCATTGTTAGAAAAGTAAAACCTATAAATTGGATCGTTTCGTGTATGTCTTTAGTAATAGTTCATACAGATTCCTGTGTTAAGTGTGGGCTTAATGAGTGAAGTGGTGTGGTTGCTTCATTTCCACAGAGGAAATAAGCCCTTCCAGGAATACCAGTTGAGATTGTGAGGCTTAGGGTTTGGGTTTGCGAAATATGTCGAAATCCTCCATCAAGATTTTTGGCGTTTAAAGGAGTTTATGCTAAAGATAAAACAAATAATAAATAGGAAGATAAAAACGTATTCAAAAAACCTATTTTGTTCTGTTTATATAACACATGCAAACGGTCTTCCATTAAAGTTGCTCTTCGTCCGTAAAATGATCCTTATAATTGACAAAGCTCATCCTTTGATTTCCATACATTTTCCTCCGTCTATATTGAAAGTCTCTAATTACGCAAACTCGGCTTCCCATTACGGAAAGCCGAGTTGATTAGAGCTTTAATTCCCCCATACGAAGGAGCTCTACAACAGCCTGTGAACGCCCCTTGACACCTAGCTTTTGCATAGCATTTGAAATATGGTTTCGGACTGTTTTTTCTGATATGAATAATTCCTGGGCAATTTCTTTTGTGGTTTTATCCTGTACTAATAGTTCGAATACTTCTTTTTCCCGTTTGGTTAATAATTGCTTCGGTTTATACTCGTTGTCCTTCAAATGGTAACCCCTCCTTGCTGTCAATAGAGCTGCAAAATGAAGGGAAATTATTTAGTCAATAATAGCTTATGTGAAAGCAATTAAACGGTGCGTACATTTATAAGGGTTAACTAAAATCTTCTTAGCAGTGAGATTAATCAACAAATTCAAGCCAGATGGGCCCCTACATGAGATGAGTACTCTTGCTTTTAGCTCCAGGTTTGTAACAGCCTTCTCTTAGCGGACAAACTTTCCATTTTTCCACGTCAAAATAATAGGTATCTGTTTGGTTCTTAGCGACCCCTTTCTTTCCTTGGCGTGCTTTCCGAATCGCCAAATGTCCAGCTTTACAGACATACATTCCTGCATCTTTATTAAATTCAAACTCATCTTCTTTTTTACCTTGTGTAATGGCTGGGTTTAATTTCGCTACTAAATCTATGTCATTTTTATGGGTGTATTCTATATTACCCTTCTCTGTATAAGCTGTATCTCCAATAATTGTTTCTACTTTTATACCGGCTTTCATACTTCTTTCAATTAGTGTTTCTAGTTGATGACATGGTAGCATAATGAATCATTCTATTTCATCTCATGTTACCAAATCAAAGAGGCACCATAAAGAAAAAACTCTTCTAAAAATGGACAGAGACACGCGGTAAGAGCCATGACGAGGAGGATAGTGAAAATGATGACTGCTTTTTTAATTTCTAAGTTACATGGTCTAACTCCACCGTCTTTAGACGGTATCCGCTTTTAGCCTTATCTTTAGCTGTCCATACTAAGATATGAGGTGAAAAGTATGGACGGATATAAAAAGAATAGCCATGCAGTATATGATATATATAATATTAAAATATCACGTTATTTGGGTAACCAAGTATCGATATAAAGTATTACGTGGAGAAATAGCCGTAAGAACAAGGGAACTAATAAGACAGGGGGTGTGAAGCAAGAGGATTAACCATCTTGCAAGAAAGTGTTGGAAAAGAGCATATTCATTTACTACTAACATGTCCACCAAGTCTTGCGCCAAGTAAAATCATGCAATACTTAAAAGGAAGGTCCTCTCAATTACTTCAAGATCCATTTCCAGAGTTGAAAAAGAGATACTGGGGACAGCATTTGTGGACAAGAGGATATTTCTGCGCAACAGTAGGCAAAGTGGATGAAGAAACGAACGATATATTCCAAATAGAAGATTGAGTTCAGTCAACGTTTAACGTGCTTTAGCATGGGATTTCAGATGACTTGAGTCTTTACCATCGTCTTTAGCGAAGAGCCACATTTTTTTGCTGTTCTCTTATACTTCTTTTTCTTCTTCAAATCTTCTTTAATCCACTTATCTACTATCTGCTTAACTGAATCCATCACCCGTGCTTTTCGTTTTTGCTTTCTCTTTCTTCTGAACTCTTCCTGATTTGCATACTTACTAACTGTACGTGGGTCAACTTCCATTTTTCTTGCCACATCTGCATAGGTTTCACCTTTTTGACTTACCTCATGTCTGATATAATTAAATGCCAGTCCCTACATTATTAGTTTGCCATAAATAATCAAAAGGTGATGAATTTCAAAATGTTTTACTAATATCTAACACATTTGATTTTTTGACTCCTCCTAAATTAGATGAAAACGAAGAACATCGTATTCAGTATGTAGGTATTAATAGAGCCATGGATAGACTATTTATAGTAACACCTAAACTATTAGAAAAGGATAAAAAAATAATTAAAGAAAATTTTGACATCCAAATAATATATTTGTGAAAATGTATTCAAAAGTATTTTTTATTCAACAAACGGGCCAGATTGTTGAAGATCAAAGATATAAAATGATCAAATTTTTTTATAAAAGTTCAACCAAAATGGGCTGGAAAAATTAACAAAGTATAACCAAATATGCAAGTGATTACTATTAAAATAATTCCCAACTTGCCAAAAAAACAATTAAAGTTATTGATGTTTTTAAGGGAACTGTGTCGTTTTATGACGATTTAAAACCTAACTCCAGCTCCAACTCCAACGTTACTGCGCAAACTGATAATACTCAAAGTATTGTTGTAGTTACAGGTGATGAAGCGTAACGGTATTCTTCGATGAGGATAAGACTGCATTGCAGACAAATAAAATGTTAGTGACCAAGAATGGGGTAGGAAATTTCCGAGTTGAGACGTATTTGGACGGAACGCTTGTTAATTCTGAGGATACTGGGATTTCTTATATCACAGATGAAGAAATACTTGCAGAAGAGCCGGTTGACTCTGGAATTCAACCGATGGGTGTAGGCGCAGTGCATCTTGTCTTGTAGCAGTGCTTGGCGTTGGTGGTACGACGGCTTATATTATTGCGGTTGCGTGTGGTGGTTCGTGTGCAGCACCGACACCAGTGACTGACCCGTATGTGCTACATGTATTGGTGCATATGCAGTGCTTGTGCTGGTGGTATCGCTAGAGTGGTAGCTTGTTTCAAGTATTTGTGAGTATTTGTGAGGTGATTTGATGAACAAGGTTTTGGCGACTTCGATTTTAGGAATGGGTTTAACTGGTGCCGTTTTAATCATCTCGATCGCACTGTTATTTAAATCTCCAATAGGAAATGTGTTGAAGGTGGTTACCGCTGCTTCAGTAGTAGCTTTTGTTATATTCGCTGTTTCAGCTTTAGTATTTCGTCGGCGGTTAGATGAAAAAAGAGAGTAATATATTTATTAAATTAATAAAGTCGGTATTAAGGAGTAGACAAATTTGTCTACTCTTTTGTTGTTTGTTCTATGTGTGGTTGGTGCGGATACCCCCGAGTTTGGACAATAAATACTCTTAAACTGTGTGAGATACATATCAAATATCGTGCTCCGTGCGTGCGATGTGGATTACGTCATAATGTTACATAATATGTTTACGATTGTATACACAGTGTAAGCCGGAAAGGGCAGCCCTTGATTTAACAGAAGCGGTTACAGGTTACAAGATCATTAGGATTGGATTATTAAAGGCAAGAAAATTGGCACATGGAATTTAACGATTAAGGCGTTTTCCATTATACCAGCTAATAATTGCCAATACTAATGGATGAAAGTAACTTAATATTCATGTTATACTAAAAAACAGGCAAACTGAATAGCCTTTTATTTAAAAGGCAAAAAATTAATAACTAGAGTCTAACGCGCCTTAATTTTGATCTACGAAGACTTCTTGGTGTTTTAATATCGCATAAATCCAATGAGCAAGCTTATTTTCACAAGCGATTATAGCGACTTTATGTGGTTTTCCTTCATCGCGTTTACGCTGATAAAAAGCAGTAAGTTTCTTGTTTCGATTTCTTGCTAAACCGCATGTACAGCCATGTATAGAGATTGTCGCAATCGTGATGAGCCTCTCTTTGTAATGCGATTAATTGAAGCTTTGTACTTACCTGATTCAAAGACAGATGGATCCAATCCGGCATAAGGAACTAGCTTTTTAGGTTTTTCAAACAGTGCTACATCTCCGATTTCGGATAAGATTGTTGCCAATATCTTATCACCGATTCTCGGAACGGATTGGATAATCTATAGTTTTCAAAAGACTGTGCTAACACATTTATCTCTTTCTGTAATTCCGATAAATGTTCTTTATACAAAAGAAGTTGAATATACATACACAAACTTACAAGTTGTCCATGGCTATTTGAGATTGAAAAGGATTACGCTCTGTTGCTTCTTTCAGTTGCGCTGACCTAGAAAAAAATAGAAAAGTACAAGGGCTACACAACTTAGATTCATTGAAAACCTCATTTTCTCAAATAAATATATTACAAGATACTAAGCATTTTTCACATTTTTATAGCGTGAAACTATTTAAGACCTACTTGTTTGACCTAATAAAAGGTCAAACAAGGCTTATACCATTCAAAATATAACTTAAAAGGAAGTTGATCCATAAATGGGACTTGTAGTAATCTTAGCTGAAAAACCAAGCCAAGGAAAAGCCTATGGCGATGTGTTTCAAAACGTCAACAAACAAGACGGGTATCTAGAAGTACAAGATAGTCGTTTTTTTCATGGAGAAAAAGCATATATTACCTGGGGATTTGGTCACTTAGTAGAACTTGTGCCTCCCGAAACGTATAACCAGACATGGAAGAAATGGGATTTGAATAAGTTGCCCATCATGCCTGATGCGTTTCAGTTTCAAGTAGCCAAAGATAAACGAAAGCAATTTCAGGTGGTAAAACGTTTATGCGACCAAGCGAAAGGTATAATTATCGCCACAGATAGTGACAGGGAAGGGGAAAATATTGCGAGAAGTATTCTTCAACAAGCTGGTGCAAGCTATAAACCGATAAAACGATTGTGGATTAATTCTTTGGAAGTGGAAGAGATTGAAAAAGGGTTGCAGCATTTACAAGATGGGAATAACTATATTCCTTTATATAAAGAAGCACAAACAAGACAATATAGTGATTGGATAGTCGGCATTAATGCTTCTCGTTTATACACGCTACTTTTACAAGAGCGAGGGTTACAAGGGGTATTTAGTGTCGGACGCGTACAAACGCCAACGCTCTATTTGATTTATAAACGTCAAGAAGAAATTGCAAACTTTACGTCCCAGCCATTTTTTGAGCTGGCAGGAAATGTGACGATACATGAACAAAGCTTTGAGGCTAAGCATAATCAGCGCTATGATACGAAACAAAAAGCGATGGCTGTTTTACAGACGTATGGGATTCAAGAAGGCGAGCAAGCTGGGAGGGTAAAAGAACTAGACAAGGCACAAAAGAAAACGAGGGCCCCGAAGCTGCATTCTTTATCTACTTTACAAACAAAGATGAATAAACAACGGAAGTATAGTCCATCTATGGTGCTAGAGATTGTTCAAGGGTTGTATGAAAAGAAATTGGTCACCTATCCTCGAACGGACTGTCACTATATTACGGAAAATGAATTTGCTTATGTGAAGCAAAACTTGACTGCGTATCAAAATTGTTTAGGCGTTTCTTTTTCTGTGAAGTATCCCGAAGCAAGAAAATCCTACGTAGACAACTCGAAGGTGCAAGAGCACTACGCCATTATTCCAACTAAACAAGTTCCACAGCTGGATCGTTTGGCGGAAAAAGAAAGGCATGTGTATCGAGAAATTTTAGCGACAACCTTGGCCATGTTTGCACCCGATTATGAATATGAAGAAACAAAAGTAACCATTGATGTACGTGGGTTAAGCTTTTATAAAACAGGAAAAGTAGAAAAGAATCGAGGATGGAAGGTTTTATTTCAACAGGAAAAGCAACAGCAAAAGGAACAACATACGCAGCTTCCTACCATGAAACAGGGCGACGCTTGTATGCTAGACGTATTCATTAAAGAAGGGAAAACGCAACCTCCGAAGCCGTATACGGAGGGGAATTTAATTCAGGTGATGAAACATGCAGGGAAGGAAGTTGAGGATGAAGAGGCAAAGCATATTCTCAAGCAAAAGGAAGGCATTGGAACAGAGGCTACTAGGGCAAGCATTATTGAAACGTTAAAACACCAACAGTACATTGAAATAAAGAAAAATGTTGTGAGCGTAACATCAAAAGGAAAAATGCTTTGCCAAGCAGTAGATGGGACATTGCTAGCCAGTCCAGAAATGACCGCAAAGTGGGAAACCTACCTAGCTAAAATAGGGAGAAAGGAAGGCTCTCAAGATAAATTTGTAGCTAATATAAAGAAATTTGTTGCTTATTTATTGGAACAAGCACCTAATCAAGTGGCAACGCTAAAAGGTGAAATCAACCAGGTAACAGAGAATCCCTATGTTGGCGATTGTCCGATGTGCCAAACAGGTAAACTGCAAGATAAGGGGAAATTTTACGGATGCAGTGGCTATCAAAAGGGATGTACATTTAGCCTTCCCAAAACAATGTTAACGAAAAAGTTGCCACAAACAGCTGTTCAATCTCTTTTAAAAGGAAAGCGAACGAATTTGATCAAGGGATTTAAAAGTAAGAAAGGGAAAAAGTTCGATGCGTATCTAACGTTGGACTTAGAAGGGAAAATAACCTTTGAATTTCCGAAGAGGAACAAGGGGAAATCGTAGTTTTCTATTTTGGGTGAGGTTAGAGCTGTGCCTTAAGCTAACACAGCTCTAACTTTCTTACCTACACGCAAGATATGCCTCCAGTTATCTCACAAACTGTATAAATTTTAACTAAACAACCTTTCACCAAAACCCCTGTTTCAGTTTAACATGTTCATAGTTCGCCTTGTAAACACGATCCATTTCTTGAAGCTGAATGATGTTCTCTATAAAGCGGTTCATCAATGCATGACTTGCTTTTCCATCAAAATGTTGATTGACTTTGGTTAAAATATTCTGATGTTTTTGGGAAAGTGACCCAACTGCGTAACTATGCTCTAAGTATAGCTTTGTAATATCTACATTCTCTTCTAAATCCAGTTTGATTTGTTTCTTTAACGCTTCTTTTTGCGCATTGGTTTCCAGATAATCTTTCCACCAATCACTCATACTACTCATTACCACACCACCCCTTATTGACGTATTTGGAGCCATTGGGCAAGTATTTGATCCATTTGTTTAAAATCTTTACTCATTTTTTCCATGTTATAAGCTATTTCCCCCGTATCATGTTGGCTTTTTCGCAGTTTTTCCAGAAGATGTTCAAATTCATTTATATCAATTAATAATGGTGTACCATCACTCTCAACATCCACTAGTTCACGAAAAATTTCATCGACATGAGCAGTGTTTAATTTATCGTATTTTCCTGAACCGACCCTATTTCTGTATGTATTTCTTAACTCTTTCATTGTAGCTAGATGGTCGTCAAGCAATCTGGTTAGCGCAATTCTAGTGGATGTGATTAATTCCTCGCTCTCTTCCATCTCCATGGCTAATTGATACATAAGCTCTGTTTGAATACGGATATGAAAGTCATGAACGCCACTATTTTTCAATTCCAGAGGAGAGGATTGTAACTGTCCTTTAATTTTTTCACCATATAATAAGTGGGGAAGGAAATATCCTTCTTCATTATACATATCCTCGCTTACGTAGTTCTTGATACGATGGGTCTTAAGGGTTTTTCCATTGTTCTCTGCTGGATCACCGACATAATATACAGAACCAACAGAGTGCTCATAAAACGTCCCCACGAAGTCGTCGGGGTACGTGTAAGAAATAATATTATCTTTAAATTCCCCATTTAAAGCCCGTTCTTGATCTTCTTTGGATAACAGATCAAACACGTCAGCTGAAGCAAACGTAACAGCGTTTGAGTCATGTTTGACAGCGAAATACTGCGCAAGCCCTCCCCCTAGAGAATGCCCGGTAAAAACGATGTTGTTTGCACCATGCTTTTTTACATATTTTTCAACAATGGGGGCAGCTTCTGTAAATTGATTTTTATTCGTATACGTGAGGGTTTTATCTTTGGAGTTGAGCTTTGCCCTTCCTGTTGTTAAAGCAGCGTCTTGAGATGGAGTTGCTAGATAAGGTGTTTTTCCGTATTCTTTTTTGGTATAATCGGAATCACCAAGAATAATTCCATGGAGATCTTCTTCATAATCTTTAAGAGAATCTGGTTCTGTTCCTCTGAAACTGATAACGATTTCATTTGTAGCGGGGTTTTGGAGTACGTAACCGTCTAATCCAGTATCAGGGTTTTTAATGGTTTCGGAAATTTCCCACTTTATTTCTTGTTTTTTAATATTTACAAGAATATAGTTAGAATGATCCTTATAATTTTGTCTGGAAATCTCCGCAAATTCGTAATCGCTTATCTTTGGCATAGGAAAACTCCTTTAAAAATATGAGGTGACTTTATGAGAAAATTAATTTTTATAATTATAATAATTATACTATTAGGAGGTTGTAATGTGAACCCGTCCAGCAATAATTACGATGAAAAGATTATTACAAAAGCAAAAAACACTGTGGAAAGCTATTTGGTAAACAATTACCAAAATATAAACGAAATCGAGTTCAGTGACGACACAAATGATCCAATGGGTGGCTTAATGATTAGTGGAACTATAAATAATGAAGTAGGTTTTTCTGCTAGTGTTGACCCTGAAAAATTTGTGGTTAAAAGCTTAGGAACAGATGAAGGTTTCCCTCCTAAAAAAGAAGAGTGTGAAGGTAAGGTCTGCGACTATTAAATGAAAATATTATAAATATAAAATAAAACTCCTAGTATATTATTAATTTAAGGTCATCTGTTCTATCTCTCAAAAGCTTTGAGCAATGTATTTTTTTGTTCTAAGCTTTTTTTATTTGTCGAAATAAAGTTGTATAGTTGGAGTTACCAAGAAGTAACTCTGGCTTTTACTGTGGAATTTACCATTTTTTATCCTCCATCTTTTGATATTAGTTCAGTTAGGATGTGATACGAATGAAGAAACTTTTCATTCCAACAATATTTACTGTCACAATTATACTATTAGGGGGTTGTAATGTGAAATCAAACAATGAAACTTATGATCAGGCAACGAAAGAAAGGGCTCAAGAAGCTGTTGTGCAATATATTAAGAATAATTATGAGGGGATAAAGTCTGTCGAGATTGTTGACATCTATCAAAGTCCGATGGGGGGCTTGACCGTTGATGGAATCATTAATGAAGGGGAAGCTGATTTTTCAGCTGGTGTAGAAAGTAATTATAAAGTGGGCAGCGTAGGGTTGAGTGAAGGGTTTCCAGAAAGGAAAGAAGAATGTAAAGAAAAAGAATGCGACTATTAGAAAATTATAAACAGTAAACCAGATATACTTTTTGCATACGAATTCTATACGAAAATCAATGATTTACATGATACATTAATAACATAGGTCATCCCCCTAAAAAGCTGTGAGCAAGGTACTTCTTGTTCAAAGCTTTTTCTTTTTATCTAATTACACAGAATGTAGGAGGTGCAATTTTAAGGCCAACTGTATTTTTAAAAACAACAATTAACAATTGGAAGGAGAATAAGAAAATGAACACAGAAAAAGATCTAAGAAGAAAGTATAGTGATCTTCTATTTGCCAAACAAAATGAACAGAAGTACCCAGATCAGAAAGGCTATGGAAAAAAGCGTGAGAAGATAGAAAGACAATATTGGGATGCCGTACTTAAATCGAAGTTACCAAAAGAGCAGTTAGAAACCATGGAAAAACAGGTGATCAATGAGCTTGAAGAATTTGCTGAATTGTACAAGCAAAATGTGGAGAATGATTTAGACAGTGATAAAGAGAGACAAACTTTTAGAGAGCTGTTTAAACATAAAGTTCTGGAAGATATAAGTGAGCATGAGCCAAAACAGCAAAAAGAAGAGTCTCCATTTAATAAGCAGCAATATGAAGCCAAAGCGAAGGAATTTGAACAAAGATATGGTTATGACGTTGTTTATGCGCTTAAGAGAGAGGTATTAGATGAAATCAAAGAAATGGATTTAACGCCAGCTCAACGGGAAAAACTTCAGCAGATAGAAACGGAATTAGAAAAAGAGAAAAAATGCACCAAGAATTAGCCGACACGCAAAAAAAAACAGAAAACAAGAAGCAAATATCCAAAGAACAGGAAATAGAACGATAGAAGCTCCCTTTAAGCAGAGGGAGTTTTTTAATGGAGTTGAAGGTGAGTATACGCGTAATAATAAAATAGACAAAAAACAACAAGTTGAACAATTGACGAATGAAATGGATCAGGCTATTGAGGATTATTTTGCAACTCCTGAACAGCTCAAAGAATATTTAAGTTAAGTGTAATATATCTCAGTATATAGTATAAGTGATAAAGAATCGTTAATTCTATTACAGTATATAAATTAGTATAACTTATTCACTGCCTATAAATTCATTTCAGAATAAACATTCCATATATTTTTTACTTTTAGTATAATGCAACTAAAGGGGTTACATTGAAATGATTACCAATGGGGATAGGAGGGGATGTTCATTAAGGCGCTTTATGTAAGCGACCTTCATAGCTATATTGACAAAACCATATCACAGCTAGAACAAATACATACACAAGTAAAAAACATCCAGAAGAGCATAGAGGGCATTATAGCTTTGGAGGATGCATTTAAAGGGAAAACGGCTAAATTCTATTCGAACCTTCTATCAAGAGGTACACATGCCATTTCTGTTGTTCCTAGAAGGTTTTATTGCGAATTACTCCGATACTTTACAGGAAATGAAAAAGTCGGTTCGGGACATGGAACCAAACAAAGATGGGGTTATTCGTGAGGATTTTCTTTCTCAAGATGTGCAACGAAGTTTTGAACGAATGGAACAGATTACCATGGCGTTAACGGATGAGGCAAATGCTGTTCTTCAGTCTGTAAGGGATATCGTTGACATTCCCAATACAAACGATGGGGAATTCCTAGATAAAGTACAGCATGCGAAAAAGCTGAACCGTCAGACGATAGAGAAGCTCCACGCTTTTGATCGCCATAATACAGCTAAGCTAGAACCCGTAGAACAAGATATACGAACGATGAAGAATTATATTAGTCAAATCCGTGAGCTAGGAAACAATGGGAAGTTACGTATTGATAGGTATCAAGCAAGGCAACTAGCTGATCAAAAGTTTCATCAAGAACTTATGGATGGGCTAATGAGAAATAGTACAAAAAATGCCCTACATTCGGAAGTGATACTGAGTGAACTGTTAAAATTTGCTTCTTCCAGATTTATTCCATTTGCAACTACAGTGATTAACTATTTGCAAAGATACTTTCGGTTTAAGACAATGATTATAGTTACAAGTCGTTACAAGCGGTTATTGCAGCAAGTGGAGATCAACTAACTACAAATGAATTCGCAACACTGGAAAAACAAATTGTATCTAAATTAAAGGTGTCTGATTACAAAAGAGAATGGAATGGCGTTTATTATACCTTGGCTGATGGCAGAAAAATTAGAGAGTATAAGTCAAAAACAGGTGATGTCCAGTATGAAATAACTGACACTATCCCTGGAAACCGATGGAAGCCAAGAGAACCTGACAAAGGGTGGCTGGATAGAAAAGTAGAAGACATAGGAGATACGGGAGGAAAAATAGTAAAGGGGACAATTGATTTTCTGTTTTGGGATGATGTGAAAATGGTTATGGACGGTGACACCACTAAAGGTGAAAAAGTAATAGCTGGAGCTTCTCTGGTACCAATAGGGAAAATAGCAGGAAAAGCTTGGAAACTGATTAAGGGAGAAGGTAAGTTAAAGCTTGGTAATGAAAATACTGGTAAGATAGTTACAAGTACCAAAGGTAATAGTGTTAGAATTATAAACAAGAAATATGCTGGAAAAACATACAATCTATCTGGTGATTTGGCTAAAAAATATCCGAATGGTGTTAAATTTACAAAAGAAGGATTCCCGGATTTTAGTCCTTATTCAAAAGTGAGTATAAAAATAGATGGTTTAAAAGGAAATACCTCTAGTGACTTTACAGCAGCTAATAAATCTATTGGTTTAAAGGCTACCCCTAAAGGTTACACTTGGCACCATGTAGAAGATGGAAGGACTTTAATGTTAGTGCCAACTGATTTACATCAATCTGTGAGACATACTGGTGGGGTTGCATTAATTAGAAAAGGATTGGCTCCCTAATTTATAATAATTTGATAAAGAGGTGTAGGTTATGATTGAAATTGAAGCAAGTAATGTCAAGTTTGATAAAGCAGAATTCAGTGATTTTGAAAACAAATTAGGCACTAATTTACCAGTAGATTATGTTTCTTTTTTAAAAGAAAAGAATGGTGGAACTCCCGAGCCAAACATTTTAGAATTATCTACTGGAGAAATAAATTCAATATCAATAACAGATTTTTTTGGCGTTAAATTAGAGGAAATCAATGATCTAAATTCACAATATAATATATATAAGGGGCGAATACCAAGAAATAATATACCGATTTGCAGAGTTGAGGGAGGCAATATAGTTTGTCTGAATGTTGAGGACAAAACTATTAGTTTTTGGGATCATGATATAGAGCTTATAAAGGAAGAATTAAAACCAAGAAATCCATTAATATATATTGCCGAAAGTTTCAATGATTTTCTAGAAAGTATAAAGCCCTATAACACTGAAGATGAAATGGACGATTACAAAGTTAAAAATGTTTGGATTGACCCTGAGTTTTTAAAGGAAATAAAAAGTGATTCTAATTGACTTAATATTTATCGGGTTTTTCTTATAGTCAAGACTAACAGTTATATTTTGCATAACCCTTGATAGAGTGAGCTTATCAAGGGTACATTTTGTGATTTTCCTATTTATGCCTTCAGAATCATTGAAAAAGGAGAAGATGAATGTATATGGGATATGATCCGGGTGTGTCAATAATTTTGATTTGAATAAATAAAAACTGATAATTATACGGATGTATGTAACCGTAAAAATATTTTACGATTACTTATATAAATATAAAGTCATCTATTTTATCACTCATAAGCTTTGAGCAATGTATTTTTTGTTCTAAGCAGCACCAGGTGACCGTTTAACTACAGGAGAATTTTCTACCATTGAGCACCAAGTGGTTTCTAAAGTAAAGATCTCGGACTATAAGAAAGAATGGCATGGTGTATACTATACGCTAATTGACGGTAGAAAAGTCCGTGAGTTTAAAGAATCTGATGGTTCCGTGACGTACGAATTGGTATCATCAATTCCAGATGATCGGAGGCAAAATGCATGTCAAAAGTCTGCTCAAGCGTTTCAAGAGATAGGTTCGGATGTATTAAAAGCAGCAGAGGATAGAAATGAAGCTAAATTCGACTCTTTTTTATGATTTCGGAAATTATATTACTTTTGGTGCATTGAATACGGGACAGGACTTTTCAAAAGGTCTTCAGGTCCAGGCAGAAAATATGTTGAATACACCAAAAGACTTTGTTAACTGGTTTACTGTTGGTGGAGTAGACATGATGCATGGGACAATAAGTCCTGAAGAAACGTATTCCAAAGAACATTGGTTATCTAGTTTTGGTTTGTTTTCAACGGTTTTTGGTACAAAGTCGTTCCTTTCTAAGCCAAAATCTGGTAGTAAGTTTGCGGACCAAAACGACGTTGGAGAAGTAATTTCTAAAAATAATACGTATACAAGGTCCTCTCTAAAAATTCCTACGATGTTGAATATAAAGGAATGGATGAGAACACAAATACCTAAAGTCAATGTAGTTAATGATACAACAGGGAGATATCACTTTGTTTTAGACAGAGAGAACGGTGCAGGAAGTAGTCATACTCAAAAGAAGGACTTATCAAATGAAGAAGGTAAAAAAGATAATTTTATAGGTTCTCTAAAAGGCGAGAAAATCCACTTAAAGGATGTAACAGTGAAAGAAATTGTATATACTAAGAGGTCGTCAGAAGAAACTGCTAATCTTAGAAAGAAATTTAATAGCTCTGTACGGAAGAATTTTCTTAAAGAATTTGCTAATGATCCTATAAGAATGGAGCGTCTAAAAAAAGCGGGTTTAGACGAAAATGATATTGCCAGAATGAGAGATGGGCGTAATCCAAAAGGCTGGTAAGTTCATCATAACTTACCTTTAGACGATGGTGGGACGAATGATTTTTCTAATCTAGTTCTAATTAGAAATGACCCCTATCATAAAGCAATTACCAACAAACAAAATCTCTTAACAAGAGGTTTGGCCGCTAGAGAAAGTAGGGTAATAAATTGGCCAATGTTTGACAGTGATATCTATCCATTGAAGCCTGTAGAAAGGAAGGAGTATTAGATATGCCTGGTTGGAAAGACTTATTAATAGAGATAGAAAAAATTGAAAAAGAGTATGGAAGTTCACTTAGAAACCCAGTATCGAATACAGAGATTATTAGATTGAAGCAGTGTATTCAGCAAAGGTTAGGAAATATTACACTGCCAGTATCTTATATTGAATTTTTAAAGACAGTAAACGGACTAGACTTTGATGGTTTGGTGATTTATGGTGTTGATAAATTTTTATTAGATAGAGAAATAGATGAGGAAATTGATGGGATAATTGAGACAAACGAAATTTGGTATGAAAATGACTGGCAAAAACAGTATTTATTTTTTGGAGATTCTGATATAGCTTGGTATTGCTATGATCTTGATCAAAACGTATTTTTAGAGCTTGATAAACCATCTGGTAATCTAATTCAGTCATTTGCAAGTTTTGAGTCTATGTTGGAAGAAGCTCTTCAAACAGTTCTATAAATGTGGGGGGAAGATATCAGAAACGAAATTGCTGTTTTGTTAATTAATTGATTCAATTGGAAGTGATGGTTATGAAGTATCTTTCAACCCGAAAGTATTTGATGCAACAAATTAAATTAGTGTTAACCAAATTGAATAATGATGATGCAGCAGAAATAAACACTAGAATTCTCCACCTGATATATACAAGGTATGAACATGCATTAAGAGCACTTGAAAACAATGAAGATATTAAAAATATAAATATTATCGGTGGGGTAAGAGCATACTTAGATAGTTACAGTGATTATCAAAACCCTTTACTAGAAGAAATGCACAAGGTTGAGAATATGAACAAGGAATTATTATCAAAGTAACCTGAATGACTAATATTAAAACCTTGAGTAAGAGAATATCTTTTGAATAAACCTTGATGGGTTAAGAAGCCCATCAAGGTTTAATGCATATTGTAATGCAGAATCCTAATCCTGCAACGGTAATCATTGCTCTTTCCGTAATGTTATAATGGAGTTACACATACTTTGGTATTGGGGAGGGGCAAACATGTTTAAACAGTCGGATGTAGAGGCAACTAAATATAATGACTATAAATACTTGATATACACTCGTGTTTCCAGTGATAAGGATAGCCAAAAAGAATCTGTTCCCAACCAAATTGATATATGTCGATATTGGCTGGAACAGAACAATTATGAGTTTAATGAGAAATCTGTATTAATTGATGAAGATAAATCAGGGACATTATTCCTAGAAAGAACGGCGATGCAATTAATTCTCCAAAAAGCCCGAAATCGGGAAATAAAAATGGTTCTTTTTAAATCCATACATAGATTAGCTCGTGATTTAAAAGATGCTTTGGAAATTAAAGAAGTGTTACTCGGACATGGTGTAAGAGTGGTAACCATTGAAGAAGGCTATGATAGCTATGTAGAAGGAAAAAATGACATGAAATTTGAAATGTTTTCAATGTTTGCTGCGCAATATCCAAAGTCTTTATCTGTTTCCATTAGCTCTGCTCTTGCAGCTAAAGTGCGGAGAGGGGAGCATATGCAGCAAGTGAAACAATTGGAGAATAGTATCGCAAAATATCAAGAGAAAAGCGAAGGTCTTGTTGATCTTTGTCTTGATAAATTGATCGATAAAGTAGAATTTCAAGTTAGGAGAAAAGAATTTGAACAGCAGATAAAAGAAGCCCAGGATAAACTGTTCTTATATAAAAATGAAGAAGTACAGGAAGTATCTGTGAAAAACATCCAACAAGCTTTTAAAACAATTGAAAAAAAGGATCAGGACTTATACCATGTTTTAAAGGTAATCATTGAGTATATAACAGTAAATATAGATGGCAGTGTGGATATCAAATATAATTTTGATTTGAATAAATAGAAACTTAGAAGAGTGCCTTAGAATTCCTAAAACCTTGATGAACTCTAAGGCATTTAAGATTAGTTGAAAACAAAACAATAATATTGAACTTTCATTATTACGGAGTTCTATTTAATAGATGTTTTAGGAATTCTATAGAGTGAGCAGGCTTTGTTTTATGTAACATAGCATGGCAATTCGGGCATACAGGTCTTAAATCAGTAATAGGATCAACTTCATATTCTCTATCAATTGTATGTAGTTCTCTAATGTGGTGAACATGTATGAAATCTTTGCCAAGCTCACCATATTTATTTTCAAAGTTAAAACCACAAACTAAACAACTACATCCATAGTATTCTATACATTTTCTTCTTGCTATTGGATTACGTTCATAGATGTTAACATAAATTTGTTTAGTAGATCCTTCTTTATATTTGCCTGGATTATCTATTTCTTCAGTAATTTTATTTAGGTGAACTTCATTTTTATCATTAAATTGCCATATAATTTTTACTGGTGTAGTATTATCGTAAGTCTTTACTCTAGCGTTTCCTTGATAAATAAAGTCAGTGTTTTCACTGTTCTCACGTGTGAAAATATATACGTTACCCTTAGGATCAAGCATGCTTTGAATAGATTTTGATTGTAATGAATGAGTTTTTTTACCGAACCACTGTAGTTCATCACCAATGAATTTGTTATCGTATATATGACCAGTACGTCCAACAGAGTTAATATTTGCAAATATAAAGATGTCATTATTAAAAGTTGTGTATCCAGTATTCCAGTTTCCTTTCTGTTGATTTTTTGGAACGTTAAAAATTCTATAAACATCTTTTCTGGAATATTTATTTCCGATTTTAAGAAGTAAATTTTTTGAGCTTTTATGACTTTCTCGAAGGTTAGTATTTTTGTTTGAGTTTTGAGAGTTAAATATCATTATTGTCTCTTCCTATGAATTAGTTTGGTATTGGTATTATATGGTTTGTATGTAAAAGGATATAGAATTGAATAATATATTAGTACTATATCCTTTTTAAGTTTAAGTCTGCAAATTAGTTCAAGTTCACTATAAATGTAATTTCATTTGATATGATGTTTCCTTTTCTTCTATATATCTCACAGCCCAGTCTGCAATGGGCTTAGCAATAGCTCTAGCTAGCAATACTGGAACTGCATTTCCAATTTGCTTATAAACTTTATCTAGCCTTCCATTTTTACTCATCTTCAAATTCTTTCCTTGGCTAAATTCAAACCAATCTGGAAATGTTTGAATTCTTGCTATCTCTTTAATTGATAGACGCCGATTGTGTTCTTCTCCATCTGAAAATATCCATTTGTCTTTACCTGTTTTTATCATAGGAGATCCTCCAGGATGGATTGGTGCTTGTCTGCCTGAAGCTTGGATGGTAAAGCTTTGCTCATCCCACCTCTTTTTACGGTTTCTTGACATAAAAATAGTTGAGTAGGAACCTGTGAAATAAGGACCTGGATCTTGCTCTAGGTCGCCAATAGCATCTTTTAGAGTTGTATATGGGATTAACCCCTCACCTTCGCCATGTGTAGGGTCTGGAAATGTATATTTAAAATCTAAATCATTTCTAACACCGACTAAAATTACACGCTCCCTATTCTGAGGAACGCCGTAGTCTCTTGCATTAACTAGTTGAGCCTCAACTTTATAACCAGCTGCTTCAAAGTCTTGTCGGATTTGTCTAAAAACCTCTCCTTTTCCTAACGTAAGCATACCTTTAACATTTTCACCAATAAATATTTCAGGTTGGGTTTGAATGAGGCAACGAATAAAATGTAAATATAAAAAGTTTCTCTCATCATCAACTAATCTAGGACCAGCTTCACTAAATCCAGGGCATGGAAACCCCCCTATAACTATGTTACCAATTGGGAATTCATGAATCTTTCTAATATCTTTTTTATGCTTGTATACTTGAGAGGGGAAGTTTAAACTATAGGTCTGTAAGGCTTCATCAAAAATATCATTAGCATATACAGTATGAAAAATACTTTGGTTTCTTTTTTTATTAAAGTTATCTTTATTGGTTAATATAGCTTCTGTATTATCCTTACCAATAATTGCATCTAAACCAGCTAATTCAAACCCTAAATCAAGCCCTCCGCAACCAGAAAATAGCGAAACAACATTCATTTTATTGTTTTTGTGTTTAATTTCATCATTAGAAAAGTCGTTAGTTGACTCTATAACTGTTTCCCTTTCATTTCTTATTTTCTCCATTAATATTTGTTTTACTTCTTCCTTATTGAGTTCAGGGGCTGGTTTAAACTTACCTCTACCTCTTTCGTCTATTTTAATTTGAACCATTCTTTATCTCCTCACAACGCATTATATAAAAATCTTACAAGTTATCTTAACATATAGCAACAAATCAATTTTGGAATTCAATACCAACAAACAAATAAAGAAGTTAATTCTATTATATACTGTATAGACAATATTTTAAGTCAAATGTACAATTAGGTATATAACTATAATAGGGAGATTTTAACATGTATTACACACCTACTACTAATGTATTAATAGCACTGCGCAATATCTTAGAACGAAACAGTAATAAGATGCCTAAGGTTTTGAATCATAAAAATAGCAATAGGATAAACAGTGCTGGAGATTTACTAGAATATTTCGTAAAAGATGCTTTCTGTAGCTATAGTTTTAATTATGAAATGGCGGGTGATAAATTAAAAGAATATCAAAAGGTATTTAGTTATCTTGGCAATTCAAACAATCCACCTGATTTTGTGATAAAACATGGTGCTGCTGTTGAAGTGAAAAAAATAGAAGGGACAAATCCTAATGGCATTGCTTTAAATAGTTCATTCCCGAAAGATTATTTGCACTCAAATGATTTACGTATAAAAAAAGAGTGTAGAGAGTGTGAAAATGAATATGGCGGATGGGCTAAAAAAGATATGATCTATGCTGTAGGGAATGTAAAAAATAAAAAATTATCTAGCCTTTGGTTAATTTATGGAGATTGCTTTTGTGCAGATAAAGAAACATATGAAAAAATTTCCAATGCAATTAAGGATGGGGTTTCTTCTATACCTGAAGTTGAGTTTGGAGAAACAAAAGAGTTAGGAAGGGTCAATAGAGTTGATCCACTCGGTATTACATATTTGAGAATTAGAGGGATGTGGGGAATTGAACACCCTTCATCCATATTCCGTTCATTAATAAATTTAGATAAGGTTAAAACTCATGTTTATGTACTAATGAGAAAAGAGACTTTCGATTCCATTGAAGATAAACCTAATCTGAATAAATATGTTGAAAATAATAATCTTCAGATGAAAAATGTAACGATACCTAATCCAAATAATCCTGCAAAGAATATGGAAGCTATTTTGTACACTGCAACCATATGAATTACACTTTCCTTGGTATGTTATAAAAACTAGTGCATAACGTTAAAATACTATCGGTATATTATTGCTAACTTGCTAATAAATTTTTAAATCTACAAGAGGGACCTTATGAATAAAATTTTATATTTCATTGTTTTAGTTATAGTTGCAGGTTCATTTATTATAAATATTTTCGTAGACAATGAGTTTATTTCAACAATAATAAACATTATTGCATTAATTGTACTTGTTGCTGTGGCTATTTATTTATGGTTTACGCTTGGTCGAAAATCAAAGAAATAATTTAATGAAGATAAGGACGAAATATTTAGAATAGAAGAATGAGTTTAGTCTTACTTTGAGGATGCTTCAGCCCAAGGTCTATAATGGACCCATAAATCTAGACACGAAATAAGGAGATGTTAAAGTAGATTTAAGGGTAAAAGAAAAAGTTATACATCACAATTCAAATCCAAGATCGTGCTAGAAATACTTAAAGAAGAAAGAAGTCTTGCTGAGATTTCCTCAGAACATGGCATACATGTAAATCAGTTACGTCAATGGCGTAAAGCTGCACTTGATCACATGCCACAACTATTTGAAAGAGAGAATAAGAAAGTCGACCACATGAAGGAGGAATACGAAGATCAAATAGAAAATCTCTACGCAGAAATAGGGCGACTTACCACGCAATTGTCGAGGCTTAAAAAATCTGGAATCAAAGACTAGAACAGAGCGTTTAGACATGCTGGATTGGGATGGTTCAGAGCTTTCCATAAAGACCCAAGCAGAGCTGTTGAATCTTAATCGCTCAAGCCTATATTATAGGCCTGTAGAGCCCCTTCCTCAGAGGAACTCCTTATCAAAAATCGAATCGATGAGATATACACAGAACGCCCTTTTTATGGATCAAGACGCATCTCAGAAGCCCTTAAACAAGAAGGACTCATTGTTAAACAGGAAAGCTGTACAATGGGAATTGCGGGGATATCACCCGGTCCAAATCCTTAGTAAACAGAAACAGCAGCACAGAATTTATCCTTATCTATTAAGAGGATTAACCATCCAACATCCCAATCACGTATGGGGAATAGATATTACCTACGTGCGTCTTAAACGGAGCTGGCTTTATTTGGTTGCCCTTATTGATTGGTATTCTCGCTATGTGATCAGTTGGGAGCTGGATCAGAAAATGGACTTCGTTATAACGTGCGCTTTCTCAAGGGAAACCAGTCATTTTACTAGCCCTAAATATATTAATCTATTAAAACAGAATGAAGTCCACATTAGTATGGACGGCAAAGGACGTGCACTAGACAACACCATTACGGAACGACTTTGGTGCACTATCAAATACGAAGAAATTTATCTCAAAGAATACCACAACCCCAGAGAGGCTAGACAAGAAATTCGAAACTATTTTTGCATTCTATAACCAAAAGCGACTACATCAATCGCTAAAATACCAGAAACCTGAGTTTGTCTATTATTCATAAAAGAATGCCCCCTCTCATCCATAGGAACTTTGTCGTGAAGCCCCTCCTTACAACCAAGTTTCTATGAAAGAGAATGGTAATGAAAAAAATGTTAATTCCCCTTAAAGGAGCTCCACAGCTCCCCCACCTAAAATATTTAAAATTTTTGTCTTGACAATGGGTCACTAGTTCATCGTGCTTTCGCGACCGTGAGTTACAATCCAACTCTCTCTTTAAGTTATTTTATACAGATAGAGGAAATAAGTTTAAAAATAATCCTATTTATGAAGCATTAGTTATGTTTGAAATTGAGAGATCAATAATGCGCGCAATAACTTTCAATAGTAAACATACCTTTTGAAAAGAATTAACGTTTAAATCATTTAAAACAGAGTTTGTGAATGGGTATGATAAGTATAGCTATCGGACTTCAACTTCTTTTGCAGCCTTATCTTCATACGTTGCCTCTTATATGATTTCTGTTCGTCAGACCAGAGGTTTGCCTCGAGCTTCCTTCAGATTCCATGTCGCCATGGACACCCTTATTTTTGGCTATGTATATACTGCTACTTGGTCGCACTAGGGACTTGCACCCGTTAGAATTCTCCCATGCTAGGCCAAAAAAGAGTGGCTACTAAAAGGTAGCCACTCATACTCTACATGTCTTCTGTATTAATTTCTTTGTACATAGGAATATGTTTCAAAAACTTTTTTAAATCAATATTAAAATATTCTTCAATATCTTTTTTTAATGAAGATTCCAGAGACATGAATTCATCCTTTATATATGAAGCATCAAATACATTGTAAAGGTATTCTTGTGCCCAAATAGATTTCAATCTTGCCTTATCCCCTCCAAAAGGGATTAGAGATAAAATTGCTCCATCATCATACTCGTCATATTCAAGAGAATAATAATGAAACTCTTGTATTCTATTTAGATTGTTTGTTTTTTCTTTCCATTCGTAAAGGTATTTATAGAATTCTAAAATAGGGAATTCCTCTTCGTCAAAATAACAGTCGTCATTTATAAAAATACTAAATCTGGCAGTGATATCTAAAATCAAGGAAACATCTTTTCTTTGTTTATTTGAGATATCACTCGGGTCACGTGTGAAGCTGTAGTCAAACTTTACTTTACTGGATATGCTGTCCATATTTTACCTGTATGATCAAAGACGACTTTTATTTTAGTTTCCCCTTTAGTTCCTACCTTTTTACCAATGTTAGAAGTTATGGTAAATGATAATTTTTTATAATTATTATTGAATTTAATTGATGGATTGTTTCGAAGAGCCTCTTTTACCCATTTGCGAACTGTACTCTGACTAGTTGTATTGAATTTTGCATATCTGCCTCCAGCATTTCTAAAATGCTTCTTAGATACAGAAAATTTAGCTACCTTTTTTATAGCGTTACTTAATGCATATTTACCGAAAGCACTTACTAATGCTCTCTTTCCAAACTTCTTTACAGCCCATCTCACACCATTTGCAATTATAAGACCTATCACAGGAATAGCCGAGGCTTTAGCATCAATTGTATTAACTTCATGTAAATCCCCTGTATTTCGGTTAACAAGTTGTGCTTTAAATTCTTCACCTTCTATTTCAGTTAAGAACACGTCATAAGTTGTAACAATCTTTTCTCCATTATCTTTTATTTCCACTTCAGTTACATAAAATTCGCCAGCATCTAAATTTACATATAAATTTGATTCGTAAAGTAAATCTTGCATTTGTAGATTAGAATTAACAAGTATTTCGGAATCTGAAAATTCATCTACATGCATTTCAAATGAATCATTCTTGATTCCAAATTCTTCTTCAACATCAACTTGATAAGAAATGGTATCATCATCTGACTCTATCTCAATAAGTTCATGATCAATATTTCCATCAATATATTTTGTATTAGCAAACTCTTGCGAAATTTTGTTACTAATCTCTAAATCTTCTTTGTTATAATTATCTGCAAAAGCTAGGCTTGTGTTAGAAAAAACAGTAGTAAAAATTAAAACTGGTAATATTAATTTAATTGTAAACTTTTTCATAGGTTTCCTCCAAGTATTCTCTTTTAAAAGTTAATATACCTTCACCATAAACTGATTTTTCATTTAACTTTAAAGTGTGCTTATTTAATAACTGTTTGATATTAGCTGTGTTATATTTATTCGAAACGATAGATGCAATTACTCCAGTCGCATATGCTGTCGCAAAAGAAGTTCCGGAAAACTCAGACATCCCACCCTGGTTATCAGTTGAAATAACTTTAACACCGGGAGCTGAATAGTCTACCTTCCCGTACCCTGATCGAGGATCGATATTAAAGTCTTTATCTATAGAAGCAATAGATAAAACTTCTTCATATTTAGCAGGGTAGTCTACGCTCAGCCCCATTGTATTTCCAGCTGCCGCTGTTACAACTATACCTTTTTTTGTAGCTGCCCTTATTGCATCGTGAAGACCTTTTTTGTCATCAAAAAAACCAAAGCTTATATTTATTACATCTACTTCTTGCTCTACGCACCACATAATACCATTAATAATGTCTTCAATTGTTCCTTCGCCTTTGTCGTTAAGGACTTTTACGTCGTATAAGATCAAATTTTCCTCTGAGCTAATGATCCCTACTTTCTCACCAGCTATAATACCTGCTATAGCTGTTCCATGACCAAATTTGTCTGTTATCGGCTTATTGGGTTCTATCACGTTGACCTCTTCGAAATTTACATTTTTTAAATCGCCATGTGTCTTGTTTATACCACTATCCAAGATAGCTATTTTAATCTGGCTAGAGGATTGTTTCCGTGCTTCACCGATATAGTCAAGAGCCCAGCTCTCATATTCCTCTTCTTTCTCGAAAACTTGTAGATAATAAATAAATAATGATAAAAATAAAATTAGTGAAAAACCAACATAAACTTTCTTTTTCATAGTGCTAATTCCGCAAACCTCCACCCTCCTATAGCTATTTATAAATTATATAATCCGATTATTACATAATAATACAAAATTTCCAATGTTTTTTTTATAAAAATTTTTAGTTGCTTTTTACTTGTATCTTTTGTCACTAGCAGTGCATTAATTAATTGGGTTATTAAAAATATTGAATCATTTTTTCCTTGCACTCATTGTTGGGTGCCAGGCATGTGCGTATTCTCTAGGGTTAACACGAACCACAAAGGCAGTAGTAGTGGTTAGCTTAAGACAATGGTGTCTGGGGGGACCCAGAATCTGAAGGAAGTCGGCGGCAGTGGAGCTATGTCAATATCTCGAACAACAAAAAATTTAAGTCCGTTTAAGGACGGCATCCATTCACGGAGGATCCTGTATCCGGCAAAAGCAGTCAAGCGATAGACCGCACTTAACAGCTTTTGCCGGATACAGTAAACACTGCCCATAGATGCCGTCCAGTGAGCTTTACCTCACATTCTGGGATAGAATTGGGAACAGAATATAGTGTGGAACCATGCTGATGGCATGCTTCCACTACCACTCCCGATAATTTAGATATTTTTTGAACAAAAAAACGTTCTTCGTTAATTTACGAAAACAAGACTATAGAAATCATCCAACCACCTTTTTCTCCAACATTTCCATCGAAAAATTTGGAAAAGGTTGATCCTCATCAAGTAGTGTTTTTTGTAAGGTTTTCTTTCGGTGTGTTTAAAAATCACCCCAATCTTCAACGCAAAAGTACTATTATAACGAATTATTTCACTAGTTGAGCGCTTTTTTGGCTTTTTGGATGAAAGCCAATACATAGCCGATAATTTTTAAAAATAATTTGAAATAAAAGGAGGATTTTAAACATTTTTGAATAATTTATATTATATACTTATTAAATCAGACAAAGCAGATATTTTAAAAAAAGGAGGTATATATGAAGATAAGGCAGTGGAATAGGAGTTTAAAAATAAGATTAGCAGGTGAAGGTATTTTCAATCTTTTCTATTGGATGTATTTTCCGTTTATGGCAATTTACTTTAGTGATGTATTAGGAAACGCTGTTACCGGGGCTTTAATGAGTATCCCACCTTTAGTATCTATTATAGGTAATATAATTGGAGGTAATATATCTGATTATATTGGGCGACGAATTATTATGATAATAGGATCATCTATACAAACTTTAATGTTTGCTTTGTTTGCGCTATCTGTAATATATAATAATCACTGGCTAAGTTATGGTTGCTTTTTAGGAATCAGTCTAGGTGGGGCTATTTATAGCCAGCAAGCAGTGCTATGGTTGCTGACTTAGCAGAAAAATCGGATAGAAGGGAAATATTTGCTACCTTTATCACAGCAAATAATGTAGGTGCAGTTTTAGGTCCGGTTATAGGATCATTCTTCTTTTTTAACTACTTAAGTGGGTTATTATGGGTTTGTACTTTCATAATGGTTATATACACTACGTTAATTCTTCTTTATATAAAAGAATCCGTTCCAACCCTAAAAAGAGAAGAAATAGGTATAAAAACAATACCAAAGTTAATCAGTAATCAACTCTATGATTACTGGTTTGTCCTTAAAGATAAAATATTTTTTCAATACATAATTGGAGGAGTTCTAGCAGTAATTGCTATTATGCAATTAGATTTATATTTTGCGTATTATATAACCTCCTATGTACCTGCTCAAGATCTATTTAATTTTAATAATTGGAGATTAAGTTTAAATGGTAAAGAGATATTAGGGTTAATATTAGGCATTAATGGTCTCCTATTTGTATTTTTTGTATTGCCTGTAACAAAGTGGCTAAAAGGCTGGACAGATCGCAACGTTTTTATATTATCTGCTATATTAGCAGGGGGCGGCATGTTTTTAGTTGGTTTTACAACTAATATATGGATTTTGTTATTGTTAACAATCATTTTTACTTTTGGGGAGATTGTTCGTGCTCCTGTTATAAAAAATTTTATTGCAGATTACGCACCAGATAATTCAAGAGGAACATATATGGGTGCAGCAGATTTACAATTTACTATCGGTAGATTTTTAGCACCACTTACTTTATTTTTATCTGAGTGGATGAACCCATTAAGCATATTTAGTATTATTCTTTTGGCTGCTTTTTTTAGTGGTTTTATGTATATAAGGCTTTATAAGCATTACACACCTTGAATACAGAATAGTTATATAATATAAGTTGAAGGAAGTAAATAAGTTTATGACAATAAAAAGAAAACCTTATTATAACCCTTTAAATCCAATTAATATAGAGAACCCATATCAATTTAAGGGAAAATCATCCTATCTTTTATCATGAAGGGATGGGATCCTGGGTCCTAACTCGATACGATGATTGTAAATATGTTCTACGTAACCCAAAGCTCTTTGCTCTCGATAAAAGAAGGGTAGAAGACCAATCTGATACTATGAGCAGATTACAGTCTGATGTTCAAAAAAACCTCCAATCGTTAGACCCCCCCCCCCCGAGAATCGGCCAATTAGAAGCTTAATGATGAAAGCATTTAATTCACAAGACATAGCAAACATTAGGCAAGAAGTTAGAGAACATATTAAAGAGATATTCGATAAATTAACTCCTAATACAGAATTTGATTTTATGAAAGAGGTTTCGGCTCCATTATCCTTAAGACACACTATTAGGAGTTCCTAAACCTAACTTAGAAGAATATATGGAAATATCAGAAGGTATTGCACATCAAATGGATTCTGGTTTGTTACCCGAAAACTATGAACCAGGCGAAGAATCTCCGAAAGCTATAACAGTAAATATAGATGGCAGTGTGGGTATCAAATATAATTTTCATTTGAATAAATAGATTAGTGGAACATAATAGAAAACAAAGGAGCAACCATATGAAATATACTTGTCCTTGTTGTGGCTACAAAACACTAAACGAAGAACCACCGGGCACTTTCGAGATATGTGAAATATGCTTTTGGGAAGATGATTATACTCAATTTGCTGACCCTGATTATGAAGGAGGCGCTAATGCCCCTTCATTAAAGCAGGCGCAAAAGAATTTTATTTTAGTGGGAGCTTGTGAAGAAGAGTTTGTTGAGCACGTGCGGAAACCTAATGAAAAAGACCTCAAAGATACTCGATGGAAACATATTTTATAAGAGAAAAATTCACCTAATGTTAACTTATAGCCTAAACAATGGTAGGCATATACCTCTATTTGCAATTGGTACACATAGCAAAAGCTTTGAAGTTAAAGATAATCAGCGCTATGATACCAAACAAAAACGATGGATGTTTTACAGTCTTATGGTGTTCAAGAAGGCGACAGGATGGGAAAGTAACAGAACTAGACAAGACACAAAAGAAAACGAGGGCTCCGAAGCTGCATTTTTTATCTACTTTACAAACAAAAATGAATAAACAACGGAAGTATAGTCCATCTATGGTGCTAGAGATTGTGCAAGGGTTGTATGAAAAGAAATTGGTTACCTATCCTAGAACGGACTGTCACTTGATTGTGGAGAATAAATTTGCTTATGTGAAGCAGAACTTGACTTCCTATTAAGATTGTTTAGGTATTTTTTCTCTGTGAAGTATCGAGAAACAAGAAAAACGTACGTGGACAGCTCGAAGGTACAAGAGCAATACGCCATCATTCTTCAGAACGGGTTGTCTGTGATTTTTGAATTCCCGAAGAGGACAGCGAACGGTAGTTATTCCTTTTTGGGATAGGATTTTGGTTTTATAAGAACGTGTTCCACAGTTTGTTGTTAAAGTGATACTAAACTTTCAAAATTATTATTGTTAGAAAAATTCATAACTATCAAAATTTAGTTTTATTCAAAATAAACATTGTATTAATTTTTTGAATATGCTATTATTTCCATATGTTAGTAAATATTTACTATTTTAGGGATGAATTCAGGCGCTTTGATTTAAAAAATCAGTTATATAGGAGTTGTAATAGTGACTGCATCCAATAAACTTAGTAGAGAACCATATTCTTTGGTTATTACCTCAGATCCTCAATATCCTTGGACACCTGAGATGGATATTGGAAATTTAAAACAAAGTAAAAGTGAGAAAAAAAGAAAGTCTGAAGAATTAATAAGAAGCCAATTCCAAAGTATTAATTCTTATACTGACTCTATACCTAACTCATCTGTGATTATAAACGGAGATATGACCGCATTTGGACATTCTTGGTAGTGGAGCGAAATCAGTAAACTGCTGAAAGGCGTGGCATGAAGCTATTTATCGTGTTATTAGACAACTGAGAGAAGGACTTACTGCGATAGACGTTTATCTAAAATATCAAGCGAATAAAGCCAAATGTGACCGTAAAAAGATTCAATTAGCATCTGTAGAAAAGGACTACATTCATGAAAAAGTCCGTATAGAAGGAGATACCATTGTGGGACGTTATCACAAGAGCGCTGTCATCACGCTTGTTGAGCGTTTAACAAAATGCATCATCGCAATTAAACCAGCTGATAGACAGGCAACCAATATTGAAACATCGCTCCATCAATGGTTTGACCGATTAACAAAACACTTATTTTAGTCCATTATCTTTGACTGTGGGAAAGAGTTTTCCAATTGGAAATCCATCAGTAATGAGCAAGATGTCGATATTTATTTTGCAGATCCTGGAACGCCATCTCAAAGGGGTCTAAATGAGCATTCCAACGGTCTTCTAAGAAAGAATGGGCTGCCAAAAGAAATGGACTTTAATCCTGTGTCACAAGAGTATATTTCTGAGGTTGCACTCCGACGGAATAACATACCAAGGAAATTATTGAAATACAAAACACCGATTGAGTGTTTCATAGATTATGTAGGTCAGGGTTTTGAAAAAAGCATATTGTCTCGCTTAATTTGACAAATCAAAAATTAAAGAAAATGAAAATAATGTATTATTATGAATTTTTCTGGTACTCAAAAATTTGATTTTATGGTATACTTTGTTTAATATTCATTTAAAGTTAAAATTTTGAAAATTATTTTATTTTTTAATATCCTGACACTTAATTTATATAGGAGAAAAAATTTATATCTATATAAGTGATTAAATTAAATCTAGCTATAATACTAAAACATTTTATTTATTAACGTCGTGGTGCTTCATTTATGTAGATATAAAATTTTTTTAAGAGGTAAAAGGTATGTTAGATGAGTTTCATTGTTATAAATGATGAAATTCTCTACATAATCTGATTGAACTACCTTCCCTATGTGTCCTTTTATACTTCCAGGAGAAATCATAAAAAATAATTTAATTGTTTGGAAGGTTTTTAATCAAAGTTATCGGAGATTCACTTCCTTCTGATAAACAAACCTTTAAAAAAATTTTATAATCTTGGACACAAAAAAACAGGTGGAAAAAGGAGGTGGAAGAAATGTCAAAGTCTCAATTATTAAAAGTAGCACAACAAGATTACTTAGAGAAAGTAGATTTTCAGAATGAAAAGCTACAAGAAGTACAAGGAGGGAAATGCCCTTGGTATAACTTGTCATGTCATTTAGGTAATGATGGAAAAATTTGTACATTCTCGCATGAATGTACTGGTGGTTGTAATGCTTAAAAAATTATTTAAGGAGAGATGAAAATGAGTTTATTTAGAAAAAACTTTGAGCCTAACAAGAATGCTGAAAATTCCTTGAAAAAGGTAAGTAATGTAGATGATAAACAAGGTGGAACTACAACTGTACCTTGTGCTGTAGCAGCAAGTATAGCACTTTGCCCGACACTAGCTTGTAGCAGCAAATGTGGAGAACGCGGTTAATATTTGGAGGAGCTATAAAATGCTCCTCCTTTAATTAATACTGATTCAATATATACTCAAGTTTTATATTGAAAAATATGATAGGAGAAAGGATAAATGACAAATATCGTAGAAAATAATTTAAAGAAAATTACAAAAGGAATTTTATCTAAAGAATCTTTAAATGAATTAAACCCAAATAAAATTGTTAGTGATTCTGTCATTTCTTCTTTAAATAACCAGATAATAAACCAATTGAGTGAAGATGTATATTACATCTATACTTATATATATAATAATCACTCAATTGATTTTGATATTGAAGATTTCGAAATGTATATCAATGATGATTTAATAAATGAAGTAAGAAGTACATTTAACTACCTTCCTACTTATTTAACAAACAAGCATAATCTTCTAATAGAGTATTTGAATGAAGTCTTTTTAAACTTAGATGAAATAGCAGAAGACTTAGATTTGGATAACATAACTCATATTAAAATGGGAGAAGGAGATAGCCATAATGGCGGAAAAACAACTTTGAAAATTAAATGTACATCAAAAGTTTTTTTTTACAAACCTAGAAATAGTGACGTTGAATACAATTTAAATAATTTCATCAATAATATATTAAATGATTATGGGTATGAGATAAATAATTATGAAACTTTTTCTCTTTGTGAAGATGTTAAATATATTTCCCCCACTCAAGAAAAAGATATAAAAACGTTTTTCATAAACAAAGGCATACTCTCAGCCGTCTTATACTTTTTACATAGTACAGATAACCATTATGAAAATGTAATACTACAAAATACTAACCCTTATTTTATTGATTTAGAATGTTTTTACGCACCAATAAATAAGAAAAATCAATTATATCTTGTGTCAGACTTCATAAGCAACTTAGATTCTTCAATATTCAGGACAGGAATTTTTCCAGTAGCCATATCTAATTCTTATATGAATATATCCTCCTTAACTGGGAGAAAGGAAAAAGTAATCAATCCTTTTTATGACTACAATTCTTATGAGGTGAAAAACAATAAGCTTGTCTCAAAGAAGCTGAATGTCTACACTTCTGATCAGGAAAATTTAATAAAAGTAGATGGTAAAATAATCGAACCCCAATATTACATAAAAGAATTAATTCACGGTTTTGAGTATATGACTCGAAAGATTCTGAACTCCAAAGAAAAATATATCCAATTAATTCAGGGAGTTATAGGTAATGCTGATGCAAAATTAAGATATGTATATAGACCAACTCATGTCTATGAAAGGGTATTAAAGTTATTAAAAGAACCTTTTTATATGCTGAAAAAAGATAATGCGGAAGAAGCAATAAATAACATAAAAAAAGATAACGAACCCGAACTTATTTTTGCTTATGAAAAAGAAGCACTTTTACAAGGAGATATCCCTATATTTTATATCAGAGATAGAAATTTAGTGTTAGGTAATGGAAAAGTAATTTATAATTATTTTGAAGGTAATCTGCATAATCAAATAGAAAAGAAAATCAAGAATTTCAAGGAATCCGATTTGAAATTGGAGGTGGATAATATTAAAAAGAGCTTAATGTTATCCGACTTCAATTCAGAAAGAAAAACAAATCATAAACCGCATGAAACTATGCTAAACTCTCCTTTAGTAAAAATGAAGAAAATAGAAGAAAAAATCAGGGATAGAAAGCACTTACATGTTAGTTTTAGAGAGGAACTGGCATATTTATCTTATGTGAACGGCTACTTGTATGAAACTGGTGGAGCTATATTAGCATCTGCATACTGCAATAAAAAGATCACTGACATTGATAGTTCCTTTTACGATCTTATTATTAAAATAAAAGATAATAAATTATTGCATAGTGAAGATATTAATATTACAGATGGACTCTCTTCTTATTTGTTTATAATTTTTTCTTTATATAAATTGAATAATGAACCTGAATATATTGAGGAAATAAAAAGGACAATTAACCGTATTAAAGAAATGGATTTTAAACTGCTTAATATTGACTATTTTGGTGGATTGGCAGGAGCTTTAGTTGTTGTTAATAAAATATATGACTTTATTAAAACTAAACACACAGAAATCATCTTTTTAAAAGACGATGTTTTTTCAATTATAGATAGAATAAAAGATGAAATATTGGAAAGAGATTTTAAAATACTAGGCGCTGGATTGGCTCATGGATTATCGGGAATAATTTTCGCCCTTAATGAAACACAAAATAATTTTCCATATATGAATTTGTCTTCAACTATTAAAATGTTAATTACCAAAGAAGACGAGCAATTTAGGGAGAATGACAATAATTATATTGATCCCAGAACAGGTGATCTAGCAGGTTATTATTTATGTTATGGTCTCCCTGGTATTTTACAAAGTAGAATGCGGCTTTCGAAAGAATTTAAAGATGATCAAATGATCAAATCTTCAATTAATAGATTGGTTAACAATTTGATGTCAAAAGAGAATAATTATATAGAAAATATAACATTATGCCATGGACTAGCAAGTGTTATGGATTTATTTATAGATGCTTATAATTTGAATTATATAGACCAGCCTACATTGTCTAAATTATCAGCAGTACTTAAAAAGCAGTTTTTGAAAGTAGGAATGACTTATTATGATAACAATATAAACTACGGATTAGGTTTATCAGGTTTTTTCTACACTCTAATTAGATTAGAGAATCCTGAGTTACCATCTATTCTTTTATTAGATTGTTAGGGAGTGTTAGGTAATGGGGAAATTAAAATATATTCCTCAGTCCCAGGAGTCGGAGTGTGGATTATGTTGTGCTTCTATGATTCTTAATTCTTTTGGTTGTAAAGTGCTACCAAAAGATATAAAAGAATACGAAGATATTGGAAGGGATGGTCTATCTTTACAAAAGGTAGGAGATATTTTATCCTCTTACAATTTAAACGTTGATTTTTATGAGGTAGGAATAAATAGACTTGACGAGATTTTAAAAAATCCAATCATCTTATATTGGAACAATAACCATTTTGTTGTTTTGTCTAAAATAAAGAACAATAATTATTATATAATTGACCCGGCACTAGGGAAGGTAAAACTTACAAAATATGAGTTTTCAGAAAAATATTCCAACTTTGCTTTGACAAGTACTCCTAATGAGAACTTTAGTAAAGTTAAACCGAAGGAGAAACACAATAATTGGAAGTTATATATTGATTATTTTCTAGAGAATAAAAAAAGATTTATACTGTTATTCTCAATATCATTAATTTTTTCATTATCAGTATTATTGATACCTTCTTTTATAGGATCATTCACTAATTATTATGAAAAAAATCAAACAATTAGTAATGAATATATTCTCTCATTACTCTTAATAGTGCCTTTACTTCTAGCTCTTTACTATTCTAGAGTATCATTCATGTTACAAACTGTTAAGATAATGGATTTAAATCATTATCATAAAATTGTAAAAAAATTGTTTTCAGTTCCATTTCAATTTTTCTTAACTCGGAGTTCTAGTCTAATTTTATTTAGATTAGGTCTATTAAGATCTAATAGGGAATTAATATTTGATACTATTTTTAAGGGAATATTAGATAGCATAGTAACCATTGTTTTATTAATAGCAGTATTAATAAATGACTTTATTTCATTTGTTTTTTTAGCAACTATTTCTTTGATTTTTGGATTGGTGTTGGCAGTATTGCGAAAAGATATAGTGTTGAAAAATAAATTAGAATTAAATGAATACACCAGGTTACAAGCTCTTGAATACGAAACCTTCTCTTCTATATTTTCCATAAAAGCCAATTCACAAGAAGAATATATGGGCGATTTACTTATGGATACAAATAAAGAAGCTTTAGTTGCCTATGTTAACAGAAGTAAAGTTAATAATGTTTATTCGACTATTATATATTTTTTAAACACTTTTGGACCTATGGTTTTATTAGTTATGACAGTCTTATTTTCTAAAAATGAAAATATAAATATTGGTCTCTTAATATTTATATTTTCATTGTCTGGGGTGTATTTCCAAAACTTTTCCAGTCTTTTCAATACATTTAACACTTTAGGGACTTTAAAAAACAATTTATTAAGAATCAATGATATTTTAGATCAGAAAGATGAAGATGAATATGTGGGACAAAAAGAGATTCAACTAATTGAAACAATAGAGTTTGAAAATGTATATTTCTCTTTCCCTGGACAAAAAAATTATGTATTAGAAGACATATCTTTTAAAATATACGGGGGGGAAAAGATTGGATTTGCAGGCGCTACTGGATCAGGAAAATCAACTATATTGGGATTGGTGCTTGGCATGTACAAACCTACGAAAGGAAAAATTTATATAAACAATCAAGATATTCATGAAGTTGATATTAATGAATATAAGAAGAAAATTGGTTTTGTACCTCAAGAACCATTTGTTTACAACAAGTCTATAAAAGATAACATTCTAATGAATAGAGAAATAAATGATAAACAACTTATAGAGGCACTCAAAGTCGCAAATTTAATCGAGGATATTTCTAGAATGCCATTAGGCATCGAAACAGTCATATCGGAAAGTGGTACAAATATTTCTGGAGGACAAAAGCAAAGAATAATAATAGCAAGGGCTATTGTAGATAATCCGGACTTATTAATTCTAGATGAAGCAACAAGTTCGTTAGATAATCAAACTGAGTTAAGTATAAATAAAGAGCTCCAAAATCTCACACAAACTCAGATAATAGTTGCACATCGACTTTCCAGTATTAAAAAATGTGACAAAATAATATTCCTTGACAGTGGGATAATTAATGACATAGGAAGTTATGATTATTTAAAACAAAGCAATCCTAAATTCGCAGAATTTAGCTCTCAGGAAGGATGAAGATACAAATGACCTTAGAACAGATAATTGAAAATGCTTATAAAAACTATACTTTCTCTTCCGATGAATATCTACTTCATTTTTTCTATAAACCTATTCATGAATATATAGCTATTAATAAAATAACTAATGATGATTTAAAGAATCTATATTTTAAAAATATAGATTCTTTAAACGCCCATCTAAATACATTAGTTTCAGATTCAGCAATCTTTTTTTTAAATAACTTCTATAAAAATGTCGATTCAACAGATATCTATCAAATGCTTCATAAAATCGATTTGAAAGATTTTATTAGAGATTTTTATGAAATGTTCGAAGATCTTTGGACATTAATTATAAAATATATAACTAATTCTATAGCTCAATATAGAAACATTTATACTTTATTATTGAGTAATAAAAAAGACATTGAATATGTATTTGGTGTCACTTTAAATAAAATTGATAATATAGGAATAGGGAAAGGTGATCGACATTTCAACCTAATTCCTACCACTGAAATAAGCTTTCAAGATAAAAGTATTTACTTCAAGAACAGAGTCGAAAACCATGAGCATAAACTACTATATTTCTATAATTTATTTAATGATAAAGAATTGCATATAAAAACATTGAATATTAAAGAAGGATATTTCCAAGAAAAAGTAATTCAAAATGATTCAGATTCTATTGATAATACTTATTATAAAGCAGGGCAAATGCTTTTCGCTTCTTATTTATTGGGTTTGAGTGATTTGCACGAAGAAAATATTGTATTTGACGGTGAAAATTACATACCTATTGATTGTGAAACTATTTTTCATATTGATGAATACATTGAATCCAATCAAAAGGGCGTTCCATACAATTTACAGAATTCTGTCCTTGCTACCGGACTGCTTCCTTTTACATCTATAAAAGGCGCTGTGATAACAGGATTTAATTCTTTTGAAAATCAAACTATATCTATGCCTAACTATCAAATTGAAAATAATAATAATCATTTCGAAAAGGTTTTTAATGAAAAAGAAGTATTAATGTCTAAAAAAAATATTCCTTTGAATCAAAATAAGATGGATTTCTATAAAAATAAAAATCCTTTTATTAAAGGATTTAAGAATTCTTACACTTATTTTTTAAAAAATAAAGAAGTAATAGTTAGGAAAATAAAAGAGTTATTTCAAAATAAGACAAGCAGAGTACTTCATAAAAACACAGCATTTTATTATGAATTATTACAGAGTAGTTACCATCCCTACTTGTTCCTTTCAAATACCAGAGAAAGTTTCATTGAATCTAAAGACGAGTTATCAGATGTAGAAAAAAAACACATCTTACAAGATTGTATCCCTATAGACTATAAAAAGATAGATATTAAAGATTCTTTTTTCGATAAATTCTCGATAAATGATTTAGATTTACAAATAGCTATTATTAATCAATCATTTATTTCAGAAAAAGGTTTTTATTATAAAAAATATATAGGTGTTAACAACAATACATTAAGTGTAGATGAAATGATACGTGAATTTCTTAATGTTTTAGATGCTACTTCTTTTGTTTATAAAGGAGAGGTTTTAGTATTCGATCATATATACACTGGAGATAACGAAAATAATTTTAACTTTGAATTAATAATACTCCCCAAAGAGATGTACTTAGGAGTTAGTGGATTAGCATTATTTTTAAGAAAAACGTTAGCAAAATATGATGATTTACAATTAATTAAAAAATATCGTCTGATGTTTTTTAATTTAATTGACTATATAAAAGATGAATTAAAAAATAATGACGTAAAACTTGGCTTTTACGATGGAATTTCTGGGGTATTATACAGTGCTTTCCTAATAAACAAAGAATTGAATTATGTACCAGAAAAACAATTTATTGAATGGTCGAAGGATTTGTTACCATATCTTCCATCTCAGAAAGACAAAGATTATGATATTATAAATGGTATCATTGGTTACTTACACTACTTAATCAAAATATATAATAATGTCTCTGAAAATTCCCGAAGCGATATATATCAAATTATAAATAAGACTTTAGATTTTCTTATAGAAAACCATTTTCCGAAAACACTAAAAGAAACATACATTGGATTTGCACATGGGGTTGCTGGAGAACTGTTCGTTATTCAAGAAGCAAATAAGATATGTCAGCGAGAAGACGTGACAATACAAATAAATAAACTATATACGACACTAAACTCTTATTTTAATAAATCGACTTTAAGTTGGCCTATAAGTAATATAGATGACTCTACTCCAAACAATTGGTGTCATGGTGCTCCAGGGGTGTCACTCACTTATTTATCACTCGAGAATAAGGTTCCTCGAAATGATGCTATGAAATTGATAAAAAGTATAATTGACAGCACAAATGAAAATATTTGCTTATGCCATGGTATCGTTGGTAATCAATGGATAATTCAATATATAAATAAAAACTATATGAATAACAGTATACCTGACTCTTACTTAAGTTACCTTAAGGAAAAGAATAAAAAACTAATATTGAAAGAATCCAACCTGTTCGAGTATTCCAAAAGTTACATGGTAGGATTGACAGGTGTCTTTGACTATTGTATTTCAAAAAAGAATTCTAACGAAATATTTTAACGTACTTCGAAGGAAGTCTCCATCTTGTAGCGTGTGAAGGGCTTAGCCCAACGGTAAGGGGGAGATGAATTTCGGTTGGGCGATAGCCTAAAGGTTCTTTCTTTTTTAATTGTAAGCGTAAAACAGCCCCACACCTATTACGTAGATGTGGGGCTATGTTATGATTTATTTAGATTTCGTAGGAACGCGACACTCTTGAGGCAGCGTGGTGTGACTGCTAAACTAGAGTAGACAGTTATTGTTTATGGCAAACTAAAATGTAGGTTATGGCACTCCTTTTATGCATGCCCAATTAGGGCATTACATAGAAAAAGCCACTTGCTAACAACTCAATAATTAACTACACTTCCTGTTGGACCCAATATTCTGGCAGGAGGTAGATTAGGAGTGTTAGAAGTGACTGAAATCAATTATATCAGACAACAAGTGAACGGAAAAGGGCATACATATGCAGAGGTTGCGAGAAGAACAAATAGAGATCCAAGAACGGTACAGAAATATGCAGACCTAAATGAATTCCAACCTGAATTGCAAGGCAAGAAACACCAACCCTCTCCCGTAATGGATCCGGTGAAGGAGATTGTCGACCAGTGGCTGAAAGAAGATTTAAAGAAGAAAAAGAAATATCGAAGAACCGCCAAGCGTATTTGGGAGTTATTGAAAGAAGAATATGATTTTAGGGGTTCTGATCGAACAGTAAGAGCTTACGTCTCTAAACGGAAAAAAGAATTAATTGAGGAAATGGAAGCAACCGATGAAGCAGCTCTTCCGTTAGAATCAAGTCCTGGGGATGCCCAGGTGGACTTTGGAGAGGCACCATTTAAGGTGGAGGGAGAAATTGTAGAACTTCCGTATTTGGTTATGTCTTTTCCGTACAGTAATGCATTTCTGGTCCAAGTATTTGAATCCCAGAATCAAGATTGTTTTTTAGAAGGGTTGAAACGATTCTTTCATTACATTGAGGGCGTGCCTAGAAGGATTCGCTTTGATAACTTATCACCTGCGGTGAAGAAGATTCTGCCACATGGTAAACGTGAATTAACAGAAGGATTTGAAAGATTTGTTTTACACTATGTTTGGGCGTTTAATGACTGGTTGAGACGGCAAGGTACGGCATACGAAGATGTAATTGATGACAAGACGAAAATAGAAAGGTCAATAAAGGAAGTTCAAAGACTAGAAAAAGAAAATGACAAATTACGAGAAATTACTCCTTGAACATGAACTGGGAATTAGTCCACTTGATTGATTTACTAAGCGCCCCTGTGGAGTAAATTAGTGGGACATTAAAAAACAAAAATGTACATTTTATCATTGACATTTATAATCGAGGGATAATACTTAGACATTAAATAAACGAAAGACATGGGCCGAAAAAAATCGAGTTCATGTCTTTTAACCTACTGGTAAGAACGTCCGCAACTCCTGGTAAATTCCCTCGCAAAGTGTGGTAAAAATAACCGCAAGCCTGGTAAAAATCGTCCGCAATACTCAGTACGCACGACAAATAACATAGATTTTTCAACTCCCTTATAACGGTTTCGATAATGTGCTCATTTACGCCGTTAAAGAAGGAAATTTCTACATTACCCGATTTGATCGAGCAAGTTGGATTTGAAGAGGGTACTGCTAGATTTGATGCAGTAGTATTTTTGTTCTTGCGATGTAGCGTAACGGGGACAATAGTAAGTTTTTGTTCAGGCATATGAAAAGCACCTCCTTTAATGGATACGTACATCTTACCAAGAGGTGCTGTTCATTAATATGCGTTTTTAGAATGGGGGCTTACCAAACTCGGCTTCCCATTACGGAAAGCCGAGTTGATTAGAGCTTTAATTCCCCCCATACGAAGGAGCTCTACGACAGCTGAGTATTGCGGAGGGATTGAGCCAGCTGTGCGGTCTTTTGAGCCACCATTTGCGGATGATTGAGCCAGTAAATGCGGAGGCAAGAGCCAGTGAAGTATAAACAGCTATTGGGAACGTCTAATTCTCCAATAGCTGCTATTTAAGTCAATAAAAACATATTTCTACTTCTTAAAAACTCACCGAGATAATGCCAATCCGTGACGCTCTCTCATTGAAACTTCCTCATCAACTAGTATATTGTAAGAGTCGTGCACAATGCGGTCTAAAATCGCATCGGCTATCTGTGCTTGTCCTAACTTAGAATGCCATCCTTCAGGTGAAAATTGAGAACAGAATATCGTGGAGGTTCGCTTTAGTCTTGCTTCAATAATTTCAAATACATGAAGCACATTCTCTTCTGATAGTTCGGTTAATAACCATTCATCAAGAATTAATAAGTCGATCTTCTTATATTTTTGGATCAGCTTCCGGAAGCTTCCATCGGCTTCATATTTCGCAACAACTAATTCGTCAAGTAACTCTGGAAGTCTAATATACTTAACTTTATAAAACTGCCGACACGCTTGAATCCCAAAGGCATTTGATATCCATGTTTTCCCGTTCCCTGAAGCTCCCATTAAAATGATATTATGGTGATTCTGAATGTAATTTCCCGTTGCTAATTCTAAGATTAATTTTTTATCTAACCTACGATCAGGATGATATTCTATATCCTCAATTGCTGCAGTCGGATCGTTGAATGTAGCCTGTTTTATTAAACGCTCTAGTTTATTCGTTTTGCGGCGGTCATACTCATAATCTACCAATAGATTAAAACGCTCATCGAAATCCATATTATTATATTCTCTATTTTGACTTTGCTGTTGATATAGCTCTGCCATTGCTCCCATTCTCATTTCAGTTAATTTACGTAACGTTTCTTCGTTCATCATTTACTATCCCTCCCAAAGTATTTAGCTCCACGTACAAACCCATAATCCTCTTTATGAGTTTGAAGATTATCTCTATCTTTCTTTTTATTATTCTGTTGATGCTTTTTACGCTCGAGTATGCTTTTTAACACAGAAACCGTTGGATTCGTTGATATATCGAGTAAAGTTTGTGTTGCTTGTTCTAAATCATCCTTCGCATGTTTGGTTGACAAATTCCTTAATGTACTCAAGATATTTAGTGCTTTCTTTTCTATGTTATTTCTTAAGATATAAGAAACAAATCGAGTCATAGAAGGGCCTACCGACTCTGCCCACTTTTTATTGTTTTCCGGATTATGTTCTAAATATAATCGATGATTATCAGGCATATGATCAGTGTTCGTAGAATACTGACCGATTTCTCCCTTCAATCTTTTATGGGATGCAATTCTTGTTTCTTTGAAGTACACTTCAATTAGATCCGTAGTCAGTCGGACATCGACAGATTCACGGACATAGTCATATGGAACGGAATAATACATTCGTTCAACTTGGATGTGGTAGTTCAGTTGAACTTTTGCTATTTTCCATTCTGTAAGCTTGTATCTTGTTTGGGGAAGAGCTTGAAGATAGGATTTTTCTTCTTCCTCAAACACCTTTTTTCTTGATCCCGGACGCTTTTGGAAATCGAGCGTATTAAGATTCTCTAATTTTCTAAAAATCTGTTGATTTAATTCCTCAAGATGAAAACACTGATAGTCTCTTAGAGAGGCAATAATCTGTCTTGAGACATGCCCAACCGAACCCTCGACACTTGGTTTATCCTTTGGTTTACGAACACGACTAGGGACGACAACGGTACGATAGTAATCAGCCAGTTCACGATAGGCTTCATTTAAAATAGATTCACTTCTAAGAGCTTTTACCACCCCGGTCTTTAGATTATCTGGAACTAAGGCTTCAGGAATACCCCCAAAATATTCAAATGCATGAATATGAGCAGTTAGCCAGTTTGCGGACTTCATATCTAAGAATGCCTCGACATAACTCAATTGGCTGTAAGGCAAGGTTGCTACAAATACATAGGCAGGTAAAACCTCCCCAGTAGAACGATCTTTGATTTCCAGAGTGGAACCAGCCCAATCCACTTCCATAATTTCACCTGGTTTTCTCCGAATAGGCATCGTAAGCTTATACTTTTTGGCATACTTTCCGTAGTTCTCGGTAAACGTACGATAGGCATAAGGTATCTTGCCGCCTTCACGAGCCTCATCTGCATATTCTTTATGCAATAAAGCTAAAGTGATATTCTTTTTCTGAAGTTCTTTATGAACTTTCTCCCAATCAACGGGATAGTATCCTTTCTCGATCGCTTGTTTCTCTGGGAAGAGAAACGATTCCAGCCACGGATTAGTCATGGTGCCGTCCAAACCTTCTAAGCCAAGTTTCTTGGCTTTTCGAACGACGTTGGAGACTGTATTTCTTGAATGTCCAGTACTTGAACTGATTGTTCTCTGACTGACATCCTCAAAATACAGTTCCAGAATCTTACGATAATTAATCACACAAAAACCTCCTGTATAATAGAGTCATGCTCGTTGGCATGCAGTCTCAATTATACAGGAGGTTTTTCCATTGCTATAACTGGCTCTCTAGTCCGCTTCAAGTGGCTCTTTCTTCCGCAATCACTGGCTCAAAACTCCGCACTCGTGGCTCAATTCATCTGCAATAATCAACAGCCTGTGAACGCCCCTTGACACCTAGCTTTTGCATAGCATTTGCCATGCGGACCATTTGCAAGTAGAAATAAATACCTTAGATTTGTCAAATTAAGCGAGACAACATGCTTTTATCAAAATCCTGACCTACATAATCTATGAAACACTCAATCGGTGTTTTGTATTTCAATGATTTCCTTGGTATGTTATTCCGTCGGAGTGCAACCTCAGAAATATACTCTTGTGACACAGGATTAAAGTCCATTTCTTTTGGCAGCCCATTCTTTCTTAGAAGACCGTTGGAATGCTCATTTAGACCCCTTTGGGGTGGCGTTCCAGGATCTGCAAAATAAATATCGACATCTTGCTCATTACTGATGGATTTCCAATTGGAAAACTCTTTCCCACAGTCAAAGATAATGGACTTAAATAAGTGTTTTGGTAATCGATCAAACCATTGATGGAGCGATGTTTCAATATTGGTTGCCTGTCTATCAGCTGGTTTAATTGCGATGATGCATTTTGTTAAACGCTCAACAAGCGTGATGACAGCGTTCTTGTGATAACGTCCCACAATGGTATCTCCTTCTAGATGACCAAATTCTTTCTTGTAATTTGGGTGATCGTGATCACGATCAAGGATGGTACGGCGAAATTTTTGTTTACCTCTTCTTTCCTGGTGACCATTTGGTTTGCGTTTGCCTTGCATAGGTAAATCATTTTGGTTAAATTCGCCTGATGCAAACTTTCGATAAAGCGTGCGCATGCTGCAAGAGATAGACTTTTCGTTTCGTCCGATTATTACATCAGGCGTCCATCCATCACGGACTTTTTCATGAATGTAGTCCTTTTCTACAGTTGCTAATTGAATCTTTTTACGGCCACATTTGGCTTTATTCGCTTGATATTTTAGATAAACGTCTATCGCAATAAGTCCTTCTTTCAGTTGTCTAATAACACGATAAACAGCTTCATGGCCACGCCTTAATTTATTGGCAATTTTTCGACCAGAAAGGCCGAATTCATGATATTCCTCTATGAATACCAGTTCTGTTTTGGGAAGAGGGGTGTAGGACATGTCAGATACACTCTCCTTAACTTTGGTCGGTTATTGATTGAGTATATCATGACATGTCTTTTTTAGTGTCTCGCTTAATTTTACAATCTAGGATTCTAAAAAAAATAGTTCTTCAACTGGTTGCTCTAATACTTTTGCTAACTTTAAAACTAGAGATATAGAAGGAGAATAATGTTCATTTTCTATACTATTGATTGTTTGCCTTGATACTCCTATATTGTCACCTAATTCTTTTTGAGTTAATTTTTTCTTTTTTCTATAATGTTTAACATTATTCTTTAACATTTGCCCCACTCTTGTCAGTTTATTTTTGTATGTTTAAACAAATTAATGATAATGAAAATCAAAACGAATATTGTGATTAAGCTAATAAAAAGTGATGTTAAATAAGAAGAATTACTTAAGTTTACAGGTTCTAACAACCCAAAATGTTTATTTAAATCCCAATGATTTGGAATCAGATAATCTAAAGGAATATGTCCTCCTAAAAATCCTGATATACTAGACCAAGTAAATAGGAATACCATAGGAATACCGATGGACAAAGAATTCCCTTTAAATAATAAGACAACTGATATGCTAAGCAACGAAAATATAAGAGCATATAAAAAGTCTCCTATTATAAATTTAAATAATAAACTATAAAAATTTACTATTTGATAACCCTCTTTATTATAATCAAAATAAACTATATTGGAAACAAAGTTATTATTAGCAATCAGTGAAGAGAGTATGGCAGTTAAAAAATACAATACCACTACATAAAAGAATACAGTAAAAGTGACTGTGATTATTTTAGAAAAAATAACTTTGGATTTCTTTATAGGTTGAAGAAAGATTGTTTTTATAGTGAAGTCTGAAAATTCTTTACTAATAATTAATCCAGAAAAAACTATAACTGATATCGTAATAAGGTTGTTTAATCCAGTAGCAGTAAGTATATTATCAAATGTATTGTTCTTCGCTGGTGGAATAATGTTTCTTTCTTTGTATGACTCTAAACGTTTAATTTCAAATTCATTCATAGATATGTCAGCGCTATCTCTTGGTGTAATATCGCTTCCCTTTTTTATTTCTTGATTCTTTTTAATTAATGAATCTTGTTTTTTTTCTACTTGCTGTTTCCAATCTTTCCCGTGATATGTTTGTTGATCATTGTCGTATTTAAAAATAAAAGGGAAAATTAAAAACAGTGTTATTAAAATTATTGTAACAAAAAGTAATATGACCATGTTATATCTTGAAAAAACAAATTTAGTTAATTCATTTCGAATTAAATCAAGCATATCTCTACCTCCTTAAAAACGCCTTTTGATAATGTTTATCAAAACCGAATCATTTAATAATTCTTCTCATTTGAGACAATTGCTTAATTAATTAATCATTCATATTGATTGATTTTTAAATAAAGGGCTTCAAGATCATTCCCCATAAACATTAAATTTGAATTTTCTTCGTTGATTTGGCTTAAAATGTTTTTAATTTTTTTTTCTGTGGCATTTAATACAAACACAGTGCTTTTAACTTTGGGATTATAAATATAATCTATATCTGCTTCAACAAGTATTTCTAGAAAGGTGTTTATATTTTCAAGTTCTATCATAGTTATAGTATCTGATTTTTTAATTTTCCTCGTTGTGATATTTTCTCCTTCACTTAAAAAGATATAACTATCACATATCTTTTCAATCTCACTTAAATCATGTGATGCAATTATTATAGATTTCCTTTTTTCTGTAGCAAGATGATTTAAATATATTCTGAATTCCACCACTCCTTTTGGGTCTAATCCATTAGTGGGTTCATCTAATATTAATATTTGGGGATCATTTAACATAATTTCAACAAGGGCTAATCTTTGCTTCATTCCTAAAGAGTATTTTGAAAACTTTCTCTTTTTATATTTATTTAACTTGAAGTGAAGTAGAAGTTTATTGATAAGTTCTTCAGAAGCTTTTTCCTTTTTCATTCGCGAAAAAACAAGTAGATTTTTTTGTGCAGTTAAATGATTATAGAAGCAAGGATTTTCAATTATAACTCCTAATTTATTTAAAATTTCCTCCCTATCATTCTTGAAGTTTAATCCGTTAAAATCGATAGTTCCTTCGTCGATTTTATGAAGGCTAGAAATCGACTTAAGCAAAGTAGTTTTTCCAGCGCCATTTGGGCCGATAACAGCCAGTATTTCCCCTTGACTTACTTCTAAGTTTATATTTTTTATTATTGGTTTTTTTTGTGTAGCGTATTTCCATAAATTATCTATTTTTAGAACTGTCATAAAGCACCTCTTATTTGATTATTTTAAACCCATATAGAGTAGCTGATACAACAAATATTGTAACGGTTAATAATATATTATTAATTCCTAGAATTTTATCAATATTAAAAAACATATTGACAACAACAATATAAAAAAGTGTTGTCAATGCTGCTACTCTTTGCATTTCCCTAGTCAAATATTTAGTTCTTTCATCTTCCTTTCCCATTTTTTTGTGTAAATATAATTGACATATTAAGCCTAAAGCTATAAGCGAAAAACAGATTATCATCATTTATCCATCTCCATTTATAATTGAATAACAAAAACAGAATTACACTTTACTTCTACTATGTTCCATGAAACATCTTCATTTGTCATTATTTTATTGTTTCTTTCTATCTTCGTTATAGCCCACGGCAAAACCAATTGCTGCACCTAAAAGAATACCGATAAACGGAGTAAATAGAACGGAAAGTAAAAATCCAAAAATCACTGTGTAACCTAACTTGTTTGAATGTTTTTTTAAAAAAGTACTCATATAACTCTCTCCCTTTAATTTCATTTCTATAAATTAGTAATGTTTTATTATTTGATTTGTCAAATTAAGCGAGACAACATGCTTTTATCAAAATCCTGACCTACATAATCTATGAAACACTCAATCGGTGTTTTGTATTTCAATGATTTCCTTGGTATGTTATTCCGTCGGAGTGCAACCTCAGAAATATACTCTTGTGACACAGGATTAAAGTCCATTTCTTTTGGCAGCCCATTCTTTCTTAGAAGACCGTTGGAATGCTCATTTAGACCCCTTTGGGGTGGCGTTCCAGGATCTGCAAAATAAATATCGACATCTTGCTCATTACTGATGGATTTCCAATTGGAAAACTCTTTCCCACAGTCAAAGATAATGGACTTAAATAAGTGTTTTGGTAATCGATCAAACCATTGATGGAGCGATGTTTCAATATTGGTTGCCTGTCTACCAGCTGGTTTAATTGCGATGATGCATTTTGTTAAACGCTCAACAAGAGTGATGACAGCGTTCTTGTGATAACGTCCCACAATGGTATCTCCTTCTAGATGACCAAATTCTTTCTTGTAATTTGGGTGATCGTGATCACGATCAAGGATGGTACGGCGAAATTTTTGTTTACCTCTTCTTTCCTGGTGACCATTTGGTTTGCGTTTGCCTTGCATAGGTAAATCATTTTGGTTAAATTCGCCTGATGCAAACTTTCGATAAAGCGTGCGCATGCTGCAAGAGATAGACTTTTCGTTTCGTCCGATTATTACATCAGGCGTCCATCCATCACGGACTTTTTCATGAATGTAGTCCTTTTCTACAGTTGCTAATTGAATCTTTTTACGGCCACATTTGGCTTTATTCGCTTGATATTTTAGATAAACGTCTATCGCAATATAAGTCCTTCTTTCAGTTGTCTAATAACACGATAAACAGCTTCATGGCCACGCCTTAATTTATTGGCAATTTTTCGACCAGAAAGGCCGAATTCATGATATTCCTCTATGAATACCAGTTCTGTTTTGGGAAGAGGGGTGTAGGACATGTCAGATACACTCTCCTTAACTTTGGTCGGTTATTGATTGAGTATATCATGACATGTCTTTTTTAGTGTCTCGCTTAATTTTACAATTTAGGTTAATTAAAATGTTAAAACATCCCAGATTAAATGTCAAGAAAACTTGTCAATTCCTTTATAATGGACCCAATTCCAATAAGCAAATTGGTGTTTAGTGAGGACATGCCTAATATAACCCTGAATAGAAGGAATTCAAATGGTATTAAGTATATTCCAGATGAGGTATGGGAACAAGTTGTAAGTAATATGGATCAATTACCTTCTAAATATATACCCATTTTTTAATTATTCTTGAAGCTTCTGGTTTTCAAATATCTTGATGTTGTTTCATTAAAATTAGACTGCTTTTACAAAAAGATGTTGGTTTTAAACTAAGGTTAAGTACAAATCTCGCAAGGTACCTATTTCTGAGGAAGTGGCAAAAACAATCAAAGCACAGCAAGAGCTTGTTTTAAAAGAATCAACAATTAAGACAAATCCTAATAACTATCTATTCCAACATTAAGTGGACTGAGAGTTGGAAAACCAATTGCACCGTTATCTCTATCAAGAAATCTAAATGCTTTTGCAGCAAAACACGATTACTGACAAAAGTGGAAATATGTTTTACTTTAATAAATGCCTTTAGGCATAGGTATGGAGTAAACCTTATTAACAATGGTATTAAACTTCTACATGTTCAAAAGTTAATGGCTCATGCAACACTTGTATATGCACAAATTCATGATAATACCCTTAGGAAAGAGTGGGGAAAATCCAGAGAAGCTGGCGCAATCAGGCTTGGTGTTCAGGGTGATGTGGTCATGGCTGATTTAAAACAACAAGCTGAAGAAAATGGACTTGAACTTGAATGGGTCCGACATAACATGGATTCTATACGATTAGATCATGGTTTTTGTGTTAAAAGTCCAAAGTTAAATTATGAATTTTTAAATCAAACTATTGAACCACCTTGTATCAAGAATAATTGTCGAAACTTTCATGTTGACAAACATTCCTCCCTTATTACGAAGATCAGATTGCAAAGATTGAATCAGATATAAAGATTTATAAGAAAGCTGGAAGAACACGCTCGATTGAAATCATTCAACCCAAGCTAAAAAGATATCAAGAAATCGTTGATGGACTAAAACAAGGTGACAGCATATTTGGTTTAGATAAAGGAAGACGGGAATATGTAGGAAAAGAACGTGGGGAGATAAATTCAAATGGCCAATAAAGATCCTAACATACAAGGTATTTTAAACCACTCCAAAATAAAAACAGAACCATCGATCCAAAAAGTAGATTGAAGCATTAAAGTATATGATAAAAAAACAATTATATATTAACTTTAATTCGGTTGCTGAACAGGCGAAAGTATCTAAAGGCTTTTTATATAAGAATCACAGACTGCATTCAAGAATAGAGACATTACGAAAACAACAAGAAGGATTATCATCTGGCAACAAGTTAAACGAAGCATAAGTGACGCATCGAAGGATGTTATCATTGCTTCCCTACGATTAAAGAGAAAATAAAGATTCAATTTGGAAAAATATATGATGAAATATAGATTGACGTTATTTTCTCATTGGAGAGCATCAGAAAAATGCGGATATACAACATTAAAGATGTTCTGCAATCGGGCCAGATTGTTTAGTAACGCATAGTAAGATGAAGAAATGTTCTAAAAATAAGTTTGGGACAAACAAAAAGGTGCACTCTAACTGAGTGCACCTTTTTGTTTTATGAATTATATATATCTCTGTTCATATTCACAATGTCTTTATTTGAAAGGGGGTTAAGGTTAGGATTTGAAAGCATTTCTATTACCTTATCTCGTAGGAAAGGGGCTTTTTCTTTATTTGCCTTTTTCAATGCTTTTGTTAGTTCTTCTTTTGTTAGCTCTGTGCAGAATGCAGGAGTTCCCGGCTGTTGTCTCCACGAATCACTTAAAGAACCACCATCTACTGTGTCAAAGCCTAGCTGGTTTACTACATCCATGATTATTTGTTTTTGTGATACGTCATTACCAGCAATCGCTATAGCAATGCGTCCAATAGTACCTTCTGGGGTTCCTTCATTTTCTAAAGTATAGGCTAGTAAGTTATTGAAAGCTTTGATGGTAGGTCTACCTAATTGATTTGAGACCCAAACACTTTCAACCATCCCGTTCTCAATTTCTTCATTTTTATCGTCTCTAAAAGGATAATAATTAGAAGTATCTACAATGATTACTTCTTCTCCAACTTGATCGATAATGTTCCTAATGCTTGGCAGTGCTTTTGAAGGGAGAGATATGATAAGAATTTCAATATTTGTAATTACATCCTCTACAGGCACAGGGGTTCCAGCAAACTCTTTTCTTTCTAAATGTTCAATTCCTCGTGCATCTGCAATTTTGACATCATGTCCAGTATTAACTAATTTTTTAGAAAGAATTGAGCCGATTGTTCCTGCACCTATAATTCCAAATTTCATTATTGTTCCTCCTCGTATACTATGTTTAGACTTAATTCTTTCGCCTATTATTTCCTTACTAATTTGCCTGACGATATGTCAAATGTCTTGGACGTTCCGTGATGTTCCTAGATAATGGTCTTAGGATCATTTGGGATAATTCTTTTTCCTCCTGCGGGCATAACCGCATTACTAAGACTGTTTCCCAGTATGCGTTTCGACCTTCATACACGCAGGCTGTACACCTTGATATTCGAACCTAGATGTTAGTAGCTCTAGGGCGGGCTTTCGACACAAGGATAGTACTCATACACGAGGCTGCTGATCGGCGTTCACACTAGGGATATCTCAGAGCGTCCAAGATTTTAGTTCCAATGATTCTAAATCGAAAGGAGTGTTAACACCATGAAATTATTTGTTGGCTTAGATGTTAGTTCTTTTGATATCAAGGTTTGTTTTTTAAATGGTGAAGGAGATAAATTGAATGCCTTCACGGTTTCTAATGATTTACCTGGTGCGAAACAGTTAAGAGACGAGATTTTGAATTCGACTCAAAATCAATCTGTAAGTGAGTTGCGTATCGGACTTGAATCTACAAGTGTTTATAGCTTTCATCAATCCATGTTTTTACACAATGACGAATCCATTCGTGCACTTGATGGACAAGTGCTAGTCATGAATCCAAAACAGATAGCCAATTTCAAGAAAAGTTATAGCGATATGGATAAAACAGATGAAATTGATGCATTCGTCATTGCCGATTATTTACGTTTTGGGTGTTTGCCTATGTCTGTTGTCAAAGAGGAACAGTATGTTGCCCTGCAACAATTGACACGTGCACGCTACAGTATTGTTCGTCAAATTACGCAAGAAAAACAGCGTTTCCTTCAGTATTTAAGTTATAAGTGTAATACGTTCACAGAAGAAGTTGAGTCTTCTGTATTTGGTAAAGCGATGATGGATCTTTTCCTTGAAAACTATAGCTTAGAAGAACTGTCACGAATGCCATTAGAAGAGTTGGTTGACTACTTGCGATTGAAAGGAAAAAACAGATTTCCTGATCCAAAGCATGTCGCTAAATCTATTCAAAAAGCAGTGCGTTCTTCTTATCGTTTAGATAAAGTCGTAGAAGATTCAATCGATACAATACTCGGCACTTCCATCACGTTGATTCGCACATTCGAAAAGCAGAAACAGGAAATTGATAAATCAATTAAGCGAATCATGAAAGGAATACCGCAAACACTTCAAACCGTACCTGGCATTGGTCCAGTATTTACTCCCGGAATTATCGCTGAAATCGGGCAAATTGAACAATTCGATGATGAAACTAAAATCGCCAAGTACGCAGGTCTTTATTGGCGAAAGCACCAGTCTGGTCGTTTTACGGCAGATGAAACTTCTTTAACACGTAATGGGAATCAGTATCTCCGTTATTACCTAGTTGAAGCCGCCAACTCAGTGAAAAAGGAGATTCCTGAATATGGTGAGTATTACGCAAAAAAGTTCAAAGAAGTACTAAAGCATCAACATAAAAGAGCCCTCGTCTTAACTGCAAGAAAATTTGTGCGTTTGGTGGATGCGCTACTACGCAAAAACCAAATTTACACGCCAAAAAGGAGCGTAAATATATGAAGCATAAATGGCTTCTGAATCCTTTAATTATTTTCCAGTAAATTACATATAATTACTGGGGTCAGTTTTGTATTGCCTTTTTTAAACAAATTGTACCTTGATAACTAAATAATTATTTATTTTTCACTTGACATATTACCGCAGGTCTTTAGAAGGTGAAGGGAATCAAACCCTCGTCATCAGCTTGGAAGGCTGAGGTTTTACCATTAAACTACACCCACAAATTTTGTATATTAAAATATTCTGCTTAAAAATAAAGTTTTTTATCAGATTTGAAAAACGTATTGTGTATCTTTGTTACATATACTAGAATATAATCATTTCTCGTTTTTTTTAAGTAGGCAATAAAAAATGACATAGTACATTTTTTTGTACTTAACAGTAGAAAGCAGGTGAAAAGGTGTCTAGAATATGTAAGGATGGATTTGACGAAAAGTGTATAAAGGAACAAAGAGAAGTATATGGTATTGCTTATACGCAAAACCTCCTCTCTGGACGTTGGAAATATCTTATTCTTTGGTTTTTAAAATCCGAAAAGCGTCGTTATAGTGAAATCAAAGCTTTTTTATGGAATATTTCTCAAGGTTCTCTTACAAAGCAACTTCGAGAACTAGAAACAGATGGCTTAATTAATCGCAAAGTCTATCCAGAGGTTCCTCCTCGTGTAGAGTATTCATTAACCTCAAAAGGGAATGAATTCATTCCTATAATTGATTTGATGGAAGAGTTCGGGAAGAAGTTTGGGGAGCAAGTAGACTAACCAGGTGTCATTTTTGACTTACTAGTATTCCGCATCGGGCGCTATTGTGGCATAACGAAGCCACAATAGTCCTTTAATAATTAGGGAAAAACGGGAGGGAGTGAATTTATTCTTTGAATACATGGCTACAATGAAAGAACATTGTTTAATTCATACTTTTTATAAAAAAGGTATTGATAAGATGTTTTCCGTCGCTTTTTCTTCGCTTATTGTGACGGTGCTGTCGTTTCACAACTAAATTAGTTCCCTTGGAAAAATCTATAAAGATATCAAGGAGATGGAAAAATGAATGAAAAGCAACTTTGCCCGGTGTGTGGCAATGATGGGTTAGAAGAAGAAGCATTTGATGAAAATGGTGTAGGCTCATATGATTCTTGTGATTGCTGTGGGTTTGAATATGGTTACAGTGAAAGTCATGAAGTTGGCCTAGGATTTATTGTAACACCTAAAGAGATGTTAGATGCTGCTTTTCAATTATATCGAAAAAAATGGATTGAAAATGGAGCAATCGTTGCTCATCCGGAATATTACTCAAAAAATTTTCAAGAAAACGGTAAGGTAAAAAAAGACATTTTATTAGAACAATTACAACGTCTAAATTTAGATTTAGATAATTTAGAATTTCTTATGGGTGAATAAGAGATATATACTTTTTCCATACAATATACGAACCAAAAACCACCAACGAGATGGCGAAGTAGTAACAGAAGGTTCTTTATATTTTATCCCACTAAAATGCTTTGATGAATGTAATGAAGATACCAAAAATATAAATATTATCGGTGGAGTAAGAGCATATTTAGCTAGTAACAGTATTATCTGAACCCTTTACTAGAAAAAATGCACAAGACTGAGAAAATGAATTGCGAATTGTTGTCAAAGTAATTTTTCTTGGATAAAGAATATAGTTAGATGACTAATATAAAATCCTTGTTTGTAGAGGAAAAATACTTGTTAGAATATCAATCTAGATCGGCTATGGCTTTTGAAGTTTTATATATATTGCGTTAAGCTGAGTTGGAGAAATTGCGGACTTACTCGCCTCGGATAACAGAAGGGAGCCATTATTTAAAAAAATGTAATCTGGAGAAATACAACTCCTTGTTAAAGCGGAGAATCAATTTGCACTAAAGCTTTACAAAAACTCTTTGCTTAAATGCAGAAAGAAGAGAGGAGATATTGGTTGGAGTTTTAAAAATATATGTATGAATGTTAAGCTTTAGGAGGACTTCGATATGAGAGAGTCTTATTAAGGATTTTAAAAAAGAAGTAATGAAAGGGGGATATATTTATGGGGTTAGTTATGGAAATTGTACGTATTTTACTTCCTATTGCAATAGCGGGAGGGGGTGTAATATCTGTAATTAAAAGGCTAGAATATCAACATAAGCAAGGTACTCTTGGTAAGAAAAAAACAAAGAACGCCCAAAATTTATTAGATAGTCTAATACCAATGAGAATGCTTTTTGGTGGTTTTATAGGTGTGTTTTTGGGCATGTTTTCATCAATCTCACTATTAACTCAGTTAGTTTAGGAATTGGGTTAGGCTATTTAAGTGGGTATTTTGCTTATGAAGTTTATACTAAGAATGGAGAGAGTTCTCCATAAATAGCTATCTTGGAGATAAGGGTGCGTCTGTTGAAGAGTGACGTAGAAAACAATCCAACTTAATAGAATTGTGTAATGATTCTCAAACAGTGCCTCCATTTTGAACAGACTTTTTTCAAAATGGAATTTTAAATGTTCTTGAAACCGACTGAGACGTAAGCAATCTTTGTGACTACATCCGAGTTGCGGGGTATGTGGATCGTTTAGACAAAATGGTATCTGAGCCACACAAGGATTTACGAACATATCTGTCAATTTAAGATCTGATTCTCACCATCGCATGAGGTCCAGTAGGAAGTATTGAAGCATGAGAAAATCATCGCGTCTGATTGCGATAATAAAAATGTAGTATCTGTTAGACGAAGTGAAAAATTACAGTATGATGTTTAACGTCAAGTCTAAGTTCTATTTGATGATTTTGAGATGTTACAATGTCTCCGTCAGGTAATGCTTATTAATACCCTTCATTGCTTTTTTTCACTTATACCAAATTGGAGATTCATACTGGTAATTCAGATGGTTTTCTTCGGACACCTTTCAAAGGTTAAGTGGTAATTTTTACAAAATTTAAAAATTACATTTAATTAACTGTTCAATAAAGGAAGTATTTTCTTATGTGGAAAGGTCATATTAGCGTTCGAAATAGTTTGTCCAAGAAAAGAATCAATATTACCAATTAATGAGTTTAATGATTGGAGGGCAAAACCATGCTCAAACTGAGCTAATGGTTTAGGCAACTCATCTTCATCTAATATAAAGCAGTCTCCATTAGGAAAAACGAGAACATCAATTATTAGATCCTCAAAGGAGAGCAAATTATCAACTAAACATGTATTTTTAACGATATTAAAATAAGAGCCTAAATAATTACCATTTTCATTTCTCCAAATGTATAAATTAAACGGTCGATACTTCCAGTAGTAGGCTAATGTATAACTACCTTTAGGAATAGTTAGTTTATCTTGGTCTGTTACCATCGTGAATAAAGTAGCTATTTTATGAAAAAGGACGATACTTGAATTTTTTGCTTCTAACAGCGTACAGGTGTGTTCCACTATTGTTTTATCATACCGTATTTTTCTTTCTATTACTTTATCGAAAAGTTGAATGTTTGTGTTGTTCCAATTATCCATAGCTATTTATTTCCCTCTTTTATCCAATAATCCTCAACCAAAAATTATCCTTATATTCATTCTAACATGTGTAATACTACCATAAGTAATAATTCGTAATGGGGTTTAGTTGAATTAACTTAACTATTTATAAGTAAAAGAGTTTGATATAGCCATTCTTTCGGTTATATGTGCCTCTACATTTCTAGCAGCGGCGTTTAACTAAATTCATTACAATGGAATACTGCTTTCGTGATAAGGAAAAAGAATAACTTTAATAACAATTATTTTGCGCGTGAAAAAAATTGTAGCTGTTTGAAGCTACAGAAAAGGTTATTACCATAACAATTTCTATTATTTCCAGCCACGATAATTATCGTATTTCTCTCCGGGCTTTAAAAAGTGGAAACCTTTAATACGTACAAAAATAAAGTGTACGAGTAAACCTAACAATGGTAATCCGATAATCCAAGCCCAAGTCCAAAAGTTCCCAAGGTAATAATGAGACAATACTGTAATTCCAATAAAACCTCCATATCGAAGAATGAATACATATAAAGGATCTTTTCTCACAAATGAAAAGAAAAAGAATCTACCTAATAGCAAAATGCTCAGTGCCGCTAAAATTTGGAGAATAAGCATTTTATCACCCCTTTTTGCGTTAATGAAAAAATATTTCCTTTGGTAAATCATTATAGCGTTAATATAGATAATAAACAACACTTTTATCATATTTTTACCAAAAAGGGGAGTGGAAAAGAAAATCTATGGCATGGTCAAATATTAAAAGATTGTATGGTTTAGTTATAAATGACGGTGAATGATGGCAGATATATTTTGATAATCAAAGATCACTATTCCAGCTACTGAACTTCACTTTATAAAAAATCCAGCAGTAGGCAGTATGTTATGCATTGCTACCTTTTCATCATCCGGGAAGTACATCCTATTCATTGTAATATTTTATTCTTGATTAATATATAAATTGCGTTTATACTGTACTTATCAGATAAGTACAGTTGATACACTTGGTGGTGAAAACATGGATATCTTTATTAAGAAAAACAGTCAATTGCCAATTTATGAACAAATTGTTGAACAGGTTAAATATCAAATTTCGGAGGGGATATTAGAGCCAGGAAGTTCAGTACCATCCATACGTGCTTTGGCAAAAACATTACGTATTAGTGTAATTACTGTACAGCGTGCTTATGATGAACTTGTCAAAGAAGGGTTTATAGAAACCATACCTGGCAAGGGCTCGTTTATCTCTGAGAATTGTTTGGTGTTTTTTGAAGAAGAAATGACTAAAAAGTTGGAATATCACCTGCAATCAGTCATCAAAATAGCAAGACGATTAGATATTTCAATTCATCATGTACATGATTTATTAGACTATTTTAATCAAGGGGAAGATATTGATGAAGGCGATTGAAATAAAAAAGCTAAGCAAAAAATTAGATACATTTCACATAGATAGGATAAATTTCACTGTTCCTAAAGGGAACATTGTAGGTTTGATTGGTGAAAACGGTGCTGGTAAAACAACTACGATCAAACTAATGATGGACGTGATTGAGAGAGATAGTGGGGAAGTCCTTTTCTTCGGAAAACGGCTAAATAAGGACTTAAAAGAAGAAATTAGTGTCGTTTATGATGAAATTAATTTTTATGAAAAGGTCGATGTCGTTAAAATAAATACGATTTTAAAGCATATTTTTAAAGCTTGGGATTCCACAAAATATTTTGACCTAATCGACCGCTTTAAGTTACCAAAAAATAAAACGATAGGTAATTTTTCTAAAGGAATGAAGATGAAATTAAACATTATTATTGGATTAGCTCATTCGCCAAAACTGTTAATTTTAGATGAACCAACAAGTGGTTTAGACCCATCAGCTCGCATGGAAATGTTAGACTTGTTTTTAGAATTCATTCAAAATGAAGAGCATTCCATATTACTTTCTTCCCATATTACAAATGATCTTGAACGAATTGCGGATTATATTGTCATGATGCACAATGGAAGAATTATTTTACAATTAAATAAAGATGAATTGTTATATCGTTATGGTATTATACGTTGTTCGGAAAAACAGTTTCAACATATTCCAAAGCACGTCATTTTCGCTTATCAAATTTCCAATTCAATTTATGAAGTTGTGATCAATAATGCTCCTGAAATGAAAGAAGCCTATCCTGAGTTAACGATAGATAGAATTACTATTGATGATATGATGTCGATTTATATAAGGGGAGAGAAATAGCATGAAGGGCTTGGTTATCAAAGATTTTTATAACGTCGTAAATAATGGTTGGGGATTATTCATAATGATGTTAATTCTGGCGGTTGCTATTGTACCAACTCAAGGTTTTCTTGGTTATCTGGTTGCTGGTACAGTTGTGTGCAGTATGATGAGTACCACTTCGTTTGCCATTGACAATAATAGTAAATGGGAGCAATTCGCTATCACCTTTCCAATTGATCGTAAAGATATTGTAAAAGGAAAGTTTATTACGTTGTTTTTGTTTACAATGATTGGAATTCTGCTTTCGATTATCCTAGGAAGTTTAGCTGCAGTGATATTTCAATCAGATATACTGCAAACAATCGATGTAAAAGAGATTGGCCAAATGATCATCGTTGGTATATCCGTAGCTTTAATATTTGGTACAAATTCCATTGCATTGTTATTAAAGTTTGGAGCAGAAAAGGCACGAATGTTTTTAATTCTAGGCTATGTTATTCCTGGAGCAATCCTTATTTATGTTGTAGATAAACTGCAAGAATTAGGTGTCATATTTACAGGGGAAAAACTAAATCAATTCATTTACTTACTTCCTATATTAGTTATTATCTGGCTCAGTATTGGCTATACTTTGGCCGTAGCAATAATGAAGAAAAAACAATATTAAATAAAATCAAGCGGGTTTGTTTAAATGTAACGTAGCAAAAGTTAATTAATTTCTTTACGTATCAGCTTTATAAGGTCTGAATCCGGTATTGACTGGTTTTTGGCCTTTTTAGTTTTGGCTTGGTTTGTTTGTGATGCTCATCCCAATTTAGGAGTTTGATTCGAAATTTGTTGAAGAAAACTGCTACACCGGAAAATATAGTATATGGATATGTATTTTTTGAAACTTAATAAGCTTTTAATTCGTATAGATATAAACTTAGGGTTCATATCTATTGAAGGAAGCTGCTACATATTAATTTTATTTTTTCCACAAAAAGGGATAAATCTGTTTTTTCTTTTGCGATAGGAGTTAAAGTACTTCATTACTTTTAATAATTGCAGAGCATATATTTGTTCTATTTATCCCGCATAAAAGGTGCTGGAGAGGCTCCTACTTGAGGAGTTGGATAATCTCTACTGCAACAAGTCTAAGTGGGATATAATGCCCTATTTAGTAAGAGGCTTTCAGGGCATACCATCACGGTACTAACAATCAGTGGAGGGTAATTGAAGATTCGCTTTATTACACATTTACAGTCTAATTAGAATCTGTTAGCAAATCTAGATAGGATGATAGTGTCCGATAAAACTAAATCTACATTAGAATGAAGTAGCAAAAGGATTAGAAGGCGGTATATAGCAAAAAACACGCTTTTGTCTTTTTGGAATGGACATAAGAGCTAAAGCAAATACCTTGGATTGTGCATCTAAGGGATGCGTACTGCTCGATTTATCGAGACAAAGAATTATTTGGCCTTTCCCTAAAGCCTCTTTTGCTTTTTTTGTATCATTATACATCATGGTTTGACCTTCTGTATAACGTCTTAGAAAATCCAGCTGTGTATTTATATAATTGTATAATGCAAGCTCTAAAGGCAATAATTTTTCTATTTCTCTTCCCAGGATTACACCACTTCTTTCAAACTGCCCTGATGGACAAGTTTTTATTATTCTCAAAAAAGCTAGAGGTTCAACAGTATTTAAAAGGGAAAATCGAAAATAAGGTTATGATAAAGCTAAGTGAAAATTTCTTAGGTGGTGGTACGGATTTTATGCTTCCATTTAAAAAGTCTTTAGAAGTTATTAATGAAAGTCGTTTTAAAATGCTGATATTGTATTTGTGACAGATGGTCAGCCTCATTTTCCCAATTCACACTCACAACGCACGGCTTTAATTGGAGAGGCGGGCATGACTTCTAGGCAAGAACTCATACCCGCAGAGGGTAAATGTCAAGCTTATAATTAGTAAGCAATTTTAACTTAACTATTTGTGTTCGAATTATTGGTGTAAATCCATACTACAATTCCCAAATATAATTGATTTTATAAATTACTCAATTCATATTTTGATTTATGATACTTGTACAATCTCATAGATTTTTTGAAGAGAAGAATTGTGGCGATACCCAAGACTATGTATAAAGCCGACATACCCCAGGAACCTATTATTGCCCCAAGAATTATTCCTAGAGATCCACTTATTCTTCCAATTTGTATGGAGAGGCTATTCATGGCCATATACGAACTTCTTGCTTGTTCATGTACTATATCAGCTAATAGTGCTTGCCTCGTTGGAACGTATAGCAATTCTCCTATAGAAAAGATTAAAGCTGCAACTAAAATCACCCAGAAAGATTTACTGATGGTGACGATTGAAATTCCTCCCACAAATAATATTATCCCTAAATAAAATATAGAATCAGCATTATATTTTTTTAGAAGTTTTATAGACATAATAGAGAAAACTAATACAACAATTGTGTTCTCAACATTAATGATTGACACCATTCTTAGACCATCTATATAGATATCGTTCAATTTCCATAAGTTGATTTGCATTTTTGGAAATTCTTGATCTAATCTTACTGCGATATAGTTAGTAATTTGATTCATAATAGAATACAACAAAATACTTGCATAAGTGAAGAACATAAAAACTCTGTCGTTAATAATCTTTTTATAACTAATGTATAAGTTGGTTAGCACTGATTTTTCTTTTAAAGTTTCGACATTCGGTTTAAATGATTCAGAGATAAAGAAAGTAACTATGACAAAAGGAATTAAAGAAATAAACGTAATCGCTAGAAACATTTCGAACAAATGTGTTTTGAAGAATAACCCGCCGATTATTGATCCAATCATAACGGATAAGTTGGTAATCCAATAGCTTACACTATACATTAATTTTCTGTTTTCGGGTGTACTAACATCAATTAACATTGCATCTGAAGCAGGACGGATCAAACCATTACCGAAGCTGTTTAACAGCATCATAATAAAAGTTAGCCATACAGATGATAGTATAGGGGAATTTGCCAAAGCCATAAAAGCAAAACTAATTGCAATTAATGCCTCACCAAACACTAAAATCCTTTTTCTTCCAATCCGATCAGATAGATATCCACCGTATAAAGTCGTAATAATTGATATGATAGTATTTATCAGAAGTAATATTCCAGCTAATACTCCCCCAACATAATTTGAAAAATAGATAGCCATAAATGGGAAAATCATACTGCCTACAGAAATGGCTAAAAAAGAAGATGCTAATCTTAATTGAATACTTTTATGTAGTTGGAAAAAAACAATAAACCTCACCTCTCTAAAAAGAGTATACACTCATCCGAAAATTTACACAATGATATATTATCGCTTTATTACAATAATATTCAAAAAATGTTGTTTAATTGTGATTTTGTGTGATTTGCAGTAAAATCAAAAATATTAGATGATTCATTTAATAGGAGGGGGTACAATTGAAAATACAACAAGATGCAGTTTTATTAATAAATAGGTTTCCTTATTGGGTCTACAACGATTCTGGTTATCCATTTGAGAACGTAGAGAAGTTATGTATTTTACAGTCCCATGAAACTAAATTTGATTTTCCTGTTGATAAGTATTGTGCTGTTGTAATTTGTGATTTAAATAATAAGGATGCAGTAGATGATGCAATTGAATTTTTTTATAAGAATTACAAGTTTTCCAAAATTATAAATGTAACTGAAAGATATATGGAATTAGCAGCAACCAAAAGAGTTCAGTACGGTTTGCCTGGAATGGACATAGAAATGGCTAAGAATTTTAGAGATAAAATCAGTATGAAAAACAAAGTTAAAGAAAATAGTATACCAGTGCCTTATGTTGAAAAAATATCAAATCAAAAAGACGCAGAAAATTTTGTAATGAAATACGGTAAATCTGTTATAAAACCCATAGACGGCATGGGAACCAAAGATACATTTATAGTGAACAGTGCTTCCGATATACCAGAACTTGATCTTAGTAATCAGTATGAAATCGAGAAGTTCATTAAAGGAGATATGTATCACTGTGATTCAGTTGTCCTTAATGGTGAAGTAAAGGTGTGTTCGGTTAGTCGTTACTTGAATTCAACTTTAAATTATTCCGTGGATGGATATTTAGCATCTATTATGATAGATGATTCTGATCTAATCGAAAAAATGAGACAGTTTAATCAAGAAGTAATCTCTGCCCTTAATTTTAAAAATGGAGTCACACATTTAGAAGTGTTTTATGATAGCGAAGAAGATTCTATCGTATTTTGTGAAATAGGTGCTCGATCCGGCGGCGCAGGCGTTATACCTTCTGTAAAGTACGTTTATGGAGTCGATCTTACCGAAACGTATGTAAGACTTCAATTAGAGGAAGAAATAACAATCCCTAAAGCCAAAGACACATATGCAGGATGGGTAGTTATACACAAAAAAGAAGGTATTATAACTGAAATCAGTAATGAAGATGAGTTCAACTTTGACTGGGTACTTTTTAAGAGCATAAATGGAAAGCCTGGTGATGTGATAAAAAGAGCAGATAATTCGGTAGCTTCGATAGCAGATTTCACTATTATAGGTAACTCAGAAAAAGATTTGAAAAATAAAGTGAATATGTTAAGAAACTCTTTCAAACTTAACGCAATAAAGGGGGAGTAATTGATGAAAAAAGAAAACGTTTTAATTCTAGGAGATTTAAACAGCGTTATAGATTTTCTAGACCTAGAGCATAACAGTTATTTCTTGATTACAGATTTAGAAGCATCTGCTATCCCGAAGGAAATGCAGAAGAACATAGAATCATTTTACATTGATACACCTGATAATTTTGATGTCTCCTGTTTTGAGAATAATATTGATGTGATTTATGACGTTGTATCAAGCTTAATAGAAAAACACGGTCAATTTAGTAGTATAGTTACCACTTACGAACACACGGTACTGAGTGCAGCCATGATTAGAACCAGATTTAACATACCTGGGATAAAAGAATCAGAAGCAATCTTTTTACGCAATAAATATAAAATGAAAGAAAAAATATTTGACTCTGGTATACTTACTCCAAATTTTACTTTAGTAGATGTTGATACATATCATGAAGAAATAACTCAGTTCTTAAGAGAATATGGAAAGATAGTGATAAAACCGATTAATCAAGCAGCTAGTTATGGTGTTCTAATTACTCAAGAAATAGTTGAAGCCACTAACCATATTGAAATGTTGATACAAAACAATTCAGAAGTATTAATAGAGGAATATTTAGAACATCCAATTATGCATTTTGATGGAGTCATTCAGGAAAATGAAATGAAGTTTTTCTCAGTATCCAAAAAAATCGGTAATTGCTATGACTATGTTTCAAACAATGGAGATTTATGTACCATTATCCAAAGCGATTCGGAATTGGTGAGGAAGGCTCAATACTTCACAAAGAGAGTATTAGAGGTATTTAAGATAGACTCGTTGGTATTTCACCTCGAAGTTTTCGTAGATAATGAGGAATTCCATTTCCTTGAAATTGCCGGTAGATATCCCGGTGGGGGCATTAGTAAGTTAATTAAAAGAGCTTATGATTTTGATTTGGTAAAAGCAAGTTATTTATTTGATACCCAAAAGGAAATTATAAGGGTGCATAAAAATGATTTGGTAAATGATTTAATTGCAATGATTATAATCCCCTTTCCAGCTAAAGAGGATATTATTATAAGAGGTATTTCGGGTCTAGATCAGCTTCCTGATAACATTATTGGTTCTATTTTTACTGGGCCAGGAGAAATTGTAACATATAATCCCTTCGATACTTTTAAAAAGTTAGCCGAAATTTATATTAGAGATACTTCCAATGAGAACATTGAAAACACAGTTGATTACATTAATAATAATGTGAATTTTTCATATGTACTCGCGAGTATGGAAAGGAGCTAAAAATTTGAACAATATTGAATTTAGCTGGTTTGCACCTACATCTGGTGACTATGAATACGTGAACTCCCCAGAACCTATGGTTCCGCCCAGCATTGACTACATAGTAAAGATAGCAAAAAAGGCAGAATCAGCAGGTTTTAATGATATATTAATTCCTATTGATCCTAGATGTATGGATCCTATTGTTACAGCGTCCTATATCCTTCAAGAAACAAATAAATTAAATACACTTATAGCTTATAGACCGGGTATAACTTCGCCTCAAACACTAGCAACAATGTTAAGCACTTTAGACAATAATAAAAATAGAGTAAAGTTGAATGTTGTACAAGGGACTCCTAAAGATGCACTTATGCAAGGTTATCGGTTTCCAGAGCCAGAGAAAAAGGCTATGCATTTACAAAGTTTCTCCAGAGCTTTAAAAAAACTGTTGAGTTCAGAAGGTAAGCATGCACATAGAGATGATTTTTTTGAGTATGAGAAAGCTACCGTTAATCCCAGCTTCTCTCGCCCTCCTAAAATGTTTATAGGGGGCGGATTGCCAGCCATGAAAATCGCAAGCGAACTATATGACTATTATTTAACGTTTGGAGATACAGTTGAAAAAATTAGCGAATACGTTATTGCTGCAAAAAAGTATTCCGAAGATAATTTTAACAGAAAAATTAAGTTTGGAATGGGAATTAATATAGTGGCAAGGGAAAGTAAGGAGGAAGCTTATAATGACTGTCTAAAGTTATTACACGGTGTAACTGATGAACAATTAAAAGAAATGGAAAAATTATACAAAAAACGTAAAGCGCTTGGCAATAGAGATTACATGGATCTTGTTAAGAAAGATTTCATCCTAGAGGAAAACCTATGGTTAGGATTAGCACAAGTAAGGTTTGGACCGGTTGCAACAATTTATGGTTCTTACGAAGAAGTTGCAAACAAAATAATGGATTATCACAGTGTAGAGATAGATTACTTTAGTTTAACTGGCTACCCGTATATGGAAGAGGTTGAAAATGTTGGTAAGGTAATTGAATTAATAAAAGTATCAGTGACATCATAATGCTGGAGAGTGATTTATATGGGAAAGGAATTTTTATCTGTATTTGATGAATGGTCAACATCATATGATGAAACAGTTCATTGTGAAAAAAATGAATATAGCCAATATTTTTATAAGTATGATGAAATACTAAATCTTGTTGCCGATAAAGCATTTGGAAATGTATTAGAATTCGGAGTTGGTACAGGTAATCTAACATTGAAGCTCATTGATAGAAAATTGCAAGTGATTGGTGTTGATCCATCTAGAGCGATGAGGGAGATAGCGAAAGAAAAAATTCCTGACATTCAAGTTTTTGATGGTGACTTTGATTCTTACCCTGATTTAAAAGACATTGATTGTATAGTAAGCAGTTTTGCATTTCATCACCTAAACAATAAAGATAAGAGTATTTCCGCTTCGAAATTTTTAACCACTCTGAATACAAAAGGGAAAATATTATTTGCTGATGTTGTATTTGAAAATGTAGAGTCATATGAACTAGCAGTTGAAGAGGCAAAGGGAAAAGGTCACAATAATGTATATAGAGATTTGACTCAGGAGTATTACTGTACAATTCCTGAATTGGAAGAGATTTTTGCTAGTAATGGATTTAAAGTGGAATTCACAAAGTGCAATAGTTATGTTTGGATAATGGAAGCTCAGAAATGACTTAATCCAACGTTAAAATGCTCAGGAAAACTTCAAACAGATAAGATTTTTACAATATTTCAAGGTTCAAATCAATATGGTTTGAACCTTTTCCATTTTCGTTAGATATTACTAGAGGTAATGCAGACGTCATATGATATATTCCTTTCCAGTATGGTAAGAGTAATATAGTGACGGGTAAAAAGAATTGCTTATGTTTAATATTACTAACCCATTATTTTAGAATTGCTAGAGTAGATTCAGTTACTTAATTTGTCCTATCGTTTATTAGAAGGAACCTGTTTATGGAAAACTAATAATGTAGTTATTGGCATTTAATTTATGTATGGCCTTACGAGCCCATACATAAATTAAATGAGCCACTCGCCAACTCCTCCAAATAACTTTAAACTCCTCGTTGAACCAACAACGTTCGATAGGAGTATATTAGGAGATGTTAGCAGTGTCTCAAATAGATGAGGTAAATCAAAAAGGTGAAACTTTTGCCAGCATAGGCAGGAGAATGGGGGGACCCTTATACTGTAAAGAAATATACCAATCAAGATGAGTTTAAAAAAAGAGAAACAAAAGCGAAAGTCCCCTGTGATGGATCCTTAAGCCTATTCTGGATTAGTGGATGAAAGAGTACAAGTTATTCTAAAGAATTTAAATACAAGTAATAAAAGAAGCGATGGAGACAGGGAAAACATCTGTTGTTGCACGTCGATATGAACTCAATCCCAACATGATGACAAGATGGGTTCAAGAGTACAAAGGCGCCAAATATGGAGATATTGATGTAATCACTGTTCCAGACCTCGATTCCAAGCATCTTTCGAATGAAAATGATCACTAAAAAAATATGAGGCGAAAAAGATCTTGAAATAGCCATTTTACGAGATCTTATAAAAAACCAAAAACCTCACTTACTGAAAAAATGGAAGTAGCCGATATATGGATTCAAAAAGGATATGTCATCACATTGGTATTAATAATATTGAAAATTCCTCGTTCCACCTACTATTACCGAAAGAATTATCGTGTGGACGAGTAGCAAGTGAGTGAGGGTCATCCTGCACCAGCTTCTCCATCAACGAGGACGGACAGAAAATAGCTGATGAACAAATAAAGAATTTTTGTTAGAGATTATTTCTGGAGAGTGTAACGGGTATGGCTACCGCAAATTAATTGTAATCCTTCGCCGTCAGTATGAACTAAAAATCAATAAAAAGAAGGTGTATCGTCTCTGTAAAGAACTAGATATCTTGCGCCCTCAAAGAAGGAAAAGAGTTTCACATCCTAGAAAACTGGCTCGAAATCACACGATTACTGAATCCAATCAACTTTGGGAGGCGGATATTAAATACGGTATATTCATGGTGAAGATCGATTCCTATTTGTTTTTTCCATTATTGATATTTGTGATGTTTTGTTAGGGTTATTTATTTTCACTGATGCAGAAGAATTACTTAAAGAAATAACGGATTCCTTGTTTGCACAAAAATTACAGGCAAATGAGGTGATAGTCGAGCGAGTAGTTGATGGCGACACGCTCGTTATAAAAGAAAGCGTCCATCCGAACAAGCCTGTACAGCTATTTGCAAAGGAAGCAAGTAGCTTTGCAAAAGAAAAGTTAGAAGGGGAAAAAGTGAAATTAGAGTTAGGCAATCCTGAAACCGATAAGTATGATCGATTGCTTGGTTATGTTTGGATAGATGATGTTAACTTTAACCAGCTACTCATTGAAGAAGGATATGCTCGAGTCGCTTATATCTATGAACCAAATACGAAATACTTAGATGAATTTCAAGATGCGCAAGTAGAGGCAAAAGAGGATAAAGTAAAGATATGGAGCATCAACTGCTACGTGACAGAAAATGGATTCGATATGTCGGTTGCTGAATAATAGGCAGCGGTTTTTTATCCCGTATATAAGGTGCAATAAGACTCCCACTTCAGGAGTTGGATAATCTGTACAGCAACAAGTCTAAAATGGGAGATAACAGCACCTAAATACTCGATTTCGTAAAAGGACGGGGAATACCGCGATTACATAATTAACAAACAGTGGGGGATGAATGAAAACACCCACTGATGGAAGATTCACTTTATTGACCAAGTTTTATGTACAACGTTCCAACCCACCAATCCAATAAACCTTTATCATTATTTTTAACTAACCAATGGATAGCTTCTTCAATATCTTTTGAAGCTTTTATATCTGTCTATCCTTTATTAATATTTTTACATTACGTTTGTCTGACTTTTGATTGTAAGCTATTTTTAGAGAGATAAGGAATTCTTGCTTCACTTAAGGCAAGTACGATACTATGGAATCAAGTAAAGTTTTGTTCATAATTGCCTAAATTATTCGTTGTCATGTTCAAATAATTTTTTGCTTAACTAAAAGTTTTTCACATTTACGAATACCAATCTAAAGGGTGGTTTTATGGCCTATAAATGTGGTGTTTCAGGCAGTACCATATTAACAGACCCATCTAAGCTTGAAGAATTGTTTTGTTATGATTTTGTTGATCATATAGAAATTGGAGAATTTCCTAATCAAGTTGCCTTTGAAGAATTTATTACGATAAAGAATAAACACGGTTTAAGTTTTGGATTGCATTCTCCTTTATACCGTAAAGGAAGTAAATATGATCTTTTACAGCATGTTCATATGGAACCGGAAGCTGCTTGGATACAGTTTGACAAGGAACTGAAAAAGATGTCGGAGTTAGGTGCAGAATATGTATTAGTGCATTTTCCTTATTTTAAAGCAGAGAATAAAGAAAACACTTTTGCGAAAATAGAAAGCGGCTTGGCTCGGTTACATGCACTTCAAGGGAAGTATAATATTTCGATTGTTTGTGAGCCAAAGCTTGGCTTGAATCGCTCGGCTGTAAATATTGAATTATTACACCGATTCCCAGTTGAAAGATGGGCAAAATACAATGTGAAGCTATGCATAGATATTGGAGATTATTTACTAGGTACAAAAGAAAAAACATTATCCTATATTTCCAAATGGAAGGATCATATAAAAGTAGTACATCTGCATAATGTTGAATGTAAGGATGGGAACTATTATTGGATACCCATTCACCCTACATATGAGAAAGATGGGGAATATTATAAAGTTAAGAAAATTATAGAAGAGCTTGCTCGTATAGAGGATATTATTTTCGTTTTGGAGCATACGCCTCATTCCAATCCCTCCAGAAAATTTGTACAAGAAGGGATTAACTGGCTGCATCATTTAGTGAAGGAAAAACAATGATAACATGCTTGATGCTTCGTTTGTTACGTTAGTCATTTGCAACACCTGTATGGTTGGATGATTGATACAAAGAGAGTATAAATTAGTTTATTTCCCTACATGTAAACACAATGAGTTTTATATCATATTGACAATGCCTCACTTGGACACGAGGGGTGCTTGGCTGTAGCAATTTGCGTGATTTCCTTTTTAAGGTAAATTTTTTCATGTTTCCAACTAAGTCTACTGATTGTAGGCTTAGTTGGAAATATAAATGGATATCTTTTTGGAAATGAATTTTATCAGTGCTTCATACAAGCAACTTATCAATTAACCCTTCCCCCGTTTTCACTTTAAAATAAAGATGATAATCTCCCTTTTCTGTCTTTGAATGGAGTTCATCGGATTGAAAATTTTCTTCAATCACTTTATTACCGTAATAAGGTGCTGTAAGACTCCGACTTTACGAGTTGGATAATCTGTAGATCAACAAGTTTAAGTGGGAGATAACAGCATCTAAATACCCGATTCGTTCCTCTAACAATCAGTGGGAGATGAGTGAAAACTCCTTTTATCCAAATATCTACCATGCTCTTTATTCGACGATGCGACAGAAGTTTTGGGTTCGAAAGTAAGTCGAGACGAAACAGGTGAGTATTTTTCAAAAGATAAGAAAGAATAAAATGAGGTGCTAGTGGATAACGAAATAACCGCATAGCCACGCTCGGCGCATGAGCTCAGCAACGATGCGACTTTAGAAATGCGCCCTACGATAAGGCCTCATCGGTTCGTCTCTAAGAGGAAGGCCGACTAAAAACGGGTTTGCCGCTCAGGCGTCGGCATACCCCTGTTTTTAGTGGCATGATTCCTAAATCTTTAGTTGATTCGTTCCCTTCGCTACGTTGCTAAACGGGCGCCCCGCGCCTTTGTTCCACTATAGGAAAGGATAAGATTTTTTTGGTTTATAGTATAAGAAAAACAAAAGGCTTTCGCCATAAGACTTGGCGACAAGCCAAGTTTTTCTAATTAACGGATTTTCTAAACTATTCATTTTACATAATCAAGGCAACTACTATTTTTTTATTTATTGGCTCTTATTGCATATCACTAACTAAAGAAGTATGCCGACTTTTTTCGTACTGTAGTTGCCGTTTAAGTTTACGGATATCTGCCCTAATCCAAATAGAAATAAAGAGTGCAAACATAAATAACCCGCCAAAAATGATCATCGTTAAATTGTAGCTTTTTGTTGTATCATAAATAAGGGAGAGCAAGAGAGGACCTGCTATGCCAGCCATCGCCCAAGCAGTTAATATATAGCCGTGAATAGCACCAAGTTGTTTCGTTCCAAACATATCACCGATGTAGGCAGGGATGGATGCAAATCCGCCTCCATAACAAGTTAAAATCGCAAAGATGAGCACCTGAAATAAAATTGCATTGTCGGCAAATGGCAACATGAAAAATGCAATCACTTGAATGATGAAAAAGACAGTATACACATTTGGACGACCAATATAATCAGATAGCGATGCCCACCCGAGTCTTCCTCCACCATTAAAAAGACCCATAATACCGACCATGGCAGCAGCAGCTAGTGCAGACATTTTGGCAATTTCCTGTGCCATTGGTGAAGCGACAGAAATAATCGCAATTCCACAAGTTACATTAATAAATAACATGAACCATAACATCCAGAAGCGACGGGTCTTAATTGCTTCATTTGCAGTGAGCTCTGATAAATCTTGTTTTATTTGTTTTTTACCATGTTGTTGGTTGTTGACAAAGCCTTTTGGTGCCCAACCTTCAGGAGGGGGAGCGAGATACTGGGCGGATAGGGTCATAACGATAAAGTAAATGGCGCCAAGCAGGTAAAACGTATTTGAAATTCCAATTGAATGAATGAAAGCAGCAGCTGCAGGTCCACTAAGTAAAGCTGCAAACCCAAAACCCATAATTGCAAGTCCTGTTGCTAATCCGCGGCGATCATGAAACCATTTAACGAGCGTAGATACAGGAGCAATATAGCCGATTCCTAAGCCAATTCCACCGATAATTCCATAAAAAAGATAAAGCATATACAATGATTCATAAGTCGTTGCGAGACCTGAACCAGCTACACCGATACCAAAAAAAAGTGCTGCGAGCATCCCGGATTTACGAGGTCCTTGTTTTTCTACAAAACGTCCCATAAATGCAGCTGAAAACCCTAGGCAGAAAATAGCGATACTAAAAGCGAGGGAAATTTCTGTCGTTTCCCATCCATATTGAGCTACCATCGGTTTCGTAAATACACTCCACGCATAAGCGGAACCGATGGAAATATGTATACCAACAGCTGCAGTTGCAATAAGCCATCGGTTTTTGACCTTGTTCATAAAAGTCCTCCTTTATTTTAGAATTTTTAGACAAAATCATTTAGAATGATACTACCACGAAAACGCATACATTTCAATTTCTTTTGATAGCTAAAATATGGAACAGAAAAAAATAGTGAAAAACAATTTCTTACCCCAAAATGTAATTTCGATAAACGCTTTTTTCGTTCAGGAGGTGTATTAGAGTGGCTTATCCAAAAAACACCTTCTGATAAGGTGATTGTTTTGTACTGCAACTAGTCTTGAAATTGAGGAGATAATCTTTACATCACACTTAAATTGCTTATTATGTCTAAATGGAGTGGGCAAGCCAAAGTATATCGTTTTTATACAGTTAATGTATTGTGTTGCTATTGGCATTTCAATTTTACTTATTATATAATTTAGATATTAAAATACTTTATAGGCAGTGATCGAATGACCCATGTTGAATCAATAATGAAAGAGATTGCAGAAATTCAATATAAATCAAAGCAGTTTATGGATATGATAACAGTTGATGAAGATTTACCAGCCAACCAACTGGTTTTGCTAGTGAAATTAAAAATTAGTGGAGGAATGAAAGCGGCAGAAATTGCCTCGTTTGCAGGCGTAACGCCTGGAGCAGTGACAGCAATGTGCGATAAGTTGAAAAAGGCGGGACTTATTACACGCTTGCGTGACAAAGAAGATCGTCGCGTTGTTACTATACAATTAACAACAGAAGGGGAGAAATATGTACAAAAAGTCTTTGCCAAGTTTGGATCAAGCCAACTTAGGGAAATGACAACGATTTTACACGAAGTGAATCAATTGATGAGTAAAATTTTATCCCGCATATAAGATGCTGTAATAAGACTCCCGCTTGAACGGTGGAGAGTGTGTACTGAACATAAGTGGGAGATAACAGCACCTAATGCCCGATTCGTTTAGAGGCCTTTAGGTCATACCCTTATGGTACTAACAACCAATGGGAGACGAAAGAAAAACCCACCGTTGAAGATATTGGATCCTCTTTATTCTAGAGCTTTATATCGAAGCTCTTTTTTTATTGACGGATTTAGTTTAATTGGTATATAGTTTAATTAATATATAGTTTAATAATTAAAATATAAAGGGGTTGAATCATTTGGTGGATTATAAGCTACGTTTAATTGGCCAAAGCAGACAGTGTGAACCAATTCAAACAGATATGATTATTGCTCAAGGGCACCATCATTTTGATGCATCAATTGAAGCTCGAGAGGTAAATACCACAGGCAGCTGTATTATGAATGAAATGGCTCAAATTAAGAAACTAAAGAGCGGTGGACATTTACAAATGAACCAGGCAAGGCTTGAACATTTTCATGCGAGAGGATCTATAAAGGCAAGGTGTATAGAAGCGAAAAATATGAAAGTTCTTGGCATTATCCGAGTAAAAAATTTAGAAGTGGAGTATGGAGAGATAACTATGAAAGGTGTTTGTCGGATTAATTTTATCAATGCTGTAGAGCTTCAAGTAAGAACAGGGTTTTCTTTAAGTAAACGCCTTATAGGTGAAAAAATTACTGGGAAAAGCATACAATTGACGAATACAGAGGCTAACATTGTGCGTGGCGAACATGTAGTTTTAGGTGAAAACTGTAAGATTAACACGTTGTATTATAAAAAACAATATACAATTGCAAATAGCGCAAACGTAAAAAGAATAGTGAAGGAAAATCTATTATGATCTGGCTTTACCGTTTTCTCGCTACACTTGGCTTACTTATATTTAGCGTGTTATACGTGGGGTTAATCGTAAGTGCGGTTATCGGGTTAGGTGCCAGTATTCTACGTACTATTGGTATAACTCAGATTGAAATGACATTGACACCTAATATCCCAGTTCCTAGATATTTAAGTATACCCGTTATGTGTGTCTTTGTAGCTGTTTTACTGATTACTGCTAAATATGTAAAACGAATCATAAATTTTCTGTTCATACCATTTCAGCCGTCTTAAGTAAAAAAGATGCTGATACCATGTAGTTTTAAAATGGAAATACCATATTTAATTTTAATGGGGAAGACATGTGCCGTTATTACTTGCAGGATGGGCGTTGCAATTTGTTCTTACTAATCGCACATGTTTCTCTCAAAATCGAGATCGCTTATAGTACTCATAGTAATGCGCATATGTCTCTTGCTACCTCAAGCAAGCCTCTCCAATCGAGCATGTCTCACCCAAATTCGCACATACTATTCTTTCTTTCCTTTAGAAAATGAAAGCCCTTTAATAATTTTGACTGTTTTATTACAATTATAAGATGTGTGACAAATGTTACACCCCTTTGCTTTAATATTCTTTTACAATCAAGGAAAGAAGAGTAAAAGAGGTGGGGGTAATGTTATTAAAACAGTTACTGGAAAAGGGTTTCGTTTTTTGTAAGATCTTTTTTAGCATTGGCATACTTTTGTAACATGGAGAGGTTCTCTTTCAATGATGATAAATAATGATTGAATATACTCATAATATACCTCATAGTGTATAAAAATGAAATACCTTGCTAATTATTTTGTCTTTCACGTAGAATAAAAGTTAAGTTCGGTATTTAATCAACAATGAAAACATTCCCGAAGATTAGTTAGTATGTTAGACAAAAAATAATTGTCCCATGTTATGTCAAAATACCTTATGGGTATGAAGCAATTTAATGGAGGTATCGTAAAATTCCTACTTTGAAAATTGGCAGGCGATAAGAGTGTATCACCTGAAGATAATAGTACTAAATTTCAAATTCGCTCACGATTAACAGCCAGAAGGGGATAAAGGAAAAACTGTCTCTACTGAATGAAGTTTTCCTACTAGTATTATGCCAATTTGTTTATTGTTTGAATGTGTATTGTAGAAAAAAGAGATCCCTTCTAATTAAAATTTCTATGAAGCAAAATGAAATGATTGGTCTTGTTAGCTAATCACTATAAGGAGGGGATATAATGGAAGAAAGATATTCTCGACAAATGCTATTTCAACCAATCGGAGAAAAAGGTCAAGCAAAATTAGCCGCTTCTCATGTTGTTATGATTGGTTGCGGAGCACTAGGAACAAACATAGCAGAAACGTTAATCCGTGCTGGAGTTGGGAAGCTGACGATTGCAGATCGTGATTACGTGGAAATGTCCAATTTACAGCGCCAGCAAATGTTCACGGAACAAGACGCTCGGGAAGGAACACCGAAAGTAATAGCTGCCAAGCGAGTGTTACAGGAAGTTCGAGAAGATGCTAATATTCAAATTGTTCTCGATCATGTTGACGGTCCTTTGCTTGAGCAGCTTGTCTCAGATGCCGATTTAATCATGGATGCGACGGATAATTTTGAAACCCGGCTATTAATCAATGATGTCGCTTGGAAGCGTGGATTGCCGTGGATATACGGTGCGTGTGTGGGGAGTACAGGAGTAGTGTTTCCGTTTGTGCCACAACAGACAGCTTGCTTTCGTTGTTTGTTACCAGCTCTTCCGGCCGTCACACAAACGTGTGATACGGCTGGAATTATCGCTCCTGCTGCTAGTATGGTAGCAGCTAACCAAAGTACAGAAGCTTTGAAATGGTTGACTGGAAATAGCAAGAAATTGCGGTCGAAATTGTTTCACTTTGATATTTGGAATAACTCATTTATGGAAGTGGGAATTTCCCGTATGAAAAAGGAAGCTTGTCCGACGTGTTCGCATCAAGCCACCTATCCTGCGCTTGAGAAGCAAGAAGAAACAAACTTTGCTGTATTATGTGGACGAGATACGGTCCAAGTCATTCCTATTGCGAAACGACAGCTCGCTATCTCTGATGGCGAACAAGTAGTAAAAAGACTAGGTGTCAAGCATCGGATTACAGACTTTTTTATAGAATTTTACATTCAATCGTATCGTTGTATCTTATTTCAAAACGGCAGAATGTTTATTCATGGATTAAAAGATATATCCCAAGGAAGGAAACTGTATCATCAGTTATTTGGGTGAAATGTGGTAAAGAAAGACAGGGGGAGACCAATGATAGAAAAAAGAAATCCAATACCTGTGTCAGATGCAATCCAACGTGTAATAAATCATGTTCAGCCATTACCAATCAAGAAAATAGAACTTGAAAAAGCAAGTGGGTGTATATTGAGAGAGCCCATTATTGCAACTCACGCTGTGCCACCGTTTAACCGTTCCGCGTACGATGGATATGCGATTCGGGCAGAAGATTCCACTGGAGCGTCACCGCATCATCCAATTGCCTTTCATGTTGTTGGAGAAATCGGTGCTGGACAAGTGCCAGAAGTTCCAATTGGCAAAAATGAAGCCTATCGAATTATGACTGGTGCTATTTTACCAGAACAGGCAGATGCAATTGTGATGCTCGAGAAGACGACAAAGACAAACGATGGCTTCACGGTGCTAGAGTCACTTCAGCCTGGTGATCATGTCTCTTTTAAGGGAGAAGATGCTAAAAAAGGTGAGGTGCTTATAGAGCCAGGTACGAAAATTCATCCAGGAACAATCGCTTTATTAGCAACATTTGGATATGCTAATGTAAATGTTTCTGAAAAACCGATTGCAGGGGTGCTTGCTACTGGAACGGAGTTGCTGGATGTAACCGAATCATTACAACCAGGAAAGATCCGTAATTCCAATGGTCCGATGATTCAAGCGCAATTAGATAGATTAGGTATTTCATGTCGTTCTTATGGTATGTTACCAGATGATTTAGATGCATGTATGGAAGTAATGGAACAGGCATTGCAGGAAACAGATGTGGTTATTACGACTGGTGGGGTTTCGGTTGGTGATTATGATTATTTACCCGCTCTTTATAAACGGCTAGGGGCTAAGGTGCTATTTGATAAAGTGATGATGCGGCCTGGAAGTGTAACGACAGTAGCTGCCTTAGGTGATAAACTTCTATTCGGTTTATCTGGAAACCCTTCTGCTTGTTTTACTGGATTTGAATTATTTGCTCGCCCAGCGATAATGACCATGATGGGAAGTAAGGAGCCATACTTAGCCCATATCCATGCAACGTTAGGTGAAGATTTTACTAAAAATAATCCGTTCACTCGGTTCATACGTGGCATTTGGAAAATGACGAAACAGGGTGTGATAGCAATTCCTGCTGGCTTTAATAAATCCAATGCGGTCTCTTCTATCGCTCGAGGAAACTGTCTCATTGTTTTGCCTAGCGGTTCTAGCGGATATCGAAAGGGCATGCAAGTTGATATTTTGCTTTTAGGTGTGGACCAAGGGGAGGAAAAGTGGCGACTATGAAGACGTTGCATGTAGTAGGATTTAAAAATAGTGGCAAGACCACCTTAGTATCGCGCTGGATAAGTTTTTTGAAGGAAAGAGGATTTTCTGTTTCGGCGATCAAACAGCACGGTCATCACGGGAAACATGGAAGTTTAAAAATGCCAGATGAAAATACGGATTCGATGCGATTTTTCCAAAGTGGTGCTGATATGTCGATTGTTTCTGGTGGCGGTGCTGTACAAATGATGTTAAATGATACCCCTGATTTTGAGCGCTTGAAAAAGCTTGCCACGATCGACCAGCCAGACATATTATTGATCGAAGGATTTAAAGAAGAAAGCGGTCCAAAAGTTGTCTTAGTGAAAAATGAAGCGGACTGGGATTCATTGAAACAATTACAGGATATTGAATTAGTAGTCGGTTTAAAAAATAAACCTATTTCCTTTCCACAGATCGGTTCTCGTGAGGAAGAGCAAGCTTTAAATAACTGGTTATGGAATTGGCTAGGAGGAGATTTATCGTGATAAAACCGTTTGCTATTGTAACAGAACCGATTGAAGTACAAGCCTATATGGATTATGTACTTCACCCTGCCGCTGGAGCGGTTACTGTATTTACTGGAAATGTTAGGGAATGGACACATGGTATCCGTACGCTTTACTTATCGTATCAAGCTTATATTCCAATGGCTGAGAAAAAATTAGCGGAAATAGGATCAGAAATGGAAGCAAATTGGCCTGGAATTAAGGTTGCAATTGTTCATCGAATCGGAGAATTACATATTTCAGACATTGCCGTTTTAATTGCTGTTTCTTCACCACATCGAAAAGCAGCTTATGAAGCGAATGAATATGCTATTAATCGAATCAAACAAATAGTCCCGATTTGGAAAAAAGAAATATGGGAAAACGGGGAACAGTGGATAGGCGTTCAGAAAAAATATCCTGTAAATGAACAATAAATAATGCTGATTAAATACTTTTGTGATACGAACAATCAGTGAGGGATAAAAGAAAACCCCTGCTAATATAAGTTCTAATTTATAACTATTATTAAGTGATAATATTATTTGATAAAAATAATGAAAAAGTGTATAATAAATGTGACGAAGACATAAGGAGAGATATTAGATGAACCAACAATTAGTAGATGCATTAAACAAACAATTAGCCAACTGGAATATCCTTTATACGAAGCTTCATCACTATCATTGGTATGTAGATGGGGCACATTTTTTCACATTACACGAAAAATTTGAAGAATACTATGATGAAGCTGCAGGTTATATTGATGAAATTGCGGAACGGGTGTTAACCATTAAAGGGAAACCACTTTCTTCATTAAAAGCTTATCTTGAAGTAGCTACAATTAATGAAGCAGAAGGTAAAGAATCGGATCATGAAATGGTTACTCAGCTAGCAAAAGATTTTCAACAAATCGTAAATGAATCCAATGAAATCATTGAAGCTGCTGAAGAAGCACAAGACCAACCAACGAGCGACTTATTTATTGGTATTAAAGCTTCTTTGGAAAAACACATCTGGATGTTAGATGCTTTTAATGCAAAGCAATAATATAGAGGCATCACAACAATAATACTTATGGAAATAGAACTAACTCTGTGTATATGGAGATAGTTCTATTTTTAATATCTCTTTAGCTTGTTTAGGATTTTAAAACGAGTGAACTCAAAATCATTTTCTATTTTAATAAAGTTCATTTTCAAATGGTGGGGGGTTCCTTTTTCCTCCGCTAGTTGTTAGTACCGTAATGATATGACCTAAGGACCTCTGAGCGAAACGGGTATTTAGGTGTTAATTCCCATTTAGACTCTTTATATCGTTGTAACTCTTGAAGTGGAATCGTTATGACATCATACATTCGAGATATTAACCATTTTAGGTTTAAAAGCTCTCGATAATGTAAGATTATTTCAATAGCTTACGTGGTACAATAAATACATCAAATAAATGCATAGGTGATAAACAATGAAACCTAATAATATTTTATCCTCTCTTTGTTATTTTAGTGTATTTTTTGCTCCGTTTCTTTTTCCTATTATTGTCTATTTCTTAGCTGATACAAACGTTAAGCAACATGCGAAAAGAGCTTTAGGAATGCATCTTGTTCCGTTTATAACTATTGTGGGATTAATTATTGCTTTTGTAACGGCAGGTGTTAGTAACATGAATGAAACCATAAGTGGTGGTTTGATGCTTATAACCGGTATACTAGCCGTTATTATAAACATATATTATTTTATTCTTAATTTGATTAGCGGTGTTAAAGTATTAAATGAAAATTGATTCTAAATTACACTAATCAGTTGCTTCTACGAAGTTAGGAATTCGATGTGAAGAATTAAAAAACCTTGTTTGGTGTATAAAAAAGACGTAGCAAGGTTTTTAACATGCTGAATCCATTCCTATTATTTGTACAGGTTCATCCTACTGTTTGTGATGGTTACAATGACAGTTTACTGATTAATGAGATTCAAGAATTAATTGGTCTCTGCAATACTTGGCTTGAAAACAAAAACTAATTAGGATACGAAGGACCCACTCCTTAGTCAAATATAAACTACTAACCGACAAATACATTTGCTAATTTTTTCATTATTTGAAGAAATAGCAAGTGTATTTTATGTAGCGAAAAAGGTTATAATCTGTTAAAAAGCATATAACCCATATCCGCAATTTCCGTCCAATCACTTCTATAACTTCATGAACTACAATAAAGGATAAGAGTCTAGACATTGCACTTCCTTATTTAGTTAATCTTTATAACTATTCGAGTTAGGGATCTGATACTTAAAATACTTACCTATGGTTTGTTTAACTAAATTAGATCAAATGAAGAGAAAGCTAAGAAGAGCACCTTTATTGACAGTATACCTATAGGGGTATAAAATGAAATTAAATCAATACTATAGATAAAGGAGAATTTTAACATGAAAGCTACAGCAGAAGTATATGTTACGTCAACTTGTCCATTTTGTACGATGATGACAAATTATTTAAAGGAAAATAACATTCCATATAAGACGATAAACGTGCAAACAGATCGAGAGGCTGGACAAAAATTAGTAGAAACAACTGGACAAATGGGAGTACCCCAAACAAAAATTAACGGAAAATGGATTATTGGCTTTGATCCTGACAAAGTTCAAGAAGCACTGAAGAGCTAATTATGTATAAAAAGCCATTTAAAAAGAAATGGATATGCAATAGTTGCTCGGTTTCAGATTCAGATGAGTATAAAAAATCAATTTTTTCGATTTGCCCAGGAAATCTGGGATTATTAATCACAGCAATTGCAATTTTAATCATGCAATTAATGCAGTGAAATGTCTTAAATGGATCTGCCATATGCTTTACATATGGCAGATCCATTTTTTAATCGTTCTATCGTATAGAAATTAAAGATGGTTATTATTCCTTGCTTGCCAATTAGTCGCATTTTTATATTAAATAAGGAGCTACAGATATGTTAGAAGGAACATCTTCTACAACCAACGAAAGTTATCCATTTGTTTGATCTTCAGTACAAAAAATAGAAAACAAAAAAATATATATCTTTAAAAAAGCGGAATAAATTTTTTCACCGGACTACATCTAATTTTTAAAATGGAGAAATCACTTGATGCAAGGTTACTGTTTTCATTGTATAATGAAAAACATATTAGAAAGGTGAATTGTGGTTGATAAAAAAATGTCTGAAATGTGAGGGATTACCTTTAAAAATTCATATAAAAAAGTCTAAGGTTGGAATAACAGCATTTAAATTGCAGATGCTTTCAATTCTTTACGAATCGACCTCCGTAAACGTGAAATTAGAAGAAATTGATTATTCTTTTAAAAGACAAGAAAAAAGCTGTGCCATACTTCGCGCGCAATAAGCAGATAAATTTGGTGCTTCAGTGATTTAAGATTTTTAGCAGCTTTTTTTACTTCTATCAGATGAAATTAAATTCTGTGATAGAAATTTTGCTGTATTTGCCACAAAACTTGAACTGAAGTAGAAATGTGAAATACCTAACAGTAAATGTATAAGCTATGACGTCTTGTTACAGCAGAGGGAGCACATAATTCGGGAATTAAAATCTTTATTTCCAAACATAATCAGAGTCAAAAAACCATTTTTGCACATATTATAAAAGTGAAAAAATTTTCTTATCAAAGATGTTTGCTTTACGGAGGACTGTTTCGTTATGTAAAATAGATATGATACATAGGGGAGTAGGAGGTCACTTTTTTGAAATCGCATGAAACTAAACAAACCATCAATCGAATTGAAAAGCGGATGCGTTATATTTCCGGTATTATTAAGCAGAACGGACGTAAAATTCTCCATAATTATCCGATAACCTCTCCGCAGTTTATTGCATTGCAATGGCTCTTGGAAGAAGGAGATTTAACGATTGGAGAGCTATCTAATCGTATAAGCTTAGCTTTTAGCACGACTACTGATTTGGTTGATCGGATGGAAAAAAATGAACTTGTTGAACGAGTGCGCGATTCTAAAGACCGCCGAGTGGTGCGAATTCATGTTCTTGAAAAGGGGAAAACCATTATCCATGAGGTTATTGAAAAGCGACAGCATTATTTAGGAGAGGTTTTAGAAAACTTTTCGGATGACCAAATTGATCAATTGCATAAATTGCTTGCATATCTACATGAGCAAATGAAGGAAAAAGAAAAGAAATAAACTTCAAGATGAGGCGATATAGTGAAACGAGCGATAGGAGTCATCGACTCGGGAGTTGGCGGATTAACAGTAGTATCCGAATTAATGCGACAGCTTCCTAAGGAAAAATTAATTTATGTTGGAGATACAGCACGCTGTCCTTATGGCCCAAGGTCAAAAGAAGAAGTACAGCAGTTTACTTGGGAAATGGTTGATTTTTTATTGGAAAAAGATATTAAAATGTTAGTTGTAGCGTGTAATACTGCTACTGCGTTTACATTGGATTCTTTAAAAAAGCATTTATCCATTCCGGTTATTGGCGTTATTCAGCCTGGTGCTAGAGCGGCGATTAAATTTACAAAAAACAATTGTATTGGGATTATTGGAACAGAAGGGACGATCAGAAGCCATGCCTATACAGATGCGTTAAAAAATATTAAAGCAGAGTTGGACATATATGCAAAAGCTTGTCCGATGTTTGTCCCAATGGTAGAACAAGGTATTATGGAGGGACCAAAAGCAATTCAAGTAGTGAAAGAAGCATTACTACCTATGATGAAACAAAAACAGATGGATACACTTATTTTAGGCTGCACCCATTACCCATTACTAAAATCCACAATCCAGTCAGTTGTAGGAACAAATGTCACACTTATTTCTTCCAGCGAAGAAACAGCTAGGGAAACAAGCACCATATTAGAAATGCAACATTTATTAAATCATACAGAAGTGTTTCCAATTCATCAGTTTTATACAACTGGAGATTTGGAAATGTTTATGCAAATCTCTGAACGAATTTTTAAAGAGCGAAATTTACAAATGATAACGATCAAAAAAGCTGTTTTACATCAAATGCAAGATTCTAAATAAGAATCTTGCTTTTTTTCATGTTGCTTGGTCTATTTCACCTCCTAGGCTCGTATATATCATAGTACAAACTATCGTAGGAGGGGAAAAAATGCAAAAGCGCGGCATGCTTATAGTGGGAGCGGTGAGCCTTGTAATCCTTTTAAGTGGATGCTTTCAAGGGGAGCAGTCATTAAATGAGGAAATGGATCCGCCACAAAATGCAGAACCCGTTGATAAAAAGGGTGAAACGAAAGATGGAAAGCAAGCGGAGGGAGAAGCTGAGGAGCAAACGGATACGGTTGCTCGTGAATTATATTTATTAGATGCGAATGGAATGGTTGCTTCACAAACGTTAGAATTGCCTACAACGGACTCGCACACTGTAGCTCAACAGGTTGTGGAGTATTTAGTACAGGATGGTCCTGTGTCTCAAATGTTACCAAATGGCTTTCAAGCTGTATTACCAGCTGGAACAGAAGTATTAGGAGTAAATTTACAAGAAGATGGCACAATTGTCGTTGATTTATCGAAAGAATTTTCGAATTATGAAGCCGAAAATGAACGGAAAATATTAGAAGCAGTAACGTATTCATTAACGCAATTTGAGAATGTGGATCAAGTGCAATTGCAAATAGAAGGGAAAGCACTACAAGAAATGCCTGTGGATGGTACACCGATAGGAAAAGGGTTTTCGCGAGCAAATGGCATTAATATTAGTGATACAGGCGCAAATGATTTAGTGGATAGTAAAACAGTAACCATGTTTTACCCAGCTGAACATAATGATAACACTTATTATGTTCCTGTTACACAATATGTAGAACAAGAAGAAGACGAATTAATGGCAATTGTGAATGCTTTAATCGACGGCCCGGGAGTGGAACAAAATGTGATGCAAGTATTTAATCCAAAAGCCACTTTAACAAGCGAACCTTCAGTAAAGGGCAGTGTGCTGCACTTGCAATTTAATGAGGAAATTTTAAAAGATGCAGATAAAGCCGTGATATCTGATCATGTGATGGAAAGTCTAGTGCGGACAATGACAGGAATAAAAGGTATTGAGTCCGTTCAAGTTGGTATAGACAATGTAGAACAGGTAGTGAATGAAGAAGGGGAGGCATATACAGAACCTGTTACCATACAGCAGTTTACGCAAACAGAGGAACTTTAACCAAAGAGAGGAGGCTTATTGTTTAGCCTCTTTTTGTGTTTATTAGGTATATAAATAGTATGGAGGCGGGAATAAATATGCTCTTTATATAAGAAGGTAATTCGAAAGTAGATACTAAAATGGTGCAGCTACTTCCAATCATATTGGAAGGGTAAAATATGTTAGGATAATTTTCAAGGCATAACTTCAATTAGATAGCCATGTATTTAAATAGTGCTTTTGATGAAAAATATGTTAAGCTAGTGTTGGAATAAGGAGGAGTTAGAATGAGAAATGACCAACGTAATGTCAATAGTTTACGACCTATCACGATTGTAACTGATTTTCTTCAGCATCCAGAAGGCTCTGTGCTGATTCAGATAGGAAATACAAAAGTAATCTGTAATGCAAGTATTGAAGATAGAGTTCCTCCGTTTATGCGCGGACAAGGGAAGGGGTGGATTACGGCCGAATATGCTATGCTTCCTCGTGCAACTGAACAAAGAAACATTCGTGAATCATCCAAAGGAAAAGTAAGCGGTAGAACAATGGAAATTCAACGCTTAATTGGACGCGCACTTCGATCTGTCGTTGATTTAGATAATATAGGTGAACGGACAGTTTGGGTAGATTGCGATGTGATACAAGCTGATGGAGGCACAAGGACAGCTTCCATAACAGGTGCCTTTGTTGCGGTTGCATTAGCGTTTAATAAGTTAGTGGAAAATAAAGTCATTTCCAAAATGCCAGTGACGGATCTTCTGGCAGCAACTTCAGTTGGCGTACTGCCTGATGGAAGTGAAATTCTAGACTTGAATTATCTAGAAGATTCCAGTGCTCATGTTGATATGAACATTGTAATGACAGGCTCAGGTGAGTTTGTCGAAATTCAAGGTACAGGGGAGGAAGCAACTTTTACAAGCAAACAGCTGCAAACCATGCTTCAACTTGCCGAAGAAGGCTTATTGACACTGTTTGAAAAGCAGAAAGAAGCATTAGGCTCCATAACTGAACAGATTGATAAACACGCCAGTACGCAAGGGGAAGAAAAATAAAATGAAAAAAATCATTATTGCAACAAAAAATAAAGGGAAAGCGAAGGAGTTTAAAGAATTATTTGCTGCTTATGAACTTGAAGCAATATCCTTAAATGAATTAGACAACATACCAGATATTGAGGAAACAGGGACAACCTTTAAGGAAAACGCAGCATTAAAAGCAGAACAAATTGCTTCGCTATTATCGCTACCTGTAATCGCTGATGACTCTGGTTTAATGATTGATGCGTTGGATGGAAGACCTGGAGTGTACTCAGCACGATATGCTGGGGAGGATAAAAGTGATGAGGCAAACATAAATAAAGTATTGGCAGAATTACAATCTGTACCAGAAGAAGAAAGAACAGCGCGGTTTATTTGTGTACTTGCCGTTACCATCCCTGATTCAGTTACTACATATTATACAGGATATTGTCATGGCAAAATTGCGAAAGCAGCAGTTGGGGATTACGGCTTTGGTTATGACCCAATCTTTATCCCAGACGGCTATGAACAAACAATGGCACAGTTAACAGCAGAAGAAAAAAATGCCATTAGTCACCGTCGGAACGCTATCAAACAATTAGAAACAAACTTAAAAAAACAGGACTTATTTTTAGACAACAGATAGGATGGTTCTCTATGACAAAAGTACTGATCGTAAGTGACAGTCATGGTTTAACAACAGAACTGGAAATGATTAAACAGCGCCATTATGTAGATGCTATGATTCATTGTGGGGATTCGGAATTAGGAATGGATGATAAGGAAATGGCTGGTTTTTATACTGTAATGGGTAATTGTGATGTGGATAACCGCTATCCTGAAGAACAAACTCTAACCGTTAATGACTTGAAATTTCTTATTGTGCATGGACATCTCCACCAAGTAAAGCGTAATTTATTACATGTGGCTTATCGCGCTGAGGAACTGGGAGCACAAATCATTTGCTTTGGTCATACGCATATTGCAGGTGCAGAACAGCAAGGAAATCAATTATTGATCAATCCTGGCAGTATCCGCCTGCCTCGTGGACGAAAGGAAAAAACGTATGCGATAATGGAATGGGATGTAAAAGAAGAGATTAGGGTTCAATTCTATACGGTGGATGGAGAGCAATTAAAAGACTCCAGTTATACAGCAAGCTTATCCTAAATGTAATATGCTGTAAAACTCCCGCTTTAGGGAGTCCAAGTAGATGCAAAGAAGTCTAAGTGAGGAAAACAGCATGTAAATTCCCGATTGGTCCAAGTTCCTATAGACATATGCTTGCGATAAAAGATTTTGTAAGGAAGGGGAAACTTCTGCAGGAAATTTTAGCTTATAAAATGAATTTTTATCCTGTATATAAGAGGTGCCGTAAGACTCCCGCTTCAGGAGTTGGATAATCTGTACTGCAACAAGTCTAAGTGGGAGATGACAGACCTAAATGCCTTATTTCGTAAGCGGTCTTTAGGTCATACCATTACAGTACCAACAAGCCGTAGAGGATGAATGAAACCCCCTCACTAATGGAAGATTCAATTTATAGAGGGGCAGACTCATCACGCCATGTGATGAGTTTTTATTGTTAGATAAGAAAGCATAAAATGATGTGCTTAGGGTTAGGGATAACGAAATAACCGAATAGTTACGTCCGGCGCATGAGCCCAGCAGATGCGACTTCAGAAATGCGCTTTCCGATAAGGCATCATTGGTTCGTCCCTAAGAGGAAGGCCGACTAAAAACGGGCTTGCCGCTCAGGCGCCGGCATACCCCTGTTTTTAGTGGCATGCATGATTCTTTTATCCCGTAAAAAGGCGTTGTAGACTCCCACTTCAAGAATGGAAGATGTGAGCTAAACAAGCCGAAGCGGGAGGTAACAGCACCTAAATCCCGATTCGTTCAACTAACAATCAGCGGGGATGAAGAAAACATTGAAGGTTCACTTTATCTTTCGTTGATTCGTTCCATTCACTACTTGCTAAACAGGCCTCCCCCGCCTTTGTTCTTAGAGCGATTATAGAAGGTTTTTACGGCAGGAAGTATAGGATACAACTCATAAGTATTATATGGTACAGTACAGAATAGAGTTTTTTTGTCTAGATCAAATTAAAAGGAAGAAGTTGGCTTTGGTGCGTAGATTAATATTATTCGTAAGTTTTTTAGTTATCATTTTTGTAAGCACCCCTAATCTAATATACGCTAAAAACATGGAACAGCCGAACGTTTTAATTTTATATAGTATAAATGACGAGGCGCAAATGAAAGAAATACGAATATTGGATTCCCTAGTCGGACAATTCACTGACCAAATCACATTGGTAGAAGATAAAGTTTTTAAAAACGGTCAATTAAATATGTTTACCCATGTTATTTATTTTGGAGGAGTGGAAAAAAATTTACCTGATACCGTCGTTAACGCTATAATAGATTATACCGGGAATTTTTATTCAATTGGCCATAATGCGGCACGATTTGGCGATAAACTCCCTTTACAAAAAGTAAATGGAGAAGTGTTAATTAATCAAATTGAATTTATTCATCACGCTTTTAAACAAAAATTACCGGATGAACGAATTGTTTATTCAGTAGAAATTGATGAGCCTGCTTCTGTGTTGGCAAACGGGTATGACCATACCAATGAAAAAACCCCATTCATTATTACAGACAACGGCAATTATTATTTTGCTGGAGAAACGTTATATAGTCCTTTTGCTGAGGTAATAACAGAATCTTTTAACGGATTTTTTCAACAACTAGATAAGCAAATCGTGAAATATTTAAGGTTGGAAGATGTGCATCCCAAAGCAAATGTAAAACAATTAAGAGAGCAAGCAGATTTTTTGAAAGGAAAAAATATTCCCTATATGATTGCTGTTATCCCAGTTTATTATAGTGAAACAGAAACCGTTCATCTTTCGGACTCTCCTGAATTGGTGAAAACATTACAATATATGCAGAAAAACGGTGCAAGCATCGTAATGCATGGATATAAACACCAATATAGAAAAACAGAAACTGGGGAAGGATTTGAATTTTGGGATGTGGATAACGATAGGCCCATTTATCAGTCTCGTCATAGCGCTGTTAAGTTAAAACAGGATTTCGACTCAACAGAAGAATATGAAGCTTATTTACATGAAGCGAGGGAATATGAAAGGGCATATATAGAAGATGCGATTATGAATGGTGTGCAAGAATTGGTAGCACATAAGCTTTATCCTCTTGCGTTCGAAGCTCCGCATTATACGATGTCACAGCAAGGTTATGAAGTTTTATCGAAGTATTTTAGTGCTTATGTTGGGCAAGTGCAATTAACCGACCTTACCTGGAAAGGATCTTTTTCTCCACCGTACAAAACCCGTCCGAATTTTTTACACGGAATGACTTTATATCCTGAAACATTAGGGTACATAGAACGAGGGAATGAGGAATCCTTACAGCAAATGGTAGATAAGATTGATTCGTATTCAATGTCGACAAAGACTTATTTTTCCGCATTCTATCACCCTTTTTTAGGTATCGAAGGATTGAAAGAAATCGTGGAAAGCCTTGAAAAAGTGGCTAATGCTTCATGGCTCGATTTAAAGGAAGAAAATAATGTTGTCCAAATGAATGACATTCACATTGAGTCTGGCAACGGTCATATTAAAGTCGATAAGCCTTTTATAGCTAGTGACTATGAACGGAACTTAATAGTAAAAGAAGTTGGAATTTGGGCAATTCCCGTCACGCTTTGTGTCATGATATTGGTGACCATCTTTATTGTGAAACGAAGGAACAGTAAAAAGCAAGGTTCTTTCTAGAAATCTAGGCGGGCGGATGCCAGTATAGATATAAGGTATTGCCAGGACATATAGCAGTAAGAGCAAGAGAATTGATTAGGCAAGGTTGTGAAGCGAGAGGGATAATCATCCTACAAGGTAGTGTTGGCAAAGCCCCAAGTAAAATTATGCAATATCTAAAAGGAAGGTCATCAAGATTATTACAGGATGAATTTCCAGAACTAAAGAAAAGATATTGGGGACGGCATTTGTGGGCAAGAGGGTACTTTTGCGCCACAGTTGGAACAGTAACGGAAGAGACAATAAGAAATTATATAGCCAATCAATTAAATGAAAACAAAGATGAAATATTCAAAATTGAAGAGTGAGTTCAGTCCTATTTTGGATATGCTTCAGCTTAAGGTCTTTGAGCAGGACTTCAGCCTGAAAAGCGACTTTAGTCGCCGACATTTATGTCCAAATCCTCCTGCTTTAGCTGGTGGTCGTTTAAGTGTTATTTTGCAGTATAAATTATCATTAAAAGCTATCTCTTTATTAGTAAGATAGCTTTTATTGATTCCGATTACCAAACTGTCTCGTGCAGCCCCAACAAACCTCTGTTGTTATGGTTTCAAGATTATTAATTTCAAGTATTTTTTCGATCTGGGTAAAGAGCCTTTGTATTAGTCTAAAGTTCCCTCCAGTTATCTTAATAATACTGGTTATTGCTTCGTGAAAAACCCTCGAGTTTTATAGATAGTCCTAACTCTTCCCATTTATACTCTAGAATATGGTGGGTTCATCTTTACTCAGTTTATCAAACACATGAGCAAATCCAATTCTAGAGTAGAGTTGAGGATATCGAACCAATCGTTTCTCATTAACAGAATATAGAATATCGGATGTTTTACATAAAAGTGCTAGTATTAACAAAATCGTTATTTTGTTAAAATGTGTTTTAAATGGAGAAACAGACCTTCAGGTTGGATAAAAAGGAGCCATTATTGCGATGAAAGAGAAGAAACGAAATAAACCTACGGAATTATGAAACAACATTTCAAGTTAGGATTAGGAAAAAATTCTAGATATATTTACGATAAAAGCAAAAAATTAAGAATTTTAATCGTTCGTCGCTAATGAGGAGGTATATGATTAGGTAAAAAAAGCAAATAGCTATAATAAAATTGATAATATAGGAAACACCACACCAACTGTTATAAATTTTACGTTATATAAACCTTGAACTTAAATTTTATTTACGCCCTGTAATTTCATTTAAAGTATGATATAATTTGGGAAATTAATTAAAATAGAACTTTTCTTTTCGGTAAATAGACAAAATGGCCAAGCTCTTATAACTTTCTTGCCAACTATAGAAATGAATAAAATAAAATGAGGTGTGATAATGAGTAATGATAAACAAACACCAGAGGAAAGAAGAGAGAGATTAAGACAAGAAGAATTAAAGAATCCTTCTAGTAGTATTCATGGTGAAGGCCTCGCTGACTCTTAGTTGGCGGTTTAGGTTGGAAAGGTACTGGAATACTCATTTTTGTTATTTTAATAGGTATTATAGTCGCATTACTCTTCTTTAAATGAGAAAGTTAAGCATAACACTCTTTTCTAAATCCGAACTATAATTCAAATTCTAACTTTGAATTATAGTTCGGACTTTTCTTTTTAAGCATTTATAGGATGTCCTCTTTCTGTATATTCTGTTCAAATATAGTTAATTGTGAAAATATTAAATAAACCTTTACTTAATATTTCAGTTAAGTTACTATTGTCCTAAATAATAGAAAGATGGTTAAATTATGTGTTTTCAGAAATTTCCCACATCCCTTTTCACTCTTTTTCTTTTTGGATTACTAGTATCGACTACGGTTCATGCAAGTGGGAAAGCATCAGATTTAAATTTACTAGAAAAACAACCAGTTAAAATTACAGTTACGAATAATGAAACTGGAGAAAACTCTGTTATTGATCCAGCAGAAGCACAAGAAAACAACATTAGAATTAATTCGCTTAATACTATTGGAGATTCAACAGTTGTTGGATATGATGTTTTTGTACCAATTGAATCCCCTAACGGTATTATTACTCCTTTTACTAACTCTAGTTAATGCTTGTTCAATCGTTAGACTGTCCTTGCGAGGCTGCGGCATACTCGTCTAATTTCCCGGTAGTTGCTCGCTTTCTAGTTCCAATAAATTTACGATTCACTCCGTAAATTCCTCCTTTTTAGTTAGTCCAGGAGGTTCGACGATCTCTTGCCTGTACGTCCCACGGTTTCCGCTCAACATACAGAAACCCCGTCATTCAATCGGATGTGTTTCGGATGATTGTCCGAAGCCTTAACCGTTGATATGACGGGGTTTATAGTGTTAAGTACGTCCCAGGCAGGATTCGAACCTGCGACCCACAGCTTAGAAGGCTGTTGCTCTATCCAGCTGAGCTACTGGGACAAGACATATATGGAGCGGGTGAAGGGAATCGAACCCTCGTCATCAGCTTGGAAGGCTGAGGTTTTACCATTAAACTACACCCGCAAATTATGTAAGCTATATTTAAAAGATATTTTTTTAACGACAAGATTCATTATATAAATTAATAACCAAAAAGTCAATGCTTATTTTGCTATTTGTATGATTTTGTTATTTTGATAAAAGTGAAAAATTAATTGGTGTTCTTTATCGATTATCCTTATATTCAGAAATAGGTAAGCTCACCTTGACTGTTATAGTCTTCTATCCAATTTAAAAGGGAGGTACGGCATCTATTTTTCTTAAGTGTATGTTGATCTGGTAATGTGAAGAAAGAGAAGTGTGTTCTCTTTCTTCACTGTTCTAAATTTAAAGCTTAGTTCAGTTCATTTGTTAAAATTTCAACACGGCTTTTTAATTTATTCGTCATTTCATTTAATTCTTCGGTCATCTGCGAAAATGCTTCTGCTTCACTCCCCTGGCTTTGAACTGCTTGAGCAATATCCGTTAATTGTTCTGTTGTTTGTTCTATGTTTTGCATAATATCGTCTAATACAGAGCTTATCTTTTCTGTTGCACTGGAAGAATCAGTAGCCATTTTACGAATTTCTTTCGCTACAACAGAAAAAGTCCGTCCATGTTCACCGGCTCTTGCTGCTTCGATTGCCGCATTCAAGCCGAGCAAGTTAGATTGCTCCGAAACTTTATTGATAAACACTGTTACTTCGTTTATTTCTCCTGAACTTTGTTCGACATTTTCTGCCTGAGCAGCTAATTCTTGAACGGTTGCTGATAACTCCTCTGTTTGGGATAACATAGTATGCGCTTTTCCTTGTACATGATCAGCAAGCTCTTCTAATGAATGGACAATATCAAGAAATTCATACTCTTGATCTAAGCTAATACCAATTCCTACACAGCCAACCATATCACCGTGATCAAATATAGGGACGCCAACTCCTTTAAATGGTTCGCCGTATTCTGGAGGGGTTTTAATAATTGTTCGCTTGCGATTATTAATCACTTGGCCAAATAAGTCATGGTCATAAAAGGGGTCCCCAATGTTTATTTGTGCATCAAGTGTTTTTCCGGGAGCGTAATATAAATACTTTTCTAAATCAACTACACCGATGAGGATATTTTCATTTTGCAAAAGTTCTTTCATTATTGGCATAATATCGACTAATTTACGTAAAACGTCTGAATTAATTTCTACTTGCGTTTCCATTTTTTCACTCCAGTTATAGATTTTGGGAAATTCGTTGTCGTTGCTCATAAAAGTCAGTTAAATAGCTTTGTTCAAAAGCGTAACCAGATCGGATTAAAAGTGGTTCATAGTAATATTTACTGGCAAGTTGAAGACCCATTGGCATTCCTTGTGTATCTAATCCCATTGGTATAGATAATGCTGGATGTCCAGTTAAGCTAAATAAACGCGTATACCTCGTCATTGAAGTAAAGATGTCTTCTTGTAAATCATCTATTTCAACATGCTCCACTCCAATCTGTTTAGGGCTAACAGGTAAAGTTGGCGTTGCAATAATGTCAACCTCCGTTAGGGCTTGATCAACTTCGGAAATAGCTTTCTTACGCCAGTTTAGTGCTTTAATATAATCCATTGCAGTAATCGATTTTCCAGCCTCTAAATGAGCTCTTACATCTTCACCAAAATCATTTAGTTTAAAACGAAGGTGATTTTCATGTATCGATGCCCCCTCTGCTAGCGCAATAGGGAATACTTGTTCACTCGCTGTTTGAACAGACGAGATGTCTATTTCCATGAGTATGGCACCGAGGCTTTCTAACTGCCGAAGTGCGTTTTGATAGGCAAGCAGAATATCCGGTTCTATATGATAAGTAAAATAATGACGAGGCACGCCTATTCGCATGCCTGAAATTTGTGTATGGCAATGTTCTTGGTATAATCTGTCTGTCAAACCATTCATTATAATTGCGAGGTCACCTATATTTTGAGTGATCGGTCCCACATGATCTAAAGTCCAAGAAATTCCTTGCACTCCTGTAGTATCTACCATGCCTTTAGTAGGTTTTAATCCAATAACACCACAGGCAGAAGCTGGTATGCGAATAGATCCTCCTGTATCTGTTCCGATCGAAGCAAGTCCTAGGTTTGCACATACTGCAGCTCCTGATCCACCACTTGATCCCCCCGGGATATTGTCTGGATTCCAAGGGTTTTTAACTGCACCATAAAAAGGATTTGTCGACGTAATACCAAAAGCGAATTCGTGTAAATTGGTTTTACCGAGATTGATTGCCCCTGCCTGCGTTAGTTTTTGAACAACATATGCATCTGAATTCGGTATATAGCTGTGCTTTATTTTAGAGCCACTTGTTGTACGAACTCCATTCGTGTTAATTAAATCTTTATATGATAAAGGGACCCCTTGAAGTGCGCTTAATTGTTTTCCCTTTAAATAGTTATCTTCTGCGTTTTTGGCTTGTGCCAATGCAGTTTCATAAGTAATTGTAATAAAAGCGTGAAGTTTATGATCTATATCATCCATTCTTTTAAGATACTGTTTGGTAATTTCTACAGGTGAAAATTCTTTTTTCTTATAACCATCTATAAGTTTGGTGATGGACATTACTTTTTCCATTGTTGAGCCTCCTTTGGTGTTGACAGGAAATTATTTTGTAACATAATTCTCCCTTCTTTGGTATATAAAATTGTAATAAAATGAACGGCGTTGCTGATAAAAATTATTTTTCGTTTCACAAGTAGAAGGGTTATTTATTTAAGTTTTTCTTATCAGCACGCAAGTTAAATGATTCCTCCCATTTTAGAATTATGTGCAGCAGGAATGGAAAATAGCGACCTTTAATTATGCATAGCTTGTAGAAATCTTCCACTATGAAGTTTCGCTTTCTTCCAAATGTACAATGTCATAAGACTTTTATTTCAAAAGTAGTAGGTGATACAAAGAAACCTAGGCGGGAGATAGCAACACCTAAATTTTTCGATTCGCTCAGGCGAACAAGCAGTAGAAAGTGGTGGAAAACTCTTACTGAATGAAGTTTCACTTTATTAGTATCGGTATTTGGTTGGCATTTTTTTAATTGTATAGGAAACAATAAAATGATGTGCTTGAGGATAACGATATAACCGACTAGTCACGTCCGGCGCATGAGCCCAGCAACGATGCGACTTTAGAAATGCGCCCTACGATAAGAGCCCTCATTGGTTCGTCCCTAAGAGGAAGGCCGACTAAAAACGGGCTTGCCGCTCAGGCGTCGGCATACCCCTGTTTTTAGTGGCATGCATGATTCCTTTATCCCGTAAAAAGGCGTTGTAGGCTCCCACTTCAAGAATGGAAGATGTGAGCTGAAGCGGGAGGTAACAGCCCCTAAATCCCCGATTCGTTCCACTAACCATCAGCGGGGATGAAGAAAACCCCGCTGATGGAAGGTTCACTTTATCTTTCGTTGATTTGTTCCATTCACTACGTTGCTAAACGGGCTTCCCGCGCCTTTGTTCTTTAATTTGTTAGTGCATTAAAGGAAGTCTTAACTATTACAAGAAGAGAAACCTAAGTGGTTTAAATATGGTACTAAAATGGAAAAACTCAAAAAAACGTTATTGCAGAGTGATTACCATGCGTTAATCACAAAAACATTTGGACAGCTATCTATTATATATAAAATATATATATTTTTATATATTTAAATTGACATATTTTAATAATTGCGGTATTATTTAATTGTGAAATGTTGAGCAAATTGTTCGACAATATAAAAGAAATTAGTAACTTAAATGGCGGATTTTAATTTCAAAACGGAATAAATATGTAATTGACAAGAATGGCTGTTACTATTCAAAACTAGGTAGATTTGGTTGTATGAAAGCGAACTAGGATTGATTTCAGAATTAGTTATAGTTAGTGTTGTTTTTCAGTAATTATCGCTGGATAGCATAAAGGGGATTTCAGCTTGCTGGAGGGATAGCAATGAATATCGAAAGATTTATTGAAGCACGCAAAGAAAAAGGGTTATCTCAAATAGAATTAGCTGATGGGATATGCACTCAAGCCACTTTGAGTCGTTTTGAAAATAATGGTCACGTACCTAATTTAAAGATTCTCATCAAATTATGTAATCGTTTAGGTTTACCAATGGGGGAACTCTTTCCAAAAGTTGGAGTGAAATATACGGAAATCATTGAAAAAATGAATAAGGCGGAATTTTTTCTCATCACTAGTGAATATGGGCAGTCTCAAGCGTTGCTAGAAACTATATCTGTTTGTAAGATAGAGGAACCTCTTTTAGCTTTGCGTTACTACTATCTAAAAGGCTTTGTGATGATTTTTCAAGATGCTGAGATAACGGATATTTTGTTTAATTTTGATCAGATTTTACTCGAAGAAGAAGTAAAAGATTCTGAAATTTTTCGTCTGTTAGCATATACCGGAATCGGCATGGTATTTTCACGGGAAAAAGATCAGGAAAAGGCAGAGTTTTATTTTAATAAGGTTCTCGAAAGAATTTATACTTATCCTACTAAAGAGATAGAAGATACTTGGCGGGTATTAAATATCGTTTTTCAATGTGGTGTGTTTTATGCCGAAATGGATGAATTTGATGCTAGTAATGCCTTGTTAGAGTACGCTGTTTCAATTTGCTCAGATAATCACGTGACTTATTACTTAGCGCGGGCAGCCATTCAATTAGCTAAAAATGCTATTACTCAAAATAAGCCTCAGCACGTTATATTAGAACTCATCTATGACGCTCGAGCTTATGCCAAGATTAATAAAAACCATGTAGGGCTTAAACTTTTATCCGATATGGAAAAAGAAGTCTTAAATCAGGGAAGAGTAAGCAGCTTTTATATTTAGTGTAATAGCTAATATGAAGAAGAGTGTTAGAAAAGAGGTGACTGAGATTGGAGCTAAAAAGAAGAGTTGTGCACTTAATGGGGACAGTGATTGATTTATCTGTTCAGCATGAACTTGCTGAAGCAATTTTAGATAAAGTAATAGCACGTTTAAAAGAATATGAGCATCGATTTAGTGCTAACGATCCTAGTTCTGAGTTGATGCAGGTTAATAAAAATGCTGGTATTCAACCAGTGACTGTACACCCAGAACTGTACGAGCTTATTAAGATAGGAAAAGAACACAGTTGTGCTGAAGGAAGCCATTTAAACATTGCTATCGGTCCGTTAGTACAAACTTGGCGTATTGGTTTTTCAAATGCTAGAGTGCCATACAATAATGAAATTACTGAGTTGCTAGAGCGGACAAACCCTAAAAAAATCGTACTCCATGACAAGGAGTGTTCTGTTTTTCTAACTGAACCAGGGATGTTAATCGATTTAGGCGCATTAGCCAAAGGATATATTGCAGATTTAATCATTGATTTTTTAAAAAAAGCTCAGGTAACTTCTGCGTTAATTAACTTAGGTGGAAACTTGGTGGTCTTGGGCCCCTCTCTTAAGCCAGATGGTAATTGGCATATTGGTATTCAAGATCCCTTACAATCTCGCGACGATTATTTAGCTGTTTTAAAAATTTTCAATCAATCAGTTGTTACTTCAGGAGTATATGAAAGAAGCTTGACTCAAGATGGGCAAACTTATCATCATATTATTGATCCTCAAACGGGTTATCCTATGACAACAGACGTGGTTAGTTTAACTATTATTTCTGATCAATCTGTTGATGGAGAAATTTGGACTACGCGTTTATTCGGAAAAACTGCTGATGAAATTATCAAGATTGTAAATGATCTTCAAGGAATGGAATGTATGGTTGTGACCAATAAAGAAGAAATATTTTGTTCAGCAGCTTTGGAAGCCAAAATAGTTAAACAAGCAATCTGAGTTATTAACCGGGGTTAACTGACTCCAGATAAATATATAATATTTAGAGGAAAGGAAGAAACCAATATGAATAAATTTATTGGATTAGTGGGGACAAACTCAGACCATTCTACTAATCGTAAGTTACTGCAATTTATGAAAAAACATTTTTCGGATAAAGCACAGATTGAATTGGTAGAAATTAGAGATGTGCCAATGTTCAACAAGCCTGAGAATAAGAAATTACCCGCTTCAGCTCAAGAAATAGCAGACAAAATTAGTGAGGCAGATGGTGTAATTATTAGTACACCGGAGTATGACCACGCTGTACCAGCATCATTAATGAACGTCTTAAACTGGTTGTCGTACGGGGTCTTCCCATTTGTAGATAAGCCAGTAATGATCACAGGAGCTTCATACGGAACACTAGGTTCTTCAAGAGCTCAAGCTCACTTACGACAAATTTTGGATGCGCCAGAACTAAAAGCACGTATCATGCCTAGCTCAGAATTCTTGTTAAATCATTCTCTGCAAGCTTTTGATGAAGCGGGAAACTTAGTAGATGAGCAACAAGTGGAGACACTTGAAGGATTATTCGATGATTTCTTAACTTTTGTTTCTATTACTAATCAATTGAACCATGCGCATTCAATTAATCGAGAAATAGCAGAAAATTTCTCATGGGAATCTATCTAAAAGGGGAGTGTCATATATGAAATTAGTCGGTATTGTAGGATCTAACGCAGAACTATCATATAACCGAATCTTATTAAAATATATCGCAAAACAATTTAATCATTTATTTGAAATGGAAGTCATTGAAATTAAAGATTTGCCACTATTCAATCAAAGTGATGATCAAACGAATAGTCCAGCTATACAGCGCATTAATAATAAAATTATGCACGCAGATGGTGTGATTATTGCCACTCCTGAGCATAACCATACCATTCCAGCTGGCTTGAAAAGTTTAATTGAGTGGTTATCATTTAAAATTCATCCACTTGAAAACAAACCAGTAATGATTGTAGGAGCTTCATATTACGCTCAAGGCTCTTCACGTGCGCAATTACACTTACGACAAATCTTGGATGCGCCAGGAGTTAATGCGATTGTTATGCCCGGAAATGAATTTTTACTAGGAAAAGTAAAAGAAGCCTTTGATGAACAAGGTAACTTGAAAGATCAAGGAACTCAAAAATTCTTAGAAAGCACGTTGCAAAAATTTGTCCGCTTCGTTAATGTCGTAGCAGTCTTAGAAGGTCCTAAGAAGCCAGCTGATCCAGAAGATTTACACGCTACAGGTAAAATTGACACTACAATCGATGGTGTTGATATGGCGGCAGAAGACTGGGTAGAAAAAGCTGCTGAAATAGTAGGCGCTGTTGAAGGTAAAACGTATGTGAAATTAGATCGCGGTATCTTAACGGTAGATCAATTGAATTATTTCCTAGCCTCTATGCCAATGGAATTAACTTATGCAGACAGCAATAACCAATTCTTGTACTATAACCATACATTGCCTGCTGAAGAAATGTTGGCTTCACGTACACCAGGTCAAGTAGGGAATCCATTAGCTAATTGCCACCCACCAAAATCCCTTAAAAACGTAGAATGGGTGATTCAACAATTACGTTCTGGTGCCACAGATGCCGTTCGTGTTCACGTACCAACTCACGGACCTGATAAATATGTGGTTCATAATTATCAAGCGATGCATGATGAAGCGGGAAACTATGTTGGAATTAATGAGTATATATTAGATTTTAAACCAATTATCGACTGGTATTTAAAACAAACTGGTCAAAAATTAGTTGGCGATGTAGATGCTGTTTCTGGTGCTTCTGCTAATGATAATCACGACGTAGATGGTGTATCAGGCGCCACAGCAAATGATGGTGGTTATAAAAATGTAGATACTGTTTCTAGCACCTCTGTTAATCACCAAAAATGAACTAGTCAAGAAACTTAATGGAGGCTAATCTGTGTAAGTCAAGGTCAATTAAATCATAAGAAAAATGACTGATTCCTCAATAATTCATTCATTTATTTTTGAATCTTATAGAGAAAAGCCTCTCAAAAAAATAAAATGTACCCTATAGAGTAGACACTTTAAAAAAGCCTACCAATAGGGTACGTTTATGTGTAATAGCGAAAAGACACCCTCTGAAGTTGGTCTCTAGTGAAGTGAAGGCAAGGAGGATAAGTGAGGTGCTAACTGTAAGTAAAATGCTCACTTCTGCTATCAAACCATCAGTAAAGAATGAAAGAATCCCTCCCTAATTGGAGATTTAGTTTATAACGTAAGTACGTTCTAGTTATAAAATGCAAAAATAATAAATTTAATTTAAAATTGGAAAAAAGACGTTCTACCGTGATAAAAAAAATAAAAGATGCAAGCCATTCCATATAACTTTTTACAAATGGAACGGCTGGCTATATAGCTGTTATGTAAACAATTATCATAGTGAATTCTATTTTTTATTCTGTAAACTAATTGTTTGCTTCTGGGATTGCTGTATTTTTTCTTTTGCTTCTAGTTCTATAATGGCTTTTAATTCGGTTAAAACAGAGCTAAAATCTGTATGCTCTCCAAGTAGCAAACACAACTCGTATTCAATTGGCTTCCATGTACTAATATCCGCTTCATTGTGTTGTATTTGGACTTCTAGTTTATCCAATGCATTCGCAACTTTTGCCTCGTATGTTTCTTTTGCCTCAAATTCAATCCAAATTCGATACAAATCTTCCCCTAGTTCTTCAGGTAAGATGTTTTTGATGTTGCTCATTGCTCGCAATTCATTAGCTTGTTTCTGCTTCATGGCTGCTACATCATTCATAATTTCAAAGACAGGAATATCTCGTGCTTCTGCTTCTACCAGATCATGAATAATGACCATTTTTAATAATTTGTCCATGTCCAGATTTGTTTTTAAATATGGTTGCAGTAAAACAGCCATTAACGTCATGCGCCATGTGTGTTCTGCAACGCTTTCCCTTCTACCGTTGGATAACCAGCTGTGTCGTAGCTCCGTTTTAAGATTTTCTCCCAGTCTAATAATTTGGTAAATACGTTTTAATTTATCCTGCATGATTTTCACCTCTATGTATATAGTAATAAATAAAATATCTTCTATCGTTGCAATAATAAAAATAGAAGAACCTTTTAAGGAAAAGGTTTCAAAATTCATTGCTCCGGGAAAGAATGTTTAGTATGTTATAGTTAAAGTAGTTGTTCAAAAAGTTGGTTAAAAGTGCTTCTTACAACTCTAGCATCACATGTAATGCATTTTTATTTTTAAGGCCTCTCGAATTATCGATCTGTCGCTGCCTCCTTTTTGAACACCGATCTAAATGAACATGGAAAGGAGGGAAATGATGAAGCAACGCGAAAACGTTATTTTGTTTCCAAAGTGGAGAACTGCACTGGAAGAAGAAAGTTTAATGGCCTTAAAAGAAAAAAGGTTTGCTGAAGCATTGGATAAGTTGGATGAATTATTAAGTTATCAAATCAACAGCTATGAAATTGTAAGTGGGAAGTTAATTTGTTTAATTGAGTTAGGCCGACATCAGGAAGCTCAGGAAATATGCGAGGATGTGCTTCAACATCAAGGTAATCACTATTATCACTATTTACATATTTATTTAACCATTTTATTTCAAACAAATCAATACGATACATTAATGCAACAGGTGGAAGAAGAGTTTAAAGAACATGAAGTACCGGAAGTTTTAAAAGGGCAATTTCAACAACTATATGAAATGAGCAATAAATTAAAAGCAGATATGGTGATTGAACATAGTACGGCATATGTGGAAGAATTGAATAACGCCATTGCTGCTGGAGACTATCAAAAACAGTGGCAGATGATTGAAAAATTACGCCGCATGAAAAGTGAACCTAGTCGTAATATGGTTCATCTATTAGTAAAGGAAGAGATCCATCCAGTTGTAAAAACAGCTATTTTAATTTGGTTACAGGAGATAAACTATAATAACTCGATAGAGGTTAGCAAGTGGGGAAGAAATATAGAAATAAACCCAAACGATATGGAAGACTTCCGGGATCATACGTTAGTGAAACAAATTTTTCTCATCATTAACGAAATGGAACAGAAAAACCCAACGTTATATGGATTGCTGGAGAAACTCTTATATCATTATATGTATGTTAGGTATCCGATACTTCCGTTAAAAGATGAAGCTGAAAACATCGCCTTAGCACTGAAAGCAATTGGTGCAAATTATTTAAATATACAACTGGATGTGGATAGAAACTTAATGAATGTGGATCATTACATAGAAGACATTGAACGGTGTGAAGCCTTGTATTCTAGTATCATTGAGGAAAACTAGAAATATGACGAAATGCTTGAAAGGAGAAGCAATTATGTTATAATGAAATGGTTGTAAATCTCGCTCTTTTAATAATAAGTGAATGTTTGAAAAATGAAGGACACAATAGATTTTGGAGGGAAATATATGTCAGTAAAGTGGGAAAAACAAGAAGGAAATGAAGGTGTACTTACATTTGAAGTAAGTGCAGAGGAATTTGATAAAGCGTTAGACCAGGCATTTAAGAAAGTCGCAAAAGATGTACAAATTCCAGGCTTTCGTAAAGGGAAAATACCCCGCGGATTGTTCGAAAAGCGTTTTGGTGTAGAAGCACTTTATCAGGATGCTGTTGACATTGTGTTGCCGACTGCATATATGCAAGCTGTCGATGAAGCTGAAATTGAGCCAGTTGATCAACCGGATATTGATATTGAATCGATTGGCAAAGGTGAGCCTTTAGTGTTTACCGCTAAAGTAACGGTAAAGCCAGAGGTTAAACTCGGTGAATATAAAGGCTTGGAAGTAGAAGAGGAAACAGTAGAGGTCACAGATGAGGACGTAATGCATGACTTAGAGCATCAACGTGAACATCACGCTGAATTGGTTGTTAAAGAAGATGGTGAAATTGAAGAAGGCGATACTGCTGTTATTGATTTTGAAGGATTTGTAGATGGAGAAGCATTTGAAGGTGGAAAAGCTGAAAATCATTCTTTAGAAATCGGCTCTGGACAATTTATTCCAGGATTTGAAGAGCAGCTTATCGGCAAAAAGCCTGGGGAAGAAGTAGAAGTAAACGTAACTTTCCCCGAGGATTATCACGCAGAGGACCTTGCAGGGAAAGAAGCAACCTTTAAAGTGACTATTCATGAAGTGAAGTTTAAAGAACTCCCTGAGCTTGATGACGAGTTTGCTAAAGATTTAGACGATGAAGTAGAAACGCTTGAAGAATTAAAAGCAAAGAAAAAAGAGCAGCTCTTAGAGCAAAAGAAACAAGATGCAGATAATAAGAAACGTGAAACATTAATTGAAAAAGCAAGTGAGAACACGGAAATCGATATTCCTGATGCAATGGTAGAAACAGAGCTTGACCAAATGGTTCAAGAATTTGAACAACGTCTACAAATGCAAGGAATGACATTAGAAATGTACACTCAATTCTCTGGGCAAGATAAAGATGGCTTAAAAGAGCAAATGCGCGAAGATGCTGAAAAGCGTGTAAAAACAAACCTTACACTAGATGCAATTGCTGAAACAGAGGAATTGGAAGCATCTGATGAAGATGTAGAAGCAGAGCTTGATAAGATGGCAGAAATGTATGGTGCTGAAAAAGAACAAATCAGACAAATGCTTGGTGGTAATGCTGAGGCATTAAAAAACGATTTGAAAAAGCGTAAAGCTATTGATTTCCTTGTTGAACAAAGTAAAGCCGTTTAATTCATTTTAAAAACGTATAAACAGATGTGGAACAGGAAAAGATGCAAACAAGGTGTGATGTTTTCACACCTTGTTTTTCCATATAATTACCTATCGTTCGCTTTCAAAAAGAGGATAAAAAGGATTGGGCAAAATGGATGTCCTGCTTTAAATATCGATGCGATTTAACAGATGCTTTTGTATTTGTACCATGTTTTTTAGTGTTGGTTTGCCTGCATAGCTATCGTTACTTTTGATATACGGAGGGGCTTTGGAATAAAGGATTCCTGCAAAATCATCATCCAATCGATATATCCTTTTTATTCGACTTTTTGGTAATTCTCTTATAAAGTAATACACAGAGTCCATCATAATATACTTAAATATAGGTTCTAACTTATTGTATATGAATAAGGCAGGGACATAACTGAACTATTTACTCTAAAGGTGATTGATGCACTCATGGCTTCGGAAATAAATGTAGATCAAAGCAGTAGAAGGGTATGTTTGGACCTACAATTGCGTTAGCACAAAGAGGTTCAACAGCCAGTATATTTCCAGAGTGGGTTATATATAGCGTCCACCGTGTCTCGGTAGTTCGGATTTTAATTTGATAAAAATGCTTACGCCCTAGCCTCGTTTATACTTCTAACAGTTAGCGCTTATTGTAGTACTGTATGCAAACATGGCAAGTAAAGTATAAATTGTTGGCTGCTAAGTGCCCTGTTTTTAACTTGTAATCGGAGAATTTTGTACATTTGACATGAATCGGACGAACAATGGGTATGCTAGTGTGTATGATCGAAAATATGTCGACTTGGGCAATTATGGATGAATAAGGCACAAAGAAAGGTGTATCGTTTTGTGTTTTAATTTTGATCTGATATGATGACTATAAGTTGAAACCTAAATGAGCAAGTGTAAAGGAAAGAGATTTAACTTTTAGGGGTGAAAATAAAGATGTTTAAATTCAATGAGGAAAAAGGACAATTAAAATGTTCGTTCTGTGGTAAAGGCCAAGATCAAGTTCGGAAGTTAGTCGCCGGACCTGGCGTTTATATATGTGATGAATGTATAGAATTATGTACGGAAATTGTTGAGGAAGAGCTTGGAACAGAAGAGGAAACGGAACTGAAAGAAATTCCGAAGCCACGTGAAATATGTGATATATTAGATGATTATGTGATTGGGCAAGAAAAGGCAAAGAAGAACTTGTCTGTGGCTGTATATAATCATTATAAACGAATTAATACCACAAAAACTTCTTCTGACGACGTAGAATTATCAAAAAGTAATATCGCGATGATTGGTCCGACTGGAAGTGGAAAAACATTATTAGCACAAACTTTGGCACGGATTATTAATGTACCATTTGCGATGGCTGATGCAACTTCCCTTACAGAAGCCGGCTATGTTGGAGAAGATGTAGAAAACATTTTGCTGAAGTTGATTCAAGCAGCAGATTATGATGTGGAAAAAGCAGAAAAAGGTATCATTTACATTGATGAAATAGATAAAGTGGCACGTAAATCGGAAAACCCGTCCATTACGAGAGATGTCTCGGGCGAAGGTGTGCAACAAGCTTTGCTTAAAATTTTGGAAGGTACCGTAGCAAGTGTTCCGCCTCAAGGTGGAAGAAAGCATCCGCATCAAGAATTTATTCAAATCGATACAACCAATATCCTGTTTATCGTCGGTGGTGCATTTGATGGAATTGATCAGGTTATCAAACGTCGTCTCGGTAAAAAAGTAATTGGATTTGGTGCTAATGAAAAACAACAGGACATGGAAATGGGTGAACTGTTAGCAAAAGTATTACCAGAAGACCTGTTGCGCTATGGGCTTATTCCGGAATTTATCGGCAGAATTCCAGTTATTGGAAGTTTAACTCCATTGGATGAAGAAGCGCTAATCGAAATTTTGACGAAGCCGAAAAACGCTCTTGTGAAGCAGTATCAAAAGTTATTCGAGTTAGACAACATAGAATTGGAATTTGAAGAGGCAGCCTTAAAAGAAATTGCTGCCAAAGCAATAGAACGTAAAACAGGAGCAAGGGGTCTACGTTCTATTATTGAAGGTATAACGCTTGATGTCATGTTTGAACTTCCGTCCAGAGATGATATTGAAAAGTGTATTATTACCAAAAAAACAGTGGTAGAAGAAGGCGTTCCTAAGCTAGTGTATCGGGATGGAACGGTAACGGAAGGTGCCAAAAAACACCCGAAAGAAAGTGCTTAAAATAGCTGTTCGAATTGTCCTTCAACAATAAAATATCAAATTTGATTGCTGGACAGTATTGAATTATTCGTACGAGAAGGTTTAGATGGTTGAAAAATCTACGAACAAAACATAATCGTATCGATATTTGCTCTACCAATTAAAACCTGAATAGGTAAAAGAGACTGACTTAATTACACTATGTAACAGGTCAGTCTCTTTTTATCCCGAATGGAAAGTGCTGTGAACCCTTCACTTCGCGCGGATCACGAACTAGATGAAATGAAACGACTAACTAGGGTGATAACAGCACTTAAATTCCTAATTCCTCAAGGGCCATGCGTATTTTAAAAGATAAGAAACCAGCATGGCTCGCCAAGAGCGCAAGCCACCATCTATGATGAAAAATTTTGCTTTATAATGTTTAGATTCTTGAAATACTACCTAAAATAAATAAGTTATATAATGGTAAATAGCGTTTTTTTCATACAAAGTATAAAATGAGGTGCTTGGGGATACCAAAATAACCGAATAGCCACGTCCGGCTCCATCGCCCAGCAACTAGGCGACTTCACGAAATCGCCCTACGATAAGTCATCATCGGTTCGTTACCTCACCGTGATTTCTTTATCTCAGTTGATTCGTTCCATTCGCTATGTTGCTAAACGGGCGCTTGCGCCTTTGGTTCGCAGTACTGACAAAATCAGTGGAGGATGAAAAAACCCCCACTGATTGAAGATTCACTTGATAAGAATAGCTTTTTGTTGCATATGTTTCTTCAACTACTGCAATACTAATGGATATGTATAAAGTTTATAAGCGTATGTTTTAAAAATGGGAATAAAGCTCAGCGATCAGTTTAAGGTAATATACTTAAATAACTAACTGTTGAAAAAGTAGTAAACAAGCTAACTAAGATTATCCTTAAACCATTTTAGCTCACTTTTTGAGCAGCCTGGATAAATTCATTTACAAACTGCATGCTTTTATATAGAATTTAAGAATGTATACATACACCACTACCTATATATGGAGGTACATATGATGACTAATGATAAAATACAACTCCCCCTCCTGCCGTTACGTGGATTACTTGTGTTTCCTTCTATGGTTTTACATCTAGATGTAGGAAGAGAAAAATCCATTTCCGCTATAGAGAAAGCAATGATGGAAAATCAATACATATTTTTAGCGGCACAAAAAAGAACGCGTTTAAAAGAACCGGAGCCAAAGGATATTTATTCTATTGGAACCGTTTCGGTGGTTAAGCAAATGATAAAACTTCCAAATGGCACCATGCGCGTACTGGTTGAAGGATTATATCGAGCTGAAATTTTACGATATGTAGAGCAAGAGCAAGATTTTATAGTGGAAGTGAACAAACTACCTGATATCGAATCAGATCTATATGAGCAAGAAGCACTTATGCGTTCATTATTAACGCAGTTCGAAAAATATACGAGTCTTTCTCAAAAAATTACACATGAGACGTTTGCGACTGTGGCTGATATCGATGAACCTGGTAGATTGGCTGATATCATTACTTCCCATTTATCTTTAAAAATAAAAGAAAAGCAAGCATTATTGGAAACACAGGCGATTAAGGATCGGTTACAACTTTTGATTCAATACATATCAAACGAACAAAAAGTGCTTGATTTAGAAAAAAAGATTGGTCAACGTGTAAAAACTTCGATGGAAAAGACGCAAAAAGAGTATTATCTACGTGAGCAATTAAAGGCAATTCAAAAAGAGCTAGGAGAAAAAGATGGTAAAATGGGAGAGGTGGATGATTTAAGGGAACAGATAAATGATTCTACCATGCCTGGACGTATTCAAACAGTGGCACTTAAAGAATTAGACCGCTATGAAAAAGTACCGCAAAGCTCTGCAGAAAGCTCTGTGATTCGGAATTATATAGAATGGCTGTTAGCGTTACCTTGGGAAGAGAAAACAGCAGATCGGATAGACATCAACCAAGCGGAGAAAATATTGAACAGGGAGCATTATGGATTGGAAAAAGTGAAGGAGCGTATTTTAGAGTACTTAGCAGTACAAAAGCTCACTTCTTCCATTAAAGGACCAATACTCTGTTTAGCAGGTCCGCCTGGAGTTGGCAAAACATCATTAGCGAAATCCATTGCCCATGCGGTTAACCGGAATTTTATCCGAATTTCCTTAGGTGGCATTCGTGATGAAGCTGAAATTCGAGGGCATAGACGAACCTATATTGGTGCAATGCCAGGCCGAATTATTCAAGGAATGAAAAAAGCGAAGACGATCAATCCGGTGTTTTTGCTAGATGAAATTGATAAGATGGCTCATGATTTTCGCGGTGATCCATCCTCTGCTTTACTGGAAGTACTTGACCCGGAGCAGAATCGGCAATTTAGTGATCATTTTATTGAAGAAACGTATGATCTTTCCAATGTTTTGTTTATTGCTACTGCGAACTACATCAATAATATTCCTGCTCCTTTACTTGATCGGATGGAAGTTATTTCAATTGCTGGTTACACGGAAATTGAAAAACAACATATTGCCAAGCGTCATTTATTGCCTAAGCAGTTAAAAGAGAATGGATTAACAAAAGGTCAATTACAAATGCGTGATAACGCGCTGCAAAAGCTGATTCGGTTGTACACAAGAGAAGCAGGGGTTCGTAATTTGGAAAGGCAATTAGCTGCTTTATGCCGAAAAGCTGCCAAGCTCGTTGTGTCTGGAAAGAAAAAACGTATAGTTATCACAGAAAACATTCTAGAGGAGTTGCTCGGGAAACCATTATACCGATATGGCTTGGTGGAAAAGGAACATCAAGTAGGTACAGCCACTGGGCTTGCTTATACAGCTGTAGGAGGCGATACGCTTGCTATTGAAGTTTCCCATTACCCTGGAAAGGGAAAATTAACGCTCACAGGAAAACTAGGTGACGTCATGCAGGAATCTGCCCAAGCTGCTTTTAGTTATATTCGTTCCCGTGCTACCGAATTGAATATCGATCCATCATTTTATGAAAATTGTGATATTCATATTCACGTACCTGAAGGAGCAACACCAAAGGATGGCCCATCTGCCGGTATAACGATGGCTACAGCCTTGGTTTCTTCTTTAACGGGACGAGCCGTAAGAAAAGAAGTAGCAATGACAGGAGAAATAACATTGCGAGGACGTGTTCTTCCGATTGGAGGGCTTAAAGAAAAAACATTAAGTGCTCACCGTGCTGGCATTTCCACTGTCATCATTCCGGAAGATAATAAAAAAGATATTGAATCGATTCCAGAAAGCGTTCGGAAGGATTTAACATTTATAACCGTTCGCCATTTAGACCAAGTATTACAACATGCGTTAGTGGGGGAGCAAGATGAAAGTAACAAAAGCTGAAATAGTTATAAGTGCGGTTAGTGAAAAACAATACCCAAATGATCGATTACCCGAAATAGCCTTAGCGGGCCGATCGAATGTCGGAAAATCTTCCTTTATTAATACGCTAATTAACCGAAAAAATTTAGCACGAACTTCTTCAAAACCAGGAAAAACACAAACGCTAAATTTTTATCGTATGAATGATGCGTTTTATTTTGTCGATGTCCCAGGCTATGGTTATGCAAAAGTGTCTAAGAAGGAAAGGCAAAAGTGGGGAAGAATGATGGAGGAGTACTTTGGAAAACGCAGTTCTCTCCAAGCTGTTCTTTTAATTACAGACATTCGTCACGAGCCTACAAGCGATGATTTGCAAATGTATGATTTTTTAAAGTATTATGAGCTACCGGTTATAATTGTGGCTACTAAATTGGATAAAATATCTAAAAATAAACGATCCCATCATGTAAAACGAACAGGGGATGCTTTCCAATTAGAAGCAGGAGACTATTTATTACCCTTTTCTGCGGAAACAGGTGAAGGTAAAGAAGAAGCTTGGGCTATTCTCCGACAGTTTATGGCTCTATAATGAAAAGGAAAAAGCCACATGCGGTTGGTTAGCAGTATATACTGAACCGAACTGGAGGAGAGAAAACGGTGAGCTAGAAGCGGAAGTTAAAAACTTAACTTAAGAAAATGGTACTAATCCTGGCTCGGAAAAGAATAGAGCCAGGATTAGTATACTTTCTTACCTTTTAACCAAGGCGCTCTCTTCGGAGGAGCGCTTTAACTTTGTTAGCTTATTTAACTTATTTATGTGATTTACGCCCTTTTAACAAATAGAATCCAATAATAATCAATAGAACGGGCCAGAAACGTTCCATCAAATCGACAATGGAATAAATCCAGTTAAACCAGGTTGGGAGTTGAACAGAGAAAATCATAATTAAAGAAAAAGCAATTAGCAATAATCCAGGTATAACCCCTTCTTTCGTTTGAAAAAATCGAACGATAAATGCAATACCTACAATTAATACATACATGGCCCAATGATCAATCCAGAAAGAATAATAGGCAAGCCCGTAAAAATGAATGCCGAGTCCGAGTAAAATCGTACCACTAAATAAATTCTGATAATTTTTTGTAATATAGCTATGAATTAAAAGGACAAGTCCAATTACAATAATTATCGTTTGCCACGAATAAAAGTTATTAAAAATGGGGATATTTAACTGTTGAAGTAAAAAAAACAGACCAATACCAATAAGTAAATAGGCTGTGAGAGTATTTTGTTTTTTCAAGTGATCACCTCATGACGTTGTAGTTCGAATTCTTGCTTCTTTACTGCTGTTATGATAAAGTACAGACGTATTGCGTACAACGTCTTATACGTTATATGCTAGCACAATGTTTCAGATTATGTTCACATTTTGCTAAATTGTAACGAAATATACATGTTATAATAGAAATTAGCAATAATATTATTTTATATTCATTATTAAATGATAGTTTTTGTTTTTAAGGTTATTAGAGCCTACTGTCGTAGATGATGTGCAATGAGAGTAAGAGTCTTTTCACTGATTAATAACTAGCTCAAGTGCATTGTTTTCAAAAGTATTCATGATTGAAGTTTCACTTTATTTGGGGGTAGATGGTTGTGCATATTTTAAAGGTTGGTTTTAATTATAAAACAACCCCTGTAGAAATTAGGGAAAAGCTTGCCTTTTCAGAGCATAATGTTCATGAAGCCATGGCGACTTTGAACGGACAAAAAAGTGTTTTAGAAAATGTGATTGTTTCAACTTGTAATCGTACCGAAATTTATGCGGTGGTAGATCAGTTACACACGGGACGATACTATATTAAACAATTTCTTGCTGACTGGTTTCAGGAGGAAAAAACCACCTTTTCTTCTTTTTTGCAAATTACGGAAAATGATGGGGCAATGGAGCATTTATTTCGTGTTGTGACAGGGCTAGATTCGATGGTATTAGGGGAAACGCAAATTTTAGGACAAGTAAAGCAGGCATTTTTAACTGCACAAAAAACGGGGACGACAGGAACCGTCTTTAATGAGTTGTTTAAACAAGCTATTACTTTTGGTAAGCGTGTACAGAAAGATACAGCTATAGGTAAACAAGCTGTTTCGGTTAGCTATGCTGCTGTAGAATTAGCAAGAAAAATCTTTGGTGACTTAAAGCAAAAACACGTTGTTATATTAGGTGCGGGAAAAATGGGTGAACTCGCTGTCAAGAATTTGCAAGGATCTGGCGCTACTGAAATTACGGTTGTGAACCGTACCATGGAAAATGCGGAGGCATTGGCTGCGAAATTTGCTGCACGAGCAGAGACAATGGATCGGTTATCAACTGTGTTGCAAAATGCGGATATTTTACTTACTTCGACAGGGTCTTCATCCGTTGTTCTGACTAAACAATTGATGGAGAAGGTGCAAAAAGGGCGGAAGGGAAATCCTTTGTTCTTAGTAGATATTGCGGTTCCACGAGACATTGATCCGACTGTAAGTGAATTAGATAATATCTTCTTGTATGATATTGATGATCTACAGCATATCGTTGATGAGAATTTAGAAGCGAGAAAAGAAGCAGCGGGACAAATTGAACTGATGTTTGAAGCAGAAATGGTTGCATTTAAAGAATGGTTGAAAACATTAGGTGTCGTGCCTGTTATTTCAGCTTTACGACAAAAAGCACTTTCTATTCAAGCTGAAACGGTGAAAAGTATTCAAAGAAAAATGCCTGACCTGACAGAAAGAGAAAAAAAGGTCATTAATAAACATACAAAAAGCATTATCAACCAATTATTAAAAGAGCCAATTACACAAGCTAAAGAAATGGCGGTAGGGGATCGTTCGAGTGAATCACTTCAGTTGTTTATAGACATTTTCGGTATCCATGAAGAAGTCCAGGAAGAACTAGATAAACAAGCAAAAAAAAATGATACAAATAAGGTCATGAAAAATAAGCAAGTATCCTTTCCGCTTTTAAATAAGATGCCGACCATATAATGAGAGGATTTCACATATGGTAGAATTGAAATGGCTTTATGAATTCATATTAATGATTTATGGGTTAAGCTTGATGGGATACTTTATTGATTTTGTTCAAGACAACCGGAGGGTAAATCGCATCGCCTTCTGGTTGCTTAGTTTGGTTTGGATCATTCAAACCGTTTTTTTATTCTATGAAGTATTTTTTGTAAAGAGTTTTCCAGTTGTAAGTTTAAATGATAGTCTGTTTTTCTATTCGTGGGTTTTAGTATCGATTTCATTGCTTGCGAACAAGCTATTTCCAGTTAACTTTATAGTGTTTTTTACGAACGTCTTTAGTTTTTTCATTTTATTATTGTATTTGCTATCTGATGCGAAAAGGAATTGGCAAGCACATGCGGTACAATTTGTTCACGAAATCGTAATCGCTCATGTTACTATCGCACTTATATCTTATGGTTTTTTTACGCTCTCATTTTTATTATCCGTCATGTATTTAATTCAATATCAATTAATAAAACGAAAAAAAGGCTTAAAATGGATGTGGCGATTTGCGGATTTAAATCAACTAGACAACTATGCTTTTAAAACAGTAACCATAGGTGTTCCGTTATTGTTAATCGCGATTATTCTAGGAATTGTTTGGGCCTATGTATCTGGTGCTCTGTTTTACTGGGTGGACTTAAAAACGATTGGTTCTTTCTTTGTATTGGCTGTTTATATCATTTATTTAGTAATCCGATTATTAAAACGATATAGGGGCAGGGCCATTGCTATGTATAATACAGTCGCGTTTTTATTGTTACTCATTAATTTCTTTTTATTTAGTACGTTATCGAAATTTCATTTTTAACTGTAGGGGGGAATTAATTTGCGTACATTAGTTGTAGGTTCTCGTAAAAGCAATCTTGCAGTAACGCAAACGAATTGGGTCATTGATCAATTGAAGAAAGCAGGAGTAAAAAATGACTTCAAAGTCAAGAAAATTGTTACAAAAGGCGACCGGATTTTGGATGTTACTTTATCCAAGGTAGGCGGAAAAGGTCTGTTTATTAAAGAAATTGAACAGGCTATGTATGATAAGGAAATTGATTTAGCAGTACATAGTATGAAGGATATGCCGTCTGCAATGCCAGAAGGACTTATCATTACAACGATTCCTAAACGTGAAGATCATCGTGATGCGTTTCTGTCTAAGGGAAATGTGCGTTTTAAAGATTTGCCGAACGGTGCAATTGTTGGTACGAGCAGTTTACGCAGAGCTGCCCAAATACAAGCGATAAGACCAGATGTTACAATAAAATGGATACGTGGAAACATAGAAACACGGATAAGGAAATTGCAGGAAGAAGATTATGATGCCATTATATTGGCAGTATCTGGATTAAAACGTGTCGGCTTAAGTGAAGCGTTAATTACCGAGTATTTAGAGCCAGAAGTTTGTGTTCCTGCAGTTGGACAGGGAGCTTTAGCGATAGAATGTCGTGAAGATGACCACGAATTGAAAGAACTATTAACAGCTATTCATGACGAAGATACTGCTCGAACGGTGACCGCAGAACGAACATTTCTTCATTTGCTTGAGGGAGGATGTCAAGTGCCGATTGGCGGTTATGCATATTTAGAGGGAGAAACAATTGTATTAACAGCCTTTGTAGGTACTCCAGATGGAAAAACAGTGTTAAAAGAAATAGTTCGCGGGGAGGAGCCAGAAGCGGTTGGAAAAAAAGCAGCTCAATTATTGCTGGATCGTGGTGCAAAGGAAATTATTGAAAAGGTAAAAGAGGAGCTTAATGAGTAATGTGCTTACCACTGCTTGGAAAACGAATTTTAATCACTCGTGAACAAAGAAAAGCAGCTAAGTTTGCACAAAAAATAAAAGGTTTAGGGGGCGAACCTGTAGAAATCCCCCTTATTTATATTACTTGTATACGCCCTCCAAATCATGATGTTATCCAACAATTAATGAAGTATCAATGGATTTTTTTTACGAGTGGAAATGGAGTAGCCTGCTTTTTTCAGCTATTAAAGCATGAATGCATTCCTCTAGAGCATCTAGCAAAACTTAACATTGCAGTAGTAGGGCGCAAAACAGAAACTAAACTCATCGAGCTAACAGGTCGTTCGGCTGATTTTATACCAAGCTCTTTTGATGCAGATACGATGGCCGATGAATTTTTAACTCAATATCCTGATGCCAATGAATTCCTGCTCGTTCGTGGGAATCTTTCTCGCGATGTTCTACCAGAGCGGTTCGAGAAGAGAAAGAAAACATATACAAACCTTGAAGTCTATGAAACGCATAAAAATGAACAAATGCAATTACTTTTACAAACCACCTTAGCAAAAACGGTCATCGATTATATTACGTTCACAAGTCCTTCTACGGTGGAAGCATTTGCTCATATGACTACTGCTAGAAAGGTAGCGCCATGCATTTGTATTGGTACAACGACCGAGCAGCGAGCCAAAGAATTAGGATTTAGCCCTATTTTAACAGCCAAAGAATTTACAGTAGATGGTATGATTGAATGTATAAAGCAAGATGTTACGAATCAAAGAAAGGAAGAGACAGAATGACAAACTTACCGACTTTTGACCGACACCGTAGATTAAGACACACATCAGCGATCAGGGATTTAGTAAGAGAAACCCACTTGCATATAGCTGATTTAGTGTATCCAATGTTTGTAGTGGAAGGAGAAAAGATCAAACAGGAAGTTCCTTCTATGCCTGGTGTATACCAGCTATCCATTGATTTACTAACTGAAGAGATAGATGAGCTTGACCAGCTTGGCATTCAGGCAGTTATTTTGTTTGGTGTGCCAAACGAAAAGGATGCAGAAGGCACTGGGGCGTTTAGTGATAATGGAATCGTACAACAGGCAACGAGGGTAATTAAAGCACAGAAACCATCGATGCTTGTGATCGCAGATACTTGTTTATGCGAGTATACGTCACATGGACATTGCGGTGTTATACATGAACATGATGTAGACAACGATGCATCATTGGAATTACTTGCTAAAACTGCTGTTTCACAAGTAAAAGCGGGTGCAGATATTATTGCTCCTTCTAACATGATGGACGGGTTCGTGACAGCTATTCGCTCTGCCTTGGACGTAGCGGGTTTTACGCAAATTCCAATTATGTCGTATGCGGTTAAATACGCCTCCTCATTTTATGGCCCATTTCGAGACGCGGCGGATAGCACACCACAATTTGGAGACCGAAAAACATATCAAATGGACCCTGCTAATCGATTAGAAGCACTTCGAGAAGCAAAATCAGATGTTGCCGAGGGTGCAGACTTTTTAATTGTTAAGCCCGCCCTTAGCTATTTAGATATTGTACGTGACGTAAGAAATAACTTTGATCTACCTATTGTCGCTTATAATGTAAGTGGAGAGTATGCTATGGTAAAAGCAGCAGCACAAAATGGCTGGATTGATGAGAAGGCACTAGTGATGGAAAAGCTGCTTTCCATGAAACGTGCTGGAGCTGATTTGATTATAACCTATTTTGCAAAAGATGCCGCAAAATGGTTAGCTACTACAAAGTAGATAGGAGGATGCTTGATGGAGAATTTTATGAAATCCAAAGATGCTTACAAAGAAGCAGTTGACTTGATGCCGGGTGGTGTTAATTCCCCAGTACGTGCATTTAAATCTGTTGGGATGTCGCCAATATTTATGGAATTTGGCAAGGGGTCTAAGATTACGGATGTGGATGGCAATGAATATATCGATTATGTTTTAAGCTGGGGTCCATTGATCTTGGGGCATGCAGATGAACGTGTTGTAACAAAGTTAAAGGAAGTAACGGAAAAAGGGACAAGCTTCGGTGCACCAACATTATTGGAAAATGAACTTGCACAACTCGTTATTGATCGTGTTCCATCGATTGAAATGGTTCGAATGGTAAATTCAGGTACCGAAGCTACGATGAGTGCATTACGGATAGCTAGAGGGTACACGGGAAGAGATAAAATAGTAAAGTTTGAAGGGAATTACCATGGTCATGGTGACTCGTTGTTAATTAAGGCGGGCTCTGGTGTTGCTACGCTCGGACTCCCAGACAGCCCAGGTGTCCCTAAAACGATTGCTCAAAACACGATAACTGTTCCATATAATGATTTAGAAAGTGTTCGTTATGCGTTTGAGACGTATGGAGATGACATTGCTGCTGTTATTGTAGAACCGGTTAGCGGTAACATGGGAGTTGTGCCACCAAAAGCAGGCTTCCTGCAAGGCTTAAGGGAAATTACGGAGCAAAACGGAACGGTACTTATTTTTGATGAAGTAATGACAGGTTTTCGTGTAGGTTATCACTGTGCGCAAGGTCACTTTGGAGTAACGCCGGATATGACATGTCTAGGAAAAGTAATTGGTGGAGGATTACCGGTTGGAGCTTATGGTGGAAAACGAGAAATTATGGAGAAAGTTGCTCCAACTGGATCCATCTATCAAGCAGGAACACTATCTGGAAATCCATTAGCAATGACGGCAGGGCTAGAGACGTTAAAAGCACTAAATGAATCGTCTTATGAAGCCATTAATAAGCAAGTAGATCGATTAGTGGAAGGATTTACCGAAGCTGCAAGCAAATATAATATACCGTTACAAATTAATCGGGCTGGTTCAATGGTAGGTGTATTCTTTACAAATGAAGAAGTGGTGAATTTTAAGACGGCGCAATCTGCAAATCTTGATTATTTTGCCCAATACTACCGAGCAATGATCGAACAAGGAGTATTTCTTCCACCTTCTCAATTTGAAGGTCTATTTCTATCCACTGCTCATACAGATAAAGATATTGAGCACACCATTAAAGCCATTCATACTGCTTTTGCGTCAATCAAGTAAAGCTTTATTCAGTGGGGCTTCCCCTTATAATTAGCGGCTCAAAGGTTAAGACCTCAGACAAAAGGGAAAAACTATTTTTATGTGCAATTGATGGCTAACGTAGCTTTCTTTGATCTTGAAAAAGAAGGATTCTTTTCTGTGGTTACACCTACTGGGATCAACGTATTACCTGCCCGAGCGATCGGGAATTTAGGTGGCGCATCCTCCCAAATAGACTTTTCTGTACCGTCTTTAATTTTTGAAGTGATTTGGTTTTCGGCACCTCAAAACTAGATAAAATAAGAAACAAGACCTCTGCTAGCTTAAATATTTTTGTTTTGGAGAGATTAACCTGGATCAAATCTTTCGAAACATCAATGTTTAGCCAGGGGTTTTTGTTGTATAGGAAACTATAAAATGAGGTGCTTGGGGATAACGAAATAACCGACTAGTTACGTCCGGCGCATGAGCCCAGCAACGATGCGACTTTAGAAATGCGCCCTACAGATAAGTTATCATCGGTTCGTCGCCTCACCGTGATTCCTTTATCTTTAGTTGATTCGTTCCATTCGCTACGTTGCTAAACGGGCGCCCCGCGCCTTTGTTCTTGTGTTAAAAGGTTTGTAAAATCACATAGCATTTCTTCAACCTTCGTGGAACTCAAGTCTCTCCGATTGTAATATCTGAAAGGAGTCGTTCATATAGTTGAATAAGGCATATCATCATATATGAACTATATGATGGAGAGGAGGAGAACCATGACAAATAAGGAGTCCGTATTTCAGTTTGAACTGAATGAAACGCTCTACTTTGAAAAAGGACAGGAAGTGAATGAAATGAGAGGGGTTTCTTTGGAACCAGATATCTCTATTCATTCATTTCACGATTATATTTCGATTCGAGGAGTTATTGAGTTAAAAGGAGAGTATGAAAAGAGCAGTCACAACGATTTTTACAGTGATTTAGAATTAAATGAGATGGCTTCAAAACGATATGTTGAAGTAGTTGAAGAAGAAAACGAAGATGGCTTATGTATATTCTCCCACCGCTTTCCAGTAGAAATCTCTGTACCTGCAAACCGTATAGCAGATTTAAACGATATAAGCGTTTATATTCAAACCTTTGATTATGAAATCCCCGACCCAACATTATTCCGCTTATATTCTACAATAGAAATCCATGGTATCCAACAGGAAGAGCGTATGGTTCCAACTGAGCAACAGGAAGTGGATGAGGAACAATCGGAGGACGAATTCGATGTTGCAACAGCAGAAGCGGACAGTGATTTCCGTGAAGAAAACGTGGATCATTTTCAGTTTGAACTTCAACAGTCGGAGTTAGATCATAAAAGTGAAGAGATAGAAGATAATCAGTCATTGCCATTTCTCGATGATCCGAATCAGGAAGTACTGGATGAGGAGCGATTGGAAGTAAGCGAGGAAACAGAAAAAGTACTGGATGAGGAACAATTGGAAGTAAGCAAAGAAACAGAAAAAACACTAAGAGTAGAAGAAATAAATAAGGCGGAAGATCAGGAGGAGTTGGCAGAGGGACCTGCATCCACAGAGGATACCAATGAGGAAATAGATGAAACTGGAAGATGGAAGTATAAAGAAACAAAAACATTAAAGGAATTTTTTGGCACAGAGGCTAAGGAAAACGATGATTTGGATGAAGAAGAAATGGAAGAGGATGAAGATTATGAATGGACAGAGGAGGAATATGAGCAGGAGGACGCTGAGACTTCCCCTGAAGTAAATCAAAATAGTGATGATCGGCGTAATCATGAAGGTGTTAAGGATGTTAGCTATTTAGCTGATATGTTTAGTGGTAAAGAAGAAAATAGCTATACAAGTATGCGCTTATGTATCGTACAGGAACAGGATACGATTGACTCGATTGCGGAAAGGTATCAAGTTTCAGCATTACAATTAATTAAACAGAATCGTTTAGATGACGATTATGATGTTACAGAAGGACAATTACTATACATTCCGCAAAAGAAGAAACAATGACTTTAAAGATAATGAAGTATTCCTACAGGGTGCCTTTCAACCTCGAAAAAAATCGGTTGTGGCCCCTAATTGCTTCCTTTAGCAATGAACATGAGGATGATCGTTCAAAAAAACTAGTAATTATATAACGTATGTTCGCCTTAGTGGCAAGCTTGTTTAGCCCTAAATACGGAATGATGATGATTATTGAAACGATAAATTATTAATTACTAGGACACGGAAAAGTTTTTTTAAACTATTTGTTTGTTTTTAAGCTAGGTGGTGAGGGAAATGGATACCTTAAAAGCAGTATTGCAGGCTTATTCTATTCAGCCGTTTTACATAGAAAAACAGACGGAGCATCTTTATAAGGTGCAAGACCACTACCAACAATATGCACTAAAACAAAGCAGGTTAACGCAAGAAACAGTCGGGATGTGGGAACAGGTCTATAACATAGCTTATACTGATTTTCTTTCTTTGGTTCTACCAGTTTATTTAACCAAACAGGGAAAACTGTATGAAGTACAAGGGGATTCCATTTATTATGTGACACCATGGAAAGGAAATTCGCTAACCGAGTTAGACCAGCCAACGATAGAAAAGTTATTTCAAAGTATTGGGAGGATGCACGCAAAAACAAAACAGCAGCAAATGGTGGAAAGTGCCCAATTAAAACGTACTTTTCAGCATTATAAACAGCATTGCAAGCAATTGCAACAGGAATTGTTGGCTGCGGTTGAGCAGTATGAAAAAAATCGCTTTATGTCTCCATTTGAATTACTTGTTTGTACGCAGTTTAAAGAATTGGATTATAGTTTAAAAGAAACTGAACGAAGAATTGAACAGTTACTGTATGAGCAAGAAGAAAACAGTACTTGGTATTATAGCCTTTGCCACAAAAATATAACTACATCCCATACGTTAACTCATCAAGCACAGCTCTATTTGATTAACTGGGAAAAGGCAAGTTTTGACTATTCTATTTTTGATTTGGTAACTTTTTTTCAACAAGAAACAAGTGAATATGATGCTCCAATTGATTTGTTCATGCACGGATTCGATAAATATATGGATGAGAACGAACTGACCAAGAAAGAATTGTATTTGCTCGTCATTCAATTATTGGATCCTCAAGCCTATCTAGCTTGTGTTACAGCACATAAGGAGACAAAAGCAACAATGATCGAGCAAATTATTCATCTACAGCATATATTTCGGCGTATATTATTTGGACTGCATTTTTCTGCCTATGTGGATCAAACTTATGATACGATTGATTTGGAGGATCTGGATGATACGGACTAAATCCATTCCAAATAAAACGCGATAAAAACGCCAACAAGAATTCCAAGAAGAAAAACATCAAAGGTGGTTGGGAAAAACAAGGTGCGAATTAATTGAAAAATCAATACTGGTAATGTGCATCTTTCAATTACGATAATACAATTTCTTGCCCATGGCGGCAGCCGATAGCGGTAATATCTTGCCACTTACAACCTCTCCCTTTCACAAGAATGTTCGTTTTTACTATACTATATGTATAAATGGATGCTTTTGGTGCAAACCTTATGTTATAAAGTCCAGATGAGCGATAAATATAGCATGGCTTGCTAATCATTGAATTTTGCACATAATAAAAGGAAAAAGTTGACGGGACCACGGATTATATATAAAATAAAGCTATTCCAATTGATATTCAATCCAATATAAAAAATGTAAAGAGTGGGAAGAGTACAGGGTAATTGTTATGCAGAGATGGAAATCATTGGCTGAAAGTTTCCTTGATGGATTATGCTGGAAGGTCGCCCATGAACAGCTCCTTTGAACCAAAAGCAGTAAGAAGATTGCTTTTAGTAGAGGGAAGCCGGTCGATGTACCGTTATCAGACTAAATGAAGTGTGTATACTTATTTGCTTCTAGAAGCATGTCCTTTTGAAGATGGATTTTATAGTATTGTCAAATAACGTATACAAATAAAGGTGGTACCACGGAAAGCATACCCTTTTCGTCCTTTTTTAGGGCGGAGAGGGTTTTTAATTTGTTAAAAGGAAAATGCTTGAACGAATGAGAATAAGGAGGAATATGTGATGCATGAACAAGAATCGAAGCCTTCGCTTTCTGCTAAGTATAATCCACAGGAAGTAGAAAAGGGCCGCTATCAATTTTGGTTGGAAGGGGATTATTTTAAAGCTCAGAATGACCCGGAAAAGGAACCCTATTCCATTGTAATTCCACCCCCAAATGTAACGGGTCGTTTACATTTAGGTCATGCTTGGGATACGACAATGCAGGATACGATCTCGAGAATGAAACGCATGCAGGGATATGATGTGTTATGGCTTCCTGGTATGGATCATGCCGGTATTGCTACGCAAGCAAAAGTCGAAGCAAAATTGAAAGAGCAGGGTACTAACCGTTATGAGCTAGGAAGAGAAAGGTTTCTTGAAAAAGCATGGGAATGGAAAGAAGAGTACGCAAGCTTTATTCGTTCCCAGTGGGAAAAATTGGGGCTTAGCTTAGATTATTCACGGGAACGATTCACTCTTGATGAAGGGCTATCTGACGCGGTAAAAGAAGTATTTGTTAAATTATATGAACAAGGTTTAATTTATCGTGGGGAATATATTATCAATTGGGACCCAGAAACAAAAACAGCTCTATCAGATATAGAAGTAATTTATGAGGAAGTGCAAGGGAAATTTTACCACATGCGCTATCCGCTTAAAGATAGTGACGAGACAATTGAAATTGCGACAACTCGTCCAGAGACGATGTTAGGAGATACGGCAATTGCTGTTCATCCAGATGATGAACGATATGCGCATTTAATAGGAAAAAAAGCAATTCTGCCAATCATCGGTCGTGAACTACCAATCGTTGCGGATGAATATGTAGATATGGAGTTTGGTTCCGGGGCTGTAAAGATTACCCCTGCGCATGACCCGAACGATTTTGAAGTTGGTAATAGACACAGCTTAGAACGGGTTTTGGTTATGCATGAGGACGGAACAATGAACGAAAACGCAGGGGTTTATGAAGGTCTAGATCGGTTTGCGTGCCGAAAACAAATTGTTGATGATTTAAAAGCGCAAGGTGTACTCTTTAAGATAGAAGATCATGTTCATCAAGTTGGCCACTCGGAAAGAAGCGGCGCTGTAGTTGAGCCATATCTATCTACCCAATGGTTTGTGAAAATGAAGCCACTTGCAGACGCTGCGATTGATTTGCAAGCATCTGAAGACAAGGTAAACTTTGTTCCTCAACGTTTTGAAAGAACGTATTTAAATTGGATGGAAAATATTCGTGATTGGTGTATTTCTCGTCAGTTATGGTGGGGGCACCGAATTCCGGCTTGGTATCATAAGCAAACGAATGAAATTTATGTTGGCAAAGAAGCGCCAGAGGACATCGAAAATTGGGAGCAAGATGAAGATGTGTTAGATACGTGGTTCTCGTCAGCTTTATGGCCATTTTCAACGATGGGATGGCCAGATCCGGAGGCGGAAGATTATCAGCGTTATTTTCCAACTGGAGTGCTCGTAACGGGTTATGATATCATTTTCTTCTGGGTTTCACGAATGATTTTCCAATCCAAACATTTTACCAATCAAAAACCATTTGACGATGTATTAATACATGGATTGATTCGTGATGCCGAAGGAAGGAAAATGAGCAAATCGTTAGGAAATGGCGTTGACCCAATGGATGTGATTGATAAATATGGTGCGGATTCGTTACGCTATTTTCTACTCACCGGTTCAACCCCAGGGCAAGATTTACGCTTTTATTGGGAAAAGGTGGAAGCGACTTGGAATTTTGCCAATAAAGTGTGGAATGCATCTCGCTTCTCGTTAATGAACTTAGAAGGCTTTTCCTATGAAGATATCGACTTGACAGGAAAGAAGTCACTTGCCGACAAATGGATCTTAACTCGCTTAAATGAGACGATTGAGCATGTAACAAGAAATAATGATAAATATGAATTTGGCGAAGCAGGGCGTCATTTGTATAACTTTATTTGGGATGAACTATGCGACTGGTATATTGAAATGGCTAAGCTACCGTTATATGGAGACGATGAGGCGGAAAAACAAACCACTCGTTCTGTGCTCGTTTATGTCCTAGATCAAACAATGCGTATGCTTCATCCATTTATGCCGTTCATTACTGAAGAAATATGGCAGCAGTTACCGCATCAAGGAGAGTCCATTACGGTGGCAAAATGGCCGGAACAAAGACCTGAATTTCATGATGAACAGGCAGCAAGTGAAATGAAACGACTTGTAGCAATTATCAAAGCTGTCCGCAATATCCGTGCAGAAGTAGATACGCCGATGTCCAAGCAAGTGAAACTATTGATTCAAGCAGAGAATGAAGCAATTGTTAAAGAATTAGAGGAAGAGCGTCATTATCTGGAACGTTTTTGTAATACGAGTGAATTAATCATCGCTCGGCAAATTAAAGCCCCTGAAAAAGCGATGTCTGCAGTGGTGACGGGAGTAGAACTATTTTTGCCATTGGAAGGATTAATTGATTTTGACAAGGAAATTGCCCGTTTGGAAAAAGAATTAACCAAATGGACAAAAGAAGTAGAACGTGTTCAGAAGAAGCTTGCAAATCAAGGGTTTATCAATAAAGCCCCACAGGCTGTGGTTGATGAAGAAAAACAAAAGGAAAAAGATTATTTGGATAAACAAGCTAAAGTTCAAGCGAGACTGAATGAATTAAACCAGTAAAATAATGAAAGAGGATGAGATATAACTAAAGCAGCTGATTAAAAAATGAACAATAAAGTGAATTTTTCATTAGTAGGGGGTTTTTCATCCCCTACTCCTTTTTTAGTATTGTAATGGTATGACCTAAAGTCCGCTTACGAAATAGGGCATTTAAGTATCTCTGTAGTATGATTTCTCCAACTCTTGAAGCGGGAGCCTTACAGTACTTATATGCCGGATCAATGGATTGTCCGCCTTTTGCAATATAGTATTTGCTTATGTTCCAGTCACTTTGTCTGCGTTTATCGATGCGGTTTAAGTTGTATTTGTTTGTTTATATGCTCCACGTATAAACGAAGGATATTTTCATTGCTAACAGCACTTAGTGTGCGAGACCCGACGACATCTTCAATTTCATTAAATAATAATTCTCCTTGCTCACTAATAAGAAAATCAATACCAACCATACCGAAATCGAAAGCGTTAACGATGGTTTGGATGCTATTTTTTTCTTGCTCGTTTAACCTGTATAAACGCGCGTTTCCACCGAGCTTATAGTTCGCTCGGAAATCAGTATCGCTTTCTCTAAGTACTGAAGCGACGATCTTTTTTCCAACAACAAAGACACGCAAGTCTTTTCCTGGCTTTACAGGGCATGTTTGGATAATAACTTCTTGTCTTTGTAGTTTTTGTATACATGTTTTATATTCCTTTTCGCTAGTTATGAGGTAAACTTGTTTGCCCCCTCTTCCTGCGACGTCCTTTATGACAAAAGGAAAGGGTAGAGGAGGTGTTGTTCCCAAAATAGAAGCTTTACTATAGTACGTATCAACCATTGGTATTTGCAGTTGATGTACAGCATGGTGTGTCAACGCTTTGTTATTACAAATAGTTGCGATACGGGAATTGTTGAAAACGAGAATTTTGCAGCTTTCTAAATGAAGGCTAAGCATAGGGTCTATTGTGCGAACAACTGCAAAATCGGGCATAGCTTGCGCTTTTCCATTTCTCAATACAGCTTGTTGTTTATCGTGAATACCGATCATTAAATCCTCTCGACGTACAAGCTCTAATTGGATAGACTGCAGTGCTGCTTCTTCGATAAACCAATCAATATAAGCTTTGTTTGCTTGTATATCTTCATTACTATAAATAAGCCAGCCATTATACATTTGCTACCCCTTCAGTCTCTCTTAAAATATAGTCTATGATAAAATCAGCAACATTAATTCCAGTAGCATCATACATGTTGTGAATATGGGCGTTGGAATTAATTTCACATACAATGGGCGACTGGTCAGCACCTATTAACAGGTCAACACCAGCAAAGTCAGCACCAATGGACCTAGTTGCAGCAATAGCCAGGTTCCGTTCGGCTTCTGATGGTTGATATGCTTCCATGGTACCTCCAGCGGTAATATTTGCTCTAAAATCATTCGCTGATTGCCTTTTCATCGCTGCAACGACCTGATTTCCAACCACATGCAGGCGTAAATCTACGCCGTAGCTGGAAGCGATAAATGCTTGCAAAACAAAAGCCTTCGTTCCTAGGTTATTGATGTTCTCGATTAAGTCATGCTCATTGCGGACAAGGTATACTTGTTCCCCAAAAGAGCCAAATGCTTCTTTTACGATCATCGGAAAACCTAATTTGCCGATTGCTTCGTTTAATATCCGATGTTTCACCGGTTGAGGGGCGAAGGTTTTAGGGTAAATAATGGTGTCTGGGATAGGAAGTTTCGCCATTGCTAATTGCTGATACGTTGCTATTTTGTCGTCACTAATACGGATTGCTTCCGAAGAGTTAAACACCCTAACTCCGAGTAATTCTAGCTGTCTCGCTAAATAAATATCCTTATCTGTAAATACAACATAGTTTGGCAAAGAAAGTGGTCGCTCTTTAGTGAAAAGGGTTAGTTCTTCGTGCGACAAAAATGATAAAAGATCGCTGTTTGATATGATTTTCACTTGATTTCCTTTGCGAATAGCAGCATTTGCCAACCATTGTGCAAAATCAATAAATTTATTACCTGGTAAACTATCATTATAAATAATCCAGCCGTTTGCGTGCATCGTTTCTTTCCTTTCTGCTATACTAATAATCGTTCATGCAGTTATTAAAAATAGCTCCGTGTCCAAAAATAGTAAAGCAACTTAATATGTGAGGAATATCTACTCCATTTTTACGAAATAATTTTTCAATACGTTACTCAACTAGTTGCGTTTTTTGAACGAGGACTTGATGTGAAAATAAAAAACTATTCATGAAAGGATTGTACATAATTGCAAACAATGAAGCAAATAGAAGCTTTTTTCATGCATCGAAGTCAGCTTGGAATCAGACCAGGATTAGAGCGAATGAAGCAGCTACTCGCGTTACTTGGTCATCCTGAAAGCCGGCTATCAGCGATCCATGTTGCAGGCACCAATGGGAAGGGTTCTACTTCTGCATTTTTGAAACAAGGGTTGCAAGCGAGCGGTTATCGAGTAGGCGCGTTCACTTCCCCAAGCTTATACGGAATACGTGGGTATATTTATGTGGATGATGAACCAATTTCCGAGCAAGAGTTTGTGAAAGTGTGGGAAGCTGTCTATCCTGCTGTACAGACGTTAGATCAACAGCAGCAACATCCAACGGAGTTCGAAATTCTGACTGCCATTGCCTTTTTCTATTTTGCCAGTCATGTTGACATTGCGGTTGTAGAAGCTGGCATGGGTGGAAGAGAAGATACAACAAACTGTATGAATCCGATAATATCTATTATTACAACTGTTGCTAAAGATCATACAGCGTTTCTTGGACAGACTATATCTGAGATCGCCTCACATAAAGCTGGTATTATTAAACATGGGACTCCTGTAGTTATTGGGGATTTACAGCAAGCAGCGAAAACAGTCGTGCTTCAAGAAGCAAACAAGCAACGAGCTCCTATCTATCAACTAGGAGTTGATTTTTGGTATCGTCGTATCACATCGGCTAATTTACGGAATCATATGGTATGGAACGCACGGAATACAAATCCGATTTCATTCGAGCTTTCCATGTATGGCGAACATCAATTAGCAAATGCTTCTTTGGCATTGACGGCCTTACAAATATTAAAACAACAAGGATTTTCTATCCAATCCGATAAGTTGCAAGATGCTTTTTTTAGTGTTCAGTTAGAAGGGAGATTTGAGGTAGTGTCACAACAGCCCTTCATTATCGTTGATGGCGCCCATAACCCAGCGGGGATACATGCATTTATGGAAACATTGGAAAATAATTTTCCACATCAAGAGCGACAGCTGTTATTTGCGGCTTTTAAAGATAAAGCAATAGATGATATGCTGGCTGAATTAAAGAGCGGGTTTCAAAAAATACAGTTAACAACTTTTGACCATCCTAGGGCAGCAGGTATATCTGATTTGAAACAGCACCAAAACACTTCGATTGAATTCGTTAATTCCTGGGAACAAGCAATATGTGAGATGGACAACCCGGAAATAATTTATTATGTTACAGGTTCACTTTATTTTATTTCCATCGTCCGATCTTACATGCTGAAAAAGAAGCGTTAAGGGCATTGTTATAAAACAACAATTGCTTTCTAATTCCGCCATGCTTTTATAAAAGGACACTGCACTTCTCGTTTTACCTCATATATAAGGTGCTGTAAGACTCCCACTTCAGGAGTTAGATAACCTGTACTGCGACAAGTCTAAGTGGAAATAACAGCACCTAAATGCCTTATTTCGAAGCCTTTAGGTCATACTATTACGGCACTAACAAACCGTGGGGGATAACGAAATAACCGAATAGCCAGGTCCGGCGCATGACCCCAGCAACGATGTGACTTCCCGAAATTGCTCTACGATAAGGGCTCATCGGTTCGTTGCTAAGAGGAAGGCCGACTAAAAACGGGCTTGCCACCCGACGTCGGCATACCCCTGTTTTTAGTGGCATGATTCCTTTATCTTTAGTTGATTCGTTCCATTCGCTTTCGTTGCTAAACGGGCGCCCCGTGCCTTTGTTCAGTTCCGTTACGGACTCTAAGTACCATCAAGATTTTGTTAATACGAAAAATATAAGAGATTATGTTGAACAATTTCTTACAAAGCTGACACGCTTCGTCTTACTTTTTACATGTCTTTTGCTAGAGTAAAATAGTACTCTTTAACAGGGAGGCTAGACTGTGAAAAAGGACAAGCGTAAAATTACAGTTTGGAAAAACGGTCAGCAAGTAAAACTGTCCTTGCACCAATCATTGAGTAAAGAAAAAGCGGCTGCGGAGAAAGAAAAAGCTGCAACGCTCATGGACATGGAAGAGGATAAGGTTCCACCGTATAAGAGATTCACCAAATCAGAAACTTCATTACTTCATGTTTTTACCAAGAAAATAACGCGCATTAAACCACTAATTATTGCAATTGCTTCAGCTTTCATCATAGGTTCACTACTAGGAATTACACTGCTAAAGATGTTTGTCACCATTGATGAAGATCGTCAAGCGAATGGAGATGCTAACAATACATCTATTGCTAATGTAAGTGATGAGGACAAAGGTGCTGTGGAGGATGGTGAAGCAAGTTCAGAGATGCTTCATGCTTTTGTGTTACAAGGAGGCGTATTTTCTGAAAAAGGAAATGCTCAAACATGGCAGACAAAATTTAAAGACGCAGGTCTGCCTTCGTTGCTTTGGAAAAAAGATAACCAATATTTTTTGTTAATTTCTGCTGCGGCTTCTGAAAATGATGCAAAACAATTAAAAGCAGAGGCTGCTGCTTCAGGGTTAGAGATTTATGTGAAAGAATGGAAGGTAAACCTAGATAAGGATGCGTTATCGAAAAATGAAGCAGCGTGGCTTCAGAAATTTGTCGATACATGGCAGAAAGCGATGGAGCGTAGAGAAGTAGCAGAGCAACAATGGAAATCTATCATAAAATCTGCTCCGGATCGGTTTAAAGAATTAACGAAGCCTATAAACAAACTTATGATCGAAGCTGAAAATGAAAACACTCTAGCTGTAGGTTCGAATTTACTATCTTTATGGCAAGAGTTAACTGTTGCATTGGCAGAATGATGAATAAAGCAGCAGGTAACGCTATAGAAGTTTGGTTTCCTTTTTCTGCATTCACACCGAATGTGAGGTGCCGTAAAAACTCCCGCTTCAAGAGTTGCAATCGATACAAAAAAGTCGAAATGGAAGATAACGGCACCAAAATCCCCCATTTCTCAAGCAGGTAGCTATTGATCGTAGCAGGTCTAACACGCAGAAAGGAGCGTTTTTCTTTTTTAGGAATTAGGAAAGCTGTGTCAGCGACACCTGGTAAGCAAAAAAGTGTTTCTCTTTTTACCCCGAATGTAAGGTGCTGTAAGACTCCTACTTCAGGAGTTGGATAATCTGTACTGCAACAAGTCTAAGCGGGAGATAACAGCAACTAAATACCCTATTTTTAAGGGGTCTTTAGGTCATACCATTACGGTACTAATTAATCAGTAAGGGATGAATGAGAACCCCCACTGATTGAAGATTCACTATAGGGGAAGTTGAAATTTTAACCTTTGTTCCACTATAGGAAAGTATAAGATTTCTTGTTTATAGTATAAGAAGAACAAAGGCTTCCGCCATAAGACATGGCGACAAGCCAAGTTTTTCTAATATTTCTATTAATGAAGGTTGATTTTAATACTATTATGTTTGTAAAACATTGATCTTTCAAGTTACAAAATTTTTAACATCCTCTAGTGAACGATAAAAGCATTATTAATCAACAATACTGCCATATATCACTATTTTTCTATAGTGAAAAACAAGTTTTGTTGGGCTATATTAGGGTGTTTTCTCACAATTAACGATTTGTATCAAAATAGGTTCCTATGTAAGATGATTGTATCTTACAAAAAAGGGGGATCTGTATGACTACTCCACCAATTATGATAAAAGATGTACCAAAAGATGATCGACCCAGAGAAAGGTTGCTAAAGAATGGTCCTGCACATGTGTCGAACGCAGAATTGTTAGCAATCATTCTTGGCAGTGGCACAAGAGAGGAATCGGTTATTTCTCTAGCCAACCGATTATTAATGCATTTTGAGGGTTTAAAACTTCTAAATGACGCGACAATTGAAGAATTAACAGCTATCAAAGGGATTGGTACGGCAAAAGGTGTATTAATATTGGCTGCAATGGAACTGGGAAAGCGAATGAATGGTTTTCAACCTGAAGAACGTTATGTCATTCGCTCTCCTGAAGATGGCGCAGACTATGTAATGGAAGAGCTGCGGTCATTAAACCAAGAACATTTTGTGGCTTTGTTTTTAAATACGAAAAATCAGATTATTCATCGGCAAACCATTTTTATAGGTAGTTTGAATGCTTCTATTGTTCACCCTCGGGAAGTATATCGTGAAGCCGTTAAACGCTCTGCCGCCTCCGTTATTGTCGCTCATAATCATCCTTCTGGCGATCCTACACCTTCTCAAGAAGATATTTATGTAACAAGAAGATTAGTGGAATCAGGCAAAATGATTGGCATTGAGTTGATCGATCATTTAATCATCGGTAACCGAAACTATGTATCTTTAAAAGAAAAAGGCTATTTGTAAAAAAGATTCTATGTATTAAATGGTAGAAGGAAGCTCTGTTCCATAAAAAAATCAACATGGATAGTTACTGCAAGAAGGGGGATGACCTAAATGCCCTGAACGAATCGGGATTTAGCTCCCGTTTCCCCGTTTGAATTTATTGGAAACTATTCTGTCTCACCGAAGTACGGGGCTTACGGGACTTTTCAACCAGGATGAAAGTACTTTTGTTGCGGACTCAATACTTTAGGTTAGCTCATTGTAAAGCAACGAAGAAACAAACTAAAGCAACAGCTACCATTAAGTACCCATACCTTTTCTTCCTTCTTTACATTCGTCGGCTCCTGTCACTAATATAAAGACACTTAATAAAAGTGTATAGTAAGAGATAAACTCAAAGTTATCAGTACGTAACATATAAATTGCATCGGTCATAATAATGATGGCTAGGCTAGTTTTTAATACTTTTAATAAATTCAATCTCCCTTCTTTCCTTTTATCATACAAAAAACTCATATAAACACTATCTATTTTCCATTTTTTTTCGTATAATTATATAGACGAGAAATTAAGGTAGCGCCATTTTTCAGTAAAGCTGAGGAAAGTGGCGCTTGTTACGCTTATATTTGTATGCATGAAGCGCATGCTATAAAAGACAATTATTTTACTTTTTGACAGGAAAAAGAGATAATTAAAAATATCATAAGAAATAGCTACATAACATTGATATGTATGCAAACCGGAAAGGGAGATTTTTTTGGGATTGTTTAATTTTTCTCAGGATTTAGGTATAGATTTAGGTACAGCAAACACACTTGTATTTGTAAAAGGTAAAGGTGTCGTTGTGAGTGAACCTACTGTAGTAGCTACAAACACAAGGACAGGGGATATTGAAGCAGTCGGAAGTTCAGCGCGTAATATGATTGGACGAACTCCAGGAAATATTACCGTTATTCGTCCAATGAAAGATGGGGTCATCGCTGATTATGATACAACAGCTGCAATGATGAAATACTATATTAATAAAGCGATGAAAAATCGTTCTTATTTTGCGAAGAAACCGAGTGTAATGGTATGTGTACCTTCTGGAATTACGATGGTTGAGGAGAGAGCTGTCATCGATGCTACGAAGCAGGCAGGGGCGAAAGAGGCTTTTCCAATTTCTGAACCATTCGCAGCTGCTATCGGAGCAGGACTGCCGGTTTGGGAACCGACTGGAAGCATGATCGTAGATATTGGTGGCGGTACAACAGAAGTTGCAGTCATTTCTCTAGGTGGTGTAGTAACCAGCCGTTCTGTTCGAACGGCTGGCGATAATATGGATGAAGCGATTGCTCAATATATTCGTAAACATTACAGTTTAATGATCGGTGAACGAACGGCAGAATCCATTAAATTGGAAGTTGGAACGGCTGGCAAAGTGGATGTAAATGAGGAAATTGATATACGAGGAAGAGATCTCCTAACGGGGCTGCCAAAAACGATTACCATTACTGCAGAAGAAATTGCTAATTCGTTAAAGGATACCGTAGATTCCATTATTGAAGCAGTAAAAAACACTTTAGAGAAAACACCACCAGAACTTGCCGCAGATATTATGGATCGTGGTATTGTTTTATCTGGTGGAGGAGCTTTATTAAAAAATATTGATCAGGTAATTAGTGATGAAACGAAGATGCCTGTTTTCATTACGGAAAATCCATTGGAAAGTGTAGCCATTGGCACTGGTAAATCGCTGGAATACATGCAGCATTTCCGATCCCATCCGTATGTGTCATCACGTCCTACAGTAGAATAAGCGGGTGTTAATATGTCTTTTTTACGTAAAAAGCGATTGTTCATACTGTTAATTGGCTTTATCTTACTGGTAGCTTTAATTGGTTTTTCTTTAAGGGATCGGGAAGAACTAACAATTGTAGAAGAAATAGTCGATGATACGGTCGGTTTGGCACAAAGTATCATTCATGCTCCGGTAAATTTAGTGACAGATATTACTGGAAACATTGGAGATTTTAAAGATACGTACAAGGAAAATAGGTTATTAAAAGAGAAACTTGCCGAATATAAAGGTCTGATTTATGAAGTTCAAGAATTAAAAGAAGAGAATGAAGAATTGAGAAATAATCTTGAACTTACAGAGTCAGATTCAATGCGTAACTATAAGTCGATTCAAGCAACGGTGATTTCAAGGTCGCCAGAACGATGGTTGGAACAAATTACAATAAATAAAGGGAAAAATGATGGAATTAAAAAGAATATGGCAGTCATTACAGCTGAAGGAATGGTGGGGAAAGTGATGACCCCATCGAAGAATTCTGCTACTGTTCAGCTGCTTACTGGCTTTGATCAATTCAATCGAATCTCCGGAAAAATCAATCGAAAAGGCGATAATATTGTCGGTATGATTGAAGGATATGATAAAGAGAGTAAACATCTTATATTTCGTATAATTGAAGAATCTAAAAAAGATATAAAGAAAGATGAACTGATCGTTTCCTCTGGGATGGGAGGCGTATTCCCAGCAGAACTTCCTATTGGAAAAGTACAAGAAGTAGTTCCAGATAAGTATGGTTTAACAAAAACGGCTTTGGTAAAGCCATCTGCTGACATGTACGAAATTAACCAAGTAATTGTGGTTGATCGTGCTGTGCAGACAGATGCAAATCAAGAAAGTGAAGAAGAGGAGGGCGAGTAATGAAACGCTTTTACTTGCCTCTTATCCTTCTACTTATCTTGGTTTTGGAAGGTGTTGCACTGGAACTACTTCCTGTAAGCTTATTAAAAACAGATTTGTTAATTGTTTCGCATTGGGTGTTCGTGTTTCTTATTTTTATAGCAGTATTCTATGACAATGACAGGACGCATTTCTCTGTGTTGTATGCATTGATATTTGGTTTACTGATAGATATGGTTTATACGAATTTACTAGGTGTTTATATGTTTTCGTATGCATGTACGATTTATCTGATCTATGGATTAAAAAAGTTACTGCATGGAAATATTTTAGTAGTGGCTTTATTAGGTGTTGTTGGGTTGGTAGTTAGTGATATGCTGATTTATCTCATTTACACGGTAGTTGGTATAACCGATACCGCTTGGAGTGATTACTTCACCAGCCGTTTATTGCCAACAGTAGGGTCAAATTTGGTATTCTTGCTCCTTTTATACCCATTTTTTGCTAAAAAATTGACAGACTGGGGAAAAGATCAAATAACTAAAGGAAATACATTTTAAGATGTGATTCGAAAAGTGGAGGAAGTGGATAGATTGTGTTTTATAGTCGTATGCAATGACATTATTTAGAAATTCATTCTATTCCTCTCCCTTTTTGAAGAACAACTTCATAAGCGTAAAGTTGTTTGTTACATTTTATTGAAGGAATCTTCCAAGCTTTCGAATGTATAGAATGAGGTGGACGTGTGACACAAGATAAAAAGCAATTAATCACAATGAAAGGTACAAAAGATGGGCTCACGTTATTTATTGACGATACATGTTCGTTTGATAAGGCTATACAGGAACTGGAATACAAAATGAATGAAAGCAGGCCTGCAAATACGGAGCCAGTTGTAGCTGTAAGAGTAAAATTAGGCTATCGATTTTTAAAAGATGACCAAATGAGCCTATTAAAAAAAATAATTACCGCTGAAAATCGCTTCACCATTCAAACGATTGAATCTGATGTCGTTCCTCGGGAAGAAGTCCGCAAGTGGCAGGAAAATAGTGAGATTAAAGCAATGAATCGAATTGTGCGTTCTGGACAAGTTCTACATATAACAGGTGATTTATTACTGATTGGTGATGTAAATCCTGGGGGAAAGGTAACTGCGACAGGCAATATTTTTATCATGGGAAATCTACGAGGTATTGCTCATGCAGGAATTGATGGAGACAAACAAGCATTTATAGTTGCATCTTATATGAACCCGATGCAATTAAGAATTGCACATTATATAAGTCGTGCTCCAGATTATGAATCTGATGGTGTGTACATGGAATGTGGATTAGTCGATGAAGAGAAGGATAAGATAATTATTGATCGGCTCCAGGTTCTTTCACAGAGACGAAGAGAGATAAACAGGTTCGAAAGGAGAATGCTAAATGGGTGAAGCGATCGTTATTACATCTGGAAAAGGTGGGGTTGGTAAAACAACGACTACTGCCAATATTGGTACTGCGTTGGCGTTAATGGATAAAAAAGTTTGTTTAATAGATACAGATATTGGATTAAGGAACCTTGATGTAGTCATGGGACTGGAAAACCGGATTATCTATGATATTGTTGATGTTATTGAAGAAAGATGTAAGCTGAAACAAGCACTAATAAAAGACAAACGTTTTGATTACTTATCCTTATTACCAGCAGCACAAACGAGTGATAAAACGTCAGTAACATCTGATGGAATGCAACGGATTATTGCTGAACTTAAACAGGAATACGATTATATTATTATCGATTGTCCAGCCGGTATTGAACAAGGATTTCAAAATGCGATTGCAGGCGCTGATAAGGCAATTGTTGTTACTACACCGGAAAAGTCAAGTGTAAGAGATGCTGATCGTATAATTGGGTTACTGGAAAAAGAAGAGATGGAAGAGCCTCCTCGCCTAGTTATTAATCGGATTCGCAACCATATGATGAAAAATGGGGATATGCTGGATATCGATGAAGTATTGCAAATTTTATCTGTTGATCTAATTGGTATTGTGATTGATGATGATGAAGTTATTAAAGCTTCCAATAAAGGAGAACCAGTGGCATATAAACCAAGTTCCAAAGCTTCGATAGCTTATCGCAATATTGCAAGAAGAATTCTCGGTGAAACGGTTCCTTTACAATCGTTAGATACAGAAAAAGGAATGATGCATAAGATTAAGCAATTTTTTGGGATGCGCTCTTAGATGGATTGCATTATTACATTATACTACCACGTAGTAAAAGCAGGGGATTCCTGCTTTTTTTATGTATAGGAAACGATAAAATTAGGTGCTTGGGGATAACGAAATAACCGAGTAGCCACGTCCGGATCCATCACCCAGCAACGATGCGACTTTAGAAATGCGCCCTACGATAAGTCATCATCGGTTCGTCGCCTCACCGTGATTACCTTTATCTCAGTTGATTCGTTCCATTCGCTACGTTGCTAAACGGGCGCCCCGCGCCTTTGTTCTGTGGATCAAATCAATAACCTTCATTATTGCCTCGATTTAATATCAAATTCGATGGTCAAAAGTTATCGATTCAAACATAGATAGATGTAACGAGCATATCAAATATTTCTGTAATTCAGTGACTAGTCATTTGGACAGAAATTTTGCTTTTACATCAAATAGAACCACTTACCTTTTCTACATTTACACAGTTGTACTACTTGTCTTTTGTTTCTAACATATAATTGCAATATTCCTCATATACTTGTACAAACCAGACCAGAAGGAATGTGAGGTATATGAGTAAAGGTGTAAAGAAGGTTCGTCAATCCATTGAACAAAGGAAAAAATCACGTCATTTTGCATCACGGACAAATATATCAAAGCAAATTGCCGATCCGTTTGTTCAAGAAGAAGAAAAGCATGGGTTTGAACCCCTCTATACTGCTACAGGAACAAGCAATAGCCAACATGGAAGAATAGTTAGTGGACTTATATGGAAAGGAATTCTTTCCGTGATCTTATTCCTGAGTGTTGCGATTATTTGGCAAACCGATTCATCCCGATTACAGTCAGCTAAATCCATCCTAAGTACTGCTTTAGTGGAGGAATTTCCATTTGCTAAGGTAAATCTTTGGTATCAAGATACGTTTGGCAGTCCTCTTGCTTTAATACCTGACAGTCAATCAAATCATCAGGAAATGAGCGATAATACGCAGGCAATGCCCGTTAATGGCAGTGTTTCCGAATCCTTTCAAACGAATGGCACAGGGATAAAAATCTCTACTGATGGGAAGTCCGACGTAACAGCATTAGGACAAGGTATTGTTATATTTGCAGGGAATGACCGCCGAACAAATAAAACCATTGTTATTCAACATCCAGATGATAGTTTAACAACATACGGGGAATTAAGTAATATAGATGTTCATTTATATGAGCATGTGGCAGCAAATCAGGCAATCGGTCAGTTTGTCCCAACGGAAAAAAACCAAGCTGTTTATTTTTCCATTGAAAAGGATAATCAATATATTGATCCGGTACAGGTGATAAAAGTTGACGATGTGGAATAATCTATTTCCCAAAGTGCATGTGCATCCTATTTTATTGCTTTTTCTTATTATTTCTTTTTTTACAGGTACGTTCGTGCAATTGATCATTTTATTGTTTATCGTGTTTTTTCATGAATTAGGTCATTATACCATGGCACTAAAATTCAAGTGGCAAATAAAGAGAATCATGCTCTGGGTTTTTGGCGGGGTCATGGATACAGAAGAACATGGAACTAGACCTGTAAAGGAAGAAGTTCTAGTCATTTGCGCTGGTCCCTTTCAGCATATTGTTTTATATGGTGTTATGCTTGTGGTTGCCGATACTGGCTTGTTATCGTCATCTATTATCGATACATTCATGTACTATAATACGGCCATATTTTTATTTAATTTACTACCGATCTTACCCTTAGACGGGGGGAAATTACTTCAACTAATTTTATCAACAAAATGGCCATATAAGCTGGCGTATTATCGTACTATTTATTTTTCACTCATTACTTGTGTACTTCTTCTGTTTGCACAATTGATCATTATACCTTTTACATTAAGCACCTTTTTTTTGTTCCTCTTTTTATTGTTTGAAAATAAAAATGAATGGCATAAACGGTATTATGCGTTTATGAGATTTCTACTTAAACGATATGAGAAGAGAAATAAGCCGAATAAGCGGAGGAGTTCTATTAAGGTGAAATCCGAAACCGCGCTTCTAGACGTATTTTCACGATTTTATCGAGGGCGGGATCACGATATTCATATTTTATATCCGAATAATACAGTGAAGATTATCGATGAATCAGTTTGTTTACATTGTTATTTTAATGAAAAACAATATAAAGCCACCATTGGTGGAGTAGGAAAAAGGTAACTTTAATGTAACAATATTTTCTAGTCCTGATGATTTAAGATCAAACCATGTTAAAATGAATGACGCATATAAACTTCATAATAGTTTTTAAAAATCCTAGAGGGGATTTTCTGAATTCAGTGGCGTGATACAATTCGTATTCGAATCACCTCGCTTTACGTTTATCAAGAGATACAAAACGGTAAAGAGTAGTAGCAGTTGTTGTTTATTTGACTTTAGTTTTGATAAACATATTGACAAGGTACATACTGTAATGGTAACATTAATACGTTATTCATCGTAGCACCAGTGCTACAACCGCGCAGAACAGGTTTTAAAACTCGTTATAGAGTACCTGTATGGCGAGTCTTAGTTTATGGGAGGTGCAAAAAGCATGTACGCTATTATTGAAACTGGTGGTAAGCAAATCAAAGTAGAAGAAGGCCAAGAAGTCTTTGTTGAAAAAGTTGCTGCTGACCAAGATGAAACGGTTACTTTTGATAAAGTTCTTTTCGTTGGTGGAGATGATGTGAAAGTTGGTGCTCCTTATGTTGAAGGTGCATCTGTAACTGCAAAAGTTGCTAAACACGGTCGTCAAAAGAAAATTACTGTTTTCAAATATAAACCAAAAAAGAATTATCATCGTAAGCAAGGTCATCGTCAACCTTATACTAAATTAGTGATTGATAAAATCAATGCTTAAAAGGTAAACGTATGATTAAAGTAACTGTATTTCGTGAAAATGATCGAATTAAAGCATTTGAGCTTTCGGGACATGCTGAAAGTGGTCCATATGGTTATGATTTAGTATGCGCAGGTGTATCTGCGGTATCCATTGGATCTATAAATGCAGTTCTCACTTTATGTGAAGTGGACCTTGATATTGAGCAGGGCGGTGCTGGCGGTTACCTTTATGTAGCGATTCCAGGCTCTATTGCTAGTAAAAAGATGGAGCGGGTGCAGTTATTATTTGAAGGGATGCTAATATCGCTTTCTTCCATAGAACAGGAGTATCAACAATTTATTACTATCCAAGATAAGTAAGGAGGTGTATCTTATGCTACGTCTAGATTTACAGTTTTTCGCACAGAAAAAAGGTGCTGGTAGTACAAAAAACGGTCGTGACTCTGAAGCTAAACGACTTGGATCCAAACGTGCTGACGGCCAATTTGTAACAGGTGGATCTATTCTTTATCGTCAACGTGGAACAAAGGTTTATCCTGGTGAAAATGTTGGTCGCGGTGGAGATGATACACTTTTTTCTAAAATTGACGGTGTTGTGAAATTTGAACGCTATGGCCGCAATCGTAAAAAAGTAAGTGTATATCCTGTTGCTAAAGAAGCATAATACGAAACTCCAGCCAAATGTTTGGTTGGAGTTTTTTTAATGCCAGAGCTTATATAGATCTATGCATCCATTATTCATTTTTTTGGAGTAAGTAAGCAAAAGTTAAACCGCAAACCTGTATTGTCTAGAGCTACGTTGTGCTTTTGCTCTGCTTTTTGTGCCTCTGTTCACATCAACTGTTTAGATTATCTTCTCACAAAAGATTTTGTCTGTCCGTTGAAAATCTTGTCAATAAGAAATAATGATCTTTTACTCATTTTCTGCTATACTGTTGGACATGTGGGAGGATATTATATGAGAGCTAAAGATGTGGTTCGTTTAATGCAGTACTACCGGCATGATTTAATGAATCATTTACAAATTATTTACGGTTATGCTTCTATGGGCAACGTAAAAAAAGTAGAAGAAAAAACAGCTGATGTGATTCAGAATTATCACCTAGAACGAAAATTAATGCAATTACAAGCGACGGAATTCTGTTTATGGGTGATGGAGAATGCATATATGTATGTGGATATAAAATTAGATTATGATATACATACAGAAGGAAAGCAGATAGAAAGTATAGATCAGGAGTTAACCAAACAATGCAAGCAGATAGTTACATTTGTAAGGGAAATCAAAAAAACAGACGAATTCATAACGATTAATTTAGAAATAAAGCAAGAAGAGCTTCATTCGATGGAAATCCTGTTTACAGTAAATGGATTAAACAATCAGCAACAGTTGCAACGGATGCTGCATACAATGGAAGCTCATTTTCCTTTGACTGTAAGTGGAGAAAGCGACGCTGTCGTATGCTCCTTTTTTGTACCATGTAATTGAAAAGAGGTGAGGATATGTTTGTAGATCAAGTAAGTGTCTATGTGAAAGCTGGAGATGGAGGAAATGGTCTTGTCGCATATCGTCGGGAAAAGTATGTCCCTAAAGGAGGCCCAGCTGGAGGCGATGGTGGAAATGGAGCGGATGTTATTTTTAAAGTTGATGAAGGACTTAACACATTAATGGATTTTCGCTATAATCGCCATTTTAAAGGAAAACGCGGCGAAAACGGAATGAGTAAAAATCAACATGGAAAAAACGCAACACCATTAGTTGTTCCCGTCCCACCAGGAACAACCGTCACTGATGAAAACACTGGAGAATTAATTGCAGATTTGACTACTCATAATCAAGAAGCCGTCATAGCAAAAGGTGGACGAGGCGGCAGAGGGAACACTCGCTTTGCAACGCCTAGAAACCCTGCACCAGATATAGCCGAGAATGGAGAACCTGGACAGGAACGACAAATTAAGGTAGAGCTGAAATTAATTGCCGATGTTGGCTTAATCGGGTTTCCAAGTGTGGGGAAATCTACCTTTTTATCCGTTGTCAGTGCGGCAAGACCCAAAATTGCTGATTACCATTTTACAACACTGGCTCCAAATTTAGGTGTAGTAGATACAAATGATCAAAGAAGCTTTGTTATGGCTGACCTTCCAGGTTTAATTGAAGGTGCACATGAAGGGGTTGGCTTAGGATACCAATTCTTACGTCATGTAGAAAGAACGAGAGTGCTTGTTCATGTCATTGACATGGCTGCAACAGAAGGTCGAGATCCTTATGAAGACTTCGTTAAAATCAACCAAGAATTAGTACAGTATGATCCTAAGTTAAAAAAACGCCCGCAGTTAATTGCAGCTAACAAAATGGATATGCCAGGTTCTGAGGAAAATCTTGAGCGATTTAAGCAAAAGATGGAAAATAAATTCCCTGTTTATAGAATATCGGCGCTTACAAAAGAAGGTGTGCGAGATATTTTATTTGCAATTGCTGATAAATTAGAGGAGATTCCTAAAGAGACTATGGACGAAGATGGGGTTGCTCCTAAAGAAGAAAAGGTCATATACCGTTATCATAAAGAAGAAGATCCATTTGTGATTACAAGAGATGATGATGGAGCCTATGTTTTATCAGGTCAAAAAATAGAGAAATTATTTAAAATGACTGATTTTAATCATGATCAAGCAGTACAGCGATTTGCTAGACAGCTCAGAAAAATGGGCGTAGATGATGCATTAAGAAAACGTGGCGCGGAGGATGGAGATACCGTTCGCTTATTGGAATTTGAGTTTGAATTTATGGACTAACTGCTTATGAATGGACAGGTTGCTTTTAATTCCGAATGTAAGGTGCTGTAAACTCCCACTTCAAGAGTCGTAGGCGATACAAAGAAGTGGGAGATAGGGGGTCCTCTATTCTCGCTACGATCGAGTCGCCAAGATGTGGATACGGGAGGCGACTTGCTAATTTTCAAGGACAAGAATAACTTAGTCAGGGACTTATCGTATGTAGGTTTTTTCTTTTTTATTGTATAGGAAACTTAAAAATGAGGTGCTTATGGGTAACGAAATAACCGAATAGCCACGTCCGGCGCAAGCGCCCAGCAGATTCGACTTTATAAATACGCCCTCCGATAAGGCCTCATCAGTTCGTCGCAAAGAGGAAGGCCGACTAAAAATGGGCTTTTCGCCTAGACGTCGGCATACCTCTGTTTTAGTGGCATGATTCCTTTATCCCGGATATAAGGTGCTGTAACTCCCACTTCAAGAATGGAAGCGGTAAGTTAAATAAGTCGAAGTGGGAGGTAACAGCACCTAAATCCCCGATTCATTCAACTAACAATCAGCGGGGATGGAAGAACCCCTCCCCCCGCTGATTGAAGGTTCACTTTATCTTTAGTTGGTTCGTTCCATTCGCTACGTTGCTAAACGGGCGTCCCGCGACTTTGTCAAGGTATTTAAGGTTTTAGTTGTTGTTTTAGAATGGAGGATTAACTCCTTTTAAGTGGTGTTAACCTAAGCTTTATAGCAAACTTTGATAGTAGCAATTTAGGCAAAAGAAAATAAGGGGGATATAGTAGTGACAGCGACAATTGGCTATTTAGGGCCAAAAGGAACTTTTACAAAATTAGCAGTAGACAAGACGTTTAACGGTGAAGCAAAACATAGTTTTTCAACCATACCAGCATGTATTGATGCAGTGAACAAAGATGAAATTGATATCGGTGTCGTTCCTTTGGAAAATGCCATTGAAGGAACAGTTCAATTGACAGTTGATTATTTAGTACATCAAGTACGCCTTCCAATTGTGGCAGAAATTGTTGTGCCTATACAACAACATTTGTTAGTACATCCTAACTTCAAGGGAGAATTATCCGACATCAAGGAAATTCATTCTCATAGTCATGCCATTGCGCAATGTCATCAATATATTCATCAGTACTTACCGAATGCAACCATTCACTTCACGTCCTCCACTGGTAAAGCTGCGGAACTGATCAGTAAACGGGATGAACCAGTGGCGGTGATCGGCAATCAATTAGCAGCTAACATCTATCATTTGAATACATTGCAGAATAACATTCATGATTTTCCGAATAATCACACGAGGTTCATTGTGCTAAGTAAGCAAAAAGAAATGGTCAAGATTAAACATCCTATTCAATCGGAAAAAACAACGCTATTAATTACGCTTCCGAGTGATTTTGCTGGCGCTTTACATCAAGTATTATCTGCTTTTGCCTGGAGAAAAATGAATTTATCTAAAATTGAATCACGCCCGATGAAAACGGGATTAGGGAATTATTTCTTTATCATTGATGTCAATCAACCTTATGATGATGTGCTTTTTCCAGGTGTGAAAGGAGAATTAGAAGCTTTAGGTTGTCAAGTTACAGTTTTAGGGACGTATCCAGTGTATCAATTAGATAAACTGTGAGCTGCAAAATTCGTTCTGTAATATCAGCCTGTAACGGAAGACCTATCCTTCTATCTTAGGAAGGAACCGGAAGAGGAGCTTGAAGCAATCAACTTCAAGCAACTGTGTACAATCAGTGTGGAATAAAGTAAGCTCCACTGATTAAAACTTTCCATTATGAAGCTTCAAAATTGTCTATGCCATTCTTTAGTTGCTTTTTCCGTTCTTAAAATTAATCAACATTTAAACTTTCCTTGCATATGTTGATATAGAGTATTAGCCCAGATATGACAAGAGAGGAGTTTGATGAATTTGAAGATACACATTGTACAAAAAGGCGATACGATGTGGGAAATAGCGCAGCAGTATGGCGTAGATTTTGAAGAATTAAAGCAACTTAATAATCAAATTTCAAGTCCAGATATGATTATGCCTGGGATGAAAATAAAAATCCCGGGTAATTCTAAATCTGTAAAGCAGCAAGCGCATAAGAAAGAAACGCAGAAACCAAAAGAACAGCCGTATAAGGACATGACGACAAAACCAATGCCAGCTATCAAGGAAGATGATAAAGAAAAGCCTAAAATGGTGAAACCAGAAATGCCGCCTATGCCATCTATGCCATCTATGCCACCAATGCCTGCTCAACCAATGATGCAAATGCCGATTATGGAACAGGAATTTCAAAATTATACAACCATCAACTTTCCACAAATGCCGGCACAGCCAAAAGAGGAACCAAAACCTGTAAAAAAAGAAAAGCCAAAAGAGGAGCCGAAGCAAGTTAAACCTAAAAAGCAGCCCATGCCTCAGCCAATGCCCATGCCTCAGCCACAAGTACCTATGGTGCCGCTATGTTGTTACGTGATGGATCCATGCTACCCGCAAATTCCATTTCAAACGATGGGGCCGAATCCTTGGGCTTGTCATGGTATGGCAATGCAGCCCATGCCATACCATCATGGACATTATGCCAATATGATGGGGAATGATGGTACGATGCCATATATGGGATACGAAAACATGCCACAAATGCAAGGAAACATGATGAATGATCCGAATAATGCTGCTTGGAATGGACAGATGCCACCATGGAGCATGCAAGGCATGAATCGTGACGAGGAGGCAGAAGAAAGAACGGAACAGCATACATCAGCTGCCCCATTGTACCCGCCATTTCAGCATAAAGTGAACCAAATGCCATTTCCGATGCCACCTGGCTATTCAACAGCTCCTAGGATGCAGCAAGAAAATAATGATGAGCAAGGTGAATAATTGTTAAAAGGGACGAAATTTCCATCGTCTCTTTTTTGTTCGTAAAAAACTGGCGGTTAGATAAAGGTACTTTTATGCTAATATTGCCACTGATACTTCCTGTGGAGTAAAAGCATTTTCCAAATTTGTTACATTTTTTGGGGTTTTTTGAAAACATTCATAAGAGCCAAACCGATTCCATTCAACAAGCTTCTTCAATAATAATTTTTGTTCGGCAAGGGTAAGGATAATTTTCAAACAGGTGATATTAATGGTATGATAATTAACAAAGTAAGTATGTATGTGAAAAACAGAACGTGCTTATAACCATCCGAAATGCTGTTTTAACAAATTTAAAAAAGGAAACAGATTAGCAGAGACCCAATAGCTACCAAGGAATAAAAGGAGTGATCAGTTTGTTGCAAAAAGAAGTAGAGAGCATTGTCAGTTGGTTACAAATGCAAGTCGAGAAAACAGGGGTTGAAGGATTAGTAGTAGGTATAAGTGGAGGCATTGATTCAGCCGTTGTAGCTGCATTAATCAAAAAAGCCTGTCCAGAAAATTCTTTAGGGGTAATCATGCCTATTCATACAAGTGAAGGTTCCTTGAAGGATGCAGAAGCAGTTGTTCAAGCCTGTGGCATTGATCATATAACGATTGACCTGACTGAGACGAGAGATAATATGTATAACGTGATTCAATCCAAATTAGAAACAAATCATATGTATCAAGAGAAGAATGAGCAAATGGCCAAAGCTAATTTAAGTGCAAGACTACGAATGAGTACCTTATACACGATTGCTACAAATCATAATTACCTCGTTGTTGGTACAGATAATGCTGCGGAGTGGTATACAGGATATTTCACTAAGTATGGAGATGGCGGTGTAGATATTCTTCCTATTGTTGAATTTACAAAAGGAGAAGTGAAGGAATTAGCCGCTTATTTAAACATTCCTTCTTCTGTTTTAAATAAGCAGCCTAGTGCAGATCTGTGGGAAGGACAAAGTGACGAGAAGGAAATGGGTATTCGTTATGCAACGATAGATGCTTATCTTAAGGGAGAGGACGTTCCGAAAGCTGAGCGTGAGAAAATTGAAATGATGCATCGACGCACAGCACACAAACGCGAAACTTTGCCTTCCTTCTCGCGGAAAAAATAGTGGCTTCCCTTATATTAACTGTGTAAAAACACCTCCATGATCCAAACTAATGGTAAGGAGGTGTTTTTTTATGCGAGTATGGTTAGGGATGATGTTAATGGCACTAATTAGTTTGATTGGGTGTGCAGATGGGCAGCAAGGAGAAAATAATGCTAATCCAAATACAGATAATCAAACGCAACCTATTCATTATGAGACAGAAAAAGAGAAAAACGAACGTTTAAATATTCGTGAACAATCGATTGGTGAAAAAGGTGGTTATCCTCAAAGTAAACAAGAAAATATCAATGAATCGAATTTTAACAGTGGATATTCTGATCCATTTACCAATGAAGAAGCAATAATGATAACAGAGGCATTACAAAAAAAGAGACAAATTGTGCAGGCTCAGGTTGCATCAACAAATGATCGCATCTTGATAGGAGTTATATTGAGTACGCATGTTAGCGGAGATATTGGTAACGAAATTAAAAAGGAAGTAAAAAAGCTTCTACCTGACTCAAATAAAGAAATTATTATTTACACAGACGACACGCATTGGGAAAAGATGCGAAATTTGGATGCCAGACTAGAAGCAAAGGATAACGGAGAAAACATGGAAGAATTGATAAACCGATTCCTAAAATAAAATGAACGCTTGAAAGTGGAGGGTTTATCCTGCACGTAACTGGCAGTAGGGTCCTCTCCCATCCTTAGAGTCGGATTCAACAGTAAGTCAATTTCCAATTTCGTTGGGATACTCTGTTACTAACAGTCAATGGGTTAGAAAAATCCTCTGGCTGAAGTTTCACTTCCGCTTTATCCTTAGTGAAATGTTGCGTAGTGCATGAAGTAAAATATTTAAAGAAACAATGGAATGACTTACTTTCTATAACAGTGAATTTTCGATCAGCGGGGTTTTCATTCATCCCCCACGGCTTGTTAGTACCGTAATGGTATTAAACTAAAGAAGGGCATTTAGGTGCTGTTATCTCCCAGTTGCAGTAGAGATTATCCAACTCCTAAAAGTGGGAGTCTTACAGCACCTTATATACGGGATCAAATATGTACATAATTGTGACCGTATATGGAGACAAGTTTGTGCTATCATTACGCTATCTCTTTAAGAATTGACTTATATTTGGTATAGTAATAAAGGAAATTTCTAGAGAGGAGAATGTCCTATGGCTGGTCATTCTAAATGGAAAAATATTCAAAGAAGAAAAAATGCTCAAGATGCAAAAAAAGGTAAAATCTTTATGCGTCATGCAAAAGATATTTATACTGCTGCTAAGCAGGGAGGCGGTGATATAACAACAAATCCAAGTCTTCGCTTAGCGGTTGACAAAGCAAAAGCAGACAACATGCCAAATGATAATATAGATCGTGCCATTAAAAAGGCCACTGGAACATTAGACGGTGCAAGTTTTGAAGAACTAACATATGAAGGATATGGACCTGGTGGCGTAGCAGTAATTGTTCATGTGTTAACAGATAATAAAAATAGAACCGCTGCAGACATACGACATGCTTTTAAAAAAAATAATGGAAATTTAGGTGAGAACGGCAGTGTGTCATTTATGTTTGATCGGAAAGGGTACATTGTTATTACGAACGAGCAAGGAGAAATAGATGAAGATGAATTGACTTTAGAAGCATTGGAAGCTGGAGCAGAGGATATAGAAGTAGACGATGGCATGTTTGAAATATTTACCGCTCCAGAGGACTTACAAGCCGTTGTAGATCAATTAAATAAAGCAGGGTACTCCATTGCGGATTCAGAAGTAACACTAATTCCACAGACGACTACTTCTTTATCGGAAGAAGATGTCTCCCATATGATGAATTTAATTGAAACATTAGAAGAAAATGAAGATGTGCAAGATATTCATCATAATCTTGAAGTAACGGAATAATCGTTTAAACTCCAAACTTCTATTTCTTCTCTAGAAATAGAAGTTTATTCATTTACTTCGATTTATGATAGAATGAATGGATAAGGTAAAAGGAGCAGAGAAAATGATTGCTTATGTACGAGGAAAGCTTACATATATTCAAGATGATGCTATTATTGTGGATGTACAGGGCATTGGTTATGAAATTATTTGTGCTAATCCATATGCGTTTCAATCGTTAGAAAAAAAGGACGTTAAGATATATACATATCAACATGTTCGTGAAGATGCACAGCTGCTATATGGATTTAAAAACCAAGAGGAGAAATATTTATTTACCAAGCTTATTTCTGTATCTGGAATAGGTCCAAAAGGAGCTATTGCCATTATGGCTTCTGTTCATGTTGGAGAGTTTGTTGCAGCTATTGAACGAGAAGATGAAAGATTTTTAACAAGTTTCCCAGGTGTTGGAAAGAAGACAGCAAGGCAAATCATCCTTGATTTGAAAGGGAAACTGGCAATTACAACAGCTGTAAATGAAGAACAGACAATAACAGATCCTCGCCTTGATGATGCTGTTGTACAAGACGCGAAAGAAGCTTTAAAAGCTTTAGGGTATTCGGAAAAAGAAATAAAAGCTACTTTACCTAAAATACAACAGCTTGAGACAGAAACGACAGATGCATTAGTACGTAAAGCGCTAGCGTTACTAATGAAAAACTAGGTGTGAATAAAGAAAGGAGGAGGCAAATGGAAGATCGTATGGTCACAGGCGAATTGCAGGAAGAAGACATTTCCGTGGAATTAAGTTTACGACCGACTACCTTGGCGCAATATATTGGTCAGCATAAGGTGAAAGAAAATCTAAGTATTTTTATCCAAGCAGCCAAAATGCGTGAGGAGCCTTTAGACCATGTACTTTTATACGGACCACCAGGGCTGGGGAAAACGACCTTAGCAGCCATTATCGCCAACGAAATGGGTGTCCAATTCCGTTCTACTTCGGGTCCGGCAATTGAACGAGCAGGAGATTTAGCAGCAATTCTTTCATCTTTAGAGCCTGGTGATGTGTTATTTATTGATGAAATTCACCGCCTTCCAAGAACAGTAGAAGAAGTACTCTATCCAGCCATGGAAGATTTTTTCCTTGATATTGTGATTGGCTCAGGGCCAAGTGCCAGATCTGTCCGAATAGATTTACCTCCGTTTACATTAGTTGGAGCAACAACGAGAGCAGGTTTATTATCAGCTCCTTTGCGTGATCGATTTGGTGTATTAAGTAGGCTTGATTTTTATGATGCTAAAGATTTATGTATGATTATTGAGCGTACTGCCGATATTTTTAATACAGCAATTACAAAAGAAGCTGCGTTGGAAATTGCTGAGCGATCTAGAGGAACACCGAGAATTGCTAACCGTTTATTAAAACGAATTCGTGATATTTCGCAAGTAAAAGGAGAAGAAAAAATCAGTTTGTCTACTACAGGTGAAGCCTTAGAAATGCTGCAAGTGGACAAACAAGGCTTAGATCATATCGATCATAAATTGTTAAAAGGAATTATGAACCATTTTCAAGGTGGACCTGTTGGTTTAGATACGATTGCTGCGACAATTGGAGAAGAGCCACAAACGATTGAAGATGTGTACGAACCATTTTTATTACAAATCGGGTTTATTCAACGAACACCAAGGGGAAGAGTTGTAACGCCAGAGGCTTACCAACATTTCGGATGGAAGGACAGAGTGAATGATGAACCTAGGTAAACTTTTTATTTTACTAGGGATTATCTTTCTGGTTATCGGTGTTATATGGAGTTATATTGGCAAGTTACCAGGAGATATTACGTGGAAAAAAGGGAATGTTGTTTTCCATTTTCCAATTGTCACTTCTATTGTTGTTAGTTTGATTTTAACCCTGTTATTTTATATTTTTGGTAAGTTTAGATAACACGTAAGGAGTTTCATCATGAATATTGAAGAATTCGATTTTGATTTACCAGAAGAATTAATCGCCCAGACCCCGTTAAAAGAACGAACGGCTTCCAGACTTCTTGTTCTAAATAAACAAACGAAAGAGATTGCCCATCGCCATTTCCCTGATATAAAGGAATATTTACAGCCTGGAGATTGTCTGGTGTTAAATAATACGCGTGTATTGCCGGCAAGGCTCCATGGTGTGAAAGAAGGAACAGGTGCAAGTATTGAGGTATTGCTGTTACATCAGGTGGAAGGAGATTCGTGGGAAATACTTGCCAAGCCTGCTAAGAAAGTGAAGCTTGGAAGTGTTATTCGTTTTGGAGATGGTCTCTTAACTGCAACCTGCACACAGATCAAAGAGCATGGTGGGCGAGTCGTACAATTTGCATATGAAGGTATTTTCTATGAAGTACTTGATCAATTAGGGGAAATGCCATTACCACCGTATATAAAGGAACAGCTTTCAGAAAAGGAACGGTACCAAACGGTATATGCAAAAGAAGAAGGGTCAGCAGCGGCACCAACAGCTGGGCTTCATTTCACAACGGAATTATTAAATGAATTACAGCAAATGGGTGTATGCATTGCATTTATTACCTTACACGTTGGGCTCGGTACATTTCGTCCTGTAAGTGCAGAAACAGTGGAAAACCATAAGATGCATGCAGAATTTTATCATATGGATCAGCATACAGCAGATATGCTTAATCAAGTAAAGCAATCAGCTGGGCGAATTATTTCAGTAGGCACCACTTCCACCCGTACTTTAGAAACGATTGCCAGGGATAATAATGGGGAATTTAGAGAAGCTAGCGGTTGGACGGATATATTTATTTATCCGCCTTATCAATTCCAAGCTATTGACGGCTTGATCACCAATTTCCACTTACCTAAGTCAACATTAATTATGTTAATTAGCGCATTTGCTGGAAAAGATATAGTAATGGAGGCATATCGTGAAGCAGTGCAAGAACGATACCGATTTTTTAGTTTTGGAGATGCAATGTTTATATATGCTTAAAATGAAGGCGATTCATGTAACGCTAACAACTTGGTAGTTTATTTTTTCAGAATGACAAGCATAGTCTAAAATTAGAGATGCCGAGGCATTTTACTATTTATATGAAACACATATATTAGTAGTGCTATCTCTTACAAAAGTACATGAGCTTTGCCTAATTTTGATAAAAGTATTTTAGTTTAATCGATAAAGGAAGAGTAGCTGATGACACCAATCACTTATGAATTAAAGAAAACATGTAAACAAACAGGTGCTAGATTAGGGCGTGTCCATACGCCACATGGATCGTTTGACACACCTGCATTTATGCCGGTAGGTACACTGGCTACTGTTAAAACAATGAGTCCAGAAGAACTAACAGAGATGAATGCTAATATCATCTTATCTAATACGTATCATCTTTGGTTAAGACCGGGTCAGGATATCATTAAAGAAGCGGGTGGGCTTCACCAGTTTATGAATTGGGATGGTGCTATTTTAACGGATTCTGGAGGCTTTCAAGTATTCAGCTTGAGTGAAATGCGAAATATTACTGAAGAAGGGGTACATTTTCGCAGTCATTTAAACGGGGAAAAATTATTTTTATCTCCTGAGAAAGCTATAAATATCCAAAACGACTTAGGATCAGATATTATGATGGCATTGGATGAATGTCCACCGTATCCTGCAGATCATGCTTATATGAAAAGCTCTGTAGAGCGAACATCTCGTTGGGCAGAAAGATGCTTACATGCACACCAACGCAAAGATGAGCAAGGTTTATTCGGTATTATCCAAGGTGGGGAATATGAAGACTTGCGAAAGCAAAGTGCCAACGATTTAATCTCCTTAGATTTTCCTGGTTATGCTATTGGCGGATTGTCTGTTGGTGAACCAAAAGACGTTATGAATCGTGTGCTTGAATTTACTACCCCTTTAATGCCGGACGATAAGCCTAGATACCTAATGGGTGTTGGTTCGCCTGATTCTTTAATTGACGGTGCTGTTCGAGGAGTGGATATGTTTGATTGTGTCCTTCCTACTAGAATAGCAAGAAATGGTACATGTATGACTTCAAACGGTCGTTTAGTAGTCAGAAATGCGAAATATGCACGTGATTTTTCACCAATTGATGAAAACTGTGATTGCCATGTTTGCAAAAATTATACGCGTGCCTATATTCGTCACCTCATTAAATGTAATGAAACTTTTGGTTTTAGGCTTACTACTTATCATAACTTATATTTTCTGTTAAAATTAATGGAGCAAGTACGAAAAGCTATTAGCGAAGATCGTCTTGGCTCATTTAGAGAAGAATTCTTTGAGCAATACGGTTTTAATAAACCGAATGCTAGGAATTTCTAACGTATAGAAGGGAGGAATGGAACAATGGAAATGTTAGCATCTTTATTACCAATTATCTTGATGTTTGTGCTTCTGTATTTTATACTTATTCGCCCACAGCAAAAGCGACAAAAGCAAGTCAGAGAAATGCAAGCAGAATTGAAAAAAGGTGACTCCGTAGTTACGATCGGTGGTTTTCATGGGGAAATCCATGCGATGGATGAAGATACTATAGTTATTCAAGCTGGAGATGGATCTAAGCTGACGTATGACCGCTCAGCAATCCGTGAAGTAAAGCAGCAGTAATTACCATGTTCACGCGAGGGAGGTAGGCAATGGACAAGCGTCTGTTGCTTATACCAGCGGATGTGATTTGATACATAGGTAGTAAGTGCGAAAGGAACACAAAAGCGATCTTCTTTTGTGTTCCTTTTAAATTTGCCAAGAAAGAGCTATTGCAATGTATCCATGTCTAATATTTGCGGGATTTTTCCTCCCGTATATAAGGTACTGTAAGACTCCCGCTTTTAGGAGTAGGTTAATCTGTACTGCAACAAATCTAAGTGGGAGATAACAGCACCTAAATGCCCTATTTCGTAAAAGACCTAGGTCAGACCATTATGGTACTAACAAGCCGTGGGGGATGAATGAAAACCCCCACTGGTACTTTATCCATAGATGATCGTTTACTATCTCTTTTTTACTTAAGCACAAACCTCTAAACTCAAAGTGTTGCTGCTATATTTCCCCCAAATAACCTGTCATCTTTTTCATTTTTTTCTCTAAGGTACCGTAATTATCATACTCTATGGAAGTAAGATGAAAGGAAGTGTTCCACAAATTAACGCTCTATTTATCGCTTGCTTCTTCGCCTGCGATGTTAACACCTACTGCACCGCCAAATAATGCAGCTGCCATGTATCCAGCGTGATGAAGAGATTGTTCCAGCGAAAATCCTTGTTGGTAGCCCAAATATTGTACGGATAAAACAAATAGCGTAAATCCTGCACCTGTAAATATCCCGATCATCCAGCCTTTTGCTTTGCCCTTTATTCCTGCTGCGAGCCCTCCCAGAAATAAACTGATGAGACCGATGACAAAAGTGACCCATGACAGAGCAGGTTCGTTAAATGTAGTAAATCGAAGTAATAATGCTAATACAAAGCTAGCGACCATCATTAAGCCCAATACAATGATCCATCCATATAATAATGCAACCCATTGCTTACTGCGCATGATCATTCCCTCCTTTCCAGATTGTCCACCTATGTTCATCCTATTCACCTTGAAAAAATAATAGACGAAAAATATTTTCTTTTTTTGTTACATATAGTTGGAGTAAAGAATGATATAGGCAAGAAAAGAAAGTGGGGGTTTGGTTGGAAATTATTATAGCCTCATTCATTTTTATTTGTTGTTATGTATTTATTATGACAGAGCAAATTAATCGTGCACTGGTTACTTTAACTGGTGGCGTATTGCTCTTATTGACTGGAATCTATTCTGCCGAGCGTATGTTAACAGAATATATTGATTGGAATACAATCGCGCTCTTATTTGCCATGATGGTATTAATTGCCATCACAGAAAAAACAGGTTTGTTTGCTTATATGGCGATTCGTTTTGCACAAAAAGTGAGAGGTGCACCAATCCCTCTTTTGATTGGCGCGGGGGTATTAACAGGAATTGGCTCAGCATTGCTGGATAATGTAACAACGGTATTAATTTTTGTTCCAATAATGCTCAAAATTACGAAACTGTTAAAGTTGCCCGCGTTTCCGTATTTACTCATAATTATTTTCAGTTCCAATATTGGCGGTGCGGCAACATTGATTGGGGACCCGCCTAATATTATGATCGGACAAGCGGTAGAGCATTTAACCTTTTCGTCATTTTTGATCCATATGGCTCCCATCGCCGTTATCCTATTCGGGATCATGCTTGTCTTTGTTTGGGTATTGTTTCGAAAGTCCTTACGACGGACGAGCTTGGATGTCAAAGAGTTGCTAGCAATGGACGCGCAAGCTTATTTGCATCGAACACCAATGTTGTATCAATCAATCACGGTTCTCTTATTAACAATAATCGGTTTTTTACTACATGCATTTTTGTATGTTGAATTGACTACTGTAGCGTTATCTGGCGCTATATTACTACTTCTATTGACGGAAAAAGAAGTGGCAGCAGAGCAAATATTTGCAAAAATAGAGTGGGTTACATTGTTCTTTTTTATTGGGTTATTTACTCTAGTAGGTGGTTTAGAAGAAGTAGGCGTCATTGATGAAATCGCGAGGGCAATCGTAGTAATTACCAATGGAGACTATGTACAAACAGCATTGTTGATTTTATGGGTCTCCGGTTTGTTTTCTGGTATTGTGGATAATATCCCTTTTGTCGCTGCGATGATTCCAGTTGTTCAAGAATTTGAAAGCTATGGAATGGTGTATTTAGATCCAATTTGGTGGGCATTGGCTTTAGGTGCATGTTTAGGGGGAAACGCAACGTTGATCGGAGCTTCTGCTAATGTAGTGGTGGCAGGTTTAGCTGAAGGAGCGAAGGAAAGTATATCGTTTATTCGCTTTTTACTATACGGATTTCCACTCGTAATTATATCATTGATTGTTGCTACCATTTATCTCTATATTCGCTATTTACTACCATATATCGGATAAAAGAAAAAAAAGGGGGCACACTAAAAAAACAGCTGATTAGAAAAATGAACCATAAATCGTCCATGTATACGTAAGATTTTAGCGTATGTAGAATGCTGCGGGAACAGCCTCTGGAAAGCGAAGTATATTGACGTAGCGATGATAGGAATTTTTTAATACAAACAAGCCGAACAATTATAAAGTGTTCGGCTTTTGCTATATAGTTATTTTCTTATGCCCCGGTCTGACTATTTTTTATGGGTATTTATCGCGAATGTAAGTTCGCCATTGATTGAAGAAGCTTTTATCCCGCATATAAGGTGCTGTAAGACCCCCACTTCAGGATTTTGGATAATCTGTACTGTAAAAGTCTAAGTAGGAGATAACAGCACCTAAATGCCCGATTCGTTCATCTAACAATCAGTGGGTGGATGAATGAACCACCCTCTGGTTGAAGATTCATTTTATTGGCTATAGGCTATTTGGTTGAATTAATAAATGTCAAACCCTTTGTTTGAAAATAACGATAAATATCTATAATCAATTTAAAACCATTTTTGTAAGAAAGGAATCTGTTTTAGCTCTTCTTTCGTAATAAAACGGAGCAAAAAGAGAAATAGTACATAAATGCAACAGAATACACCTAATATACCAATTAATAACAAAAGTCCGCCATGCATATTATCATATATATTTTTTAGAAGTTCACCTACTCCCCATGTCATTAGTAAAAGTGAAATCATTTTTAAAATATCTAAAACCGGGATACTAAATTTAATGGCTTTATATAAAGCACCTAAATGTAAAAGTGTAATTAATACAACACTTAAGGAAATAGCTAAGGCGACTCCCATAATTCCAAAACTCGGATTGGAAGCGAGTAAAAATAGGACAGTGAGTTTGCAGAATGCTCCAATCAGGCTGTTCCACATGGCAGCTTTAGCAAGGTCAAGAGCTTGTAATGCTGCTTGTAATGGAGCTTGGATATAAAGTAAAATAAAAAATGGAGCCATTAAAATAATAAATTTACTTGCATTAGCGGATCCATACATATATGTTAAAATAGGTATGGAAAATAAGGTTAGTACAATCGTGGCTATTGCACCAGATGCAAACGAAATGCGGATCGCTTGATGGATTCGATAGTGAATCAAATTTATACTTTTCGTTGCTTCTGCTTCCGAAATAGAAGGGACTAGAGCAACGGACAGGGATTGGGTAATAAATGTCGGTAAAAATAGTAAAGGGAGTACATAGCCTGTTAACTCTCCATATTGTTTCGTTGCCAAAGTACTGGAAACACCGGCAATTGCGAGACTTTGCGCAACTAAAATCGGCTCTAGAAAATGCGAAATAGAAGCAATGAAGCGACTGCCTGTACTAGGTAAAGCAATAGAGAACAGCTCTTTTAATGTCGTTCTACTTGTTGATAAATAGGAGAAAAAGTTTTTTCTTACTTTCATGTGCTTTTTTCGATTGAATTGGCGCATCATATAGATAAGTGAGACAAGTTCCCCTAAAATAATACTAAACATTGCTCCTGCTGCAGCATATTCAAGCCCAAAAGGCAATAGTAATTTCACAAATAATGCTACACAACTAATACGTACTACTTGTTCCAGTACTTGTGCATAGCTTTGTGGTTTCATATTTTGTTTGCCTTGAAAGTAGCCCCGCAAGACGGATGAAATAGCGATAATGGGGATAATTGGGCTGATTGCCAGTAATGGATACAATGTTCTTTGATCTGTAAGTAGGTGAGTTGCGACAAAAGGAGTCGCTAGTATCATTAAAGTGGAAAAAATGATACTGGAAATACCAGTAATCACTAATGATACAATGACGATTTGTTTGGTTTTCGCTTTATCACCGCGAGCTTCTGCTTCAGCAATTCGTTTCGAGATAGCTACAGGTAAGCCAAGTTGAGTTAGCGTAATAACGAGGAAAAATGTTGGTAAAGCCATCATGTATAGACCGACGCCTTCTTCCCCAATTAATCGTGCAACAACAATCCGATTAATAAATCCAAGAAATCGAGTGATCATACCTGCTAGAATAAGAATAAGTGTACCTTGTAAAAATGTTTGTTTCGTCATCTAGACGACCTGCCTTCTCAAATAATGGAATATCATATACAATGATATATATGCGAAAGGATAGGCCAAGCATGACAAGAATAGAAATTTTCATACTCCATAAAAGGAGGGAGTTTTGTTGGAAATTGTACAAACAGTATCTGAATGGAAAGAGATGGTTACTCCAGCTTTACAAAGTAAGGCGGAGGAATTTCATTTAATGGGATATGCAGAAGCAACAGCAGAAGATGTTTGGAAATGCCTAATGCAAAAAGTATGGAAAGGTGATCCTGAAAAACGAATCTATGAAGTGGTACAGGATATTTTCCAATTAACAACCGTGACTTATATTAGTTACTTAACCGTAAATGCGTATCAAAATGATGATTTGTTTGCATCAATTGCGGCTGTAACAAATGCAGAGCAATAGTGAAAAATAAAGTACTTACATATCGATTTACCCTAACGATAAAAGGGAGGCCATTTTGGAATGAAAAATAGAGGCAGAATTGTTGCCTTTTTTCTAATCGTACTCGTTTTCGCTGGTACAATTGGAACGACGGTTACAGGAATTACGAAAGATATTAATTTAGGATTGGATTTACAAGGTGGATTTGAAGTTTTATATGAAGTGGAACCTGTTGATGAAGCTCAAGAAGTAGACCGAACAACATTGGAATCGACGGTTGAGACATTGAATGATCGCGTTAACCGTCTTGGAATTAGTGAAGCAAGTATTGATATTGAAGGGGAAGACAGAATTAGAGTGCAGCTTGCCGGAGTGGAAAACCAGTCCGAAGCAAGAGAATTACTTTCAACGACGGCACAGCTTTCCTTTCGAGATGTCAATGATAATGAGCTTTTAAGTGGTAATGACGTAAAAGAAAATAGTGCAAAACAAGATTTTGATCCGAACAGTAATCAACCAATTGTTACATTAGAGTTAAAAGATGCTGAAAAGTTTGGTGACGTAACAAGCAAAATTAAGGATATGAATAATCCAGATACACCTTATCCGGATAATCTGCTAGTTATTTGGATGGATTATAAAAAAGGAGATTCTTATGCAGAAGAATATCAAAAGGATGAGCCTAAGTTTGTCTCAGCTCCTAGTGTTAACCAAACGTTAAACACGAGCCAAGTGATGATTAGTGGAAATTTCACCGTGGAATCCGCAAAACAGTTAGCTAATGTCATTAATTCTGGTTCTTTACCAGTACATATGGAAGAAAAGTATTCCACGTCGGTAGGTGCGCAGTTTGGGGAACAAGCGTTAAATAAAACCGTTTTTGCAGGTTTCATCGGTGTGGGGCTAATTTTTCTCTTTATGATAGCTGTCTATCGTTTTCCAGGATTAATTGCGGCTATCAATTTAACGATTTATATTTATCTTATTCTGTTTGTATTTGAATTGATGAACGGCGTACTAACATTACCAGGTATTGCGGCGCTTATCCTAGGAGTTGGGATGGCCGTAGATGCTAATGTCATCACTTTTGAACGTATTAAAGAAGAATTACGTAGCGGAAAATCAATCATATCGTCATTTAAAGCTGGGACGAAAAACTCACTGTCGACCATATTAGATGCGAATATTACGACGTTAATAGCAGCGTCTGTTTTATTTATTTTTGGTACAAGTTCCGTTAAAGGTTTTGCAACGATGCTAATCGTCAGTATCCTAGTAAGCTTTATAACTGCGGTCTTTGGTACGCGACTGTTGTTAAGTTTATGGATTAAGAGTCCATTTTTAAAACGTCGCCTTAGCTGGTTTGCAGTGAAGAAAGCAGACATTAAAGATATTAAAGATAAGCAAGAAGACGAACCGAAACTGTTTAATCGGGAGATCAATGTCGTCAATCACCGGAAAAAGTTTTTTTGGATATCGACCATTATGGTTGTGTTAGGTATCGTATCACTTGCCCTATTTAGATTAAACCCAGGTATTGATTTTACCAGTGGTTCTAGAATTGAGATTTTAGCAGATACAAGCGTTACGACAGCGGAAATAGAGAATGAGTTTAATGATCTTGGACTAGAAGTCAAGTCCATTGTATCGTCAGGGGAAAACGGGGAAATGGCGATTGCTCGTTTTGACAAGGTATTAGAAAAAGACACGATTGCAGAGGTGAAAGCACACTTTAATGATGCATATGGCCATGAACCAAACGTAAGTGTCGTTTCACCGATTGTTGGTGAGGAACTTGTGAAAAATGCGGCTTATGCAGTTGCCATCGCTTCTGTTTTTATGATTATTTATGTCACCATTCGCTTTGAATTCTTTTTCGCTATAACTGCGATTATTGCTTTATTACATGATGCATTCTTTATGATTGCTATTTTTAGTGTGACACAAATTGAATTTGATATAACGATTATAGCGGCTATCCTAACGATTGTCGGATATTCTATAAACGATACAATTGTTACCTTTGACCGTATAAGAGAGAACTTGAGGAAAAAGAAAAAAGTCAAATCGTTCAAAGAGCTTGCGATTATTGTTAACCGCAGTTTGGTACAAACGTTTATACGTAGTATAAATACATCCATTACAACATTAATCGCCGTACTAGCATTTCTGTTTTTAGGCGCTGAATCCATTGGTGGATTTGCGATTGCTCTAACGTTTGGTCTAGTAGCTGGTACGTATTCGTCGCTTTTCATAGCCTCACAGCTTTGGCTCGTATGGCGAGGTAAAATGATTAAGAAAAAACCAGTTGATTTTACAAAGAAAAAACGTGTAGAAGGTCCACAAGTATAATATAATAACGAGGCTGTTCTAAAGCTGACTGCTTTTGAATTAGCCTCTTTTCTTTTAAGCAAAAAAGGAATGAAGTGAGATACGTTTTGCGTAGAATTTAGCATGTGTTATACATCTCTGATAGTAATGTGAAAGTTTTCCAACTGTTAATAACTATGATATGGGTTTAAAAACCGAAATGTTTATAAATGAGTAAATTTGGGAAAATATTAGCGCGTGCATCATACAGAGGAGGTCGAAAGATGAAGGGTCAAACCTATGTTATTTTTGCTATTATTTTTGTTATTATTGTAGCTGTATTTGCTGTTACAAACGTGGAGACGGTTGAAGTAAACTATCTTTTCTGGTCTGCAGAATCGCCATTAATTCTTGTGATTTTATTTTCTGTTCTCATGGGCGGTTTAATTACTGCAACAGTTGGATTAATAAAAATGTATCGCATGCAAAGAGAGATGAAACGCCTGGAAGCAGAAAATTTCAATTTGATGAACAAATTAGAAGAAGAAGATATTCCATATCACCAAGTAGAAAATGAAACTGTTTCAATGATAGAGGAGGAAAAGCAGTAGCTATATTTTAAAGCATAAGCTAGTTATCAAATGATAAAAAATAGTCCAATAAAGGAAATCTAGTTGCCCCCCTTGTATTTGATTATGTATAATGAATTGGTCAGGGGGGCAAATTATGTTGTTAAGTAAGGCTAATTGGAAGTTTATAGGTAAAGAAAAAGTGAACTTTAAATGGGACGATTCCTCGCAAGTTTCCCCTATTATAGAAGAGTTATTATTACAAAGAGGGATAACGACCAAACAAGCTGTATCCAAATTTCTAAAACCCGATTTGAATGATTTACACAGTCCAGATAATCTTCTTTCGATAGATAAAGCGGTAAAGCGAGTACAGAAAGCGATTCAACAAGGCGAAAAAGCACTTGTCTTTGGCGATTATGATGCGGATGGAGTTACTGCTACAACAGTGATGATAAAGGCATTACAAGAGCTTGGTGCTCAATGTGATTATTATATTCCAAATCGATTCACTGAAGGTTATGGACCGAATGAAGCTGCTTTTCGTCAAGCACATCGAGAAGGATATACGTTAATTATTACTGTAGATACAGGTATCGCTGCAGTTGAAGAAGCGAAAGTAGCAAAAGAATTGGACATTGATTTAATAATCACAGACCACCATGAAGTCCAGAAAGAATTGCCTGATTGTTATGCGATTATTCATCCAAAATGCTCACCAGATTATTTATTTCAAGAATTAGCCGGCGTAGGAGTGGCATTTAAATTTGCACAAGCTTTACTTGGGTATGTTCCAAAACATCTATTAAGCTTTGTTGCGATAGGGACGGTGGCAGATCTTGTACCTTTATTGGACGAGAATCGGATTTTGGTTTACTACGGCTTAAAGGAGTTAGCAAATACAACCCATCATGGATTGAAAGCGCTGAAACAGACTGCCAATATAGATGGAATTGTGACCGAAGAAGATATAGGTTTTGTTATCGGTCCTAGATTAAATGCTGTGGGCAGATTGCAGTCAGCAGACATGGCGGTGGAATTAATGCTGACTGAAGATCCAGAAGAGGCAAAAACCATTGCAGAAGAAATGGAAGTGCTAAATCGTGAACGCCAACAATTGGTTCAGCAGATTGTCGAAGAAGCAGAACAGATGTTGGCAAACGAAGCAGAACAAGGGGTTATTGTGGTTGCAAAAGAAGGCTGGAATGAGGGCGTATTAGGGATTGTTGCATCAAAACTAGTTCGCAAGTGGGACAAACCGGCTATCGTACTTTCCATAAAAGCTGATCAAGGGATTGCTAAAGGATCCGCAAGAAGCATCCCAGCTTTTGATTTGTTCCAAAATTGCATGAAAGTAAGTCATTTGTTTCAGCAATTCGGAGGGCATTCACAAGCTGCAGGAATGACATTGGAGATAGCGCAAGTTAAGCCATTGTATCAAGCTTTAAACGAACAAATTATGCAGCAATTATCAGAAGAAGATTATAAGCAAGAACTTAGCGTTAACTCAACTTTACCTGTTTCGCAAGTAACGTTATCGTTAATTGAAGCTATTCAACAATTAGCTCCATTTGGAATGCATAATCCAAAACCATTATTTCATATCAAAGCGGTTCCTGAGCAACCGCGGCAAATCGGCAGTATGAAAAACCATCTTAAGCTACAATTTAAAGCAGACGATAAGCAGCTTGATGCGATCGGTTTTGGAATAGGTGAACTATACCATTATTTAACTCCGCGCACTCCCATTAACATAGTAGGGGAACTTACTATTAATGAATGGAACGGCAATCGAAAGCCGCAATTCATGATTCAAGATATGTCAATTGATGAGTGGCAATTGTTTGATCATCGTGGAAAGCGTCAAACGAATTTAGAATTATTCGTTCATGCTAGTCCATTGATTTACAGTGTCGGAGATGAGCAGCGAGCACAGTCGTTAGGGGTTCCCCATCAGACATACGAAGATGACTGGTCTTCCATCGGAGAGCTGGATACATTATTTATATTTACGATGCCTTCATGTTTAAATGACTTAGAAGAAGTACTGAAGCAAACGAAACCAAAAAATATTCATGTATGTTATTATGTAGAAGATAGCACTTATTTACGCGCTTTTCCTACCAGAGACGACTTTAAATGGATGTATGGTTTTTTACAACAGCAAAAAGTAGTCTCTCTTGATAAAGAGCTGCCTGCATTTTCGCACACAAAAGGGTGGAGTAAAGAAAAATTATTGTTTATTATCCATGTATTTTATGAGCTTCGTTTTATACACATAGAAGGTAGAAAGATCCAACTAGTGAATAACCCATTAAAAAGGGATTTACAGGATTCGAAGACATATCAAAAACGCATGCAACAAGCTGAGATTGAAAGGAAGCTGTATTACTCTAATTATGAACAATTAAAGAACTACTTTACAAACTGTATGGAACATTTGGGAAGACCCAAGGAGGAACTTAGTTATGGACTTTAAAAAGCACATTAAAATTGTTGAAAATTGGCCAAAAGAAGGAGTTAAATTTAAAGATATTACACCGTTAATGGCTAATGGAGAGGCCTTTCACTCAGCTGTAGATGAAATTGTAGCTTATGCGAAAGAAAAGCAAATTGACGTTGTTGTAGGCCCGGAAGCAAGGGGGTTTATCATCGGATGCCCTGTTTCTTATTCACTTGGTGTAGGTTTTGCTCCGGTAAGAAAGGAAGGGAAACTTCCTCGTGAAGTAATTAAAGTAGATTATGGTTTGGAATATGGAAAAAATGTTTTAACTATTCATAAGGATGCGATTAAGCCGGGACAACGCGTATTAATCACCGATGATTTACTGGCAACAGGGGGAACGATTCAAGCAACAATTCAATTGGTTGAAGAACTTGGAGGAATTGTTGTTGGCTGTGCATTTTTTATTGAGTTAAGCTACCTTAATGGAATGGAAAAACTAAAAGGCTATGATGTATTAACCTTGATGCGGTATTAAACGGCTAACAGGGGGTCTGACGATCAGTAATCGTTAGGCCTATTGTTATAAGTTAAAAGCCGCCTACAGCGTACAAAGAAGTTTACAAGCAATCATTACTAGATACATTTAAAAAACGGAACACAAAAGTAAATACCGGTTTACTAATTCACAATTACAAAGCTATTTTTAAGGATGCAATTTACTATAGCATCCAACAGAATAAAGACATCCTTCGTACATACATTACACCTAGCCAAGCTTTTCTCTTATGTTAATGTTGCCCGAGTGATCCTATGTTCTACTTCTGTGAATAACGCTCTCCCCAATAAAGTGAATCTTCAATCAGTGGGGGGGGCATTCATCCTCCACTGTTTGTTAGTGCCGTCGTAATTGTATGACCTAAAGGCCGCTTACGAAATAGGGCATTTAGGTGCTGTTATCTCCCACTTAGACTTGTTGCAGTACAAGATTATCCAACTCCTGAAGTTGGAGTCTTACAGCACCTTATATACGGGGGGAATTTGAATGGAGCCCGGTTGTCATTGCTAAACGTGTGCTTACGCTCTTCGTACTTCTTAATCATAAAAAATGTATTAATTCTATGGAGTGATTAGACTTATAAGTTTGTTCAAACTTGAATTTTCTCTAAGTTATCCTAATTTGGCTGATTCTAACAATGGACACATGCAGGTTAAAAGCATATAATGTAACTATTTAAAGTAATAATTAGACTCGATATAGCGAATAAAGGTGATTTTTAATGGCAAAAACCGATATTATGACAATAGATGATATTTTAAATAAGGCAGGTCAGTATCTGTCGGAAGAGGATACTGCTTTTATTCGCCAAGCATACGAATTTGCCGAAGAGGCTCATGCCGAACAGTTTAGAAAATCTGGCGAGCCGTATATTATTCATCCTGTACAGGTGGCTGGAATACTAACAGAACTAGGGATGGATGCTGAAACGATTGCAGGAGGATTTCTACATGATGTGGTTGAAGATACGAATGTGTCTGTAGAAGATGTTGAGGAAGCGTTTAATCATGAAGTTGCTATGCTAGTTGATGGGGTTACTAAATTAGGGAAGATAAAGTATAAATCGAAAGAGGCGCAGCAAGCAGAAAATCATCGAAAAATGTTTGTTGCAATGGCAAAGGATATTCGTGTGATTTTAATTAAATTAGCTGATCGCTTGCATAATATGCGTACGTTGAAGCATTTACCTCCGGAAAAACAGCGGCGAATAGCAAATGAAACGTTAGAAATCTTTTCCCCGCTTGCTCATCGATTAGGGATTTCGACAATTAAATGGGAATTAGAGGATACGGCATTGCGCTATTTAAACCCACAGCAATATTATCGAATCGTTCAATTGATGAAGCAAAAAAGAGAGCAGCGCGAATCATATATTAGGGAAGTAATGGAACAAGTTTCCAAACAATTAAGAGAAATGAATATTGAAGCAGAATTATCTGGTAGACCAAAGCATTTATACAGCATTTATCGTAAAATGGTCAAACAAAATAAGCAATTTAATGAAATCTATGATTTACTTGCTGTCCGGATTTTGGTCAATAGTATTAAGGATTGCTATGCTGTTCTGGGTATTATTCATACATGTTGGAAACCAATGCCTGGAAGGTTTAAAGATTATATTGCGATGCCAAAGCCAAACCTTTATCAATCTTTGCACACGACAGTGATTGGTCCCAAAGGGGATCCTTTAGAAGTGCAAATTCGTACAAGAGAAATGCATGAAATCGCTGAATATGGAATTGCTGCTCATTGGGCTTACAAAGAAGGTAAGCAAGTAAATATGGATAAGCAATCCTTTGAAGAAAAATTGACATGGTTTCGGGAGATTTTGGAGTGGCAAAACGATACACATGATGCAGAAGAATTTATGGAATCCTTAAAGGTTGATTTATTCTCTGACATGGTATATGTATTTACTCCAAAAGGAGATGTCATTGAACTTCCTGCTGGTTCTGTGCCGTTAGATTTTGCTTATAAGATTCATACGGAAATCGGGAATAAAACGATTGGAGCTAAAGTGAACGGTAAGATGGAACCACTTGATTATAAGTTGAAAAACGGCGATATCGTTGAAGTAATGACGTCAAAACATTCTTATGGACCTTCGCAAGATTGGCTTAAAATAACCCAGACTTCACAGGCGAAAAGTAAAATAAAGCAATTTTTCAAAAAACAACGTCGTGAAGAAAATGTATTAAAGGGGAAAGAAGCAGTTGATCGTGAAATTCGGAGCCTTAATATAGAGCCAAAAGATGTCTTAACACAAGAAGATTTGCAGCGTGTGTACGAGAAGTATAATTTTTCTAGCGCAGATGATATGTATGCAGCTGTTGGTTATCAAGGAATTACGGCTGCTGCCATTGCCACAAAATTAACAGAAAAATTAAGACAATCTCGCGAAAAACAACAAGCTCTTGAACAAACTATTGAAGAAGTAAAAACAGATGTAAAGCAAAAGAAAGTTAATAAACGTGATTCGGGTGTGAAAGTAGAGGGGATCGATAATCTGCTGGTTCGATTGTCGAAATGCTGTAACCCGGTACCTGGTGATCAAATTGTTGGCTATATTACAAAAGGCAGAGGTGTGTCTGTTCATCGATCTGACTGTCCCAATGTACAGACGGAGGAAGCGAAACAACGCTTTTTGCATGTTGAGTGGGAAAATAATCGTACTGAACAGAAACAATACCATGTTGATTTAGAAATTTCTGGTTTTGATCGCAGAGGACTAGTGAACGAAGTACTACAGGCAGTAAATGAAACAAAGACGAATATCACGTACGTTAATGGACGGTCGGATCGAAATAAAATGGCAATTATTCAAATTACGATCCTAATCCATAATACAGGACATCTTCGTAAAATTGTCGAACGAATAAAGCAAATCCCGGATGTTTATGCAGTAAAACGTACGTTGCAGTAATGATGGTCATGCCTCGAAAAGGCAAGCGAAATTATAGAAAAGGGGAGTATCATGAGAGCAGTCGTTCAACGCGCAAATGCAGCAAGTGTTTCCGTTCATGATTCGATAATTGGGCAGATTGAACATGGCTTCGTTGTTCTATTAGGAGTGACTCATGAAGATACGTGGGAAGACGCCGCCTATTTAGCGAAAAAAATCGTACATTTACGTGTTTTTGAAGATGAACAACAAAAGCTGAATTTGTCGTTAAAAGATGTGAACGGAAGTATTCTATCCATTTCTCAATTCACGCTGTATGGTGATACGAAAAAAGGGCGCAGACCGAATTTTATGAAGGCAGCAAAACCTGAACAAGCAAATGAATTGTATCTTCAGTTTAATCGTTTCATTGCTCAAGAAGGTGTCCATATAGAAACAGGAGCATTTGGTGCGATGATGGATGTGCAATTAACGAATTCCGGTCCTGTGACGTTGGTCATGGATAGTAAAGAGGGGTGACAGGAACAAACCTCAAATGGTTGTTCCTGTTTATTTATAATTCGCAAAATAAGCCCCTAATCCTTGTATAATTCCAGATACGAGCTGTTTTTGATACATCGTCGTTTGAAGACGTGATTCTTCAGCTTGATTTGAAATAAACCCTAATTCTATTAAAATCGCTGATTTCATATTTTGCCGAAGAACTAAATAATCACCAAATGATGTCCCACGGTCGTCCGATTGCGTTGCATTAATTAATCCCTTTTGAATCAAGGAGGCTAAATCTTGGTTGTTATCTTGAAAGTAATAAGACTCAATTCCTGTAACATTTGGTAAGCCCGGTACGCTGTTATAGTGTAAACTAATAAATACGTCTGTCTTGAAATTGTTACTATAACTAATCCTGCTATTTAGAGGTATGAAATCATCTCTTGGTCTTGTTAATCGGACATCTGCACCAAGCATGGTCAGTTCTTTTTTTAATTCTTGAGCGGTTAAAAAGGTCACGTCTTTTTCCAAAGTTTCAGTTGCACCTATCGCTCCAACATCCCTTCCACCATGTCCAGCGTCGATAACAATCGATTTGTTGGTAAAGTTACTTTTACTTGAATTAGGAATGGCTTTAGTAAGTGACTTGTAAATATATCCATGGATTGCTTCATTTTTAATTTCATACCAATCCCCACCTGAAGAAATAACGTTAAATGTACTTCCCTTATCAGCAAAATGAGAAATAGGGTCATCCGTAGAAGGTCCACTGCGAATTTGGGTGTTTGGATTTGGAATAGTGATCTTTGTTGGCGTAATCGCTACCTCATCTATATTTATATAGTTGGTGTGAATCCATCCTGCACCGTTATCTAATTGGATTTCCACCCATTCCGATTGCTGTTGGGTCACGGTATATGTATCTCCTTCGTTGGTTTGAGTAATCTTCTGAAAATCCGTTCCCGGTCCGCGGCGTACCGTTACGTTATTTTCAGTTACGGTTCCTTGCTGTTCAGCAGCGACAGGCATGTCCCAGTGCAAGCTAATGATCATTAATGAGATGAAAGCGGATGCTATTCGTTTATTCAAAAAGATACCTCCAAATGTGATAACGTTACCATTTTTTTGTGCTAAACAATTGTTCTGGTAAGAATTCGAGTGCAAAAATAAACTGTGATTTCTGTATGATTGTTCAACCTTACTTTTAAGTATAATAAAAATTAACTGGGTTGGCAAAGCTAATCGAAAGAGGAGGTTATACTTCATATGCGTACATCTGAAAAGCAATGGAATGCTCATCAATATAAAGAAGTGTTTGGAGTGAATCTACATCAATTCTTAGAATTAGTAGAAGCGGAAGCAAATCATATGGAAATGGCAGAGCAGCTAGGACTATCGCTAAGAGAAGTAAATATATTAAAGAAGAAGATAAATCGCGCTTGACAGAATAACTAGGAACGATTAATATAATATACATTCATAAGTATTGCTAATATCGAATTTATCCGCATATAAGGCGCTGTAAGACTCCCACTTCAAGATTGGCGAAATCCATATTACAAAAAGTCAAAGTGGGAAATGACATACCAAAACGCCCTATTTCGTAAGCGGTCTTTATTTTTGAATCTAGGGAAGAAAACCCTCTTCCTTATTGTAATTGTATATAATCGAGAGACCTATGAAGGAAAAAGTAATTGGCAACCGAACTGTCCAGAGAAAAAATGCCGTTGGCTGGAAGCATTTTGCATGGTCGGCCCAATGAAAGACGTTCCAGAGGTTTTATATCGAATTTCTAGTAGGTATAAACGTATCGCAGGCGTTAACTGCATGAAGCGGATGTACATAACATCAACTAGGGTGGCAACGCGGGTAAAACTCTCGTCCCTTATTTATTGAAAAATAATAGGGGGACGAGGGTTTTTTATTTATTAAGTTAAGAAACCAGCATGGCTCGCCTAGAGCGCGAGCCACCATCTATCATGAAAAACTTTTGCTTTATAATGTTTAGATTCTTAAAATACTGTCTAAAATATATGAGTTAGAGAGTGCTAAATAGAGTTCTTTTTCATACAAAAGTATAAAATGAGGTGTTCGGGGATAACGAAATAACCGACTAGGTACGTCTGGCTCCATCCCCCAGCAACGATGCGCCTTTAGAAATGCGCCCTACGATAAGGCATCATCGGTTCGTCGCTAAGAGGAATGCCGACTAAAAACGGGCTTGCCGCCTGGTTCTGCTTTTATTTAGCAGTAGATGGGAGAAACTTCCGATTGGATGAAGATTCGCTTTAAAATATCGGTTTTTCGTTCAAGTAACACTAGATGCCAAATGAGTTTCGCAGCTTAAATAAAATGTATACTTGTAAAAGACAATATGAAAACAATTCCAAGTAATCAAGTGAATTTTGCAAAACAATGAATTTTTACCATTAGGAGGTTATTAAGATGAGTTATAAAGCGCCACGAGGGACAGCAGACGTATTACCTGGGGATTCCAGGAAGTGGCAGTGGGTAGAGGAAACAATTAAGCAGGTATGCCGCAGATTTCATTATGAAGAAATACGGACGCCTTTATTTGAACATACAGAAGTATTTCAACGAGGAGTAGGAGATACGACAGATATTGTTCAAAAAGAAATGTACACGTTTGAGGATCGTGGGGGAAGAAGTATTACGTTGCGTCCTGAGGGAACAGCTCCAGTAGTTCGAGCCTATGTAGAACATAAAATGTACGGGCAAGCGAACCAGCCTACGAAACTGTATTACTTTGCCGAAATGTTTCGATATGAACGTCCACAAAAAGGAAGAATGCGACAGTTGAACCAATTTGGAGTTGAAGTGCTAGGCAGTGCTGATCCAGCTGTCGATGCCGAAGTAATTGATTTAGCAATGAGCTGTTACCGGGAAATGGGCTTAACATCGTTAAAATTAGTTATTAACTCACTTGGAGACAAGGAAAGCAGAGAAAATCACAGGCAAGCACTTATTGCACATTTTTCTCCACATAAGCACGAACTCTGCTCCGATTGTCAAATGCGTTTAGAAAACAACCCGTTACGCGTTCTTGATTGTAAGCAGGATCGGGAACATCCAGCAATGCGAACAGCTCCATCTATTCTGGATTATTTAAATGATTCCTCCAGAGATTATTTTGAACAAGTAAAAGAATATTTAGATGTGATGGGCATTGCATATGAAGTAGATAAAAATTTAGTCCGTGGTCTCGATTATTATAATCATACTGCGTTTGAAATTATGAGTGAAGCAGATGGTTTTGGTGCAATTACTACTTTAGCTGGAGGCGGCAGGTACAATGGCCTTGCCGAACAATTAGGCGGACCAAGCACACCAGGCATCGGCTTTGGGATGGGGCTTGAAAGGCTACTGATGGCGTTAGATGCGGAGAATCAAGTGATTCCTGTGGATCGTTCTCTTGAGGCTTATGTAGTAGCAGTTGATAACCAAGCGCAAAAAGAGGCAGTACAGCTCGTTTCCATTCTGCGCAAATATGGTGTACAGGCAGATAAGGATTATTTAGGTAAAAAAATGAAAGGGCAATTGAAAGCAGCCGACCGTTATCTGGCGAAATATGTATTAATTATCGGCGAGAATGAGCTCGAAGATCAAACCGTTACAGTAAAAGAAATGAGCACTGGAAACCAAGAAACGATAGCTAAAGATAAATTGATTGGCTTTATGAAGGAAAAGTGTTTAGGAGGAAAGGGACATGAGTAAGCATCAACGCATCATGGCAGGCACATTAAGCGAAACGAATGTAAACGAGTCTGTACTTTTGAAAGGTTGGGTACAAAAGCGACGCGATTTAGGAGGATTAATATTTATCGATTTACGTGATGCATCTGGTACGGTTCAAATCGTTTTTAACCCGGATCATTCGCAGACAGCGTTAGAAATAGCAGAAACGGTTCGTAGTGAGTATGTGGTTGAAGTAGAAGGAACCGTTGTAAAACGTGATGCATCTACGATTAACCCTAATATGAAAACAGGTGAAATTGAAGTAATTGTTTCAGCAATTACCGTTTTAAATAAAGCAAAAACACCGCCGTTTGCTATTCAAGATAAAGCAGAAACTTCCGAAGATTTACGATTAACGTATCGTTATCTTGATTTGCGACGTCAGCCATTACAGGATACGTTTAAGTTACGTCATCAAATCACACAGGCGGTTCGGCACTTTTTAAATGAGCAGCATTTTTTAGAGATGGAAACCCCTATATTAACGAAAAGTACCCCGGAAGGAGCAAGGGACTATCTGGTTCCAAGCCGTGTTCATAAGGGTGAGTTTTATGCTTTGCCACAGTCTCCTCAACTATTCAAACAGCTGATTATGATGGGGGGATTCGAAAAGTATTATCAGATTGCCCGTTGTTTTCGTGATGAAGATTTACGAGCGGATCGCCAGCCTGAATTTACACAAATTGATATTGAGACATCGTTCTTAACAAGCGATGAAATTATGCAATTAACGGAACAAATGATGCAGTATGTCATGAAAGAAGTGAAAGGGATTGACATCTCACTGCCGCTAAAGAGAATGCCTTATGAAGAAGCAATGGCACGTTATGGTTCTGATAAACCTGATACTCGTTTTGGTATGGAACTTATTCATGTAGCTGATATCGTGAAAAATTCCAATTTTAAAGTGTTTCAAAGCACTATTGAGTCTGGAGGATTAGTGGCATTACTAAATGTGAAGCAACAGGCCACGGCGTTTTCTCGGAAAGATATTGACAAGCTAACAGAATTTGTAAAAGTATATGGAGCCAAAGGTCTAGCATGGTTCAAAGTAGAAGGTGCTGAATTAAAAGGACCAATTGCCAAATTTATTTCCGAAGAAGAAAAAACAGCATTATTGGAAGCAGCACAAGCTGAAGATGGAGACTTGTTATTATTCGTAGCTGACAAAACGAATATTGTTTATGATAGTTTAGGTGCGTTACGCTTAAAACTTGGGAAAGAATTAGGTTTAATTGACCAATCTGCATTTCATTTTCTCTGGGTGACAGACTGGCCATTACTGGAATATGACGAGGAGCAAGGCAGGTACTTTGCAGCACACCACCCATTTACTTCGCCTGTAGCAGCGGATAGAGAAAAGCTTGATACAGAGCCGGAAAATGTCAAAGCAAATGCATATGATTTAGTATTAAATGGATATGAATTAGGTGGAGGGTCTATTCGTATTCATCAAACGGAGCTACAACAGGAAATGTTTAAGGTGTTAGGATTTTCTGAAACTGACGCAAGAGAACAATTTGGTTTCTTGTTAGAAGCTTTAGAATATGGGGCACCGCCACATGGAGGTGTAGCCTTAGGATTGGATCGAATCGTTATGCTTTTAGCCGGAAGAACGAATCTAAGAGATACGATTTTATTCCCGAAAACAGCTTCTGCTTCTGATCTATTAACGAATGCACCAAGTGAAGTAGACAAGACACAATTAGATGAATTATCCATCCAACTAATTTCTCATAAGGAAGACAAAGCTGCAGATAAATAGATTTTCGAAACTCGTTAGCGTATGGCAAAGTAAGATAAAGGATGCAGATGCTTCTTGATGTAATGGGCCTACATGTTCATAAACAGAATGATATAAAGTGTGTATGAAGTTAAGGCTGGTATGTTTCATGAAAAATGAGAAAAGTAGTATCCGGATAGTAAACAATACGATAAGTCCTAACAGCTTTATAAACGATACTATAGTCAAAAACCAAAAGAGTAACCATTTTTTCATAAGATAAGAAACCACCATCTATTAGAAAAATTTTGCTTTATAATGTTTAGATCCTTGAAATACTACCTAAAATAAATAACTTATATAATGGTAAATAGCTTTTTTTCATACAAAAGTATAAAGTTAGGTGCTTGGAGATAACGAAATAACCGACTAGCCACGTCCCGCGCATGAGCCCAGCAACGATGCGACTTTAGAAATGCGCCCTACGATAAGGCCTCATCGGTTCGTCGCAAAGAGGAAGGCCGACTAAGAACGGGCTTGCCGCCCAGACGTCGGCATACCCCTGTTTTTAGTGGCATGATTTCTTTATCTTTAGTTGATTCGTTCCATTCACTACGTTGCTAAACGGGCGCCCCGCGCCTTTGTTCCACTATAGGAGAGTATAAGATTTTTTTGGTTTATAGTATAAGAAAAACAAAGGCTTCCGCCAGAAGACTTGGCGACAAGCCAAGTTTTTCTAATCGAATCGGCATTAAAACAAGAAAATCACAAGGTGAAAGTAGCTTCCGTAAATTTAGGGAAAGGTTAAGGATTGATTTTTTTAGAAATGACATGTTAAAATAAATTTACAAACAGTAGAATCCTGATGTGTTCGTCCGTACCAAAGTGTTTTGACCGAACACCTTTATAATTGGGAGCTCGTTTGTTTCTATGTTGCGTGCGGGCCTTAACCATGAGGAAGCACAATAAATATAGAACAGAGCACCCACCTGCCATGAGCGGGATCAAAGCTTTATACTGGACGGCACGATCGGGACTGCTAAAAAAACCTACATTGCTTAAAAGGACGATTCCTTTAGCAATGTAGGTTTTTTAAGTTCTATAAGAATATCTTAGTTTGATCCTTGCGCCAACTGCTGCAAATTACCGTTTTTGTCCATTCGGAAGGCTGGGGCAGTCAACGTGCCTTGATCTTCTAGTACAGTCATTTTTCTGGCTCTATCCATAATTTGGATAAAAGCTTGATAATCTTCCTGCATGGTTGTTAACTGAGTTTTTGTTTGCTGTAACTCTCGGTTCAATGTATCTACTTGTTTTTGTAATGCTTCTTTTTCTTTTTGTACCTGTTCAAGAGAGGCTTTTGATTGATTTGAATCCAATGACTTTTTTTCTAACCCTCTTAAAAATTGAATTACCTTATCCATTGTTAAATCAGATGCGGAATTCATTGGAATGTCAGTAAACGTTTGATTGTGCTCTGGTTCTTGCTTTTGTCTCGTAGAAGCTACAATGGTTGGCTTATGCTCAACCTTTCCTGCTTTTGCCATAGCTCGTTTCTTTTCTTTTCGTTGACGTTTTGCAAGATCAATAGCATTCACGTACTTATTACGTATTTCTGCATTCCATCGAAAGCCACAAGCGGCAGAAGTGCGATTTAATTTATCTCCAACCTCTTCGAAAGCATTTAATTGTGTACTTCCTTCTCTTATGTGGCGTAATACGGTTTCTGCCAATAATAAATCATCTTCATGCGACCATGCATCTTGTCTAACCTTTGCCATTTTTGTTCCACTCCTTTTTACGTAACAACTTATTGTTCAAGATAGGTAGTGTAAAAGACATGTTTGCTTCAAAGTGAAGCTGTACATTTTCCTACTTTTGAACAACATTAATAGATTTAATTTATCTGGCATTAAGGTGCTTATAAGCCCCCCGTTTCATTAATTCAATGAAGGATACAAAGAAGTCTAAGAGGGAGATAACCGCACCTAAATACCTGATTCGTTCAACTAACATTCAGTATAAGCTGAAAAATTCCTACTGAAAGAAGTATCACGTTATCTCGTTAAATCTTATTGTTACCAAAGAAGTTGCAACTTATACGTTAATTCTGTTTATCTTTCCTGATTTTCTCATAAACTTGTTTCATAGCTTGTTCAAATTTTCCAGTAGCCTTAGGTTCATAGTATTGTTTATGTTTAATTGCATCCGGCAAATATTGCTGCTTTACCCAGCCGTGATCGTAATCATGTGGATATTGATACTGAGTGCCTCTGCCTAATAATTTTGCACCAGCATAATGCGCGTCTTTAATATGGGCTGGAACTTCTCCGCCTTTTCCACTTCTCACATCGTGTAAAGCTTTGTCTAACGCTTTATAGGCAGTATTCGATTTAGGAGATAGGCACAACTCTATAATCGCAACAGCCAACGGGATTCTTGCTTCAGGAAAGCCTAGACGCTCTGCAGCCTGTACTGCTGCTAATGCTCGGGGGCCGGCTTGAGGGTTGGCTAGACCAATATCCTCATAAGCAGTTACAATCATTCTCCGGGCAATACTGTCGAGATCTCCAGCTTCCACTAATCTGGCTAAATAGTGAAGCGAAGCATCAACATCACTGCCGCGAATAGATTTTTGAAATGCAGAAAGCACATCATAATGTGCGTCACCATTTTTATCATGGGAAAAGCTCTTTTTTTGCATACATTCTTCTGCTATAGTCAAAGTGATAGAAATATGGTTTTCCTCATTTTCAGGTGTGGATGAAACAGCTAATTCAAAGCCATTTAATGCAGCTCGCAGATCTCCATTAGCGCTTATTGCAAAATGGTCCAATGCTTCATCAGAAAGTTGAATGGATTTCTTACCATATCCTTTTGCTTCATCTGTCATCGCCCGTTTAATGGCTTCCTTAACATGGTCACTTGTTAGTTTATGCAATTCAAATAAATGACATCTACTGCGAATTGCTGGGTTAATGGAATGATAAGGGTTACTAGTTGTACAGCCGATCAAGATAATTAGATTATTTTCCAAATGTGGAAGTAAAAAGTCTTGCTTCGCTTTATCCAAACGATGTACCTCATCCAAAATAAGAACTATTTGCCCTGTCATTTTGGCCTCTTCTACAACAATCTCCATATCTTTTTTCTTATCGGTGACTGCATTTAATGTTTTTACTTGCTTGCCTAAACTTTTGGCTAAGGCCAAAGCCATAGATGTTTTACCAGTTCCTGGAGGTCCGAATAATATCATGGATGCAAGCCTTTCAGCAGCTACCATGCGACGAATGATCTTTCCTTCGCCAACTAAATGTTCTTGTCCAATAATATCGTCAATATGCTCTGGTCTCATTTGAAACGCAAGTGGTTTTTGTTTCATTTATACCGTCCTTTATATTATAATGATGCTTATTTAGCGTTACATGTTGATCGACATGCATTATAGAAGTGAATCGTATGCAAGTCATTTGTGTTCCATGCTATAATATCATGTATGAGTATGTATGGAACGTTAATTAAATTGAGGTGTTTGATATGAAAATTTCAACGAAAGGAAGATATGGTCTTACTCTTATGATACATCTAGCGAAATGTCATGGCAAAGGACCAACTTCCCTTAAACAAATTGCCAAAGAAAATCAATTATCGGAGCATTATTTAGAGCAGTTAGCTTCCCCTTTGAGAAATGCGGGCTTAATTCGGAGTATTCGCGGTGCATATGGTGGCTATGTATTGGCAAAGGAGCCAATGGATATAAAAGCAGGTGATATTATTCGTGTATTGGAAGGTCCGATTACACCTGTAGAAGGAATAGAAGATGAAGAACCGGCTAAGCAAGCTTTATGGCTAAGAATTCGTGATGCTGTAAAAGACGTGTTGGATACAACTACGTTAAAAGATTTAGCTGAGCATAATGACGATGAACCACAGGATGCTTATATGTTTTATATTTAAAAGGTAGGAAGGAAAGATATTTGTGGAACATATCTATTTAGATCATGCAGCAACTACTCCTGTTCATCCGGAGGTATTAAAGCACATGTGTGAAATAGAAGGCGAAGTGTTTGGTAATCCATCCAGCGTACATGCCTTTGGTAGAAAAGCGAGAAAGTTGGTGGACACTGCCAGGTTAAATATTGCCAAAAGTATTGGTGCAGGGGAAAAGGAAATGATCTTTACAAGTGGCGGGACAGAAGCGGATAATTTAGCTTTGATTGGGGTAGCAAGAGCCAATCAGGATAAAGGAAAGCATATTATTGTGTCTTCCCAAGAGCATCATGCGGTATTACACACAGCTGAACAATTGGAAAAAGAAGGCTTTCATGTGACATACCTGCAAGTAAAAGAAGATGGAAAAATAGCTGTCGAGGACGTAAGCAATGCGCTAACCAATGAAACAATTTTAGTTTCTGTTATGTATGTAAATAATGAAACTGGAGTGGTACAACCGATTAAAGAGATTGCTGCAGAACTAGAGAATCATCAAGCTTATTTCCATACTGATGCCGTTCAGGCTTTTGGTTTAATAGATATCGATGTTCGTGAATTAGGCGTGGATATGTTGACTGTATCTGCGCATAAAATTAACGGACCAAAGGGTATTGGCTTTCTTTATGCTAATGAAAATGTGAAGCTTCAATCGTTGCAATATGGTGGAGAACAAGAAAGAAAACGCCGCGCAGGGACAGAAGATGTAGCACGGATTGCAGGATTTGAAAAGGCAGTAACATTAGCGATAGATGAAAGAGAGCAACGGATCAAGACATACGAAGGTTTCAAGCAACAATTTATTGCCCGTTTGCGTGAGCAAGAAATTGATTTTCAAATCAATGGAGACCAACAGTCTACGATTGCTTCCATCGTGAATATTAGTTTTCCTAAAACAAATGTGGAGGCATTATTAACGAATTTAGATTTGGATGGAATCGCAGCTTCTAGTGGGAGTGCCTGTACTGCAGGATCTGTAGAACCTTCTCATGTACTTACTGCTATGTTTGGAAAAGGACATGAATGTACGACAAACTCAATCCGGTTTAGCTTTGGACTGGCTAATACTGCCGAAAATATAAACACTGCTGCTCAACGTGTAGCTAAAAGCGTGAAGCGTTTGTCTCGCCTGTAAACTGCCGTAGTCTTTTAAGGAATGCGCCGAAACTAAAAAGAAGAACGGCAACTAAATGCCCATTGGTTCGACTACCAGTCATCCGAAAAAGAAGACACCTGTTGACTGAGAGGTTTCACCTTTATCCCACCTGTAAGTTGCTGTCATTTTCCAATTTAGAATAAAGGAATGCAGGACATGATGTTTGGTATAAAGGTGTTGCAATAGGGAAAAGGTTATGCTAGTGAAAAGCTTTAAGTATCCCTACTCCTAAGATGTTAGCCTTTGTTCTCTTTCTTCGTAGGGTCAATAAAGGCTTCCATACAAAAAACGCCACTTTATAAAAATTAAAGGATGATTAATATGAATCAAGATACAAGAGTAGTTATTGGTATGAGTGGAGGTGTAGATTCTTCTGTAGCCGCTCTGCTTTTAAAACAGCAAGGTTATGATGTTGTTGGTATTTTTATGAAAAATTGGGATGATACAGATGAATTTGGTGTTTGTACAGCAACAGAGGATTTTGAAGATGTAGTAAGAGTTTGTAACCAACTGGATATCCCATATTATGCAGTTAATTTTGAAAAACAATATTGGGACAAAGTATTTACGTATTTTTTAGATGAATATAAAGCTGGAAGAACCCCTAATCCAGACGTCATGTGTAATAAAGAAATAAAATTCAAAGCATTTTTAGAACATGCATTGTCATTGGGTGCTGATTATGTTGCGACAGGTCATTATGCACGGGTACGTGAAAAGGATGGCCGTTATGAAATGTTACGAGGTGTCGATAATAATAAGGACCAAACGTATTTTCTGAATCAATTAACGGAAGATGTTTTGGCAAAAGTGATGTTTCCACTTGGCCATTTACCAAAATCAGAAGTAAGAAAAATAGCCAAAGAACATGATCTTGCAACAGCGACCAAAAAAGACAGTACAGGTATATGCTTTATTGGAGAACGGAACTTTAAAGCATTTTTAAGTGAATATATTCCTGCACAACCAGGAGAAATGCAAACGTTGGATGGTGTGGTGAAAGGACGACACGATGGGTTGATGTATTATACGATTGGTCAACGACAAGGGCTCGGTATTGGCGGAGCAGGAGACCCGTGGTTTGTGGTCGGCAAAAATATCCCGAAAAATATTTTGTACGTGGAACAAGGATATAGCAATGAAAAACTATACTCCGACGCACTTACAGCAACAGATGTTAATTGGATCCATCCCGATAAAATAAATAAAAGCTTCACATGTACAGCAAAATTTCGCTATCGTCAAGAAGATAGTCCTGTAACGGTGACGGTAATGGACGATAATCAGGTCCATGTTGAATTTAAAGAAAGCCAGCGGGCAATCACTCCGGGGCAAGCAGTTGTTTTTTATAACGGAGAAGTATGTCTTGGCGGTGGGACGATTGACCAAATTTTTAAAAGTGAACATCGACTTGATTATGTAGGATAACGAGGAGTTTTACAATGAAGGACAAGCTACAACAAGCTATAGCACTAATGCAAAATAGTAAGCTGGACAAAGCTGCTGCATTATTTGCGGAAATTATTGAAGAGCATCCCAATGATCCAGTGGGGTATACAAATTTTGGTAACCTCCTGTTGCATATGCAAGATGCAGAACGAGCACAACGCTTTTTTGAAAAGGCAATTGAATTGGATCCGTATGCAGCAACTGCTCATTATGGTTTGGGTAATCTCTATTATGAGCAGTCGCTGTATGCTAAAGCTCAGAAACATTTACAAACAGCGATAGAATACGGATTAATGGAAGCAGATACCTATTATCTACTAGGGATGACTCTACAACATCAGAAGTATCATAAATTGGCTTTACCTTATTTATTGCGAGCAGTGGAACTCAATCCGGATGATGAAGAATTCCTCTTTCAATACGGATTGAGCCTAGCACAATGTGAGCACTTAAAAGAGGCGGAAGAAATTTTTTACAAAGTCCTTCAGAAGAATGATAATCATAGTGATGCGTACTATAACTTAGGCGTTATAGCGCTATATGATGAGCAACCTGAGAAGGCGTTAGAGCATTTTGAGGAAGCATTACGTATTCAGCCAGACCATGTTTTGGCAGCCAACGGTCGAAAAAGAGTAACTGCTTACCTCCATGAAAGACAGTAGTAAGAAGATGGAGTGTTTTGGATGGAACAAATAAAACAAATGGCTGAGCATGAAAGCTATATTCGAGGCGAACTCCTTCATTTGATTTTTCAAAATGAGGCGGAGCATTTTTCGATTGCCAAAATTAAAGTGTTGGATACAAACGAAGCCTTTGAGGATAAAACGATTGTAATTAAGGGTTATTTTTTTAATCTGCAGCCGGAAACAAGCTATTATTTCTATGGCATATTTGACAAGCATCCACGATTTGGCACTCAATATAAAGTGACTTCTTACAAAACATTTATTCCTGATACGAAAGAAGGATTAATTGCTTATTTATCCAGTGATCTATTTTATGGTATTGGCAAAAAAACAGCTACCAAAATTGTTCAGCAACTAGGTGAAAATGCAATTTCAAAAATTATTGATGATCCAGAAGCTTTATATACTGTTCCAGGGATAAAAGAGAAAGCGGCGGATCAATTACGCGCTACTATACAAGAAAATCAAGGGTTTGAACATGTTGCTGTTTATTTAGCTCAATATAATATTGGTTTAAAAATGGCTCAAAAGATCTATCAACATTATAAAGATGAAGCTATTCAGTTATTAGAAGCAGATCCGTACCAATTTGTGTTTGATATTGAAGGGTTTGGTTTTCGGACTGCTGATGAAATTGCTAGACAAATGGGTTTGCCGGCTACACATCCTACTCGAGTGGGAGCAGGTTGTATCTATGTACTGCAAAGTTCTGTTCAAGATGGTCATGTTTATTTACCTATGGATTTTTGTATTACATCTATTTGTGCGCTTTTAAATACAGAAGAATTAACAGAGTCAATGATTATTGATAAATTAAAAGCTTTAAATAAAGATAAAAAAGTAATTGTCCAAGATGGAAATGTTTATTTACCATCGCTTTACTATGCTGAGGATGGGTTTAGTTCGCAGTTAAAGCGGATTTTACAAAAGCCGATCGAGCACCAAACTCCCATGGCTGAACTTATGAAGATTATAGGTGATATTGAAGAGGAAGAAATATTATCCTATGGTAAAGAGCAATTCACTGCAATTAACCAAGCCATCCATGCAAAAGTCATGATTCTTACAGGTGGACCAGGAACAGGAAAAACAACGGTTATTAAAGGCATTCTAAAGGCATACGCCACAATCCATGAATTAGCGCTTCGTCCAGAGGATTACAATCATAAAGATGACTTTCCATTTATTCTAACTGCACCAACTGGTAGAGCTGCGAAGCGATTAAATGAATCGACAGGGCTTCCCGCAATGACGGTCCACCGATTATTGGGATGGGATGGAAATCAAAGCTTTGAAAAGAATGAACATGAGCCACTTAGTGGGAAGTTTATTATTATTGATGAATTTTCAATGGTAGATATTTGGTTAGCTAACCACCTGTTTAAAGCTATTCCTGATGACATGCAAGTGCTGATTGTTGGCGATGAGGATCAATTGCCGTCTGTCGGTCCTGGTCAGGTCTTATCTGATTTATTAAGTACTGATCGGATTCCTTACGTTCGGCTGACAGAAGTATATCGGCAAAAAGAAGGCTCGAAAATTATTCAACTTGCACATGAAATAAAAAAGGATGAACCAGTGAATTTACAAAAGGATCATGATTTTAATTTCATTCATTGTAACGAGATACAAATGGTTGATGTGATTACTAAAATATTTAAAAAAGCAGTGGAGAAGGGGATTGAGCCAAAGGATATTCAAGTTCTTGCACCAATGTATCGTTCGGAAGCGGGGATTACAAAACTCAATCAAGAGCTCCAAAAAATAATTAATCCAAAAACAGAACAAAAAAGAGAAGTTAGGACTGCTGAAGCTATCTTTCGAACCGGTGACAAGGTAATTCAGCTTGTCAATCAGCCTGAAGATGGCGTTTATAATGGAGATATTGGAGAAGTTGTAGCTATTTTTCGTGAGGAAGAGAATATCGAACAAGAAGAACAACTTGTCATTGCTTTCGAAGACCGTGAAGTAGTTTATGAACGGAAAGATTATCGTAATATTATGCTTGCATATTGTATTTCCATTCATAAATCGCAAGGAAGCGAATTTCCGATTGTCATTATGCCAGTTGTTCGAGCATATCAACGAATGCTAAGGAAAAACTTATTATATACAGCTATAACTAGAAGTAAGCAATCGTTGATTATCTGCGGTGATCAAGAATCATTTTTGTACGGTGTTGCTACAAAGCATAAAAATCAGCGGTATACAACATTGACGCAGCACTTAGTTGAAAAGCTGGGTGAAGAACAGGACCAGGACGGACAAAATTCAACCGTTCTTGAAATCGAGGACGCTAATCTTTCGCCGTATGATTTTATGTAAGAACGTATATTTTTAGTGAAAATGGGTTAGCATGATGATAACTAAAACTCAAGTGAAAAAAAGAAGGAGTATTGACATCATGCGATGCCCGAATTGTCAGGGGAAAGATATTGGTAAAATTGGTAGCCGGCAATATTATTGCTGGACATGTTTTGTGGAAATGACGTTAGATAATAATACATTACTTTTACATCAAGTGGAAGCAGATGGGTCATTAAGCTCACTCAATGATCTATTCAATGAGGAAGAAAGAAGCTTGTATGGAAATGGATAACATAGTGTTTGCAGCTTCTCTTTGGAGGGTGGTAAGCTATGTTTAAAAATGGACAAAGCTTAAACTTCCTCTATTTCCTATTAATTGGCATACTACTATTCCTGTTTTTCTATTTAATGGTTAAACTATTTCCGGTTTATAAAGCGGTATTTTCCTTATTATGGCATGTATCTGCGCCCTTTCTTATCTCCTGTTTAATTGCCTATTTACTATACCCCATTGTACAGATGATTCATCAATATCGTATCCCTAAAGGGGTAGCAATTTTAATCATTTATCTGCTCTTTTTTGGTTTAACTGCATATTTTATTTATCGTATATACCCAATGGTCGTCGTTCAGGTGAGAGATTTAAATGAACAGTTTCCGCAATTGATGAATATGTATGAAAAAACAATTTATCAGATGTATGAATATACATCCTTTTTACCAGAAAATGTACATGATAAGTTTGATCAATTGCTGATGCGAATCGAAAATGCATTAGATCGATTATTAGAACGATTGATGAATGGATTTACCAAAGTGTTTGATTTCATCATACTCTTAACTGTTATTCCTGTACTCGTTTTTTACTTTTTGAAAGACTATGACAAAATAAAAGCAGTTGGTAAACGTTTGATTCCAGTAAAGTATCGAACAACCGCCAGTCAAATTTGGCATGCAATTGATGAGAATTTAGGGAATTATATACGCGGTCAATTTATCGTTTGTGCGTTTGTAGGTCTTACTTCATTTATCGTTTTTAAATTCTTATTGCAACTTGAGTTTGCATTAATATTAGCAATTCTAATGGCAATCACAAACCTAATCCCTTATTTCGGACCGATTATTGGAGCGGTACCAGCAGTGGCAATTGGTTTTACTGTCTCCGGTAAACTCGTCATTTTTGTCATTCTGTCTGTATTTGCGATTCAATTGGTCGAAAGTAATCTCCTGTCCCCTTATATTGTGGGTAAAAGCATAAATATCCACCCGGCAGCGATTATTTTTGCATTACTGTTAGGCGGGCAATTATTTGGAGTTATTGGGATGGTTATTGCGGTTCCGTTAATGACCATTCTAAAAGTTATCGTGAAACATCTGCTAATATGGAAGGAATATTATTCTAAATCCAAACAGCCAAAAGATTCTGCTCCATCTTAATTGACATTAATATACGCATTATTCTATAATAGCGCATAACAAGGTTATAATTTAAAAGCGTTGAAGGTTCTGAGTACATGATACGTGCTTTTGTAGAGAAGGGATTCCTTAGGCTGTAAGAAACCCTAAAGTTCACATCATGGAAAGCTGTTCTGGAGTGCGGTTCATTCCCGCCGGTTTGTATACCGTTATCAACTACAAGTGATGAATACAACTGTATTCATAATAAGGGTGGTACCGCGATCAATCTCGTCCCTGCAATTGCAGAGAGGGGATTTTTTTATTCTATTAACAATCGAATTTTAAAAGCGCAACAGAATGGAGTCATTCTGGCAACCTTCTTTAAACGATTCACTGTTGTGTCTACATAGTACTGTTTTCCAGAACTGAACTTATAAACCGAATTTTTTCATAAATATAGGAGGAAAAGCAAATGAAGCAACTGACGTCAGCAGAAGTAAGGCAAATGTTTCTAGATTTTTTTAAGGAAAAGGGCCATCGAGTCGAGCCGAGCGCATCACTTGTACCAAAAGATGATCCGACACTATTATGGATTAATAGCGGTGTCGCTACATTAAAAAAATATTTTGATGGAAGGGTCATTCCAGAAAATCCAAGAATTGTAAATGCTCAAAAATCAATCCGAACAAACGATATTGAGAATGTAGGTTTTACAGCACGTCATCATACGTTCTTTGAAATGCTTGGAAATTTTTCCATCGGCGATTATTTTAAGCAAGAAGCAATCGAGTGGGCATGGGAATTTCTAACGAGCGAGCATTGGATTGGATTTGAAGCAGACCGTTTATCGGTTACTGTGCATCCTGAAGACGATGAAGCTTATGATATTTGGCTGCATACTATTGGCTTGCCAAAAGAGCGGATTATCCGTTTAGAAGAAAACTTTTGGGATATCGGAGAAGGACCAAGTGGACCAAACACAGAAATATTTTACGATCGTGGCGAAAAATATGGCAATAATCCAAACGATCCAGAGCTTTATCCTGGAGGAGAAAATGACCGGTACCTAGAAATATGGAACCTTGTATTCTCGCAATTTAACCATAATCCCGATGATACGTATACACCTCTACCTAAAAAAAATATTGATACTGGTTTAGGTCTTGAAAGAATGGTATCTGTCATTCAAGATGTTCCAACCAACTTTGAAACGGATCTATTTATGCCGATTATAAAGAAGACGGAAACGTTAGCTTCTGTTAAGTATGGGGACAGTTCATCAACGGATACTGCGTTTAAAGTAATTGCAGATCATATTCGTACCGTTAGCTTTGCCATTGGTGATGGTGCGGTTCCGTCTAATGAGGGGAGGGGCTATGTTCTCCGTCGTTTAATTCGTAGAGCGGTTCGCTTTGCTAAAGAGATTGGCATTGAAAAGCCATTTATGTATGAACTTGTGGATGTAGTAGCTGACATTATGCAGGATTTTTATGTTCAAGTGGTGGAAAAGAAAGATTTTATTAGAAATATGGTTAAGGCAGAGGAGGAAAAATTTCATGAAACATTGCATGATGGATTGGATATTTTAACAACTATCATGAGCCGTGAAAAACAACGGGGAAGCTCGATTTTTCCTGGTTATGAAGTGTTTCGCTTATATGATACGTATGGATTTCCTAAGGAGCTAACCGAAGAATACGTCCAAGCACAAGGATTTTCTATTGATGAAGCTGGTTTTCAAGCAGAAATGGATAAGCAACGAGAACGAGCACGAAAAGCGCGACAAAAAGTAGATTCCATGCAGGTACAAGGAGGTGCGATAGCAGAAATTGATGTAGCAAGTGAATTTGTGGGTTATACAAATACGGAGCAAGATACGACTGTTGCAGCAATCATAAAAGATGAGCAGCAAGTGAAACAAGCAAACGCAGGAGAAGAAGTGTATCTGTTTCTACATCAAACCCCGTTCTATGCAGAAAGTGGTGGACAAATTGCCGACCAAGGAACCATCCATACGGAGTATGCGGTTGGACAAGTAAAAGATGTACAAAAATCACCGAAAGGGCAGCATGTGCACCGTGTTCGAATTGAAAAGGGCAGTATTTCAGTAGGAGAAATGGTTACGGCAACAGTTGATGTAGCCAAAAGATCGTTTGTTGTCAAGAATCATACGGCGACACATTTATTACATCAAGCATTAAAGGATGTCATTGGAGAGCATGTTAATCAGGCTGGTTCGTTAGTAGCTCCAGAACGGTTACGCTTTGATTTTTCCCATTATCAAGCTGTATCCAAACAAGAATTAGCGCAAATCGAACGACAGGTAAATGAAAAAATATGGCAAGCTATTCCATTACAGATTAAAACCGAAAAATTGGAAGAAGCGAAAAAAATGGGAGCAACTGCCCTTTTTGGTGAAAAATATGGCGATATCGTTCGTGTTGTGCAAATTGGCGATTATAGTATTGAATTATGTGGCGGTTGCCATGTTGTAAACACATCTGAAATCGGCTTGTTTAAAATTGTTACAGAGAGCGGAATAGGGGCTGGCACAAGAAGAATTGAAGCTGTGACGAGTAAACAGGCATATGAATTTATAACAGGCAAATTAGGGTTACTACAACAAGCATCACAATTAGTCAAAGCAAAAGACGAGGCTGTGCCCGAAAAAATTGAGGCACTGTATCATGAGATAAAACAACTACAAAAAGAAACGGAATCCTTGCAAGCAAAATTAGCAAACAAGGAAACAGCTACTATGCTTGAAGAAGTTAAAACGATAGACGGAGTTCAAGTTTTAGCTAAAAAAGTAGAAGTGCAAGATATGAATCAATTACGGAATATGGTAGATGAATTAAAGCAGAAACTTGATTCAGGTATGATTCTATTAGCGATGGAAAATAATAATAAAGTGCAATTAGCAGCAGGTGTTTCCAAGGACTTAATTGAGCAAGGTTACCACGCTGGACATCTGATTAAGAAAGCAGCACAGGCTTGTGGCGGAGGTGGCGGAGGTCGACCTGACATGGCACAAGCTGGCGGAAAAGACCCATCTAAAATAGCGGAAGCATTACATGTAGCAAAGCTTTACATCGAAGAGAAACGAAACCATTAAATTGTGGTTACAGATATAAAAAAGATATAATTCATCGTTTAAACATGTTACTATAATACAAGAAGCATATCGGATAATTTCGTATTCCTAGATAATGATTCCAAAATCGAGGTGTCATAATGAGTTCAATTGACAAAACTATGAAATTTAATTTTTCGGAAGAACCTTTTGATGAGGATATTAAAGAAATACTTTTTAAAGTGCATGGAGCTCTACAAGAAAAGGGATATAATCCAATAAACCAAATTGTTGGTTATTTGCTATCCGGAGACCCTGCCTATATCCCAAGATATAACGATGCGCGCAATTTAATTCGAAAAATTGAGCGTGATGAGGTTATTGAAGAGCTGGTTAAATTTTATTTAGAGCAGCAGCAGGCGGACAAATGAAAATAATGGGATTGGATGTAGGGTCCAAAACAATTGGTGTTGCTGTTAGTGATGCTTTAGGTTGGACCGCGCAGGGTATTACTACTATTAAGTGGAATGAAAATGATTTAACTTCTGCTGATAAAGCTTTAATAAAAATCATAACCGAGCATGAAGTGGGGAAAGCTATTGTCGGGTTACCGAAAAATATGAATGGAACGATTGGTGAGCGTGGTGAAGCGTCGATCACTTTTGCAAAACATATTGAAAGAAAGTTTAACATCCCCACAGAGCTTTGGGATGAGCGTTTAACAACGATGGCTGCTGAAAGGGTATTGTTAGAAGCAGATGTCAGCAGAAAAAAGCGCAAGCAAGTCGTTGATAAAATGGCTGCTGTCATGATTTTACAAGGTTATCTTGACCAAAAATAAAGGAGTGGAACAATGGCACTAGAAGAAAAAGAACGGATTATTATTCCTGATGAGAACGGGGAAGAGCATCTTTTTGAGGTTTTGTTTACATTTGATGTGGATGAAATGAACCAATCGTATATTGCTGTAACCCCTGTTGAACAGTCTGAGGAAGAAGAAGTGGAAGTATACGCATTTCGATATGAGGAAAAGGATGAGGACGATTTATCTCTGTTCCCAATTGAATCAGATGAAGAATGGGAAATCGTTGAAGAAATGTTAAACACCTTAGCAGAACAGGAAAATGAAGCGTAATAAGAAAGTAAAAATTTACAAGCTAATGTCATATTTAGACGTTAGCTTTTTTCTTTTTTTATAAAAATAATGGCATCCATTAGCAAGTTTTAGTATAATATAGCGGATGAGGAGGGAAGATAGATGTCCAAGCAGAAAAATAGTAGCAAATTTAGGGACAACCTCATGGCCCGCAGTGAAGAAGCCAAAACTGTTCGCAAAATTGTAGCGATCATTGTTATTACGCTACTGATTATATTAGTAATTGGAGTTATTTCAGGTTACTTATATGTTAAATCTGCTTTAGAGCCAGTTAATCCCGATAGTAATGAAGAAATTAAAGTAACGATACCAATCGGTTCCTCATCTTCTAATATTGCAAATATATTGGAAGAGAATGGTGTGATTAAGAATGCTCTTGTATTTCGCTTTTACATTAAATTTAACAATGATTCGAATTTCCAGGCCGGAGACTATACATTTAGCCCTTCGATGGAATTAAGTGAGGTTGTCGATTCATTAAAAAGTGGTAAGTTAATGGCAGAGCCTGTACATACCGTTACCATACCTGAAGGAAAAACAATCGATGAATTAGCAGAAATATATGCAAAGCAATTGCCTTTTACAAAAGAAGAGTTTCTTAAAAAAGTAAACGATCCGGACTATATTCATACATTGATGGAGCGTTATCCTTCCATATTGTCAGAGGATATATTAAATCCAGAGATACGCACACCACTAGAAGGTTATCTGTTTGCTGCTACGTATGAATTTTTTGAAGAAAAACCGAGTGTTGAGACAGTTGTCGATGAAATGATGAAAAAGACCGAAAGCGTACTATCCAAATATTTGGATGAAATCAAACAAAAAGATTATACTGTCCATGAAGCTGTAACATTTGCTTCTGTTATTGAAAAAGAATCTGGTGCAAAAGATCAACGCAAGAAAATTGCCGGGGTATTTGCCAATCGTCTTGAAGAGGGGATGAAGCTCCAAACTGATCCTACTGTATTATATGCACAAGGAAAGCATAAAAAACGTGTCATTTATGAAGATTTAGAAATTGAATCTCCTTACAATACGTATTATGTAGAAGGGCTCCCTGTCGGTCCAATTGGGAATTTCTCAGAGAACTCCCTAGTAGCTGCGCTTGAACCTGAAGAGTCAGACTATCTATATTTCTTGCACGATAAAAATGGGAACATATATTATGCAGAAACATTGGAACAGCATAATAAGAATAAGCAAAAACATATCAATTAAATCCAACCTTTTTTATCCCCCGATCTATTTGAGAGGGGGATTACTCCAGTTTACAGAATATGAAGGGGATCATGATGAAAGACAATAGTATGGATTACTTAGTAAATATGATACCAAAACGAACTTCTTCTATAGACCTAATTGAGCAGGGGGCGAAAAAAGACCGCGTGCCCATTATGGAGCCAGTGAGCATGCACTTTGTCCAACAGATAATTCGATTAAAACAACCTAAACGGATATTAGAGATTGGTACAGCTATCGGATACTCCGCTCTAAGAATGCTTGAAGCTGCACCTGATGCAGAGATTGTTACCATGGAAAGAGACGTGCAAAGATATCAAGAAGCAATTCAGAATATACGTACTCATGGTGCTGAAAAACAGATAAAAATCCTATTGGGAGATGCTTTGGAAATGCTAAAAAACTTGCAAAACGAAGCATTATTTGATGTAATATTCATCGACGCTGCCAAAAGCCAGTATCGTCGTTTTTTCGAACTTGTTACCCCTTTATTAGCAAATGAAGGCATCATCATTACAGATAATGTTTTATTTCGTGGATATGTCGAAAAGCCACATATAGCTCCATCCAGATATAAGAAAATGGTGGAAAAGATAAATGATTATAATCATTGGCTCATGCAACATCCATTATTTACAACGTCTATAGTGCCTATAGGGGACGGAATAGCGATTAGCATGAAACATAGTTAGAAGGGAGTAACCAATCGATGCATAACCAACCAGTAGTGATTGGCGTAGCAGGAGGAAGTGGAAGTGGAAAAACCTCTGTGACACGATCTATTTGCCAGCGCTTTTCAGACCAAACCATTTTAGTTATTGAACAAGATTATTATTATAAAGATCAAAGTCATCTCCCTTTTGAAGAACGTCTAAATACGAATTATGATCATCCCTTAGCTTTTGACAATGAATTGCTTGTTAAGCATTTAAATGATTTATTAGAAGGTCAGCAAATAAACAAACCTGTTTATGATTATAAGCTTCACACACGCTCACAAGAGGTGATCCATGTAGAGCCTAAAGATGTGATCATTCTTGAAGGGATATTAATTCTTGAAGATCCGCGGCTGCGTAATTTAATGGATATTAAAGTTTTTGTGGATACAGATGCTGATTTACGGATTATCCGTAGACTGATGAGAGATATTAAAGAACGCGGAAGAACACTGGATTCTGTTATTGAACAATATGTTCATAAAGTAAGACCATCCCATTTGCAATTTATCGAGCCGAGTAAGCGGTATGCTGATATTATTATCCCTGAAGGTGGTCAAAACCATGTTGCTATTGACATCATGGCAACAAAAATCGAAAATATACTTCTTAAACATAAATAATAAATTTCAATAAAAGTATTGAAAAATCATTTGAATTCTGCCATAGTAATGTTTAGTATATTTTAAGAAAATGGAGCGCTTACATTCGAGCCCCTGTTAGTATGTGTTCAAAAATAAAAGGTTAATGAAAATAAATAATAATCTATCATGTAGCGAATGTTTCGCAGTGAGGTACAAAAGCAGAACCATGAATTTGAACATATTCTAAAGATGATACATGCCAAGTAAAATTGGTATGGCAGTGATATATTGAAGTAAGAAGAAGGAGTGTTTAAAATGGCTGTAGAAAAAAGTTATTATATGACACAAGAGGGGAAAGAAAAATTAGAACAAGAATTGCATTATTTAAAAACAGAACGACGTCAAGAAGTTGTTGAACGAATAAAAGTAGCTCGAGACTTCGGGGATCTTTCCGAAAACTCTGAGTATGATGCTGCCAAAGACGAGCAGGCTTTTGTTGAGTCTCGCATTGCGCAAGTGGAAAAAATGATTCGTAATGCAGTAATTATAGAAAATGATGACCAAAACCCAAATATGGTTTCTTTGGGTAAATCTGTAACTTTTCAGGAGCTTCCTGATGGGGATAAAGAAACATACACAATTGTTGGAAGTGCAGAAGCAGATCCATTTGAAGGTAAAATATCTAATGATTCACCAATGGCACAAAGCTTAATCGGTCAAGAAGTCGGCTCAGAAGTGTCTGTAACGACACCTGGTGGCGAAATTTATGTTAAAATAATCGACGTGAAATAAGATGGTTAAAAAGATAGTGAGCTCATGTTCACTATCTTTTTTTGCGAATGAAAAGCCTTGTTGTACCAGTAATGGTTAAAAGCATGTAAAAATACTCCGTGCAGCTGAAGAAGATTTTACAAGAGGTATTGATATAACCTAAGATAATATCTATGTGGTCAGGATCGTTCTTTAAGTTACAGAATGAAGTCTTTTAATGGGGACCAAGGAAAACTACTTACCAAAATTTTTGCTTTGATAGGTCTAAGGAGGTTAAATGAGGGCAATTACGTGGAAAAGCTATATGGATCGGGTTTTCATTTTTACAGAGAGGTTTTTCTAAACAACAAGATACTTTCATTACATGGATAGTTGTATTTTGCAAAATAATTGTTATACACTTAGCATATAAATTTTTATAGTAAATATGATATGATAGTAGGGTAATTATAGGAGGGCAGAAGTAATGAGTGATTTTGATAGAGTTTCCCGAGTAGATAAATTTGAAAAACGAAGAAAAAATACAAAATCTATATCAATTTTACTTGTTGTAGGTGCAGTTTTACTTATTATCCTGCTAGGGTTTTGGTTGTTTGGGGACGATGAGGATGCAGCAAAAGATGACAGCCAGGAACCTAATGCACAAACGGAAGCAGATGAAAAAGTATCAGATGCTGAAGATGGAGAAAATGAGGATCAGTTTACCAGAATCGAAGAAAATGATGACAAAGACAAATCATCGGAAAAAGAATTAGAAACAGATGAAAAACACTCTTCAGATAAAGAGCAATCAGGCTCTGAAGGAAATGCTGCGGTTGAAACTGAACAAGTAGAGCCTTCGAATGATAATGTCTTAAAAGCTTATACGGCCGATTGGAAGCCAATTGGAACAGAACAAGAAGGTCCGCATACCACAAATTATGATGAAGGTTCACAAGATAGAAAAGAAATAGCAACAGCGGCTGCGGAGGTTACCGGTTTGGATGAGAGCAGCATGGTTACACATTGGGTAGGAAACGGCGGAGACCAGCAAAGAGTAGAAGCGACTATTTCTAATAAAGATAATTCACAAATTTATCGTGTTTATTTAACGTGGGTAGATGAGCAAGGATGGAAGCCAACAAAAGTAGAGCAACTAAAGCAAGTAATTATTAACTAACTGGATAAATATGGAGGCAGGAGGCATCTGTATGACAATAGGAATAATTGGAGCAATGGATGAAGAAGTTGCTCTATTAAAGGATTCAATGCATGAAAAAAAAGAGCTAGAAGTAGCCAATTGTTTATTTGTACAAGGAGTGCTGGGTGATAAGGAAGTTGTCTTACTGAAATCAGGCATTGGGAAAGTGAATGCTGCCATGGCAACTACCATTCTACATGAACGTTTTGCTCCGGAATACATTATTAATACTGGCTCTGCTGGAGGATTTGCCAAGGATTTAGAAGTGGGTGATGTTGTTATTTCTACGCAAGTTGTTCATCATGATGTAGATGCAACTGCGTTTGACTATGCTTATGGCCAAGTACCTCAAATGCCTGCGATGTATGATGCTGATGTGAATTTGGTTGCAAAAGTAGCAAGTGTTATGAACGAACTTGGTATACAATATAAAAAGGGGATTATTGCGACAGGCGATTCATTTATGGCTGACCCTGAACGTGTGCAATTTGTTCGTAACAAATTTCCAACGATGATTGCTGCAGAAATGGAAGCAGCAGCGATTGCGCAAGTATGTTATCAATATGGTACCCCTTTTGTTATCATCCGAGCGCTATCGGATATTGCGGGGAAAGAGGCTTCCGTTTCATTCGACTCATTTTTAAAAACCGCTGCAACGAACGCTGCAACTATGATTATGAAGTTTATCCAAGTAAATTAAAAGGTCTAATGTAATAGAAGATTTTCTATTACGTTAGCTATAGTTAGCACATATTATGTATTTATATATCCATGAATTACCTACTTATGAACCTAGTAATTTATGTTAGGATAGGGATAGGAAAATAGGAGGTAATACGAATCATGGATGATAAACAAAAAGAATTACAATATAAATATACAGATTACCAGCGTTTTATCGGTGTACTGCTTATTTTGTCCATGTATTTATTTCTGGGTGCCATCATTAATACGTACTTACGTCCATCAGAAGATGGAGTGGCTCTAATCGGTTTAACACTCGTTGCTTTAAGCGTTGGTTTTTGGCTTCATTATCAACAACGTAGGATAAAAAAACTTTTAGATAAACGCTAATGCAGATTCGCTTAGCGTTTTTAATTGTTTTCATAGAAATAAGGAAATGGTATTTGATATGCAAAGTGGTGTAAGACGCTCCCGCAAAAGCCTGAGTTAATACAAACTGATAAGTGGGGGAAAACGGCACGTAATTGCCTATTCGTTGGGTTGCACAACATGTCGAAACAGTAACCGTACACATAGGAAATTTTTTTCGTTTTCAATGGAATTGGATGTTTTATCCTTTTAGGTGGGAGATGGTAGAAAAAACCTATTGATTAAAAGTTCACTTGTTTTATGAATGAAAAAAGCCGTTTCTCTTAAAAATGGAGAAACGGCTTAACTACACCTGTGAAAAAAGTTGCAATTTGTACCTTAACCGCTATAAATATTTTTTATTAATGCTATTGCTGTTCAAATAGACGCAATAGAATCAGATTAAATAGATAACAGCATATTCCGTTAATCATTGATACGCAAATTATACTTATCGTCCAAAATGAAATATTTAAAAGTCCCACATCCAAATAACTTGGTTTCAATAGAATTGTAACCAGACTTAGCACAATACCACCGACAAAAAAGTAAACCATATGAATGAAAAATATCCCTTTTTTTCGCAACTTTAATCGAGGCAGAAAGGATTTTAAATAAAAGAATAGTACGATGTCTAAAGCAATAAGCAGACCAACCAACCACAAAAACCCAATTGGTGGCGGTTTATCAGCACCTGCAAGAAAAATTAATAGCCATATAAAGAAAAAGCTTATTAAATTAATGGCAATTATCTTCTTTTTAATTAGGTCATTCATAAAAAGTCACCTATATTCAGTGTTTATAACGAAAGCTAATTTAAATGAGGAAATAAAATAAATGGAAAAGATAGTATATCGGCTACCCTTTTCATTGCAATTCACAAGGACGAAGTGTGGTAATATCGAACTACAAAATCTCCTATTGCTTTTTCTTATAACCATATAATGCCGTGCATTGAAAGCTATACCTGTATTCTACCAAATAAACGAAAAAGTTGATATAAAACAAAAACCACTATACGCATGTTTATTTTATACCTTATTTAGTTATACCAGCAACTAGTAATCATACTAGGTTATTTGATGTTAATTGTTGTTTACAAGTGTGTTGTTATAAAGCGTTGAGTCTTCCTATATTCTCTTTTTTTAGATGTTTTTCATGAAGCAGTTCTTTCTAGTAAAACTTAGTTAAACGACTAGTCCAAACGGGCAAGTCGTTTTTTTAATATCTTTTATTAAGGAGGGATTATATGAAGCAAGCTATTGTAAGGTTAGTAGTATTGGCAATATTACTTGTAAACCAAGCATTGATAACAATGGGGTGGAACCCAATACCGTTTTCGGAAGAAGAAATTTATCAAGGTGTGTCGGCGATAGTAACTGTAGTTATAGCTGTATGGGCTTGGTGGAAAGACAATCCTGTTACTAAAAAAGCCCAGCAAAATGAACAATTTTTGAAAGATAAAGGAATGAAATAATATGTTTAAAATAAAAGCTCAATATTCAATTGAACGCCGGTATATTACTAATAAAAATGCAAGACCTAGACTGAAAAATCTAGGTGTGCAGTTTCTAGTTGCACACGAAACAGCTAACAATAATGCAAATGCTGATGCGCACTATAATTATTTTCAAAGCGTAACATCTGAAGCATCTGCTCATACGTTTATTGATGATACAAAGATTTTAGAAATCATTCCACTCCATGAAAAGGCATGGCACGTTCAATATAGAACGCCAAAAGATAATCAGTTGTATGGTGACGACGCAAATGATATTGCAATTGGGATAGAGCTTTGTCGTACTGGAGATTTTAACAAAGCTTATGATCGTTATGTTTGGTACCATGCTTATTTATGTAAAAAGTTTGGACTGAATCCTAAAAAAGATATTGTGGCCCATAAAACGTTAGATCCTAGTCGTAGAACTGATCCACAAAGTTGGTTAGAGCCTAACGGCGTTTCATGGGCTGAATTTATTGCAGACGTTTATGAATACTACCTGAAATGGAGCGCTGACAGCGGACAAGCACCTAGACCCTCTAAGCCTTCTAAACCACAAGGCGTAAGAGTTGTAGGCACTGATCTAAAAGGAAAGCGTGTGGAAAACACTTATCATACTGATGTAAACTATTATGATAGCCCAAGGTGGGACAATCCAAGTGGTACTTTTAAACCTGGCCATGGTTGGGCTATAGATAATAAGCTTTTGGTAAACGGGTCGCCAATGTACCGAGTGAAAAACAGCAAAGGTGATATATATTATATTACTGCCCATCCTAGGTTTGTTAGCGTTGAAAATGATAGCACAGCTGCTAAACCATCCGACAATAGATCTTTTAGTGTTGGCGAGAAAGTGTATTTGAGTAAGTCGGCTGACCGTTATGTGACTGGAGAAAAAATACCTCAAAGAAAAAAAGGGAAAACTTACACTGTGCAACAGGTAGAGTCTAGTAAAGTACTGCTTAAAGAGATATACTCATGGGTACACAAATCGGATGTAGCTGTTAAGTCCAGTAGTTCCAGTATGACAAAATTATTTAATATCGGACAGCGTGTCAAACTAAAATCATCCGCAACTAATTACGTAACTGGTGAGCGCATACCGTCGAGATATAAAAATAAGCCATACACTATTCAACAGGTAGATGACGATCGTGTGTTGCTTAAACAACTTTATTCATGGGTGTATAAGGATGATGTAAAATAAATAAAAAGTATTGAACAAACAACTCAAACCAAAAAGAAGTAATCTGTAAATTGTAAGATGTCGGAACACTCCTGTTTTAAATGTTTAATGTAGTACAAAAAAGCCTAATAGGAGATAACCATATCGTTTGTTTCTGCAGGATGTTAATGTGAACACAGTAGGCTTTGCAGCTTGACCAGGACAAGAATAACTACAATCGACAAATCACGTACCCAGAAAAGTGTTTTTCTTTTTCGAGGTTAATCTGAGACAAAGGATGGTTAAAAAATATTATCCATCCTTTACTCTAACTAAAGTGCGTAATTATTTGATTGCTGTCCGCTGTTTGTTTGGCTTTGTGAGTTAGACGTTAATGGTTGCGTACCCTGGTTATTTGTGAGGTTATTTAAAGGCTGCATTAATTGTTGGACCTGTGAATTATTCATTGCATTAGAAATATTTTGTTGCCACTGTTGAAATGTTCCATTTCGTATTCCTCTTGTAACGCCATAAATAACCGCTCCAGCTGCGCCTATTGTCAATAATGAAGTCATCATATTTCTATTGTTGTTCATTAGAATCACCATCCTTTTTATTTTGCATTATTTTTTTAGTAAGTTAAACAGTATTAGGATTGTTTATTTCGATAATTTTATGCTGAAACAATTTTCCATTTTGCTACTTTGTATTAGTATAAATTAAAAAATTGGTAATGCTAATTGTAAAATATAGAAAGGAGAATGAAGATGAAATCAAAAAGATATCATTTAGGGCTTCTGGCTGCTGTTTTATCTTTTGGATTCTTATTTGGATGTAATGGTGTTGATGGAGATGAACCAGACCCAACAGAAGAACCATCAGAACAACAACAAGAGAACAATAATGAAGATAATCAATAGAGCACAAGTGAACGGTAGTGTACCTATATAGTAGTCAATTTTTAGAGGACGCACAGTCTTTCATGTTACTGTTAGTAATTAGACTAATGAATTGTCTAAGTAGGTTGTGGAATTAACAGAGGTTTCCTGTGCTGGTTATTATAAGTGGTTGAAGCGCAAAGGGACGAATGAACAAAACAGAAGGGTGTTGTTTTAAAGCAGAGTGTTTAATAATAAAATCTAATTTATAAATTGAGCGCGCTTAAGTCTTCCAAACAATAAATCATGTCCCTACAACAAATCCACTTTCGCTCTGTCTTCTTGTTATAGAGAATGATATTAATGCATTTACGTGCATGAAAGAAAGTTAAAAAGGATGTTTCGCTTCACGATCCAATTGGTCAAGATAAAGAAGGAAATGAGATTAGACTGATTGATATTTTAGAAGCAGAAAACCAGAATATAATTGAATTTATTCAGTTAAATATGGAGATCGAAAAGATGGAAGATTACTTTGCAATTTTAGATAAGAGTGAGCGTGAAGTAATTGTTTATCGGTATGGTTTAAACGATGAAAAAGAATTAACGCAACGAGAAATTGCCAAAAAATTAAACATATCAAGAAGTTACGTTTCCCGAATTGAAAAACGAGCTTTAATGAAAGTATTTCATGAATATTACAGAAAAGAACATAGAAGGTAAAAAGAAAAAGGAGCTTAGGTTGCTGTTTAGCTCCTTTTTTCATTTGGAATAAAAATAATGGCTCTATCCTAAATGTTGGGGTTCCACACAATTTGACATAGATCCAAAATAATAAATACTAATAAATTAAGTTACCACACGGGTCAGGTTTTCCATATGGTTGATTATCACCACCAATTACTTTTTCGTATGGCTGTCATTTCTCGTGATTGTTTTGGCGTGTAACTCCATACGTAGGTTTATTTTTATGCTGCAACTCTATTCCATTTTGCCGATCCGTTTAATATCCAAATTTACATTATAGCTTATTTCGTTTTTTTACGATGTAAACGAATTAAGGGATTTTTGGTATATTATTACTATGTTACTAAAGCTAAAATCACAGCTTTGTCAAAAAATTAAACTTATCCACTGTCTACTTCAAACGTAGACGTGATCAATTGGTTTAAACTTTAATCCGCAAATTCCGCATTGCATATAAAATCACACTCTTTAATATTCATTCGTCATATAATGCAAAACCCTTACCCAATAATCGAAATGAGTTTTGGAAAGTCGGTATTTCAATATTTTTCCACAAGCAATTCCATATATTCCGTAATTTTAGTATAATGCACTAAAGGGGTTACATTGAAATGATTACCAATGGGGATGGGAGGAGATGTTCATTAAGGCGCTTTATGTAAGCGACCTTCATAGCTATATTGACAAAACCATATCGCAGCTGGAACAAGTACATACACAAGTAAATAACATCCAGAAAAGCATAGAGGGCATTATAGCTTTGGAGGATGCGTTTAAAGGGAAAACGGCTCATTCTATTCGAACCTTCTATCAAGAGGTGCACATGCCGTTTCTGTTGTTCCTAGAAGGTTTTATTACGAATTACTCCAATACTTTACAGGAAATGAAAAAGTCGGTTCAAGACATGGAACCAAACAAAGATGGGGTTATTCGTGAGGATTTTCTTTCTCAAGATGTGCAACGAAGTTTTGAGCGAATGGAACAGATTACCATGGCGTTAACGGATGAGGCAAATGCCGTTCTTCACTCGGTTAAAGATATTGTTAACATTTGCGATATAGACGATGGGGAATTCCTAGATAAAGTACAGCATGCGAAAAAGATGAACCGTCAGACGATAGAGAAGCTCCACGCTTTTGACCTCCACAATACAGCTAAGCTAGAACCCATTCACCAAGATATTCGCATGATGAAGAATTATATTAGTCAAATCCGTGAGTTAGGAAACAATGGGAAGATACGTATTGGTAGTTACCAAGCCAGACAGCTAGACGATCAAAAGTTCCATAAAGCACTTATACGCGGTATTAAGACAAAAGCTGCGAGAAACGCTCTTGAATTAGAGGTTATACTTGGTGAGGCTGGCAAGTTTCTATTATCCCAGCACTTACCAGCAGCAAAAATGTTAATCAGCTATTTACAGAAACGCTTTGACTCGAAAACGATGGATTATAGCTACCGAGCTATACATGCAGCTACGGCAGCATCAGGTGACCGTTTAACTACAGGAGAATTTTCTACCATTGAGCACCAAGTGGTTTCTAAAGTAAAGATCTCGGATTATAAGAAAGAATGGCATGGTGTATACTATACGCTAATTGACGGCAGAAAAGTCCGTGAGTTTAAAGAATCTGATGGTTCCGTGACGTACGAATTGGTATCATCAATTCCAGATGATCGGAGGCAAAATGCATTTCAAAAGTCTGCTCAAGCGTTTCAAGAGATAGGTTCGGATGTATTAAAAGCAGCAGAGGATAGAAATGAAGCTAAATTCGACTCTTTTTATGATTTCGGAAATTATATTACTTTTGGTGCATTGAATACGGGACAGGACTTTTCAAAAGGTCTTCAGGTCCGGGCAGAAAATATGTTGAATACACCAAAAGACTTTGTTAACTGGCTTACTGTTGGTGGAGTAGACATGATGCATGGGACAATAAGTCCTGAAGAAACGTATTCCAAAGAACATTGGTTATCTAGTTTTGGTTTGTTTTCAACGGTTGTTGGTACAAAGTCGTTCCTTTCTAAGCCAAAATCTGGTAGTAAGTTTGCGGACCAAAACGACGTTGGAGAAGTAATTTCTAAAAATAATACGTATACAAGGTCCTCTCTAAAAATTCCTACGATGTTGAATATAAAGGAATGGATGAGAACTAAAATACCTAAAGTCAATGTAGTTAGTGATACGACAGGCAGCTATCACTATACAGTGAGTAAGGGAAGTAGTGATTTAAAAAAGAATAACAACAATCTTAAAATCGAAAAAGGCATCTATAAGGCTAACCCTAATGATAATGGGTACCAACAGCATACAGTTGAGAGGGTTAAGGGTACGGGTAAATATAATACGGGAACGATAAAACACATTTATCATGGTGAAATTAATAGACGCGGGAAAGCGGTTGGATATCATCATGAAAGTATGATGGGTGGAAAGATTATTCCTGGAACCGAGAAAGCACCTGATAAAAATGGGGTTTATGAAGCCAAAGTTGAAATTGATGGAAAGAGAAAAGTAGCCAAATCTAGTTTCTTTCCGAGGGAATGGAATCGTGTAGATGTGTTAAAAGCTATTGATGAAGCCTATCAAAATAAAAAACAGATAGGTTCTAATAAGTATATAGGTGACACTTCATCAGGAATTAAAATAGAAATGTTCTTGAATAAGGACGGTTCAATAGCTACAGCCTATCCTTTATATCGTAAATAGCATAGAAGGTGATAAATAATATGAGATATTCATATGAATTTAAAAAAGATCCATTTGGTATCACAAGAATAATACTACCGGAAAAAATAAGTGTTTTCTCGGATGTTTTGGAGGATATTTCAACAAAAGAAGAAGTGGATGAGTATATTGGATACGTTAAGAAGGTTTTAGAAGGAGAATATGAAGACTTTGAAATCATGTTGAACGCTACAAGTGTAAATATAAAGAAAAATGTAACAATAGCTGAGCACCATTATCGGATTGATGAACCCTTTGAGAGTACAATAGAAACTGAGGAATTTTTAGATTTGATGTTAATATGGAAAGAGAGAATAGCAGAGATACTCGAAGATTGATAATATTATAAGATTTAGTAACCTAAGCACTTGATTGCATATTAGGCGACAAGTGCTTTGTTGCATGTAATATGATTTGTTTGACGAAAAAGATAACTCATGATGGCTGTGCCATAATGGAGTACCTTGTTGTAATCGTAGGTTATCACGATCAGTGATTAGAGGAAGTAGTGATTTAAAAAAGAAAAACAAAAAAAAGATATTTATAAGGTTAAGCAAAATGATAGTGAAAGTGCACTTAAAGATTATCAACAGAACAGATTGAATGTATTTTGAATCAGTGATATGTATGATAATCTGGCTGGTTTTTATAGATACAATGGAGAGAAGGTTACCGGTAGGTTTTATTCCAATTGGAGGACCCAGCAGGCAATGCTATATGCTTAGGAACTATGGAACCATTGTTTGAAGTAGGTAGTGGATAAGTTTAAGTTTTTGACAGAGCTGTGATTTTAGCTTTAGTAACATAGTAATAATATACCAAAAATCCCCTTAATTCGTTTACATCGTAAAAAAACGAAATAAGCTATAATATAAATTTGGATATTAAACGGATCGGCAAAATGGAATAGAGTTGTAGCATAAAAATAAACCTACGTCTGGAGTTACACGCCAAAACAATCACGAGAAATGACAGCATTACGAAAAAGTAATTGGTGGTGATAATCAACCATCTGGAAAATCTGACCCGTGTGGTAACTTAATTTATTAGTATTTATTATTTTGGATCTATGTCAAATTGTGTGGAACCCCAACATTTAGGATAGAGCCATTATTTTTATTCCAAATGAAAAAGGAGCTAAACAGCAACCTAAGCTCCTTTTTCTTTTTACTTTCTATGTTCTTTTCTGTAATATTCATGAAATACTTTCATTAAAGCTCGTTTTTCAATTCGGGAAACGTAACTTCTTGATATGTTTAATTTTTTGGCAATTTCTCGTTGTGTTAATTCTTTTTCATCGTTTAAGCCATACCGATAAACAATTACTTCACGCTCGCGCTTATCTAAAATCGCAAAGTAATCTTCCATCTTTTCGATCTCCATATTTAACTGAATAAATTCAATTATATTTTGGTTTTCTGCTTCTAAAATATCAATCAGGCTAATCTCATTTCCTTCTTTATCTTGACCAATTGGATCGTGAAGCGAAACATCCTTTTTAACTTTCTTTAATGCACGTAAATGCATTAATATTTCATTCTCTATACATCGAGCTGCATAAGTAGCAAGTTTTGTTCCTTTTCCAGAGGAATAGCTTTCAACGCCTTTAATTAAGCCGATGGTTCCAATGGAAATAAGGTCTTCGGCATCTTCACCAGTATTTTCAAATTTCTTAACAATATGTGCCACGAGCCGGAGATTATGTTCAATTAATTTATTGCGTGCTGTCTCGCTTCCGTCCTGCATTTGTTGGATATATTTTTTTTCTTCATCGGGTGGTAAAGGCTGGGGAAAAGCGTGATTTTTTACATAAGATACAAAGAACATCGCTTCTTTAATAAGTAAAGCGAGTGCACTTAAAATGCCGGACAAATTTATCTCCTCCTTGATGTACACAATGGTTAATAGCCCATACGTTAATTCTATGTGTATCAAAGGAATAAAGTGTCTGTCCGACGTTAATTCTGTTAAATTCATATGATTGCTTTTAGATAAACTCGCCTTAATTAACATTGTTATTGCTAATGACAGTTAAATAATGCAAGAACTATTTCAAAAATCTAATCCTATATATTTATCATCTTATGAGTTTGAAAAACCAATTCATTTCCTTAGTAAGATGATGATAAAACAGGAGTATATTGCATAAAATAAGAAGAGTGTTGCTATGGCAGAAGAGCTGCTTAGAAGGATACAACAAGGAAATGTTCATTTCCATTAATAGAGAAAAGTTACTCCATATATGGAGCTACCTTGAAATTATTCTAATATAACCACCAAAGAGTTAGTAAAACGCAGAAGAGGTTGAGGCAATAGACAAACTCTCGACATCGTCTTGTAATATCGATTTGGGAAAAGGGATGCATGTTAGTAGTATTACAACATCTCGGATAGTTTAGTTAATTATTGTAGACAGCCTGTAGAGTTTATACCGTAGTTAATAAGCAAGCAATTAGTAATAAAATTATGAAATAATTCCAGAATTCGAAATTTGATTTCATATTATTATGTTTTTTATTGTCATTATATTTCATTAAGTGATACAATAAGAACAGAAGGAAGGGACAAATATATGTTGGAAAAACTAACTACTGAATCCAGAAATGAAAACACTTACAATATCGATGCAATGTCCATTAAGGATGTTGTAACAATCATGAATCAAGAAGATAAGAAAATTGCTAACGTCATAGAAACGCAACTTTCAGTAATAGAAAAAACGATTTATCTCGTTATTGATTCTTTTCAAAAAGGTGGAAGATTAGTATATATTGGTGCTGGTACTAGCGGGAGACTAGGTGTCCTAGATGCTGTAGAGTGTGTGCCCACTTTTGGTGTGTCACCAGAAATGGTTCAAGGAATTATTGCGGGTGGTGATAAAGCCTTTTTACAAGCAGTTGAAGGAGTAGAAGATGATGCTCTGCAAGGTGAAAAAGATTTACAGAAGATGGACATCACAGAAGCGGATACGGTGATTGGAATTGCGGCTAGTGGGAGAACGCCTTATGTTATAGGGGCTTTAAAATATGCAAATAAAATAAAAGCACATACGGTTAGTATTGCTTGTAACAAGGGGGCGATCATGAACAAATATGCAAATGTTGCAATTGAATTGGAAACAGGTCCAGAGGTGCTTACCGGTTCCACAAGGTTAAAAGCTGGATCTGCACAAAAGATGGTATTAAATATGATTTCTACAGCTGCAATGATTGGAATCGGGAAAGTCTACCAAAACCTAATGGTCGATTTAAAAGCAACGAATAAAAAATTGGTAGACAGATCAAATCGCATTATTATGGATGCGACAGGGGTTAGTACAGATATAGCAGAAGATTATTTACAGCGCTCAAATAATAATGTAAAAATTGCAATTGTAATGATTTTATTACAATGCTCCTATGACGAAGCACATAAAAGGATTCTCCAGGCGGATGGTTTTGTTAGAAAAGCGCTAAATAAAGAGGAGGATGCGGAATGAAAAAGGAAGCGAAAATGGCGCAGGATATTTTTAGCTTCATAGGCGGAGCAGAGAATATTCAACAAATAAGTCACTGTATGACTCGATTGAGACTTAAGCTCAAAGACGATAGTAAAGCAGATTTGGATGCTCTAAAAAATGTAAGCGGTGTCATGGGGGTCGTCGTTGATGAAACTCTACAAGTTGTGATTGGACCGGGAACAGTTAATCGTGTTGCTGAGCAATTAAGTCAAATAACAGGATTAGGAATCGGAGAAGAACAGGGACCGGATAAAGATCATTTAACGTTTGAAGAAAGAGCAGCGCTTGAAAAACAACAAATAAAGCAAAAAAATAAAACGCCGTTCAAAAATTTTCTACGTCGCTTAGGAAACATCTTTATACCATTAATCCCTGGCTTGGTTGCCTCAGGGATTATCAATGGAGGAGCCAACTTCGCCAAAAACGCAGGTGCTGATCCTGAAACAACCTTAATGCAAATTTTACTTCTCTTCGGAGGCGCTATCTTTACCTATTTAGCAGTGCTTGTTGGTTGGAATACGGCAAAGGAATTTGGTGGCACACCTGTATTAGGTGCGATCGCCGGAATGTTTTTGTTTAATCCGTTGCTTGAGAATATTACGATTTATGGTGAGGCGTTAGTTTCAGGTCGTGGAGGGTTATTTGGAGTAATTTTTGCAGCCTGGTTAATGAGCTTTTTAGAAAAACGAGTTCGAAAAATAATCCCAGCAGCAGTGGATATCATTTTTACTCCATTGATTACCGTTTTAATTTTAGGTTTCGCTTCTTTATATGCAATCATGCCAGTAGCTGGTGTCATATCTGATGGTATAACAGAAGGGTTAACCACACTAATTGACATGGGTGGATTTATTGCTGGGGCAGTTTTAGCTGGCTTCTTCCTTCCATTAGTTATGGTTGGATTGCACCATGGATTAACTCCTATTCATTTAGAACTCATAAATACTTTTGACAATACAGCTCTACTTACCATACTAGCTATGGCTGGAGCTGGGCAAGTTGGAGCTGCAATTGCCATTTATGTAAAAACAAAAAATAAACGCTTACAAAATATTATTAAAGGTGGTTTACCAGTAGGGTTTTTAGGCATTGGCGAACCGCTGCTTTATGGAGTGACTTTACCTTTAGGACGACCATTTATTACAGCCTGTCTAGGGGCAGCAATGGGAGGTGGTTTTCAAGCAATAATGCAAACAGCGGCTAAAGGTATCGGTGTCTCCGGTTTATCACTAATTCCACTTATTGATGATGGAAAATATATAATGTACTTTTTAGGTTTGGTTATATCTTATGCTGGTGGATTTATCTTGACGTATCTGTTTGGTTTTAATGAAAGTATGGCTAAAGATATATAAATAGTCTACAGGTCTTTTACCAAGGGAAATGGTGCTACCAATTTCCCTTGGTGAGCAGCAAAACGAAAAAGGGTGGTATTCATGCTAGGTATCTCCGTATACATTGGAATGCAAAATTTAGAAGAACAAGTAGCTTATTTAAAGAAAATGAAAGCAAACGGTTTTCATTCTATTTTTACATCCCTACATATCCCCGAAGATGATCCGACTAAATATAAAAATCAACTGCAAGCATTAGCGAAGCTGGCAAGAGAATTGAACATGGAGCTTGTGGCCGATATCTCTCCAACTTCTCTATCTGCTTTGGGATTTGATTGGGAAACAGCTTCCGAGTTATTAAATTGGGGGTTAACGGGCTTACGTGTAGACTACGGTATTGATGAAGATATCATTGTACGTTTATCGAAACAAATGAAAATTGCATTAAATGCTAGTACACTAACTCCTGCTTTTTTAGATAATTTAATATTAAAAGGATTGGACATTTCTTCGGTTGAAGCGTGGCATAATTATTACCCACGTCCAGAAACTGGTTTAGGATGGGGAGATTTTATCAATCAAAATAAGTTGTTAAAAGAAGCTGGGTTGTCCATCATGGCGTTTATTCCTGGCGATGATGAATTAAGAGGGCCACTTTACGAAACACTTCCGACATTAGAAGCACACCGATCCGTTTCCCCCTTTGTCGCATATTTGGATCTTGTCAACAAAGGTATGGTGGATAAAATTCTAATAGGGGATAGCGGGGTTAGTTCGAAGGTATTAGAGCAGTTTTCTGCTTATCAAAGAAATGAAATTCTTCTCCATGCTGTACCGGGTACAGAAGTATCGCAAACAGAGTTAAACCTAGTTAAGGGGACTCATACTAATCGGGTTGATCGTGCACGTGATTGTATCCGTTCGGTTGAATCCAGACATTACGCTTCCGTGGGAGCATTACAAATCCCCGCTGCAAACTGTAGAGAACGACCAGCAGGCTCGATTACGATTGATAATCAGCGCTATAAGCGATATCAAGGAGAAATACAAATAACAACTAGAGATTTACCGAAAGATAAGCGTGTAAATGTGATTGGAAGAGTAGTTCCTGAGGAGTTAATGTTATTAAGGTGGATAGTGGGTGGGCAAAAGTTTACAATTCAATGGGTTTAGTGTTGTAATAGATTAAAACTCTTTTTCCAACGCCAACATATTTATACAAGAAAAAAGCAATGTTGTCCTTTTAAAGGTAGCATTGCTTTTTTCTAAACTTTAAATCAATGTTACATTATTGATTTTTTTTCTTATATACTTTTACAGCATGTTCATATTCATCATTACGGTTTTTTAAATACGGTTTTACCCCAGATGTATGTGCAGCTCTACCCATCATGTGAGCACCGACTGGAGCAGTTAACATGATAAATACAATTGCTAATAGTAACTTCCCACTAACAATAGAATGCTCTAAGTACAAATACGTAAAAGCTCCAATAAGGATAAAAGCAATCCCTAACGTAGAAGCTTTTGTCGCAGCATGTAATTTTGTATATACATCTGGAAAACGAACAACGCCAATAGACGCAGACAGTATAAAGAATGTACCTGCTAAAACAAATAACGCAACTAAAAGATTTAAAACAATGTTAATCCACGTCTCTATCAATGATAACACCCTTTTCTAGGTATTTTGCAATTGCAAGCGTTGAGAGAAATGCAAGAATTCCAATGAGCAAAATGACGTCATTTAGTTTTGTAGTTACCAAATAGATAGACATAAGACCTGCAAGCCCCATTAAATTAATGCCAATTGCATCAAGTGCAACAGCTCGTTCAGGTTGCGTAGGACCTGTAATGACTCGGTATAGCAAGAGAGCTAGTGATAGTGCTATGCCAATAAATGAGATCATGAGAGTTATCTGTAATATATTGTCAGTTGCTGTTAATATATTCGTCATCTTGTCACCTCCATGATCGCTTTTTCAAACGTATTTTTAATAGACTGAATGGACTCATCGCTATCATTAATATCCATTGCATGAATGAACAATTTTGTATTATCACGAGAGACAGCAACGGATAATGTTCCTGGAGTCAAGGTAATTAAATTTGCAAGCAACGTAATTTCCCAGTTACTCTTAAGTTCAGTTGGTAACGTAAATATACCTGGTTCAAAATCGGGTTTTGGTGTGTAAACGAGCTTGACAATTTCAATATTAGAAGAAATCAGCTCTTTAATAAATAGTAAAATTAAACTTATAATTTTTATAACCCGTCGTAAATAAAACGTGTCAGGTATAAACCGGCGTAATAGAAATAAAAGCAGTATACCCAATATATATCCAGCAATGAAGCTTGAAACAGAATAGGACTCTCCTAAGAACATCCACATAAAGGCGATAATTAAGTTAATTACGATCTGAAAAGCCATTATTCATTACTCCTTTAGCACAGAATCGATATAGATTTCCGGATCAAGTAAATAAGCTGCTATAGACTCGATACTCGGATAAAATAATTCTGCTCCTACTCCTAGCAAAACAGCTAGAGCTAATAGGGCCGCAACTGGTGTCAACAAGCCTTTGATCGGCTTCTTTTCTATGTTCCCCATTGTTTCTTTATCGCCCCAGAAGCCGTTTATAAATATTTTAACAATAGAATAAAGGATGAGCAGACTGGTTAATAAGCCAATAATAACGATGGCTATTTCCCCTTGCTCAAAAGCTCCCTTAAGCAATAACAACTTGCCTATAAATCCACTGAAGGGAGGGAGTCCAGCTAAAACTGCAGCTGATAAAAACAACAGCCACCCTAATGATGGGTAGTAATGAATAAGCCCGCCCATTTTGCGTAAATCAGAGGTTCCGGCCACATAAGAGATAATTCCGACTAATAAAAACAGCGCTGTTTTAATAATCATATCGTTAACAAGATAATAAATAGAACCACTAATTCCAGATTCATTCAAAACACCAATTCCTAATAGTATAAATCCAATGGCTGGAATGATGTTATAAGCGATGATCAGTTTAATATTTGACGTAGACAATGCCCCAATTACTCCGAATATCATCGATAAGCCTGCTATCCAGATAAACATTTCATGGGTTAAATCTGTTCGGTGGACAAATATGAGTGAAAATACTCGTAAAATAGAGTAAATCCCTACTTTAGTCAATAGAGCACCGAACAAAGCAGAAATAACAGGGTTAGGGACGATATATGACTTCGGTAACCAGTAGTAGAGCGGAAATAATGCTGCCTTTGTCGCAAAAACAAAGAACAGTAAAATCCCAATCGTTGTAATAATACCCTGCTGTTCCACTTCTTGAACCCGCTCAGCAATTTGCGCCATATTGACGGTACCAACAACTGCATATAAAAAGGCAACGGTCGTAACAAACAGCATGGATGAAAATAGATTAATTAACAAGTATTTAAGTGATTCTCTTAACTGAACCTTTCCGCCTCCTAATACAATTAGCCCATAGGAAGCCATTAGTAGTACCTCAAAGAATACAAACAGGTTAAACAAATCACCTGTTATAAATGCACCGGAAACGCCCGTGATAAGGAAAAAGAAAAATGGATAGAAGTAAAAACGTTCCCTTTTTTCTAAACCAGCGTGTGGTGCATAAAAGGCACATGCAGTTGTAATAACATTTGTTGTTAACACTAATATTGCAGCTAAGCCATCCATGACTAAAACGATCCCGTAAGGAGCAATCCAGTCTCCTGTTTCCAAGATAACGGAACCATGTTCAAGTACATACCAGGTGATGTATCCCGCTGTTCCCAAGCTAATAATGGAAAACAGCTTCGCCAACGCTCTGGAGATGTGAACACTCTTATTGAAAAAAATAAGAACGATAGCTGCTATTAATGGGATGATGATTGGCAGTATTGCTAAATTACTCATTTTCGTTACCCCTCAATTGTTCCATATTGTCCGTTCCATTTTCTTGTGTGGATCTGTAAGCTAATACTAAGAGTAAACTGGTTACACCAAAACTAATCACAATAGACGTCAGAATTAAAGCCTGAGGCAATGGATCAGTATAGCTTTCGATTCCGTCAATCAAGATAGGTGGCTGACCAGTTTTTAATCTTCCCATTGTAAAAATGAGAATGTGAGCACCATGTGAAAGTAATGCAGTACCTATAACAATTCGTAGCAATTGTTTTTGCAGCATATTGTAAATTGCAGTAGCAAACAATATACCTGCTAATATAGACGTTATTATTTCCATGTTTACTCTGCCTCCTTATTCTTTCTGTATTTAATGAGGCCAACAATGGCTAAAGCTGCAATACCTAAAACAGAGATTTCGAACAATGTATCTAAGCCACGGAAATCAACTAAAATAACGTTAACGATATTGTCTCCGCCACCCAGTTTTTTTGAATTTTCTACAAAATAATCCGCTATCGATTCAAACCACCTACTACTATGTGCCGAGATTGCTACCAAAGTAACTAAAGCACCGAATCCAATAGAGATGGTAGCGTTCATGATTTTGGTTTTAGCTGAATCCGTCGATTTACGCAATTTGGGTAAATGGTAAAAACAGAGTAAGAAAAGTGCGACAGTGATTGTTTCAATAACCAATTGAGTTAAAGCAATGTCTGGAGCACGGTAGATAACGAATAGAATAGCTACTCCGAAACCAACAACCCCAACTACTAAAATGGCTGCCACATTATGGTTCATGTAAATAGTAGCAATTGCTGCAACAATCATAATGAGAACCACTGCAACTTCTATAAATGAAACCTCAGCAAGTTGGTCTGTATTAAATGCAAATCCGTTTGTTAGGTACATAAATAGCAATGAAACAATAAGCGTTGTTCCAAGAATTAAAGACATATATGTTTTTAACGAACCAGTCATGTAGTAGTTTGTAATTCGATTTGCGACATTGCCAATTTTATTTACGATCGCATCGTAAACATGATTAAAGCTTACCTTACCAGGCAAGACTTGATAAACTGGCTGCCATTTTTTTCGCGTTAAAAACAATACTGTTCCAAATCCAACGACCGCTAAAGACATTTTGAATGGTGTAATAAACCCATGCCAGAAAGTAATTTCTTTATACACTACAGTACTGTTAATCGCAGTAGCTGCATGTTGTAAAAAGGAGGCGTTGACGATATTTGGGAACAGCCCAAAAATAACGACTCCAACCACTAAAATCATTGGAGATATGAGCATTCCAATCGGGGCTTCATGTGGTTTTTTCGGCAGTTGATCGAACTGTTTCTTGCCAGTAAAAGTACCGAAAAATAGGTACATGGAATAAACAAATGTAAAAATACTTCCGAGTACAGCTAAATATGGGATTGCTTGACTCCAAAAGTCAGAGCCTAACCCTAGTGTTGAACCGAAAAACAGTTCTTTACTGTAGTAGCCATTAAGAAATGGAAATGGAACTCCAGCCATGGAAAAGGTTCCGAAAATGGCCAATGTAGCAGTAATTGGCATTAATGTAGCTAGTCCACCAAGCTTACGAATGTCTCGTGTACCTGTCTCGTGATCGACGATACCAGCTACCATGAACAAGCTACCCTTGAAAGTAGCATGGTTTAAAATGTGAAAGACAGCTGCAAAGACAGCGGCTTTTGTGCCGAAGCCTAGCATTGCCATAATCATCCCAAGCTGACTAATGGTAGAAAAAGCTAAAATAGCCTTTAAGTCTGTTTGTCTTACTGACATATAAGCTCCCCAACATAATGTTACAATACCAAACACGCTTACGACGATAAAGAAACCTTCATATCCTGAAAAAATTGGCGAAAAGCGTGCTACAAGGAAGAGTCCAGCCTTTACCATCGTAGCAGAATGCAGGTAGGCACTGACAGGTGTTGGAGCTTCCATTGCGTCCGGTAACCAAATATGAAATGGAAATTGAGCAGATTTTGTAAACGCACCTAGTAAAATAAAGCCTAATATGAGAGGTAAATAAGTGCTGTTTAAGATAAGATCTACTTGACCAATCATTTGTTGTATGCTCGTTGTACCTGTGACTACATATAATAAGATAAAGCCACCTAACATGCTAAGTCCGCCAAATACAGTAATGAGCATTGATTTTAAAGCGCCATAGCGTGAGCGCTCTTTAAAATGCCAATAACCTATTAATAAGAATGAAGATATGGATGTTAATTCCCAAAAAGTATATAGTACAAAAATATTATCCGATAGCACCACACCAAGCATCGCGCTCATAAACATGAGCAAATAAACATAAAAATGTCCAAGACGCTCCGATTTGCTAAGATAATAGATGGAGTAGAGTACTACCAATGAACCAATTCCGCTAATTAACAACACAAATAACAAACTTAAACCATCCAAGTACAAGTCAAAGTTAATTCCTAAGGATGGGATCCAACTATATTGTTCCCTAATTGGCGTAAAATCGTTACCAATAAAAGAAACGAAGTATAGAAAAATCAAAAAAGGTATAAAAAAAACAAAGATCCCTGTATGTAGTTTTTCTTTCAATTTACTTAATGCAGGAATAAAACATGCAATAAGCAGTGGAATGAGTACTGCGAATATCATTTGATTGGAATTCCTCCTTCACCAACTGAAACGGTTTACTATTATAATGTTTTTTATTACGTGAATCTAGACAGGATTTAAAGCACCTACGACTGTTGATGTAGATGTCCCGTCCATGGTAGGATAAATAATCATTTGTTGTTATTTTTATGCGTGATTTATTATTTCATAGCAATGAATTAAGAGAACGGTTCATTGTGGTACAATATCCTTCGGGGAAAACAACTTCTTCTTAGGGTCAACAAATGGTATTAGCCAAAAAGAAAATTTATATCTGCAACCAGCTTTCACACAAAAGTATGTGAAGCTTTATCCAAGAAATATTTTAACACAATACATGGCCAATAAAAATAAAAAACCCTTAAATATCATAAATTCGTAAAGGGTTTTTGAGTTTCTTCATATTTAATATAATGGGTGATTCATCAACCTGATTTTGTATCTTTTATTTTATGTGACAATTGTCTTCTATGAATTTCTTCTTCAATTAAGGAGAGAAAATCAGGGCTTAAATTTAATTCATTTGCTGTAATGTATGATTCGAGTAATAATTCGTCGGACAAATGTTCCATAAATACAGCCCCCCTAAAAGTGGAAATCTTCTGTAATAAAGTTACTAATAATTTACCATGAACCTAGGAGTAGGACAAGGCGAAAGTTATCTACAGTGCACTGTAGATAACTTGTGTACAAGTGAAATAAAAGTGCTATAAACTCGGTTAAATCAACTCGAAAAATGTTAATAAAGTTATCCACAACGCAAAAAATGAAACTATTTGTCGAACGATTTATGTAATAATACTAGGTAAATCTACATAGTTCTCCTAGACTAAAATCATTGATGCAGAAAATTGCTGATAGGTGACTTAAAATGTGTCGAATCAGCATAGTAACTTATTGCTCGCTTTGAACTAATAGACTTATTCGTAAAGGAACAAAAAGTGGATGAATATGACAAATTTAAACGAGTTAACCAAATTGCTTTCCTTATTTCGTGGATTCGTAGGGATGAATAAAATTTTCTTTATTAATATAGAAAGTTGGTATAGGATTAGGTTATAATTGTATTCTTGTATTGACAGGTTAAAAGGAGAATCATGCAAAAGAGGCGTTTTCCCATACTGTGTAAGCGGAAAAGGTTATGTAGGAGTATAAAGCAACTTATTGTGAGATGTGGTACGATTTACGCTTTTAGGTATCTTTTTATCCCGTATATAAGCTCCCCTTTGGATATTTTTACAGTAACAAGTCTAAGTGGGAGATAACAGCACCTAAATGCCCTACTTCATAAAGAGGCCTTTAGGTCATACCATTACGGTACTAACAAGCTGTGGGGATGAATGAATCCCCGCTGATGGAAGATTCACTTTATACTATTGAACAAAAGAATAATGAGGTGGAAGTGTGTTAAAGAGATTTTTGCCAAACGAGCACGTAAAAAGTATATTTGAAATACATCCTGAGGCATTGAGGGAAAAAGGCATAAAAGGTATTATTACCGATTTGGATAATACATTGGTTGCCTGGGATGTAAAGGAAGCTACTTCGGAAGTAGTGCAATGGTTCAAATCAATGAAGGAGCATGGCATCAAAGTAACCATAATATCAAACAATAATAGAGAGCGAGTAAGTGTGTTTTCAGAACCATTAGATACACCGTTTGTATTCAGTGCACGTAAACCGCTGAGCAAAGCATTTAAAACAACTGCAAAAAAAATGAATTTAAAAAAAGAAGAAATTGTTGTGATTGGTGACCAAATTTTAACCGATGTGCTTGGTGGTAATACGGCAGGATTTTATACTATTTTGGTCGTGCCAATCGTAGAGACGGATGAAAAGATAACCAAGATCAACCGTAAAATTGAACGGCGCATACTTGCTTATATGCGAAAAAAAGGAAAAATAAACTGGGAGGAAAAATAAACGATGGAAACGGAAACTATAGATTGTCAGGGCTGTGGAGTACGTATTCAAACAACAGCCAAAGATCAGCCAGGGTACACACCTGTTTCTTCTCTGCAAAAGGAAGTTGTTCTATGTCAAAGATGCTTTCGTTTAAAGCATTATAACGAAATTCAAGATGTATCAATAACGGACGACGACTTCTTGAAGATGGTAAGTTCCATTAGAGACACGTCCGGCTTGGTTGTCCATATCGTGGATATTTTTGATGTAGATGGCAGTTTAATCCATGGGTTGCCACGATTAGTTGGAGAAAAATCTATTTTATTAGTTGGAAATAAAATGGACTTGCTTCCTAAGTCTGTTAATACAAGGAAGTTATTGCAATGGTTACGGTCGCAAGCAAAACAAGCGGGAATAAAAGTAACAGATGCTTGCTTGATCTCTTCAGCAAAAGGACATGGCATTGCTGAGCTTTCGGAGAAAATAGAACAATATAGACAAGGAGATAATGTCTATATTGTAGGAACAACCAATGTCGGAAAGTCAACGTTTATCAATCGATTAATTAAACAATCTACCGGATTTAGTGAAGTAATTACAACTTCTTACTTTCCTGGTACGACACTTGGTTTTATCGAGATCCCCCTAGATGATAGATCAGCTCTAATTGATACACCTGGAATTGTTAATAAACAGCAGATGGCACACTATATTAGTGGTGAAGATTTGAAGCTCATCACACCAAATAAAGAGATAAAGCCAAGGATTTATCAGCTGAATGATGGACAAACCCTGTTTTTTGGTGGGTTAGCGCGGCTGGATTTTATAAAGGGTGATAAGCAGTCGTTTGTTTGCTATTTTTCCAATCAATTACCGATACATCGTACAAAGCTGGAAAAAGCGGACGATTTATTTGCAAATCACTGCGGAGAATTATTAACACCACCGACTGAAGCGTCCATAGATCAAATACCGCCTATGATCTCAGATACATTTCGCATCAAAGAAGGTAAGTATGACATCGTTTTTCCAGGTTTAGGATGGGTTAGTATTTTAGGTGAAGGGGCTACAGTAGCTGCAAATCGTCCAAAAGGTGTTGCTGTTTCTATTCGTCAATCATTCAATTAGGAGGAATATTTAGTGCTATTTCGTCTTGGTTTAATCGGATATCCTATTGCTCACTCCCTATCGCCATGGATCCATGAAAGATTTATGGAAACGACGGGTATGGATGGGAGTTATCGCATTTATGAAATGAATCCGGAACGTTCTTTTGATACAATTATGGAACAACTCCAATCGCTTGAGTTGCATGGTTTTAATGTAACGGTTCCTTATAAAGAGAAAATTATCCCTTATTTGGATGAAGTTGATGCGGGTGCTGCTAAGATTGGAGCTGTTAATACAGTTGTAAATAAAAATAATAAATGGATAGGATACAATACAGATGGCATTGGCTATGTTCGTGCATTACAGTCGAAGTTTCCTGCATTATTTCATGAAGCGGGTTGTAGCGCACTAATCCTTGGTGCAGGTGGAGCAGCCAGAGGAATCTTTACAGCCCTTGAAGAGGCTGGATTTAAGCGAATTGATTTAGCTAATCGTACGAAAGAGCATGCCATGGCGATTTGTCAGCATCGTGAACATGATTCACAAGTGCTTTCTTTTGCGACAGCTGAGAATTGCTTGGGTGATTATGATATTGTCATCCAGACAACTTCTGTCGGAATGAAACCAAATGTAAACCGATCTATTTTTACAAAGGCTGATTTTTCACCTATCCCTATTTATAGTGATATCATTTATCAGCCCATTAAGACAAAATTTTTACAGCTAGCAGAACAAAGTGGTGCGCAAGTTCATTATGGGCATACGATGTTACTTTACCAAGCCCAATACGCTTTTGAGATATGGACAGGGCATAAACCCGATATTGGCCAAATGGTTGAAGAATTAGAACAGATGTTGAAAGGAAGATAACATGTTAACAGGAAAACAAAAACGATTTTTACGAGCAAAGGCAAACCAATTGAAGCCTATTTTTCAAGTAGGGAAAATAGGTGTTAACGAAAATATGAACGAACAAATCGCAGATGCTCTAGAAAAGCGAGAACTATTGAAGGTGAGCATTTTACAAAATTGTTTAGAGGATAAAACAGTAGTTGCGGAGCAATTAGCAGAAGGAACAGGTGCGGAAGTTGTCCAAATAATAGGGAATAATATTGTCCTTTATAAGGAATCCAAAGATAATAAGCACATCGTTCTACCATAAAGGATGAGTTTATGAAACGAATAGGAATATTAGGTGGTACATTTGACCCGCCTCATATTGGTCATTTAATTATTGCTGAAGAAGTACGCCTTGCTTTAGATTTAGCTGAAGTTTGGTTTATCCCTTCTTATACCCCACCTCATAAGGATAACGCAAAGACGGGTCCAGAACAGCGGTTAAAGATGGTTCGTCTAGCAACGAAAAGTAATCCTTATTTTAAAGTTGATACGATTGAGATAGAACGAAGCGGGAAGTCTTATACGATTGATACCATCGAGGAGCTTAAGAGACGCCATCCTGATAATGAATTTTATTTTATAATTGGTGCAGATATGGTGGAATACTTACCGCGTTGGTATCGGATTGAGGAACTGACAGAACTTGTGACATTCGTTGGCGTCAAACGTTCTAATTATCAATTGGAAAGTCGATATTCGATTTTAATCGTTGACATTCCTTTGATTGAAGTTTCGTCAACATTGTTACGAGAACGGTGTATGAACGGTGTTTCTGTCCATTATTGGTTACCCGCTCCTGTTTATCAATATATGAAGGAGCATCGGTTATATGAACATTGAATTTGCTATGGAAAAAGTAAAACCACAACTGACAAAAGAACGTTATGCTCACTCCATACGAGTTGCTGAAACGGCAAAAAAGTTAGCTCATCGGTTTGGAGAAGATGTTTCTAGGGCTGAGTTAGCAGGTGTATTGCATGATTATGCTAAATATCGTTCTAAAGAAGAGCTGGCACGTTGGATTAAAACCTCATCCGTATTACCGAAAGATCTGCTCCATTACCATCATGAGCTTTGGCATGGTCCGGTAGGTGCACTCCTAATCGAAAGCGAACTAGGACTTAAGGATAAAGAAATTCATGGGGCAATTCGCTACCACACTACCGGAAAGGCAAACATGAGCAAGTTAGAGATGATTATCTTCTTAGCAGATTACATTGAACCTGGGAGGAAATTCCCCGGAGTGGATGAAGTAAGAAAAATAGCAGAGAATGATTTGCATAAAGCTTGTTGGATGGCTTTGGCGAACACGATTCGTTTTTTAATTGGTAAACAAGCAACTGTCTATCCAGATACACTTTATGCGTATAATGATTTAACGAGATTGGGTTATGGAGGTAGTGTGTAATGAAAAATGAACAAATAGTACAATTAGCAGCAGATGCATGTGACGATAAACGTGCAGAAAATATTATTGCCCTAGAAATGAATGGAGTTTCTTTAGTTGCAGATTATTTTTTAATTTGTCATGGCAGTAATGAGCGACAAGTGCAAGCGATTGCTAGAGGCATTAAGGATAAAATGGAAGAACACGATATTCCTGTCCATCGATTAGAAGGATTTGAACAAGCAAGATGGATTCTTGTGGATGTTGGTGATGTAGTTTGTCATGTTTTTCACAAAGAGGAAAGAAGCTACTACAATTTAGAACGCCTTTGGGGAGATGCTGCAACTTATCCGATTGAAATAGGACAGGATCAGTAAATATGGCCTATGAACGATTGGCGGATATTTATGACCGCCTAATGAGAAACGCACCATATGATAAGTGGTTGCACTATACAGAACAAATTTTGCAAACAAGAAATATTCAATATATTGCAGACTTAGGTTGTGGAACAGGTGAGATTACATTACGTTTGGCTCAATTATATCCCCATGTAATTGGCGTTGATTATGCCACGGATATGTTAGCTAACGCCGAACACAAAAGTAGAGCTACAAGTGGATCTATTCAGTGGATTTGTCAAGACTTAAGAGCGTTAAAAGGTATTACGGGTCTTGACGCAGCTGTTAGTTTTTGTGATGTAATCAATTATATAACCACAGAGGAGGAGTTGCTTCGTACATTTCAGAACATTTATGACGCACTTAACTCGAAAGGCGTTTTTTTATTTGATGTGCATGCATTGCCGTTTGTAACGGATCATTATGTACACGAAACCTTTGCTGATGTTACAGAAGATGCGAGTTACATATGGTTTTGTCTGCCTGGTGATCATACAGGTGAAATGTTCCATGAGCTTACATTTTTTTCAAAAAATGATGTGGGCGATTACGTTCGATTTGACGAAGTTCATCATCAACGCACTTTTTCTGTTGATTTTTATAAAAAATTATTACTGCAAGCAGGCTTTCAAAATATAAATATGTACGGGGATTTTTCGATAAAAGTCAATAGTGTAACTAAAAACACAGCCAGGATTTTCTTTTCTGCTGAAAAAGGCGATAGATAATGCTTTTTTTAATCGAAAAGGAGTTTTCACACTTCTTGTGGAAGTAACCATATAGGGAGCAGTTAATCGACTCTAAGCTAAGAACTGCTCCGGTTATAAGAAAATATGGGTTCGGAAAAAGGAGTTGAATCCCTTGTACACAAGTAAAATTAAACGTATATTGTTCATCATTGCGATCCCTATCGCTATTCTTGTGGTTTTATTATTGACAAGTGAGAAGGATGATCACGGAACAAATGCTAAAGTGGTTGTAAAAGATGAGCCGCTAGATCCTACTGATCCCACATCTGATCAGGAAGAAGAAACTTCTGCAACTCAATCAATATATGTTGATATTAAGGGAGAAGTGAAACGTCCTGGGGTGTATGAGATGGAATCAGAAGCACGTGTCGTTGATGCTATTGAAATAGCAGGCGGGTTCACGACTAATGCGGATCAATCTCAGGTGAATTTGGCGCAAAAAGTTCAGGATGAGATGGTTATTGAAGTAATAGCAGCTGGAGAGAATGGACCATCGATTGTTAATGAACAAAGTGGTGGAATGGTAAAAGTCAAAATCAATCAAGCTACTGCGGAAGAGATTGAGGCTTTAAACGGTATTGGTCCTGCAAAAGCAGAAGCAATCGTTCAATATCGAGAAGAACATGGTCTATTCCAACAACTGGAAGATTTGTTGAATGTTTCTGGTATTGGCGAAAAAACATTGGAAGCGCTAGAGGATGACATTCAAGTACCTTGAGTGACTCTGGATACGGCTGGTTATGTTCTAATAGGGATGTTTTCATCGTTTAGCTTTTTCGATATGGTTGAGTCTAATTTGACTATTAGTGTAAATAGCGATGCTCCAGAGAATAGTTTTTTATTCTTAATGCATACTCCATCTAAAAGTAGCAAGAAACTTAGATAAATGAGTTTGAAAGGGGAGTACGAATGGAACGTATTTCATGGGATCAATATTTTATGGCGCAAAGTCATTTGTTAGCTTTACGTAGTACATGTACTAGATTAATGGTCGGTGCTACGATTGTACGAGATAAACGTATTATTGCCGGTGGATATAATGGAAGTGTTTCTGGAAGTGTGCATTGTATCGATGATGGTTGTTATGTAATTGATGGTCACTGTGTTCGTACGATTCACGCTGAAGCAAATGCACTATTACAGTGTGCTAAATTCGGTGTCCCTACAGAAGGGGCAGATATTTATGTGACTCATTTTCCTTGCTTGCAATGCTGTAAGCAATTAATTCAAGCAGGTATTCGAACCGTCTATTATGCTGAGGATTATCATAATCATCCGTACGCGATTTCTTTATTTGCTGAAGTTGGCGTAGAAACTAAGAAGGTCGAACTTGATTATGTTATGGTTGATACCAACTATGCTGAGAAACATCGATTTATGAAAGAGCTTGTTCAAAGAATGGATCAAAAACCTCTCGATCCTGATGAATTAATAAATTTAAAAGAAGAAGCGGTACGTTTATTTCAATTAGATGAAAGGTGAATAGTGTGAATGGTAATTGGCATTTTGTCGCATGTGCTGCTTTTACAAGTATGCTGGCAATATTAACCTCATTCAGCACATTGCTTTTTGGAGTGTTTCTTATATGGATTAGTTATTTATTTTACATCAAGCGGATAGCTACCCTTCCATTGGTGCTATCCTTTTTATTCCTTCTCTTTTTCTACTTTTATCTCCCACATCTTTCTAGCAACAACCAGCTGGATCCGCTTAAGCATCCAATAACTGTTTCAGGACCCATTGTCAGTCCAGTTGAAAAAACTACTTCTCGGCTTTCTTTTGTTATCCAAGACGAACAGATAAATGAAAAAATTGCAGTTGCGTATTTTCCGGATCAGGAAGGCAAATACGATGAGTCTATACGCTATGGTTCTACTTGTTCATTCACGACAGAAATTAGCGCCCCTGACACTGCAACGAACCCCGGGCAATTTGATTATCGCAGATATCTTTTAACGAAAGAAATCAAGTATGAAGCTGTTTTATCCGATTTGCAATTATTGAAATGTGTAAAGAATCGAGGAATATTGCAAAGCCTCGATCAAATTAGACATTCTGTTTTGGACTATACGGATAAACGGTTAAGTAAAGAAACCTCTTCATGGGTGCGCGCGCTGGTTTTCGGAGATGATTCATCCGTAAACAAAGAAACAGTCGAATTGTTTCAACGGTGGGGAATGAGTCATTTACTCGCTATCTCAGGTTTGCATGTCGGTATTATTACAGGTTTATTATACTTTGTACTTATTAAGTTAAATTTACTCACCAAGGAATGGACCGAATGGGCAATTCTTATCTTTCTCCCTATATATGCTGTTTTAGCTGGCGGAGAACCTTCTGTGTGGCGAGCTAGCTTAATGGCATGTATCTTGATCATTCTTCATAAAACAGGCTGGAAATGGAATGTCACAGATGTTTTAAGTCTCGTATTTTTATTCTTGCTCGCTACTGATAAATTTATCATGTATCAAGTTGGTTTTCAGCTTTCGTTTGCAGTAACGTTTGCGTTACTTTTATCCAAAAGAATCCTTTTTCAGACGAAAAATCGCTTGTTTCAAGTGTTATACATTAGTTTTATTGCACAAATAGCGATTTTGCCAATCCAATTTTATTACTTTTCGTTATTTCAACCAGCATCCATTGTAGTTAATTTAATAATGGTGCCTTATTATTCCGCTTTTTTTATTCCAGCCATGTTTTTATTACTTCTCTTTACCCCTCTGCCATGGGTTTCTCTACTGGATAATTGGTTTATGAATATTCATCATGTAGCAATGCAAGTTGTTCATTGGTTTGATGAACATATGCATTTTCCATTAGTTAGCGGCCCGTTACCTTGGTTTGTTGTCCTATTGTATTACGTCCTGTTTATCCTTTTTATGCAATGGTGGGAAAAAGAAAAGCTGCGACATGCTTTTTATTGTGGATGTCTCATTGTACTCCTGCTAATTGGTAATGGCTTACGTCCGTATTTTTCTCCAGTTGGTACTGTTACCATGTTAGATATTGGGCAAGGTGACGCTTTTGTAATTGAATTACCTTATCGTAAAGGAGTTATCCTTATCGACGCTGGAGCAACATTTTCATTTACAGATTATGCTCCATCAAGGCGTATGTATGAGCAAGTTATAAAGCCGTATTTATTTTCGCGCGGAATCCAGCAATTAGATGCGGTCATTTTAACACATGAAGATATGGATCATATTGGAAGTGTTCCGTATTTACTTCAAGAGTTTGCAGTAAATACTATTATTGTTAGTCCGTTTTTTGATACCGCAAAGCTTGAATTTAACCGTGTTCCGGAGGATGTTAACTTGATCACAGCAAAGGGGAATTCAGAAATGAACGTTGGTGGTCATTTGTTTCAAATTCTTGCTCCGATACAAGATAACCACGACTCCAATCAAAACTCCATGGTGCTGTATACAAATTTAGGAGGAAAAAATTGGCTGTTTACAGGCGACATAACGAAAGAGGAAGAAAAAGATGTGATTAGAAAGTATCCAAACTTGAGCATAGACGTGTTGAAAGTGGCTCACCATGGAAGTGATACGTCAACGGATGAAGCTCTCCTGCAAGAGCTTTCACCTAAAATCGCATTAATACCTGTGGGGAGAGATAATCGGTACGGGCATCCTGCTGATGATGTGGTACAAAGACTAGAAGACAAAGAGATGACTATCTTACGAACGGATCAACATGGAGCTGTTCAATATCATTTTCAAGACAAGGCAGGGATATTTACAATTATAAAATGATAAAGACATATTCAAATTATGTAATATATGTGCTATGGGAGTTTCTACTAAAAGCCCCGTGTAACATTTCAGCTGATGTCTTAATGCTTGAAGCAGTGTGTTGTTCGGATTGGAAATCCATAACTATCCAAACAATATAGTAAAACTGCCGTGAACGAAACAGCGTTTAAAAACATATACTTTATTAGATGTGTAAAACTGTACCATTTTTGGTTTTGGATGGTTGCAAAAGGTAAAAATATCTCTGGTGAAAATAACATTTACATGATGAGCAATGATACGCCAAGAACAAAGGCGCGGGGTGCCCGTTTAGCAACGTAGTGAATGGAACGAATCAACTAAAGATAAAGTGAACCTTCCATCAGCAGGGTTTTCTTCATCTCCGCTGATGGTTAGTTGAACGAATCGGGGATTTAGGTGCTGTTACCTCCCGCTTCGACTTGTTTAGCTCACATCTTCCATTCTTGAAGTGGGAGTCTACAACGCCTTTTTACGGGATAAAGGAATCATGCCACTAAAACAGGGGTATGCCGGCAAGCCCGTTTTTAGTCGGCCTTCCTCTTAGTGACGAACCGATGATGACTTATCGTAGGGCGCATTTCTATAGGCGGAATCGTTGCTGGGCTCATGAGCCAGACGTGACTAGTCGGTTATTTCGTTAACCACAAGCACATCATTTTATCGTTTCCTATACAATAAAAAAAGAGACTGAAAACAGTCTCTCTTTATGTACGCTACTTATTCATGCCTGTTTTATTAAGATCCCAGCACACTAATGGTTACCCCAATTGCAAAAATTAGCAAAAAGAAAACAAACGAAAATGTAAAGCCTTTAATGTTATCGACGACGTCATTTGTTTTTGATTGAATATCCTTTTCAAATTCGTTCATGTTAACCCCTCCCATATCACCAATAGTATAAGCGAACTTATTAAAAAAATCCAGTGTGCCTTTATTGTAACATATAAACGTTTTCATACCAAAACTAGAAAGACTTAACATCGATAATTTCGAACAGAAAGGAAATGATAGAAATAAAACAAATATCGTTTAGTGCATGGTTCCTAGGGCCTTTCACTAAGCGTTTATATAGATTAGAGAGGGATTGTTCTTTTCTTACCCAGATTTTCCCTCTCTCTGATTTTTTATTTTGCGGTCGAAGCTCATATTTTTTTACCTTGCCATTCTCTTCAATACACTTTACCATAAATAAGACAGGCTTAAATATGGAGTGATATGATGGATTATATAGAGGTAGTCAAACAGCTAAATAAAAAGCAAGTAGCACCTATATATTTAGTTTATGGAAATGAATCCTTTTTTATACAACAGCTAAAGAATAAAATAGAGCAAGTAACTATTGATGGCAACAAAGATAACTTGAATGTATACGATTTAGAGGAAACACCTATTGAAGATGTGATTGCAGATGTTGAAACATTTCCTTTTTTTGGAGATCGCAAATTAATCATTGCTAATAATGCTTCATTTCTAAAAGCAAAACCGGAAAAAAATGCTGTTGACCATCAGTTAGAAGTATTGGAAAATTATCTAACTAATCCGGTAGATTATTCCATTTTATTAGTGGTTGCCCCTTATGAAAAATTAGATGAGCGGAAGAAAATAACGAAACAATTAAAAAAACATGCAATTGTAGCAGATTGCAGGGAAGTTAAAGAATATGAACTAAGGAAATGGATGGAGCAACTCACTGAGCAATTGAAAATTCACGTAACGGATGAAGTTTACGATATGCTTGAATCTGAAATTTCGACGAATCTTCACCTTTTAGAAAGTGAATTACATAAATTTTCCTTATACGTTGGTGAAAATGGACAGGTGACAAAAGAAATTGCAGACAACTTAATGTCCCGTACTGCCACAAGCTCTTCCCTTCGATTAGCAGATGCTGTTATGAATCGCAATTTGCATCAAGCAATCGAAATCTTTAGGGATTTAGAAAAGCAGAAAGAAGAACCGATCGCTTTAGTTGGTCTACTTGCGTTTCAATTTCGTACGTTGTTAAGAGTGAAGCTATTGAAACAAAAAGGCTATACGCAGGGGCAAATGGTAAAACAACTTGGTGCCCACCCATATGTTATTAAATTAGCTTTAAAACGAGAAGGGCAATTTTCAGTAGAGACCTTGCAATATTTCATGAATCAGCTTACCGAAGCAGATAGTGTGATGAAGCAGGGAGGCATGGAAAAGGATTTGGCTTTTGAAATGCTGTTGTATCAATTAGTGCAAGGAAACAATGCTGTACGCCCCATAAAGGAACAGAAGTATATTTAAAATGGTTTTAATAAACGCTCGAGGGGTTTACTTTAAATAAACAAAGAAGTGTAGGCGCTGCTTGAGAGTAGTATTCTAATAACATAAATATCATGTTAATTTATGGAAGTAAAAAAACGATCCTTAATGGATCGTTTTTTTATGCGCCAAGCTGGTTGATTTTGTTAGCTAGACGGGATTTTTGGCGATTTCCAAAATTCTGATGGACCACGCCTTTTTGAACAGCTTTATCAATTGCTTTTTTAGCAACATTATAAGCGATGCTCGCATTTTCTTTGTCCTTTGCTTCAATTAGCTTTTCAACATGTTTGATTTGTGAACGCATGGTTGATTTTTGTGTAATATTATTAGAACGTTTCTTTCTATTTGTATCAACACGTTTAATTGCAGATTTAATATTTGCCATTGACTTCACCTCCTAAAACTAACACCATCATCGATTGTATCTCGGTTTATGATCCAAAACAAATCGTTATGAGACCCCAATTTTTTTGTCTATCGACAAAGGTCATTTTACCAAAGGAAGCATGTGTTTTCAAGTAGCTGCAACATACTTAAGTGAACTTTTATTTTTTAATAGAGTGAAAGGGATAATTTAGACACTAATCTATACCTTATTTTTTAAGGGCTGGAAGGAAGACAGCCTACACAAAAAATATACAAAATTGCTTATTATCGATTGCTTTACCTAAATGATGATTTACTCCATGTATGAGTTAAGTTACATTGTTCAAACTAAAAATAAAATGGATAAAGGGTGATAACCAATGGAGCAACAAAATGACCAATTCGTTCCTTACCAGGTGAGGACAGATCTTGCGGTTGAAGCTAAAGATATGTATGTAGAGAAGCAAGATCAATCGGAACAATCAATAAAAGGTGTGACTATTAAAGAAAAAGAGAAGGATGGCATTAAAATTTCCTACGTAGATATCGATCAAACAGGTGCTAAGCTACTACAAAAAAAAGCGGGAACATATATTACGATTTATGCAGATGGCGTAAAACGCCAAGATACAGATAGACAGTATTTGGCAGCCCAAGTATTAGCAAAAGAGTTAGAGGAATTATTAGCTGCTAATCAAATCCCTAAGGATGCAAAAGGATTAATTGTTGGTCTTGGTAACTGGAATGTAACCCCTGATGCGCTCGGACCAATGACGGTAGAGAAGGTGTTAGTAACAAGCCATCTATTTCGATTAGAGCATGAAACAGTTGCAAATGGATATCGCTCAACAGCAGCAGTAACGCCAGGCGTTATGGGGGTAACGGGAATTGAAACAAGTAATATTATTTTTGGGATTGTAGAGAAGTTCGAGCCTGATTTTGTTATTTGTATTGATGCACTTGCTTCACGCTCCATTGAAAGAGTGAACGAAACGATTCAATTGTCTGATACAGGTATACACCCTGGATCTGGAGTTGGGAATAAGCGTAAAGAAATTAGCCAAGAAACATTAGGAATACCAGTTATTGCAATCGGTGTTCCTACCGTTGTTGACGCTGTAACGATTGCCAGCGATACAATCGATTTTATCTTAAAACATTTTGGCAGGGAGTGGCGGGAAAAAGATGCGCCATCAAAAGCTTTAACTCCCGCTGGTCTTTCATTTGGTGATCGAAGTTTAAGTGAAGAAGATATGCCAGATAAGGAAAAACGTGAAACTTTTCTTGGAATCGTAGGCGGGTTGGAGGATGAAGAAAAAAGGAAGCTAATTACAGAAGTGCTAACACCTCTTGGACATAATTTAATGGTAACACCAAAAGAAGTGGATGCATTTATGAAGGATATGGCTACGGTTCTAGCTAACGGAGTAAATGCAGCACTTCATGAAAAGGTCGACGTGGATAACTTTAGCGCTTATAGCAGATAAGCGGCGAATAATGTGGAAAAGAGGCTGGACATAACTAAAACAGCTGATTAAAAAACGAACAATAAATCGCCAATTGTGTATACGCAAATTTTAGCGTAGTCAAAATATGTAGACTCCTGCGGGAACAGAGCGAGCTGAAGATCCCCGCAGGAAAGTGGTTTTTTCTTTCCGCGGAAGCTGAGGAGACCTGCGGAAAGCGAAGTATTTTGACATAGTGGTGATAGAAATATTTTAATGCAAATAAGCCGAACAATTATAAAAAGATTGTTCGGCTTTAGCTATATAGTATTTGCTTTTGTCCCAGCCTCTTTTCTTATAGGGTTTCACCATTGCAGCTTGCACTCTATCATTTCAGGGATAAAAATTCTAACATATAACATTATTGGTTCTAGCTTTTGAATCTAAAACATAGAGTAAACTAGAAGCGTTAATAGTTTACAGAGGATACTTAAAAAGCCTAGTAAAAATCGTAGTACCTTAAACGGAGTATAAAGGTCTACGTTTCATTATGGCATACCTTAAATTAATGAAAGCCTAGCTTAGTTTCATAGGCATACTATCGTGGGCATTCTGCCAAAAGAAAGTGCATAGGCGTAGCAATTGGACACAGTTACGCTTTAGTTAGTAGCCTTTTGTAAAACAGCTTATCACATGAATAAAAAATTATACAACAGGATGCTTCATTCCATGCTTTTATAGTATAAGTTCGAACGATAGTTGTGATTTTAGAAGGGGTGAAAGAATGAAAACAAAAACGCTATGGTTTCTCTTGCCAAGAAGCAGTGTGTATATTATTGGCTTTATATTACTTTTTTTGTTCATAGCAACTATGACAGCTATAAAACCAGCATACCGACTGTCATCAGAGATGATTAGTGAATGGACAAGCGACATAGATAGTTCCTTCTTTTACTATCTACTTCGTTTAGAAAATCGTGCGTTTCATGAAGGATTTCCAGCCGATAAGGCAAAGCCTGACGTAACGAACACTTTATTTCAAATAGCAACTAATTTAAAGCCAAATGATCCGCGTAGCTTGTTAAGAAATGAAATACCTGGATTTTCTAATTTCGATAATCAAATGATTGTAGCAGGACAAGGTACTGATTTTACGAATTTTCCGGTAGAGTCATCCCCTCCATTGGAAGACGTTTTAAAAGAAAGACAGGCTGTTCTAGAAGAAAGTGAAGAACAAACAGAAAAAGACAAAAAAGATCAAGAACAGCAACAAGCTACCCCGACAACTGGTGATAAACAAGTCGTTTATATATACAATTCCCATAATCGGGAATCTTTTCTACCTCATTTACCAGAGGTAACAGATCCTAATCAGGCACATCATAAAGAAGTGAATATAACAAAGGTAAGTGACCGTTTAGCAAAATCACTGCAAGATAACGGTATTGGAACGGTAGTAGAAGATACGGATATCATGAATGAATTGAATAAAAAGGGTTGGGACTATGGCAAGTCATATCAAGCCTCTAGACAGGTTGTAGAAGATGCGTTTGCAGCTAACAAACATATGCGATATGCGTTTGATTTACACCGTGATTCCATTAGTAGAGATAAGACGACCACAAAAATTAATGGTAAATCGTATGCCAGGCTTATGATTGTTGTTGGTGCAGAACATGCGGATTATGAAGAAAACCAAAAGCTGGCAACAAACTTACATTATTTACTAGAAGAAAAATATCCAGGCTTGAGTAGAGGAGTATATACCAAAAAAGGCGCAGGTACGAATGGTATTTTCAATCAGGATTTATCCGAAAATGCACTGTTATTTGAATTTGGTGGAGTTGAAAATCATTTAGACGAACTATATCGTTCTGCTGATGCACTTGCGGATGTATTTAGCGAAATGTATTGGGACGCAGAGAAAGTAGATGCGTCATCTTAGGAGGTGTAAAAATGACTCGTGCTGTTATTGTATTACTATTATTAGCGGTTTGTTTTTTAGCTGGGGTTGTTTACGGTAATAATGGTGGAGAGGAGGACAATCCTATTGTCCCGACAAATGTAACGGAATCAGATGAGCGTGCTATTGAAAAAGAAGTACAATCGGCTCCCGATAGTCAGCATGAGGTATTGACCACGCAACCTGAGATGCCTGCACCGGCAACTGAAAAAACGGCCTCAGTATTAGAAGCTGGTATTACTAGTTTTTTTGAAGCTGTAGTGACGATCTTACATCAAATCGCTGAGCTGTTTTTTTAGCAAGCATGGTAAAAAAACAAATTTGTTTTCAATACAGGATTTTTAGAACGCCCTTCGTCTAACGTGTACTTAGCTAAGTATATGTTAAAAAATTGCCATGAAAGTGATAAATAAAATATCGCTGTTGTCTTACTTCGAGTCTAATGAAGTTTATGATGTTTTACGAACCTTTTATCTGACAACAGGCCGCCTAAACGATAGGCAACTTTCACGGAACTAACTTTTTCTTGACCTTCGTGACAATAAAGATGTATATGGTACCACGATGGATTAACTGTATCATTGTTCTTGAATATCATTGATTCTATTGCTATAATCTAACCTAGTCATTGTCGTCGAGAATTTAGGTTTTCTACTGAAAGATACTGGTAGAAAAAGTAGGAGTGAACATCATTAATGGCAGAAATTCAAAGAAATGTGCGTAATTTTTCGATTATCGCTCACATTGATCACGGGAAGTCTACATTGGCTGACCGTATTTTAGAGCGTACGAAAGCCATTACGGAAAGAGAAAGGAAAGATCAGCTGCTTGATGCAATGGATTTGGAAAGAGAACGTGGTATAACCATCAAATTAAATGCAGTGCAGCTAAATTACCGAAGTAATGCTGGCGAAGACTATCTATTTCATTTAATCGACACACCTGGACATGTTGATTTTACATATGAAGTATCAAGGAGTCTTGCCGCCTGTGAAGGCGCCATTTTAGTAGTGGATGCAGCACAGGGGATTGAAGCACAAACGCTAGCCAATGTTTATTTGGCATTAGATAATGACCTGGAAATTATACCGGTTATAAATAAAATTGATTTACCAAGCGCAGATCCAGAACGCGTGAAGCAGGAGCTTGAAGATGTTATTGGTATTGATAAAGATGATGTTATTTTAGCTTCTGCGAAGGCGAATATAGGGATTGATGAAATTTTGGAGCGAGTCATTGAAGCGATACCTGCTCCTGCTGGAGACCCTGAAGAACCATTAAAAGCTTTAATATTTGATTCTATGTACGATCCGTATCGTGGTGTTGTAGCCTATGTTTGTATTAAAGAAGGTTCTTTAAAGGTTGGCGATAAAATAAAGATGATGGCTACTGGTAAAGAATTCGAAGTAAATGAATTAGGAGTGTTTCGACCAAAGCCAGTAACTAAGGATGAATTGATTGTTGGGGATGTTGGTTATTTAACAGCCTCGATTAAAAATGTAGGTGATTCCCGAGTGGGGGATACGATTACATTAGTCGAACGTCCAGCCTCAGAGCCATTACCCGGGTATAAGCGCTTAAATCCAATGGTCTTTTGTGGGTTGTATCCGGTCGATTCAAAAAACTATAATGATTTACGCGAAGCATTAGAGCGTTTAGAGTTAAACGATTCCTCTTTACAATATGAGGCTGAAACATCGCAAGCTTTAGGCTTTGGCTTCCGTTGCGGATTTTTAGGCTTATTGCATATGGAAATCATTCAAGAGCGAATTGAAAGAGAGTTTAATATCAACCTAATCACAACAGCCCCAAGTGTTATTTATGAAGTAGAGCAAACAGATGGAACAACGATAACAATTGATAATCCATCGTTCATGCCTGATCCACAGCAGATTAAAGAAGTGAGAGAACCATACGTGAAAGCTACCATTATGGTTCCGAATGAATATGTTGGTGCAGTGATGGAAATTGCCCAGAAGAAGCGTGGTCAGTTTATAGACATGGAATATTTAGACGATATTCGTGTTAATGTGATTTACCATATTCCGTTGTCAGAGATTGTGTATGATTTCTTTGATCAGTTAAAATCACAAACAAAGGGATATGCTTCGTTTGACTATGATTTAATTGGCTACAGAGCTTCTAAGTTAGTGAAAATGGATATTTTGTTAAATGGTGACACGATTGATGCATTATCGTTTATTGTTCACCGAGATTTTGCTTATGAACGTGGTAAGCATATTGTTGATAAATTAAAAGAGCTTATTCCGAGACAGCAATTTGAAGTTCCAGTACAAGCGGCAATAGGCAACAAAATTATTGCTAGATCCACCATTAAAGCGATGCGAAAAAATGTTCTGTCCAAATGCTATGGTGGCGACATTTCCAGAAAAAGAAAACTATTAGAGAAACAAAAAGAAGGAAAAAAACGGATGAAGATGGTTGGTTCCGTTGAGGTTCCTCAGGAAGCGTTTATGGCTGTTTTGGAAATGGATGATGACTAAACTAATCGGTTAAAACTATATATAGCGTTCTGCTGCCGTAATGCCGTCATAAGCGGCTTTGGCGGTAGAACGTTTTTAAAATTATTATTTCTCGAATATAGGTAACCCCAGAACTAAGAGTTGTAGCGATATGAAGAAGTCTAAGCGGGAAATAACCACAGCTAAAGTTCCGATTCGCTCGATTCGATAAAATGTCGATCAAACAAGGCGGGACACACCGAAAAGGTATAATACTTTTTCCAGTGAACGAAAGAGGTTAGTCGTTGTACTATTTTGTCAGTATGGGGGGAGGAAAACTCCTACTCCATGAAGTTTACATTTTATATGTATTTGGATCGCATCGGTATTGGTGGCTAGTACTTGTATTTGAGGTATTAAAGCCATTACAATAAACGATAAATAAAAATGATGACTTTACTAGTCGGATTGACTTAACTTATTCGAAGTACATGTCATCTCTGAAATAAAGTTTGTTTTCCATGAAGGAGTATTTTATGACATCTATTCAATCTGTCTATATCCACATCCCGTTTTGTCAGCAAATTTGTCATTACTGTGACTTTACGAAATTCTTTTATAATGAACAGCTAGCAAACGATTATATTGAAGCGTTAAAACAAGAAATATCTACTTATGTACAGGAAGAACAAATGAACGTGAGGACGATATTTATTGGAGGAGGAACACCCACTGCTTTAACCGTTCAGCAATTGGAAACCGTGCTAAGTCACATCGCACAGAAATTTAATCTTGACGCATGTGAAGAGTTTACGATTGAGGCAAACCCTGGTGACTTTAGTAAAGAGAAGGTTGAGCTATTACGAGCTTATGGGGTTAATCGAGTATCCTTAGGTGTACAAGTGTTTGATAATGAGATGCTAAAAACGCTAGGTAGGATCCATACCGTTAAGGATGTGTACAATACCGTTTCATTATTGCAAAATTACGGCATTCGTAATATTAGTACGGATTTAATCTATGCTCTCCCCAACCAAACCGTTGCGCACTTTCAAGATTCATTAGCTAAGGCAATGGATTTAAATCTGCCACACCTTTCAACATATGCGTTACAAATTGAACCGAAGACTGTCTTTTATCAGCGTTATAAAAAAGGACAACTACCTCGGCCTCCGCAAGAGGATGAAGTAAAAATGTATGACATTTTAAAAGCAACGGCAGAAGAAAATGGGTTACACCAATACGAAATTAGTAATTTTGCTAAACGAGGTTTTGAAAGTAAACATAATTTAACCTATTGGAATAATGATTTCTATTACGGGTTTGGAGCCGGTGCTTATGGATACTTGCCTGGGAAGCGCTATGGCAATATCCGACCATTACCTGCATATATTAAACAAGCAAAAAAGAACGGCAAGCCTGTTTTACATGTAGATGTCATCGGCAAAAAAGAACAAATCGAAGAAGAGATGTTTCTTGGTTTACGCAGAATGGCGGGGGTGAGCAAACACCAATTTGCAGATAAATTTGGTCTCTCCATGGATCAGCTATATCGCTCCTCGATAAAGGAACTGATGGATCGCGGCTGGTTGATGGAAGAAGAAGATAAAGTCGCATTAACAGAAGAAGGAAAAATATTAGCTAATGAAGTATTTGAAAGGTTTTTACTCGAAGATACGGTAATTCACTAGGGAATAACCAAATAGTCTGTGTGGTCTTATACATACAGGCTATTTTATTATGACTAATATTTGCAGTTAGTGATGGAGCATTTGTATAGCCCCTTGTGTTGTAAACGGCATCATAAACCATTCCACACTGGATTGGTTTTATCTCCATAAAAAGATTGTATTCACGCATGCCATTTTATTGACAAAAAAAAGTGGATTTGATAATTTAATATTAGCATTAGCACTCGAAAGGAATGAGTGCTAACAGAGGTGATCATCATGTTAACAGAAAGGCAGTTATTAATTTTACAAGTCATAATTGATGATTTCATCGAGTCGGCACATCCAGTTGGCTCACGTGCTATTGCAAAGAAGGAAGTGATTCCATATAGTGCTGCAACCATCCGTAATGAAATGGCAGACTTAGAAGATATGGGGTTTCTTGAGAAAACTCATTCATCGTCTGGTCGTATTCCTTCTGAAAAGGGGTACCGCTATTATGTGGACCATCTTATTTCGCCAAGTATTTTACAACAAGAAGGCAATGTGATAAAGCACATGATTCAAGATGGTTTTTTTGAGTTTGAGCAAATTGTACAAATGTCTGCAGAGGTATTATCAGAGTTGACCAATTATACATCGATTATATTGGGGCCTGAAATCTTTGAGACAAAATTAAAGCAAATTCAAATCATACCATTATCAGCCAGTACTGCTGTTGCTATACTTGTTACAAATACGGGACATGTCGAGCATCGTTCATTTTCAATTCCTGAGGAAATAAATAGCTCTGACTTGGAGAAAATGGTCAATATTTTAAATGATCAGCTACATGGTGTTCCGATTTTGCAGCTGGCTGAAAAATTTAATGCAGAAATTGATGCGATGATGCAGAAGTATGTTTCTGATTTAGATAAGTCATATCAACACTTAAAAGGTGCATTTCTGCAAGATCACCCAGTCAAATTATATATCGGCGGAAAGTCTAACATGCTTATGCAACCTGAATTCAATGATGTTAATAAGATTCGAGCTTTTTACACGATGATTGAAAATGAAGATGAAATAGTGAATTTATTAAAGCAATCCAATGATGGCATTAAAGTTTCAATTGGTAGGGAAAATGACGTTGACGCCATTAAGGATTTAAGCTTAATTACTGCTGCTTACCATTTAGGTGAGGGGCAAATGGGAACGATCGCGTTGCTTGGTCCAACAAGAATGGAATATCGTAAAGTGATTTCATTATTAAATATCCTTTCTCATGAAATGACAGACGTATTGTATATGAGGTACAAAGATGAAAATTAATTGATAAAGCTGAACGCGTCTAGGATGAGCAGCTCATAAAACCCCACTGTTTCGTTCTGAGGCTCAACGTGTTATAGTGTATGATGGTTAGTTTAAATTGGAGGTGTCAGGCGTGGAGGAACAGGAAAAACAAACAAACACGACTACTGAAGAAGAGAACAATGTTAACGAAGAGGTAGTGGAGGATGAAACAGCTGAATCTGTAGAAGTTTTAGATAAAGAAGAAACAGAAGAAGCGAATGACAGTGAAGAGGATACTTCACAATTACAATCAAAATTGAATGCATTACAAGCAGAAAAAGATGAACTGTATCAACAATTACTTCGAGTTCAAGCTGAGTATGACAATTTTAAAAAGCGTACGATTAAAGAGCGCGAAGCAGCTCGTAAATATCAATCACAGGATTTAATTCAAGAATTGTTACCTGCTTTAGATAACTTTGAGCGTGCTTTGCAAGTCGAAAAAACAGAAGCCACTGCGAGTATTATTGATGGTATCTCTATGGTTTATAACCAATTAAAAGAGGCGCTAGCTTCACAAGGTGCAGAAGAGATCCCAGCGGTTGGGGAAGAATTTGACCCAAACATACATCATGCTGTTATGCAAGTAGAAGATGATGATCAGCCATCGAACACCGTTGTAGAAGAGTTGCAGAAAGGCTATAAATTAAAAGATCGTGTAATTCGTCCAGCAATGGTAAAAGTAACTAAATAATCGTTTTTGCTAGTTAAGGAGGAAATAACTATGAGTAAAATAATCGGTATTGACTTAGGTACAACAAACTCTTGTGTCGCAGTAATGGAAGGTGGCGAATCTGTCGTAATCCCAAACCCTGAAGGTAACCGTACAACTCCTTCTGTTGTAGCGTTTAAGAATGGAGAAAGACAAGTGGGTGAAGTTGCAAAGCGCCAAGCAATTACAAACCCTAACACGATCCAATCTATTAAGCGTCATATGGGAACAGATTATAAAGTGAAAATTGAAGATAAAGAATATACACCACAAGAGGTTTCAGCTATTGTACTTCAACATCTTAAGTCTTATGCTGAAGACTATATTGGGGAGAAAGTTGAAAAAGCTGTTATTACAGTCCCTGCTTACTTTAATGACGCTGAGCGTCAAGCAACGAAAGATGCTGGTAAGATTGCTGGTTTGGAAGTAGAGCGTATTATTAACGAACCAACAGCGGCTGCATTGGCTTACGGAATCGATAAAGAAGATGAAGATCAAACGATTTTAGTATATGACTTAGGCGGAGGAACATTTGATGTTTCTATCCTAGACATTGGTGACGGTACATTTGAAGTCGTTTCTACAGCTGGAGATAATCGTCTAGGTGGCGACGATTTCGACCAAGTTATTATAGACTATATGGTACAAGAATTTAAGAAAGAAAATGGTATTGATTTATCTAAGGACAAAATGGCTACGCAACGTTTGAAAGACGCAGCGGAAAAAGCGAAAAAAGAACTGTCCGGAGTATCGCAAACACAAATTTCCTTACCATTTATTACAGCAGGTGAGGCTGGTCCATTACACTTAGAAATGACATTAACAAGAGCGAAATTTGAAGAACTCTCCTCTGATCTTGTTGAGCGTACGATGATACCTACACGTAAAGCTTTATCTGATGCTGATTATTCAGCAAATGATATTGATAAAGTTATTTTAGTCGGTGGTTCAACAAGAATTCCTGCTGTTCAAGAAGCAATTAAACGTGTTATTGGTAAAGAACCATCAAAAGGTGTAAACCCGGATGAAGTTGTTGCACTTGGTGCGGCTATTCAAGGTGGTGTCCTTCAAGGTGACGTGAAAGATGTTGTATTATTAGACGTTACTCCACTTTCTTTAGGTATTGAAACAATGGGGGGCGTAACAACTAAATTAATCGAACGTAATACTACAATCCCAACTAGTCATTCGCAAATTTTCTCAACAGCTGCTGATAATCAAACAGCCGTTGATATTCATGTCTTACAAGGTGAACGCGAAATGGCGGCAGATAATAAGACATTAGGTCGTTTCCAATTAACGGATATTCCACCAGCACCACGTGGTGTTCCACAAATTGAAGTTACGTTTGATATTGATGCTAACGGAATTGTTAATGTTCGCGCTAAAGATCTGGGAACAAATAAAGAGCAATCGATTACGATTAAATCTTCTTCTGGTCTTTCTGATGAAGAAGTAGAACGTATGGTTAAAGAAGCCGAAGAAAATGCGGAGGCAGATAAAAAACGTCGTGAAGAGATTGAATTACGCAATGAAGCGGATCAGTTAATCTTTACAACGGATAAAACAATTAAAGATCTTGGCGACAAAGTTTCTGACGATGAGAAACAAAAAGCAGAAGCAGCAAAAGATGAATTGAAATCTGCACTAGAAGCGGACGATATTGAAAAAATTAAAGAAAAGAAAGAAGCGTTACAGGAGCAAGTACAACAGCTTTCGGTTAAATTGTATGAGCAAATGGCGCAACAGCAACAAGCTCAACAAAGTGAACAAGGTTCAAATAGTGACGATGATGTCGTTGACGCGGAATATCAAGAAGTAGACGATGAAGAAGATAAGGATAAAAAGTAAACATTGGAACAGGAAAATGAAGGATAGTGGCGGTGCCACCTTTCTTCGATTATCAGCCTGTTAATTGTAAAGTCAAAGTCAGGTTCCTCTTGGCTTTGACTTTTTACACGTTTATCGTTTGCGCATATTTGCCACATGCATATATATGGTGGTAAGATAAGAGCTATGCAAAAGTGTGTATCGGGGAGAGTGATCAAGTGAGTAAACGAGACTACTATGAAATCCTTGGAGTCGAAAAAGGCGCTTCCAAAGATGAAATAAAAAAGGCATATCGTAAATTAGCCAGAAAATACCATCCAGATGTGAATAAAGAAGCGGGTGCTGCAGATAAATTTAAAGAAGCCAAGGAAGCCTATGAAGTGTTAAGTGATGAACAAAAACGGGCGCAGTATGATCAATTTGGACATGCTGGACCTCAAAGTCAAGGGTTCGGTGGCTTTGGCGGGGCTCAAGACTTCGGCGGTGGCTTTGGCGATATATTTGATATGTTTTTTGGTGGGGGCGGGCGCAGAAGAGATCCAAATGCCCCACAGCAAGGAGCAGATTTACAATATACGATGGAGTTGGAATTTGAAGAGGCTATTTTTGGTAAAGAAGCCGAGATTACGATTCCTAAAGAAGAGACATGCGATACTTGCTCAGGTTCTGGGGCAAAACCCGGAACGAAAACGAAAACCTGCTCTCATTGTAACGGTTCAGGTCAATTAAATATGGAGCAAAACACACCATTTGGTAAGGTTGTTAACCGCAGAGTATGTCATTATTGTAATGGCTCAGGTAAAATCATCCCAGAAAAATGTACGACATGTGGCGGTACTGGCAGAGTGAAAAAACGCCGCAAAATTCATATTTCCATACCAGCTGGAATTGATGAAGGTCAACAAATTCGAGTGTCAGGTAAAGGAGAAGCTGGTATTAACGGGGGCCCTCCAGGAGACTTATTTGTCGTAGTGCATATTAAACCACATGAATTCTTCCAGCGAGAAGGGGATCATATTTTCTGTGAACTGCCGTTAACTTTCGCGCAGGCAGCGCTTGGAGATGAAGTGGAAGTGCCGACAGTTCATGGGAAAGTAAAACTAAAAATACCAGCTGGAACTCAATCTGGCAAAGTCTTTCGCATGAAAGGTAAAGGTGCACCAAATGTGAGAGGATATGGTCATGGTGATCAGCATATTAAAGTGAAGGTAATAACACCTACAAAGCTTACCGATCGCCAGAAGGAATTGTTACGAGAATTTAATGATATCAGTGGCAATGAGGCAACAGATGAACAAGAGGGTTCCTTATTTGAACGATTTAAGAAGGCATTCAAAAGTGAATAACGGTGTGTTTTTCACACCGTATACATAATGGGTTTGTGTAAATGCAATTCACCCAACAAATTTTTATGTAAGAATAGTTTTAAGTACAAGCTTCATCTATAATGGTAGAGTAATTAGTTGTTTTAAATAGTTTACGCTGTTGAAAAGCTTTCCACAGGGTTGATTCATACGCTACTACTTGAAAGGTGAAGACATTTATACATGTTAGCAAGCAACCATTGATAGGTGAAAAATACTCTATACCATTTTACTAAAAGCTAAACACGGGCGATTACATGGAAGACTTGGCACCAGCCAAGTTTTCTTTACACTATAGGAAAGTATAAACTTAGGTGCATATGGATAATGAAATAACCGAATAGTCACGTCCAGCGCATGAGCCCGGCAACGATGCGACTTTAGAAATGCGCCCTACGATAAGTCATCATCGGTTCGTTACAAAGAGGAAGGCCGGCTAAAAACTAAAAACGGGCTTGCCGCTCAGGCGTCGGCATACCCCTGTTGTAGGGGCATGATTCCTTTATCTTTAGTTGATTCGTTCCATTCGCTACGTTGCTAAACGGGCACTTGCGCCTTTGTTCCACTATAGGAAAGTATAAGATTTTTTTGGTTTATAGTATAAGAAAAGGGTGATTGAAGATGAAATGGTCTGAACTTTGTATCCATACGACGAATGAAGCTATAGAACCGATATCGAATATTTTACATGAAAATGGAGCAAGTGGTCTTGTGATTGAAGATGCTTTAGATTTAGAGAGGGAACATACTTCTATTTATGGGGAAATATATGAATTAAACCCTGAAGAATACCCAGAGGAAGGGGTTTATATTAAGGCTTATCTTCCTATCAACAGTTTTTTAGGTGAAACGGTGGAAGAAATAAAACAAGCAATTAACAACTTAATGTTATATGATATCGATTTAGGCAGAAATCAGATCACCTTAAGTGAAGTCCATGAAGAGGAATGGGCCACTGCTTGGAAAAAGTATTACAAACCTGTGAAAATATCGAAACGGATTACGATTACACCGACATGGGAAGATTATCAACCTGTAGATACAGATGAAATCATTATTGAACTTGATCCAGGTATGGCCTTTGGTACCGGTACACATCCAACAACTGTATTAAGTATTCAGGCATTAGAGCAATTTCTTCATAAAAATGATACAGTAATTGATGTAGGTTCGGGGTCTGGTGTGTTAAGTATTGCAGCAGCGTTATTAGGAGCTACGCGTGTTTATGCGTATGATTTGGATGATGTAGCTGTAAAGAGTACGGTATTAAACGCAAAATTAAACCAATTAGAGGAAAAGATAATTGCAAAGCAAAATAATTTATTGGACCATGTAAAGGTGGAAGCAGATCTTATTGTTTCTAATATTTTAGCTGAAGTGATTGTGCGGTTCATTGAAGAAGCTTGGGAGCGATTGAAATTTGGTGGTTATTTTATTACATCTGGAATTACACAGAGTAAAAAGCAATTAGTAAAAGAACATTTGGAACAACAAGGTTTTGAGATCATTCAAGTCAACGAATTAGAAGATTGGGTTTCAATTGTTGCATTAAAACCGAATCAATAGTGGAAGAAGGTGTTAACTATTGCAACGTTATTTTGTACCTGCACATACGTGGTCTGATAAAACGATCAAGATTACCGGAGATGATGTGCATCATATAAAGCGTGTAATGCGATTTCAGGCAGGGGATGAGATTATTTGTAATCATCCAGATGGACAAGCCGCTATTTGTCAGATCACATTTTTAGACAATCAGGTTGTCTATGCCGATATTGTGGACTGGTTAACGCATCATGCAGAATTACCTGTAGATATTGCTATTGCACAGGCATTACCAAAAGGTGACAAGCTGGAATGGATTTTACAAAAAGGGACAGAGCTCGGCGCTCATCGATTTTTGCCTTTTCAAGCAGCTCGATCCGTTGTAAAATGGGAAGAAAGACGAAAAGAAAAGAAAGTAAAACGGTGGCATAAAATTGTTAAAGAGGCTAGTGAGCAAAGCCACCGCAATAAAATTCCAGCAGTAGATCCTTGTAAGGGGCTTTCTGAAATCATAGAAGCTTCCAAAGACTATGACTTCGCTTTGTTCGCTTACGAAGAAGAAGCTAAATCAGAACAACATCAGTCATTGGGTTCGGCATTAGCAAAACTTGAAAAAAAACAAAGTCTGCTTGTATGCATTGGTCCTGAAGGCGGGTTTTCAGATGAAGAAGTGAAATTTTTAAAAGAAAATGAATTTCAAGCAATACGGCTTGGACCAAGGATTTTACGGACAGAAACTGCTGCACTATATACGTTAGCAAGTATATCGTATCACTTTGAAGAAATGAGGTGTTCATCATGCCAACAGTAGCTTTTCATACATTAGGTTGCAAAGTAAACCATTATGAAACAGAAGGTATATGGAACATGTTTAAGGAACATGGTTATGAAAGAGTCGATTTTGATCGTAATTCTGATGTTTACGTGATTAATACGTGTACGGTGACAAACACAGGTGATAAAAAAAGCAGGCAAGTTATTCGGCGAGCAATCCGCAAAAATCCGGAAGCTGTTGTCTGTGTTACTGGTTGCTATGCTCAAACTTCTCCAGGAGAAATCATGGAAATACCAGGGGTAGACGTGGTTGTAGGCACACAAGATCGAAAGCATATGATCAGCTATATTGAACAGCATAAAAAATCGAAAGAACCAGTAAATGGTGTTTCTAATATTATGAAAAATCGAGTCTTTGAGGAAATGGATGTCCCTGAGTTTTCTGATCGTACTCGTGCATCTTTGAAAATTCAGGAAGGCTGTAACAACTTCTGTACCTTTTGTATTATTCCTTGGTCACGTGGGCTATTACGTTCAAGGGACCCACAAAATGTAATTGAACAAGCACAAAAGCTTGTAGATGCAGGGTATAAAGAAATTGTATTAACAGGTATTCACACAGCAGGCTATGGTGAAGATATAAAAGATTATAATTTTGCCATGCTTTTGCACGATTTAGAGTCCAAAGTCAATGGATTAAAGCGAATCCGTATTTCTTCTATCGAAGCTAGTCAAATTACTGATGAAGTCGTGGAAGTATTAGATCAGTCCGAAAAGGTTGTCAGGCATTTGCATATTCCATTACAATCGGGATCTGATTCGGTATTAGCGAGAATGCGCCGGAAATATGCAAGTTCTTATTATAAGGAAAAAGTGATGAAATTGAAAAAAGCACTGCCAGGGCTAGCAATAACTTCTGATGTTATTGTTGGCTTTCCAGGGGAAACGGACGAAGAATTTCAAGAAACATATGATTTTATTAAGGAAATTGGTTTTTCTGAACTCCATGTATTCCCTTATTCTCGCAGAACAGGCACACCAGCTGCTCGGATGGAGGGGCAAGTTGATGATGAGGTGAAAAATAACCGTGTCCATCAACTAATTGAATTATCAGAGCGGTTAGCTAAGGAATATGCTTCGAACTACGAAAATGAAGTACTTGAAGTAATACCTGAAGAACATTCCCAGGACGAACAACATCCAAATCAATTGATTGGATATACAGATAATTATTTAAAAGTAGCTTTTTCTGGTACGCCAGATATGATTGGCAAGCTCGTGCGTGTAAAAATAACGAAAGCAGATTACCCGCTTAATCAAGCGACATTTGTAAGAGTGCTAGATGAAACAGCATATGGTAAAGTGAGTGCCAACTAATTTACCCGGCAATACGTGAACAAATACTTTCTAAAAAAGGATGTTCACTTTTGCCGGCTTTCTTATGGAATAATCTCATAATCCATTTTTCTCTACATTATTGGAACAAACTCTTTTTTTCGTCAATATTAGATTTCTTTTGCAATAAATGCTATGATATTCAAAGAGGTACGTACAACTATGTTAGGAAGGAATGAATTTGATGGATAATTTAGCAAAATATATTGATCATACGCAATTAAAGCCAGATACAACAAAAGAAAAAATTGCCCAAATTGTGGAGGAAGCTAAAGAGCATGACTTTGCATCTGTGTGTGTTAATCCATATTGGGTCCCTTACTGTTTCGAACAATTAAAAGCAACATCAGTTAAGGTTTGTACAGTCATTGGTTTTCCATTAGGAGCTACTTCTACTTTTGCAAAGGTGGAAGAAACTAAGCAAGCAATTAAGGATGGTGCGACAGAAGTAGATATGGTTATTAACATCGGCGCATTGAAATCCGGAGATAAACAAACGGTTCTCGCGGACATAGAAGCAGTAGTGAAAGCGGCAGAAGGTCAAGCACTTACAAAGGTAATTATTGAAACTTCTTTATTAACAGAAGAAGAAAAGGTACAAGCATGCCAATTAGCGAAGCAAGCAGGTGCTGACTTTGTAAAAACATCAACAGGATTTTCTGGTGGTGGTGCAACCGTTGAAGATATTCGTTTAATGCGTAAAACGGTAGGGCCGGATATGGGAGTAAAAGCTTCTGGAGGTATTCGTGATTTAGCAACGACAAAAGCGATGATAGAAGCTGGTGCAACAAGGATTGGCGCAAGCGCAGGTGTGTCTATTCTAAAAGGTGAGCAGGGCAACAGTGGATATTAATATGTATAAATTATTGTTTGTTTGGAAACAATCAGTTGACCAAAATAAAGGATTATATTATACTTTAAAAAGCATGTGAATTGAAAGTCATATGCTAGTACAATCTGTTTTGTGCTTCGGAGGGAGGGAAATTAGCATGTCAAATACAACTCGCGTTCGTAAAAACGAGTCTCTTGAAGATGCTCTTCGTCGCTTTAAGCGTAGTGTATCCAAAAGTGGTACATTGCAGGAATATCGTAAGCGTGAACACTACGAAAAACCAAGTGTGCGTCGCAAAAAGAAATCTGAAGCTGCTAGAAAGCGTAAATTCTAAAGAGGGTGTAATCAGTGACATTACTCGAAACATTAAACCAAGATATGAAGCAGGCGATGAAAAACAAAGATAAAATTACCCTTAGTGTAATTCGCATGGTAAAAGCTTCTATACAAAATGAAACCATTAAGCTTGGAAAAGACTCATTATCTGAAGACGAAGAAATGACAATCTTGTCGAGAGAAGTTAAACAAAGAAAAGATTCCCTCCAAGAATTCAAATCAGCTGGACGCGATGATCTTGTTCAACAACTTGAAACAGAATTGGATATTCTGCAAACATATATGCCAAAACAGCTTACGAATGAAGAGCTAGAGGCAATAGTTCAGTTAACGATTGAAGAAGTGAATGCAACTTCCAAAAAAGATATGGGAAAAGTTATGAGTGCGATTATGCCTAAAGTAAAAGGTAAAGCAGATGGTTCACAAATTAACAAACTTGTACAAAAACAGTTAAGTAACTAAAAAAAGAGACCCTAGTCAATCGATTGATTAGGGTCTCTTCTTATAAGAAGAAGTTTATAAATACTACGGGGCTACTCATGGTAGGAGAACGACGTTATATATTTCCACGTGTGCATTCAAGTCTCGTAGTTATTTTAGCTTCTCTTAGCAATGTCCCATTGCATAACGTTCTTCTGCTCACTTTAGATAAATAATATGAAATCAAACAATATCTCCATACTAACTATCATCAAGAATAGGACTATACAACATACACGTGAATAAACAGCAATAAAATTGCAAATACTTTCAAAAAGTGCTTCTCAAAAGGCTTGATAGGTGAAGAATAATGAAGTAAACTAGTTTGTTAATTGCTTTTTAGATGTTGATAATGCCTTGCAATCCTAAGAAGATGAAAGGTTCTAAAGAGATAGTGTCATTGGATTATTTATGGTATATTTTAATAAGTTTACTTTAAATTGAAACCTTTATTGAGAAATATGCGTATAGCATAGTACATCATGAAGGAGGTGAAGGCAATTGTCAGTTAAACGACTGTTTACATATATGATTTTTTTAAGTGCGATTTTAATTACTGTATTCTATGTTGAATTTGGTGTATCCGCAAATGATGCGAATCATAAAACCGTTCATATCATCCCAATAGAAAAAGAAGTTGAAAGAGGCTTGCAAGCATTTCTCGATAGAGCAACGAAGGAAGCAATAGAAGAAGGCACAGATCATATTATTTTTGAAATTAACACGCCAGGGGGCAGGGTCGATTCAGCTGGAGAGATTGCAACTATTTTGCAGGATCTAGATGTTCCAACGACTTCATTTATTGTGAATCGAGCATTATCAGCAGGTTCTTATATTGCTTTAAATACAGATACAATTTATATGCGCCCGCAAGCTACTATGGGAGCGAGTGGTGTGATAACATCTGACGGAAATGCAGCAGATGAAAAAGCTCAATCTGCTTGGATAGCTGCGATGAAAAGCGCTGCAGAATCAAAAGGAAGGGACCCGAAATACGCGATGGCTATGGCCGATGAGTCTATGGATCTGCCAGAATTAGATGCCGGTGAAGGCAAGTTTTTAACTTTAGGACCATCTGAAGCATTAGAAGTCGGGTATTCTGAAGGAACCGTTGATAATAGGAAAGACCTTCTGCAGCGATTAGGTTTAGAAAACGCAACGGTTATGGAAAAGGAACCGACTTTGGCCGAAGAAGTAGCCAGGTTTTTAACCAATCCTGTTGTCATCCCAATTTTATTATCGATTGCAAGTCTTGGGCTGGTTGTAGAATTATATTCACCTGGATTTGGTGTTGCGGGAATCATGGGGCTCATTTCGCTTGTGCTATTTTTTTACGGACATATCGTAGCTGGTTTAGCCGGTATGGAAGCTGTTGTCTTACTTATATTAGGGATAGGCCTCATTATTGCTGAATTCTTTGTGCCTGGTGGTATATTAGGCTTGCTTGGAGCAGGGGCGATTATTGGCTCGTTGTTTATGTCAGGATATGATATTGGTCATATGTCCATGAGTATCGGAATTGCATTTTTGCTATCATTCATTGTTTCCATTATACTTTTCCGCAGAATGGGAATGGATAAAGGTATTTTTCGCCATATTATACTTAAAGACCAAACGACAACAGAATTGGGGTATGTATCTTCGGTAAATCGCTTAGAACTAATAGGTTTGGAAGGAATTACTGTTACACCGTTACGTCCTGCTGGTACAGCTGTTTTTGATCAAGAACGTTTGGACGTTATTTCAGAGGGACGGTTTATCGATGAAAATGAGAAAGTTAAAATTGTAAAAGTAGAAGGCGTACGTATTGTTGTACGACAAATACCTTCAGAGGACGTTTAACTTCTGTTCGTATCGGATTTCCGACGAATAATAAGTTTTACAATATATCTAAAATAAATAAAGGAGGAAACTAGATGGACTTACAAAGTATAATGCCGTTAATTATTATCGCGGCTATTTTAATTGCTGTAGCTATCTTATTTACTTTTATTCCAGTAATGCTTTGGATTAGCGCTTTAGCAGCAGGTGTGAAAGTAGGTATTTTTCAATTAGTTGGGATGAGACTTCGTCGAGTTGTTCCCAATCGGGTTATTAATCCGCTGATCAAAGCGCATAAGGCTGGACTAAATGTAAAAACTAATCAGCTTGAGAGCCATTATTTAGCAGGTGGTAATGTAGACAGGGTTGTAAATGCTCTGATTGCAGCTCACCGTGCAAATATTGAATTACCTTTTGAACGAGGAGCAGCGATTGATTTGGCTGGTCGTGATGTACTAGAAGCCGTTCAAATGAGTGTTAATCCTAAAGTAATTGAGACTCCGTTTATTGCGGGTATTGCAATGGATGGAATTGAAGTAAAGGCTAAAGCTCGCATTACTGTTCGCGCTAATATTGATCGCCTTGTGGGTGGTGCAGGTGAGGAGACAGTAATTGCTCGTGTAGGAGAAGGTGTTGTAAGTACAATTGGTAGTTCGCATACACATGCAGAAGTGCTAGAAAATCCAGATTCGATTTCTCACAATGTTTTAAACCGTGGCTTAGATGCAGGTACAGCCTTCGAGATACTGTCGATTGACATTGCGGATGTAGACATTGGTAAAAACATTGGTGCAATCCTGCAAACTGATCAAGCTGAGGCGGATAAAAACATCGCGCAAGCGAAAGCAGAAGAGCGTCGTGCAATGGCTGTAGCGCAAGAACAAGAAATGCTTGCTAAAGTACAAGAAATGCGTGCTAAGGTGGTGGAGGCAGAAGCTGATGTACCATTGGCTTTAGCAGAGGCGCTACGCTCTGGCAACCTTGGTGTTATGGATTATATGAATTATAAAAATATCGATGCAGATACAGATATGCGAGATTCTATTGGCAAACTTTCCGGGAACGGTAATGATGACCACGAACAATAGTGAAAATTGCGACAAATAAAGGAGGAGTTATATGGAAGAACTCTTCGAAGCTATTTTTGGCAATGCTTTTATCATTTTTGCAGTAATTGCGGGAATTATTGGTTTCTTTAAAGATTCTTTTAGCAGTGACAAAGAAGAGAAAAGCAAACACTCTAAGCCTACGAATAGGCCAGTTCAGCCTTTTGGGGGAGAAACTGTCAAGAAACCAAGCAACCCTATGAAACGTCAAGAACGCGCAAGAGACTCTTTTTCAACAGCGTCAGCTTCTGAACAAAAACAACAGCAAATGGAGCAGTTAGCAGAGCAAATAGGAACAAATTTGCAAGCACCGTTGAAGGAATTTCAACAGCAAGCTAAGTCCATTCAAAACAAGCGGGATGACGAAACAAAGCACCTACACAAGCAAAAGCTAAAACGTCAGGTTGCTAATAATTTAACGCAAGAAGGGTTAGTTAATGGGATTATCATGGCTGAAGTATTAGGTAAACCAAGAGCTAAGAACCCTTATCGCAGTATCCTTTCTAACCAAATGAAAAGGAAGCAAATTTATTAATTATTATGGAAGCCAATTGTACAGCAAACATGTACAGTTGGCTTTTTTTAAAGAATAAGAAAGTATAGACTTAGGTGCTTATGGATAATGAAATAACCGAATAGTCACGTCCAGCGCATGAGCCCAGCAACTAGGCGACTTCACGAATCACCCTACGATAAGTCATCATCGGTTCGTCGCTAAGGGGAAGGCCGACTAAAAACGGGCTTGCCGCTCAGGCGTGGGCATACCCCTGTTTTTAGTGGCATGATTCCTAAATCTTTAGTTGATTCGTTCCATTCGCTACGTTGCTAAACGGGCGCCCTGCGCCTTTGTTCTCCCGCATATAAGGTGCTGTAAAACTCCCGCTTCAGGAGTTGGATAATCTGTACTGTAAACAAACCTAAGTGTAGATAACAGCACCTTTAAATGTCTTATTTCGTAAGCTGCTTTTAGGCCGTACCATTACGGTACTAGCAAGCTGTGAGGATGAATGATAACCCCTTATGTTTGAAGATTTGTTTTATTTTGTTAATTTCAATGGTTTTTGTAAGCAATACATACGTTTTGCTATATGGACTTTAAAAAATATAGCTTTCAAGGAAATTCCCCAACAAATCCATACTTCTATAAAATACATGACGTGTTTACATTTTCTCTTCTGTCTTTCTCCAAGAGCTTTCCTTTCATTGTTCTTAATTGTATGGATGAATCATAAATATATAGGTGAGAGGGGGCTGCATTTGTGAAAAAATGGCATCAACAAATTCGACCATGGTTAACGAAGTCTTTTGCACTTCCTTCAGATGTATTACTTGAGCTGCCAAGAATTACGGTGATTGGTCAATTGCATGTTTATATTGAAAATCATAAAGGCTTGGCAAGCTATTCAGATACAGAATTAAAGCTTAAGGCGAACAAAGGATATATTCGAATTACAGGGTCAGCCTTTGTTTTAAAGCTCATGTTACCTGAAGAGATCTTGTTAGAAGGAACGATTAGAGATATAACCTTTATTCCAGATGGAGGAGAAGGATATGAAACAAAAAAATAAACCAAATGCAGCTGGAGCTGTTACTATAGTTGTAACTGGCGATCGACCGGAATTGTTTTTTCAACACTGTACGAGTCATGGAATACGGATATGGGATGTAATGAAGACAAGTAATCAAGCATGTCAAGGAACGATAAGCCTAAAGGACGCAAAATATATAAAAGTGCTACGAAGAGGTATGCATTATAAAATTAAATTCATTGATAAAAAAGGATTTCCGTTTATCATTCGTCGTTACTTAAGAAAAAAAGAGCTGCTGATTGCATTTATCTTAAGTTGTTTATTTCTGTTTATTTTGTCTAATATCGTATGGGATGTCAAAATAACCGGTGTGCCTAAAGACATTGAGGAAAAAATAGGTAAACAATTGGAGGAATACGGTATCCAGCCAGGTTCATGGATTTTCTCACTTGACTCTCCAAAGCAAATTCAACAGCAATTGTTAAGCGATGTTCCTGAATTGCTTTGGGTTGGCATTGATCAAAAAGGGACAACCTTTCATTTGGAAGGTGTAGAAAAGATCGTCGTTAAAGAAGAAGCAAAACCAAAACCTCGAAACTTAATTGCTGCTAAAAAAGGAATTATCAAGAAAATGTATGTTTCCCAGGGTGTTCCCAAAGTAGATGTGCATGATTATGTGGAAAAAGGTGATTTGCTAGTTTCTGGAAAAATGACAGATGAAGAAGAATCAGAAGAAGATGAAAAAAAGAAAATCAAATATGTAGCGGCTGACGGAGATATAACAGCGTTAACCTGGTATGAAGTGAAAGTAAGTGTGCCATTAAAGACAAGTTCTGAACAATTAACCGGAAACCAAGAGAAAAAATATCATCTTGGTTTTGGTAACTTTAAAATGCCCGTATGGGGTTTTGGCTCACCTGATTTTAAGAACATACAACAAGAAAAAGAAGAAACTAAGCTTCGATTTTTAAAATGGGACTTGCCTGTAAAAATAATTGAAACCAAACTCCATGAAAAAACGTATAAATCAGTGAAACGGACAAAACAAGAAGCAATAGAGGCGGGAATTACACAAGCGAAAGAACAATTAAAATTAGAATTAGGTGAAGCAAGCATACTTTCAGAAAAAGTTTTGCATGAAACTATAGAGAATGGTAAAGTTAAATTAAACTTATATATGAGTGTAGAAGAAAATATTATTGCAACACAACCTTTACGTCAAGGAGATTGAATATGCCAGAAAATCTAACAGCAGTTGATTTACAATTAACAAGTCCAAATGAAGCGTTAGCGCTGTTTGGCAATAACGATAAACACCTGCATCAATTAGAGGAAATGCTTCAGGTTTCAATTGTAACGAGAGGAGAGCAAGTACACGTTTCTGGGAATCCAGATACGATTGACCTCGTTCAAGATGTCTTACAAGCACTGCTCTCCGTAATTCGTAAAGGATTAACCATAACGGAAAGAGATGTCGTTTATGCAGTTGAATTAGGGAAAAAAGGAAAAATAAATCAATTTGAAACCTTATTTGAAGATGAAATTACAAAAAATGTAAAAGGAAAACCTATTCGTGTTAAAACGCTGGGGCAAAAAAAATATATTTCTGCGATTAAAGCCAATGATCTCGTATTTGGAATTGGTCCCGCAGGTACGGGAAAAACATACTTGGCTGTTGTAATGGCTGTTCACGCGCTTAAAAATGGGTATGTAAAACGGATTATTTTAACAAGACCTGCAGTAGAAGCAGGAGAGAGCCTAGGTTTTCTGCCGGGCGATTTAAAAGAGAAGGTCGATCCTTATTTAAGACCACTTTACGATGCTTTACATGATGTTTTAGGAACAGAACATACCATGCGTTTGATTGAAAGGGAGACCATCGAAATCGCTCCATTAGCTTATATGCGTGGAAGAACACTAGATGATGCGTTTGTTATTTTAGACGAAGCACAAAATACAACGCCGGAGCAAATGAAAATGTTTTTAACGAGATTAGGTTTTGGCTCCAAAATGGTAATTACCGGTGATATAACGCAAATTGATTTACCAAAAGGTATGCAATCAGGTCTGCGAGTAGCCAGTCATCTATTAAATGGGATAAAAGGTATGGCATTCGTTTATCTAGAGCAGACCGATGTAGTGCGGCATCCACTTGTCCAGCGAATTATTGATGCCTATGATAAAAACCGCAATAACAGTATAAGTTAAGCCTCTTATACAGGGCTCATTTTACATGAAGATCAATATAATTAATGCTGTTATCACCGCACTAATTTTGAAAAAAATAGCATTTGCTTTGGAGTTTGATTGATTTGTAAGAGGATATTTAGAAATAGAAAAAAATGAAGGTAGTGGGCTTATTTATTGTTGTCTCCCGAATGTAAGGTTTCTTCAGTCTAATGCTTCTTGGGCTAAGGGCGATGAAAAAAAGTCTAAGTAGGAGATAAGGACACGTAATTGCCGGATTCGTTCACATCACGATGTTGAACTAAGAATAAGTAATTTTACTTTTTTAACCATAAGGAAAACATTGGAAGCGATAAATCGCACGCAGAAAAAAAGCGTTTTACTTTTTCAAAGACTTCCTAAGTACCTTGCCTTTGAATTATTATACCAATTAGGCGAAAGCACCCCTCGTTGACTAAAACATTATTTATCCCGCATATAAGATGCTGTAAGGCTCCTACTCAGGAGTAGGATAAACAAGGTTAAGTGGGAGATAACAGCATCTAAAGAGGCCTTTGGCTCATACCATTACGGTACTAACAAGCCGTGGGGGATGAATGAAAACCCCTACAGATTAAAGATTCACTTTACGATTCATTCGTAGTTAAATTTTTGCCTTTAGAAAGGAAGAGAGCAGTGGATAAGAAAAAGTTTCATCCGCGTACTTGGTTTTCATTTACAAAGCGTTTTAATAAATGGGGCATGATTACAACTGCTACTCTTATATTAGGTTTGTTTTTCTTTTTAATCATGATGGATAATGTACAGACTGAGACGTATGAAATAGAAAGATTTAGCAGAGCAAAAGAAACCATTCGTTCTCCAGTAACCATTGAAAACAAGCAAGAAACGGAACGAAAAACAAGAGAAACGGTTCAAGCTGTAGAAGATAGATATAATATTGATCAAGAAATCACAGATGAACAAATCGCTTATATTACAGAGATTTTTGATGCAATAACTAAACTGGAAGAAGAGTTAAAAACATCTGAACAAAATAAGGGGGATAAAGAGACAGCCCCTATTTCCGAACAGGAGAAGGTCCAGCAATTAAAGCAAATTCTATCTGCTGACATACAAAAGGGAGTTAGCGATGATCTTTTGTCACAGCTCATCCAAGTGCCCAAAGAAGAACGAGATGAAGGAAAAGCATTTTTTTTAGATGTCGTGTCAGACACCTTAAATAATGGCGTGCGCACGGAAAACACCCAAAGTGCTATTTCCAATGTACAACAAGAAATTAAATATTCCGATTTAGATGCTGATATGAAAGAAGTGTTGACACGTTTAAGTGAATTTGCAGTAGTTGAAAATTCGTTTTTTGATGTGGATAAGACCTCGACCGCTAGAAAGGAAGCCGCTAGTAATGTGGAACCAGTTGTGATAAGAGCTGGCGAGATTATCGTTCGTGAAGGGCAAGTGATTACTAACGAAGTATACGAAAAATTAGATCTAGTTGGAGTACTTGATAAGGAACGAAATTTTGTTCCTGGAATAGGCTTGGCTTTGCTTGTTTTGTTGATTGCAAGTGCGATAGCTCATGAAATGAACTGGCTCTCAAAAAAAGATCGTCTGGATATGGCAAAAACTATTGCTATTGTTGTTATTAGTATGATGACTATTGCCTTAATGAAAATCGTGAGTATCTATACGACACAAGTTAATCAGTTGTTCTATATAATGCCAATCGCTACAGGTGCTTTATTGATGAAACAGTTGATTCATGAACGTTCAGCGGTCATTTTCAGCACGTTGTTCGCTATTTTAGGAAGTGTTATTTTTAACCATCAAATTCCTGGCTCTTTAAATGTGGAAGTAGGTATTTATTTTATGCTTTCTCAATTGGCAGCGATTTTCTTTTTACGAAATGTGAAAGATCGACTTGCGTTAATGAAGGCTGGAGTAGGAATTGCAATGGTCAATATAATGACTGTACTATTATTTATATTTCTTTCTTTTGAGAAATATGCACTAGGAGATATGTGGATTCCATTATCTTTTGCAGCTGCTTCCGCTTTTCTGTCAGCTGTATTAACAATTGGTCTATTACCGTATTTTGAGGCTGCTCTAGGAATATTGTCAGATATAAAGTTATTGCAATTATCGAGTCCAAATCATCCGTTATTAAAGAAATTGCTGACGGAGGCTCCTGGAACTTATCACCACTCGGTAATGGTGGCCAATTTAAGTGAAGCAGCTTGTGAATCAGTTGGTGCAAATGGTTTACTAGCAAGAGTTGGTGCTTATTACCATGATTTAGGGAAAACGGTTCGACCTCATTATTTCATTGAAAATCAATTAGCAATTCGTAACCCGCATGATTTTATTGAGCCAAAAGAAAGTGCTAAAATTATTATTAGTCACCCTTATGATGGGGCAGAAATGTTAAAAAAACATCGACTACCTAAAGAAATAATTGATATAGCTAAACAGCATCACGGTACTTCTTTGCTGAAATATTTTTATTTCAAGGATAAGGAACAAAATGATGATGTAGAAGAAGCAATCTATCGTTATCCTGGACCAAAACCACAAACGAAGGAAGCGGCGATTATTAGTATATGTGATTCGGTAGAGGCTGCAGTACGTTCTCTGCAAGAACCAACAGAACAGAAAATAGAAGAAATAGTTGCATCGATTATTGAAGATAAGTTAATAGATGGTCAGTTTAATGAATGCCCCATCACTTTACAAGAGTTAAATAAGATTCAACAAACAACATGCAGTACAGTGAAAGGGATATTTCATTCGCGTATTCAATATCCCATGAAGGAGGCAAAATAAGTGTATATTGATTTTCACGACGTAACCAACTCAGTGGAAAGTGATTATATTGATGTGATTCAACGATTAATCACATTTGCTGCCAGTAAAGAAGGCGTTACTCAACAAGCTGAAGTTTCCATTAATTTTGTTAATAATAAAGAAATTCAAGAATTAAATCGTAACTATCGTCAAAAAAACACGCCTACAGATGTTCTGTCCTTTCCTATGCAAGAGCTTGGGGAAGGGGAAGAAGAGGTAAATATACTGGATGAGGATCTGCCTATTCTTCTTGGCGATATTGTAATATCCGTTGATAAAGCAAAAGAGCAAGCAGAGGCATATCATCATTCACTTGAAAGAGAATTAACATTTTTAGCGTTGCACGGCTTCCTTCATTTACTAGGATACGATCATCTATCTGAAGAGGATGAAAAACGGATGTTTTCAAGACAAGACGAAATTCTAGGTGCGTTTGGAATTGAAAGATAAAAAACCAGTTATTGGATTCTCTTATGCATGGCAAGGTATTCGCTTTGTTATAAAAAGTGAGCGTAATTTTCGAATTCATTTAGTTGCTGCAATTCTAGTCTTCATTGCAGGATGGATCTTACAGATAAGTCTCATGGAATGGATCATTATTGTAATTTTGATTGGAATGGTACTTATAACGGAAATGCTCAATACTGTTGTGGAACAGATGATAGACTATATAAAACCGGAACTGCACCCTGCAGCTAAACAAATTAAAGACATTGCTGCAGGAGCTGTCCTTATAGCTGCCATGGTAGCTGCGATTATTGGTTGTCTTGTTTTTATTCCCAAAATTGTTCCACTTATGTAACGTTGCTTTGCTAAACTTACAAGAGTAAGTAATGGATAATCATAGATGTGGTTATGTTTAGTCATAGTAGCCTCGCATATTTGATACAAAGCATGAAGAAGGTGTATGCTTCATTTTTACTAACTTTTTCAGCGACAAATTCAGGAAGTAATGTTTAAATATATTAAAAAAATATTGTCTGCCGCAGCTTTTGCTGTGGCTTTTTAGTATTTGGCGAATGCTGATAAAATTTGCTTCCCGTTATTTAGTGATTATAAATGGTGGAAAAAGTATTTCTTCCTAAGTCTTTACATAAAGTAACAGGAAGTGAGAAAATTGTCAAAAAAGAAATATAGGAATAAAAAATATTAAAGCTTTTGTCGATTACATGAAACGAGTGCTTTTTTATAGTATGATATGAATAAAACATTTATGACGTTTCGGAGGCAACCAGATGGAAAAACAATTTAAATCAGGTTTTATAGCAATTATTGGTAGACCAAATGTTGGAAAGTCTACTTTTATGAATCGAGTGATAGGGCAAAAAATAGCAATTATGAGTGATAAACCTCAGACAACGAGAAATAAAATACAAGGCGTATTGACCCTGCCGGATGCCCAGATGGTGTTTATTGATACACCTGGTATTCATAAACCCAAACATCAGCTTGGTGACTTTATGGTGAAAACAGCTATAAATACATTGAATGAAGTAGATGCAATTCTATTTATGATTAATGCGGATGAAGGATACGGAAAAGGGGATCAATTTATTTTAGATCGACTGCAAAAGGTGAATAAGCCTGTCTATTTAATAGTTAATAAAATTGATCTTGTCCACCCAGATGAACTCCTACCGCTGATTGACCAATATAAGGATAAGCATAACTTTAAAGAAATTATTCCAATTTCAGCTCTGCAGGGTAATAACGTAAACCATTTGTTAGATGTTTTAAAGGAGCAATTAGCAGAAGGACCGCAATATTATCCGGAGGACCAAATAACGGATCATCCCGAGCGCTTTATCATTAGTGAATTAATTCGTGAAAAAGTGTTACAATTTACCAAAGAAGAAGTACCACACTCTATAGCGGTAGTTATTGAGAATATGGTACATCGTGATAATGGTAAATTACTCATTCAAGCAACCATCGTCACGGAAAGAAAGACACAAAAAGGGATTCTAATTGGTAAGCAAGGAACAATGCTTAAAAATATTGGCAAAGCTGCACGGAAAGATATCGAAAAATTACTTGGTACAAACGTGTTTTTAGAACTTTGGGTAAAAGTTAAGAAAGATTGGAGAAACAAGCAAAGCCAACTTCAAGAGTTTGGCTTTCGCAGTGATGAGTATTAAATAACCATATGAACAAGCTGTTTTTACCAAATGCGAACTGCTTTTACGTTAGAACCAAAGTGTAATTATATATAGAGAGTTCTATTTGCTACTATGGTTCAATAATACATGGTAAATTTTAATACTCATTTGTTTTGTGCTTGTGGTCATTCTAAGTAATAAGTTACATTTTCAAACATTTTAAAGAAAGGTGGGGTTTCTTGTGATCGATTTAACCTGGAAGTTATTTAGTCAAACGGGAAACATTGAAACCTATTTAATCATGAAAGAGTTAGAAAATGAACAAAACCCTTATGAATCGCAACAGCAAGATGAGAAAAATGAAACTCCTATAGATACAAGACTATAACGTATATTTTGAAGTTCGCTTAGAGAAAGGTGACGCTTAATTGTTAGAAAAAATACAGGGTGTTGTATTAAAAACGCGTGATTATGGGGAAACACATAAAATTGTAACGATTTTTAGTAAAAAGTTAGGTAAGCTCTCTGCTATTGCAAAAGGTGCTAAAAAACCAAAAAGTAGAATGGCTGCTGTGACGCAGCCATTCATCTATGCGGAATTTCTAATGTACGTTAATAAAGGGCTCAGTACGATACAACAAGCGGAGATCATCGATTCTTTTCGTTCCATACGTGAAGATATTGTTAAAACAGCTTATGCAGCATATCTTGTAGAATTAACCGATAAATTAATGGATGATAAAAAGCCAGATATATTTATTTTTGAACAGTTTTTCCAAACGATGCAATGGATTGATAAAGAAGAAGACGCTCAAATCCCGCTGATGATGTTTGAATTGAAGCTATATCAAAAAGGCGGCTTCGCACCAACAGTAGCATGTTGTAGTCATTGTAAAACGACAACGCCTCCGTTTGCGTTTTCTATTCAGGAAGCAGGTTTGTTATGTTCATCGTGCAGAAGTATGGATCCACAAGCTGTTGAGTTACCAAAAGGGGTTGCAAAATTATTATCGATCTTTGCTACCGTTGAATTACAACAAGTGACAAGTATCTCCGTAAAAGAATCAAATAAGCGATTATTGCGGGAGTTATTGGATCATTATTATGATTATTACGGTGGATATTATCTAAAATCAAGAAAGTTTTTGCAACAATTGGATCTGTTGAAATAAGTTGACAGTCATTACTGTTTCGCTTATTATTCATACATAGAGGATTATATATCGAATATTTGCTGAGATGAAGAACAGTACTTTTGCCCCCTATCGATAGCGAGCTCAGGATAGTGTAAGCTGAGTGTTAGGTCAAAAGGAAAGGCGCTTCGGAGCATGGTTAGTAAAAGTGGCTTTATAAAGAAGCAAATAGGGTGGAACCGCGGCTTAACCCCCGTCCCTATGTCGAATAAGACATAGAGACGGGGGTTTTGTATTGTATTACTGTAATGGAGGAAAAAATGATGAATATTCAAGAGATGATCTTAACTTTACAAAAATATTGGTCAGAGCAAAATTGTATTCTCATGCAGGCGTATGACGTTGAAAAGGGAGCGGGAACTATGTCACCAATGACACTGTTACGCAGCCTTGGACCCGAGCCATGGAATGTTGCTTATGTGGAGCCTTCAAGGCGACCTGCAGATGGAAGATATGGAGAAAATCCAAACAGGCTTTATCAGCATCACCAATTTCAAGTTATTATGAAGCCTTCTCCGGACAATATTCAAGAGCTGTATTTAGGATCGTTGGAAAAATTAGGCATTGACCCGCTTATCCATGATATTCGGTTTGTTGAAGATAATTGGGAAAATCCGACTTTAGGTGCAGCAGGGCTTGGATGGGAAGTGTGGCTAGATGGTATGGAAATTACGCAATTTACGTATTTTCAGCAAATCGGCGGATTAGAGGCAAATCCAGTTGCTGTGGAATTGACCTATGGGATTGAACGACTAGCCTCCTATATCCAAGATCGAGAGAATGTATTTGATTTAGAATGGACAAATGGGGTAACAGTAAAAGACATTTTTTTCCAACCAGAATATGAACATTCGACGTATACATTTGAAACATCCAATACGGAAATGTTATTTGATTTGTTTACAAAATATGAGCAAGAAGCGAAAGATACGATGGAGAAGGGTCTAGTGTTCCCTGCTTATGACTATGTGCTTAAATGCTCCCATACATTTAATTTACTAGATGCAAAAGGTGTTATCTCCGTAACAGAACGAACAGGGTATATTACAAGAATTCGCAATTTAGCAAGAGGTATCGCTAAAGCGTATGTAGCTGAAAGAGAACGACTAGGATTTCCAATGTTGAAAAAGGAGGAGCAATGACATGGCAACAGATGCTTTATTTGAAATCGGACTGGAAGAGTTACCAGCTCGGTTTATTGATGATGCAGAGAAGCAATTACATGATAAAACAGCAGCTTGGCTTGAAACCTTGCGTATTTCATTTACGAATTTAACAACGTATTCTACACCACGTCGTTTAGCTGTACTTATTGAAGGACTTGCTGAGCAACAAATGTCCATGGAAGAAGAAGTGAAGGGACCAGCAGAGAAGATTGCAAAAGATGAGACCGGTAATTGGACAAAAGCGGCCGTTGGTTTTACGAAGGGACAAGGAAAAACAACGGATGATATTTATACAAAACCGTTTAACGGAACAACCTATATTTTTGTCAAAAAACATATTGAAGGAAAGAATACGATTGATCTCCTACCTGGATTTAAAGATATTATTACATCGATTAACTTTGGTAAAAATATGCGCTGGGGTACACAAACAATGCGGTATGCCAGACCAATTCGCTGGTTAGTTGGCTTATTTGGGTCAGCCGTTGTTCCTTTTGAAATCGCAAATGTAGCTAGTAGTAATACTACTTTTGGTCATCGGTTTTTAGGAACGCAAATAACCATTAATGAGCCGAAAAACTATGAAGAACAATTACATCAACAGTTTGTTATCGTAGATGCAAAAAAACGTGAAGCAGCAATTTTACAAGGGATACGTGAATTAGAGCAAGAACAATCGGTTCACATTCCGATTGATAAAGAATTATTGAATGAAGTAAGGAATTTGGTAGAATTTCCACAAGCATTTCTAGGCTCGTACAAACGCGAGTTTTTATCCATTCCTGAAGAAGTATTAATTATCTCAATGAAGGAACATCAACGTTATTTTCCTGTTCGAGCGCAAGCTGGAGGAGAGCTATTACCATATTTTGTCGGGATTCGTAATGGTGACGATACGTCATTGGATACGGTAATTAAAGGAAATGAGAAGGTGTTACATGCACGGTTATCTGATGCAGCGTTTTTCTATGATGAAGATCGAAAGCGTTCCATGAAAGAATTTTTAACGAAACTAAAGCGAGTTGTGTTTCAAGAAGATCTAGGAACCATTCATGAAAAGGTAGAACGCGTCATCATACTAACTCGACTCATCAGCCAGCATATTGAATTACCGACTGCAGATACTAATCGTGCTGTCCGCGCTGCAGAAATAAGTAAATTTGATTTAACTACTAGTATGGTAAATGAGTTTACCGAGCTACAAGGGGTTATGGGTGAAAAGTACGCTGCTTTTTATGGAGAAGATGCGATCGTCGCTCAAGCAATTCGCGAACACTATTTACCAAAATCTGCAAATGGTGCTTTGCCTGAAACAGCGGTAGGTACGGTTGTTAGTATCGCTGATAAATTAGATACCATCATAGGCTGTATCTCTGTTGGGCTAGTACCAACAGGATCTCATGACCCGTATGGATTGCGGCGCCAAGCAATTGGAATTTTAAGGATGGTCCATGCGAATAAATGGGATATATCTGTCGAAAAGCTTATCGAACTAGCTTTACAAGTATATGCTACTTCAAAAGTACAGCTTGAAAATCAGGATCAAGCAGCTACTATCATTGAAGATTTCTTTTTGCATCGTGCGGCTTATATTTTAAAAGAAACGGGAATTGAACAGGACATTATTCATGCCGTATTACATCAGGCGATTGGTAATTTTACGTATAGTTTAGCAAAAGCAGAAATATTATCGTCAAAACGGAATGATGAAACTTTCAAATTATCACAGGAAGCTTTTGTCCGCGTATTAAATTTAGCCCAAAAAGCAGATTCCACCGTTATTGATCCGGCATTATTAAAAACCGTTTCTGAAAAAGCGTTATATGAAAAATATTATTCCGTTAATCAAGCATATCACCAGTCAAGTCGGGATGCTAAAGAGGATTTACAACTCTTAGAACAATTAACAGAGCCGATTCACCAATTTTTCGATCAAAATATGGTGATGGTAGACGAAGATAATATTCGTAAAAATCGATTGGCATTGTTGCATCAAATTGGTCAATTAATCTATAGCTATGCAGATGTAACGAAAATCGAGTGGAAGCAAAGTTTTTGATTGAAGTAGCAAAAACTTAGGCGACCTTGAAAAAGACAAAACAATTTTTCTACGTGTCACACCTCCTGAGATCGGCAGTGTACAGGTTGAACGAATCGGGGATTTAGGTGCCGTCCCACCCAGACTCTTTGAGTCTACTCGGGATCTAGTAGGAGGGGGTTGAGGGATCTTCCATTCGGGATAAACATGGTACAGGAAATTTCTTTATTCGTTCGTTTTCTAGTGCAATCTGCATTATTTTGAAATTCTCATTCCTTTTATCTGCTAATCGAGGGTAGATTTAAAAGTATAGAATGATTTCTCATTCTGTCTCGGTTCGTCTATAATAGGTATATGGTTAGATCGTCTTGAGGTGGTGAAGGCATGGAATTATCAAATAGACAAGAAGAAATAATTGAAATTGTAAAGGAAAATGGTCCAATCACTGGGGAGAATATTGCTGAGCGTCTTCGTTTGACAAGAGCAACATTACGTCCAGATTTGGCTATTTTAACCATGGCGGGTTTTTTAGATGCCCGCCCTCGAGTTGGCTATTTTTACACAGGAAAAACGGGCAATGAATTGTTAACGGAACAGGTAAGAAAATTAAAAGTACATGAGTATCAACATATTCCGATTGTTGTGAAGGAAAGTGTTTCTGTATATGATGCAATCTCAACGATGTTTTTAGAAGATGTGGGTACACTTTTTGTAGTTGATGAGCAGTCTTGCCTTTCAGGAGTATTATCACGAAAGGATTTATTACGTGCAAGTATTGGGAAGCAAGATTTAAATGCCATTCCGGTGCATATCATCATGACAAGAATGCCTAATATAACAGTTTGCCGTAAAGATGATTTGTTAGTAGATGTAGCTCAAAAGCTAATGAACAAACAAATTGATGGCATCCCAGTCGTTAAAGATTCAAAGTCTGGCTTGGAAGTTGTCGGCAGAATAACAAAGACGACAATTACGAAAGCATTTGTTGAATTGATTACGGATGATCATATTTAACAAAAGAGAGAGGAGTATATTGTGATGTATACGCAACCTGTATATGTATTATCTGATTCAGTGGGAGAGACTGCGGAACTAGTTATTAAGGCTGGTTTAAGTCAATTTAATCATGGAACATATAAAATTCAACGTATTCCGTACGTAGAGGATAAACAAACCATTGATGAAGCTTTACAGCTTGCTGTAGAGAGTAAGGGACTTATCGGTTTTACGCTTGTTGATCCGATTTTGAGAAACTATGTAAACGAACGGGCAAAGCAAATGAATCTTGAGGCCATTGACATTATGGGACCCGTACTCAAATCCATGGAACGTGTATTTGAGCATGCCCCACGCATGGAAGCGGGCTTGGTTCATAAGCTGGATGAAGATTATTTTAAACGGATTGAGGCGATTGAATTTGCAGTGAAATATGATGATGGACGGGATTCCAGGGGAATCGCAAGAGCAGATATTGTCCTAATCGGTGTATCCAGAACCTCCAAAACTCCTCTTTCGCAATATTTGGCACATAAACGTCTGAAAGTTGCTAACGTGCCAATCGTTCCTGAGGTCGATCCTCCCGAGGAATTGTTTGAAGTGGATGCAGCAAAATGTATAGGGCTCCGTATTAATGCTGAAAAGTTGTATGAAATTCGTAAAGAAAGATTACGGGCTTTAGGTCTTGGAGATCAGGCAACTTACGCGAACATGGAGCGTATTCATAAAGAATTGGAGTATTTTGATAAAATTGTTAATAAAATTGGCTGTGAAGTCATTGATGTATCTAATAAAGCTGTTGAGGAGACAGCCAATAGTATTAGACAGATCGTTAAAAAGTGAGGGAGAGAGAATTTGATCTTTCTCCTGAATACTTTTTCCTTGCAAAAAGGAAGAAACCGAATAGTATATGATTAAGAAGTAATTGGGATGGAGATAATAAAAATTTAGGAACGTTTTATTAGCTTTTTTTTTTGGATTATATTATAATAACATTTTGTACTGAACAAATATAGACATGATTTGTTTAAATAGTATGATTTGTTAAAAAAGCAAGTTTTGATTTAATTACGTAAACAGAATAGAATGAGATTTTTTATGTTAATTCGTTTAACACGATAAATAAAAGCCACAGTTACGAATTGCAGATTCGCTAATATATAGATGACAGTTGTTTTAACGGTACGATTTGAGTATTTCGTATGACGTTCATGTCGTTTTTTGATGCAAACGTACTAAAATATCTTATTTCAAGCAGGAATTTATAACATGGATATAGAATACTGTTAATAAAGAACAATAATTCTATTTGTTCTACGTATGATAAAAGGGTGTTTTACCTTAAGAAAGTTTAAAATAATAATTTTATGTCAAACCTTATCCTTCAACTTTGTTTCCACATGTTATTTAGAAGGAATTTTTTTCGGGATTAAAAAAAATATTGTCGAAATTTAAAGGATTTTCATTATGGAAGGCGAATAATTAATAGCATGGTGATGTTTTATGGCTAATCAAATTCCCGAAGCAATTATAGAAGAAATTCGTAAGGCAAATGATATTGTTGATATTATAGGGGACTATATCCAGCTAAAAAAACAGGGGAAAAATTATTTTGGATTATGTCCTTTTCATGGAGAAAAGACGCCATCCTTCTCTGTAACTCAAGACAAACAAATTTTTCATTGTTTTGGCTGTGGGAAAGGTGGTAATGTTGTCACCTTTTTAATGGAAATGGAACATTTTTCATTTTACGAAGCTATCCAATTTTTAGCTGAACGAAGTGGAATTTCATTGCCGCAAAATGTACAAAGGCAAAAAGAAACTTCTTTGTCTCAGGAAAGTCAAGATATGTTATCCGCACATGAATGGTTGACGAAACTTTACCATCATTTATTGCGCTTTACGAAAGAAGGAAAGGAAGGTTATGCGTATTTAAAAGAAAGAGGGATAGATGAAGAAGCCGCAGATGCTTTTCAACTGGGCTTCAGTCCGAATGCAGATCAGTTTACAGCGGAATTTCTCAAAAAAAAGGGATATCACGAACAATTGCTTGTCAAGGCTGGTCTACTTCAGATAAATGAATCTGGGCAAACTTCTGATCGTTTTCGTGGGAGAATTATTTTTCCGATTCGTAATCATTTAGGAAAAACAGTTGCCTTTGGAGGGCGAGCAGTTGGTGATTATAAGCCGAAGTATATTAATAGCCCGGAAAGTGAATTGTTCCACAAAGGAAAATTACTTTATAATTTTGATCTGGCTAAAAGATATATTCGTAAAGAAAACGAGGCAGTTTTATTAGAAGGGCAAATGGATGTCATTGCAGCGTATCAAGCAGGAGTTCGAAATGCAGTCGCTACTCTTGGTACAGCTTTAACAGAATTTCAAGCGAAATTATTAAAACGCTATGTAAATACCGTAATTATTTGCTATGATGGGGATCGCGCCGGGTTAGATGCTGCTTACAAAGCTGCAGTCTTATTACAGCAATGCGGATGCGAAGTGAGAGTTGCATATCTGGAACCAGATATGGATCCAGACAGCTTTATTCGTACGCATGGAGGACAAGCTTTTAAAGATGAGGTAATTAAAGCAAGTGATACTTTTATGACTTTCTATATGCGATTTTTGAAGAAAGATTATCAATTAAATCTGGAAGCTGATCGCATAGAATATGTTGAAGCAGTATTAAAGCGGCTGGCTATGGTTGATAGCCCTATTGAACGGGAATATTATCTGAAAGAGCTAAGCAATGAATTTGAGATTTCCATGGATGCTTTACAAGACGAAATTTCAGGATATCGTGAAAAGATTGGAATAAATAAGGATAATCAACCAAAGAACAGATATACTAGTAGTACAGTGTGGAATACGGTAAAATCGAAATTATTACCCGCATTCCATAATGCAGAACGGCAGTTAATTGCGTATATGCTACAAGACGAAAGTATAGCGGAAAAGGTTCAAGAAAAAATTGGAGCAAGTTTTCATATAGATGCACATAAGATTATTGCTACTCATTTATATGCTTTTTACGAAGAAGGAAACGAGCCAGATGTTAGTTTGTTTTTGGAAAAAATCAAAGAAACAAACCTGCAGCGGGAAGTAACAGAAATTGCCATGTTACCGTTACAGGAAAATATAAGTGATAAGGAATTAAATGATTATATTCAAAAGATTGTAGCTAACCAGACAGAAAAGGTGACAATACAATCATTAAAAGAACAGCAAAAAGCTGCAGAAAAACAAAATGATCCTATAAAAGCAGCGCAAATTGCTAAGCAGATTATTGAAATAAATCAGCAATTGAAGAATACAAATTGATTTTATTGTACTCTGGAAGGAGGGGGACTCATGGCCGAAAATAAGCCTTCACAAACGAAAGAAAATGAGCATGAACTCACATTAGAACAAGCAAAGGATCAGTTAGTGGAAATTGGAAAAAAACGTGGTGTTCTGGCGTATGAAGAAATAGCCGATCGGTTATCTAATTTTGCTATTGAGCCTGATCATATGGATGAATTTTATGAGTACCTTGGAGAACAGGGGGTTGAAATAATCGGTGAATCTGAAGAAGACCCTACGATGCAGCAAATAGCAAAAGAAGAAGAATTTAATTTAAATGATCTCAGTGTACCCCTAGGTATTAAAATAAATGATCCTGTTCGCATGTATTTGAAGGAAATTGGGCGTGTTGACTTATTGTCAGCAGCGGAAGAGATTGATTTGGCGACAAGAATCGAACAAGGCGATGAAGAGGCAAAAAAACGTCTTGCCGAAGCGAATCTGCGTCTAGTTGTCAGCATTGCAAAGCGCTATGTTGGGCGAGGCATGCTGTTCTTAGACTTAATTCAAGAAGGGAATATGGGTCTTATTAAAGCTGTGGAAAAATTTGATTACCGTAAAGGCTTTAAATTTAGTACCTATGCCACGTGGTGGATTAGGCAAGCCATTACTAGAGCAATAGCCGATCAAGCTAGAACGATTCGCATCCCTGTACACATGGTTGAAACCATTAACAAATTAATTCGCGTGCAGAGACAATTATTACAGGATTTAGGCAGAGAGCCAACGCCCGAAGAAATTGGTGAAGAAATGGAGCTTTCCCCAGAGAAAGTACGAGATATTTTAAAAATTGCGCAAGAGCCTGTCTCTCTTGAAACACCAATAGGTGAAGAAGATGACTCTCATTTAGGTGATTTTATTGAAGATCAAGAAGCAGTCTCTCCTTCTGATCACGCAGCTTATGAATTGCTTAAAGAACAATTGGAAGATGTATTAGATACACTTACAGATCGTGAAGAAAATGTACTTCGATTACGCTTTGGTTTAGATGATGGTCGCACTAGAACATTAGAAGAAGTAGGAAAAGTATTTGGTGTAACCCGTGAAAGAATTCGTCAAATTGAAGCAAAGGCATTACGTAAACTAAGACACCCTAGCAGAAGCAAACGATTAAAAGATTTTTTGGATCAATAAAGTAATTGTCATTAGGCAATGGTCGCCATTGCCTGGTGACTTTTCTATGTCAGAAGCTGAAACGGGGTGAGTACAAATAGAAGAGCGAAAACAAATTATAATCAGTGAAATAGAATTTTGGAAAAAACATAAATTATTACCCACTGAATATTGTGACTTTTTGTTAACGTTGTATACGAAGGGAAACTACGCCCCATCAAACCGTAAAGACAAGCTAATTTTTGCAGCGCAAGTTACGTTTTTGTTGCTTATGATACCGTTTTCAGTTCTTATTGTCTATTTTACGCAATTTCAGATATTTTTGCAACTAGCACTTTTATTTCTTTTTTTAGGTTATTCCTTATGGGTTTATTGGTCAGCGAAAAAAAAGCAAGCAAATTTTCTTTTTCCTTTAGCCATTGCGTTACTGGTCGCGTTATTATTTACTGTGCATATAACGACGTACTTCTTTAATGGAGTTATCGTATTTTGGCTAATTGGAGGGCATTTTTTATTTTGGATATTATATGGATGGTTTAATAAAATCTATTTTTTAATGATTATTGGTTTTACTTCTGCTCTGTTTTTGCTTGTTTATACAATTTTATAGAATTTCATAGCGAAACACTTTAAAGAATTGTATTTTTCAAGTAAAATGAATATAGTCTTTTGTGTTACCAGTGCTTTTTCAAAAAAGGAAGGCGTAAATATATACAATCTAGCGGCTCGCGCCTTTTTTGAACAGCAAGAACTAATAACAAATGGGGATTACATAAGGAGGAAACGGAATGAAGAGGAACCCTGTTATCCCTTATGCATTAATTGCACTTTTAGGGATACTTGCAGTAATTGTAATTTCAGTTGTAGGGATAGGTCAACGTGATGACATCCAACAAGCAGCAGAAGGCGGCGGGGAAAAGGCTGAAGAAAGTCAAGAAGGGGAAACGACAGATGACCCTGAAGCAGTTTACGAAACAAATTGCTCAAGTTGTCATGGTGGTGACTTATCTGGGGGAATGGGGCCAGACTTAACCCAGGTAGGTAGCAAATTATCGAAAGATGAAATCCAAAATATAATTATTAATGGACAAGGTCAAATGCCTGCTGGAATGGCTAGCGAAGCAGAAGCACAAGTGTTAGCAGAATGGTTAGCAGAAAAGCAGTAGGCGTTTGCGAAAGAATGATACAAAGGAAAAGCTTTCTGCTGTGTAACAGAAAGCTTTTCTTTATCTTTTTGTTTAAGCGAAGAAGGTTTTGTGAATAGATAAATGTTGAAGCGCTAAGCGATCTTCCTTATTAAAGGCTTACTAAGCAAGGGGCGTCCAACAACAAAAATGTGCATGACGCATCTTAATTCCGAATGTAAGGTGCCGTAAGACCCACTTCAGAATCACAAGTAAAATAAATAGAAGTTAAGTAGGGGACCGATGGCATCTAAATTTCCGATTTGTGTTCTAGGGCTTTTAAATCCTCACCTGTGGTACTAATCACCAGTGGGGGATGAAAGAACGCCATTGATGGAAGTTTTCTTTATTAATGTCATGCTTTTAATAGTACTGTGCTTGGATGCTAGCCCTCACTAAAATGTCCTTGAATCTTTTACTAATTCATACCTTTTTATGCGTAATAATTCGTTATTGGAGGATAGAACGTGAACGTTAAGATTTCGAAACGACTGGAGCAAGTAGCTTCATTTCTACCTAAAGGAGCAATATTTGCAGATATTGGCTCAGACCATGCATATTTACCATGCTATGTATGTCAAAAAGATCCTACGGCAGTTGCTATTGCTGGAGAAGTAAATAAAGGTCCATATCAAAGAGCAGTGGAGACAGTTCAGGCATATAGTCTTCAAGGGCAGGTTGAAGTTCGCCATGGCAATGGACTGGAAATAATACAAGCGAATGAGGTGCAGCAAGTGGTCATTGCTGGCATGGGTGGTACATTAATTCGAGATATTCTTGATAGAGGAAAAGACAAGCTACCAACCACTGACCAAATTATTGCGCAACCGAATGTAGATGCAAGAGCGGTTCGGAAATGGTTAGGTAATCATGGATTTACCATTACCGATGAAGATATAATAGAAGAGAATGGACACTGCTATGAAATAATCAACGCAAAGCGCTTAAGGATATCTGAAAAACAAAATATGGATGAGAAAGCCTTATTATTTGGTCCTTTATTATTGCGAAAAAAGCCATCAGCGTTCTACAAAAAGTGGGAACAGGAGGCAAATAAGCTGGAGCGTGTGTTAGAACAAATAAACCAAGCTACCAAAGTGGATCAAAAGAAACAGGAACAATTTATGCAAGAATGGAAATGGATGAAGGAGGTAATCCAAGATGAAAAGTGAATGCATTACTGGTGATGTCTTTCAGTTTATGGAACAACTAGCGCCGAGACAATTGGCTTATGACTGGGATCCAGTCGGCTTGCAAGTTGGGAGTCATAACAAGCCCGTAAAAAAAGTAATGGTTACTCTAGATGTACTGGAAGCTGTTGTAGATGAAGCAATAGCTGAAAATGTGGATGTTATTATCGCCCATCATCCATTATTATTTAAACCCGTTCAGCAAATTAATACAACTACACCTACTGGACGTATTATACAAAAACTGTTAACGAATGATATTACGGTATATGCTGCACATACTAATTTAGATATAACGAAAAATGGAGTAAACGATGCATTATGTGATGCTATAGGTATAACCAATACTCGTGTTCTCGTTGAAAAGGAAAGTGAACAGTTGATTAAGCTGGCTGTTTATGTTCCAAAAACACATGTTGAAGAAGTAAGAAATGCGATTAGTGAAGCGGGTGCTGGCCATATCGGAAATTACAGCCATTGTACATTTCAAACAACTGGACTAGGAACTTTTAAGCCGCTAAAAGGAACAAACCCCTTCATTGGATCTGTAGATCAGCTTGAACGAGTAGAAGAAGTAAAGCTAGAGTCTATTATTGAGCAAAGCAAATTACCTTCTGCATTAAATGCAATCCGACAATCGCACCCGTATGAAGAGCCAGCGTATGATTTGTTTCCGCTAAAAAATGAAGGAAACGTATATGGTCTAGGAAGAATAGGCGAATTAACAAAAACGGTCGATTTAAAGACGTTTTGTAACCACGTTAAAGCTTCTTTAAAGCTCGATTATTTACGTGTTATCGGAAGGTTGGACAAGCAGGTTAAAACGGTTGCGGTACTTGGAGGGAGCGGGGAAAAGTTTATTCATCAAGCTAAGAGACAAGGAGCCGATGTGTTTATAACAGGGGACATGACGTTTCATCTTGCTCAAGACGCGCAAGAAATGGGCTTGGCAGTGATAGATGCTGGACACTACGCTGAAAAAGTGATGAAAACTTCAGTGCAGGAATATTTAATATCTTGCTTTAGCGATACAAATGTAGAAGTAATTGTGTCAACAACGAATACAAATCCATTTCAATATGTGTAAATGAAATGGGAAGGAGTACATGCATGAATAATACATTTCAAGAATTTCCTTTTGTTCCTGTTATGGAACAAGTAATTAAACAGTTAGAATTTCAAGAACCTACACCAATCCAACAGCAAGTTATTCCAGCTGTTTTAGATGGAAAGAGCGTAATTGGACAATCGAAAACAGGCTCAGGGAAAAGTCATGCTTTTTTATTGCCATTGCTTAATGGGATTGATGAGGATAAAAATCAAGTCCAAGCCGTTATAACAGCACCAACGAGGGAACTAGCTACACAGTTATATGATGAAGTTAAAAAGATCGTTCGCTATGCTGATAAAGAAGGAAAGTGGACTGCAAAGCTGTTGGTTGGTGGTACCGATAAACAAAAAATGGTGGAAAAGCTGAAGCAGCCTCCTAAAATTATTGTCGGAACTCCAGGCAGAATTTTGGCTATGGTGAAGGAAAATGCCATATCTATTTATTCAGCCAATAGCTTCGTCATAGATGAAGCGGATTTAATGCTTGACTTAGGATTTATCCAAGAAGTGGATCAACTATTAGTTCGGTGTCATCCTGATGTACAGATATTAGTTTTTTCAGCTACCATCCCGCAAGCTTTACAGCACTTTTTTAAAAAATATTTGCAACATCCGGTACACATTAAAATTGCTGATGAAATTTCTCCCGAAACGATGGAGCACCGTCTTATTTACTTGAAGCATAGAGAAGAAGCAACGATCATCGCTGAGATTTCGAAGGTGATCCAGCCTTATTTGGCTATCATCTTTACAAATGGAAAAGAGAAAGCAAATGAATTAGCAGCTTCTCTTCAGGGGAAGGGAATAGAGGCGGGTCTGATTCATGGCGGGTTATCTCCTCGAGAGCGAAAGCGTGTATTGAAAGAGATTCAAAATTTGCGCTATCAATATATAGTTGCAACTGATCTGGCAGCGCGTGGTATTGATATTAAAGGCGTTAGCCACGTGATTAATGCGCAGTTCCCTAAAGAAGAAGACTTTTATATTCACCGTGTTGGCAGAACAGCACGAGCAGGTATGGAAGGTACAGCGATTAGCATTTATCAATCGGAGGACTTACCACTCATTAAAAAGTTGGAAGAAAAGGGTTTAGTTTTTACGTATGTGGATGTTCGTGATGGAGAATGGCATGCAGCAAAGCCTTGGAACCAACGTTCGCTCCGCTCAAAACAGGGGACGGATATCGATAAGGAAGCATGGAAACGAGTAAAAAAAGCCAAAAAAGTAAAACCGGGATATAAGAAAAAATTGCAACAGGAAAAAGAAGCGATTAAAAAGCGATTATCCAAAAGCAAATATAAAAAGAGGTAGTACGTATTTAGGAGAGGTGAACGTAATGTTGAAAATCGGGTCACATGTATCGATGAGCGGTAAAAAAATGTTACAAGGTTCCTCGGAAGAAGCGGTATCTTACGGTGCGAATACGTTTATGATTTATACAGGCGCACCGCAAAATACGCGCCGGAAGCCCATTGAGGAATTGAATCTTGAAGCAGGTAAAGCGCATATGAAAGAGCATGGTATTGAGGAAATTATTGTCCATGCCCCGTATATTATTAACATTGGGAATTCTACGAAACCACAAACATTTCAATTAGGAGTCGATTTTTTAAGAAGTGAAATCGAGCGAACTGACGCCATTGGAGCAAGGCAAATTGTTCTTCATCCAGGTGCTCATGTTGGTGCAGGAGCTGATACAGGGATCAAACAAATTGTTACAGGGTTAAATGAAGTTTTAGAAAAGGATAAAGATGTTCAAATTGCTCTAGAAACGATGGCTGGAAAGGGTTCTGAAATAGGTAGAAGTTTTGACGAATTAGCTAAAATCATAGATGGGGTAACCCATAATGAAAAACTATCTGTTTGCTTTGATACATGTCATGTCCATGACGCGGGGTACGATATTGTGAATGATTTTGATGGTGTCCTAAATGAATTTGACAAAATTATTGGCGTAGACCGAATAAAAGTAGTCCATGTCAACGATAGTAAAAATGAGATAGGAGCACATAAGGACCGACATGAGAATATCGGCTTTGGTCATATCGGTTTCGATGCTTTATTATATGTCATTAACCATCCGCAATTAACGGAGTTACCGAAAATTTTAGAGACACCTTATGTAGGAGAAGACAAGAAAAATAAAAAGCCTCCATATCGACATGAAATCGAAATGATCAAAACTGGGAAATTCGATAACAAATTAAAAGAAAAAATTATGGCGCAATAAAAGTTGTAAGCGAAAACCCCTTTATTCACGAAAAGTTATGAGATAAAGGGGTTTTCATGGAGATTAGTCACCTAAATGCGTATTTCACAAGAGGTCTTTAGGACATACTATTACGGTACTACCAATCAGTGGGTGATGAATGAAAACGCCTACTGATGGAAGATTGACCTTATCCTGCATGAAACAGGTCTTATTTGGATGTAATTCCTAAGTGTAAGTAGTGGATTAACTGTAAGATAAATGTCAGATCCCCTTCCAAGGGTTCTTTGGGTAATATGCCTGTAGTGTATTTACTATTCGTGAAGAAATAAATAAAACCACTGATTGAATTTCCGTTATGCGTGCATCGTTAACGAAATAAATGACCCAGTCCATAAGAATGAATAAGTTCATTAAATAATTTTTGTGCCTTTTTTGCTGTTGCTGGATCTGTGATGTGCGCTAGTTCTTGCAGCATTTTTTTCCTTCCTTCTGCATGAAATGGATCTACGTTATGCTGTTTTAAGTAAGTGGTTATCTGTTCGGCCTCTTGAGTCGTTAAAGAAAACCCATATTGTTTTCCATAGTAAATTATTTCCTGAACAGACAGTTGTTTTAACTTCTTTTGAATGATATCTTTAATGAAATTTGCCATCCCTTTAACTCCCTTTAAAACGTTCTACATTACTATATGTTTTACGGGGTGTAAACTCAACTTGTCCTTATTAATTTTCACTATATACAAGCCTTTCCAATTAATAACACCTGTAAAATTGATAAAAAAACATAAGCTAAGTGTGTACCTCAAATGAAAAAGGAGGTCTCATACGATGGATCAATATCCGAATAGAGGAATGAAGGATGTTGAAGAACCACCGAATTATGGTGAAGAAAGAAAAAACCAAGATTTCGTTGGTGTTGAACCAGACAGCTCAAGGGATGAAGAATTTGCTACTGAAATAACTGCAGATGATGTAGGCTCAGAAGTAAATGAAGATATCGATGGAAATACAACCTTTGGATGGGTTGGTATTGCGTTATCCATTATTTCGTTTTTTATCTGGCCAATCATTTTTGGTACTGCAGGTATTGTTCTTGGATTTATGTCCAGGAGCAGAGGTGCAGATGCATTAGGGAACATTGCGATAGCAGCAGGAGCAGTCTCCATTCTTATCACTTTGTTTATTTTACCATTTGTTTAAAGGAAGGGCGCTTGCTCCTTCCTGTTTTTTTGTCAACCATGAGAACGTTGTAAAATATCCTCCTAAAGAATATTAAAAAGGCAGCGTGTAGAATTCTGACACGTGGGGAATGAAAGGTATAAATGGACTTGCGTACATTTGTTTGTCTAATAATATTTAGGAAAATAGTATATTTCACCCGGCGATAGGGAAAAGGGGTCTGAGTTAGGGTTACTTAATTGGAAATCACTTAAAATCCGATTTACATCTAAATCTTGATGTAATTGAGGGTTTATCCGCTCCACAATAGAAAGAACGGTATCATCTGGCTGTACTTTAATAGGGATAACATGATAAATAGTAGAAGAGGAGGAGGCATCACGAACAACCTCATCTTCTTTTTGGGAATGGATATTTTCTTGCGTGATATCCTGATAAATAATATAAACAGCCATAAGACCTACGATTAAGGAAAACATTTTTTTGATAAAATCCATAGAATTAACTCCTTGTCATGAAACCATTCGTTACCCAAAAACGTATAAAATATAAGTAGTATGGAGAGGGGGTCACGATTTTGACTGTTTTCGAGATGGAATGGATCGGGATATTAATTACTGGATTCGCTACTTTATTCCTCATCGGTGAAATTTTAGTTAATATGCGGGGTCTTTTTGGATTATTAGGAATCGGGTTTATTACTGTATATTTTGGTGCATATGTTGAAGCAAGCTCGATTATTATTATGCTTATTATTTATTTTGTTGGATTATTACTTATTATCATTGATGGAAAATTAATAAATGACGGAACGCTGGCGACGATCGGTTTAGCAAGTATGCTAACTGCTGTTGCACTTCCTGCACCAAGCTTAACATCTGGATTATATGCTGTGTTAGGGGTTCTCTTAGGCGGTGGAGCTTCACTATTATTTTTAAAGGTATTTAAGCGCAGAGAAATGTGGAATAAAATTACACTAAAAGATCAGCTAACGAAGGAGGCTGGTTATAATTCCATGAATGAAACCTATGAGAAGCTAGTTGGTGAAGAAGGGATTACATTAACGGATCTGAGACCAGTTGGTACCATTCGGATTCATCGAAAAGATTATAGCGCCATATCAAACGGGCAATGGATTGAAAAAGGCACAAAGATTAGAGTTGTTCAAGTAGATGGAACTCGAATCTTAGTAGAAAAAATGGAGTAACACGAACAAAGGCGCGGGGCGCCCGTTTACCAACGTAGTGAATGGAACGAATCAACTAAAGATTTAGGAATCATGCCACTAAAACAGGGGGATGCCGACGTCTGGGCGGCAAGCCCGTTTTTAGTCGGCCTTCCTCTTAGTGACGAGCCGATGAGGCCTTATCGTAGGCTCATTTCTAAAGTCGCATCGTTGCTGGGCGCTTGCGCCGGACGTGACTAGTCGGTTATTTCGTTATCCCAAGCACCTAATTTTATGCTTTCTTATTTTGTAAAAAAGAACACCAGTGGGTGCTCTTTTTTTGCGTTTAAAATCCTTTTGCTTTAAAACGATAATAGTTGTCTTTTAAATAGAGGTTATGTTTTGTCGCAATGGAAAACAGGAGGTATAGCAGCTTGCTTAATAACGCAAAATATTATAATGGCACCAATGACAGCCCTCCTTTTTGTATTTAAAATCAGACTTCATGTTAAAGTGAAACGCTCATCAGTCAAGTATATTGGAATTTATAACTAGGTAGACCGGGAAAATGGATGGTGTTTTAAATAAGACACCTGATTCTTTATCCCGTATATAAGGTGCTGTAAGATTCCCACTTCATGGAGTTGGATAATATCTGTATATAAATGCTAATTTAAGTACGTACAAAAATGCTCGTTTAACCGTGTAGATTTTTGATCCCCAGTGTATATTATAACTTTACTTGGATGGGCGAGCATGATAGCCTTGTTCGGTCAGCCAGCCCTTGTAATAGCTGGCTTTTGGCTGCCGAATCATGCGAGTAGAGGTCTCCATGTCAAGTGGTAATTATTCATGCACATGTATAGGGAAGCACACTTTAAGCAAAAGTGTACATGCTTAGACAAGCAAAAATGTACATTTTGAAATGGACATTGATAATCTGTACTGCAACAAGTCTAAGTGGGAGATAACAGTACCTAAATACCCTATTTCGTAAAAAGCCTTTAGGTCATACCATTACGGTATTTAACAATCAATGGGGGTGAATGAAAACCCCCACTGATTGAAGATTCACTTTACATCGTTTTTCATAAGCGAAATTTTTTTGTGTACGGTTATATTCTAAGTACGTAAAAAGAATAAAAACCCCAATTGTAAATTTAGTGTTAAAAATATTTATAACTACTTTACAAAAAGTTTATATATACTTAATATTGGTATGGTGCGACAAGATTCAACATGATGAAGGGTAGGTATGAATTTTGGAAATTGATATTCAGAAACTGATTTTTGAATTCATCGGTGGGCTAGGTATTTTCCTTCTTGGTATTAAATATATGGGAGAAGGCCTTCAAAAGTCAGCCGGCGATCGATTACGAGATATTTTGGATAGATTTACAAGCAATCCGTTTATGGGTGTGCTCGCTGGAGTCATTGTTACCATTTTAATTCAAAGTAGTTCGGGTACAACGGTTTTAACTGTAGGACTTGTCAATGCTGGCTTTATGACATTAAGACAGGCAATTGGTGTAATTATGGGAGCGAATATAGGTACAACTATTACAGCTTTTATTATTGGAATTGATATTGGAGCATATGCATTACCAATTATCGCAGTCGGTTGTTTTCTGTTGTTTTTCTTTAAAAATAAAAAAGCAAATGCGATTGGACAAGCTGTATTTGGATTTGGTGCATTATTCTTTGGTTTAGAGCTAATGAGTAACGGAATGAAACCATTACGAAGTTTGGAAGCATTCCAAGAATTAACGGTTAGCATGAGTGATACTCCGATTCTTGGGGTTGTTATCGGTACGGTTTTTACATTAATTGTGCAAAGTTCTAGTGCAACGATTGGTATTTTACAAGGGCTATTTGCTGAAGGCGCAATGGAATTAAAAGCAGCTATTCCTGTTCTGTTTGGTGATAACCTTGGTACAACCATTACAGCAGTATTAGCTTCTCTTGGGGCTACTGTAGCGGCAAAACGCGCTGCATTTACACATGTTATTTTTAACCTTGTAGGAGCTACCGTTTTTATCATTATTCTTGATTTATTTACAATATTTGTCGCTTTCCTACAGGACCAATTTTCGCTTAGCCCGGAAATGACGTTAGCATTTGCGCATGGAAGCTTTAATATTACCAATACAATTATCCAATTTCCATTTATTGGGGGATTGGCCTGGTTGGTAACAAAAATGATCCCCGGCGAAGATTCGATTATAGAATACAAGCCCAAACATTTGGATCCTATCTTTATACAGCAATCTCCGACATTGGCGTTAGACCAAGCGAAATCGGAACTTGTTCGCATGGGAGAGTATGCATATAAAGGTTTAGAAGAAACAAATAAGTATTTAAATACACATTTAATGAAGCATTCTGAAATGGCGATGCAAATTGAAGGAGCTTTAAATAATTTAGATCGGAAAATTACGAATTATTTAATAAGTTTGTCAACGGAATCACTTTCTGAATTAGAAAGTGCAAAGCATTCTACATTATTGGATTCTGTTCGTGATATTGAACGTATAGGGGATCATTTTGAGAATATTGTTGAGCTCATCGACTATAAAATTTCCAATAAAGTACATTTAACAGATAAGGCAAAAGAAGACTTAAATGAAATGTTTGAATTAACAATTTCTACTGTCCAGCAAGCAGTAGAAGCTCTAGAAGATATGAATCGAGAGGAAGCACTTGCTGTTATTCAAAAAGAAGACCAAATCGATAAGATGGAGCGGAACTTCCGTAAACGACATATTATCCGTATGAATGAAGGAGTTTGCAGTGGTTCCGGGGGGATTGTGTTTGTTGATATTATTAGTAATTTAGAACGGATTGGGGATCATGCTGTGAATATTGCTGAGGATGTATTAGGAGATTAACCTTTACTTTTTCTGCCTCGTCTCTAATTGGGATGAGGCAGAGGAGCTTTGGTTACTTAATAAAAAATAGAAAATTTTAATTTTGTCTTTTTGTATTGCATTCCCAATCAAATGATGCTATAGTTAATATTGTCGTTTTTAAGAGATGGCGACATATGATATACATAATCGAACAAAATTAAATTTTTCTTTATTAAACGATTGACAGAAGTTGTCGAACGTGGTAAATTATATCTTGTCGCTATAATATAAGGTGACATTAAAACTGTTCCACAGTAGCTCAGTGGTAGAGCAATCGGCTGTTAACCGATCGGTCGTAGGTTCGAATCCTACCTGTGGAGCCAAATTGGCGGTGTAGCTCAGCTGGCGAGAGCGTACGGTTCATACCCGTGAGGTCGTGGGTTCGATCCCCTCCACCGCCATTATTATTTAATTCGTACGGCGGTCGTGGCGAAGTGGTTAACGCACCGGATTGTGGCTCCGGCACACGTGGGTTCGATCCCCACCGGTCGCCCCATTAATAAACGAATTGGACCCTTAGCTCAGTTGGTTAGAGCTATCGGCTCATAACCGATCGGTCGCAGGTTCGAGTCCTGCAGGGTCCACCATTATTTACTTGGAGGTATACCCAAGTCTGGTTGAAGGGATCGGTCTTGAAAACCGACAGGGGTGTAATAGCCCGCGGGGGTTCGAATCCCTCTACCTCCTCCATACATAAGATTTTTTCGAAATACAACTTTACATATAGGCTCGGTAGCTCAGTCGGTAGAGCAAGGGACTGAAAATCCCTGTGTCGGCGGTTCGATTCCGTCCCGAGCCACCATTTTTGTAACAAGCATTTGCTTGTTTTTTTGTTGTATAGGAAACGATAAAATGAGGTGCTTGTGGATAATGAAATAATCGAATAGTCACGTCCGGCGCATGAGCCCGGCAACGATGCGACTTTAGAAATGCACCCTACGATAAGGCCTCATCGGTTCATCGTAAAGAGGAAGGCCGACTAAAAACGGGCTTGCCGCTCAGGCGTCGGCATGTTCCTGTTTTTAGTGGTATGATTCCTAAATCTTTAGTTGATTCGTTCCATTCGCTACGTTGCTAAACGGGCGCCCCGCGCCTTTGTTCCACTATAGGAAAGTATAAGATTTCTTTGTTTATAGTATAAGAAAAACAAAAGGCTTTCGCCATAAGACTTGGCGACAAGCCAAGTTTTTCTAATATTGGCTAAAAATGAATTACTGTATACGATCCTGCAATCATTGCCTTCCTCTAGCAAACGGGTTTTCACCCTTTCAAGAAATTTAAGCTCACTCCTTTTTTTAAGGGTTGTGAGATAAGTTGCTTCGTTTAACTTGGTAAATAAATGCATATGATTTGCAACATCTAATAAGCTTTGATACCCTTTCAATAAAAGGGTGAATATTCGATCCTTTTTTACAAAATGGATATGAGGAGGAAGGAATAATGGCTAAATTTGAATTACCTGAACTACCATATGCTTATGATGCATTAGAGCCTACGATTGACAAGGAGACAATGAACATTCACCATACGAAGCACCATAATACGTATGTCACTAAATTAAACGGTGCTTTAGAAGGACATGCAGAGCTGCAAAATAAATCTTTAAAAGATTTAATGAGCAATTTAGATGCTGTGCCAGAAAATATCCGTACTGCAGTAAGAAACAATGGTGGTGGACATGCTAACCACAGTCTTTTCTGGAAAGTTCTTTCCCCAAATGGTGGTGGAGAACCTACAGGAGAACTCGCTACTAAAATGAAGGATGCTTTTGGAAGCTTTGATAAGTTCAAAGAACAATTCGAAAGTGCTGCAGCTGGACGCTTTGGTTCAGGATGGGCTTGGTTAGTTGTTAATAACGGAAATCTAGAGATTATGAGCACGCCAAACCAAGATTCTCCATTAATGGAAGGTAAAACGCCTATTTTTGGGGTAGATGTTTGGGAACACGCATATTATCTAAAATATCAAAACAGACGTCCAGAATATCTTTCAGCGATCTGGAATGTTGTTAACTGGGACGAAGTAGCTAAAAACTATAATGAAGCAAAATAATATAGATACAACAGTAAAAAGCATGTGATAAGTCACATGCTTTTTATTTGGTTACATAAATATGAACAGTTTTGAGGGTTTCAGCTTGATTCTCCATATGTACAGTACTTCAGGTTTAATAAACTGAAAGGCGTTGATTGGGTAAAAATTATCCAGCAATTATAGTTAACCATTTCTCTTCATGTTTTCGATATGCGGTTGTTTGTATATCTGTTTCTCAATTGCTCAAACTAGTAGTGACATAAAAAAGGGGAATCAGATATGCAGAAAAGCCACTTCTTTCATTTTGACAACAATAATATTAATAAGGACTTCATCTTTTTACTTATAATCGGCGGTTTGTATTCATTAGGTCTGTTTCTATCCAATACATTTGTAAATATTTATCTGTGGAAACAGTCAGGGGACTATATAACGATTGCTGTCTACAATCTAGCTATTTACATTTTTCAGCCGATCACTTTTATTATCGCTGGTAAATTAGCTAAGAAGGTAGACCGTGTCATTGTATTGAGGCTAGGAGTAATTTTCCTCTCACTCTTTTTTTTAAATGTTCTTTTAATAGGCGAAAAGGCGGCCTACTTTAATTTCATGTTAGGGGGGCTATTAGGCATCGGTTATGGTTTTTACTGGCTAGCTTTTAACGTATTAACTTTTGAAATAACCGAACCAGATACACGGGATTTTTTTAATGGATTTTTAGGTGTGCTGCAATCATTCAGTGGAATGATTGGACCGTTATTAGCAGGCATCATCATTGCAAAAATGGAAGCAAATATTGGCTACACCGTTATATTTTCCGTTTCTTTTCTTATGTTTATTTGCGCTGTGGTGATTAGTTTTTTTCTAAAACAAAGAAAAGCTGAAGGGAATTTCTATTTTCGCAGGGTACTAACAGAACGTTACCATAATAAAAATTGGAAAAGAATTCAAAATGCTCATATTTTCCAAGGGCTGCGCGAGGGTATATTTGCATTTATCATTGCAATTTGGGTGTTTTTAATTACCCAGAGTGAGTTTTCTTTAGGGATGTTTAATTTAGTATTTTCAGGATTCTCGCTGGTGTTTTATTTTATAGGGACCAAAATAATCAAACCTTCTATGCGAAAAAAATCAATATTATTTGGCAGTCTAATATTATATTTTTCCATAGCGCTAATTATTTTTGATATTAGCTATGTACAGTTGTTAATTTACGCTGTCTTTATCGGAAGTGCTTATCCAATCATAATGATCCCATACGTTTCTTTAACCTATGATGTCATAGGAAAAGCTTGGAAAGCAAAGGAATATCGCGTGGAATATATTGTCGTGCGTGAGTTATTTGTAAATATAGGAAGAGTCATTTCCATTTCTGTTTTTCTACTTTCCGTTTCCCTTATGGATGCTGAGTTAATCATCCCGTATTTATTAGCTGTGTTTGGCACAGGGCATATCTTTATTTATTTGTTTGTAAAACATATATACTTGGAAAGTAAGATGGAAAACCAAGTGTTGCTTAAAGAACAGCTAACAGACGAAAAAAATCGGTAGGATCGCGTTTAATAAACAGCTGTAATTGAACTAACTGCTTAAGAATTTAAAAATAGATGAAATACATGACATAAAAATGATATAATATAAATTGCTTGATAGAAGAGAGACATCATATGGGGGAGAAACAATGAAGAAAAAGAAGAAAAAGGCGCAGCTTCCCTTTCGGATAAACCTATTGTTTTTTATTGTTTTTTTAATGTTTGCGGGACTCATATTACAACTGGGTGTTGTGCAAATTTTAAATGGCGAAGAATTTCAGAAAGAAATTGACCGGACTGTAAAAGATACAACAAAAGTTCCCGTACCTAGAGGGAAAATGTATGATAGTAGTCATCAAGTCATTGTCGATAATAAACCGCTCTATTCTATTACCTACACCCCGCCAAAGGGAACGCAAGCAGAAGATCGCTTGGAGCTAGCAGAAAAATTGGCAAAGTATATCTCTATGGAAAGCGATAAGGTAACGGAGCGAAACAAGAAAGAATATTGGTACTTAAAAAACAAAAAAAAGGCAGATAAGCGTTTAAAAAAGAAAGAAGCTGCAAAGTTAGACAATGCAGAGCAATACAATACCATTTTAGATAGAATCTCGGAAGACGAAATATCGGGGTTCTCCGAACAGGAGCTCGAAGTTATTGCGATTAAAGCAGAATTAGACAAAGCATATTCATTAACACCGCAAATTATTAAAAACGAAGATGTAACAGCGGAAGAATATGCTACGGTTTCTGAACATCTAGCTGAACTTCCAGGCATCAATGCAACGACAGACTGGAACAGAGAGTATCCTTATGATGATACAATGAGAAGCTTACTTGGATCGATAACATCGCAAGAGCAAGGTATATTAGCTGATAAGGAGCAATACTATTTAACTAGAGGCTACAGTCGAAATGACCGTGTTGGTAAAAGCGGCTTAGAGGAATATTATGAGGATGTACTCCGCGGACGAAAAGAACAAATTCAGTATACGACGACAAAATCAGGAGATGTAGTGGACAGCAAAACAGTCGTAGAAGGGCAGCGCGGAAAAGATTTAGTGTTAACGATGGATATGGACTTTCAGGAAAAAGTGGACAAAATTGTGCGAGATGAGTTAAAGACAGCCGTTCAGAAGTATCCTTATGATAATCGATACTTAAAAGATGCTTTGGCAGTAGTAATAAATCCTAAAACAGGCGAAATTCTCGCTGTCAGCGGACAAACGAGAGATGGTAATCAATATAAAGATGCTACGATAAAAACACTTTATGATGCACATCGTCCTGGATCTGTTGTTAAAGGTGCGACGGTATTAGCTGGGCTGGATTCAGGTGTCATCTCACCTGGTCAGACGTTTGTTGATCGACCGATAAAAATCAAAGGAACGCCACAAAAAGGCTCTTATCAATCTTTAGGAGCTGTAAATGACATTACAGCGTTGAAACTATCATCCAACGTGTATATGTTTTATATTGCTCTTAAAATGGGCGGGGAGAATCGCTATCCGTTTCCACAAAATGGAAAGGCGGCGTTTGATCCTGCGGCATGGCAGGAAATGAGAAATTATTTTCAGCAGTTTGGGTTAGGAGTGGGAACGGGAATCGATTTCCCATTTGAAAGTGTTGGTTATGAAGGACCAACTAAATCTGCAGCTGGACTATTAATGGACCAGGCGATTGGACAGTACGATACGTATACGACCATGCAGCTAGCGCAATATGTTTCAACGATTGCTAATGATGGTTATCGTGTGCGCCCGCATTTTTTAAAGGAAATACGTGAACCAAGCAGATCCGACAAGCAGTTAGGAAGCGTGTATCGGAGTGAGAAGACAAAAGTATTAAATCAGATTCAAATGGATCAAGCATATATTGATCGAGTGCAAGAGGGGTTCCGACAAGCTTTTCAAGAGCGGAATGGAACCGTATTTAGTTATGGAAGTTCAAGGGATTATAAACCTGCTGGAAAATCAGGAACAGCGCAAAATGCGATCTATAAAGATGGGAAGCAAATTGCGGAAACAGAAAACCTTTCATTAGTAGGCTATGCCCCTTATGACGACCCTGAAATCGCTTTTGCCGTAATGGTTCCGAATGTAGGGCTTGGCAATGGTTATAGGGTTAACTATGAAATTGGTTTTAAAATAATGGATGCTTATTTTGAGGCGAAAAAAGATAGTGATAAAGACGATACAGATACAGCATCGGAAGACGGATAGAAAAAGAAACGTACAGAGCCACGTCTGTACGTTTCTTTTTTTTCCCCCGAATGAAAGGGACTGCTATTTCAAGATTAAAGGGTAAATAAAAAGGCTTTGTGTAAGATAATGACAGCTAAACTCCCAAATTAATGAACTTGTAAGATGTAGAATTCAAAAGGTGGGACACGTATAAAAAAAGTATATTCTCTTTTTAAGGAGAACAAAAATTTTACCCTTTGTTCGATTTTCAAGCGCTTGTTCACTTTATATACGGCATATAAGGTGCTGTAAGACTCCCACTTCAGGAGTTGGATAAATTGTACAGCAACAAGTCTAAGCGGGAGATAACAGCACCTAAATGTCCTATTTCGTAAGAAGCCTTTAGGTCATACCATTACGGTACTAACAAGCCGTGAGGGATGAATAAAACTCCCTACTGGTGGAAGATTCACTTTATAGTAGCCTTTGTTTAGAAGATGTAAAAGAACAAAATTTGTTTTCAGTCTTGTAAATAATTTCTATATTTTACTAAATGCATAAAAAATTATTTATTAATCATTAACTCAAATAAACAGAAATACGTGTTAACGTAAAATTTACAAAAAATTAATGTTTACTCCATAATAGGTACATAGTGTTTTGCTATGATAGTATCACGTTGATAAATAGGAGGTAATGATATGCAGACGAGGGGGCAGTTTGACCAAGAGCTGAAAGAAATAGATCAGGAAATTGTAGAATTGGCTAATTTAACAGAAAAAGCTTTGGCAAACGCTGTTCGAGCGTTATTTAATCAGGATATTGACCTAGCTGAGCAAGTAATCGAGGCTGACAAAGTAATTGATAAGAAAGACTTAGAAATAAATGATAAAGTCGTGCTTTTAATTGCAAAACAAAACCCAGTCGCAACGGATTTACGCCGTCTAATAACGGCTATTAAGATTGTTGCCGACTTAGAACGGATGGCTGATAATGCTAGAAATATTGCACGATCTACCATTCGGTTGGGAGAAAATAAAGAAGTGCTCATCCCGAATCGGTTAAACACTATGCAAGAAACATTGGTAAATATGCTTCACACAGCTATCACAGCTTTCACGGAAGAAGACGACAAGCTGGCAGCTCAATTATCCGAAATGGACGATGCTGTGGATAGGGAAAATAAACTCATTCTAAGTGAATTATTAGGAGAAACAGCAACGAATCCAGATAAGATTCAATATATTATGCAAATCTCTCTATGCTCAAGGTATCTAGAGCGCTTTGGGGACCATATTACTAATATCGGAGAGAGTATTTTATACTTGATTAAAGGTGAAAATTATAATTTAAATTAACTCTATTAAATTAGCAAATTCGTTTCAGTTGCCGCTGTTGCATTAAGTATTTTATGAAAATAAAAAAGCTGAGAAGCAGTTAGTTCTGCTTCTTAGCTTTATTTTGTAATTGCTTCAGCAATTTCTTTTAAACTCATGTCACTGGACACTTTAAATTTACCCAGCTGTACTTTTTGACTATAATCATTGTCTTCTAAATACGCATTAAATTTTGCAGCGTCATCAATGATATCATTTGCTTCGAGCTGGTCACTAATTTCTGAAGAAGGCATTCCTTCTTTAATATTTACTGTAAATGTCTTCTTTTCATCTTCTTTATTTTTTTCTTTGTCCGCTGCTTGCTTTTTATCATCATTTTGTTTAGCTTTGTTTTTATCTTCTTTATCGGCATTCTGGTTTTCTTGCTTGTCTTCGTTGTTATCGGACTTATCTTCTGCAGATTTAGCTTTTGTATCTGGCTGTTGCTCGTTCTTCGCAGCGGTTGCTTCATCTTCAACTTCATCTTCAACTTCATCTACAGATACCGCAATATACTCAGAATTTGTCAGTACATGGTAACCTTTATCCTCCACCAATGTAACCAACTCTTCATCAGAGAGGTTGTCAGCGGTTTGAATGTTTCCATTCGTGAAAAAATAAACCCCTAACATGATTATACCAGCTGTTAAGAGGCCGATACCAAATAGGCGTATAGGCTGTTTCATCTTGTCCTCCTCCCTTGTTACGATTTGTTTTCTATACGATTGTCTGTGAAGTTCTCAGTTAATAGTTCTTCTTCCAGAATCTTAATTTTCTTTTTCATTTGATATGTATCTTGCATCGTTGTAATGGAAAATTGTTCTAATTGACTTTCAACCTGCTCGATTCGATCATTCATGAAAAAGGATATAGCAAGTAAAACGATTCCGACTGCAATAATGGAAATAATTGCATATATCATCTGCTTCCCTCCTTCTACTCAATACTAGTTATAACATAAAATGATGTCGAAATGCCATTACAAATTTATTATTTTTTGTAGAAAGAAGCATAAATATGCTTCTTAACAATAAAAAACATGTATAGCACTTATCGTTTGGATGGAAGTAGCCATCATGTATGCCCATTGGGGCTTCTCACTTTAAACAGGTCCCCTTTTGACATGTCTCACGATAAAGTTTATCTCGTTTAAATTCTTGCTTGTTTGGCTAACATTTGGTATTATAAATAAGTCTGAAATGAAATTATCGCTAATGAAGCAACAATTTGGTAAAGTTTGGAGGGAAAAATGATGCGCGTTAACATTACTTTAGCTTGTACAGAAACGGGAGATCGTAATTATATTACAACTAAAAATAAACGTACTAATCCTGAGCGTCTTGAGCTTATGAAATACAGTCCACGTCTTAAAAAACATACTTTACATCGTGAAACAAAATAACGATTATAATAGAACCTTTATCTTTGAGATAAGGGTTTTATTATTATTTTCAATACATAAATACAAAAACGGAAATTCAATCACATACTAAATATCCTATCTAAAGTTCCGCACAAACCTTTTCAATTTTAAAAAGGGAGGAGATCTCTTGTGACAAAAGAACAACTTCGAAAGTCCACCATAACTATCTTAAATCAAATGGATGCGGCGCAAAGAAAAAAAGTTGAACAGCAGTTACATCATCAATTGGTTACTTCATCAATTTGGAAGAACGCAGATACTATTGGGATTACGATCTCGAAAGGTTTTGAATGGGATACAAATAAACTAATTAAACAAGCTTGGGAACAAGGTAAAACCGTTTGCGCACCTAAATGTGTGCCTGCAACAAAAACAATGGATTTTTACGCATTTCATACATATGACCAATTAGAAGTTGTTTATTATCGTCTGTTAGAGCCAGACCCAAGTAAAACCGTATATATACCTCCTGCTAACATTGATTTGTTAGTGGTACCAGGTATTGTATTTGATCAGAAAGGCTACCGCATTGGTTTCGGGGGCGGGTATTATGATCGGTTTTTAGTAGGGTTTCCGAATTTTACTGTATCCATTTTGCATAGCAGTCAACTAATTGAATCTATACCAAAGAACGTATTTGATATACCCGTACAGCATTTAATTACAGAAGCAGGTTTGTTGCTGAAAAAAAAGTAGATGGTGGATCGGTTTTTTCTGCATAAAATATATCAGCTGTGATCATAACTAAGAACATCAATGATAAAGAGGTGTTCCTATGCGTATGATCGTATTATTTGCTGGTACTATGGCTGCAGTTGCTTTAGTATTTAAATGGCGTTATCGGATATTAAATACACTATTGGCAATTGGCTTTTTAAGAAAATTTGCTGTACAGTTATCTATGAGTTCTCCTTCCATCCGTCGTATTTTTATACCATGGATGTTTCAAGGCAAATCCAATTGATAATATTTGGATTAGGCTTTTTTATTTCGAATAATATATAGTGCCGTAAAACTCTCACTTTACCAATTGCATGGATACTAAAAAGGCTAGGTGGGAGATAAGGCTCCTAAATTCCCGATTCGTTTAAGATCCTTTTGGACCCTTGCGATACCAACAATTAGTGGGGGAAGAAGCCCCCCTAATTGGAGATTAACTTTGTGAAAACGAATACTATTAGCGGGGCTGAATGATTTGGATACAGAAGAAGTATTAGTCCCGTAAACGTTATCTTACATAAATAATACATATAGGTTGTGAATTCATCTTTGCTATCCATACATGGTAAAATAGCTTGTATAAAAAGAAATAGGGAAGAATAATAGAAACAGAGAACGTTAGGGGAGATGTGATAATGTATTTAGATGAACAGTATGCGATGTATAGAATGGCTTATCAATTTGTTTCCCGCGATGAATATGATGTTCTTTATGTAAATGAACAAGGAAATGAAATTTGGTTAGAAAAAAATGCTGGGAAGAACTCGAAAGTCTTACGATTGATCAATCAGGGATTTGATTGGAAGAACCATTTAAAAAAAGACATCGCAGTCGTTTTTCAAAAAGTAAAAGCAATGAAGAAGTTTTTAAGAGCAAAACATATTCAAATACATAATATTTATATATCAGAGTACGCTCCTGTTGATTCTTGGGAGTTCTTAAAGCAACCGATGAAGTTAAATGAAAAACAACCAATCACGATGAAATTATATTATTTGTCTAATTCTCATTATGAGGAAGAAAAGCAAAGATTGGAAAAAGAAATTGGAATTTCGTCTCTGGATGTTGATTTCTCAAATGAAGAAACAGTGAAGGAAGAACGAGTAGCCTCTTATAAACAATTTTTAAGACAGCGGGTTTTGGATGACAAGAAACATACAGAAGGGATGTTTTCTTTTGGAAAGCCTAGACTTACATATATCATATTACTTTTATGTGTGAGTTTATTTCTCATGTTGGAAACAAATGGTGGGAGTGAAAACATACAAACACTGATACAATTTGGTGCGAAATTTAACCCTGCCATCATGGAAGATGGAGAATGGTGGCGAATCGTCAGCTCCATGTTTTTACATATTGGTTGGTTACACTTAGTAATGAATATGATTGCTGTCTACTACTTGGGCACATTAGTCGAGCGGATTTACGGTTCCCTTCGATTTTTAATAATTTATTTTCTTGCCGGAATTGGTGGCGGAATAGCAAGCTTTGCCTTCTCGGCAAATATTGCTGCAGGTGCGTCAGGGGCTTTATTTGGTTTATTCGGAGCCTTACTGTTTTTCGGTCTTCACCATCGCCGGATTTTTTTCCAAACGATAGGAACCAACGTGATTATGTTAATTGGTATCAACATTGTGTTTGGCTTTTCAATTCCTGCAATTGACAATGGCGCCCATCTTGGTGGGTTAGTTGCCGGTTTTATTGCTTCTGGCATTGTCCATTTACCTAAACAGAAAGAATGGGGCAAGCAAATCGGTGCAGTTCTCGTCTATTTAGCACTTGCTTTTGGAATCATACAATATGGCGTAGCCAATAACATGAGTTCACCAATGTATTATATTATGCAGATCGATGAATTAGTAAAAGAAGAAAATTATGAACAAGTTATCACGGAAGCAAACGATGCCTTACGTAATAGTGAAGGTGATGAAAAATGGAGAGCGGCTATATTATTTAACCGTGCCTATGCATATATAAAATTAAATCAACAGGATTTAGCCATTAAAGATTTAAAACAAAGTATACAATTGGATCGAAATTTTCCGGAAGCACATTATAACCTTGCTTTAATTTACTATCAGCAAGGAAATATGGAGGAAGCGGAAGAATTAATCGAAAAAGCTTATCAATTAGATCCTAATAATGATGATTTTATCAATATGTATGAGCAGATCACAGGTGAAAAAGTTAAATAACAGCTTGCTTCTTATTATCTATGAACAAACAGGAAAGTGGTCATTGTTTACACAAAGCAACTTATATCTGCTCGAATAAAGAATTTTCCATCAGTAGGGAGTTTCATTCATCCCACACAGCTTGTTAGTACCGTAATGGTATGACCTATTCCGAAATAGGACATTTAGGTGCTGTTATCTCCAACTTAAACTTGTTGCAGTACAGATTACCCAAATCCTGAAGTGGGAGTCTTACAGCACTTTACATACGGGATAAACTTTTTTTGTTTGTCTTTTTAATCATTATACTTATCGAATAATGACCTATTGGGAAAAGGAATAGTTTTGAATCAGCTTTTCCTTTTTCCCATTCACTTCATAAAGCACAAGCAAATGCTTGTTTTGTTTATCAAATAGAATGATTGGAATATAGCTGTCAACCACTTTTTCGGCGTTTACGATGGGTAAAAGATAATTTTTGTATAATCCTTCCCAAAGTTGTCCAATAACCTTATCAGTTTGCGCTTGTGTTAAACCGGACAGAGCTTGATTCTTAAATTTATCCAAATCCGTTAATGGCACATGATAATACGCTTTTTCATCAATACTGAAATAATCAAATAAAGTGTTCCAATAGTATGTAAGTTGTTGCATAGATGCACGGTCGAGTAAGGCTTTCCACTCTTTTTCGTAACGTGTAGAAGGAGTTTTGAATGAATCTAATGCTGCAGCAGGTGAGTCAATAACGTAAAGATGATCACTTGACATTTGCTGGATACTATTGATTTGGTTACCTTGTTTATGAATTTCACCATGATGGAATGAAATAGCCTCATATAAACTACTATCTTCTAAAGTAAGCATTTTTTTTAAATGAATCGCATCCGTATCCTGTATCCACTTAGACACCGCTCCTCTGAGCCTCCCATTATCAAATAATAAGGAAACGTCCTGCCTTAAATATACAGGGATTTCCGTTGTAGAAGATGCTTTCCACATGATTTCATAGTCATCTTTCCCTTTTTCAGTAAGAAGTTGTAAATCTGTTTCAGCAGCCGTAAAAGAGAGCTCTTCATCGATTGGAAAATAAGTAATCGCAGGTTTAGACTGTAAACCAATTATATAGACAAAGGTAAAAAAACTAGTTAATGCAACAATCACAATTATGATCGACCATTTTTTCATCAAACCACGTCCTTTTAACATGCTTGTCTCATACATTCTATGTTGCATTCATGAGAGGTATGCTGATTTAATGCAGGAAATGTATAGAACGTCGCTTGTTGTTGAACACTATCCATAGTAATTTAAATGGAACAGGTGAGCATATGCAAAAGGAAGGACAATCACTATTTTCATCGTTTGAAAAAAATCGCGACTATATCCATGAGCGATTGGCGGTCGATCAAAGCTTTGATATTATTCAACGTGACTTGGAGTATGCAGGTATTAAAATGGCTTTGTTTGTCATTGATGGTTTTGGTAAGGATGATATTTTACTTTATATCATGCAGCTATTTGCGGAACTGGATACGGAAGACTTACAGCCAAATGCATTAAAAAAACTATTGGAAAGATATATTCCTTATATAGAAGTGGATGAAGCGGATGATTTAAACGAGGTAAGTGACCTTATTCTTGGTGGACCTGCTGCCTTAGTTGTAGAAGGGGCAGACAAAATCATCATTATTGATGCCAGAACTTATCCTGCTCGTACTCCACAGGAACCAGATTTAGAGAGAGTTGTCCGCGGTTCTCGGGACGGATACGTGGAAACGATTATTTTTAATACAGCATTGACGAGGAGAAGAGTTCGAGATCGTTCCTTGCGCATGGAATATATGCAAATTGGTAGAAGGTCGAAAACGGATATTTGTATTTGCTATTTAGCAGACATAGCTGATGAACACAGAGTGGATAGTTTAAAGAAAAAGCTCGAAGCGATTGATACAGATGGACTTCCCATGGCAGAAAAGACGATTGAAGAATATATTAGTGGAAGGCACTGGAACCCTTATCCAACAGTCAGATATACAGAACGTCCTGATACAGCTGCAACGCATCTTTATGAAGGACACGTCATTATTATTATTGATGGTTCACCAAGTGTAACGATAACTCCTGCTACATATGCACATCACCTGCAGCATGCGGAGGAATATAGACAAAAACCTTTAGTCGGAGCTTATTTGCGGTTTGTACGTTTTTTTGCAGTTTTAGCTTCCATTTTTATTCTTCCGTTATATTATTTATTTACAAAGCACCCTGAGTATTTGCCAACTAATCTGCAGTATATTGGACCTGATGAAGCGGGTGTCGTTCCGCTGCTTGTCCAATTTTTACTGGCAGAAGTGGGGATAGATGTTTTACGTATGGCAGCTATTCATACTCCTTCTTCACTAGCGACTGCTCTTGGTTTAGTGGCAGCTATTATGATTGGTGAAGTTTCGGTTCAGGTAGGCTGGTTTTCGCATGAGGTTGTGTTATATTTAGCGGTAGCTGCTATTGGTACGTATGCGACGCCCAGTTATGAGTTAAGCTTAGCAAATCGTTTAGCACGGATTTTCTTGCTTTTAACTGTAGCTTTATTTGGAGGAGTTGGCTATATCGCAGGGATAACGATTTGGATACTATATTTGGTCAGAATGGAATCTTTTCACGTAGCCTACTTTTGGCCATTTATACCATTTTCGTATCGTCCTTTTCGAGATGTGTTTCTACGCTCACCAATTCCGCTGAAAAATCGCAGACCCGCTTTTTTACATCCAAAAGATCCAGATCGGTAGTCATATGTAGATTTGCCATCTTGAAGGCAAACGTATTTACAAAAGAATTGGTAAAAACTCGGCGCTTGGAGTCGAGTTTTTTTATAAGATAAAAAGTATAAAATGAGGTGCTTGTGGATAACGAAATAACCGAATAGCCACGTCCGGCTCATGAGCCCAGCAACTAGGCGACTTTAGAATGTGCCCTACGATAAGGCCTCATCGGTTCGTCGCTAAGGGGAAGGCCGACTAAAAACGGGCTTGCCGCTCAGGCGTCGGCATACTCCTGTTTTTAGTGGCATGATTCCTAAATCTTTAGTTGATTCGTTCCATTCGCTACGTTGCTAAACGGGCGCCCCGCGCCTTTGTTCCACTATAGGAAAGTATAAGATTTTTTTGGTTTATAGTATAAGAAAAACAAAGGCTTCCGCCATAAGACTTGGCGACAAGCCAAGTTTTTCTAATATAATTGAAATATATTAATATAAATGCAATACTTGAGATAAGAGCAATTTTGGTCAAAAAATTTCATTTTTCTCATAGTAATTTTCTTTCGTTCATGAATTTAGTATAATAAATTTGGTGATTTTATGAAATCGATTTATGAAATACAGCAATTTTTAAGGAAATATGGTACATTTATTTATACTGGGAGTCGATTAGGAGACTTGCAGATGATGGAGTTAGAAATAAATGAATTATATCAGCTTGGCTTTATAGAAAACAAACTATTCATGGAAGCAAAATTATTACTAAAAAAAGAGATGACATCAGTGCAAAAGCAGAAAAAGGGGAGTCTATAGCTGTGGAACAAATTATTATTGGTATGGATATTGGTGGAACAACTGCAAAATTGGGACTAATTAGTGACATAGGTGATATTATCTACAAATGGGAAGTCCCAACAAATACCGATGGTGGCGGTCAACATATAGTCGATGATATTTGGAATTCGGTTAGTCAAAAGCTGCAAGAATTACAATATAAACAAGACCAAGTACTTGGAATAGGGGTTGGTGCTCCTGGATTTATAGAAGATAAGACAGGGTTTGTATATGAAGCGGTAAATATCGGATGGAAAAACTATCCTTTAGGTGAATTCCTCACTGAAAGATCCAAGCTTCCAGTATTTGTTGAGAATGATGCAAATGTAGCTGCTTTAGGAGAAAACTGGCGTGGAGCAGGCAATCAAGTAGCTAATTTAATAGCGATTACACTTGGTACTGGTGTAGGCGGCGGTATTATTGCAAACGGTAGAGTTGTTAGTGGAGAAGCAGGTATTGGAGGGGAGATCGGTCACGTAATTGTCGATCTAAATGGCTCTAATTGTAATTGTGGTAGGAAAGGATGCTTAGAAACCATAGCTTCTGCTACTGGTATTGCACGACAGGCGATAGAAAAAGCACAGTCTTCACCTGAAAGTGGATTAGCAAAAATCTTAGCTGCAAATGGGTCGTTGACTTCTAAAGATGTTTTTCAACTAGCGGAAGAAGATGACTCAGAGGCAAAGGAAATTGTTGCATATACAATGGACGTTTTAGGCATGGCAATTGCAAATATGTGTGTGACACTTAGTCCAGCAAAAGTATTAATTGGTGGAGGGGTTTCAAAAGCTGGACAACCTTTACTGACGGCTATAGAAAAAGCGTTTGTTCGCTATGCACTCCCTAAGATAAGTGAGAATTGTGAGTTGAAATTTGCTCAGTTGGGAAATGATGCAGGGATTATTGGAGCAGCCTTTCTAGTAAAGCAGAAGCTAGAGAAAAAAATATTTGGTGAAGAAATTTAGTAATCTATGAAACTTTTTTAATAACTAAAACGTCTAATTAATATGTATGTTTTATAGAGATTTAAAGAAGTAATTGAAATTCATCGTTAGAAGCAGTAGAATTTGTCCCGCATATAAGGTGCTGTAAGATTCCTACTTCAAGTATTGAAGGATTCATACTACAACAGGTCTAAGTGGGAGATAACAGCACCTAAATGTCCTATATCGTAAGAGGTCTTTAGGTCATACCATTATGGTACTAACAATCAGTGGGGATGAAAGAAACCCCATGCGGATGGAAGATTCACTTTATGCGATCACTTGCGTCTGGTTTTGTGAGTCGCTATTTTCCTGTCTTTATCAAGAGTGTTCTAAATGTTTTGAATGATATTGCATTTGTGACAAGCAGGTATTTATAGGTATGTAAGCCTTAAAAAAAGTTTAATTCGTAAACAGAAAGGGTATAGAAACTTATCCAGAACTGTAACCTTCATGTTGTAAGATGCATATATCATGCAATATGTTTCTGTTCTACTAATTTTGCTAAGGAACTTTAAGCTGTTCACATCATGTCAGACTATTTCAGCCATGAGAGTAACTGGCTTGAATTAGCAAAACAACGACGTAAATAAAAAAACTTTTACTTGTTAAACCAAGAAGAGAGGGGAAAAGAACTAGGAGGAAGTTGTATGAAGTTACAATTTAACAAATTACCTTTATTTATTTTAGCGACGTTTTTGTTTGGAGTAAAAACGTATCTTGTATACCGTTTTATGTTCTCCATTGATTTAGAGAATATGATGCAAGAGATTATTTTATTTATTAATCCGTTCGTATCTGCATTTTTAGTCTTTGCTATGAGCGTATGGTTTAAAAAACAGCAAAGACAAATGAAGTTTTTGCGATATACGGTTTTAATTGGTTCATTCATTATTTATGCGAATCTCGTATTCTATCGTTCCTTTACCGATTTTATAACCATTCCACAGCTTTTTCAGGCAAGTAATGCTGCCGATTTAGGATCAAGTATTTTAACACTAATCAAGCCGTATGATATTTTATTGTTCGCAGATGTGATTATTATTTGGCTTATCAGCAAGCGACGTCCTGAACAAATGACTGCACGCTATCCAAAAAGCGGGAAAGTTTTTGCGTTAGCGATGTCACTTGTATTAGTAGCCGGAAATTTCTTTTTAGCGGAAATGGAACGTCCGCAATTGTTTACTCGTGCGTTTGATCGTGAGTATTTAGTAAAGAATATTGGTTTGTTTAATTACCATATTTATGATATTGCGACACAAGCAAAAGCGAAAACCCAACGCGTATTTGCAGATGGTACTGAATTACCGGAAATTCAAGCTTATATGGATGAGAATTTGAAAAGAAGTGAAGCGTCTGAATTGTTTGGTGTAGCAAAGAATAAAAATGTGATTTTTATTAATGCGGAGTCCATTCAAAGCTTTGTGATTAATAATAAAGTAAACGGAGCACCAATTACACCATTTTTAAATTCCTTAACGAAGGATGAAGATACGTTTTACTTTGAAAATTTCTATCATCAAACAGAACAAGGCAAGACGTCTGATTCAGAGTTTCTCGTGGAGAACTCGTTATATCCGCTTTCCCGAGGTGCTGTTTTCTTTACCCATGGACAGAATGAATATCATGCGATGCCGGAAATTTTAGGTGAAAATGGGTATTATACTAGCGTATTACATGCTAACAATAAAAGCTTTTGGAATCGAGATCAGATGTATCAAAGTTTAGGATTTGACCACTATTATGGCGAAGAGTCTTATGAAATTACGGAAGCGAATTCGATTGGCTGGGGATTGAAAGATAAGCCTTTCTTTGAACAATCAACCGATATTTTGCAGGAGATGGAACAACCGTTTTATTCTAAATTAATTACCTTAACCAATCATTTTCCGTTTGATCTAGAAGAAGAGGATCGTTCAATTGAACCATATGATTCCAATTCTAATACGTTAAATAACTACTTTCCAACAGTAAGATATATGGACGAGTCGATTGAATTGTTTTTTGAAGAGCTAAAGCAAGCTGGACTTTATGAAGATTCCATAATCGTTATTATGGGTGATCATAATGGGATTAGTGCAAACCATAATCGCGCAATGAGTCAATATTTAGGAAAAGATGAAATCACGCCATATGATTATGTCCAATTACAACGTGTCCCATTATTTATTCATATACCTGGTTATGGAAACGGCGAGGTAAAATCCGAGGTAGCTGGTCAAATCGATATGAAACCGACACTGCTAAACTTGTTAGGCATTAAGAATAAGCAAGATATTCAATTCGGGAATGATTTATTCAGCGATCAGCGTAAAGATTTTATCGCTTTACGTAATGGAAGCTTTATAAGCAATGAATATATATATACGAGTGATACATGCTACAATCGAGAGACAGGAGAACCGATAATAGAAGAAACGGATGAGCAATCTGAAAATAACCAGCCTCCTAATGCTTGTGATTCCATACGCGAGCAAGTAGAAAAAGAACTAGGATATTCTGATGATTTGATTTACGGTGATTTGTTCCGTTTTATCAACTTTGATAAAAAATAAGCCAATAGAAAAAGCTGACCATTGCGGTCAGCTTTTTACTGTTTATCCTTTTAACTCGGTAATAATGGTGGCAATAGCAAAGAAGCCAAATGCTAATGCTGTTACTGCAGAAAATCCAATGGCAAGAATATTTTTGTATTTCATTTGACGGATGATAGATACAACTGCAAGTATAGCTACTAATAAAAACAAAACCCCTAATACGATATGCATGAATCTTCTTCCTCCTTATAGCTTCTCATTTCCTATTGTTGGTATAGAAAATGTATTTGTATTATTATGTAACTAGTGCGGTTATATTCCTTATTCTATAGCATTATATGTTGTTTGTCGAGACTTAGCATTGATAATTTCTGTTAGCTTCCAATTAACGTGAAAATGACATCTTAGAGCACATAATTATTACATGAGGCGGTTATTTCAAGCGCCATCTTTTAGAAGCATGATGTTTTCTGCAAATAATGAGAGGAGATGGAACAATGAACTTACATACCATGCCCTTGGGGCCTTTGGGAACCAATTGTTATATTGTCTACGGAACAGAGGAAGCATTGATTGTTGATCCCGGCGGTGATGCGGAGAAAGTAACACAATTTTTGACTCGTCACCATTTAACACCAATAGCTATTTTATTAACACATGCCCATTTTGATCATATTGGCGCAGTGGATGAACTAAGAAAGAAGTATGACATCGATGTTTTTCTTCATGAGTTAGAAGCAAGCTGGTTAGAAGATCCAAGTAAAAATGGTTCCCTTTTATTTACACAACAAAAAGTGCAAACAGAAAAGCCGGACCAATTCCTATATCCGAAGAAAATGCAACTTGGAGAATTTTCTTTCAATGTATTACATACACCAGGCCATTCTCCTGGTAGTGTCAGTTTTGTGTTTACAAAAGAGCAATTCGTAATAAGTGGTGATGTATTATTTCAGCAAGGTATTGGACGTACGGATTTACCAGGGGGAGATTATCAGCAATTAGAAATGTCTATAAAGGAAATATTATATACATTGGACGGATCATTTACGGTTTATCCAGGTCATGGACCTGAAACAAATATTGAGTTTGAAAAGAAACACAATCCTTTTTTCACTGCATAAGCTAACGCAGACTGTTAGCATCATAATGAAAAAGGTTATGAACGTTACTTGCAAGGACAAGGTTGAAGAACAACAAAAAAGCCCTGCATAATAGTATGTAGCAGGGCTTTTTGTTGCCTCTTAATGTCCGAATCCAGGTATAAGTATAAATTCTGAATACCATGTAAAACCAATAAAGAATATGGTACAGTACGCTCCGAATAAATACATATACATGCGTTCAGATAATTTCAAATAACTTAATGTTAGGAAAAAGGCCGTTTGAACGAGGAAAAGTAATGCTGTTTTTTGCATATCTCCCACGAAAAACATTACGGTGAAAATTCCTGTCCAAAAGGCTAACACACGAAACATTCGATCCATGTCCATCCCCCTCCTTTTGGTAACCTTATCATAGTTATTATAAACGACCCGTATGGACTTGTAAATGAAAGTAATATTTATCCCGTATATAAGGTGCTGCAAGACTCCCACTTCAGGAGTTGAAAATTGTAGTGCAACAAGTCTAAGTGGGAGATAACAGCATCTAAATGCTCGATTGGTTTAGAGGCTTTTAGGTCATACTAACAATCAGTGGAGGAAGAAGGAAAACCCACATTGATTGAAGATTCGCTTTATTGTAACCTTTTGATTTTTACGTTAGAAAAATGAGTACTCCATTTTCGAGGAGTTTACGTGTATATTCTCTGTTTTTTTAGACCTCTATTTTTAACCTATTTTCGATTTTTTTACAGCACTTAAGGGAAGAGACCTTCGTATATAGTTTACTCCTATTTTCTCATCTACCGTAAAATCTATTTTTATTGAACGGGATAAAGATCAGAAATGCTACCAACATAGAATGCAATGATGGTTTTTGTATATTTTAGCTAGCTAGAAGGTCACTAGAAGGATGAAGGGGCATTGGAAGGACTTTTTAAGAAACCAGTAAGTTGCAGCTTGGATTGGTTATTCGTAGTAATAGTAAAAAACAGGCGGTATTTTTCGGGGGTTAAAGATGTTATTCGCACAGAAACTTCGCCGTAAGGAAATGAGATATCCATTTGGTTTTCTATCTCGCCGTTTTGGATTAATTCTTGCTTTATTTTTTCTCGCGACATTTGTACTAACGTTTCTATTTTTAGTTGCTCGATTTGGTTTTTGGTCATGATCACATTGTTTTGATAACGATGAACGGTCGTTGAAATGATCAGGAAAACGAGAGCTGTAACGAATAAGACAAGAGGCAGCATAAACCCAGATTCTTTATGGGTAAAAGATAATTTCTTTATCATGTTGTTCCCCCTCTATAGTAGTAACAGTCACTTGTAATCCATAAGGCAGTGGGGAAAAAGAAATATTTTTTACGTCTCGTAAATAAATTTCATGACCGGTATTATCGACTTGTCTTCGTACCAAGCTTCCGTACATTACAAACGTAGCTTCATCTCCATTCTGCATTATTAGTTTTAATTGGTCCGGATATATTTTTAGCTCTTGTGCTTGCATCACTTCATTACGCATAAATATAAAAAACTGTCCCACTGATAAATGCGTATTCGAATTTACTGTTGTGGAAGCGTCGCGGAGAACATAACTGACAAATGGAATACTAAATACCAAAATTCCAATTGTAATTAATGTTGTAACAAGTGTAAAACCTGATTCATGATGATATGGCGTAAAAGCATAATTCTTCGTTCGTTTGTTTAGCATTATTCCAGTATGCACACCCTTTCACGTATTCTTTTTCCTCGAGGATTTCAATGGTTACTGTACGTTTATTTACTTCTAAGTCGTATAATTTTATGGGGCTTTTCTTTTCCCAAATAGAAGGCTGCAGCTGGTCGTGAAGTTCATAGGCAATTTCAAGACGGTCACTTAATATTTTTTGTTCCACATGAAGAATTGAAATAGCTGGTGCGAGAACAATAATGAAAGTAAACAAAATACTAGAAGCAATAATTACTTCAACAAGTGTAAAACCATTATCCTTTTTCAACACGAAACCTACCTTTACCAAAGGGAAATATTATTTTATATCGTGTAGTGGGGGAATAGAGATAAAATGTTCGAGGTCGTTTAATATTTCCGTTCTTATTAAATTCAATAAAATGGTTGGCATTTTGATTAAACCAAAATCCTTCTGGCAAATGAACTTGCTGTATAATTCGCGTCGAATTTAATACCACATATTTGTCATGATAAAGTTGAATTTTTACTGCTCCGTATGTTGTAGCATGCATATGTTGTATTTTCATGACGTCAGATGCTAATTTATCGATCACATGATTGCTGTTAATTTTATTTACATGTGAAGAAAGTGGAGGTAACACCAATCCTAACATGATTAGCATAATGCTAAGCACAATTAACATTTCAATTAAGGTGAAACCGTTTGTTTGTTTCAACCGTTTAACCCCGTACTTTCCCTGTTTTACTGTCATACCCTAGTTCCTTATCATTACATGTTTTCTGTTCTTCATTAAGGTATTCTGGAACTAAAGCGTTCAAGCTAGTCGGAAATCGGTTATGTTCGGCATAGTAAGCATCAACTTGTGCTTGAACAACTGCTACCAATGCCTCACATCCCTTACTATTTACTTCTTGACTTCGTTTTCCTAAATTAGGAACAATAAGAATAATTAATACCGCAATAATCATTAAAACGATAAGCATTTCAATTAATGTAAAGGCTTCATTTTTCTTCCACATGGAAAGATCCCCCTTCGTAGCATTTTTTTAACACACAATTTTGGGTTATGCTTTAGTAATTAAATTGTTTTTATAAGCTGAAACATTGGCCACATTAATGTCATATAAATGAATAAAACAAAGCAGCCGATCATAATAAAGAAAACTGGCTGAATATAAGTGAGCATCTTAAGAATTCTGCGTTCGGTTTCCTCCATTAAGCTTTCAGCGTATACATTCAAATCCTTTTCCAATGTTGCTGTATTACTGTCCTTTTGAAAAATATTAGCAAGTGGTTTATCCAAAAATCGAAGTTGAGAGAGAAGTGCTGGAAGTTGCCGCCCTTCCGTTAATTGTGCTGTCATAAGCTTGGCATAGTAAGAAATAAGTGGCTGTTTCTTTTGATACATCATTTGCTGAAGAATTGCTTTAAATGGTAGACCAGTCTGAATTAACGTACTAAATTGAGTGGCAAATAAAAAAGAGGTTTGTACGGTTAAAAAATTCCTATATATCGGAAGGCGAGCGTAGAATGTAACTTGTCTATCTATAGGAATGTTACGTTTGAAATAATTCCAGCCTATTGCGAAGATACAAAGTGCGGCGGTTGTAAATATAAGTAGTAAAAGTAGCCAGTCTATAAGTGTCATTGCTATAACGAGAATTGCCGAAGAACCAGGGGTTCCTCGATATAAATCGATAAAGGAAGGCAGTACAACTTGTTTTAACATAAACAGGATGGGAAGGAAAATAAACAGTAAAAGGATGGGGTAGCGGATAGCCTGTCTAAATTTACTTTTATAGATAAGCCTCTGCTCAAACATCTGAAAGCTTCTCTTTATATTCTCCTGTAAATTTTGATTAGACATTGCAAAGGCAAGATAACTCGTAATAGATGGATGGAAAGAGGCTTTTTGTAGGGCTTGATCAAAGGTTGTGCCAGTTGTCAATTCATTCATGATTTGTTTGGCAAAGTCACTAAAACGCTTATCCCAAGCAATACTATCTAAAGCCTCAATAAGAGGATAACCATTAGTTAAAAGGTGGTGCAGACGTTTTAAAAAGCGTAATTGATCATGATGAGACAATTCATTCTTTTGTCTCGTTATATGTTTTTTCAGAAATGTATCCATAAGCATATGCCTTCTTTCGTAAGTGAGTAAATGAATGATATTGATCGGCGGACCAAATTATATCATTCTGAAAGTACTGGGTGAGTAAAGATTGATCAAGTAATTCAAGAATAGCGGCTCTTCGTTTACCATGCTTTTTGGTTTCAAATGACAGTAGTTGAATAGATGCAATGGCAATTAAAGACTGTTTTACATCCCCCATTGTTAAACCGAGACTTTTTAAACGATACAACGTTCCTAAACCATTGGCAGCATGTATCGTACTTAAAACGAGATGACCGGATAGGGACGCTTCTAAGGCAAATGCAGCCGTGGCAGCATCTCTAATTTCTCCCACCATGATAATGTCTGGATCATGTCGTAGTGCAGCTTTAAAGCCTGCTTGATACGTAATTCCCGCCTTTTCATTTATTTGCACCTGCAATATTTGCTCTAAGTCTTTTTCAATGGGATCTTCTAACGTAATTGCTTGTAGTGAATGTTGTTTGCGGATTGCTTCAAGAATGGCGTATAAGGTAGTTGTCTTGCCACTTCCTGTTGGTCCATTAATAAGAATAAGACCAGAGCGATTTTTCATCCATGCTAATAAAAGATGTAACTGATTCGGAAACAGAAATAATTGGTGGAGCGGAAGGGATGCTTGTTGGGGTAGAATTCGTATGGCCAAGCTCTCATTATGCTTTACGGGTAAAGCGGATAGACGCAGATCGTAGACTTGCCCAACTATCTGTAAGGTGATCGTCCCATTTTGCGGCTTTCTGGTCTCTCCAATATCCATGGCGGAAGTAAATTTAAAGTACGTAAGTAATAATTGGTAGGATGAATTAGAAATCGTTTTGTGAAAAATGCGATTACCTTGAATGCGATGATAGATATCGGTTTGAGCAGACAAAGGGGAGAAGTGGATGTCTGAAGCACCTTGCTCGATTGCATACAGTAATAATTTGGTAGCTTTTGCTTCTGCTGGATTCAAAAATTGATTCACCTCCTTATACCACCATATTTCGACAAAAGAAACAAAACTCCTTCTTTTTAAAAAAGATTTTTATTATGCTTATGTATAAAGGAATAAAAGACTACCTTAGACTGAAGGGAAAAGGCTTACAAAATAAATTTACTGAATAAAAGAAGTGATTTTTTCCAATATTCCATTGGTGAGGTTGATTATAAACGAACCAGGTTTGGAAATGCTATTTATATAGGTCGTAAAAAAATCGTAACAAGGATAGCGTGGGAGGGAACAATTTGTCTACAAGAGATTATTTACAATTTATCACCGAGCAGTTCGTCACTTATTTGAATATGCCTGCAGATGAAAAAAGACGGCGAAAAGAAGCTAAAAAAAGATCGAAATGGTCGTCCACAAACAAGTGGTTTGGTACACTTCCACTAGCCTTGAGGATAATGCGTCAACAATCGAATAAGCAGGCGAAATAAACGCCTGCTTCAGGTCATATGCTTATGCTTTAATGATATCGTATGTCACAATAGGATTAAGCTGTGTCGGATGCTAAGTAAAATAATCCACCATTCACGACATGGTAAGTAATTTTTGGTTGAAATCGTTCTTGTATTTCCTTGAGTTCTCGTTCCATCGTCTCATCTTCCCTATCTTCGGTGTAAAAATGATGTAATAGCTTGGTTTCTTCTTCTAATGCCTGTAAAGCTTCTACTGCCCATGAATGCTCTTGACTTTCTACATACTGATCGAGTACCGACTCAATACGTTTATAACCGCTATGAAGCTTAATCATTGGCGAAAGTGTATAGCAATAGTCGGAAATAGTCGTTTCAAGCGAAATAGCTTTTAGCAGATCCATCATATCCGATTTCAAAACGCCATTGATTAAATTGAGACCAATAGAAAACAGTTCATCTCGCTTATGTTTTCCTTGATAGCTAATTTTAATATTCGTCACTAGCCAAGGGAAGAGCGGGGTATTCACATTTGGATTGAGTTGCTGAAATAGCTTGGTGTACTTTTCTGCTTGTTGTAAATAACGTATAATCTGTTGTAAGCGTGGACTACCAAAATGGATCCATTCCCCCTTTTCCTGCCGCTTATCAGGGTTTGTTATTAGTGTAAGTTGCATGGGATCTCCTGGATAGCCCATTTTTTTTATATAATGCCAATAAAACGGTCTGTTCATAAGCACCTTGTCCATCTCCTCTGTGAGTTGAATGGTCAATACCCCGTCATGATTAGTTAAAATTGGACAGCGATGTGCTTTGAAAAAATCATACAGAAATGCATTTAAATCATGTATCTCCATATTGCTTTTCCTCCTGTATATCAGATCTTTGCGCTGACTCAATTACAGCCGAGAGATTTTGCAGTTTGATTTTAGCTTCACCAACAGTTGCTGATTCTGCATAAATTTGTTCAATTTCCTTTTCCATATTATCAATGGATAACTCACTTAAAATAGCATCTAAATCACCAATGACATGCTCAAATAGATGAATCTTCTCGTACAACAGCTTCATAATATGTTCTTCCACCGTATCTCTAATTGCAAAATTATAGACAAACACATCTTTCTCTTGACCATAGCGATGAATACGTCCAATTCTCTGTTCTAAACGCATCGGGTTCCATGGTAAGTCATAGTTAATCATATAATTACAAAATTGCAGATTTATCCCTTCGCCTCCAGCTTCTGTTGCAATTAATACTTGGGCATGATCTTTAAATAGTTGGCGCATCCAGTCTTTTTTCCCACGTTTAAATCCTCCACGGAAAGGAACGGAACTGATGCCATTTTGTTGTAAATAATATTGCAAGTAAAATTGCGTGGCACGATATTCTGTGAAGATAATGACTTTCTCATTGCCGATTTTATTAATAAGTTCCACCACTTTTGCTGCTTTTTGATGGTGAGGTAATTGTTCAATTTTTTGTACCACATCTTGAATGGATTCTAATTGTGGATTTTCAGCAAGTATTTTTTTTAAGGATAAATAGCACGCTTCCCTCGATGAACAAAATTCACGTAGATAGGTAATTTTAGAAAATGCAGGAAACAGTGCTGTACTTGCTTCTAACGTTTGATAAACTTCTGCTTCTTCACTTGTGAATTCTGTCCAAATCGTTTCAATGTGTCGCTTAATTTGATTTAGACCTGTTTCTTTTCTCGTGTTTCTTACCATTACTTTTTGGATTAATTGTTTTAAAAATAAATCTTGTTTCATATTTTTCCGGTCGTTTCCGTAGCTTGCTTTAAAAGAATCATAGTTACCTAAATGTCCTGGTTTTAGGATGGACACGAGATTAAAAATCTCCAGCAATTCATTTTGAACGGGAGTAGCGGTTAATAATAGGCAGTACTTCTTTTTTAACGACCGTACAAATTGGTAATTTTTTGTTTTATGGTTTTTTAACTTATGTGCTTCGTCCACAAGGACTAAATCATAATCTAAGCTAAGAATGGTTTCCTGGTGCTGTACCCTTTTAGCAGTATCTAAAGAAGAAATAATAATATTGCCTTGCTCCCAGCTCATGTTTTTACGATAAGCTACTGCCGGAATATAAAACTTTTCGTTTAGTTCTCTTTCCCATTGGTTTACTAAAGAAGCAGGCACTAAAATGAGTGCTTTTTTCACTAACCCACGGATCATATATTCTTTTAATACCAGTCCAGCTTCAATAGTCTTTCCCAACCCAACTTCATCGGCTAAAATGGCTCTGCCATGCATTTGTTCCATAACTTGTTCTGCAGTCCGAATCTGATGATCTAAAAAAGAAATGTGAGGCAAAAATTCTAACGCTCGTAATCCTGTAAAGTTAGGCACCATGGTTGTTTGTTCAGCGGCATAGGCCATGGAGAACAACTCCCAAGAAGAAAGAGGGGTATTTTTTTCAAGTTTATCTTCAAGTTCCTTGATGAAGCTATCATCTTTTTCTACATAGATCGATTTCATGGTAACCTTCCTTTTTTGTTGAATATATCGTTTCTCTATTTTATCTTGCTAAATATGTGATATAATAATACACAATAAAATAGATGTTTCATTGATGGATTAGTACATAGTATAACCAAAACTACATTTTTCATAAAAGCGAATGAATACAAGGGGAGAGCTTACATAGATTCCATATAGTAATGAGTCAAACTATGTAACGCCGAAGGAGCAAGCGAAAGCGAATCTCTCAGGCAAACAGACTCTTGTAGGACGCAACTCTGGAGAGTGTCTACAGCAGCGGTTAGCTGTGGACCACCCACGAAGCAAATACCAATCCTTGTATTGGTATGCAACTTTCTGGTAGCAGGACAGAGATTTCATGAAAAAACGATGAAATCTCTGTTTTTATTGCGCGTAAAAAACTAAATATTTGCAAGAGTGGATTCTAGATTGAACCGTTTTTGAAGTATTGGAGTTAAGCGTGCAATCTGACAAATCAATGTTGAAAAAGATTTGTCACCAATTGAGTTTCTAACAATGATAAGGGAGTGATTGGGATGAGTGAGTTAAAAAAAACGCCTCTATATCCTATTTACGAAGTGTATGGGGCAAAATCTATTGATTTTGGCGGTTGGAACTTACCTGTTCAGTTTAAAGGAATTAAGCATGAGCACGAGGTAACGAGGACAAAAGCTGGGTTATTTGATGTATCACATATGGGTGAAATCGCAGTTAAAGGGTCGAAAAGTTTAGAATTTTTGCAAAAAGTTGTCACGAATGACGTAGCGAAGCTTACTCCTAAACGAGCACAGTATACGTTTATGTGTTATGAAGACGGTGGTACCGTCGATGACTTTCTAATCTACATGCTGGCAGAAAATGACTACTTGCTGGTTGTAAACGCGGCAAATACGGAAAAAGACTATCAATGGCTGTTAGATCATAATAACTACAGTAATGCAGAAGTGAAAATTGAAAATGTATCAGAAGATTACGCGCAACTCGCTTTACAAGGTCCTCTCGCAGAAGAAATATTGCAATCGTTAACAACGACAGATTTATCAGCGATTCGCTTTTTTAGATTTGAGGTGGATGTTGCCTTTACTGGAATAGAGGGAAGAGCAATTGTGTCGCGTACGGGGTATACAGGTGAAGATGGATTTGAAATTTATGTCCCTGCAGCTAGTGGAATTCCACTTTGGAAAGCGATTTTAGAAGCTGGTAAAGAAAAAGGAGCAGAACCGATCGGTTTAGGAGCCAGAGATACATTGCGGTTTGAAGCGGCTTTACCTTTGTACGGTCAAGAATTATCACCAACGATTACTCCAGTGGAAGCTGGTTTAACATTTGCCGTAAAGGTGAATAAAGCAGTCGACTTCATTGGTAAGCAAGTTCTGAAAAAACAAATGGAACAAGGTGCTGACAGACAGCTTGTAGGCTTGGAAATGATCGATAAAGGTATTCCTCGAACTGGATATGAAATTTATGATGGCCCGTCAAAGGTCGGTGTAATTACTTCAGGCACCCAGTCGCCAACGCTTGAAAAAAATCTAGGACTTGCTTTAGTAAATAGTGCTTATGCAAAAGAGGGAACAGAATTCCTCGTGCAGGTTCGGAAGCGGCAGTTACAAGCGAAAGTGGTAAGTACGCCTTTTTATAAACGAGAAAAATAGGGGGAGAAATCAATGGAATTTCGTTATTTACCTATGACTGAAGATGACAAACAAGCAATGTTAGCTAGTATCGGTATCAAAGATACAGAAGAGCTTTTTGCTGATATTCCAAGCAATGTACGTTTGCAGCGTTCAATGGAGTTAAAAAAGCCTGCCAGTGAAGCAGATTTAAAAAAAGAATTGGCACAATTAGCTGCAAAAAATGCGAATCTGAAGCAATATATAAGCTTTTTAGGTGCAGGTGTATATGATCATTTTATTCCATCTGTTGTCGATCATGTTATTTCCAGGTCAGAATTTTATACAGCATACACGCCGTATCAGCCGGAAATATCACAAGGTGAGCTGCAAGCGATTTTTGAATTTCAAACAATGATTTGTGAATTAACAGGAATGGATGTTGCAAATTCGTCGATGTATGATGGTGGAACAGCTTTGGCTGAAGCAGTGAATTTAAGTGCAGCACAAACAAAGCGAAAAAAAGTTTTAGTGTCTAATGCTGTCCATCCACAATACCGAGCTGTTATTGAGACCTATGCGAAAGGTCCTAATTTGGAAATCATTTATATTGATACGAAGAATGGAAAAACGGATGTAGCGAAACTTAAAGCTGCTTTGGATGAAGAAACGGCAAGTGTTGTTATACAGTATCCAAACTTTTTTGGGCAATTAGAACCGATGGAAGAGGTACAGCAACTGCTTGAAAATCAAAAGAAAACAATGTTTATCACATCAAGTAACCCATTAGCTTTGGGATATTTGACACCGCCTGCAGCATTTGGTGCGGATATTGTTGTTGGTGATACACAAGTATTTGGTATCCCATCCCAATTCGGCGGACCCCATTGCGGTTATTTTGCAACAACAAGGAAGCTTATGCGTAAGGTGCCGGGAAGATTAGTAGGTCAAACGACAGATGAAGATGGTGTTAGAGGATTTGTTCTTACATTACAGGCGAGAGAACAACATATTCGTAGAGATAAGGCTACTTCCAATATTTGTTCAAACCAAGCGTTAAATGCTCTTGCGAGTGCAGTAGCGATGAGCTCAATCGGAAAGCATGGACTGAAGAAAATGGCAGCTATGAATATGAAAAAAGCACGTTATGCGATGAAAAAGCTGCAAGAAGCAGGATTTACCATTGCTTGTAAAGGTGTGTTTTTCAATGAGTTTATTATTCAATTGGATAAGCCTGTCGCAGAAGTCAATGAGCGATTGCTTGAAAAAGGGATCATTGGAGGATATGATCTAGCAAGAGATTATCCTGACATGAACGGACATATGCTTATAGCTGTTACGGAAAACAGAAAGATGGAAGAAATAAATCAATTTGTTAAAGAATTGAGGGATATTCATGGCTAATCAAGACTTTCCATTAATTTTTGAACGTAGTAAAGCTGGAAGAACAGGGTATAGTTTGCCAGAATTAGAGGTTCCTGATATCGATTTAGAGGAAGAACTGGAAGAAGCTTATATTCGAAAAGAAGCACCAGATCTCCCTGAGATTAGCGAACTAGATTTAATGCGCCATTATACGGCTCTATCGAACAGAAATTATGGTGTGGATTCTGGTTTTTATCCATTAGGCTCATGTACCATGAAATATAATCCGAAAATTAACGAAGATGTTGCACGTATGGATGGTTTTAGTCATATTCATCCGGATCAGCCTGAAAGCAGTGTGCAAGGGGCAATGGAAATGATGCATGATCTACAAACTGCATTGTGCGAGATAACGGGAATGGATGAAGTCTCATTGCAATCTGCTGCAGGTGCGCAAGGTGAATGGACTGCTTTAATGATGATTCGTGCTTTTCATGAGGCAAATGAAGACTTCCACCGTACGAAAGTGATCGTTCCGGATTCAGCACATGGTACGAATCCTGCTTCTGCGACGGTTGCCGGTTTTGAGTCTGTAACAGTACAATCTAACGAAAAAGGGCTTGTTGATTTAGAGGATTTGAAACGAGTAGTTGGTCCTGATACAGCAGCATTAATGTTAACGAACCCGAATACGTTAGGCTTATTTGAAACAGAAATTGAAGAAATGGCAAAAATCGTGCATGACGCAGGTGGAAAACTTTACTATGACGGAGCTAATTTAAACGCAATTATGGGTTATGCACGCCCTGGAGATATGGGGTTTGATGCTGTTCATTTAAATTTGCACAAAACATTTACGGGTCCTCATGGAGGCGGAGGTCCTGGCTCTGGACCGGTTGGTGTGACCGAAGAATTAAAACCATTCTTACCGAAGCCATTATTAGAAAAGCAAGGAGAAGCATACCGTTTTAACTATAATCTTCCTAACTCAATTGGTAGGGTGAAACCATATTACGGTAACTTTGGAATTTATTTACGTGCTTATACGTATATTCGTACAATGGGTGCAGAAGGGTTAAAGAAAGCGAGTGAGTATGCTGTATTAAATGCAAACTACTTGATGAGACAATTAGAGGAAGAATATGATCTTCCTTTTGATCAACATTGCAAGCATGAATTTGTGCTCTCTGGCAGACGTCAGAAAAAGCTCGGTGTACGCACATTAGATATTGCTAAACGTTTGTTGGATTATGGGTATCATCCACCAACGATTTATTTCCCGTTAAATGTAGAAGAGGCACTAATGGTAGAGCCGACAGAAACGGAAGCAAAAGAAACACTAGATGGATTTATCGAGGTAATGAAAAAGATTGCTGCTGAAGCAAGAGACGAACCAGAACTAGTACAAGAAGCTCCACATGATACGATCGTTAAGCGAATGGATGAAACAACGGCTGCTAGAAAGCCGATTTTGCGGTATGAAAAATAATAGCATAGCAGGTAGTTTTCTGTTTCGCACGCTGTCGTGAGCTCAACGAACTAAAGTCATAACCAAAACCCAAAGGCAGTATAACTGGTGACCTTTGGGTTTATTTGCGTTGATAAACTTATCGAAACTAGAAGTTTAAGATTGTTTAATCTTACCAGTCCACTTCTTAAAGCCGCCTTTTAAAACACTAATATCTTTGTATCCTTTTTTATGCAAAAGTTGTGCGGCTCTTGCAGCTCTTGAACCACCTTGACAATAAAGGTATACTGGTTTGTCTTTACGCATTTCCACCAAGCGTTGTTTCATTTGCGTTACTGGTATATTTCTGGCGCCAAGAATATGACCGCGTTTGAATTCTTGCGGTTCCCGTACATCGATTAATTGAGCTTTACGATAACCTTCACGAAATTGGTCTTCCGTTAATGTTTTTAAATACATGCGTTGTCTAAAAAAACGAAATATAAGGAAGGCTGCAAGAACTACGATGAGTATTACTAAAAATTCCATTATTTTTCCCCCGTCTTTCACATTTGTACAATCTCTATTATAGGTGGTAAAACGGGATTTTTCAAAAATTATATCAAAGCTTTTTATTTGCAGCAAGGTATGATTCATATGATACAGAGGTTATTATAATATTGAATAATCTCGAAAGATAATTAGGGGATAGAGGAATTCAAGCGCAAATGCCAGCATCAGCAAGCGGTGAGCAAAGAAAACTATATGTGAGGCTTTACTTTACGAGGATGGGGATGCAGTTTTGATTCTATATGTTGCATCTGTTGGATACGTATTCTTATAAAGTTCAACTTTTTTAGAGATCATGGGTCAATGAGATCTCCAAGTTGTTAGTAAGCTGCCTACGGAAAGCAAAGTATATTTTTGGCGGGTTATACCATCCATTATTTCTAGATAGTTCAGAGTTTACTTTGAAAAAAATACTTTAGTCCTTTACGATTATTCAATAAGTATTATTAAATTGCCATGATAGTAAGTAGAGTGGCTCCAGCAAATAAGTGGCAGATTCTTACTTAAAACGGGGGATGAAAACAATAGCGATATGTGGTACGATGTTTTAGCTTGTTTCCTATTCGTATTTCATGTATTCTTAATACAGAAACAATTTTGCCTTAGATAAAAAATTATTCTTGAAATGGAGGATATATAAATGCCTACACCAAGCATGGAAGATTATATAGAACAAATTTATAATTTAATGGAGTCGAAAGGGTATGCACGTGTTTCAGATATTGCTGAAGCATTAGAAGTACATCCTTCTTCAGTAACAAAAATGGTGCAAAAATTAGATCGAGATGATTACTTAAATTATGAAAAATACCGGGGATTTATACTAACACCTAAAGGAAAAAAAGTTGGTGAACGGTTAGTATTCCGACATGACTTGCTAGAAGAATTTTTACAAATCATCGGGGTAGAGCATGAAAATATTTATAATGATGTAGAAGGTATTGAACACCATTTGAGCTGGAATTCCATTGATCGGATTGGCGATGTTGTCAATTATTTTAAGCAAGATGAAGCAAGAGTTGAAGCGTTGAAACGTACACATCAAGAAGCAGAGTTAGAAAGTAACTCATAAAATTATTTACAGGTTAATCCATCCATAATGAATGCGTAGCTTTTAATTTATCTTGGCTTATTAGCGAGATACCGCTACCAAAAATCGTAATACTCACTCAGTATCCTACTAGATCGGCCTTTGTGTCGAAGTTTCAGCAGTTGCTTTTACATGATTTATGGGTTTCTACTTGTTCACAGGATGAGTGTGGCTTTTGGGGAAGTATGTTATGTATAGAATAGAGAAAGCTTACTTTGATTTTCCTCTACAAAAGGTTCTAATTTGCTACCCTTCTGCTTACTTATAAAACTAATAGGAGCGTGTTCATACAGAAGGTAAAAATACGTACTGGTAGCTAAAAGCTGATGAATTTATTGTCAATGTTATGTAAAGCTGCTTCCTGCCCTAAAGAAAGTAAATGACTTTCCTGTGCGCGATGTATTTACTGCCTGAAGCCGTAAGCCTTTCTTATCAGATGCAATGCATGACTAGCGAATTCTCTGAGTCAAAATTGGAGGCAGGCTTAGATAAATAATATATATACGAAGGCGCTAGGAACATGAAGCTGCACAGAACGTGTTATTTTGCCGGATATTTGAATACCCCTTAAAAAAAAGAAGCCTATAAGCGATGAGGGGAGAATGCTTATGCGGATTGATGGTGTTTTTTCGGGTGGCGGCGTGAAAGCTTTTGCGTTTATTGGTGCAATGAAGCGGATAGAAGAAAAAGGGTTTACATGGGAGCGAGTCGCAGGTACTTCAGCTGGCGCAATTATAGCTTGTTTACTAGCGGCTAAATATACGTATCAAGAAATACAAGCATTTATGGAACATTTGGATTTAAAGGATTTCTTAGACCCTCCAGCATTAGCAAAGTGGATACCTGTAACAAAGTGGTTGTTTTTATATTATCAATTAGGAATATACAAAGGGAATAAATTAGAAAAGTGGATTGCTGCAAAATTGGCGGCGAAGAACATTTACACGTTCAAAGATATTCAACCAGGGTATTTAAAAGTCGTTGTTAGTGATATATCTTTAGGTAAACTTGTTGTTATTCCTGATGATTTGGAAAGAATTTACGGCATCTCCCCAGAAAACTTTTCTGTAGCTAAAGCAATTCGCATGAGTGCAGGTTTTCCGTATTTTTTCATGCCCAACAAAATAACAGCAAGTAACCAAGGGAAAAGTTTGATTATTGATGGTGGTCTATTAAGTAATTTTCCACTATGGGTGTTTGAAAAAAAACCTCATAAAAGAACTCGTCCAATCATAGGTGTGAAATTAACTACTACCCCAATCCAAGAATTAAAACCCCGAAAAATTAAAACAGCACTCCATATGTTTCATGCTTTATTTCTTACTATGAAAGAAGCACATGATGCCCGATATATTTCCACAACAGATGCAAAAAACATCGTTTTTATTCCTGTGCGAAATATTGAAAGTACTGATTTTTATATCGATCAAACTACAAAAGAAACGCTTATTCAAGCAGGATATGAATATACAGATACATTTCTCGATCGATGGCCCAAGTAGTTTTCCTGGTTTTCTTTTAGAATAAGCAGACAAAACATAAGTACTTATCATCCGCGCAATATTTTCTGAAAATTGAAGTGAAGGCGTAAGTAGTAGACTAACGTGAGTATAAAAGGATAAGGGAAAAAAGCAGGTTATCACAACTAATCTAAGATGAACAAAATGGATAGCTTCCTAGTGAAAAAGAAAGGATCGTGCGTTAAAAAGAGGCACGATCCTTTCTTTTATGTTTATTACCATCAATTACTCGTAAATGAGCTGCACGCTTGTTTCTTTTCTTTCGAAGTGCGTTAGATGGTTGTTCTTTTGCAGCGGTTGCTTTATGAACAGGTTTTTGATGATGGTATTTCGCTTTTGATTGCTTTACCGCTTGCTTATATTTCTTCATTTCATTAGAAGAATTCTTTTTTCGAATAAACAAAAAATAGATAATCGTAAATAGAACGACTCCGACTCCGATAGAAATTAACATACTGTTGATAAAACTGACGGTGTTTGTAAACAGCTGTGTCGTTAGTCCAATCACAGCTAAACCAATAATCATATACACCGGAATAGAAATAGATTTTCGCTTCATGACGTGTCCTCCTATCTATATTTATAATTTAAATCTCATGAACTACTCCGAGCAATCATTGCTTCTGTTTGACTCTTTGGAATGAAACGAGCCAAGAGGGGAAATCGGTTTTTCATGATTTATTGTTCCGAGAAGTATACTCGAGTATACTTCCTGCTTGCTTCCTCTTTTTCTAGTGAGAGTATGGACGATATCTTTAGAACGATATATGTTTATGAACATCATTTATAGCATTACCTGTTTGATGATAAAATATTCCACTTTTATTTTTTGCAAGGGATAGATTGCATAATTTTCATATGTCTTTGCTTTTATTTTACTTCATTACTAGGGAAATAACTAGAAAAAACAGGATATAGTGAATGAATATATATTATTGGGATTGGTACATCCCAAATAGGTCATACTACATATTGGAGGTGTTCAGATTGAAAGAACAAAAGAAACAGTTAGAACAAAACAAACATGAAACGCCAATGACTATCTTGTCAAGATCACTGTTGACAGGATTTATCGGGGGAGTAATTTGGAGCGCTTTCGGCACAGTTTTGTACTTTTTTAATTTTTCTCAAGTAGCTCCAAAATCGTTTGTACTCAGTTCATGGTTTCATGCAGATTGGATCGATACTTGGCTTGGGAATATTATTGCCATTCTAGTTATTGGAATCATTTCGATTGCAGTTGCGTTAGCTTACTTCTTGTTATTTAAAAAAGTAAATTCTGTTTGGATGGGAGTTGCTTTTGGGATTATATTATGGGGGGCTATTTTTTATGTGTTGAATCCCATTTTTACAACGGTCCCATCTGTTCAAAAATTGGATATCGATACTATTGTATCGAGCCTATGCGCCTACATTCTTTATGGTACATTTATCGGGTATTCTATATCGTATGATTATCATGATTTACAGGGTGCTAATAATAACGCAAATCAAACCGAGGCAAAGCAGTCATAAGCTTTGAAACGACAACTTATATTATTCAAATAGCTATCTTTATGATAAACTGGATACAGTCGATTTTCCTGTACAAAAATGAACGAATAGGGAAGGGATGAGAAGGATGAGCAAACTCACCAAATTAAGACAGTTGCTTCAAGCAAAAGAATTAGATGGCATTTTAATCTCCAGTTCCATCAACCGTCGCTATATAACTGGTTTTACCGGTACAGCAGGTGTTGCATTAGTAAGCCAAACAGATGCTCGTTTTGTTACTGACTTTCGTTATACGAAGCAAGCGAATGATCAGATCGCTGATTTTACAGTAGTGGAGCATCAAAATGGATTGAACGAAGAAATAAAAAGCCAACTAAAGGAAATGGACATTCAAAAATTAGGATTTGAGCAAGACCATGTTACATATAGTCAGTATACAACGTTTAAGGACACATTCGAAGCGGAATTGATTCCTGTGGATAATATGGTGGAAGCGTTACGGATTATTAAAACGAGCGATGAGCTGGACATTATGAAAAAAGCTGCAAAAATAGCAGATGATGCGTTTGAACATATTCAAGCGTATATTAAGCCTGGCGTAAGAGAGATAGATATTTCTAATGAATTGGAGTTTTTTATGCGTAAGCAAGGTGCAACCTCTTCCAGTTTTGATATTATAGTAGCTTCTGGAAAACGTTCAGCTTTACCTCATGGCGTTGCCTCGGATAAAAAAATCCAAGCTGGTGAACTTGTAACGATGGATTATGGCGCATTATATCAAGGCTACTGTTCTGATATTACCCGTACCGTAGCAGTAGGGGAAATCAGTGAGCAATTACATTCTATATATCATGTTGTTTTAGAAGCGCAATTACGCGGTGTAACTGCAATTAAATCTGGCATTACTGGAAAAGATGCAGATGCTGCTACAAGGGATTATATTAAAGAGAAAGGCTATGGAGACTATTTTGGTCACTCCACAGGTCATGGGCTAGGTCTTGAAGTTCATGAGGCTCCTTCGTTATCTTTTCGGTCAGAAAAACCATTAGAAACAGGTATGGTCGTTACCGTAGAGCCTGGTATATACATTCCTGAAGTTGGCGGTTGTAGAATTGAAGATGATGTTGTCGTAACAGAAACAGGAAATGAACGACTAACTTTAGCACCGAAAGAATTAATTCAGCTATAATGGAGGCATAATATGATTTCAGTGAACGATTTTAAAACAGGATTAACGATAGAAGTAGATAATGATATTTGGCAAGTAATGGAATTCCAACATGTAAAGCCTGGGAAAGGAGCTGCATTTGTACGTTCTAAACTTCGGAATTTACGAAATGGTAATATTCAAGAAAGAACATTTCGTGCTGGAGAAAAGGTAGGGAAGGCACATATTGAAACAAAGAAAATGCAGTACTTATATGCATCTGGTGATATGCATGCGTTTATGGATACCAATACGTACGAACAAATAGAGCTCTCCAGCAGTCAAATTGACCATGAGTTAAAGTTTATGAAAGAAAATATGGAAGTCTCCATTGTGACTTATGAAGGGGAAGTGCTAGGAGTGCAACTGCCAAATAACGTCGAGTTAGAAGTAGTCGAAACAGAGCCAGGTATTAAAGGTGATACAGCAAGTGGCGGCTCAAAACCAGCTACGTTAGAGACGGGTCATACGGTGCAAGTACCTTTCTTTATTAATAAAGGAGACGTGTTGGTCATTAATACATCAGACGGAAAGTACGTATCAAGAGCATAAGTTGAAAAAACAGTCCATTAGAGGCTGTTTTTTTTATTGTATAGCGTACAATGTCAAGTACTTTTTTCAAGTTTTTGAGTAACTCTAACACACCTACTGTAATTATCATTTTTACAAGTAGCATTTAACCAAGTTTTTTATGAAAAAGGCTCTATTTTCTTGATTCAAAAATGGGTTTTCACTCGATTCTTTATCTGCATTGATGCAATCTGGCATTGAGTACAAAATAGTAATAACGTACTAATTCTCATTTACAGGTTGAGTGGGATAAGGCTAAACATCAAGGTCAAATCTGCCTCAGGAAATTAGATCCGATCTTCAGCAACGATGCGACTTCACGAAATCTCCCTACGATAAGGCCTCATCGGTTCGTCGCAAAGAGGAAGGCCGACTAAAAACGGGCTTGCCGCTTAGGCGTCGGCATACCCCTGTTTTTAGTGGCATGATTCCTAAATCTTTAGTTGATTCATTCCATTCGCTACGTTGCTAAACGGGCGCCCCGCGCCTTTGTTCAAAGATTACAAAGTATATAATTTGACCCACAGGTTTGTAACACTAGATGTGCCGAATCTTCGGGATACATAGAGTGACCAATGGAGTTTACTGGAAAATCGCCGAAGTTCACAGAGGAATCGCCAGGGTTCACCTTTTATCCAATAACTTCAAGCAAGAACTTCCTTTTTTATATGGGAAATACGTTGCAAGTAACGTTTTACTTATTACAGATAATAAACGCCTTTAGAAAAATATCTATTATACTAATATATCATTTGTAAAATCTTGTCATAGAACAAAAATTATTCTTTCAATAGCTATTCAATTATCTCCCACATGTAACCGGCTGCTTTCATTCCGCGAAGAATCCCAATAGGATGAGCATAAAATCTAAATGCAAGTCAAATGTTCAACTCCTTACTAAGACTTTAGTTTGTATCGTTGCGAAACAAACAATCAATGGGAAAAAGAAAACCTCCGTTCCATAAATTTTCACTAATTTATTACTACTCGTTTACTATCAAGTCATATTTCGTCTGTTGATGCATACATTTACTAATAAATGAAATTGCAAAAAAAGCGAGGGTTAGAAGCTAATGGATGAAATAAGCAGACTTTTTCCTGAACGATTGCAAAAGGAGTTAAATCGTACACTTGCGCATAGATGGGATACTCTACAAGAAATTCGTTTAAGGCTTCAACAACCTGTCGAACTTATCTTTAACCAAACCTATGAACAGCTTGCTCACTTTGTTCCGGACAAGCATGATTTCACTCATATCATCCAGCAATTAAGTGACTATTCCTTATATCGAATGGAAGAAGAGTTAAGGGAAGGATATATGACCATTGAAGGGGGACATCGCGTAGGGTTAGCAGGAAAGGTTAATACGTTACACGGGTCTGTAAAAGCTATTCAGTATATTACGTTTTTAAATATTCGGATTGCCAAGCAAAAAGTTGGCACAGCTAATAAGGTGATCTCACATTTATATCAACAGGGTTATGTTAATACGTTAATTATTGGGGCACCACAAACAGGTAAAACAACTCTTGTTCGTGATATAGCAAGGATGATCTCTACTGGGTGGGAGCATGTTCCACCAAATAAAGTCGGTATCATTGATGAACGCTCTGAAATAGCTGCTTCCATTAAAGGGATACCTCAACATGATGTAGGCGCAAGGACAGACGTGATGGATGCTTGTCCTAAAGCAGAAGGAATGATGATGATGATTCGCTCGATGTCGCCTGAAGTATTGATTGTTGATGAGATTGGCAATCAGAAAGATGTAAATGCCTTAATGGAAGCTCTCCATGCAGGTGTTGCCGTGGTATGTACTGTGCATGGCTATTCCCTAGAAGAATTAAAGCGTCGTCCTGGTGTACAAGTATTGCTTGAGGGAAGGATTTTTGAGCGTTTTGTTCTTCTTAACCGTACAGTAGCATCTGGGCATACGTACACTATTTATGATGCAAACCAAAGAAATTTGCTAACGACAAAAATGGGGGGGTATTCATGATATGGATTGGAGCCATTCTTTTTATTGCCACAACAACCTGGATTGGATTTGAATGGAGCAATCGGCTAGCTAATCGCCCCAAGCATATAAGACAAGTGAAGAATGCATTGCAAATATTAGAAGCAGAAATGATGTATAGTCACTTACCATTACAAGAGGCTTTTTATACGATTCAAAAGCAGACTCCTTTTCCCATTCATGCGTTCTTCGATCGATTGTATAAAAACATGAATTATGAGAGTAAAGATTTTCAAGTTGTTTGGGAAAATAGCTTAGATGCGTTTATGGATATATCTTGTTTAGGAAAGAACGAGCAAGAAATTTTGCGGCAATTTGGACAAACACTGGGAAAACATGATTTTCTGCAACAGCAAAAACATATCCAATTGGCTGCCAGTCATTTAGAACGGGAGTTGGAAGCTGCTAATGAACAGTATCAGAGATATGGGAAAATGACCAAAAGTTTAGGCATATTATGTGGTGTATTTGTCGTATTGTTGCTTTTATAGGTGAAAGGAGTTTATCCCAATGTTTACTGACGCGACGATTTTATTTCAGATTGCAGGAATAGGAATTATTGTTGCTTTAATCCACACCATATTAAAACAAATGGGAAAGGAAGAAATAGCCCAATTTGCTACGTTAATTGGCTTTATTATCGTCCTTGTACTCGTTATTGATGGTCTATCAGATCTATTTCAGCAGATCAAATCCGTATTTCTTTATCAAGGGTAATGTACGATGGATATTTTACAAATTGTGACGTTAGGTCTTGTAGCTAGCTTGCTTTATATTATTTTAAAAAATGTGAATCAAACATTTGCATTTTTTGTGATTTTAATAACTGGCATTGTAATTTTTTTGTCTATCATCCAGCAAATCAATCATATATTTCAGTTGATTCAATCATTAGGAGCTAAGGCGCAAGTAGATGGGATGTATTTGGAAACCATTTTGAAGATTATTGGCATTGCTTATATTGCTGAATTGGGAGCAAGCATAACTAAGGATGCTGGATTAACTTCGGTAGCAAATAAAATAGAGCTTGCAGGGAAATTATTTATCTTATTATTGGCTATTCCGATCATAACTGCAGTAATTGAAGCTATTTTACAATTTATCCCTTCAGCATAATGGATGTTGCATTGCTGGCAAATAAATCCCGGAAAGGAGTTTTTATCGTGGATGAATTATAAACGCATACCTATGATTCTCTTATGTGCTTTTGGCTTTTTCTTTCTGGGATATGACAGAACAGCAGCGGACACTTCTGAAGGAACAGACGATGTAGTTGATGTGCAGGAAAGCATGCTAGAAGAAATATCTTTGGATGGTGTACAAGCGTATTGGAGTAAGCTAGTGAATGAATATGGTGGGTATTTACCGGAGCTTGAAAAAGCAAGCGTGTATGAATTGATAAAAAATCAAAATTCCTTGTCGCCAAAAGCCATTATTATCGGCTTTATGGAATTTTTATTTCATGAACTCATTTTAAACGGTAAGCTATTGGGACTGCTTTTAATGTTAACCTTATTTTCAGCGATGCTGCAGACGATGCATAATGCTTTTGAGGCGAGTACTGTTAGTAAAATAGCCTACTTTGTTGTGTACATTGTGCTTATCTTTTTGGCATTAAACAGCTTCTATTCAGCAGTGACGTATACCAAAGAAGCAATTGACGGTATGAGCAGTTTTATGATTGCGCTCCTACCTTTAGTTTTAGGATTAATGGCATCCTTTGGAAATCTTGTTGCTGTTTCATTTTTTCATCCGATTATCATCTTTCTTATTCATGCAGGTGGACTGATTGTTGCTAATTTTGTTTTGCCGTTATTGTTTTTATCTGCGCTATTAGTGATTGTTAGCAGTTTAACGGAACATTATAAAGTAACGCATTTGGCCAATTTATTTAAATCCATAGCAATCGGTACGCTTGGTGTTTTCTTTACCATTTTTCTTAGCATTATGTCTGTACAGGGAGTAGCAAGTGCCATTCAAGATGGAGTAGCGATGAAAACAGCGAAATTTATAACGGGGAATTTTATTCCGGTTGTTGGTCGAACAATGACAGATGCGGCAGATACGATATTAAGTGCTTCGTTATTGTTAAAAAATGCAGTAGGAATCGTTGGGTTAATCGTTATTTTATTTATCGCTTTATTCCCAGCTTTAAAGATTTTTGCTATTGCATTGATTTACAAACTAGCTGCAGCCATTTTGCAACCAATTGGAGACGGACCAGTAATTACTACATTGAATACGATCAGTAAGTACATTGTGTTTATCCTTGCATGTTTACTAGCAGTATCGTTTATGTTTTTCTTAGCGATTGTCATTATTGTCGTAGCAAGTAATATAACATTACTTTTACGATAGGGGGCGAGCTTAAAGTGGGAATGGTCATAGATTGGGTTACACAAATAATTTTATTTATTTTACTAGCTACGATTATCGATTTAGTTATTCCAGCTACTTCCATGAAGAAATATATTAAGCTCGTCGTTGGATTTATACTTATTTTAATTTTATTAAAACCACTATTTTTTATTTTTCAAATCGATGTTCAACGTGCATTAGAAACCTCTCTATCAGGGGTTTTGCAAGAAATTAACCAGAATGATGCATTAGATAAATCCATTGAAACGCAAAAAAATGAAATAGAAGACACACAAGATGCATATATTTTAGAACAAATGGCTGTCCAACTAAAAGAAATAGCAAAAGAACCGCTTCAGGATAAATTCCAGGCAGAGATCACAGATATTCAATTTCGATTTGCAGATGAACGAGAAAAGACGTATGAAGATTTGGATGAAGTCATTGTGTATGTAAATGAATCAAAAGATGGGGAGGGAGCAGTGCGAATCGTAGATGATGTAGTAATTGATTTAGACAGCCCGGAACAATCAAGAGAAGATAACAAGCTTCAGGACATAGAAGCGATGCTTAATGATCTATGGGAGATAGAACAAAAGAAACTTTTATTGCAGTGGGAGGGAGGGAGATCTTGATAGAAAAATTAAAGAAACTATTTCAAAAGGATGGGAAAAAACCACCTAAAAAAATTAGTTATATGATTATTTTAGCTTTAGTCAGTGTAATGTTGATCATCATAGGAAATATCTTTTCTTCCTCATCTGAAACGGACCTGGAAGAGCCAATACAACAGCCGATAGAACAGAATAGTGAACCAGATGTAAAGGAAACAGCATCTTCAAAGGAAACAACAACGTCAAATATGGAAGAACTGGAATCTATTTATACGAAGGACTTACAGTCATTATTAAATAAAATACAGGGCGTTTCCGAAGCTGAGGTGATGGTGAACCTGGAATCTACAAGTATCAAGGTATATGAGAAAAACTTAATCAAAGGGCAACAGACAACGGAAGAAACTGATACAAATGGTGGGACTAGAGAAACAGAAGACGGTACAGAAGAAACGCAGACAGTGTTGGTGAGACAAGGTGAAAGGGAAGTCCCCTTGCTCATTCAAACGAAAAAGCCGGAAGTCAGAGGTGTATTTGTTGTAGCTAAGGGGGCGGATCATGCAACGGTTAAAAAATGGATTATTGAAGCTGTTTCCCGTGTGTTAGACGTTCCTACACACCGGGTGTCCGTAATGCCAAAGAATTAAGGGAGGAATGAAAATGTTGAAAAAACAAACTGTTTGGCTATTAACGATGTTAAGTTTAATGATTGTATTAAGTGTTTATTATATGACCTCACCTGATAGTGAAGATTTAGCTTATATAAACGATGGACAAGACAATACGAATGAGAAAGCGGTCCCTACTGACTCAGAAGCAAACGATGATGCAGAAGTAGAGGAAATATCAAATGTAGGACAAGATGAGCTTTTTACGACCATTCGTATGGAATTACAAGATAAGCGCAATATGGAAAAAGAGAGATTGACAGACGTTGTAGCTTCTAGCTCTGCCAGCGCCGCAGAAAAAGATGAAGCATTACAAGAAATCGATGCAATTGAAGATTTGGCATCCAAAGAAAAGATTTTAGAAGAGACAATTGTTGCTTCCGCTAATTATGAAGACGTACTTGTACGTTCCGATGATGAAAGTGTAACTGTTCAAGTGAAAGTTGAAGAAAATTTACCGAAATCTGAAGCAGTTTCGATTATCCAAATGGTAAAAGATGAATTAGGGGATAAAAAAGTCAATGTATCCTATCTACCATCTGAAGCGCCAACCAAAAAAGATAAGTAAGGCTATGGAAATCCGGGGCAACTCGGATTTTTTTACACTATAGGAAAGTATAAGAAAAACAAAAGGCTTTCGCCATTAGACTTGGCGACAAGCCAAGTTTTTCTAATATGTAAAATACAACGATTTGTTTATCATTGGTTGAGCACCTCATCCTTTACATATAAGCTGATCGAAGCTTTACTTTATCCTCGCTTTCCATTTATAGTTTGTTATAATTATATCGTAGGCAACTCTTCGTCAAGGATCTCTCATAATATACCTTGAAGTTTGTTCACCATTTATCGTAAAATATTAACAGGAGTTATTAGTACCTAATAATAAGTTAAAAAATGAAGGGGTGCCCTGAATATATGCTAAATGTACAAGAAATACAGGAAATAATAAAGTTAATTGATCAAACATCCATTGAAGAATTCAAATATGAAACAAGCGGAGCGTCTATTTCGATAAAGAAAGCTTCCGCAAATGACCAAGTACAAACGAAAAACATTCCCGTGCAAACTGTATCTGGAACAGAGCAACTGGAAACAGAAAAAACGAGTGAAGACCATATACAAGATTCTGTTCAAGAGGAGCGTACGGTTGCTTTTGACCATGAAATTGTTTCACCAATGGTAGGAACGTTTTATGCAGCTCCATCCCCAGAAAAGGAAAACTTTGTGTCGGTAGGTAGTAAAGTTGATAAATCAACGATAGTTTGTATCGTTGAGGCAATGAAATTGTTTAATGAGATTGAAGCTGAAGTTGACGGAGAAATCGTAGAAATATTAGTAGAAAATGGTGAGCTAGTTGAGTATGGACAGCCACTATTTCGAGTTAGTACAAAGTAAGGGGATGTAAAGTGTGATAAAAAAACTGTTGATCGCAAACAGAGGGGAGATCGCTGTTCGAATTATTCGTGCTTGTAAAGAAATGAATATTGAAACAGTAGCTGTATACTCCCAGGCTGATAGTGAGGCTCTACATGTTCAAATGGCTGATGAAGCCTATTGTATTGGACCAACTCAGAGCAAGGATAGCTATTTAAACTTTACCAATATCATGAGTGTAGCGACGATGACTGGAGTAGACGCTATTCATCCAGGATATGGGTTTTTAGCAGAAAATGCTGATTTTGCAGAGATATGCCGTGCTTGTAAGATAACTTTTGTTGGTCCTACTCCAGAGGCTATTCAAAAAATGGGAATTAAAGACGTTGCTCGGCAAACGATGAAAGCTGCCAATGTTCCCATTGTTCCAGGATCTGATGGGGTTATTAAAGATGAAGAAGAAGCAAAAGTAATTGCTGATCAAATAGGTTATCCAGTGATCATTAAAGCTACTGCAGGTGGCGGCGGGAAAGGAATTCGAGTAGCCCGGACAGAGGAAGAATTAAAAAAAGGGATAGAAGTAACCCAAAAAGAAGCAGAAACCTCTTTTGGTAACGCAGGTGTTTATTTGGAAAAGTATATTGAAGATTTCCGCCATGTGGAGATTCAAGTTCTAGCTGATAAACATGGCAATGTCATCCATCTTGGGGAACGTGATTGCTCGATACAGCGTCGGCTACAAAAACTTGTAGAAGAAGCGCCGTCTCCGGCAATAACGCCAGATATTCGTAAGAAAATGGGGGAGGCCTCTGTAAAAGCAGCTAAGGCAGTTAACTATGAAGGGGCTGGCACCATTGAATATATATTTGATCGGAAAACACATCAATTTTATTTTATGGAAATGAATACACGTATTCAGGTAGAGCATCCAGTTACGGAATTAATTACTGGTATTGATCTGATTAAAGAACAGATTAAAATTGCTGACAACGAAGCATTAGCGTATACACAGGCTGATATTACCCTAGAAGGATGGGCGATTGAGTGTCGAATTAATGCGGAAAATCCGTTTAAGAATTTTATGCCGTCACCTGGAACCATCTCTATGTACTTGCCGCCTGGAGGACTTGGGGTCCGCGTAGACGCTGCGGTTTATCCTGATTACCGCATACCTCCCTATTACGATTCAATGATTGCCAAATTGATTGCGTATGGTAACACTAGGGAAGAAGCAATTCATCGTATGAAACGAGCATTGGATGAATTTATTGTTGAAGGTGTTCATACAACGATTCCATTTCATCAACAGATAATGGAACATCCAGTATTTATAAATGGCGACTTTAATACAAAATTTCTTGAAGAAAATCCGATAGTTCAAGATTAGGCTGAATAAAATGAATAAAGGAGTGAGCATATGAGTGAACAACCATTACTAAATGTAAGTGATGACAATTTAGGTAAAGTTGAAATTGCCCCGGAAGTCATTGAAGTCATTGCAGGTCTAGCGGCTTCTGAAGTGGATGGTCTTTATGCAATGCGAGGGAATTTTGCTTCTGGTGTAGTTGAACGATTTGGAAAAAAGTCTCATAGTAAAGGGGTAAAGGTGGAGTTAACCGATAATGGAATTGTGATTGATTTATACGTAATTCTACAATTTGGGGTTTCGATCCCAAACGTCGCCCAAATGATTCAGTCCAATATTAGGCAAACGTTAAAAAATATGACCGCTTTAGAAATTGATGAGATTAATGTTCACGTTGTGGGAATTCAAATGGATGCTACAGAAGAAGGACCAGAAAATAATTAGTCAGGTAGCTTCGAATTAAAGCGTAGACGTTATCACAACTTTAAGGAAAAAAGCCTTTCATGTGAATAATACCTATTCTCATGAAAGGCATTTTCTTTTTCGTTCTTAAAGAAGTGAGCAAAGATAAAAGTTCGCGGCATATGGGTATGCTAGAACATAATTCTATGATAAGAGGATGGCTGTTACGATAAGCTATTTAGTGCAACATAAAAAATGGTTGATTGTAGCGTTGCTGTTGGAATCGTGTTATGATTTTGGAAGAGATGAACTAAAGGAGTTAGTAAGGAATGAATAGACATGAAGCAAGAAAAAAGGCATTGCAAATTTTATTTTCTCTTGACATTAATGATATGCAACCCATCCATGAAATGGAGCATTTAGATGAGCACGTAAAGAAGGATGCCTTTTTAAATATGCTTGTTAATGGTGTAGTGCATTATAAAGCGGAAATTGATGCAATGATCAGTGCAAAACTAAAGAATTGGAGCTTGGATCGAATTGCTTCTGTAGAAAAAGCAATTCTTCGTATTGCAGTATATGAAATGCAGTATGTAGACGATATTCCTATAAGTGTTTCTATCAACGAAGCAATTGAATTAGCCAATACGTTTGGAGATGAACAATCCGGGAAATTTATTAATGGTGTTTTATCACGGATAAATGAATAGTGTCAAGTCCTAAAGCCAGCTATACAGCATAAACGAAACAATCATACATGATGAGAGTAAATACGTGCCTGTTTAAGCAGGAAAACGTATTGCTGATCAATCTTTCCATGGATGGGCAAAGGTTAGCAGAATGGATCAGCTGTATTTGTTCGCTTCCTTCTTGACAAACCGTGCTGAGATAAGTCTTTTTCAAAATCATAGCACAACACAATTTACTTCACTGAGGTATTAATTTTTATCCCGCATATAAGGTGCTGTAAGGCTTTCTCTTCAGGAGTTGGATATCTTTACTGATACAACTCTAAGTGGGAGATAACACACCAAAATGCCCGATTTCGTAAGCGGCCTTTACGGTACTAACAATCAGTGGGGTGATGAATGAAAACTGCTCTTGATTAAAGATACACTTTATGAAGAGTTTGTCAAGGTAACCAAAAGAACGCTAAAGTCCAATCACGGTGTCCATATATTACTGGATTGGAAAATGACTGGAGCTTTAATGTGAGTTAAATCCGAAGGGGGTACTTAAATTGACAGCAGAAATCATTGATGGAAAAGCATTGTCTTTCGAGTTAAAGGAGAAAATGAAGCAGGAAGTAGCTGATTTAAAAACAGTTGGTATCCATCCCCAACTTACTGTAGTACTTGTCGGAGACCACCCTGCTTCTAGATCCTATGTGAATGGGAAGAAAAAAGCTTGCGATGAAACAGGAATAGGTTCCCGAATTATCGAATTACCGAAAACGGTTAGCGAATCGGAACTTCTTGCCCATATACATACACTAAATAACGATCCTCAAGTACATGGAATATTAGTCCAATTGCCACTTCCTGACCATATAAGTGAGCAAATGGTGATTGAAACTATATCCCCTGAAAAAGATGTAGATGGATTTCATCCAGTGAGTATTGGGAGAATGATGACGGGAATGGATACATTTTTATCTTGTACGCCATACGGCATCATAACCATGCTACGTTCAAAAAATATCCCGATTGAAGGAAAGCATGCTGTTGTGATTGGCAGAAGTAATATTGTAGGTAAACCAGTAGCGCAATTGCTCATCAATGAAGATGCTACTGTAACGACCTGCCATTCTAAAACCAAACATCTCCATCAGTACACTCAAACAGCTGATATTCTTGTGGTGGCTGTAGGAAAAGCCCATGCCATTGATGCTAGCTATATTAAAGAAGGGGCAACAGTGATTGATGTGGGAATTAACCGTCTAGAAGATGGATCATTAACAGGAGATGTGGATTTCCAATCGGTAAAGGAGAAAGCAGCATATCTTACTCCGGTTCCTCGGGGGGTAGGGCCAATGACCATAACCATGCTATTAAAAAACACGATAAAAGCTGCAAAAGGGCTTGAGAACCGTGAAGGATAATTATTTAACTGTTACAGCATTAACGAGGTACATTAAACGAAAAATGGATACAGACCCACATTTACGCCAAGTATGGCTACGTGGTGAAATATCGAACTTCAAACACCATTCCAGAGGGCATATGTACTTAACCATTAAAGATGATCACTCACGGATTCAGGCGGTTATGTTTGCAGGAAATAATCGAATGTTAAAGTTTATTCCAGAAAACGGTATGAATGTGTTGATAAAAGGGGAAATTAGCGTCTTTGAAGCTTATGGACAATATCAGCTTTACATTCAGCATATGGAACCGGATGGGATTGGCGCATTGTATGTAGCTTACGAGCAGTTGAAAGAAAAGCTACAACAGCAAGGATACTTTGACGAGAAATATAAACAAGAGATCCCTCATTTACCTAATAAAATTGGCATTATCACTTCACCAACAGGAGCGGCTGTAAAAGATATTATTACAACAATTAAACGTCGCTATCCCATCGTTGATTTGACGATTTTACCAGTATTAGTACAGGGAGAAGCAGCTGCCAGATCAATTAAACAGGCGATTGAAACAGCGAATGAAATCGGTGATTTTGATTTGCTGATTGTTGGCAGAGGTGGAGGTTCCATTGAAGAACTGTGGAGCTTTAACGAAGAAATAGTAGCAAAGGCTATTTTCGAGTCAACAATCCCAATTATTTCTGCAGTAGGACACGAAACGGATACAACTATCAGTGATTATGTCGCAGATTTACGCGCCCCCACACCTACTGGGGCTGCTGAATTGGCTGTTCCATCGAGGCAAGAGTTAATTGAGAAAATAGAAACGCTAAAACGGATAGCGATGAAAGATATGCAAGAGAAGCTTAAGCAGCAACAACAGCATTTGGCTAGACTAAAACAGGCGTACGCTTTTCGTTATCCATATCAATTGCTAAAACAAAAAGAGCAAGAACTGGATGCCAACATGGAGCAACTGAAAAAGGGTATCACAGCAAAATTGGCAGAGAGCCAACAGCGTTATCAGTATTTACGGGCTCGTTTTACCGTCCAGCAGCCAGGAAAGCAAATAGAAAGAGCGAAACAGCAGCTTCAACAGTTCATAAAGCAACAGCATGTATTGATGAAACAATTACATACAGAAAAGGCTCGATCGCTTTATAATGAAATGAATAAATTAAGTTTGCTTAACCCATTAGAAATCATGAAAAGAGGTTTTTCCATTCCTTATACAAATTCGGGGCAGATTATAAAATCTGTACATGCTGTTGAACGAGGGGATAGAATTTCATTACGCGTTGCAGATGGACAGCTGAGATGTCAGATTACAGAAGTAGAGGAGGAGAAGCGAAATGGCTGAGAAGGAATTAACTTTTGAAGAAGCAATGCAGCAACTGGAGCAAGTTGTAGAAAAATTAGAAACAGGGGATGTCCCTTTAGAAAAAGCAATTACCTATTATCAAGATGGAATGAAGTTATCTAAGCTATGTACGGAAAAATTAAATCAAGTGGAAGAAAAAATGACAAAAATTATGAATGAGCAGGGAGATTTGGAACCATTCCCGATGCAGGAGGAAGAATAATCGTGGAGCTGACAATGAAGCAGTATTTAGAAGAAAAGAAACAATTAATGGACCGTACGTTACAAGATTATATTCAAAGCTTACAAATTCCTCTTGCGCTGAAGGAGTCCATGCTTTATTCATTGGAAGCTGGCGGGAAACGATTACGTCCAATATTATTGATGGCAAGCTATGAAGCATTTAATTCGGACGTAGCAGTTACTTTAAGCTCAGCTGCTGCACTGGAAATGATTCATACGTATTCTTTAATCCATGATGATTTACCAGCAATGGATGATGACGATTATCGCCGAGGTAAACTTACGAATCATAAAGCTTTTAATGAGGCGACAGCGATATTGGCTGGAGATGCTTTATTGACGTACAGCTTTGAATTAATCAGTAAAGATGAAAAACTGACCGCAGTACAAAAAGCAGATTTAATTGCATTATTAGCTGAGGCGTGTGGTCCGAAGGGAATGGTAGCAGGGCAAATCTTAGATATGGCTGCAGAAGACAAGACGATTTCCTTAAAAGAGCTGGAGCAAGTGCATGCATTAAAAACAGGTGAATTACTTCGATACGCCGTGTATGCAGGTGCATATCTTGGAGGAGCAACAAAGGAACAATTAAACGCATTGGAAACATTTGCTTTTTATTTAGGACTCATTTTTCAAGTGCAGGATGATATACTAGATGTAACCGGCGATCAAGCAAAACTTGGAAAACCTGTAGGCAGTGATGTGCTAAATTTAAAAAGCACGTATCCAAAACTGCTTGGTTTAGATGGAGCGATGGAACAGAAAGAGTGGTATGTATCTAAGGTGAAAGAAGCGCTTGAAAAGGCTGATGTCGCAAACTCCAAATTGATGGATTTAACCGTTTATTTTAGTCAACGAGATCATTAATTCCGTAGTTTTTTTCTAAAAAATATGTTATAATTCAATTAGAATAGGAATGGTGCAGTATTCTAGTCAGTTCTCCGTACCTGAAGGCGGGCCTAAAAATTCGCCAAAGGGCACATCGATGAAGTTCCTTGTGCAGGCTTGAGGCGCCCAGCCTTGGGTCTGTGCTGGGAGTTAAGGTTATCGGGCGATCCACAAAGGCATGTGGGCGTTGACCCGATTTCCGCGGAGGCCCATCTCTGTAGTAACAACTAAGCCTAGTTGTCATTATGGAATGGGGTATGAACCTGCAGTATACGGTAAGGGACACCTAATATGCAGCGTAGCCTGCCTTGAGTGGTGACTGAGGGGATTAGAGTTATCGATAATAAATTAGATGGCCACTAATTTGTTATTGCCTTCTCTATGAAATCAGCACTGCAAAAGAGGCTAGGGGACGGTTAAGAACTGTTGAGGAAATCTCCTAGACTGTTCATTCGACGTTTAAAAGGGATTATAGTGTGGACTAAGTGGTAATCCAGTCTAGCTCTTGGCGACAAAGCTAAGATGGTTTTAAAGGGGAACCGCCCATGTGGCAACACGGGGTAGCCATCTGGGAAAACCTACTGGACCTAAGCCGCAGTTTTTACCTTTTAAATGACCATTCCTTTGTACATAATAAGTCACGTATAACACGTTCTTAAATAATGGGGTATGAAATGAAATCACATGTAAAACGATCGATTAAATTTAGTTTAACTATTGCCGTTATCACTTTTGTGTTAGCGGCTATTTTTTCAGTTATATCTTCTTCTATTTTAGGTGGCGTTGCATGGTTTATCGGCTTATTCATTGTGCTTGTCATCGTTTTGGTTGGAGTTGTTTTTGATATGTTAGGAATTGCTTCTACAGCAGCACAAGAAGCACCCTTTCATGCGATGGCTGCGGAGAAAGTGACCGGAGCAAAAGAGGCGGTTATTATTATTCGAAATGCCGATCGATTTGCCAGCTTTTGTAACGATGTAATTGGGGATATATCTGGAATTGTAAGTGGTACAGCTTCAGCTATAGTAGTACTTCAAATCGCAAATTTGTTAGGTTATGGAGAAGGATCATCCGTGCAAATTTTTATTTCGGTGGTATTGACAAGCGTTGTCGCTGCACTTACAGTCGGTGGAAAAGCACTAGGTAAATATTTTGCCATTAATGCTTCCACAAAAATTATTTTTTTTGCAGGAAAAATTATCTCCATTATGGAAAATAGATTAAAAATAAAAGTATTACCTAAAAATTATTAATAAAAAGGACTTACCCGAATGAGTAAAAAAAGACTAGATGTATTGCTAGTGGAAAAATCACTTGCACCGACAAGAGAAAAGGCGAAGCGATTAATTATGGCTGGACAAGTCTTTGCTGAACAAGAGAGATTGGATAAACCAGGTATGCAAATTGATGAATCCACCCATTTAACGGTTAAAGGCAAGCTGTTTCCTTATGTTGGACGTGGAGGATTGAAGCTTGAAAAAGCATTAAGAGAGTTTTCAATAATGGTAAAAGATAAAATTGTCATGGATATTGGTTCATCTACTGGTGGTTTTACAGATTGTGCTTTGCAAAATGGCGCTGCATTATGTTATGCGATTGATGTCGGCTATAATCAGCTTGATTGGAAGTTGAGAAACGATAATCGGGTTATTGTGATGGAACGAACGAATTTTCGTTATGTTACGCTAGATATGCTCGAGCATGGAAAACCAAACTTTGCTTCTATCGATGTTTCTTTTATTTCTTTGCGGTTACTTTTGCCTGTATTAAAGATGCTAATGAAAGACAATAGTGATATAGTGGCACTTGTTAAACCGCAATTTGAAGCAGGAAAAGAGCAAGTTGGCAAGAAGGGTATTGTTCGTGATCGTCACGTTCATCAATCTGTTATCAGACAAATGATTGATTTTGCAGAACGGGAAGAGTATCAAGTGTTAGGCTTAACTTTTTCCCCAATAACTGGTGGAGATGGCAATATTGAATTTTTGCTACACTTAGGCTGGAAAAAACATGAAACATCACAACAATTTTCGGATCAAGACATAGAAAACTTAGTCTCAAAAGCACATGAAGAATTGATACGAAAAACGAATAAAAATTAATCATGCAAGTTTAAGAAATGGGGGCACCCGATGAGCAAAATACAACGTCATATAAAAATTCGAGAATTAATAACAAATAATGAAATTGAAACACAGGATGAGCTTGTAGATCGATTGAAAAATCTAGGATATAACGTGACGCAAGCAACTGTTTCTAGAGACATCAAAGAGCTACATTTAGTAAAGGTAGCAACAACAAATGGGACATATAAATACAGCTTGCCTGCAGACCAACGCTTTAATCCGTTAGATAAATTAAAGCGTTTAGTCATGGACGCATTTGTGAAAATTGATTATGCAAGCCATTTTATCATATTAAAAACATTGCCTGGTAATGCTCATGCTGTCGGTGCTTTAATCGATCAGTTAGATTGGGAAGAAATCATGGGGACCATTTGTGGAGATGATACCTGCTTAATTATATGCAGAACAGAAGCAGATGCAATAGCGATAAAAGAGCGTTTTATAGAGATGCTGTAATTCAGAAGGTGGGGGAATAATGTCGTGCTTACGGAATTATCAATTCAGGATTTTGCGATTATAAACAAGCTTTCCATCACTTTTCACGAAGGTTTAACGGTATTGACAGGTGAAACTGGTGCAGGGAAATCGATTATTATCGATGCGGTTCAATTGCTCGCAGGAGGAAGAGGCTCCGTTGAATTTGTTCGGCACGGTGCCAAGAAAGCAGATATTGAAGGGTTGTTTATTATCGAGGATGAGTCGCATCCAGTTTATAACGTTTGCCAACAGTACGGTATCGAATGTCAAGATCATCAGCTTGTGCTAAGACGAACAATGACTGCAAATGGGAAAAGTATTTGCCGTGTGAATAGCAAATTAGTGACGTTAGCCATTCTCCGTGAATTTGGAAAAACATTAATTGACATCCATAGCCAGCACGAGACACAATCACTAATGGATCCAGAGCAGCATATTGAGTTGTTAGATTTATATCAGCCCGAATTAATGAACAAGGCTAAAGACGAATACTTTAAACTATACGATCAGTTATCCAATTTGAAAAATCGTTATCGGAAATTAAGTGAAAACGAGCAAGAGACAGCGCAACGATTAGACCTGCTACAATTTCAATTACGAGAACTGGAACAAGCTCAACTGCAACCAAATGAGGACGAACAGCTGGAAGAAGAAAGGAATACCTTGGCAAATTATGAACGAATTTATTCAGCCTTGCAACTAGCCTATAATTCCCTTTATGGGGAACAAAAAGGTCTTGATTGGGTTAACCAAGCTCAAATTGCCTTGCAGGATAACAGTAAGTTCGATTCCTCGATTGCAGAAAAAGCCGAAGAGATAGCCAATTATTATTTCGGTTTAGAGGAGCTTACTTATGATTTGGGAAATCTAATTGAATCGTTACAATATAACCCCGAGCGTTTAAATGAGATTGAAGCTCGCCTAAGCGAAATCAATCGACTAAAGAAAAAGTATGGTCCTTCGGTGTCTGAAATGCTGACATATATGGCAAAAATTGAAGAAGAAATCGAGCAAATTAACAATAAAGATTCTCACTTATCGAAGCTAGAAGAACAAATCAAAGAAAAAGCGAAAGATGCTTTTTTGGAAGCTCAGGAGTTGCATGACATACGTCAAGCAGCTGCAAAGGCTTTAACGAAAGAAATTCATGAGGAGTTAAAGGATCTTTATTTAGATAAGGCTCAATTTAAAGTTGATTTTGCGAAAAATAAGCTGGATCAACGAGAAGAATTGGATAAGCACTTGCATAAAAATGGATTGGATCATGTAACCTTTTTGATCTCTACAAATCCAGGCGAGCCTCTAAAGCCATTAAATAAAGTTGCTTCTGGAGGAGAACTGTCACGGATTATGTTGAGCTTAAAAAAAATATTTGCCAAACATCAAGGAGTCACAAGTGTAATTTTTGATGAAGTTGATACTGGTGTTAGTGGACGTGTAGCACAAGCAATTGCGGAGAAAATATATCACATTTCTCAGGAGTCACAGGTTTTATGTATTACTCATCTTCCACAAGTAGCTGCAATGGCTGATACCCATAAACTAATTGAAAAAGAAGTGACGGATCATCGAACATCTACCAGTGTTCATGAATTAACTCCGGAACTGCAGATAAATGAACTAGCTCGTATGATTACGGGAACGAAGCTTACGGAAACAGCAGTGGATCATGGTCGGGAAATGTTAGAAATGGCAATCCAATTTAAATCAAAAGAGCATAATTTATAGCAAAAAGCCAGAAAATATATTATCTGGCTTTTTATTTTGTCCAAAAAATTTCGAAACATAAAAAGCGCATGAAATAATAGCTCTTTTTGTAAACGTTTTATTATCCCACATATAAGGTGCTGTAAGACTCCATTATCGTACTGCAATAAGTCTAAACGAGAGATAACAACACACTAAATGCCCTATTTTCGTAAGAGTCCTTTAGGTCATACCATTATGGTACTAACAATCAGAGGGGATGAAAGAAACACCCACTGATTGAAGATTCACTTAATAATGGAAGCTTTTGACATGTTGGAAAAAATGACGCTTTACATATAGGTTTCCTAAAATAGGAAAGATTTCAGCAGCAAATGATAATCAGAGGAAGAATAGTTACTAACGAAGTTTTAAACCTCTGTTATACATATCGAGCTAAAAGCTTGTGCAGGTAATGTTAGGCAAGCTTGCTTATGTTTCACCAGTTTAAAACAACATGAAAAAGCTTAAATTAAAGGTACAGATATAAAGGTGGTTTGGGTATGGATAGAGGAGAGTGAATGAATTTGGAAAGAAAGCACAACAAAATACGCATTGGCATAGGCTTAATCACAATGATCGCCCTGCTTGCATTTCCTTTTTTTACGCAACAAATAATTCCATTTAAAAGTCAGCCTTCACAGGCAGCATCTACTTCAACAACTGATACCGGTGCTGAAAATACTGCAAAAGATCTATCACTTGCTGAGCTGACCGGTTTATCTTTCCACCAAGCAAAAGCAGAAGCGCGTGATGATATAAGGATAATTCCTGGTGGTCAATCCATCGGTGTTCAACTACAAACAAAAGGTGTTTTAGTTGTAGGACATCATGTAGTAAAAGGAAAATCAGGCGGTATCTCTCCAGGAGAAAAAGCTGATATTCAGGTGGGAGATGTTATTTTAGAAATTGATGGAAAAGAAATTAAAACAATGAATGATGTTAAACCATTTGTAAAACAAGCAGGGGAGTCGAACCATCCATTGGATATAAAATTAAAACGTGGAGAAAAAACGATCTCCACAGAATTAAAACCTGCATTAGATAAACAAGGGAAAAATTTCCAAATTGGATTGTATATTCGTGATTCAGCAGCTGGAATTGGAACGATGACTTTTTATGATCCAAACTCGAAAAAATATGGTGCGCTAGGTCATGTAATTTCGGATATGGATACGAAAAAGCCGATAGAAATTAACAATGGCGCTATTGTTCGCTCTTCTGTAACGTCGATTGAAAAGGGAAATAATGGAATTCCTGGAGAAAAACAAGCAACATTTTCACCGACAGAAAATAAAATTGGCTCTATTACAAAAAATAGCCCATTTGGCATATTTGGAGAGCTAAATCAAAATTTGGAGGATGCTCGTAAACCAATGCCTATCGCTCAGCCTCATGAAGTGCAAGAAGGTCCTGCAAAAATTTTAACGGTACTTGAGGGAGAAAAGGTTGAAGCATACGATGTAGAAATCGTCAGTAGCGTGCCGCAGACAAATGCAGCAACTAAAGGGATGGTTATTCAAATCAAAGATAAGGAGTTACTGAATAAAACGGGTGGAATTGTACAAGGAATGAGCGGGAGTCCCATTATCCAAAATGGAAAAATTATTGGCGCAGTAACGCATGTGTTCGTTAATGATCCAACGTCTGGCTATGGTGTACACATTGAGTTTATGTTACAAGAAGCTGGTATTAATGTGCATAAAAATGGAGCATCATTAAAAAAGGTAAGCTAAAGTAAGGACTTGTTTTGGGAACTTCTCCAATTCAAGTCTTTTTCCTTTTTAACCACTTAGTTTTGCAAAGGAATGCATAATTTTGTGTTAAGAACTTATATTTTTAGCAGTAGTGAAGAATAGATATGTTATAATTATGAAATAATAAATATTTTTCGACAAGCAGTGTCTATATTTATCGAATATAATCGTATTTTTGAGTAAAACAGAGAAAAACAAAGCAAATTTCAAAAAAACCAAAGTTTTTTAATTAAAAGAAGGATATTTGTGATTTGTGTAGAATATGTAAAATAGTGAGAAGTTATGTACTACATAAAAGGAGGAGCTTTTGTGGAAAAGATTGAAATTTGTTTAGTGGATGATAATCGTGAATTGATCAAACTAATGGAAGACTATTTTGAAGAGCAGGCGGATATTGAAGTAATTGGGACAGCTTTTAACGGAAGAGACTGTTTAACGATGCTTGAAGACATGGAGCCGGATGTGTTGGTGTTGGATATTATTATGCCTCATGTGGATGGACTTGCTGTGTTAAATACATTGCGTTCTTCAGGAGGAAAAACACCGCATGTCATTATGTTAACAGCTTTTGGTCAGGAAGAAGTAATGAAAAAAGCAGTGGATCTTGGAGCAGCCTATTTTATTTTGAAACCTTTTGACTTAGATAACTTAGCTGAACAAATTAGACAAGTTCAGGGAACTGCAGTTTATTCAACAGGTGTTTCCAAAGTCCAGCGAAAAGAGAAGAAAAAACAGGATTTAGAAGCAAGTATTACTAATATTATTCATGAAATTGGCGTTCCAGCTCATATTAAAGGGTATATGTATTTACGAGAAGCGATTACCATGGTATTTAATGATATTGAGCTCCTTGGTTCGATTACGAAGGTTTTATATCCGGATATAGCTAAGAAATATAACACAACAGCTTCTCGTGTAGAACGGGCAATTCGACATGCTATTGAAGTAGCATGGAGCAGGGGTAACATTGATTCCATATCTGCCTTGTTTGGATATACGATCAGTATTTCCAAAGCAAAACCAACAAATTCAGAGTTTATTGCGATGGTGGCTGACCATCTACGTTTGGAGCATAAAGCAAGCTAGTGTTGCTCTAAAAGCTAAAAAACATATCCTCCATTAAAGGCGGATATGTTTTTTAGAATAGAGAAAATTTGACTACAAAATTTTCCTGTTTACGTAACATACAAAGCTATCTTACTTTACAAAAAAAGCAGCGTATAATGATTGCACGGCTTTCTCCAGGTCTTCTGCTTTAATGCCAAACATCATGGAAACTTCTGAGGATCCTTGGTTAATCATTTCAATATTCACATTTGCACTGGAAATGGCAGAAGTGGCTTTTTGAGCAACGCCAATTGTACGTACAAGTCCTTCGCCAACAATCATGATCATAGCCAAATTGCGATGAATTGAAATTAGGTCCGGTCGTAGTTCTTTTTGAATGCGTTTCAATACTTGCTTCTCTTTTTCAAGAGGTAAATGCTTTTCACGAATAATGATCGACAAATCATCTATACCTGATGGTGCATGCTCAAAAGAAATACCTTCATCTTCTAAGATAGAAAATACTTTTCGACCAAAACCAATTTCCCGATTCATTAAATACTTACTAATGTATATACTGCAAAATCCTGTGTCACTAGCAATCCCGACAACACACTTCTCGCTTGGCTTTTTCTCAGAAACAATTAATGTTCCAGGAGCTTGAGGATTGTTCGTATTTTTAATACATACAGGTATTTCCTCGCGATAAGCTGGGATGAGCGCTTCATCATGAAACACTGAAAATCCCGCGTAAGATAATTCGCGCATTTCTTTATAAGTGAGCGTAGTAATTTTCTTAGGGTTGTTTACAATGGACGGATTAACTGCATAAACGGAGTCTACATCAGTATAATTTTCATATACATCTGCTTTAATACCTGCAGCAATAATGGAACCAGTAATATCAGAACCTCCACGCGAGAAAGTAATTAATTTACCTTCTTTTGTATAGCCAAAAAATCCAGGAATAACTAAAATTTCTTTTGTTGATCGTAAGCTATAAATTTTTTTAAAGCTTGCTGGCAAGATCTTTGCATTTCCCGGATCATCGCTTACCGTCACACCAGCATCGTGCGGATTCAAATAGCGAGCATTTAAGCCACAAGAAGCAAGGTATGCGCTCAGAATTTTAGCTGAACTATCTTCGCCAACAGCTTTTAATGCATCCAGCCTTTCTGTAGGATTAGCATCATTATGTAACTGATTTTCAATGGTTTGTTTAATCTCATCTAAAATAGAAGCAGATAACTCTAGCTGTTCGATAATTTCAGCAAATCTTCGCATAATAGGATCTATATATTGGTATACAGAAGTGCCTTGTTCGTGGGCATCCCATAGTTCAATTAACATATCCGTTATTTTTTGATCCGTTTTGTATCGTTTTCCAGGTGCGGAAACGACAATAAATTTCTTTTGGAGGTCCATCTTGATAATATCGGCTACCTTTTTTATCTGTTTTGCACTAGCGACAGAGCTTCCTCCAAATTTTGCTACTTTCACGCCAAATTCCTCCCGCTGTTTTTTTATTTTTCATCATATCATAAATTCAGTTTATTTGGCACATTATAAATAAATAAAAAAGCAATTGTAAACTGGATATTTTAAAAAATGGTTCCATATGTGGAAAATAATTTAGTCTAAAAGCGATAACATAAAATTTTATCAACGGGTGAATTAAGGTTATATATCGCATGAAAGGAACAAAGTCGCAAGTGCCCGTTTAGCAACGTAGCGAATGAAACGAAACAACGGAGATAAAGGAATCATGCCACTAAAACAGGGGTATGCCGACGTCTGGGCGGCAGGCCCGTTTTTAGTCGGCCTTCCTCTTAGAGATGAACCGATGAGGCCTTATCGTAGAGTGTTTTCATGAAGTCGCATCGTTGCTGGGCTCATGAGCCGGACGCGGCTATTCGGTTATTTTATCCCCAAGCACATCATTTTATAGTTTCCAATACATACAATAAAAAAGATGGGTGTTTAATCCCCATCTGCATAACATTTTTTTTTCAGTTGCTGATTTCTTTGGCGTTTTCGATCGCGGTGGATAATAAATCCACCGATAAAGGTTAGTCCAGCTAAAAATAAAATAAGCCCAACGATAAATTGGATACTGCTATGAAAAAATATTGGATAAAAAGAAGCAAACAATGTGTCTCTCATCAATTTTATTCCAATTGCTGCAACCACGCCAGGAATAAATAACAGAACTATAGCTATGATTCGAACCATCCCATATTCTCCTTCATTAATGTCACGTACAGTATAGCAAAATAATATATAAAAAGAAATAAAGCGAAACTCCTATCCTCATGCCCTTTTTAATCTCTGTGATTGTTAGTAGTGTAAATGACTAGACTTAAACCGAACGGACATGGACTCATAGTTCCTCTTAGTACTATTCAAGCCATATGTCAGCATGTTTTAGAATGAATCAATACAGATAGCCCTCGGGGAACTACCACGCGATACATAAAGACTTGGCATTTGCAAAAAAAGCAGAAAATATACGCGGAGGCACATTAAAATGAAGTACTCCTCTCTTCTTTGTCTTGACCTGTAGCAAATTTGACGGCTAAAAATCTTAAAGAAGTCTTTCTTTGTTTCCGAGCAGTTGAGAGGGCCGCCGTGGAAAGCGAAGTGTAGATCCAATGTGGGTTATTGAAGCGATGATACTAAAAAACCTTTTTATAGAACTAGAGATCAAATAAAATCCATGCCGAGAAAAAATCGCATAAATACGTGACAAATTTGAGGGAAAATCACAATTTGCATTACTTTGCAGACTGACGTAAGATAGAAATATGCAAAATAGTGCAAGGTGGGATGAAATGAAGCGCGTTCTTATTGTTGGTGCTGGTAAAGGTGGGAGTGTGTTATTAAATATTTTAAATGCTACGCAAACGATGAATGTGGTTGCTGTAATTGATACTAATCTATCTGCTCCAGGTCTCGAGATGGCGAAAAAATGGGACATCCCTGTGAGTCAATCGTGGAAAGGATGGGTTGACAAAGATATTGACATCATCATTGAAGCAACTGGTAATGAACATGTGCTGGAAGAGTTATTAGAGCGACGGGAACGAAAAACAGTCGTTATTCCTGGAACAGTTGCTTATATTATTTCTGAACTGTTTGATGAAAAACAGGAGCTTTTAGAAAAAATAGAACTGCAAATGCAAAATCAAAATTTAATTTTAAACAATATACGTGACGGTATGATTGTCGTGAACTACCATGGGATCATTACTTTTGTCAATAAAAGCGCGGAAACGATTATTGACCTAGCTAAAAGTGACTTAGAAGGGGAACGAATTGAAAACATCATTTTAAACACTCGACTGCCTGAGGTGTTAAAAAGCCGAAGACGAGAAATTAATCAGAAATTAACATTGGAAAATGGTAAGCAAATTATTGCAACACGAATTCCTATTATTTGTGCGGATAACCGTCTTTTAGGCGCTTTTGCTGTTTTTAAAGATATTACAGAAGTCGTCCATTTAGCAGAGGAAAATACAGACTTAAAAGAAATTAAAACGATGCTAGAGGCTATTATTCATTCGTCTGATGAGGCTATAAGTGTTGTAGATGAACAGGGGCTAGGTTTAATGATTAACCCTGCCTATACTAAAATAACTGGCTTAGCTGAAACGGATGTGATTGGCAAGCCAGCAACTACTGATATTTCTGAAGGTGAAAGTGTACATATGCGCGTTTTACAAACGAGAAGAGCTGTTAGGGGAGTATTGATGAAGGTCGGTCCGAATAAAAAGGAAGTCTATGTCAATGTGGCTCCGGTTATTGTAGACGGAAAACTGAAAGGTAGTGTTGGTGTACTGCATGATATTTCAGAAGTGCAATCATTAACGAATGAATTAAAACGCGCACGCCAAATCATTCGTAATTTAGAAGCCAAATATACATTTGCCGATATTATTGGTACTTCGCCGGAAATGAAAATTGCCTTAGAACAAGCGAAAGTAGGGGCAAGAACACCTGCTACTGTTTTGCTTCGAGGTGCTTCTGGAACAGGGAAAGAGTTGTTTGCTCATGCGATCCACAATGAAAGCGACCGTAAACATTATAAATTTATTCGTGTAAACTGTGCAGCTATCGCAGAATCAATTTTAGAAAGTGAACTATTTGGTTACGAAGAAGGAGCCTTTACCGGTGCAAAACGGGGAGGAAAGAAAGGTCTGTTTGAAGAAGCAGATAATGGCAGCATTTTTTTAGATGAAATTGGTGAGCTATCCTTGCATATGCAAGCCAAATTACTACGCGTGCTGCAAGAAAATGAAATTGTTCGCGTTGGAGGAACAACACCAATTACAATAAACGTGCGAGTAATTACAGCTACCCATGTAAACTTAGAAAAAGCGATCATGGCCAAAACATTTCGGGAAGATCTTTACTATCGGTTAAATCGCTTGCCTATATTTATTCCGCCTTTAAGAGACAGGCTCTCTGATCTTCCACTACTGGCTAAGCATATTATTACAAAGATTAATCAAGATTATGGTAGAGACGTGCAACATATATCCGAAGAGGCTTTAGCAATTTTAAAAAATTATCATTGGTCAGGCAATATCCGTGAACTGGAGAATGTAATTGGTCGAGCCATGATTTATATGGGAATACATGAAAAGGTGATTCAGCAATCGCATTTGCCAAATTTAACTAGTGCGGTTCCAGATCATACTTTTTCGTTCCCTGCTAAAGCAAATCACCAATCTTTACAACACGTTATAGAACAATATGAAAAAAATTATATTCAACAGGTTTATGAACGCAATGACTATAATAAAACGAAAACAGCTAAGGAATTGCAAATCTCGATTCGAAATCTTTATTATAAGATGGAAAAATACCAGCTTGCAAAACCTGACCTGCAATAGATTGCAGGTTTGTGCAATTTATTGCAGACTGAACTCTGGTGGATAAAGCGCTTTCAATCCATGGGTTTTGGCACATAACTTGCTATATAACTGTGGAGGGAATGGTTAGGAGGATCATATGGACAGTTTGACAGAATTAAAATTTGCCGCTAAAAAGGAACATAAAAAAGTCGTCTCTGTAGCAAATGCCGAAGACGAGAATATTTTGCAGGTTGTAAAAATTGCCTTGGAAGAAGATTTATGTCAGTTTTTGTTAGTCGGCGATGAATTGAAAATTATGAAGTTAGCGAAACAAATTGGGCTTAATTTGTATAATTGGCGAGAAAAAGTAACCATTAAACATGAAACTGATATAACAAACATAGCGCAATCAGCCATTCGCGCTGTAAAGCAAGAGCAAGCAGATATTGTTATGAAAGGGAAAATACCGACTAAAAAGGTCTTGAAAGCAGTGCTACACAAAGAAAAGGGCTTGCGAACGGGGAAGGTTTTATCTCACGTGGCAGTATTTGAAGTGCCAAGTCAAGAAAAGTTAGTACTATTAACAGATGCAGCTATGAATATTGCTCCAGATATTCAACAAAAGGCAATCATTGTTGAAAACGCAGTGAAAGTAGCACAAAATATTGGTATCAGCCTACCTAAAGTAGCTGCTTTAGCACCAGTAGAAGTAATTAATCCTGCAATGCAATCCACAATTGATGCAGCAGCATTAACACAAATGCAACGCAGAGGACAAATCGAAAACTGTCTTATTGATGGTCCGCTCGCTTTTGACAATGCTGTTTCTAAAGATGCTGCAGTTCAAAAAGGGATTTCATCTGACGTTGCTGGAGATGCAGATATACTCCTTGTCCCTTCCATTGAGGTGGGTAACGCCTTGTACAAATCGTTTGTATATTATGCACAAGCGAAAGTAGCGGCAATTATTAGTGGAGCTAAAGCACCACTTGTATTAACGTCACGAGCTGATCCAATCGAAAGTAAATTACATTCGCTGTCCCTTGCAATTATGACAGCTACAACCAAATAGGAGGGAACTTTAATGGAACTATTTCGTTATATGGAACAAGATGATTATGAACAGGTCGTATTTTGTCAGGATAAGAACTCTGGTTTAAAAGCAATCATTGTCATTCATGATACAACTTTAGGTCCTGCTTTAGGTGGAACAAGAATGTGGACATATGAAACAGAAGAAGCAGCTCTTGAAGATGCGCTTCGGCTAGCTAAAGGAATGACGTATAAAAATGCTGCTGCCGGCTTAAATTTAGGCGGTGGAAAAACAGTTATTATTGGAGATCCGAAAACAGATAAGAATCCAGAAATGTTTCGTGCGTTTGGGCGTTACATTCAAGGACTAAACGGGCGCTATATCACAGCTGAGGATGTTGGAACAACAGTACATGATATGGATCTCATTCATATGGAGACAGATTTTGTAACTGGTATTTCCCCTGAATCAGGCTCTTCTGGAAATCCTTCTCCAGTAACCGGATACGGGGTTTATAAGGGGATGAAGGCAGCTGCTAAGGAAGCATTTGGCGATGATTCATTAACTGGGAAGACGATCGCTGTACAAGGTGTAGGTAACGTCGCATATGCCCTTTGTGAACATCTACATAAAGAAGGAGCACGCTTGGTCGTTACGGACATTAATCAGGCAGCAATACAGCGAGCGGTGGATGATTTCGGTGCCGAATCAGTTGAACCAGATGCGATTTATGATGTAAATTGCGATATTTATGCGCCATGTGCGTTAGGTGCAACGATTAATGACGAGACCATTCCAATAATAAAAGCAAAAGTTATAGCTGGTTCTGCTAACAATCAATTGAAAGAGTCTCGACATGGTGATATGATTCACAAGCGGGGGATTATTTATGCTCCTGATTATGTCATTAATTCTGGTGGGGTGATTAATGTTGCCGATGAACTACAAGGATATAATTATGACCGAGCAATGAAAAAGGTAGAAACCATTTATGACAGCTTACAAAAAGTGTTTGCCATTGCTAAACGTGATCATATTCCTACTTATTTAGCTGCTGATCGGATGGCAGAAGAGAGAATTAAGTCTGAATATCGTTCCAGGAGCCAATTTTTATTAAATAGTCACCATATTTTAAGCAGAAGATAAGCTAACTTCACTATCCGTGGCTTACTTCCCTCACGGATGGTTTCATTATCAAAATGCTTAGTGAAAATACATGGAGGGGCGATGTGTATTGCAGGCTATCTTTAGGACCCTTGTTATCAACCCTGGTTCAACATCGACCAAGATTGGCGTGTTCGATAATGAAGGATGTATATTCGAAAAAACAATTCGACATGCTGTGGAGGAGATACAAGGTTTTCAGTCTATCAGCGAACAGAAAGCTTTTCGAAAAGATGTTATATTGGAGCAACTTGATTATGAAGGAATTAACATTTCCAAGCTGGATGCTGTTTGTGCTCGAGGCGGTTTAATTCGACCTATAGCAGGTGGAACATACGAAGTAAATGAAGCGATGTTAGCTGATTTGGAAATGGGCTATAACGGGCATCATGCTTCAAATTTGGGCGGTATTATTGCAAATGAAATTGCTTCTGCACTCCATATTTCAGCATATATTGTAGACCCGGTCGTAGTGGATGAGCTTGCTGATATAGCACGCTATTCCGGTATACCCGAAATACCTAGAAAAAGTATTTTTCATGCACTTAATCAGAAGGCAGTTGCTCGCCGAGTTGCCAAGCAGTTAGATGGAACGTACGAAGAAATGAACTTCATTGTGACACATATGGGTGGCGGGATAACCATCGGTGCTCATCATCGAGGCAGAGTGATTGATGTGAACAATGGGTTGCATGGAGAAGGACCTTTTTCCCCTGAGAGAGCAGGTACGGTGCCGGTTGGAGATTTAGTTTCAATGTGCTTTTCAGGGCAATATTACTTAGAAGAAGTCATGCGTAAAATTGTCGGTAATGGCGGATTAATGGGCTATTTACAAACGAGTGATGCTACAGAAGTTGAAAAACGAATTGCTTGTGGGGATACATATGCCAAGCAAATTTATGAAGCAATGGCTTATCAAGTCGCTAAAGAAATTGCTGCGATGAGTTCTGTATTACATGGCAATGTGGATGCTATCGTGTTGACGGGCGGCCTAGCATATGGCAAATCTTTTACCGATATGATTATAGATCGAGTGGATTGGATAGCTGATACCGTTGTTTATCCAGGCGAGGATGAGTTGCAAGCTTTAAATGAAGGTGTACTGCGAGTATTACGTGGAGAAGAGCAGCCGAAGGTCTATCCAGGCAAGGCAGGATAAAAAGGAGTGAATAAATTGGCAACAGAATATGATTTAGTCGTACTTGGAGGTGGAACGGGTGGTTACGTAGCTGCAATCCGTGCCTCGCAGCTTGGAATGAAAGTAGCTGTTGTAGAGAAAAGGCAGCTAGGGGGTACATGCTTACATCGAGGTTGTATTCCTTCAAAAGCATTGTTGCGCAGTGCTGAGGTATACAGGCAGACGAAAGAGGCAGCTTTGTTCGGAGTGGAAACTGAATCAACAACGCTAAAATTCCCACTCGTACAAGCGAGAAAGCAGAAAATAGTCGACCAATTGCACCAAGGCGTTAAAGGATTAATGAAAAAAGGAAAAATTGATACGTACTATGGCCATGGTCGTATTTTAGGACCAAGTATATTTTCTCCAATGGCTGGAACCATTTCTATTGAACATGGTAACGATCAAGAGAACACGATGCTTATTCCCAAACATGTATTAATTGCCACTGGATCAGAACCAAAAATATTGCCGGGTTTGGAAGTGGATCATTCCTTTGTGATGACATCAGATGATGCATTGCAATTAACGGAGTTACCAGATTCGATCCTTATTGTCGGTGGGGGCGTCATAGGAATTGAATGGGCATCAATGCTAGCTGATTTTGATGTCGAAGTGACGGTCATCGAATATGCGGAGCACATCTTACCTACCGAAGATGAAGCAGTTTCGAACGAGGTGCAAAAATTGCTGAAGAAAAAAGGAGTTTCGTTCGTAACGAGAGCAAAAGTATTGGCAGATACTATCCAAAAAGACAGTCAGATTACCTTGGAGGCAGAAATAAATGGTAAAAAGCAATCATTTCAAGCAGATAAAATGCTTGTATCTGTAGGGCGAAAGGCGAATATAAGTAATATAGGTCTGGAGAATACGGATATTGTTGTTGACCACGACGTGATTCAAACCAATGCATTTTATCAAACAAAAGAAACACATATCTATGCTATTGGTGATGTTATCGGGGGTATGCAACTTGCCCATGTTGCCTCACATGAAGGTATAGTTGCTGTAGAACATATGGCAGATCAAGCCCCATTGCCTATTGACTATTTGCAAGTACCTTCCTGCATCTACTCGAACCCCGAAGTAGCAAGTGTCGGTTTAACGGAAAAACAAGCGAAAGAACGAGGTTATGACGTAAAAGTAGGAAAATTTCCTTTTCAGGCAATTGGAAAAGCACTTGTTTACGGAGAAACAGATGGTTTTGTGAAAATCGTTGCTGATAAACAAAATGATGATCTGTTAGGTGTTCATATGGTTGGACCTCATGTAACCGATATGATCTCTGAAGCAGGTTTAGCAAAAGTGCTTGATGCTACTCCATGGGAGATTGCGCACTCCATTCATCCACACCCAACCTTAGCCGAGGTGTTTGGTGAAGCAGCACTTGCTGTCGATGGAAATCAAATACATGGATAAAGTGAATCTTCAATCAGTGGGGGTTTTCATTCATCCCCAACTGATTGTTAGATGAACGAATCGGGCATTTAGGTGCTGTTATCTCCCACGTAGACTTGTTGCAGTACAGATTATCCACTCCTGAAGCGGGAGTCTTACAGCACATTATATGCTGGATAAATAATTGAAGGAGGGAACTTTTCATGTCAGAAAAAGACTATCAAGCTTTAGGACTTACAGATGAGCAGGTTTTGGATATTTACCGGACGATGTTGCTTGCCCGAAAAATTGATGAACGAATGTGGTTGCTTAACCGTGCTGGGAAAATTCCATTTGTTATATCCTGTCAAGGACAGGAGGCTGCGCAAGTCGGAGCAGCGTTTGCGCTAAATCGAGAAAAGGATTATGTTGCTCCTTATTATCGTGACATGGGCGTCGTGCTTGCGTTTGGTATGACGACTACAGATTTAATGCTATCTGGCTTTGCTAAAGCGGAGGATCCAAATTCTGGTGGAAGACAAATGCCTGGTCACTTCGGGCAAAAGAAAAATCGGATACTGACAGGCTCTTCGCCAGTAACGACACAGCTTCCACATGCAGTCGGCGTCGCATTAGCTGCCAAAATGAAGCAAGATCCTATTGTTTCGTTTGTAACATTAGGCGAAGGATCATCTAACCAAGGTGATTTTCATGAAGGATTGAATTTTGCAGGAGTACATAAGCTTCCTGTTATTACAATGGTAGAAAACAATCAGTATGCCATTTCTGTCCCTATCGAAAAGCAAATTGCTAGCAAAACGGTTGCTGAGCGAGCACAATCGTATGGAATGCCAGGAGTTACGGTAGATGGAAATGACCCGTTAGCAGTTTATGATGCCGTGAAACAAGCACGTGAACGAGCAATGAACGGAGAAGGTCCGACATTAATAGAAGCTGTTTCCTATCGTCTAACTGCTCATTCCAGCGATGATGATGATCGGTTGTATCGAAATAGTGAAGAAGTAGATGAAGCAAAGAAAAAAGACTCCATCATCACGTTTGCAAAGTATTTAAAGGATGCAGGTGTCTTAACGGATGAATTAGAAAAAGAAATGAATGAAACGATTCAAAAAGAAGTAAATGAAGCAACTGACTATGCTGAAAATGCCCCATATGCTGAACCAGAAGATGCGTTAAAATTTGTTTATGAAAAGTAAGGAGGGGAAATACAATGCCAGTGATGTCTTATATTCAAGCAGTAACTACTGCTTTACGGGAAGAGATGCAACGAGATGAAAATGTGTTTGTTTTAGGAGAAGATGTTGGTAAAAAAGGTGGGGTTTTTCGCGCTACCGATGGTCTATATGAAGAATTTGGCGAAGCAAGAGTGCTGGATACGCCACTTGCAGAATCAGCTATTGCAGGAGTTGGTATAGGTGCGGCAATGTATGGTATGCGTCCTGTTGCGGAAATGCAATTTGCAGACTTTATTATGCCGGCAGTTAATCAGATCATTTCCGAAGCAGCCAAAATTCGCTATCGTTCTAATAATGATTGGCATGTACCGATGACCATTCGTGCTCCTTATGGCGGAGGTGTTCATGGGGCACTTTATCACTCCCAATCGGTGGAGGCAGTATTTGCTAATCAACCAGGATTAAAAATAGTCATGCCTTCTACCCCGTACGATGTGAAGGGCTTATTAAAAGCAGCTATTCGTGACAATGACCCAGTACTCTTTTTTGAACATAAACGAGCATACAGGTTATTGAAGGGGGAAGTACCAGCAGAGGATTATGTTCTACCAATTGGCAAAGCTGATATAAAGCGAGAAGGTTCCGACATCACCGTCATTACATACGGTCTTTGCGTCCACTTTGCTCTACAGGCAGCAGAAAAGCTAGCTGAAGAAGGAATTAGTGCTCACATTTTAGACCTGCGAACAGTGTATCCTTTAGATCAAGAAGCAATTATTGAAGCGGCGAAAAAAACTGGAAAAGTACTTTTAATTACAGAAGATAACAAAGAAGGAAGTATTATTGGCGAAGTAGCGGCAATCATTGCTGAGCATTGTTTATTTGATTTGGACGCACCTGTACAACGGCTGGCAGGTCCAGACGTTCCTTCTATGCCATATGCACCAACAATGGAGAAGTTCTTTATGATGAATCCGGATAAAGTAGAAAAAGCAATGCGTGAATTAGCGGAATTTTAATTTGCTGTTAGGAGGTCAAACAATGGCGATAGAAAAAATCAAGATGCCACAGCTTGGTGAAAGTGTTACGGAAGGCACCGTGAGTTCTTGGCTCGTTCAGGTTGGAGATGAAGTGAATAAGTATGATCCGATTGCGGAAGTTCTTACAGATAAAGTCAATGCAGAAGTCCCGTCCTCTTATAGTGGAACAATAAAAGAATTAGTTGCTAAAGAAGGGGACACCATTGAAGTAGGCGAATTAATGTGTTATATCGATACAGGTGGTGAGGCTGAAGCAGTAGAAGAAGAAAGACAGCTTGTATCAGAAAAAACAGAACAGGAGGAAGCAAAACCTGCTACCGATCAGTCGATGAAAAAGCGTTACTCTCCTGCAGTATTACGTCTTGCTCAAGAACATGATATTAATCTAGAACAGGTAACAGGTACCGGTAAATCGGGAAGAATTACTAGAAAAGATGTGGAAAAAATCATTGCTTCTGGGAAAATTCCTGCACCAAGTAAAGAGCAGCCCGATTCTAAAGCGGAAGAACAAGTATCTCAACAGCCTGCAAAACCTTCTGCTGCACCAAAACCAGATACGTATCCTGGCGATGTCGAAATTCCTGTCACCGGAGTACGAAAAGCCATTGCGCAAAATATGGTACGCTCCACACAAGAAATACCGCATGCTTGGATGACAGTGGAAGTAGATGTAACGGATCTGGTAACGTATCGAAATGCGATAAAAGATGACTTTAAAGCAAAAGAAGGCTACGGGTTGACCTTTTTCGCCTTTTTTGTGAAAGCTGTAGCACAAGCGTTAAAAGAATTTCCGCAACTTAACAGTACATGGGCAGAGGACAAAATTATCCAACGTAAAGAAGTGAATATATCTATAGCGGTAGCAAAAGAGCAAGAGCTGTTTGTACCTGTTATCCATCATGCTGACGATAAAAGCATTAAAGGGATAGCAAAGCAAATTCATGAATTAGCTGTCAAAGCGCGAACAGGTAAACTAACGGCGGATGATATGAAAGGCGGCACATTTACGGTTAATAATACTGGGTCATTTGGCTCCATTCATTCTATGGGAGTTATCAATTACCCACAAGCGGCTATTTTACAAGTGGAGTCGATTGTCAAACGTCCAATGATTGTCAATAATATGTTCGCTGCAAGAGATATGGTTAATTTATCATTATCTTTAGATCATCGAATTTTAGATGGATTAATTTGCGGTCAATTTTTAGCTCGTGTGAAAGCTATTTTAGAACAAATGAACGCACAAACGGTCAATGTTTATTAAAAAGGTTTTGTAAACAGGCGTATAACCCTGTTGTTTCTAGAGGTAAATACATCGGAAACAGTAATGTAATTGACATTGTTAGTAGATAAATCGATAGATGGCTGTCGTCTTACGATTACAGCTGAATGATCAACAAGCAATGCATTTCATTCTAGGCTTAAAAGAAAGCCTATTTAGAAGATAGTTACGACAGGAGCGTCATATAACGCATGTCATCATAAGAAAGATACTTTAACTAGCAAATGTATTTAATTGAAATATTGCTTTGATACTGGTATTCTAACAACAAGGTTATAAAGTATCATTATAATAAGGGGTTTGATTTTTCATGGATTTTAACATATTTATGAATGATGTGGTCAATGCTGCAAGAGAAGATATAAGAGAAGCAGGTTATGAAGAACTTACCACTCCAGAAGCTGTTGATGAAGCTTTGTCTCGCAAAGGAACAACTCTAGTTATGATTAATTCGGTTTGTGGGTGTGCTGGTGGTATTGCTAGACCTGCTGCTGCTAATGCAGTTCATTATGATAAACGTCCAGATCATTTAGTTACAGTGTTTGCTGGTCAAGATAAGGAAGCTACAGAAAGAGCAAGAACGTACTTTGAAGGATACCCACCATCCTCACCTTCCTTTGCTTTTCTGAAAGACGGAAAAATCGTCACGATGTTGGAGCGTCATGATATTGAAGGTCATAATGCGATTGATGTGATTGGGAACTTGCAACAAATTTTTGAAGAACATTGTGAAGAAGTTTAAGGTTAATGATAAAGTAAGAAAGGGCTGGCTGTCACTATATATAGGTCAGCCTATTTTTACGTTACGAAAGACCGAACATCTCAAAAAAAACGGCTAGAAGTTGATCAACTAGCAACCAAATGAATGAACTTCCAACCATGAGGGAAAGACAGTTATGAATTATTTTTAAAGGAGAATGACACTTGAAGATTGGGTATCGAACGATAAAAACAGCTATCGGAACACCAATCGCTATTTGGATTGCACAATTGTTAGGAGTTACCAATTTCGTTTCTGCAGGTATTTTAACGATTTTATGCATTCAACCATCAAGAAAGCAATCTTTTTTAAGCGCTTGGAACAGGTTTTTAGCCTGTATCATTGCATCTGTTTTTTCCATTGCTTTCTTCTATTTTATTGGTTATCATCCAATCGTGGTTGGTTTGTTATTAATGGTTTTTATTCCGGTAACTGTACTTCTTAAAATTACGCAAGGTATTGCTACTAGCACTGTGATTATTTTAAATTTATATGGAGCGCACTATTTAGATTTCGATTTTTTAGTGGACCAATTCTTATTAATTGTTGTCGGAATTGGAACAGGACTTGTCATGAATTTATATATGCCAAGTTTAGATCGCAAATTAAAGGAAAAACAACAAGAATTGGAGAAAAATTTTCAATTTGTTTTGTATGAAATTGCGCTTTATGTCCGAAATAAAAATATTGATTGGGATGGCAAAGAAATAACGAGAATTGGAGAGATCTTAGAAGAGGCAAATGATTTAGTAGAGCGGGATAAGGAAAATCACCTATTACGAAGCAAGCATATCTATCGTGACTATTTCAAAATGCGTACTCGGCAGTTTGAATTGTTGCAACGGATGTTGCCTTTAGTTACAAGACTGCCTAAAAAAGATACTATTTCAGAAAAAATCGCCAACTTTTTTGAATCTCTATCGGAGGCTGTGCATCCAGGAAATACAGCTATCATCTATCTAGAAAAATTAGAAAACCTACGTAAGGAGTTTGATGAGGAAGATCTCCCTTGCTCCAAAGAGGAATTCGAGACAAGAGCTAATTTGTTTCGGCTGCTGCATGACATTGAAGATTATTTAATTGTAAAATTGAAATATAAAGAAAGCGATATTGTAAGAAAAAAGAAGGAGATGGAGAGTTAATACAATATTAAACAGACAGTAAACAACAAGCACCCGCTTAGAAATAGAAATCATTTTTTCTGTTTCTAAGTGGGTGCTTTGGTTTTCTTTTAGATTTAAAAAGAACTAAATAAACAACGCCAGTCCTGCCGTCAAAGTAGAAAGAAGCATTGCAATAATCATAATATATACAACAATTTTAGTTCTGCGTTGGCGCTTTGATTGTCGAGACATATAGATCCCCCTTACATTCATTCAATTTATCATAAAGATGGTTTACTCAGGCTCATTAATATGAAATATAACATGGATTAAAAAAAGTGTAATATAACACGCAAGCTTCGTTTAGTTTGAAAATGGAGCAAACATTGCTAAACACTTTTTTACAAAAACACATGTAAAAAACATCATGTTCCAGTGCTATTCTTAAATCGAACAACTATAGCATGTTATGGAATTATATATGTTCTGGTAATAGCTTTATTTTACCTTGAAACCAGCAATTGGACAAGAGTTAGAAGTGTTATTTTTATAAAACGAGGTCTGTTTAAAGGAATTGACAAATATGCATGATATATAAGCTAGTTGGAGGGGGAAGATGATGAACGAACGTTTATCGATATCCAAAAAAATTGCGCATATTGGCATTGCTGTCCGTTCTATTCAAGAGGTCTTGCCTTTTTACACAGAAGTTCTTGGGTTACAGGTTGTAAGACAGGAAACAATGGAAAAAGAGGGCGTATTGGTTGCTTTTTTACCAATTGGTGAATGTTTTCTGGAATTAATGGAACCATTGGATAAGCATTCTCCTGTTTTTAACTATATTGAGAAACATGGAGAAGGTCTCCATCATGTAGCATTAGAAGTAGAGCAGTTGCATCAGCAAATCAAAATATGGGAACGAAGCAACGTTCCATTACTAAATAAATATCCAAGAAAAGGAGCATGGGGAAAGCACGTTGCTTTCATCCATCCAGTTGCAGCGCATGGCGTTCTGTTTGAATTTTGCGAGAGGCAGGCAAATAGAGATGGACATGTATGATAAGTTAAACGAGTTATACGAAAAACGACGCAGGTCAAAGCTCGGTGGGGGAGAGCAGCGAATCGTTCAACAGCATACAAAAGGAAAATTGACTGCCCGTGAACGTATTTCCTATTTGTTGGATGCAGAAACATTTGTTGAACTATATCCGTTTATAACACAACGTCCTATTAAAAATGGAGAATTAATAGTAAACCATGCATATGGTGACGGAGTTGTTACAGGTTATGGTAAAATAGATGGAGAGCCCGTTTATATTTATGCTCAAGATTTTACTGTTATGGGTGGGACGCTTGGCGAAATGCATGGCAAAAAAATTGCTGCAGTGTTAGATTTAGCTGCCCAAAATAACAGCCCGTTTCTTGGATTGATTGATTCAGGCGGAGCCCGCATTCAGGAAGGTGTAGCAGCCTTAGATGGCTATGGGCAAATTTTTCGCCGTAATGTTCGCTATTCAGGCGTTATACCGCAAATTTCTGTCATCTTAGGACCAAGTGCAGGTGGAGCTGTATATTCGCCAGCGATTACAGATTTTGTGATTATGGTTCAAGATACATCACAAATGTTCATTACTGGTCCGAAAATTATTGAACAGGTTACAGGAGAAAAAATCACTGCGGAACGACTCGGCGGGGCTTTCATTCACAATACCAAAAGCGGTAATGCGCATTTCATTGCCAAAACGGAAAAAGAAGCACTGGATATAGTTCGCCGCTTAATTCCCTATATGCCGTCAGCACAAGGGCGTTCCTCTGTCTTACCGTTTCATTATGATTCTGCTAAAGAAAATGATTTAATGAAAATTGTACCTGTTGAAAGTAAAACTTCTTACGATGTCAAGCAAGTCATTCAATCCATCGTAGATCAATCTAGTTTTCTTGAAGTGCATGCCCAGTTTGCCAAGAATATTGTCGTTGGGTTCGTACGTATTGGGGGGAAAAAGGTTGGGATTGTTGCAAATCAGCCGAGATATTTAGCAGGTAGTTTGGATTTAGATGCAAGTGATAAAGCTGCTCGGTTTATTCGTTTTTGCGATGCATTCCAAATCCCGGTCGTAACATTGGTTGACGTAACTGGGTTCTTTCCTGGAGTAAACCAAGAACATCAAGGTATTATTAGACATGGAGCCAAATTACTTTACGCTTACGCAGAAGCTACCGTAGCTAAAATAACCATCATTTTGCGTAAAGCCTATGGGGGAGCATATGTTGCGTTAAGCAGCAAGTCCATTGGTGCTGATATTGTTTTTGCATGGCCAAACGCAGAAATTGCTGTGATGGGCGCAGAAGGTGCAGTGTCCATATTGTATACCAAGGAACTAACAGAAAGTAAAGATCCAATTTCACTGATGAAGGAAAAAATTTCTACATATAAGAAACGCTTTGCTACACCTTATGAAGCTGCAGAATTAGGTTTAGTCGATGATGTGATTGATCCAAGAGAAACGAGAGGAAAAATAATCGCGGCATTGGAGATGCTAAAGTATAAGCATGTGGTGTCTCCCGTAAAAAAACATGGGAATATCCCATTGTGATAAAGAAATGAAAGAGGATGATTTACGTGGTTAATGAACAACGTTTGGTAGATGAATTTTTAGAACTCGTACAAATCGATTCGGAAACAGGGAATGAAGAACAAATAGCGTCAGTATTAAAGAACAAATTTGAAGCGTTGGGCCTTGAAGTAATTGAAGATAATAGTAAACCAACTACAGGTCACGGTGCAGGAAACTTAATTTGTAACTGGAAAGGGGATCTTTCGAGCGCTGAAACCATTTACTTCACCTCACATATGGATACGGTCGTACCAGGAAAAAACATCAAACCGATCATTAAAGATGGATGGATTACCTCAGACGGCTCAACCATTCTAGGTGCTGATGATAAGGCTGGTTTAGCGGCTATTCTGGAAACAATTCGCGTCATCAACGAACAAAATATCAGTCATGGAGATATCCAATTTATTATAACTGTTGGAGAAGAGTCTGGACTAGTAGGCGCAAAAGCTCTAGATACTTCTTTACTTCATGCTAGCTATGGCTATGCACTAGACAGTAATGGAGATGTTGGGGACATCATTGTTGCAGCACCCACACAAGCAAAGCTTTATGCGATTATTAAAGGAAAAACCGCTCATGCTGGTGTCGCACCAGAAAAAGGAATTTCGGCAATTACATTAGCTGCAAAAGCGATTGCTAAGATGCCATTAGGCAGAATTGACGAGGAAACAACTGCTAATATTGGCCGCTTTGAAGGTGGAAAACAAACGAATATTGTAGCTGACCATGTGGAAATACTTGCAGAGGCAAGATCGCTTGTTCCAGAAAAAATGGAAGCACAAGTTGCAAAAATGAAGCAAGCATTTGAGAGCACTGCTAAAGAATTTGGTGGTGCTGCGGAAGTTACAGTTAAAGTGATGTATCCTGGGTTTAAGCAGCAAGCAGGAGATAAAGTAGTAGAAGTTGCTAAAAAGGCAGCTCAAGTAATCGGTAAAAAAAGTCAATTACTGCAAAGCGGTGGAGGCAGTGATGCTAATGTACTCTCCGGACACGGTATACCTACAGTAAATTTAGCTGTCGGCTATGAAGAAATTCATACAACAAATGAACGAATAAAAGTGGAGGACTTAGTGAAGGTTACGGAACTTGTTACAGCTATTATTCAAGAGGCAGCTAAAAACTAATGGTCAGCCTCTCTAAGTACGATTTGCTTAGAGGGGCTTATTTTAAATTACTTCATAAAGGAGTAATCTAGATGAATGAAGCAGTGCATAAACAAAGAAGAATTATTTTTCATGTAGATATGAATAGCTTTTATGCTTCTGTTGAAATGGCTTATAATCCAAATCTTAAAGGTAAGCCTCTAGCCATTGCCGGTAATCCAGAAGAAAGGAAAGGGATCGTTGTAACGAGCAGTTATGAAGCTCGTGCCAAAGGAGTTAAAACAACGATGAATGTGTGGCAAGCCAAAAAATTATGCCCAGAGTTAATGGTCATGCGCCCTAATTTTCCCCGTTATCGCGCAGCATCGAAAGCAGTGTTTAAAATATTTTCTGAGTATACCCCCCTTGTTCAGCCTGTATCTATCGATGAAGGGTATATGGATGTTACGGAAATGGCAAAGGAAGTACATGCAGTTGATTTGGCAAGAGAATTGCAGCAGCGAGTATTAACAGAACTCGATTTGCCGTGCAGTATCGGCATTGCTCCAAATAAATTTCTTGCTAAAATGGCTTCAGATATGAAAAAGCCATTTGGACTTACTATACTAAGGAAGCGAGAATTACCGACTAAATTATGGCCACTTCCGATTGGCGATATGTATGGTGTTGGTGAAAAAACAGCAGCAAAGCTAAATGCAACAGGCATTTATACGATTGGTGATTTGGCAAAAAAAGATGTATACCACTTAAAACAACTTCTTGGTATTAATGGAGAACGTTTACATAATAGGGCAAACGGCATTGACAATCGACCGGTCGATCCCGATGCCATTTATGATTTCAAAAGCATTGGTAATTCGAAAACATTGCCTCACGATACGACCGATGATAAGGAAATATATACATTGTTACAAGAGCTAGCAAGTAAAGTAGAGCAACGAATGAAACGAAAACGAACTGTTGGCAGAAGTGTGCAGCTAATGATTCGATACCACGATCGTCGTACGATTACGAGAAGCAAAAAGCTTCGTTATTATTTGCATGATAAAAAAGATATTCTGTTAGAAGCTAATGATCTACTGCAAAAACATTGGAATTTGGAGCCAATTCGCTTATTAGGAATTACGGTAGGGGATTTAGAAGAGCAGCAACTGCTTGCCAAACAGCTTGACTTATTCACATATGAAAATGAAGCAGAGAAAGAGAAGTTATACGAAGCAATTGAGCACTTATCCAGTAAATACGGAAAAAATCCATTTATTCGATTAGAAGATGACGTTTCTGAAGGAGCACAACAACCGACGACAAGCTTCCAAAAGGATTTTCTAGATGATTTTAAAAGCTAAAGGCAAGACAATTATCCTTAATCAGGTACTGCAAGACTTATCCCTCTTTTAGGGTTGGATAATCTATACCGTAAACAAAGTCTACGTTGGACATAATAGTCAACCTAATGCCAGATTCGTTCCTCTAACAATCAGTGGGGATAATGAACGACTCCCTCATTGATTGAAGCTTCATTTTATTTTTATAAATCGCTGTTTTTTTACAATAAAGAGAAATATACTATTAAAATTTAAGCATTACAATACGCAAAGGGGGAGGGCAAGTGAACAAAATATGGAAAGTTATAACTTGTTTTTCACTTTCTATTATAGGGATGATGATTATCTATTATAGCGGAACATATTTCTTAATACACACAAACGAAATTTCATCTGTAGAAATAGTAGACAAATACTCCGAAGAGAATGAATTTTACGTTTCAGTGAAGACAGAAGAGAATAAAATCGTTGATATTCGAGTAGAAAATAGAACAACATGGGATTTAATTGAATTAAAAGAAACTTATCAAATGACATATTCTTGGCACGGTAATCAAAAGCCAAAACTAGATAAAATTACGAAGAATTAGATCAAATTCAAGTCAAAATATACGCAACGGTTTTTGACTATTTTTTCATTTTTTGTACGCTATGGTAAATTGGATACTCCGTCCCACGATGGACAGAAACTGATAAACAGCTTTCATAGGGAAGATATAGATGGAAGTAGTACGGTTTAATTCAAGGGAATTAATATTGGGAGGATGAAAATAAAAAATATTTTTCTAAAATTAGTAGCGGATTTTGTTTATAGGTTACTATATTATTATTATGTAAACTTGAAGTGAATTTAAAATTGGATAATATTCACTTTGGAAAATGCATGGAAGATTATAATTGCGAAAGCTTATCTATACTATAATTAATAAACAAAGGCGCGGGGCGCCCAGCAACTATGCGACTTTAGAAATGCGCCCTACGATAAGTCATCATCGGTTCGTCGCTAAGAGGAAGGCCGACTAAAAACAGACTTGCCGCTCAGGCGCCGGCATACCCCTGTTTTTAGTGGCATGATTCCTAAATCTTTAGTTGATTTGTTCCATTCGCTACGTTGCTAAACGGGCGCCCCCACAGGTTTGTAACACTAGATGTGCCGAATCTTCGGGAGGATACATAGAGTGACCAATGGAATTTACCGGAAAGTCGCGGAGTTTACAGGAAAGTCGCTAGAGTTCACAATTTATCCAATAACTTCAAGCAAGAACTTCCTTTGTTCCTTCATGCCTATTACTTCATAATTTTTTTCAAAATGGTCTCCGATAATTTACTACCTGGATAACGAAATGGGACATCAAATTTAGTTGATTGTTTCATGATACTTTTTTTGTGAGAAAATGTATTAAAGCTGTATTTACCATGATAAGCTCCCATTCCACTTTCACCGACACCCCCAAAAGGAAGATGCGGATTGGCTAAATGAAAAACAGTATCGTTAATACTGCCGCCACCAAAGGAGAGATATTGCATAACCTGTTGTTGTGTGTTCCCGTTTTCACCGAAGTAGTATAAAGCTAACGGTTTTTCTTGTTTCCGAATCACACTAACAGCCTCTTCGATTTCATCAAAAGTTAAAACAGGCAGGATAGGTCCGAAGATTTCCTCCTGCATAACAGGATCTTCCCATGTGATTTTATCAAGAATAGTCGGCTCTATTTTTAATGTTAGCGGATCTGTTAAGCCGCCATGTACAATCGACCCATTTACCAGATAGTTTGATAAGCGATTAAAATGTTTTTCGTTAATAATTCGAATATAATCCTTATTGGATAGAGGATTACGACCATAAAAGCTGCGAATGTATTTTTTCATAGCTTTGAGTAATTTAAATTTTACTTTTTCGTGTACATATAAATAATCTGGTGCTACACAAGTTTGTCCGGCGTTCGTAAATTTTCCCCATACAATTCTTTTTGCAGCAAGATTAATATTAGCATCTTTATCTACAATAACAGGGCTTTTCCCACCGAGTTCTAAAGTAACTGGTGTAAGATGCTTACTAGCTTCTCTCATAATTATCCTTCCAACTGCTGTGCTTCCAGTAAAAAAGATATAATCAAACCGTTGCTGTAATAATTCCTGTGCGGTTTCCTTTTCCCCTTCGACAACGGTTAAATAAGACGGGTCAAAATAAGTTTCAGTAAGCTTTTTTAATAAGGCTGAAGTTGCTTTAGCTTCTTCTGACGGTTTAATGACGACACAATTACCAGCTGCCAGTGCACCGATTGCTGGTGCAAGTGCTAGCTGTAATGGATAGTTCCAAGGTGAAATGACCAAACAAACTCCGAGAGGTTCTTTGATTATATAATTTTTCGTACCTTTATGGGTAATCGGTGCGGATACTTTAATCGGCTCCATCCAATTTTGCAATTGTTTTAGCGTATGGTCGATTTCCATGAATAAAAAGCCTAATTCAGTCGTTAGTGTTTCGTGTTTTGATTTATTTAAATCAGTCTTTAATGCTTGATAGATGCTTGCTTCATTTTCCTTTAACATTGATTTTAATTTTTGTAGCTGTTGCTTACGAACTGTATAATCCATCGTATTTCCATTAAGAAAAAACGTTCGCTGGTTAGCAACAAGTTGTGCTATGTTCGTCAATGAAAGCCCTCCTCTACGTAATGGTAAATCTGGAAAAATCGTTGGCTAATTCTGTATTCGGAAATATTTCTCGGGCTTCCTGTAACAGCTGTTCATTTGCTTCTTGCTGGTAACGGGAAGAAATATGCGTCAAAATGAGATGTTTACAATTACTTTCACTCGCTAATTGTGCTGCTTCTAACGTAGTAGAATGGAAGTAACGGTGTGCAAGATTTTGTTTATCTTTTCCAAAGGTCGCTTCATGAATAAGTATATCGGCATTTTGAGCCAAGCGTATGTGGTCTTTAGAAAATCGAGTATCACCAATCAGAGAAATAATTTTTCCTCTGTTTGGCTCCCCCAACACATCTTTTCGGTAGATAGTCCCTATGTGAGGTATGGTGACATGGTCGTTTTCTTTAATTTCCTGATAGATGGGGCCTGGTTCAATTCCTCTATCCTTTAGTTTATTAACGAGTAATTCTCCTGGCTTATCTTTTTCAACGACGCGATAGCCAAAGCACGGAATTCCGTGTTCTAATAATTGAACAAAAACTTGAAACTGCCCTGCCTCAATGACCATTTGATCGGTTACTTCCACGAAAGATATGGCATAAGCTAAATGTGTTTCGCTCAAAGCCAAGCTCGTTTCGACATATTGTTTTAATCCCTTTGGACCATAGATGGTTAACGGCGTGTCTCCTCCTTGAAAAGAGCGACTACTTAGAAAACCAGGTAAGCCATAGATATGATCGCCATGCATATGTGTAATAAATATTTTATTTATCTTACGTGGCTTCAGGCTTGTATGCAAAATTTGATGCTGTGTTGCTTCCCCACAATCAAACAACCAAATACTATTCTGTTCTTGTAATAACGATAACGCTATAGCTGAAACGTTTCTTTCTTTGGAGGGAACTCCAGCTCCAGTACCAAGAAAAATCAATTCCATCGTTATCCCTCCATTCCATGTACAAATAACTAATTAGCTATTATGTTTATTATACTTCATTCGTGATAGCTTTTGTTTAGAACAGTATCCTTCTCAATATAAATTTAGGTAATGACTATTAAAAGCATACCCAAAAAGAAAATAACAAGGACTAAGGTCTTAAGTTCCCTTGAAAAAGAAAAACACTTTTGCTGCGTGTGCCGTAACATCGTGGTGCCTAAGTTCGAGGCGTTGAAGTTTGGAGTAATGTGCCTATACAGCATGTACTGAATTCTAGCCCCCTCCACAGGACGAGGATGGTTTTAGTAGGACGGCGTATGTATTTAGATACATGAGCACTACTAGTAACGCTTCCTCGAAACCTATTCTCTCGCAGGGAAACTCGCAAGAAAGGGGGCACTTTTTTCGAAGGGAGAAATAAGCCAACTAGAAACGTCGATGTGTCACTGTAGTGTGCTGTTTGAACATTCTCTATAATATACGCCTTACCGATTGTACAAAAGGTTTCTATAATACAACGCCTGATCAGGCACATCCGTAAATATCCCATCCACACCGTATTGAATAGAACGGATAAGGTGTGCCGGTCGGTTGATAGTATATAGTCTTAGTTTCATTTTGTGTTTGTTAGCAGCGGCGACTATTTTTGGTGTTACTCGTTTATATTTCAAATGCAGAGCATTTGCGCCTAATTCTTTTGCAACATGTACAGGATGCCGATATCTTCGTGAAGTTAAGAATGCTATTTCTGCAGTTTCTTTATATGCAGCCAATCTTACAACACTATTTGCATTAAATGTAGAAATGGTAGTTCGGTTCATCAGTTGATGAGTTGAGAGATATTCATAAACGATTGCCTCCATATGATTATATTCCACTTTATTATTTTTTAGTTCAATATTTAAATATAGTGGTTTCGGTTTAATCCAAGTCAGAAATTCTTCTAACGTTGGAATTGGTGTCCCGGTAAATTTTGGCGAAAACCAGTTTCCCGCATCAAGTTGACATAGTTCACGATATGTGAAATCCTTAATATATCCAATGCTATTGGTTGTTCGTTTTACATGCTCATCATGAATAAGAACTGGTATCTGATCTTTCGTTAGTTGGACATCTGTTTCAATTCCTTCTGCTTGCATCTGATCCGCTAATTGAAATGCAGCCATAGTATTTTCCGGAGCATAGCTGCTTGCTCCACGGTGAGCGTATATAGTTGGTTTCACTCTTTATTTCACCTCTTATAATATAGAACATGCTTGATAATTATTTACCCTTATACAGAGGTTGCTTAAACGGTTGTATTTTTTCTTTTACTTGTTTTGCCGGTTATATATTTAGGCTATTCAACCTAGCTCTTTGAAGTTCCTGCTCTTCTTATTCTTGCTTTTCACATGCTCTTCATGGATGTATTATTAGCATAATGGTTCTCCTTAAAAATGGTCAAATATTAGTTCATTTGATCATCTTTACATAAACAGAGTCATGCTTAATTGGGATGGAAATAGTTAAGCCTCATTTTAGCAGTAAAGATGAGGGGTATCAATCCGTGGTTAGATAGAACCAGTTAAAACAATCGACAATATGTTGTAAAGAGAGTACAATATATAAAAATGAATGATGATTCAGTTGGAGGAATCAAACGAATGAAAGTAATTGAACAGACCATTAGTCAAATAACCTTGCCAACTCCCTTTGCAGTAGGAGATGTGCATGTATATATGTTAGCAGGAGACACATTATCAATCGTGGATGCGGGAGTGAAAACAAAGGAAGCATGGGAAGCGTTAACGACTCAATTAAAGGAACTCGGGTATCGCCCAAATGATATTGAACAAATTTTTATAACACATCATCATCCCGATCATATTGGTTTAACAGAGCAATTTCCTAAAGCAAAGCACATTGCTGCTCACCCGAATGTCGACCGTTGGCTCACAAGGGATCAGCAGTATTTGGCTCATTATATGCATTTCTTTGAACAATACTTTATTGAAAGCGGTATTCCTAAAGTCTTCTATCATGCTTTAGATCAGCTAGAAGCTACGATGGATTTTGCAGGGAAAGGAGAAGTGACTATTCCTCTTGTTGAAGGTGATACGTTGCCTGGACATCCAGATTGGAAAGTGGTTGAAACAAAAGGGCATGCACAAAGTCACCTATCGTTTTTGCGTGTTCATGATCATCTTCTAATTGGCGGAGATCATATATTGCAACATATTTCTTCCAACCCGATCATGGAACCGCCGGAAATAGGAAAAACGATAGAGTATCGACCGCAGCCTATGTTACAATACCGGAAGAATCTGCAAAAATGTATTGATATAGGTGTCAAGAAGGTGTTACCTGGTCACGGTGAAATTGTTGAGCATCCACAACATTTAATCTTCTCACGTTTAGCGAAGCAGGAGGAACGGGCAGATTATGTTTATGATATTCTACAGCAGAGCAGATGTGCGTTAACGCCATATGAAATATGTACCAAACTTTTTCCGAAGCAGTTTAAAAAACAAATTGACCTAACCATGTCGGAAACGATTGGGCAATTAGATTATTTGGAATCCTTAGAACGGGTTAGAAAAAGAAAAGAGGACGGAAAAATAGTATATGAAGCAAGCATCATTGATAAATAAAAAAATAATCATTACTGGGGCATCGAGTGGTATTGGCGAAAAATTAGCATGGCACATCGCAAGGAATGGGGGAGTTCCCATTTTATTAGCTCGTTCACAAGATAAATTACAGCAATTGAGTGATTGTATATATCAATCTTTTCATGTACAAAGTCCGATTTATTCCGTCGATTTACGAGACAAAAAGGCGATAAGTGGAGTTATTAGTGAGATTACTATAAAGCATGACCCCATCCATGGTCTCATTAACAATGCAGGAATGGGGATTTTTTCGGAAGTGAAAGATATAAGAGAAGATGAAGTGAATGCTATGTTTCAATTAAATGTAACAGCTTTAATCTTTATAACAAAGCAATTACTGCCTTATTTTCAACAACAGCCTGTAGCGCATATTATCAATATTGCATCACAGGCGGGTAAAGTAGCTACACCAAAAGCGGCGATTTATGCAGCGACAAAACATGCGGTACTTGGGTTTTCAAATGGGTTACGTCTTGAGTTGGCTGCAAGTAATATTTATGTAACAGCTGTAAACTTAGGACCAGTGAAAACGAATTTTTTCCTTACTGCTGACCCGTCTGGTAATTATGAGAAAAATGTGGCACGGTACATATTAGATCCAGATAAGGTAGCCAAAAAAATCGTTCGCTATTTATTTGCTCCCAAAAGAGAAATAAATTTGCCATTTTGGATGGATATTGGCAGCCGAATCTATCAGATGTTTCCAACAGTTACTGAAAAACTATTACGAAAGCAGTTTACACGAAAATAATCGTGAACAAAGGGGATTAATAATGGAACTATTGATAACGGACAAAGCTTGGGAGGAGTTGCAAACTATACAGTCGCAAACGTCTTTGTATTTATTATTATGGTACGATACAGAAGGTTGCGGTTGTGGAGTGAACGGTATGGCAACAATTCGCTTTGTGAAACAACGGCAACCAAGTTATAAGCGCGTGTTTAACCCAAGGATACTAACATTTATAGAAGAACAACAAGAAATATTTTTTTCTGAAAAACTAACACTTGATTATGAGCAAGGGTTATTTCGTTTGAAAAGCCATGAGGGTATTTTGAATCCTTTTATTTCTAAACAGCAATTGACTCGTGGAATAACAAACGTATGAGCTCTTTTTTAAAGAAGTCAATGTAGATGAAAGGCTGGAACAAAAAATTTTATCCCGAATGTAAAGTGCCATAAAGCCCCCACTTCGGGGAACCTTAGTAGATATATAAAATTCAAAGTGGGGGTGACGGCACCTGCATTCTCCATTCGTTGGACCTGATAAGATGGCCATCTCTGGAGGCGCAGAAAAAGTGTTTCCTCTTTTTTAAGGATGATTTACTTCGTTTAGTCGGAAAAGAAAGCCCTCACAGATTGCAGTTTCATTTTATTAAAGTAGACTATCTAGAATAATGGATGGGTATATAAGCCGCTCCAGAAATATACTTCTCTTTCCGTAGGCAGTGGTGAGCCTTCTCTTGCTCTTGCACTGTAGGTTCTCAATCGCCCGCTTTAGTATATATACATTTCCGAAGCTACATGATTACATCAATTATCTTCAGAGTTATATTCGTTTAGTCATGTCGACCTCCATTTGTAGCTAGAATATTGCTATTTTCTTATTTCCAATTAGTTCAGCAGGCGTTTAAAAGAACTTTTCGTTAACGATGTGCTTCGTACGTAAGCGCTTTGGTTAATGTTTTTAATTGCTGATACAACTGATCAGATAGTGGGATGGTGACGTTATTTGTGATCGATTCTTTCAGCTGATTTACAGAACTTGCACCGAACACTGCACTAGCTACAGCTGGATGTTGTAAGACATATAGTAATGCAAGCTCATTCAGCTTTATTGGTTCGGCAAGCGAAGTGAGCTTGCCGTATAGTTGGTGGAGTTCTTCATATGAATATCCAAGGAACCCATCTTTTGCTTTTTTGTTTATCTGATTATTTCCGTTGTTACTCAAAATACCTTTTGCTAAAGGGCCTCTTGCTAAAACGCTGATCTGATTTTCATGTAACAAATCAAGCATTTCCTCTTCAGGTCGACGGTCCAATAAACTATACTGCATCATAACACCGTCGATAGAGGATTTTTTCACATACTCGCGGATAACATTTGGTCGAATGGATGATAGGCCATAAGCACGAATGAGTCCTTCTTGCTTTAGTTCCTCAAAAGCTTCGATGGTTTCTTCAATTGGATCTTCAATGGTACCTCCATGCAACATATAAAAGTCAATGTAATCTGTCTGTAGACGCTGCAAGCTTTCCTTAACCCCATTTTGAATATGTTTTTTGGATGGATCCCAGAACCAGGTCTTTTTTAATTTATCAAAGTGATTGCCTACTTTGGTAGTTAAAATGACTCGTTCTCGCTTTTGCTTCAATGCTTCCCCAATAATTCTTTCATTTTCTCCAAAATCATATAAATCAGCTGTATCTAAATGGTTAATCCCATTGTCTAGAGCGTGGTCAATGATATATTTTGCTGTTTGTACATCTGTTCCTAGCGACATGCAACCTAAAGTCAATTCAGATAAATAAATCGATGATTTGCCAAGCTGGTTTATTTTCATTGTTTTTCTCCTTTCAAGCTTTTGATGGTCTCTCTCTGGTTCAAAAACCAATAAAGAGGGAATGGTAGACTATAGCAGTAAGTCGTTTCTGCTAGACTTCTAAGAATCAAATCAAGTAAGGTTTCTAGTGGCTAACAAGATAAGTTACTAAATTACAAGTAAACGGTAAAATTTACTGACTAATAATTCCATTTTATCGACTTACAACGTTGAAAACAATCCATACCACGTATAATTTATGATAAAATAAGAAAGAAGCGAATCAAGACAAGGGTGATAGATATGAAAAAATTTGAAGAAAAGACAATACGTTCTAAGCAAATATATAAAGGGCATGTGGTACATTTACAAGTCGACGATGTCAGTTTGCCGAATGGTAAGGAAGCGAAAAGAGAGATTATTAAGCATCCTGGGGCAGTAGCTGTTATTCCAATAACGAAAGAAAATAAAATTGTGTTGGTTGAACAATATCGCAAACCATTAGAAAAGTCTATTTTAGAAATCCCTGCCGGCAAGCTTGAGCCTGGTGAAGAACCTGAAACGACAGCTATCCGTGAATTAGAAGAAGAGACAGGGTATACAACGGATGAATTGTCATTTGTAACTTCTTTTTATTCGTCCCCAGGCTTTGCAGATGAATTAATGCACATATACATTACCAATCAGCTGCAACCATTGGAAGAAAAAGTAGCTGGTGATGAGGATGAGTTTATTGAAATTGTTGAGTTAACATTAGAAGAAGCAAAACAATATGTAGAGAAAGAACGTATTCATGATGCAAAAACCAACTATGCCATCCTTTACTTGCACGCGTTAGGGTTGAGTTAAGATGTTATCTGTGTATACTGCTGACTTACATATACATATTGGTCGCGATATGTATCATAAGCCAGTTAAGATTACTGCTTCTAACAACTTAACATTACCAGCTATTTTAAAAGAAGCAACTAGAAATAAAGGGATTGATATGATTGGTATTGTTGATTGCCAAGCTCCTGCAGTGTTGCAGGAGCTAAAACAGCTGATTTATCAAGGGATTGCTACTGAATTAGAGGAAGGCGGTGTTCGATTCGAGTCGGTAACACTTCTGTTAGGTTCAGAAATTGAAGTGTATGATGAACGCTGTCAAGGACCAGTTCATGTCCTTTGTTATTTTCCTGGTATCCATGAAATGGAGTTGTTTTCTGATTGGCTAAGTAAACGAATGAAGAATATTTCGTTAAGCTCGCAACGCTTTTATGGTACTGCAATCGAGTTGCAACGGAAGGTAAAGGAACTGCAAGGGGTGTTTATTCCTGCTCATATATTTACACCATTTAAAAGCTTGTACGGAAAAGGCGTTTTACAGTCATTAACAGAGATATTATCTCCAGATCTTATCGATGGGGTGGAACTGGGACTAAGTTCTGATACGTACATGGCTGATCAGATAAAGGAATTACATGGCTTTACGTATCTCACCAATTCTGACGCACATTCATTAAGAAAAATTGCCCGTGAATATCAGCATTTGCAAATGAAACATCCGTCCTTTAAGGAATTTCAATACGTATTAAATAACAAAAACGGAAGACATGTCAAAGAAAACTATGGGATGAACCCGAAACTAGGGAAATACTATAGAACCGTATGCAGCCAATGCTTATCTCAGTTAAAGAGGGATGACTCTATTTGTCCTAACTGTCATTCGAGAAAATACGTCAAAGGAGTGGCAGACCGAATAGCAGCATTAAAAGATACAGATAAAGGTAATGTTGCTCGGCCTGGCTATACGTATCAAGTGCCGTTAGAATACTTGCCTGGTTTAGGGAAGAAAACATATGAGAAGCTTTTAAAGGAGTTTGGCACAGAGATGTACATTATTCATCAAGCCTCCTATGAGGAACTTGCTAATGTAGTTCAAAATTCAATAGCTCAATCGATCATTGATATGCGACATGGTAAATTACATGTTCATGAAGGTGGAGGGGGAAAATACGGTTCCATCAAATAGAGATGCTAGAAACGAAAATGGTTTATCCCGTATATAAGGTGCTGTAAGACTCCCACTTCAGGAATTGGATAATCTGTTCTGTAATAAGTCTAAGTGGGAGATAACAGCACCTAAATGACCTATTTCGTAATAAGCCTTTAGATCATACCATTATGGTACTAACAATCGTTGGGGGATGAATGAACCGCTGCCTCGCTGATGGAAGATTCACTCTATTGCAGATGTTTACAAATAAGAAAAGTTCCTGCCTTTTCAATCAAGTATATGGATCCTGCTAAAGTTTCGCTGACACAAACCTCTTATTTATGGACATAATTAATAGAAAGCTCATAGAAAATTGGTATTTTTGCTTGGTTACCTTCATAGTTTTTATTATAGCAGTTTATTGAATGGAGGATTCCAATGCATAAAAATAAAACGCTTCTCATCAACCATGTCAAAGAGCACGCCACCATATATTTGTTTATGGTCATTCTATTTTTAACAGGTATTATATTTGGTGCAATCCTCGTTAACAGTATGAATTTCGTACAAAAACAAGATTTGTTCTTTTATTTGGAACGCTTTTTTAAGCAGGTAACGGATAATGAGCAAGCAGCATATATAGAAATTTTTAAAAATAGCTTTTTCTACCATATAAAGTATTTGTTGCTTTTATTCGTGTTAGGATTATCCGTCATTGGCTTGCCATTAGTGTGGATTCTCATCTTTCTTAAAGGTTTGGTAGTAGGGTTCTCCGTAGGATTTATGGTTAATCAGCTTGGCATGAACGGGCTTTTACTGGCAAGTTTATCAATTGCACCGCAAAATTTTCTCATTATACCCGTATATATAATAGCGGGGAGTTTGGCAATGATTTTTTCCTTAACATTGTTGAGCAAATTATTTAGCAATAGAATTGCACAGCCAGTATTCCAACCATTTGGGAGATATGTGCTACTATTTTCTTTGCTAATACTTTTTGCTAGTATAGCTGCCTTATTAGAGACGTTTGTTTCGAATGAGGCGATGCAGTGGATGGTTCGTTCATTTTACTAATAACGAGTATTATATTATAATTATTTTAAATATAAACTAATAGTATTTTGCTTTGACACAATTTTCATCCAAGCATATAATAAAGATGGGATATGAGGGAGGTAATCGCCCAATGGAACATCGAATCGATCGGATAAAAAAACAGCTCCACGCCCAAAGTTACAAGCTAACACCACAGCGCGAGGCGACTGTCCGAGTTTTACTGGAAAGAGAAGAAGACCATTTAAGTGCTGAAGATGTTTATCTACTTGTGAAAGAAATAGCACCGGAAATCGGTTTGGCAACTGTATATCGTACATTGGAATTATTATCGGAATTAAAAATTGTTGATAAAATAAATTTTGGTGATGGTGTTTCTCGTTACGACCTGCGAAAAGAAGGTGCCAAGCACTCGCATCATCATCTCGTTTGCTCTGAATGTGGCTCCGTAGAAGAAATAGAGGAAGATCTGCTTGAAGAGGTTGAAAAAATCGTCCAAAATGAATGGGGATTTCAGGTAAAGGATCATCGACTTACGTTTCACGGAGTTTGTAAACAGTGCCAGACGATAACAGTAAGTGCTTCTAGTTGAGTTTACAGACTATACTAGGAGCACGTATTTATAGCATTGTTACTTAGAAAAAGACAGAGTAAGAACGTGAGAATACATATGATGAAGCTACTCCGGTAACTGGATTCCATGTTTCTATTTTCCTACTGCTTAAAGTTATCAGCCAACCAACTTTTGTGACTACTACTTAAGCACTTTCAAAAACAAATGCTAATGAATTTATTTATATAATGGAAAATCATTTACAAATGAACATAAAAGCGGTAAATTAAAGATAAGATCCTTTGTTAGAAATGCTTTTTTCTTATGTTTTCTATGTATATTACGCCTCTATTTTTGCATATCTTTTATAAAGATATTTTTTAGAGGAGTAATGGATATGAAAATGATGCTTTTGGACATGTTAAAAGTATTTTGTCTCTTTATTGCGTTCACTTTATTATTTTATTACGGTTTACGCGTCATGCATGCGGAATACGAACATTATCATCGTTATGACCCTCCAGAAGGGCCAGCGGTGAAAGTGTTTACGGAAGAGCATAGTTTTTTCGAGCGTATTCATTTATTTTTCCGTTTAGGGGAGTAGAAAGATGTTACATGATAGTGCGGAAGATTTTTTCCATTATTTGCGAATTGAGCGCGGGCTAGCAGAAAATACGCTGGCTTCCTATCAAAGAGATATCGCAAACTATATGCAATATTTAAAAACTAATGTGCAAAAAAACAACTGGGAAGAAGTTACACGAGCAGATATGACGGGATTTTTATACAGTTTAAAGGACAATCATAAATCATCAGCGACAATTGCTCGGCATATTTCTTCGATTCGAGCATTTCATCAGTTTTTAATTCGCGAGCAACTAGTAACGCATGATGCAAGTTTGCATATTGAAACACCAAAAAAGGAGCGTAAATTACCAGATGTTTTATCCATCAAAGAAATGGATGCGCTTTTAAACATCCAAGGTACAAGCCCTTTACAGTTACGCAATAAAGCGATGTTCGAACTTCTTTATGCAACAGGTTTACGGGTTTCCGAAATGATTACATTGAAAACCTCGGATTTGCACCTGACGATGGGATTTATTCAATGTGTCGGCAAAGGATCTAAGGAACGGATTGTTCCAGTTGGGAATACAGCTATCCGCGCAATTGAAACATATTTACAACAAGGGAGAGAAAAGTTAATAAAGCGTCACCCAGAAACTGCTACTTTGTTTGTTAATCAACACGGAAAACCATTGTCACGCCAAGGATTTTGGAAAATTCTAAAGAAAAGGGCTTTGGAAGCTGGAATAACAAAAGCAATTACTCCTCATACGTTACGTCACTCTTTTGCTACACATTTATTAGAAAATGGAGCTGATTTGCGCCTTGTTCAAGAAATGCTTGGGCATGTAGATATTTCAACAACACAAATTTATACACATGTAACAAAATCTAGGCTAAAGGATGTTTATACAAGTTACCATCCAAGAGCATAATTTTTTTATGATAGTTGTCTGACATCCTACCACTGGATGATAATGTAGACATAGTTCCGATTATTTTCGGGAACATAATAACTATAAGGAGGGAACAACATTGAAAAAATTCAAACGTATTTTTCTAGTTGTGATGGACTCTGTAGGTATTGGAGAAGCACCAGACGCAGATAAATTTAATGATCAGGGTGCGGATACACTTGGGCATATTGCTGCTCATCGGAAAGGTCTTCACATGCCAAACATGGCAAGTTTAGGGTTAAGTAATATCCGAGAAATTCAAGGAATTGAGAAAGCGGCTTCACCTAAAGCCCATTATACAAAAATGAAAGAAGCTTCCAATGGAAAAGATACGATGACAGGTCATTGGGAAATCATGGGGCTGCATATTGAGCAACCGTTTCGCACATTTCCAGAGGGCTTTCCGGATGAACTGATCCAAGAGTTGGAGAAACAGACCGGTCGTAAAGTAATTGGTAATAAACCGGCATCTGGGACGAAAATTATTGAGGAGCTCGGTGAAGAGCATATGGAAACAGGAGCTTTAATCGTCTACACTTCTGCCGATTCAGTCTTGCAAATCGCTGCACATGAAGAAATTATTCCCATTGACGAACAATATCGTATTTGTGAGATAGCTCGTAAACTAACATTAGATGAAAAATATATGGTTGGTCGTGTAATTGCGCGTCCATTCATTGGAAAACCAGGCGCATTTGAACGAACTGCTAATCGACATGACTATGCATTAAAACCGTTTGGAAAAACGGTCATGAACGAATTACAGGAAAACAATTATGATGTCATTGCATTAGGGAAAATATGTGACATTTACGATGGTGAAGGAGTTACAAAAGCCATCCGTACAAAAGATAACGATGATGGAATGACAAAATTAGTAGAATCCATGAAGGAAAATTTTACTGGAATTAGCTTTTTAAATTTAGTTGATTTTGATGCGAAGTATGGACATCGTCGCGATCCGGATGGTTATGCTGAAGCTTTGGAAGCTTATGATGCTCGTCTTACAGAAGTATTAGAGAAATTACAGCATGATGATCTGTTAATCATCACTGCCGATCATGGAAATGACCCAACTCATCACGGTACAGATCATACGAGAGAATATGTTCCATTACTTGTTTATCATAACGGTATACAAGAAGGAAAGGAATTACCAATTCGTGAAACGTTTGCTGATATTGGTGCGACCATTGCAGATAATTTCCAAGTTAAACTACCACAGCATGGCACAAGCTTTTTAAATACAATTTAAACGGTGAGGGGGAATAGAAATGAATCAAGAAGCGATGCAACAAGCAAGTACATTTTTACAAACAAAATTAACACATAAGCCTAAAATTGGATTAATACTTGGGTCTGGTCTAGGTGTCTTAGCGGAAGAAATAGAAGATGCAGTAACAATCCCATATCAGGAGATACCAGATTTTCCAGAATCAACAGTTTCTGGTCATAAAGGACAATTAGTTTCAGGACTGCTAAAAGGCAAACCAGTGATTGCAATGCAAGGACGCTTTCACTACTACGAAGGATATTCAATGCAACAAGTTACTTTCCCGATTCGTGTTTTTAAGGAACTTGGAATTGAAACCTTACTAGTCACGAATGCCGCTGGAGGAATTAACGAGCAGTTTCAACCTGGTAATCTGATGTTAATTACAGATCATATCAACAATATGGGCGTAAATCCGTTAATCGGCAGAAACGATGACTGTTTAGGAGTGAGATTTCCTGACATGTCTGAAGTGTATAGTAAGAGACTGATTGCCCATGCGGAATCTTGTGCTCAAGAGATTGGTCTGTCGATACAAAAAGGGGTATATGTTGGTAATACTGGTCCATCTTATGAGACACCTGCTGAAGTTCGCATGCTTCGAACGTTAGGAGGAGATGCGGTAGGAATGTCAACGGTTCCTGAAGTTATTGTAGCAGCTCATGCAGGTATGGAAGTACTAGGTATCTCTTGTATATCAAATATGGCTGCTGGAATTCTCGATCAGCCATTAACGCATGATGAAGTAATTGAAACAACTGAACAAGTGAAAGCATCTTTTCTGCAATTCGTCAAGAAAGTTATCCAAACTATTCCTGAAAGGTAAGGGTGATAAACATGCGTATGTATGACATTATTGAGAAGAAACGAGATAACCAAGCACTCACAAAAGAGGAAATTCAATTTTTTATTCAAGGCTATACAAATGGGGAAATTCCTGATTATCAAGTTAGCGCACTATTAATGGCGATTTATTTTCAGGATATGAATGATCAGGAACGAGCAGAGTTGACTCAGGCAATGGTAGAATCAGGCGATCAGATTGATTTATCAGCGATTGATGGAATAAAAGTAGATAAGCATTCCACTGGTGGAGTTGGGGATACAACAACCTTAATTCTTGCACCGTTAGTCGCTTCTGTAGGTGTGCCTGTAGCAAAAATGAGTGGTAGAGGCTTAGGTCATACAGGTGGTACCATTGATAAACTGGAATCTGTACCAGGCTTTCATGTGGAAATATCAAATGATGAATTTATTGAATTAGTAAACAAAAATAAAGTAGCGGTAGTTGGTCAATCAGGAAACCTTACTCCAGCAGATAAGAAAATCTATGGTTTAAGAGATGTAACAGCAACCGTTAACTCCATTCCTTTAATCGCTAGTTCTATTATGAGTAAAAAAATTGCCTCAGGCGCTGATGCTATTGTGCTCGATGTAAAGACAGGCGCTGGTGCATTTATGAAAGATTTGGACGATGCAAAGGAACTCGCTACTGCTATGGTCACCATTGGAAACAAAGTAGGCAGAAATACGATGGCGGTTATTTCAGATATGAGTCAGCCACTAGGTAATGCAATTGGAAATGCATTAGAAGTAAAAGAAGCAATTGAAACATTGCAAGGGAATGGTCCTGAAGATCTAACGGAGCTTTGTTTGACATTAGGAAGTCAAATGGTTGTGTTGGCAAAGCAGGCCGCAACAATTAAAGAAGCTCGAGCAAAATTAGAGGAAAATCTCCATAATGGTAAGGCATTACAGCAGTTTAAAATTTTCCTAAACTCACAAGGTGGCGATGCCTCTGTTGTCGATCAACCAGAATCTCTCCCACAAGCAACATATCAAATCGAGTTGCCAGCTAAATCTTCTGGAAAAGTCGCCGAAATCATAGCTGATGACATTGGAACAGCAGCAATGATGCTAGGTGCTGGAAGAGCAACAAAGGATGCAGTCATTGACTTAGCCGTTGGTATTGTTCTGCATAAGAAGATTGGGGACGAAGTAAAAGAAGGAGAATCCTTACTTACGATTCACACAAATTCAGAAGACGTTGACGAAGTGAAAGACAAGCTTTATCGTAGTATTTCAATTTCAGCAGGTGAAATAGAAGCTCCAACATTAATTCATGGTATGGTAACAGAATAATAAAATAATTAAAGACCCTTGACAACTGTGAATTGTACCCTATAGGTAGGCTTTTTTAGAGCGTCTACCCTATAGGGTACATTTTACGCATTGAAGGGTCTTTTTTTTACGAAGTAGGACAGGTACACCTTTATATATTTGCATCGAACAGGATGGCTTTTTTTATACAAAGCATTCTATATTCCGTTTGCGGCTATTTTTTCAAGTGACCAAAATAAGTTTTTTTAGTATCTAATTTATGCAACAGGATACTTTTATACAGTGAAACTTCATTTAGTATAACCTTGTTTATGTCCTCTACTAATAAAATATAAAGTTCCTCTTTCCGAAAAAAATAACACTATTTCTGTGTGTAATACGTCGCTAACGTAGTTTTCCTTGTTGTATAGGAACCTATAAATTGATGTGCTTGGGGATAACGAAATAACCGACTAGTCACATCCGGCGCATGAGCTAAGCAACTATGCGACTTAAGAAATGCGCCCTACGAAAAAAGTCATCATCGGTTTGTCGCTAAGGGGAAGGCCGACTAAAAACGGGCTTGCCGCCCACGTCGGCATACCCCAGTTTTAGTGGCGTGATTCCTAAATCTTTAGTTGATTCCGTTCCATTCGCTACGTTGCTAAACGGGCGCCCCGAGCCTTTGTTCACCATTTAAAAAAGAAGAATTTTTACTTGGTGTCGCACCTTCTGCAATCGACAGTTTACAGGCAAGAATAAGAATTTAGCTGCCGTAATCTCCCAAGTTTCTTTGTTTTACTTTCATTTCTTGAAGTGGAGTTGTGCCGAACCTTACATTCACGATAAATGAATTATAAGATTGGTATAAAAAATGAAAAAATTGGCGAACCTATATGTATGTCGTCTGAAATAAAACTAGGAGTATGTTTTTACTTTTAAAACATCCAAAGCAGTATTTGAACAAGCTACATAGAAATATTGGAGGGAAAAGAATGAAAAAGGCTCTATGGATCATTAGCATCGTATGTATAATAACTATGAATACAATGACTTTTGCAAGTGCAGAAGAAAAGAAAAGTACGAAAGATCAAAATCTAGCGAACGATGCAAAATCGGCTCTTTTGATGGAGCGTGACACGGGAAAAGTACTATTTAATAAAAATGAACATGAAAAACTATCACCAGCAAGCATGACAAAAATTATGACTTTGTTATTAATCATGGAAGCTTTGGATGAAGGGAAGTTAAAACTGGATGAAAAAGTGAGAGTTAGTGAACATGCGGCTTCCATGGGCGGATCACAAATCTTCTTGGAAGCAGGAGAAGAAATGACTGTGGATGATCTATTAAAAGGAATTGCAATCGCTTCGGGAAATGATGCAAGTGTTGCTTTGGCAGAACGCGTAGCCGGAAGCGAAGGGGCTTTTGTACAAAAAATGAACGAGAAAGTAAAAGAATTACAACTAAAGAATACCAAATTTCAAAATGTAACAGGACTTCCTGCTGATGATCATTACAGCACAGCTTATGATATGGCTGTGATGTCAAAAGAGTTATTGAAGTACGAGGATATTACCAGCTATACCTCCATTTATGAGGATTATTTACGCAAAGGACAAGAGAATGAATTTTGGCTCGTTAATACAAATCGATTAGTTAAATTTTATTCTGGCGTTGATGGTCTTAAAACAGGTTACACAAGTGATGCAAAATACTGTTTAACCGCAACTGCGGAAAAAGAAGATATGCGTGTTATTGCAGTAGTAATGGGTTCTAGCTCTTCTAAAGAAAGAAATGAACAAGTTTCCCAAATGCTTGACTATGCCTTCAATCATTTTCAGACGAAAAAGTTATTTGATAAAGGGGATAAAATCACGGAGTTAAAACTAACTAAGGCTGAAAATAAACAAACAGATGTAGTAGCTTCAGAATCGATCAGCACATTATTTAAGCGAGGAGACTCGATGGAAAATGTAACGACAGAGATTGCCATGAAAGAAGATATGCAGCTTCCCGTGCAAAAAGGGGAGACCGTAGGGGAGCTAATTGTAAAGGATGGGGAAAATATACTATCCAGAAGTGATCTGACCGTTAAAGAATCGATTGATAATGCTTCGTATGGTACGCTTTGGAAGCGAACATGGCAAAAATTGGCGAAAAATGATTAATTAGTTCTTTTTTAGGGGAACTACTTCTTCTTTTGTCAACTAGCAGGATTTATAGTCTAGATGCTCGAATTAATAAAAGTATCGGCAGTTAAGAAATAAGGAGGAGAAATGGCAATGGGACTTCATTCAACATTTGCTGTAAAGGAGAATGTATTAGTCGTCCGGCTTGCCGGAGAATTAGATCATCACGAAGCAGAACAACTGCGTATGGAATGGAAAAAAGTGATGTATGAACATGATGTCAAACATGTTGTATTAAATCTGGAAGCCATGGATTTTATGGATAGTTCTGGTCTCGGAGTTGTACTAGGGAGGTATAAAGAAGTATTGCAGTTAGGTGGGGAGATGGTAGTTTGCTCCATATCTCCACCTATCAGACGGTTATTTGAAATGTCAGGGTTATTTAAGATTGTTCGCTTAGAGGAGAATGAACAATTTGCTTTAGAAACATTGGGGGTGGCATCGTGAAAAATGAAATGACAGTTACCTTTTCAAGTGTTAGTGAAAATGAATCTTTTGCCAGAGTAACAGTAGCTGCTTTTGTAAGTAAGCTAGATCCGACAATGGATGAGCTTACAGAAATCAAAACAGTTGTATCAGAAGCCGTAACCAACTGTATTATTCATGCTTATAATAATGAACCGTATCATGAAGTAACGATAACTTGTGCAATAATGGATGGAGAGGTTGAATTAACCATTAAAGATAACGGCACGGGGATCGAGGATATTGATGAAGCCCGGCAACCGTTATATACTTCCAAACCTGAGTTAGAAAGGTCTGGCATGGGATTTACAATCATCGAAAATTTTATGGACACGGTGGAGGTTATATCTAACCCTGGTCAGGGAACGACTGTACACATGACGAAACAATTGACAAACGCGAAAACGGTGTGCTCATCGTGAAGGGTTTTGCCGATGAAGGTTAATGTGCAAGGGGATAATAGAAGCGAAGCGCTAACAGATGAAGAGGTAAAGACACTAATAGAAAAAAGTCAACATGGTGATAAAGCAGCAAGAGATATGTTAGTGGAAAAAAATATGCGCCTCGTTTGGTCTGTTGTACAGCGATTTATTAATAGAGGATATGACCCTGATGATTTGTTCCAAATTGGAAGTATAGGCCTCATTAAGTCCATTGATAAATTTGATCTATCTTATGATGTGCGTTTTTCTACCTATGCTGTTCCGATGATTATTGGTGAAATCCAACGCTTTATTCGGGATGATGGGACTGTGAAGGTAAGTCGATCACTGAAAGAAACAGGTAATCGTATTCGAAAGAAAAAAGATGAATTAACAAAGAAATTCGGTAGATCACCAACAGTAAATGAAATATCAGAAGCATTGGACATTTCACCAGAGGAAGTTGTTCATGCTCAAGAAGCAAGTAAATCTCCTCAGTCGATTCATGAAACCGTATTTGAGAATGATGGTGACCCAATTACGTTATTAGATCAAATATCGGACGAAGACTCAAAATGGTTTGAACGAATCACTTTACAAGAAGCAATTCGTGGTCTCAGTGAAAGAGAAAGGCTAATTGTTTACTTGCGCTACTACAAAGACCAAACGCAATCCGAAGTAGCAAAACGTCTTGGTATTTCGCAAGTTCAAGTCTCTCGATTGGAGAAAAAAATTCTGGAAGAAATGAAGCTTTATATTGATGCCTAGATTTCTTTGTTCGAACTGAAACTGGCTGTTACAAGATCCCGTTTACCCAATGAGGTATACGGGATTATTTTTGTGATAATCGGTATAGTTCTTTGCTAATCCAACCTCTACATAAATAAACCGTGTAAATTTCACTGTTTTAGTAAATACTAAATGATACAAGTTCACTAGCAGTTGGAGGGAGAAGGATGCCGAACCATCAGGTTTATTTGCGTATGAAAAAAAATATGGAACTAACTAGGTATCAAGTATTACGGCTAAAGGATATTGCTGTTATTTCTACAAATGATGCAAAAAAAAGTCAGCTTGAAGATATACCAATATACCGTTTAGGTAAGAAAGATAAAAACATTGTCGTGATCGACAGCTTTTTAGTTATTGACTACTTGAATCGTGATTTTCCAGATTTAGAATTCCAATTAGTTGGTCCGAATCAAACGATTGTTCGGATCCAGAAGCAACGAAAATCTCCTTCTGTTTTCATTGCTTTAGGAGTTTGGGTGTTAATCTTTGTCGGAACAGCTATGACGATTATGAACTTTCATTATGATGTAAGTATGCAGGAAGTGCATCAAAAAATTCATTATTTGTTGACAGGAGAACAGGAGGAATACCCTTTATGGCTGCAAATTCCGTATTCTTTTGGTTTAGGGATAGGTATGTTGCTTTTTTTTAATCACTGGTTTAATAAACGCTTTAACGAAGAACCGAGTCCTTTAGAAGTAGAGATCTACAATTATCAGCAAGATTTGGATAACTACGTCATTCATTATGAAAATGCATGCAACGATGTCGATCCTCCTCATACACCTTCTTGAAGCCTTAATTGGATTTAGTGCAGGACTTGCTGTTGGGGCTGGTTATGTAGCGTTTATTACTATTTTAGGAATCGTACCTCGGCTAATTCAATTAAGTAAAACGGAAATGTTCTTACCTATTTACACAGCGTGCATCCTTTTAGGTAGTTTGTTTGGAACCTATTTATCATTTACTTCGATTACGTGGGGGAATTCTTTCATTGTTATAGCTGTATGGGGATTACTCCAAGGGGTTTTTAACGGGATGCTGGCAGCTGCATTAGCAGAGGTGTTAAATGTATTTCCGATATTATACAAACGGATAGGAATTGAAAAATATCTACTCTGGCTGCTAATGGCGATTGTGTTTGGTAAAATAGCTGGTTCTTTATTTCAGTGGTTATATTTTGTAAAGCAATAAGCAAAAAAGCCTACGATAACCAACAAAAACTACTTTTAGGCTTAAATTTTATTTTTACGTAAAATATAAAGGGGGCATACATATGACACAACATGATCAAAAGATCCCTGTGAATCCCAAGTTAAAACATACAGAAAACTATATGAAAACCAGATTGGGAATAGGTGTGTCCTTTGACTTAGGATTTCGCAAGCTTGTATTATTAAAGCGTGATATTCACATTTATTATGTGACTGGGTTATGTGATTCAATTGTTATTCAAGATTTATTGAAAGAACTTGTAAATTTGAATGATCATGAATCAAATGGTAGAAAACTTCCAGAAATCGTTGAAAACCGTCTCATTCATCAACAAGTTGAACAAGTTAAAACAATGGATGAAGCTATAGATCAAATGTTATCCGGGTTAATCGTTCTTTTTATAGATGGAGAACGATTTGCTTTTGTGATAGATGTACGAAATTATCCCGGAAGAACGCCCGAAGAACCAGATATTGAACGAGTAGTCCGCGGTTCTAGAGATGGCTATACGGAAAATATTATTGAAAATACAGCATTAACTAGAAGAAGAATTCGAGACCCGAGATTACGCAATGAAATGCTAAAAGTAGGGGAACGATCAAAAACAGATGTTTGTCTAAGTTATATTGATGATGTCGCTGATGAAGGACTTATTCAATTGATTAAAGACCGGATTCAAGCAATTGAAGTAGATGGTATTTCGATGGCAGATAAAACGATTGATGAATTTATTATTAATCGAAAGTGGGACCCATATCCACTTGTACGTTATACGGAACGACCAGATGTTGCTGCAAACCATTTATTAGAAGGGCATGTTTTAATTATAGTCGATACATCTCCGAGTGTGATTATTTTACCAACTACGTTTTTTCACCATTTACAGCATGCAGAAGAATATCGCCAAACACCTGCAATTGGGACATTTATTCGTTGGATTCGTATAATGGCAGTTTTTGCTTCCATGTATTTACTGCCATTATGGCTATTATTTGTGATGGAGCCAGATTTATTGCCAAAACAACTTGCCTTTATTGGTCCAAATGAAGAAGGGAATATTTCTATTCCGATTCAAATAATTATGGGGGTTATTGGTATTGAGTTCCTTCGTATGGCTGCTATTCATACGCCAACCCCTTTGTCAACGGCAATGGGGTTGATTGCCGCTGTTTTAATCGGTCAAATTGCCATTGATGTTGGAATGTTTAGTCCTGAAGTTATATTGTACGTATCTGTCAGCGCGATTGGGGGTTATGTAACGCCGAGTTATGAATTGAGCGTGTCCAATAAAATAGTCAATATTATATTTGTGATAATTACCGGTTTATTTGGTTTAATTGGTTTTGTTAGTATGTTCTTAGTCCATATCCTGTTCCTAATTCATCTTAAATCTCTAAGAACACCTTATTTATGGCCATTTATTCCATTTAATCCCCGTGCAATGCTGCATACGCTTGTTCGAATCCCTGTTCCATATACGAACAGTAGACCAAGCATTGTTCATCCAAAAAATAATTATCGTCAGCCTGAAAAATAATTTTTGTGCAAATATCCACACCAATATTTTGCTAAGAGGTCGACTTTTTTCACAAGTCTCTTTTCTTTTATACATTGGTGTGGTAAAGTTTTTAATTATAACTTGCGTTGAAGGGATTACGGAGGTCGTTGAAAGCTATGATAATTGATAACCATCCATTTACTGTAAATGAACAAGGTCATTTAGAAATAGGCGGTTTAGACAGTGTTACGCTTGCGAAAAAATATGGTACTCCTTTGTATGTTTATGATGTCCAAATGATTCGCGACAATTGTCGGGCGTTTGTAAACACATTTCAAAATATGGGCGTAACTGCAAAAGTTGCGTATGCAAGTAAAGCTTTTTCATCCATCGCCATGGTTCAAGTTATAAAACAAGAGGGCATGTATTTGGATGTTGTGTCTGAAGGAGAGTTATATACAGCTTTACATGCTGGATACCCAACTGAAAAGATACATTTTCATGGGAATAATAAAAGCATTGCTGAACTAAGGATGGCGATAGAACATAATATTGGGTGTATTGTGGTAGATAATTTTCAAGAAATTAAACATATTCGCAGCTTATTGAAAACGTATGATAAACAGATGGATGTTTTAATGCGCGTTACACCAGGGATTGAATCAAAAACACACCACTATATTATGACTGGGAATGAAGATTCCAAGTTCGGATTCAACTTACAAAACGGACAAGCAGAAACCGCGTTTTTACAAATGCATAATGATCCATATATTCGCTTTCAGGGCCTTCATTGCCATATCGGCTCGCAAATTTTTGAAACAGATCGTTTTATACTCGCTACAAGTGTTTTGTTTCAGGAATTACGTACATGGAAGGAGAGGCATGGTTATACACCGAATGTGTTAAATTTAGGTGGAGGTTATGGAATTCGCTACACGAAAGATGATGCGCCTATTTCCTATGCCCCATTTGTAGAAGAGTTAGTTAACGAGGTACAAAAGCAAGTAGAAGCATTAGCTATTCCAATGCCGGAAATCTGGTTAGAACCAGGAAGAGCAATCGCTGGTAATGCTGGAATTACTTTGTATACAGTAGGTGCAATGAAAGAAATTCCAGGAATCCGTAATTATGTAGCGGTTGATGGAGGTATGACAGATAATTTACGTCCAGCACTGTATCAGGCAAAGTATGAAGCTGTGCTCGCTAATAAGGCAGCTGCACCAACAGAAACAAACGTATCGATTGCCGGTAAATGTTGTGAATCAGGCGACATGCTTATTTGGGATCTTCCATTACCACATGTTTCGCAGAATGATATTTTAGCTGTTTTTTCAACGGGCGCGTATGGATATTCGATGGCGAATCATTACAATCGTTTTGCCAAGCCAGCAGTTGTGTTTGTAGAAAATGGCGAAGATAAGCTTGTCGTCCAGCGAGAAACCTATCAAGATATCATCCGTCACGATTTAAGTTATGAATAGTTCCTTGGGAATGAGTAAACTGCTTGCGAGAAGATAGACAGCAAATTCACAATTTTAAGTGATTAAGAAGAAGGCTCTCATCTTTGAAAGGAATAAGTTAGGGGCTAGCGGATACCTAACAATAGCCGGGGGGATGAAAGGCCTCCTTCACTTCTGATTAAAGTGCGCGAAGTATATGTCGGTGGTTGTATGTATCCATCCGTAATCTTTTTTATAGACGGGTTTAATAAAAAATTCTTTTGTCTATGCCGCTAAAAGCAAGCAAAGCACAAAATCGAGAGTAGTTTTCTTAAATACCTGACAGACTCAACACATGGTAATTACTTTGCACGCTTAGCATTAAATGATAAAATGGACCTTAGTCCAGTTAGCAAAGGAGATTTATAGAATGGCAAAAAAAGGATATATTCTAATGGAAAACGATAATAGAATTGAATTTGATTTATATGAGGATGCTGCTCCAAACACGGTTGCAAATTTTGAAAAGCTAGCTAATGAAGGCTTTTATAATGGGTTAACTTTTCACCGCGTCATCCCGGGATTTGTCAGTCAGGGGGGCTGTCCAGTTGGTAACGGAACAGGATCAGCAGGATATACGATTAAATGTGAAACAGAAGGAAATCCGCATAAACATCAAGAAGGTTCCTTGTCTATGGCTCATGCTGGAAAAGATACAGGAAGTTGCCAATTTTTCATTGTACATGAACCACAACCTCATTTAAATGGTGTTCATACCGTATTTGGTCAAGTAACTACGGGAATGGAGTTTGCAACGTCGATGAAAAATGGAGACGTCATGAAGGAAGTCAAGGTTTATACTGCCTAACTATGTATTCTAATGTAAGGTTTTTGCTTTAAGAGTTTTATGGGTGGTACAATATTTCAAACGGAAGGTAACGGCGCCTGCATTCCCGATTCGTTCGGGTCGACAAGAAGTCGATCGCAGAGTGCTTGTCACGCAGAAAACGAATGTTTACTTTTTCAAGGAAGCCTGCGGTTATAGTCTTTTTTCTACTTCAAACCGCAGGGGATGGCCCCCAACTGAATGAAGCTTTACTTTATGCTGAGGTGGAAATGATGCATGCTTTTCTGCTGTTTTACCTCATAGTTTTTGTCGCTCCGATAAGTATATTATGCCATGAATTTGGGCATGCTGTAGCTGCATGGTTTTTTCGAGCAGAAAAGGTCTATATATCTATTGGCGCAGGGACTGTGAAAAAAATAATAAACGTGGGTAGATTTCACTTTACCATTGCCCCCTTATTTTTTGCAGGAGGTATGGCTACTAGTGTTCGTCAACCTGACTATACCAGACGGGAAAAGCTTCTTATAACTGCTGCTGGACCTTTGTTCAGTAGTCTAATAGCTATTATGTTTTGGGGAATTAGTCAGATTGCCTCTTCCTTTTTCATTCACCTGTTTATGTGGTTCAATCTTTGGATTGCGGTCGTTAATTTGATTCCTTTTCAGTGGAATGAAAAACAGACAGATGGACGAATCATTTTACAACTTCTGCTAAATAGCAACATTAAAAAATGAGTGATTTTGCTTGGTTTTGATAAAGTTTGTATAAGATCCATCTCGACTACATATTTGACAAAACAAAGGAAACATGCAAATATAATTATGAGCTTGCATTGTTGAATCTTATTTCATATACAGTTATCATGTTGTCCGCTTAAAACCAATAGCTTGTTTGTCTAAAGTATGTCGATAAGCTATTTTGTTAATGAGGGGTATTTATGTTAATTCGCTTTAAGAAAAATTTAGAAAAAATAGCCATGGGTTTGCTTTCTTTTATGCCTGAAGAAAAGGATGTTAAAAAATTACAGCAAACGATTAAAGAATATGAAACCAATTCTGATTGGCATTTGTATTTATGGAAGGAAGAAGATGATGTTCTAGGGGCGATTGGGATCCGGATTGAAAATGAAACTGATGCTATTATTCAGCATGTGTCCGTAAATCCATCACATCGTAATTTAGGCATCGGAAGGAAGATGGTTAGTGAAATCGATAAGCTTTATCGAAATAACTATTCTGTCTCTACGACGAAAGAAATTCAGGAGTTTTATCAAAAGTGTGATGAATCAACTGAATCCGAAAGCGACGATGAATAAAAAGCCAGCCTGGAGAGGCCGGCTTTTATTTTCGTGTGCTGCTTAACCATGTAAGAAGCTTCTTTATTTTAGAGCCATGCAGCACCAACAATAATCAATAGAATGAATAATACAACGATTAACGCGAATCCACCACCGTAACCATATCCACCACTCATAATGATATACCTCCTTTTTCTTCTTAGCCTAAATGTTGTTGAGTTATTTAACATTTATCTTACAGTACTAACGTATGTTAGAAGTTAAAATCGTGTATAGGCGTTTGTAATTAATACGATAAAATTGAGGAAAGGAGGAAATAAATTGCAAGCTTATCAGGTGAAGTTGGACGCCTTTGAAGGCCCGCTTGATTTATTACTCCATTTAATTAATCAATATGAAATTGATATTTACGATATACCGGTAGCGCAAATTACGGAGCAGTATATGCATTACATTCACACAATGAAACGGCTAGAGTTGAATATCGCTAGTGAATACTTAGTTATGGCAGCTACCTTAGTAGAAATAAAAAGTCAAATGCTGTTACCAAAACCTGAATTAAATGAAGAAACAGAGGAATATATAGAGGATCCTCGAGAAGATCTCATGCAACGCTTAATTGAGTATCGAAAATACAAAGAAGCCGCTATGCAATTAAAGTTGATAGAAAAAGAAGCAAATCAAATTTATACAAGAGAACCCGTGTCATTTGATGAAAGTATTACTCCACCCCCACAGGTGCTGCAAGGAGAGACATCTATTTATGACATGTTAGCAGCATTACGTAAAATGTTTGAACGTAAGAAATGGGATGCACCTTTAGAAACAAAAATTGAAAGGTCTGAAATCCCGATTGAACAAAGGATGGATGAAGTACTGCAGAAGGTAAAATTAGCTAAAGAAGGAATTTTGTTTGATCACTTATTTGCAGTGCCGTCACGCTCACATATCGTAGTAACATTTATCGCATTATTAGAGTTAATGAAAAAAAATCAAGTTTATTGTAAACAAGAAAAACAATTAACAGAATTATACGTGTTTAGCATGGGGGAATAAAGGTGGAAATAAATAAATTAAAAGCAATTGTGGAAGGTCTGCTATTTGCCTCTGGCAATGAAGGGATAACAGTGAAACAATTATCGGATGTTTTGGAAGTGACAGAAGCAACCGTGGAACTTGTCTTGGATGAACTGAAGCAGGAATATGAAAATACAGACCGGGGTATTCGAATCATGCAGGCACACGAAGTATTTCATTTGACTACTAGACCAGAGCATAGTTCATATTACAAAAAATTATTGGAAACGCCTCAGGCAACGAGAATGTCTCAGGCAGCGTTAGAGACACTTGCTATTATCGCTTATAACCAACCGATTACACGTACAGAAATTGAAGAAATTCGCGGGGTGAAAAGCGACCGTCCTGTACAAACACTTTTATCTCGACTTCTGATTGAAGAGGTAGGGAGGAAAGATACTGTTGGAAAACCGATTCTTTTTGCTACATCAAAAGAGTTTTTAACTTATTTTGGCTTAACATCTTTGGATGACTTACCTCCTTTACCAGATACAAATGATGAGGAATTGGAATCTGAAGCAGATTTATTTTTTGAACGCTTTAACGAGCAGTTAAGTGAAGACCCTTTATAAACGAGTTGGCTGTAAAATAGCCAGCTTTTTTAATTTATAGGAAACGATAAAATTAGGTGCTTGTGGATAACGAAATAACCGAATCGTCACGTTCGGCGCATGAGCCCAGCAACTATACGACTTTAGAAATGCGCCCTACGATAAGGCCTCATCGGTGCGTCGCTAAGAGGAAGACCGACGTCGCATACCCCTGTTTTGAGGCATGATTCCTTTATTTCACCTTATTTCCGTTGATTCATTCCATTCGCTACGATGCTAAACGGGCGCCCCGCACCATTGTTCATTGTCTTCAAATTCCTGGAATAAAGTGCAGCCAAATAATTAGCGCAGTAAATTTATCTCTACAATCACATACTGGGTACCTGGGCATATGCTACAAAGAGGTGATAACATGAGTCATTTTGAAAACGGATATGTCCAACAATTAATTCACTGGGGAGATGAGGTTAGAAATAAACTGGTGGAAGAGAGAGGGATAAACCAAGAACAGGTAATCGAGCAGTTGGAAAATTGGCAGCATAGGTTGAGAAATATACTTCATTCTAATCAACCCATTGCATATGAGCAGCTAATGGAACTACGAAATGAAGGCGAACAGTTCTTGGATGAATGGAGTCAAAATCGTAGCTCAAAGCAACCGATTGCTTACGGTAAGCGAAAGCTACCGCCTTTACCTTATGCGTATAATGCTTTAGAGCCTTATATAAGTGAAGAAATTATGCGTTTACATCATAACAAGCACCATCAATCATACGTAGATGGGTTAAACAAAGCGGAGAAAGCATTATACGGCAAGAATACAGATGATAAATATTTAAAGTATTGGTTGCGTGAACAAGCTTTTCATGGATCGGGCCATCAGTTACACACTATTTTTTGGTTTAATATGACCCCACGTTCAAGTAAACAGCCTCACGGAGAATTACGAACTAAAATGGAGCATGACTTTGGATCGTGGCAACGCTTTAAGACATTATTTACCAATACCGCTAATTCAGTTGAAGGGGATGGTTGGGCTGTTCTCTATTGGAATCCAAGAAGCGGTATGTTGGGAGTTCAGTCTTTTGAAAAACACCAGCTATTTCAAATAGCAGATATCATCCCATTACTTGTCCTGGACGTGTGGGAGCATGCTTATTATTTGCAGTATAAAACAGATAAAAAAGCCTATATCGATAATTGGTGGAATGTGGTTAATTGGCAAGATGTTAATGATCGCTACAAGCGTGCATCTCAGCTGCGATGGGACGGATATTAACAAACATGAAAATAGAAGAATTCCTCTTGGCAAGGACAGGAGCAACCATTCTGTCCTATTTTCCTGCGCCTTTCTAAATTGAAATTAGATGGAGAAATAAACGAAAAACGGGAACCAACTTCGTTTTACGATAGGCGCATAGGTAGGGCTATTAGTCATGAGCGTTCATGTTTTGTCTGCAAATTGTTTTTAGCATAACTTTATAGGACATGCATAGATTGTAAAGAGACCACGATTGGGAGGAACCAGGGTTATGCGATCTGTATTAGTTGCCATTTTTACAACAATCCTGTTGATGATTTTTTTTCCGATTAAAGGACAAGCCACTCCTCAAGTATCTGCTAATAATGCAGTTCTGATGGAACAAACAACAGGACGTGTGCTATTTGAAAAGCAGGCTTATTCGAAAGCTAACATTGCCAGTATTACTAAAATAATGACTGCTATTATTGCGATTGAATCCGGTAAAATGGCGGAAAAAGCAAAAGCGAGTCGCAAAGCAATCTATACAGAGGGATCATCCATTTATTTAGAGGAAGGGGAGGAAATGAAGGTAGAAGACCTTGTATATGGATTAATGTTGCGGTCAGGAAATGATGCAGCTGTAGCAATAAGTGAACATGTGGGAGGAAGTGAAGCAGGCTTTGTTTACTTGATGAATGAAAAAGCAAGGTGGCTCGGAATGAACGATACGCACTTTGCTAATCCACACGGACTTGATGAAGCAGGTCATTATTCAACCGCATATGACATGGCTGTCCTCATGCGTTACGCCATGGATAATCCTACTTTTCGAGATATAACTGGTGCTACATCTTATTTAGCAGAGAATCGTACATATTCATGGCAAAATAAAAACAAGCTGTTAACTAAATATTATAACCATTGTACTGGAGGAAAGACGGGCTACACTAAAAAAACAGGGAGAACGTTAGTTTCCACAGCTGCAAAAGATAATCTGGAATTAATCGCGGTTACGTTAGATGCTCCTGATGATTGGCGAGATCATATTGCCATGTTTGAATGGGGTTTTGAGCAGTATGAATTAGAAACATTGACGAAGCAAAAAACCATTTCTTATCGTCTAGATGAAAGTAATGAAGTGTATTCAGGATACTTAGAGAAAGAGGTGAAATATCCTTTAAGCCAACAGGAAAAGGATGATGTATCCAGTCAATTATTGATTAAAAAAGATTCTACCAAAGAGAAAAGGATTGGAAAAAATGTATTTTATTTAAATGGGAAACCAATTGCGGAAACAAATGTATTAAAAGAACAAATAAAGTCGGATGATAATACACCTTTCATGGAGAAAGTTTATCAATTATTTCAGCATATTTCCGGAGTTGATGTTTTATGGTAAATATCATTTGGGTATCTATGGCAGCAATTGGTATCATTTATGCAATGCTCAATGGAACAATGGATCAGGTTAATGAAGCTATTTTCTCCAGTGCAAGTGAAGCAGTTACTTTGTCGATTGGATTGATTAGTGTGCTCGTATTTTGGCTGGGCATTATGAAAGTCGCTGAAAAAGCAGGTATTCTAGCTGTTTTAGCAAAACTGTTTCGTCCACTTATTATAAAGCTGTTTCCGGAAATTCCCAAAGATCATCCAGCTATTGGGTATATTCTTTCTAATGTAACGGCAAACATATTTGGTTTGGGAAACGCAGCAACTCCAATGGGCATTAAGGCAATGGAGCAGATGAAACAGTTGAGTGGCAGTGAAACAGCGTCCAGGTCGATGATCACGTTTTTAGCTTTAAATACCTCAAGCTTAACGATTATTCCAACGACAGTAATCGCCATCCGTATGCAATATCAATCCGCATCACCTACTGAAATCGTTGGTGCAACCATACTGGCGACGCTTATATCAACAATTAGCGCAATTATTATTGATCGGATTTTTTATCATAGAAGTAAATGGGGGGCGTCATAAATGGAACTGGTAACCATGATTAGTGCTTGGCTGGTTCCTTGTTTTATTTTAATTGTTTTAGTCACGGCAACGATAAAAAAAGTCCCAGCATATGAGGTATTTGTGGAAGGAGGTAAGGAGGGAGTAAAAATGGCCTTTTCTTTGCTTCCTTTTTTAGTCGGCATGATTGTAGCAATTACGATATTACGCAGTTCTGGAGCGTTAGAGGCCTTTACTGATTTATTAGGTCCTATTTTGACAACGATTGGAGTTCCGCCTGATATTATCCCGCTTGCTTTAGTAAGACCAATATCCGGTACAGCTGCATTGGGAATGACAACGGAGTTAATCCATACATATGGACCGGATTCCTTCATCGGAAGGCTTGCGTCTGTCATGCAAGGTAGTACTGACACTACGCTCTATATTTTAACGATATATTTTGGAGCTATTGGAATTAAGAAAATGCGATATGCACTAAAAGTTGGCTTGTTGGCAGATCTAATGGGGATTATTGCTTCGATTGTAATTGTTTCGCTTTTATTTGGATAACCCTTTGACTTTATGAGAGTGCGAAAGTAGTTCCCTTTAAAAAGTCCTACGAAATGTAGGGCATTTTTTATTGTATGCGTTCTATTCGCTACGTTGCTAAACGGGCTCCCCGAGCCTTTGTTCCTTATAAACCTCTCTGACTGAACTTACCTGTCTAACGAATCGGGCATTGAAATTCCATTTTCCCCCATATGGAATTTTAGTATCGCCCTTCATTCTTGAGGTGGGTTTTTAACGGTACTTTTCATGCGGGATAAATGATAACGAATTTGGGTAATTGATAGTTATCTGTGACAGTACTAGTTGTTCAACATGTTTATACTTGATAAGATGGGTAGGTGATCGTTGACTAAAAAGGGGAAAATCAAGCATGCGTATACAGAATAAATGCGTAAGATTTGTTATCTATGTCATTTATCCGTATAGTATAATTGATATTCCAATGCAAAACAACAAAGCAAAGTGGCGGTTACATTCATTGTTTTCTGGCTACCGCTTAGGATAGAAGCTTTACGATATTTTGAACTATAAAGGTAATGGTGATAAAATGACAAACACGCATGAGAGACTACAAAAAGTAATTGCCCAAAGTGGCGTGACATCAAGGAGAAAAGCAGAGCAACTCATTTTAGATGGAAAAGTGAAAGTAAACCATAAGGTTGTTACAACCCTAGGGACCAAAGTCAAACCTGATGATACCATTGAAGTAGACGGTGTCCCGTTGGAAAAAGAAGCACCAGTTTATTATTTGTTGTACAAGCCACGTGGCGTTATTACTAGCTTAAAAGATGATAAAGGAAGAAAAGTAATTACCGATCTGCTTGGCGAAGTAGAAGAACGTGTCTTCCCAGTTGGAAGATTGGACTATGATACATCAGGTATACTCGTTATAACCAATGACGGAGAATTTGCTAATTTACTTATGCACCCACGTTACCAGGTAGATAAAGAGTATGTTGCTAAAATAAAAGGAATTCCGGAAAAAGCAGAGTTAGCACAACTTCGTAAAGGGGTTCGTTCAGAACAGGATATTTTAAAAGCAGTCCATTATCGCATCCTAGAAACGGATAAAAAGAAGAATCATACTATTTTGCAATTAACTTTAAGAGAAGGAAAGAACAGGCATGTACGTCGAATGATGGAGGCCCTTGGCTACCCGGTTTTGAAATTAAAACGTGAGAAATACGGCTTACTGACATTAGATGGTTTAAGACCGGGAGAATACCGCCCATTAACTCCAAAGGAAGTAAAACAAATGCGACAATTAGCAGAGCGAAATTGTTGAATAATAGTCAAAATTTCCATTCTTCCAAAATGATATAATGGCTCTGGGAGTTGATTCATGATGAGTTTAGAAGAAATGAAAAGGAAAAAAAAGAATAAAAAACGAAATCGCTTTATATTTCGGTCATTGATTTTACTTGTATTGGTTGGGGCAGTTGTATTTGCAGTCGTACAAAACCTACAGGATGATAAGATTATCTATGATGTTGGAGACGATGCTCCTGATTTTCAACTGGAGCAAATTAATAAATACAATGATCGGGAAACGGTTCGTTTAAGTGATCTAGAAGGAAAAGGGGTAATGCTTAACTTCTGGGGAACTTGGTGCAAACCATGTGAAGAAGAGATGCCTTATATGCAAAAATTGTATCCTAAATATAAAGAAAAAGGGGTAGAAATTGTTGCTGTTAGTCTAGACTCTACAGAACTAGTTGTAGACCGTTTCATTGATAAGTATGACTTGACTTTCCCGATCCCTCATGATAGAGATAGTCAAGTTAGAGATTTGTATAAAGTTGGCCCTATTCCAAGTACAGTATTTATCGATCCGCAAGGTAAAATTGTGGAGGTAGTAAATGGAGCATTAAGCTTAGAACGATTAGATGGTTATCTGCAAAAGATATCACCACAGTAAATGTCTTTTTGTAATGGGAAGGGGTATGAAATGAAGAAAATTAAATGTGAATGCGGCCATGTGAACCCAGAAGGTACCGTACTTTGTGAATCGTGTGGGAAACCAATTGAAGAAAACCAGCATATTGATGGGAATGATAAGAAGAAGCTTTTAAATATGCGGTATGACGGTACTGCTCGGCGCTCGCAAACGTATAATAAGTCGATTGTCGATAAGATTTGGAGCTTTTTCTCCTCTGTTAAAGTAGGGGTTTGGCTCATCGTCATTGCTCTTATTGCTTCTGCTATTGGATCAATCTTCCCGCAGGAACAATACATACCAGCAGATGCAGTTTCCAGAGATCCAGCTATTTTTTACGAAGAGCGTTACGGAATTTTGGGACAAATATTCTATCAATTAGGTTTTCATAACTTATACAGTTCTTGGTGGTATATGATTTTAATTGCTTTAATTGGTATATCACTAGTAATTTGCAGTCTAGATCGCTTCGTTCCCTTATTTCGCGCGTTACGCAAGCAAAAAGCAAAACGACATGCAACCTTTTTGCAAAGGCAAAGATTGTTTAGTAAAACAGAGCATGTTAGTGACGAAGATATGGAAACTGTAAAACAAAGATTAGAGAAGCAAAGATATAATATAACCGAAGAAGATGGGCATATCCTTGCTGAAAAGGGCAGATTTTCAAGGTGGGGGCCATATGTCAATCATATTGGATTAATTATTATTTTGCTTGCCGCCCTTTTAAGACAAACCTCTGTTTTTTACATGGAGGAGTACGTCTGGATACGTGAAGGAGAGAAGCAAGTTCTCCCTGGAACGAATCAGCAGTATTACATTGAGAATAAAGATTTTATTTTAGAAAATTATGATCCTGAAGATGAAAAATTTAAAGATGCCTTAGCGAAGGAAGGGGTACCAGTAGCTAGCAATTATCAAACAAATGCTGTTATTTATAAAGCAATGGAACCTGAAGTGACTGGTGCCGAACCTGAGTTGAAAAAGATAGAGGAAGGGAGTATTCGGTTAAACGAACCAATTAAATTTGACAATTATGTAGTTTATCAGCGAGGTTATCAGCAAAATGAATTTTCCAGTATGTCATTTAAAATTCATGAAACCGATGATGCCGATGAACAATCACTGGGGGAATTTACAATTGATTTTACTTCACCTAAGTCCGAATATGAGTTAGAAAGTGGATTTAAAGTAGAAATTAATAACTATTATCCTGATTATTACTTGGATGATAAGGGGGAACCAGCTTCAGAGACGGATTATCCAAGAAATCCAGCGTTTGTGATGATGGTTTACCCACCTGATGGAAGTGAACCAGAAATTAGCTTTTTAGGGATTGGCAAGAATATCGACGCGACTGGCGAAAACGATTATAAAGTAGGTATTACAAACTTTGAGATGCGTGATGTTAGTGGATTAAGTGTGCGTCGGGATTATTCACTGCCATACTTTATTGTCGGCGCTATCATCTTTATGATTGGTGTTATTCAGGGGATGTACTGGCACCATCGCAGAATCTGGATCCGCCCTCAAGACGGTGGGATTTTGTTAGCTGCCCATACGAATAAAAACTGGCATGGTGTTAAACGTGATATTGAAAAAATGATTGACGGGACAAATATTCAGATGGTAACGGATCAGCAAGAATTGGATAAATAGATAGTTGTGGCATATCCGCATGTAAGGGACAGTAGAGAGACTCCTATTTGAGGGAGCCTGAAGTAGAACAAAGAGGGCGAAGTAGGAAAGAACGGCATGCAGATGCCCGTTTTGGCGTGTATGTTGTAGGTCGTAGGAGGCGCGATAACGTGACGTCTGCGATTTTGGCTCAATCAGTGGGGGAGAAAGAACTCCCACTGATTGAAGTTTCAGTTCATTAGGAGGGGTTTCATGAATAACTTAATCGAATTAAGTAGTACGCTTTTATATACTGCATTTTTACTTTACTTAGTTGCAACTTTATTTTTTTCGTTTACAATTGGAAGTAAGAGAAAGTCTGATGGGAAAGCTGCTAAAATAGGAATTACGTTAACCATCATCGGTTTTATCACCCAATTAGGGTATTTTATTACCAGGTGGATGGGAAGTGGGCATGCTCCTGTCAGTAATTTGTTTGAATATATGACTTTCTTTGGAATGGCAACGGTACTAGGATTTATTATCTTGTATTTTATTTATAAAGTGACCATATTAGGTCTTTTTGCATTACCAGTTGCCTTAATTATTATTGCGTATGCCAGCATGTTTCCAACGGAAGTAGCTCCTTTAGTTCCATCACTGCAAAGTCACTGGTTATACATTCATGTTACTACCGTATCTTTATCGCAAGGAATTTTAACCATTAGCTTTGTGGCAGGATTAATTTATTTAATTCGCCAAATTGACCAAACAAAAACGACCAAACGGACTACTTGGCTGGAGATTACATTGTATTCATTAATTCTCTTTGTCGGATTTATTCTAGCAACAACGCTATTTAATGTCATGAATTATCAAGCCGTGTTTGAGTATCCTAATAATGCCAGAGAAGGAATAGTAGAAACGGAATATCACATGCCGCCAATTGCTGCGCCAACGGACGGAACGTTATTAACGGAAGATGTAATGCAACCATGGTTTGAAATACCTGAATGGATGCATGGTGCAGATGCAGGACGAAAATTTAATACATTACTATGGTCGATCATTTTTGGAACAGGTCTTTACCTCCTATTAAGACTTGTATTTCGAAAAAGACTTGGTGCTACGATTCAGCCATTGCTTCAGAAAACAAGACCAGATTTGTTGGATGAAATTACATATCGCTCTGTAGCGATCGGTTTTCCTTTATTTACGTTAGGTGGTCTTATTTTTGCCTCTATTTGGGCAGAAGAAGCTTGGGGAAGATTTTGGGGCTGGGACCCGAAAGAAGTATGGGCTTTGATTACATGGTTTTTCTATGCAGCCTTCTTACATTTACGCCTTTCGAGAGGGTGGCACGGAGAAAAATCTGCCTGGCTTGCTGCTATAGGTTTTGCGATAATCATGTTTAATTTAATTGTTGTAAACCTTGTATTGGCAGGTTTACACTCATATGCTTAGTCTTTGAAAATCGCAAGGCATCATTATAGTTTATAGTGGTGTCTTTTCTTTTATCCTGTATATAACGTGCTGTAAGACCCCCGCTTCAGGAGTTAAATATCCGTACAGCAGCAAGTCTAAGGGGGAGATAACAGCACCTAAATGCCTTATTTCGTATGAGAGGCCTTTAGGTCATGCCATTACGGTACTAACAAGCTGGGGAAGAAGAATGAAAATCCCACTGATGGAAGATTCACTTTATGCGGGAAAAGGTTTTTTAATGGAGTAGTGACATCTATGCTAGACAAATTGTAAATGGTCTATCCTTTCAATATCTAAGTTTTCTTTATACATTTTATAAAACTTAGTTTATACTCTTAATAGGCAGGTTAGGTTACAAGGGGGAACGAATATGGATAAAGAGTCAAAAGTATTAGTGGTGGACGATGAAGAAAGAATTCGCAGACTAATACGTATGTATATGGAACGAGATGGTTTTCTCGTTGAAGAAGCTGAAAATGGAAGAGAAGCATTAACACTTGCCTTGGAAAATCACTACGATGTGATTCTACTGGACATCATGATGCCGGAGATGGATGGTGTGGAGGTTTGCCAAGAACTGCGAAAAGAAAAAGATACGCCGGTTATTATGCTAACAGCAAAAGGCGAAGAAGCTAACCGTGTACAAGGCTTTGAAATCGGAGCCGATGATTATATTGTGAAGCCTTTTAGTCCTCGAGAGGTCGTTTTGCGTGTAAAGGCTTTACTTCGTCGCGTATCCAGTGCTACATTTCAGGAAACGGATACGACAGCGAAAAATGTGTTGGTTTTTCCTCACTTAACCATTGATCATGACGCACATCGTGTAACTGCTGATGGGGAAGAAGTGAGCTTAACACCAAAGGAATATGAGTTATTATGCTTTTTAGCTAAATCTCCGGATAAAGTATTTAATCGTGAGCATTTATTAAAAGAAGTATGGCAATACGAATTTTTTGGAGATTTACGGACAGTTGACACCCATGTTAAAAGACTTCGTGAAAAATTGAACCAAGTATCTCAGGAAGCAGCAAAAATGATTGTGACGGTATGGGGTGTTGGTTATAAGTTTGAGGTGGATGAAGACTGATGTTTTGGCGAAGTGTAGTTGGTAAACTAGCAATAACCATTCTATTGCTAGTTTCTTTCGTGTTATTTATTTTAACTATTTTGCTTTTACAGTTTTTTGAAGATTTCCATATTCAGGAAGCGGAGCAGGATATGTTACAAACTGCTGAAAAAGTATCGATGCTCGTTAATACACATGCTGATGCACATGACGAAAAAAAACTAATTGAAGAAACAACCGAGAGCGTAAAAGACCCAGCTAGTCGAGTAGCGATTGTTTCTGGCAATGGGGACTTATGGGTTTCTGACAGTGAAGATGAGCAATTATCCAAGTTGAAAATAGATTGGTTGGAGCAAGAGGGGCTTTCATCTGTGCTCACCAATAATGTTCAAGTTCAAAAACAAATGAGGTTACCAGGCAGCGAACGAGAAGCGATGATTGTTGGAGTGCCAATGAAGCACCAAGATGGAGCTATTTATGTCTATCAATCATTAAATGTTATTGACAAAACGAAAGCAGAAACAACTAAAATTATTTTTCTCGCAGCTGGAATTGCGATTGTGTTAACAACTATTTTTGCATTTTTCTTGTCCACGAGGATTACCTCTCCACTTATTAAAATGAGAGAGGCTGCTTTCGATTTGGCCAGAGGGGAATTTAACACAAAAGTTCCTATTTTGACGCATGATGAAATAGGAGAGTTAGCGCTAGCCTTTAATCGTATGGGAAGACAGTTAAAGTTCCATTTAAATGCACTAAGACAAGAAAAGGAACAGCTATCCAGTATTGTCAGTTCTATGGCTGATGGGGTTATTACATTAAACCGTTCAGGTGATATGATTGTAACGAATGCTCCAGCAGATCGCTTTATTGAAGATTGGTATTATGAAAATAATCTCCCTTATCGTGCAGATGAAAGACAATTGCCATCTGAATTAAAAACAATTTTACAAGAAGTCATCGATGGGGAAACAGAAGCCATGCACGAACTTAGTTTACAAGGAAGAAATTGGGTTATGGTTATGACTCCATTATACGATCAATCCTATGTTCGCGGTGCTGTAGCTGTAATAAGAGATATGACAGAAGAAAGACGAATGGACAAGTTACGGGAAGATTTTATTGCCAATGTATCTCATGAGTTGCGTACTCCAATTTCCATGCTTCAAGGCTATAGTGAAGCAATTGTCGATGATATTGCAGAATCAAAAGCAGAAAAAAATGAATTAGCACAAATCATTCATGAAGAATCACTGCGAATGGGTCGATTAGTTAATGAACTATTGGACTTAGCACGGATGGAAGCTGGTCATATTCATTTGCGTAGAGAAGAAGTCAAGGTTGGACCTTATGTCGAAAGAATTCACAAGAAATTTCAAGGGCTTGCCAACGATAATAATATCTCGTTACATCTAGATAAAACCATTTTAGAACCTACTGCAACATTCGATCCAGACCGCATAGAGCAAGTCTTTACGAATCTGATCGATAATGCAATCCGACACACGAGTAAGGATGGTTATGTAAATATTAAAGTAACGAATGATAACGAAGCATTTTATGTGGAAATTCAAGATAGCGGAAGTGGTATTCCGGAAGAAGATCTGCCATTTGTATTTGAGCGTTTTTATAAAGCTGATAAATCAAGAACGAGAGATAAGCAGAAAAAAGGGACTGGTTTAGGGTTGGCCATCGCCAAGAATATTATTGATGCGCACCAAGGGACGATCAATGTCAATAGTAAGCTCAACCAGGGGACAGCATTTAATTTTCGCATACCGAAACAATGGGAAGAAAAGTAGGCTGCAATTGTAATTTAAACAATAGTTTATCCTATTTAAGGACAGTAGTGTTTGCTTTCCAAGACAGAGGCATGGGAGGATAACGAAATTTCTCTTTAAAAGTGCTTCCATGTTATCCCGCATATAAGGCGTTGTAAGACTCCGACTTCCGGAGTAGGATAATCTGTACTGCAACAAGTCTAAGTGGGAGATAACAGCACCTAAATGCCCTATTCGTAATCGATCTTTAGGTTATACCATTACGGTACTAATAATGAGTGGGGAATGAATGAAAACCACTTACTTATTGAAAATTTACTTTATGATATGATAAAGTAAAATTGCTTGAGTAGGAGTTTTCTTTTATCTCCTGCTACAGAAGTAGAATAACTTAGATCGCAGGCATCATGTTGCAACGCCTCCTATAATCGACATATACTTAGATTTTGTTTTAAGCATTTAAAGTATTATAGCATATTACAAGAGATAAAAACGTAATAAATGAAATCAGAAAGGATGTATAATATGAAACAATGGTTATTTCGCTTCGGGGCATTTTTCATCGCCATTGCGCTCTTAGCAGGATGCGGAACCGATGAAGCTGGCAATACGGATACAAAAAACAATCAACCTTCTGAAAATCAAGAAGCACAAGAAGAACAAGCCGATGAAACGGTATTGATCACAATATCGAAGGACGATGGAGCCGAATATTTACATGAAAAGGAAATCCCGATTGAAGAAGGCGCTATTTTAATGGAGGTAATGGAAGAAAATTTTTACATTGAAACAGAACAAAACGGAGAATTTATTACTTCTATTGAACGCTTGTCTGCAAAGGATGGAGAGAAAAAAGGCTGGATTTATACGGTGAATGGCGAGATGCCAAATGTTGGCGCTGCTGAATATAAATTAAAGCCGGGTGACAAAGTAGTTTTTGATTTCCAGGCTTGGGAATGACCTTGTGAATGAATACGTATAAACTGACTCTAATTGCGATACTAGCTGCACTTGCCGTTATAGGAAGATATTGGTTTGCATTTCTTCCTAATGTGCAGCCAGTTACAGCAATCATCATTATTGCTGGTGTGATATTAGGACCAGTTAGTGCATTATTATTAACGGTAATTGTTGTTCTTGTTTCCAATATGCTACTTGGAATGGGGATTTGGACGATATGGCAGATGATTTCATGGGGAATGATTGGAGCCATCAGTGGTTGGATTGGGAAAATATTTCCACGTACTCCATTTCTGTTTTTGGTTATATTTTCTATTTTTACGGGTTATTTTTATGGGTTTATCATTTCATTAACGACTTACCAAATAACCGGTTCATTTTGGCCTTATTACATAAGCGGTTTACCATTTGATACGAATCATGCGATCGGTAATGCCGTGTTTATGCTTATGTTTTACCCGCTAATTACATACTTAATAAAGAAATATGCTTCGTACCGTTTTCCTATTAATAATAACGACTGATACGTTTACAGCTTGCAAAGAGTCCCAGCGATTTTTGCAAGCTTTTTTGTTAGATACAGTTCGGTTAAGGGCGTTCAGTAAGGAATAAGCTGCATAGAAACGAGCAACATTTTAAAGTAAAACTAACCAATTAACTAATTAGCTTGCTTGCATCTATGTAAAAGCTCAGAAGATTTTTACAATCATGTTCCATTGACTTTATTTAACATTCTCTGACTGATGAAACGGTTGTTTGGAAATTTGGACAGAACCGGTTGGACATTCTTCATAAGCAGCTAGCATTGCATCGACGGATGTATCCTTAATTGGTGTAATGCCTTGATTATGATCTTTAACAAAAAAAGCAATACATTCATCGTCATAATCATATAGGTCTGGGGCTGCTATACCACAAGCTCCACAAGCAATACATGTTTCTCTATCAATTTTTGTATAATAACACATTTACAGAACTCCTTTGTAGTATGTGGCTGTAGTTTCTTCAAGCAATGCGCAAATATCAGTCGATTTAGTAACGTATATTACTGACAGTTGTACATCTTTTAGTTTATACTTGAGAAAATAAAAATTCAATGCTGTAATAGTTGGTAAATGCTATAATATAGTAAACTTTATTTTATAGAAGTTTTTGGCCTGCCTGTTAGAAGCAATATTTCCTGAGAGACTTCGTATATGCTATGAACCGCGAGTAATACGCTTTGATCATCTTTAATTAGGCAGGCAGTATGATTTGCAATGAATGGGGATGAGATGGAGTGATTTTAGAAGGAGTTATCTTAAGCTGTATACATGGGTTACAAGGTGAAAGATCGATTTCAGCAACCTATCATGTTATATCAGGTAGGAAATCGATTCAAACGGTACAGGATATCCATATGTATGACTTAAAACAATTTTATTCTATTTACCCCAAGCTTTCAAAATCTTATTTTCATAAAGTAAGTAATGCCTTAAAAAAAGACCAACTGATTCAAGCAGCAAATTCTAATGAAGAATCTTACCTGATAACACCTGATGGCATGAAGTGGTTAGACGATTACAAGACAGAATTTCCTCTTTCCTATTTCTTTGGTTTACAATATGGGTATAGCAGTATTGTGTTTTGGGAGCGATTAAAATTGCTTATTCAAACAGTTACAAATGTACATATGAATCAATTCCAATTCATTCCTGTAGTTGAAAATCAAGCAATCGAAAAATGGGTAAAGAAAGCTTACCAGCGAATAAAAATGGATACCTCAGCCTTTTTAATTCAATTACATACTGAATTACAACGATTATTACAAACGTTTCCTGCTCTAATGGCAGAAATTTTTGTCGATCGCCTAACAAGCTATGATAATTATGGGAAGAGTATCCATCAGCTGGCAAATAGTTATTTTCTTACAATGATTGATGTTGAGCTAACGATAACCGCTTGCTTGCACCGCATGATCGATATCATAAATCAAAATAAGCATGCCTATCCGGTTTTAAATGGAATAATACCAGAAGCCGAAACCCCTCATGTGACTGCATCTGCATTAACAACATACCATCTGTTGCGTGACGGTCTTACTGTGGAAGCAATTGCTGATTATAGAAAGTTAAGAATGAATACAATTTACGATCATTTGGTTGAAATTGCATTATATGATTCACAGTTTCCAATTGATGCTTATGTGCCCCGGTCGGATCAAAAGATCATTATCCGTGCTTTTAACGAAGTGAACACATATAAGCTCAAGCTAATAAAAGAAAAAGTACCAGAGCATATTTCCTATTTTCACATTCGCCTAGTTTTAACGATGTTAACAAATACGCAGAAAGTAGGCGGTTAATATGCAGCACCATGTTGACTATTTAAAACAGAAATTAACTGATTACTTTGGTTATGATTCTTTTCGTCAAGGACAACTAGAAATCATTGATGATATTTTAACAGGGGAAAATGTCTTAGGTGTATTGCCAACTGGATCTGGAAAGTCTGTGTGCTATCAATTACCAGCAATGTTACTAGATGGAATAACCATTGTTGTATCACCGCTTATTTCCTTAATGATGGATCAAGTGAAGCAATTAAAAGCAAAGCGTTGGAAGCGAGTAACAGCAATTAACAGTTTTATGGATCGAAAAGAACGGGAACAGGTGCTGCAATCGTTACATACATATCAATTAATATATGTTTCTCCTGAATTGCTGCAACAGGAAATGTTTCAAAGTAGGCTGAAAACACTACATGTACGCTTATTTGTTATTGATGAAGCGCACTGTATTTCTCAATGGGGTCATGAATTCAGACCTGACTATATGCGTCTAAAGCAAATTATTGCGCATTGTAATTATCCGCCAATATTAGCTCTTAGTGCCACGGCGACCCCTAAAGTACAAACGGATATTATTGATTCATTAGGAGGATTACCGTTTACGAAACATATTTATCCAATTGATCGGACAAATATTGCGTTTTGTATTCAAAAAGTAGAAGTAGAACAAGAAAAAGTAATCATTTTAACGGAGATTTTACAAACATACCGTGTTCCATCATTAATTTATTTTTCCAGTCGCCAAAAGGCGGAGGAAGTTGCTGTAACTTTAGCTGGTAAACTGAATCGGCGGATTGCAGTGTATCATGGAGGCATGGAGCAGCATGATCGCATTTCCATTCAGCAGCAATTTATGAGCGATCAAATCGATGTTGTTTGTTGTACAAGTGCTTTCGGTATGGGAATCAACAAACCAGATATTCGATTAATTATTCATTATCATTTAACCACGCAGATGGAAAGTTATATTCAGGAAGTTGGCAGAGCGGGGAGGGATGGAGCAGCAAGCGTCAGTCTTTTACTATACTGTAATAAAGATATACAGTTGCCAAAGTTTATAATCAGTCGTGAACTTCCAGAAAAACATGAACTGGTTACGATATTCCAGCAGCTGAAGTTATGGTATGATCAAGAGAAACGTTTGCCTTTACAGGAAGAGGAAATGACCCAGCAGTTAAACATTTCTGAGATCCAATGGCGCTTTATCCGGTATCATTTTGAAAAGCATGGTATCATCAAGCAAAATCAGATTTATTATCATTCTGAGACTTGGAAAAAAGTGTATCAGCAGATTGATTCCTATATTGTAGAAAGAAACAAAATAAAACAGACTAAATTGACTCATGTGCTAAACTGGGTCCATCAAACAGATTGTTTAAGGAAACATTTATATAAAGAGTTTCAGCTTTCGTATCATCCTGCCACATTTCAATGCTGCAGTAACTGTGGATTTTCATGGGAAAACTGGAATCCACCACAAAAGCAAGCGCCAGATAGTATGAACTATTCTTGGCAGGAAAAGCTAAAACAGAAATTACTTATTGGAGCTATTTATGAAACAGAGCGATTATATTAAAAGAATGGATATTCAAGAATTACGGAAGCAAATGTTTATTTCTCAGTTTTTTCTCATGGTTCTGAGCTTTGTTGGAAGTTTCTTGTTGTTTGATTCCTTTCTTGAGCAGTGGCAGCAATTGTTTCATTGGAATTCCAAGGACATCATTTTTTATGGGATATTGCCAGGGTTTATTATTGTTTCTATTGATTTGCTTCTAACCTATACCTTACCAGCTAAATATTATGACGATGATGGAATAAATGAAAAGTTGTTTGCAAACCAGCCCATTTGGTTTATCATTTCCATTTCATTTTTAGTTGCTGTAACGGAGGAAATGTTGTTTCGGGGTGTGATTCAATCTACTTACGGATATTGGGTGGCGAGTATACTATTTGCACTTATTCACTTTCGCTACTTAAAAAAGCCGGTATTACTTGTTTCCATATTGTTGGTTAGTTTTTACTTAGGTTACCTTTTTCATATAACCAATAATTTAGCGGTAACTATTACTGCGCATTTTATCGTCGATGTTTTATTAGGTTTTTTCATCCGCTTTAAAAGAGAGGTGTGGGTACGATGAGTAAGGATAATCAGTTAAACGATCAAGCAACACAATTGCGACAAATGGTACAGGAAGTAAGTGAAACTGAAAACAGTGCCGATGAACAAGAACGTGACGATAAAGATTTAGAGATGGATACGGATATTTTAAATTTACCACCAAGAAAAGAAGTTCATCGTCACAAGAAGCAATCAACTCGATTAAAAATAGGACATCCTTTACAGAGATTACTGTTTATCATACTCCTTCTCGTGCTAATCATCGCTGGAGCTTATTTTTTCATTGGCGAGGAGTTGCTATCAGGCACCTCATTTTAGTTTTATCTATACAGAAAATGTTCTGTTAATTATCCGTGAAAAAAGCTGGAATTTTAATCATAAAATTGAAACTTCAGCGGGATCTGTCTAGCAGTGCTAAAATAGAGGTGAATTTGCAGATCACCGATAAACCGCTAGGGCGGAGTAATCCTTTTCTTTGAAAAAGCTAGGTTGGTTTTGAGTTTGTATGGACTCCTCAATTTGCCTACTTAACTGCTGAAAACGAATAATAGTTACATCCTTGCTGAAGCTGCAAGCCTTATTTAAGTAGGAAATTTAGGCGCTTTAGATGCGGGTAAATGTAGATGAAACATGTTCAACAATAACTTCTACAGCATATAGTATAAAAAGAGTATTAAAAAAAGCTTGTAGATAAAGTTTTAGTTTCTGCTTATCCGAATGCAAGGCGCCGTAAAACTCCCCACTCCAAGAATCAAGGGTGCTAGTAAAAGCCTAAGTGGGAGATGCGGTCTAAATTCCCGATTTTTTCAGGGACCTTTAGGTCATACCCTTGAAGAATAAGAAAGTATAAACTTAGGTGCTTATGGATAATGAAATAACCGAATAGTCACGTCCAGCGCATGAGCCCAGCAACGATGCGACTTTAGAAATGCGCCCTACGATAAGTCATCATCGGTTCGTCGCTAAGGGGAAGGCCGACTAAAAACGGGCTTGCCGCTCAGGCGTCGGCATACCCCTGTTTTTAGTGGCATGATTCCTAAATCTTTAGTTGATTCGTTCCATTCGCTACGTTGCTAAACGGGCGCCCCGAGCCTTTGTTCTACTATAGGAAAGTATAAAATTTTTTTGGTTTATAGTATAAGAAAAACAAAGGCTTCCGCCATAAGACTTGGCGACAAGCTAAGTTTTTCTAATGATACTATCAATCATTGAGGGATGAAAAACGCCACTGATTGAAGAGTCACTTTATGCATGTTAAAGGAGGTTACAGTAATGCGAATTGAAAGAGTGTCTAACGACCAGTTTACGATTTTTTTGACATTTGATGACTTAATTGAGCGAGGTTTTACAAAGGACGATTTATGGTATGATGGGTCAGGTGTCCGAAAACTATTTAGTGATATGATGTATGAAGCTAGTTCGGAATTGGGCTTTGAGCTGGAAGGGGCACTGCTTGTACAAGTTCATTTAATGCAAGCCCAAGGAATGCATATTATTGTAACACAGAAGTATGAAGATGTAGATTTTGACGATGATTTTGTTGAAATGAAGGTCACACTGGACGAAAATAAAAAGTTGCTATTTTCTTTTTATGATTTTGAAGCTATTATTGGTGTGACTCCGTATTTAGATTCCATGAATATTACGGGTGGGAAAATATACTATATGGATCCTTATTATTATATGTTATTAAGTGATACGGAGTTGAATGGTGCCAATCGGGAGGATGTTATCGCAGTTTTGTCTGAGTATGCTAACCCGAGCATTGTTACTACTTACCGTTTACAAGAGTATGGAAAGTTGCTTTTCTCTTCGGAGGCAGTAAAACAAATTCAAGCGTTATTTCACAACTAGTGTTCGAAAAAAGATACAGTTTCATCTTTCTTAATCGCGGCATACTTAAACAAGTGCAAAATTTTATGACTTAAAGAGCATATTGACTAGCACCATATAGCATAAAATGTTACGATAACTATTGGAACAAATCGCTGTTTTCAGACAAATGCTTCTACGTTTTCAATCATTATTATTCCAAAAGTAGAAAATACGAGTAATTTTATTGCATATTTACAGTGAAAGTGTATACTAATGTCTGAGTACAGCTATTAGTGTATGTTCAATAAAGTGGAAAAAGAACCGAATACCTATATGGTAAGGGTTATGATAAAAATGCAGATGGATATAGAAAAGACGTTTCAAATCGGTCGTTTCTAAAAATGTGCCATCGCCTTTTTCCTAAGCTTTGAACATCCTCTGTCCATAAATTATTTATAGATATTCTAGGAGGTAAATTCATGGTAGCCGATAACGCAGCAGATTCTACCAAAGAAGTAAATGAAAAAATGGATGTATTAAGTTCAACACGAGCTGTTGTAAAAACTGCATTGGAGAAACTGGGTTACCCTGATGAAGTCTTTGAACTATTTAAAGATCCAGTTCGAATGATGACAGTTCGTATTCCAGTTCGGATGGACGACGGTTCCATTAAAGTATTTACTGGATATCGTGCCCAGCATAATGATGCAGTTGGACCAACCAAAGGTGGCGTAAGATTTCATCCAGATGTGACTGAAAAAGAAGTGAAAGCATTATCTATCTGGATGAGCTTGAAAGCAGGCATTGTTAATCTGCCATATGGCGGCGGAAAAGGTGGTATTGTGTGTGATCCTCGTGAAATGTCGTTCCGTGAGCTAGAAGGGCTTAGTAGAGGATATGTACGAGCGATCAGCCAAATTGTCGGGCCGACAAAAGACATACCAGCACCAGATGTGTTTACAAATTCGCAAATTATGGCTTGGATGATGGACGAATATAGCCGTATTGATGAATTTAATAGTCCTGGCTTCATCACTGGAAAACCAATTGTACTTGGTGGATCACATGGAAGGGAATCTGCAACTGCGAAAGGTGTCACAATTTGTATTAATGAGGCTGCGAAAAAGAGAGGTCTTGATGTAAAAGGAGCAAGAGTAATCGTCCAAGGGTTTGGGAATGCCGGAAGCTTCCTGTCTAAATTTTTGTACGATGCAGGTGCTAAAGTAGTAGGGATATCGGATGCTTACGGTGCGCTTTACGATTCAGATGGACTAGATATTGATTATTTATTAGATCGTAGGGACAGCTTTGGAACCGTAACCAAACTGTTCAACAACACAATAACAAACCAAGAGTTATTGGAAATGGATTGTGATATTCTCGTACCAGCAGCTGTTGAAAATCAAATTACTGAAGAGAATGCTCATAATATTAAAGCAAGCATTGTAGTTGAAGCTGCGAACGGGCCAACAACGATGGAAGGAACAAAAATTTTAACCGAACGCGGCATCCTATTAGTACCAGATGTATTAGCTTCTGCCGGAGGCGTTACTGTATCCTATTTTGAATGGGTACAAAATAATCAAGGCTATTATTGGTCGGAAGAAGAAATAGATGAAAAGCTGCATGAAACAATGATTAAAGCCTTTAACTCGATTTATAATACAGCAGAAACAAGACGTGTTGATATGCGTTTGGCTGCTTATATGATCGGTGTTCGCAAAATGGCTGAAGCTTCCAGATTCCGCGGCTGGGTTTAAAGAGAGATTATAAGCGTGACAAATGACGAAAAAACTCTTATCTTGTATAGTTAGATAAGAGTTTTTTCTCTATACGTGTGTGGAAAAAGACGTTGGCGATCAAAAAATATATCCGCCATCAAAGTGGGAGGAGTGCTTCAAAAATAAGTAACCATCCTTACTTGTTTCAAATCCACAAATGAAACAAGAGAAGAATACATACGCATGGGTTAGCCATTTATAAGCTGAAGATGCATTCGCTTTGTCCTAAATCGTTTATGAACAGGAGACAAAGGATCAAGAACTTTTGAAAGAGAAAGAAGGGTAATATGTATGCAACAAGAAAAAGTAATTGTCGTTGGTGGAGGACCTTGTGGAATGTCTGCTGCTATCGAATTGCAAAATGTAGGGATACAACCGTTAATTATTGAAAAAGGGAATATCGTAGATGCGATTTATCATTATCCAACCCACCAAACTTTTTTTAGCTCCAGTGATAAGTTAGAAATTGGAGATGTCGCATTTATTACAGAACAACATAAACCAGTACGCAACCAGGCGCTTTCCTATTATCGTGCCGTGGCTGAACGTAAGCAATTGAGAATTCGTACATTTGAACAAGTGATAAAGGTAGAACAAATGGGTGATGAATTTCGCGTCATTACGACAAAACAAGAATACGTTGCACAACAAGTCGTAATAGCTACAGGATATTATGGTCAACCAAATATGATGGATATACCTGGAGAAGAGCTGGAGAAAGTATCGCATTACTTTAAGGAAGGTCATCCATATTTTCGTAAAGATGTCGCAGTTATTGGCGGGAAAAATTCAGCTGTGGATGCAGCAATGGAACTACACAAAGCTGGTGCTAACGTTACGGTGCTTTACCGAGGTAGTAAGTATTCTGAAAGTATTAAGCCATGGATATTACCAGAATTTGATTCACTTGTACGAAAAGAAAAAGTTAAGATGATCTTTCATGCTGAGGTTTGTGAAATTACAAATGAGGCATTAATTTATAAAATTGGTCAAAAAAAATACACGCTACCAAATGACTACGTATTTGCAATGACGGGTTATCATCCTGATTTTTCATTGTTAACATCTATTGGGGTAAAAGTGAATCAAGCAACAGGGGAACCTAATTACGATGAAACAACGTATGAAACGAATATAGCTGGTGTATATATAGCTGGAGTTGTTGCAGCTGGTTTTAATAATAATAAAATTTTTATCGAAAATGGTCGATTTCATGGTGAAGCCATTGCCCGTTCTATTGCAGCAAAAATAAACTAGCATTTGGAAAAACGAAGCTTTAGCAATCCATTGCCACGCAAAAAATAATGAGGTGTTTTCTTGTAAGTAACATCTTTAAAATGATACTATTAGACTATTAATTGAGGTTAAAAACAGCAAAAATACAAAGATTGTAGGTGGTGCCTTATGAAGAATGAAAAAGTGGTCTTAATTGCTACTGGTGGCACAATCGCAAGTAAAAAAAAGGCAGATACAGGACTATTGGAATCCGGTGTCATTTCTGGGGAGGAAATTGTAAATTATTGTGATATTCCTGCACATATTGACGTGCAGGTTGAATCCATGCTCCAAAAAGCCAGCATGCATCTTACGTTTGATGATTTATTAGCGTTGAAAGAGCGAATCGATGCGTACTTAATGGATGACCAAGTTTCTGGAGTTGTCGTTACCCAAGGCACTGACACGTTAGAAGAATCCTCTTATTTTATGAATCTTATTACCAGTCACGAAAAACCAATTGTATTTACTGGCTCACAACGTTCACCTGGTGAAGTTGGGACAGATGCTTTTATTAACATTAAGCATGCGGTTTTAGCTGCATGCTGTAAAGATTTATACCATGTTGGAGTTGTAGTAGTCTTCAATGAACGAATATTCCATTCACGTTATGTAAAAAAAGAGCATGCTTCCAATGTGCAAGGATTTAATTCGTTCGGTTTCGGTTATTTAGGAATTATTGATAATGAAGCTGTGCATATATTTCAAAAACCACTGGAAAATGAATATTATGAATTAACCGCACCATTACCTGAGGTCGATATCATCAAATGTTATATGAATGCAGACGATAAATATATAAGAGCGGCAAGGGAAGCAAATGTGGACGGCATTATTTTAGAAGGTGTTGGCAGAGGTCAGGTCACGCCAGGAATGATGTCTGAAATTAGACGCTGCGTTGAATCTGGGATTACCGTCGTTATTACAACATCTGCAGTTGAAGGTGAAGTGTACACAACATATGATTATAAGGGAAGTACTTTTGATTTAAAACAGGCTGGCGTCATTTTAGGCAGAGATTACGACAGTAAAAAGGCACGTATGAAATTAATCGTTGGTTTAGCGAGCGAACACAAAGATATAGCCGCATTGTTTAATCCAAACTAGGCAAATGTCCATCCAACTTTAGATTTTTCAGATGACAAACATGAAATTCATACCTCGCCATTTTATTTAGCAATAGGGAATTATAAGGCATTGAATTTGTAGGTTGAGTTTCCATTCGTCCTTTTAGCTATTATTTTGCCAGTTCAAGAGATATTATCATCCATTTAAACTGTTTATTTGACTTGCAACGTTTCGTCTTGGGAAAGGATAGGGAGCTATGTTTTCTATATTATCAGCTGGTGTTGCGCCAGCTTTAGCATTAATGTCATTCTTTTATCTAAAAGATCGTTTTACTGAACCATTAACCTTAATTGCTCGCAACTTTATTTTAGGAATGTTATTAGTTTTCCCTATCATGTTTATTCAGTATGTTTTTCAAGCTGAAAGTATTGTTAACAGTCCTGTGATGGAATCATTTTTGCTTGTAGGTTTATTGGAAGAATTTTTTAAATGGTTTATTTTTATGTACGCTATTTATCACCATTCTGAATTTGATGCACATTACGATGGAATTGTATATGCAGTCGCTATTAGTCTTGGCTTTGCCACATTGGAAAATATTTTATATTTATTTACTAACGGAATCAACTATGCTTTTATACGTGCATTCTTTCCAGTATCTTCACATGCTTTATTTGGAGTCATAATGGGCTATTATTTTGGGAAGGCAAAAATCTTTTCTGCTCATAAACGGCGAAACATCTTCTTTGCTTTCTTAATCCCATATTTATTACACGGGACGTATCATTATATTCTAACCGTTGTTTCCAGTAATTGGATCATTGCTTTAGTACCATTTATGATTGGTTTATGGCTCGTCGCACTGCATAGGATGAAGGTAGCTAATATGACACATTCATCCTTGCAAAACGTAAATGAAAATAAGCAAGAAACTCAAGCAATCAAGCGTCTACCGTAACCACTTATCCAAAAACATTTCAAAAAAATATATTTGCTATTAAATATTAATTTAACCATGAAGAGACTGGGACATAAGCAATTACTATATAGCAAAAGCCGAACAATCCATTTATCGTTGTTCGGCTTATTTGCATTAAAAAATTTCTATCACCGCTATGTCAAAATACTTCGCTTTCCGCAGGTCTCCTCAGCTTCCTCGGAAAGCAAAAACCGCTTTCCTGCGGGATCAGCTCGCGCTGTCCCCAGGAGTCTACATATTTTGACTACGCTAAAACTTGCGTATACACAATTGCGATTTTTTGTTCGTTTTTTTAATCAGCTGTTTTAGTTATGTCCCAGCCTCTTTTACGGTTTAAAACTTCCTCCATCATAATATATCAAAACGAATGCTCTCTCTTACTCTGCATGTTTAAAGATGTTCGCTTTTTAAATCTACCGCTAAATAGACCAATTCTTTATCCTGCATATAAGGTGCTGTAAGACTCCCGCTTCCAGGAGTTGGATAATCTTGTTTGCAACAAGTCTAAGCGGGAAATAACTTAAATACCCTATTTCGTAAGTGGCCTTTAAAAGGCCATACCATTACGGGACTAACAATTAGCGGGGGATGAATGAAACTCTACTGATTGAAGATTCACTTTATCAGCTTGTAAGTATACTGACTACATAATTTCTATTCACTTTTCAATAAAGTAGCACATGAATAAAAATAACTTTATAACGAAAACTAACTTAACAAAACCTTGAATAGCAGGAGGAAGTTGTATGACGAATAAAAAACTACCGATTACATTGTACCTCATAAGTTTTTTATTTCTCGGAATGTACTTTATGCAACCAGAAAAAACATCACATGCATTTAGCTCACAAGTGATTCAACATGGTGCGGTTGGTGACGATGTTATAGAATTACAAGCAAGATTACAATATTTGGGTTTCTATAATGGGAAAATAGACGGTGTATTTGGTTGGGGGACATATTGGGCATTACGAAATTTTCAATATGAGTTTGGCCTAGAAATAGATGGATTAGCTGGAGCAACAACAAAGCAAAAACTTGCTAAGGCCAGTAAATACGATGAAGCATATGTAAAACAACAAATCAATCAAGGGAAAAAGTTCACTCATTATGGGGGTGAGCAAAAAAATAAACAACCCACTGGGCAAGGTGGCAATAATCAAAACCAGGGGGATCAAGGAAGTAACGTTGCTGTCAATGTTCCACAAGGGTATTCACAAAATGATATACAGTTAATGGCAAATGCTGTTCATGGGGAAGCAAGAGGAGAACCATATGTGGGGCAGGTTGCCGTTGCAGCTGTTATTCTAAATCGGGTAGATAGCGCTACATTCCCTAATACTGTCTCTGGCGTTATTTTTGAACCACGAGCATTTACCGCGGTTGCGGATGGGCAAATTTGGCTGACTCCAAATAAGACGGCAAAAGAAGCGGTCTTAGATGCCATTAATGGCTGGGATCCATCGGGAAACGCAATATACTATTTTAATCCCGATACAGCTACTTCAGGATGGATTTGGTCAAGACCCCAAATTAAAAAAATCGGAAAGCATATTTTTGCAAAATAGAAAGGTGTGAAGCATATGATTCGCTGGATACTAATAGCTGTTCTTGCTATAGGAGTGATAGGAACAGGATTTTGGGGATATCAGGAACATCAGGAAAAAAATGCGGTTCTCATCCAAGCTGAAAACACGTATCAGCGAGCATTTCATGAATTGACCTACCGGGTTGATGTGCTAAATGACAAGATTGGTTCGGCACTTGCTATGAATTCCAAGCAGCGATTATCTCCACAGTTAGTTGAAATTTGGCGTATTACTTCTGAAGCATTATCGGATGTCGGTCAATTGCCTTTAGGGCTATTGCCGTTTAATAAAACAGAAGAATTTCTTGCTAATATCGGTGACTTTACCTACCGTACTGCAGTGCGAGATTTAGAAAAAGAACCTTTATCGGACCAAGAAACACGTTCATTAGAAAAATTATACAAACAATCAGGCGAAATAAAAGATGAGTTAAGAAAAGTACAACATACTGCGCTTGAAAACAATTTACGTTGGATGGATGTGCAACTTGCTTTAGCCAATGAAGGTGAGCAGATGGATAATACGATTATTGATGGTTTTAAAACAGTAGAGAAGAAAGTGGAAGGTTTTGCTGAAGGTAACGGTGATGGTTCTACGTCCAATAAAACCGTAAGAGACCATGAGTTTAAATTCTTAACAGGAGAATCATTGTCATCAGAAAAAGCTCTTACCAAAGCGACAAAGCTTTTACGTGTAAACGGTAAAGATAAATTGAATATTACGGAAAGCGGAAAAGGGGCGGAAGTTCCTTTATACAGTATATCCTACCGAAACGAAAAAGAAAGTGGTTATTTGGATTTATCACAAACTGGTGGGCACCCATTGACCTTATTGGTTAACAGACCAGTAAAACAAAAACAAATCAGCTTAAATGAAGGGATGAAGAAAGCAGAGGAATACTTGAAAAAAAATCAATTTGAAGACATGACGGTATTTCAAAGTGCACAGTATGATAATATCGGAGCTTTTTCTTTCTTATACAGTAAAGATGGTGTCCGTTATTATTCAGATGCACTTGAAGTCAAAGTAGCTTTGGACAATGGAGAAATTCTTGGTTTAACAGCTATTGACTATTTTATGAATCACAACGATAGAAAATTGGCTGAACCGGAGATAAGCGCAGATGAAGCAAAAGAAATGGTTAATCCTAACGTGGACATTCAAGAAGAATATTTAGCCGTGATAGATAATGACCTTGGAGAAGAAGTGTTGACGTATGAATTCTTGGGAACCATGGGAAATGAAACATATCGTATCTTTATTAATGCGAATGATGGACGTGAAGAACGGGTAGAAAAATTAAGTGGATCAGAAGTAAATTACGCTAGAGGTTGACAGTTATGTCTTCCTCTTTTTTTGTTTTTCTGTAATAATGGGTATAAAGAACTATTGAGTGTAGGAGGTGTTGAAAATGAAAATAGGAACGGTTCTTCAATTAGAGGTCGTGCAATCAGGAAAGAATCGTAATCGTGATGCAAAAAAATACCGTTGTAAAGTAATTGATAAAAATGAACAAAATCTATATATTGATTTGCCGGTAGATACAAAGTCAAAGAAAACAGCTTTTTTTGCAAAAGGAACGATATTTGATGTTACGTTTATAGATTCCGATGAGATCATTTACCAATTTCGTTCTAAACTAGTAGCTAAAGTAAAAGGAAAAATCCCTGCGTTAGCCATTCAATTACCTGGAAATAACATACGCCGGATACAACGAAGAAATTATGCTCGCGTTGAAACAGCCGTTGATGTTGCTGTACATTCCGATCAAAACCTCTTTTCTCCATTTACTACGGTAACAAACGATATTAGCGGAGGAGGGCTGTCCATTATTGTCCCTAAAAACCAAATATTAAAAGGGGAATTAGCTGAAATATGGATGGTTTTAGCAATGGCAAATGGACAATTTGTTTACCCGAACGTACGAGCAAAGCTTGTTCATGAAAAAAGGGGGAATAGTGGTATTTCCATTGCTTCCTTCCAATTTTTAGCATTGGATGTTAAAACAGAGCAATGGATTATACGTTTCTGTTTTGAAAAGCAGCGAGAAGCAAGAAAAAAACAAATATTTCATCGTTAACAAGTATGATAAAAATAGGATGGGAATAGACCATTAGGAAATGAATATGTTATTATTTAATAGAGCCTGTTCAAAAATTTGATATAAAGACGAGTGAGGCAAAGACCCCAGGCAACTTTTTGTGACCACAACATAAATAACTTCTAAAAGAATCGCCTGTGATTATAAATAAGCCAATGTGTACATTCGTTCTGTTTTTCATTTGTTTTTTTGAACATCTCTTATATAGATTACTTTTACATATACTTGGCATTGCCAAGTTTTTTCAGGATGAAACGTATAGAGAGGAATGGATACCCTTCATGAAGAAGTCAATCACGATTGCCATTGATGGTCCTGCAGCTGCAGGAAAAAGTACCGTAGCTAAAATAGTAGCAAAAAGGCTATCCTGTATTTATATTGATACTGGAGCAATGTACCGAGCACTTACTTGGAAAGCGCTAAAAAATTCTGTTAATGTAAATGAGGAGGGAGATCTAGTTACATTAATGCAAGATACAAATATAAAATTGGAACAAAGTGATGGTGGCCAGCTCGTTTTTGTTGATGGACAAGACGTCACAGAGGCCATTCGATCTAATGAAGTAACGAATAATGTTTCTTATGTCGCACAACATCCGGAAATCAGAAAAGAAATGGTAAGGCGTCAGCAATTGTTGGCAAAACATCGTGGAGTAGTAATGGACGGGCGAGATATAGGAACGCACGTGCTTCCAGAAGCAGATGTAAAAATATTTTTAATTGCTTCTGTAGAAGAGAGAGCAAAAAGAAGGTATGAAGAAAATATAAGAAAAGGAATCCATGCTAATCTAGAAGAATTAAAAAAAGACATAGAGCAGCGTGATGAAATTGATTCAAAGCGAGAGGCATCCCCCTTATTAAAGGCAAAAGATGCAATCGAAATTGATACAACGTCCTTATCTATTCAGGAAGTAGCTGATAAAATACTTCAAGTAGCGAATAACCATCAGTAAGAGGAGAGCAGTATGAATTTATATCGGATAGCAAAATGGGTTGTTTCTATTATTTTTTATCCGCTGTTTCGGATTCACGTAATTGGCAAGGCAAATGTACCCAAATCAGGACCTGTTATTATATGTTCCAATCATATTTCTAATTTTGATCCGCCCGTTGTTGGGATTACATCTCCTAGGAGTATTTATTTTATGGCGAAGGGTGAGTTGTTTGAAAATCCTTTGTTAGGGAAATTATTAACTAGTATTCAAGCTTTTCCAGTTAAACGAGGGATGCGGGATCGAAATGCATTAAGAAAAGGTCTGCAAATTTTAAAAGCAGGGCACACATTAGGACTTTTTCCAGAAGGGACAAGAAGCAAGACGGGAGAGTTACGGAAACCACTTGCTGGAGCTGGTTTTTTTGCATTGCGTTCAAACGCTGCTATTGTACCTTGCGCAATTATCGGTTCTTATAAGCCGTTTAGACGGTTAAAAGTTGTTTATGGTGAACCGATCCCCATGGAGACGATAAGGGAATCCAAAACTTCCCCACAAGATACAGCGAATATCATTATGGAAGAAATTCAAAAATTATTGGATCTTCATAAATAAAACTACATTACTTGACAAATAATTATAATTGTTAGAAGTTATAAAAAAGGATTATTTTTTATTGCAATCATTTCTATCGTTTTTAAGTTAGTAGAAAGCTTAAGTAGCTTATTACATAAAGTTATTTGGGATTTCGATATGATTTTAGGAGGGCTATGGATATGAATGAAGAAGCAAACAACGAACAAATCAATGTAACTGTAGGAGATACGGTAACCGGAACAGCAGTAAAGGTAGAAGAAAAGCAGGTGCTCGTTGATTTCGGATACAAAACGGAAGGGATTTTACCAATAGGTGAACTTTCCAATCTGCATATTGATACTGCCGGTGATGTTGTAAGTGAAGGAGACACATTAACATTAAAGGTAAAGAAAATGGAAGATGATGATATTATCCTCTCCAAAAAGGCCGTAGATGCAGAACAAGCTTGGGAAGATCTGCAGCAAAAGTTTGAAAATGGTGAAGTATTTGAGACAGAAGTAAAAGAGGTCGTTAATGGTGGGTTAGTTGTTGATGTAGGATTACGCGGTTTTATTCCTGCTTCCTTAGTGGAGACATATTATGTAGAAGATTTCAGTGATTACAAGGGTAAAACACTAACCGTTAAAGTAGTTGATCTAGTACGTGATCAGAACAGGGTCATTTTATCACACCGAGCCGTAGAAGAAGAAGCGTTACAAGAAAAGAAACAATCCCTGTTGCAGTCACTCGAAGTGGGTCAAGTTATCCAAGGTACGGTTCAACGAATAACTGATTTCGGTGTATTTGTTGATATCGGAGGTGTGGATGGTTTAGTACACATCTCACAATTGGCACATGAGCATGTAAAGCATCCTTCTGATGTAGTAAAAGAAGGAGATAGTATAGAAGTAGAAGTTTTATCTGTTGATCCAGATAGTGAGCGAATTTCTCTATCCAGAAAGAATGCGTTACCTGGTCCATGGTCAGGGATTGAAAAACGTATTTCTCGAGGAGATGTACTAGATGGAACGGTGAAACGACTAGTTAACTTTGGCGCATTTGTAGAAATTGAACCAGGTGTTGAGGGATTAGTTCATATATCTCAAATTGCTACACGTCATATTGGAACACCTCAGGAAGTACTTGAGGCAGGGCAGCAGGTAAAAGTTAAAGTGCTTGATGTCAATGAAAAAGAAGAACGTATCTCTTTAAGTATTAAAGAATTAGAGCAAGAGAAAGAAGCAAATGAATATAAACAATATGAAAAGGATGATGATCAATCAGGCTTTCATATTAGCGATTTTATCGGTGACAAATTAGATAAATATAAACAATAATGTTTCCACACATATAATTCTTTCATTTTATGTGTCGATAAGGCGTTTTTCCTTTGGAAAGGCGCTTTTTTGCACTATAGGAATGTATAAGTTTTTTTGGTTTATAGTATAAGAAAAACAAAAGGCTTTCGCCATTAGACTTGGCGACAAGCCAAGTTTTTCTAATAAGATTAAGAAAGTCTAAAATGAGGTGCTTGGAGATAACGAAATAACTGAATAGCCACGTCTGGCGCATGAGCCCAGCAACTAGGCGACTTTAGAAATGCGCCCTACGATAAGGCATCATCGGTTCGTCGCAAAGAGGAAGGCCGACTAAAAACGGGCTTGCCGCTCAGGCGTCGGCATACCCCTGTTTTTAGTTGCATGTTTCCTTTATCTTTAGTTGATTCGTTCCATTCGCTATGTTGCTAAACGGGCGCCCTGCGCCTTTGTTCTGTTTGTAAATAAAATAGCTTACATATTATCGTTGCGTGAATGCTAGCGTGCTGGATAATATCCTAACCCACTTTAAAATTTTTGTAATTTACAGAAAAACATCATTTATATTTAATCACAGCAAATCTCCCTTGCATGTCGGATTTACTTTTCTTATAAGCCTTTTACCATTTAGCCAAGGTTCTGTTTGTCTCCATTTGTTATAACTTATAGTAAAAGATTGAATTTGAGACATACTAAAATTGTCACATGATAAGTGTGTGCGCACTTCACTTCCCCGGTTTATCTGTATGTAAGGTTCCATAAACTCCCACTTCAAGAGTTGAAGGTAATGTAAAACAAATCTCAGTGGGGGTAATGGAACCTAAACGTTCGATTCGTTCAAGGGTCTTTAGCTCATAACTTTACGATACTAACAATTGGTGGATATGTGATTGAGGTTCACTTTATAATAGTGCCTTTATCCGCTTAAGTTGCGCGATTTGAGGTAAGATGGATGGGGAATTAATTGGAAATAAACATAAGTAAGCTACATTTCATATATTGCAGGTCTTTTACAGAGCCTCTAAAGTCCGGTAATCATGGAGGGAATTAAATGAATGAGTATACGATGCCAATTTTATTTGGAGTCATCATTGGAACTTTAGGACGAATTTTAATGTTAAGAACGGATTATAGGCAATACCCTACTTATTTACACGGAAAAGTAATTCATGTATCTTTAGGTTTTATTGCAGCCTCACTCGGTTCTGTTGCTATCCCAGCTATTATGGAATTGGAATTCACAGCTGTTACATTTTTGACAGTTGCAGCAACCCAATTTAGAGAAGTAAGAAACATGGAAAGAAATACACTTACAGAAGTCGATAGTTTTGAATTAGTACCTAGAGGAAAAACATATATTGAGGGCATTGCTATTTCATTTGAGAGCCGAAATTACTTAGTTATTTTCACTTCATTTATTTCGACACTAACTTTTATTGTGTTTGATGTATATATTGCATTGATTGCTGCTATTGGCTGTTTAGGTATTTCGATGGTTTTAATGAGTGGCAAAAGAATCAAAAATATTGTACAGATTGAACATCAGCCACTCCATTTCAAAGGTGCCGGACTATATGTTGACAATATCTATATCATGAATATTGGTTTACCAGAAAGACAGGATGAAATATTAAAATATGGGCTGGGTTTTGTATTGACACCTAAAAATATCAATACGATTACGACGATTGCTAATTTAGGACAACGCCAAGCGATTTTGCACGATGTATCAGTAACTTTAGGAGTATTCAGAGATTCTGGAACACCAGCACTAACTCCGTTAATTAAACGAGATTTAGATGATGGTCGGATTGGGATATTTATTCTTCCACAAATTCGTAATGTGAACAAAGCAAAACAGGTAATCGGAGCTGTTCCAGTGCTGGAAAGTGCTATACGTATGCCGTCTGAATCGTCTTTTTTTAGATGGAGGGGAGATGAATAATGAAAATAGAAAAGGCTATTTTAGCAGTTATTACGACAAATCGTTCCATCGTTGAAGGGGGCGCACCTATTTTTGTTTGCGAAACCCGAAAAGAGGCAGAAGATATCTCAGCTAATTTAGAAGCCATTACGGATGGAATAGCCCATCAATTAAGTGAAGAACTATTTATAATTGTAAAACATTAAATCCCTTTTATCCCGCATGTAAGATGCCGTTAAGCTCCTACTTAAGAGTTAAAAACGAAACAAAGAAGACTAAGTAGGAGATAACGACATCTAAATTCCCAAATCACTCGGATCAACAAGATGTCAATTGTAGGAGACGTGATAGGCAGAAAAACGTTCTTCTTTTACAAGGACAAGAAAAATTTGGAAGCTACAACTCGCACGCGTCTTCTTCAAGGGAACTTAAGCTTTTAACCTTTGTTCTACTCCTAGAGGGAAAACCCTACTAAATGCAGTTTCACTTTATAATTGTGCGTCCGTCTTACTTTTGCTATGATAGAGGTTGTTCAAGCTGGTTGGTAATAAGATACAATGGGTTTGTAAAAGTAAATAAGCTGAATAATTGGATTTACTCCAATAGAATGGATAATAGCTGGTTTATTATATGAGTTATATTACAAATCAAGGATCTGCTTAACAAATAGCTCATTGGATAAAAACAAAACACGTTAAAACAAGACGTAAGGAAAGGATGTTCCTTTCATGAGGAAAGCAACAGTAGCAATTGTAGGAAGGCCAAATGTTGGGAAATCAACTATTTTTAATAGATTAGTTGGAGAACGTATATCCATTGTCGAAGATATCCCTGGTGTTACGCGGGACCGAATCTACGCTGAAGCAGAATGGTTAAATACGACTTTTAATCTCATTGATACAGGTGGAATTGAAGTAGGAGACGAACCGCTATTAGTAAAAATGCGCCAGCAGGCTGAAATAGCCATTGATGAAGCCGATGTCATTATCTTTTTAGTTAATGGACGTGAAGGAATTACTGCTGCCGATGATGAGGTAGCTAAGCTGTTATATAAATCCAATAAGCCTGTCGTATTAGGTGTTAATAAAATGGACAATCCGGAAATGCGCGAAAGCATTTATGAATACTATGCTCTTGGATTTGGCGAGCCATATCCAATCTCAGGCTCTCACGGGCTGGGATTAGGAGACTTATTAGATGAAGTCGTTCGTCATTTCCCTAAGTTGGAAATGGACGAGAAGGATGACGATACGATCTACTTTAGTTTAATTGGACGACCAAATGTCGGAAAGTCTTCATTAGTGAATGCATTGCTAAATGAAGAACGGGTTATCGTAAGTGACATGGAAGGAACAACCCGCGATGCTGTTGATACAAAACTTCATAAGGATAACCAGGATTATGTTATTATCGATACGGCAGGGATGCGAAAGCGCGGGAAAGTATATGAGTCCACTGAAAAATATAGTGTTTTACGCGCTTTAAAAGCAATTGAGCGCTCCGATGTTGTCTTAGTTTTATTAGATGCAGAAACTGGGATACGAGAACAGGATAAACGAATTGCCGGTTATGCTCATGAAGCTGGGAGAGCAGTGGTTATCGTCGTTAATAAATGGGATACCATTACTAGAACAGAAAAAGCAATGAAAGAATTTGAAGCGGAAGTACGGGCTCATTTTCAGTACTTGGATTATGCCCCAATCGTCTTTTTATCTGCAAAAACAAAGAAACGGTTGCATACATTACTTCCAGCAATACAATTGGCAAGTGAAAATCATGCAAAGCGGGTGCCGACAAATGTATTAAATGATGTGGTTATGGATGCCATTGCGCTGAATCCTACGCCAACTATAAAGGGAAAACGACTGAAGGTTTTATACGCCACACAGGTGAGCGTAAAACCACCACGTTTTGTTATCTTTGTAAATGAACCAGAACTTGTGCATTTTTCTTATGCGCGGTTTCTAGAAAATAAAATTAGGGAAGCGTTTGGGTTTGTAGGTACCCCAATAAAAATAGTTGCAAGAAAGAGACAATAAGGAGGAGATAACATGGCAAAGGTAGCGGTATTAGGGGCAGGGAGCTGGGGCACAGCCCTGAGCATCGTACTTGCTGATAACCAGCATGAGGTGCGATTATGGACACATCGTACGGAACAAGCAAAAAAAATAAACCAAACGAGACGAAATGATCAATATTTAGATGCAGTTATACCAGAAGCTATCACAGCTTATTCTGATCTAAAACAAGCGATAGCAGGTGTTACTGCCGTAGTATTCGTTGTACCAACCAAAGCCATCCGTGAGGTAGCTAGACAAGTAGATCCACTTATTTCCCCAGAGACGACCATCATTCATGCTTCGAAAGGGATTGAACCTGTTACATTAAAACGTGTTTCACAAATGATTGGGGAAGAATTAACCGCTTTTAAGGAAGAAGAGATTGTTGTTCTTTCTGGTCCTAGTCATGCGGAAGAAGTGGCCTTACGACAGCCTACAACTGTTACGGTCTCTTCTGTTGATCCAGACCGTGCGAGATTAACACAAGATTTGTTTATTAATGAGTCATTTCGCGTTTATACGAGCCCGGATGTTTTAGGGATTGAGCTTGGTGGCGCTCTGAAGAATATTATTGCTTTAGGTGCTGGAATCTCAGATGGTTTAGGATACGGGGATAATGCCAAGGCAGCTTTAATGACAAGAGGGCTTGCTGAAATAGCCAGATTAGGGACATCATTAGGAGCCAATCCATTAAGTTTTCTAGGCTTACCTGGAGTTGGCGATTTAATTGTTACGTGTACAAGTGTGCACAGCAGAAATTGGAGAGCCGGTAATTTGTTAGGAAAAGGAAACAAATTAGAAGATGTTCTTGAACAGATGGGTATGGTTGTGGAAGGAGTAAGGACTGTTAAAGCGGCTTATCAATTTGCGAAAGAACAGCAGGTAGAAATGCCGATAACAGAAGGAATTTATCAAGTATTATTTGAAGGAAAACAACCAAAGGACGTTGTCGGTCAATTAATGAGCCGTAACAAACGGCAAGAAATGGATGACCTCGCTCAATTGCTGATGGAAAGGTATTCGCAATAACACGAAGTCGACTTCCTGCATATACTGTGTTTGAGTTCACTTAGCAGGGAGGCGAGTACGTGAGTAATTTTCAAAAAGGCCTTTTTGACAAAATTCAACAAAAGGCAAACATTAATCCAGATGATGTATATAAAGTGGCAGATTCTGTGAAGCATGCTGATTTTTCCGATGAGAAAACCGTACGTAAGCTGGTTCGTCACTTGAGCAAACTAGCAAATAAACCTATCTCCAAGGAGAAAGAAGATAAAATTGTTCAGTCAATTGTCAAAAATGATATGCCCATGGATATGAATTCGTTAAATAAGCTGTTCAAAAAATAAACGTACTTGGGCAAGTGAGGATACAATTCTCCATATTCTCGCATAGAATAAATCGCACAAGCATTCATGGATAGAGTTGCAGTGGATAATTATTTAGTCATGCCGGGATGGAGACAGCCCCCTTCATCTCGGATTTTCTTATGTTTATACAGACACTCTTTTTCCACGTAGCTGGGCTGTTTATGTTATAATACGTGGTGCAATAAAGAATTGTTTTTAGGGGTGGAGAAATCGTGTCACAATCTATGCTGAACATGTATATATCATTTGCCGGTATGGCTTTTTTACTCGTTGCAATTGGCCTTATTTTGCTGGCAAGATATAAATTGACAGGCTGGTTAGCTGGAATTATTTCATTCTTCGCGTACATAGCTTTAATTTTGGGGAGTCTCATCATTCTCTATATTGTATTTAGTGGTCCAACAGGTTAGGACAAGGGGGTACTATAATGACGTATACGACATATGGAAAAATCACAATAGTTATTCTGATTACGATCCTGTTAAGTGGTTGTTTATACCCGGATGAGCAATTATCCAAAAACCAAGTTCCTAATCAAGACCAATTGGAGGCAGTTCAATCTGCAGTGGAACAATATCGGGAGCAAAATGGCGGGCTTGTGCCGATTCGCACAAAAGATAGCGACACACCAATTTTTCAGAAATATTTGCTTGATTTTTCAAAATTAAAAGAGGCGAATATATTAACAGAGATACCTGGTAACGCGTATGAAAATGGTGGCGTTTACCAATACACATTAATTACACCTGAAGACAACCCGCGTGTAAAACTAATTGATTTACGTATTTCTGAGGCAATCCGTAGTGTAAACGTAAAATTGGACATCTATCGTGATGAACATCTTTACCCACCATTTAAAGAAGAAATAGCGGATGGAATTTATACAATCGATTATGAGAAACTTGGGTTAGATGCTACACCAACTGTAATCAGTCCATATTCCAAGGAAAATTTGCCTATTATCATGGATACGGATGGAAAGCTCTATGTAGATTATCGAATCGACCTAAACCAAGCGCTACAGGAAGAAGAACACAATTATGAGCCAGGTGATGATATTCGATATGTGTTGGCTGATAACACACCGTTTGTACCAGTCTATTCCCTTCCATATACAGTTGAGAAAGGTGAACCAGTGTTTTTACAAGAGAATAAATAAAAGTATCATATTTGAACCCTTGAAACAATATATTGTTTCAAGGGTTTTTTTGAATGTATAAGAAACTATAAAATTAGGTGCTTGTGGATAACGAAATAACCGACTAGTCACGTCCGGCGCATGAGCCCAGCAACGATGCGACTTTAGAAATGCGCCCTACGATAAGGCCTCATCGGTTCGTCGCCTCACCGTGATTCCTTTATCTTTAGTTGATTCGTTCCATTCGCTACGTTGCTAAACGGGCGCCCCGCGCCTTTGTTCATGGGGGCGGATCTTCTTTTTAGGGCTGAGATGATAAAAAATAGAGGGGTAGAAGATAAATTCTATCTCATTTCAAACCAATTTAATAAAGTAGTTCAGCTACTTGTTAACTCACCCTTAAATTTTGAGGTGCGTACTATATCCCTCAGTTAACCCACTTATAAATGGCAGTAAGTCCTGCCTTTCAATGCTACGAGGATAAGCGGAGGCAATAAATGTTCGTCTAACAATCAGTGGAGGGATGAATGAAAACACCCAACTGATTGAAGAACTTTATTCAACATAGAGAAACTAATTTGCAAGCACTCCAGATAAACATTGTTTATGTTTAATACTAATTCGCTATATAAGGCTGTTTTAGCTGGAGAGAAAAGATATGAAGAATAGAATTATATAAGGTAGCCAGACTCTTACATGCTTTAGGAACTTAGAGCTGCCCAGTTTTATTTAACTTTTACACATAATTCAGGCATATTTTGATAGGACAACATCATAGACTTGTAATGTCAATTATTCATAGTTTGTGCGTAAAAAAGTAATGGAGATCGGGAGGGGATCTTTTGGAAAGAGTGGATATTTTTAATGATATTTCAAAACGGACAAATGGAGATATTTACTTAGGTATCGTCGGAGCAGTTCGTACAGGAAAATCAACGTTTATTAAAAAATTCATGGAGCAAGTTGTATTACCAAATATGGACGACGAAAGTGAACGAGCACGGGCACATGATGAATTACCGCAAAGTGCTGCTGGCAAAACAATTATGACTACAGAGCCAAAATTTGTACCTAATCAAGCAGTTTCTGTTCATGTGGATGAAGGGCTAGATGTAAATATTCGTCTCGTGGATTGTGTAGGATATGCAGTTGAAGGTGCAAAAGGGTTTGAAGATGAAAATGGTCCGAGAATGATTCATACGCCGTGGTATGAAGAACCGATCCCTTTTCATGATGCAGCTGAAATTGGAACAAGGAAAGTAATTCAAGAACACTCTACGATTGGAGTCATTGTCACTGCAGATGGTTCGTTTGGAGAAATTGCCAGAAATGATTATGTGGACGCTGAAGCGAGAGTAGTTGAGGAATTAAAAGAAGTAGGAAAACCGTTTATTATGGTTCTTAATTCACAGCGTCCTACCAGCCAAGAAACAGAACTATTACGACAAGAACTAGTTGACAAATATGATATTCCAGTGTTGGCAATGAGCATTGAATCCATGACAGAGCATGATGTTACCAACGTTCTACGGGAAGCGCTGTACGAATTTCCAGTATTAGAAGTAAATGTGAATTTACCAAGCTGGGTGATGGTATTAAACGAAGATCACTGGCTAAGAAGAGGATATCAGGAAGCTATACAAGATACGGTGAAAAACATTAAACGTTTACGAGATGTGGATCAGATTGTTGGAGAATTTTCAGCTTATGAACATATTGACCAAGCGAGATTGGCAGACATGGAAATGGGAGAAGGGATAGCTGAAATTGATTTGCATGCCCCAGACCACTTATACGACGAAGTATTAAAAGAAATTGTAGGCGAAGAGATTAGAGGAAAAGACCATTTGCTACAGCTCATGCAAGATTTTGCACATGCTAAAAGAGAGTACGATCAAGTATCAGGTGCATTGCAAATGGTCAAGCAAACTGGTTACGGAATTGCTGCTCCCGCTTTGGAAGATATGATTTTGGATGAGCCTGAAATTATTCGCCAAGGGTCTCGGTTCGGGGTTCGTTTAAAAGCTGTCGCTCCATCGATTCACATGATCAAAGTGGAAGTTGAATCCGAGTTTTCTCCAATTATAGGAACGGAAAAGCAGAGTGAAGAGCTGGTTCGCTATTTAATGCAAGACTTTGAAGAAGATCCACTATCGATTTGGGAATCAGATATTTTCGGGCGTTCATTAAGCTCCATAGTTAGGGAAGGCATTCAAGCAAAAATTGCCCTGATGCCAGAAAATGCACGATACAAACTGAAAGATACACTGGAACGAATTATTAACGAAGGATCTGGTGGCTTAATAGCTATTATATTATAGCAGCTGTATGTAGCTGCTTTTTATTTTTCTCGGAAATCCTTTACTGGTGACATTTTTTCTCTGCTAAGATTCTATTGAGTAATGTGGTCATCTTACACATTGTTAGTTCACATGCAGACCTTATGTTAACAGATTTCTTTATCCCATATGTAATCCTATTAAGCAGTGTACGTAGTCCGATATCGGGCTGCTTTTTTTATTTTATCCCAAATATAAGGTGCTGTAAGACTCCGACTTCAGGAGTTGGATAATGTGTACTGCAACAAGTCTAAGTGGGAGGTAAAAGCACCTAAATGCACTATTTCGTTCAGAGGTCTTTAGGTCATATCATTATGGTACTAACAAGCTGTGGGGGATGAATGAAACTGATTGAAGGTTCACTTTATTGCAGAGAGGAGGGAAACGGCGGTCATGTTTTCTTTTTACTCCTAATCTATGCAGTGGATAGGATGGCAATTGACTATCGTTGCTTTCGTTTCCTGCTTGTGATTAATCGTCTTTATAATATGAATATTCAAACACTTAACCCTCACCTATATTTTCATTGCTATCATGTTTGGGGGTAAAAGTACTTTTTTAAAAAAATTTAATAGAAAACGGCAGGATATTTGCTAGTTGTGTCGTATACCTATTAATATAGCCGAGTATTGCCGCTAACCATCATTCTAACAAGGTTTCTGTGATAAATGGGATTATCTACCAATTTTACTATGAAAATTCATGAAAACTGAAAGAAATAAGAAAAAATTGGGGGGAAACTGTTGAATTTTGTTGCAAACTCGGTTAAGATAAGCCATGTCACACTTGAATTATGTGACATGAAGTATAAAAACTGGCAAAATGGTGAACAAATGATGATAGCTTCTTTTAATTTGTTCCAATGTCGATTGATGATAAATGGGAGGAGGTGAATGTCATGAATAAAACAGACCTAATTAATGCTGTAGCTGAAAAAAGCGAACTTTCTAAGAAAGATGCAACGAAAGCGGTTGATGCAGTATTCGAATCTGTCATGGATTCACTTAAAAAAGGTGAAAAAGTACAGTTAATCGGATTTGGTAACTTTGAAGTGCGTGAGCGCTCTGCTCGTAAAGGTCGTAATCCTCAAACAGGAGAAGAGATCGAAATCCCAGCAAGCAAAGTTCCTGCATTTAAACCAGGTAAAGCCCTAAAAGACAGTGTAAAATAATTATTTTACATAGGGCCTAAGAGAGGATACGCGTTTTGCGTATCCTTTTTTTAATAAGATAAGAAAGCATAAAATTAGGTGCTTGGGGATAACGAAATAACTGAATAGCCACGTCCGGCGCATGAGCCCAGCAACGATGCGACTTAAGAAATGCGCCCTACGATAAGGCCTCATTGGTTCGTCGCAAAGAGGAAGGCCGACTAAAAACGGGCTTGCCGCTCAGGCGTCGGCATACCCCTGTTTTTAGTGGCATGATTCCTTTATCTTTAGTTGATTCGTTCCATTCGCTACGTTGCTAAACGGGCGCCCCACGCCTTTGTTGCAGAGTAAGAAAGTATAAAATGAGGTGCTTGGAGATAACGAAATAACTGAATAGCCACGTCCGGCGCATGAGCCCAGCAACTAGGCGACTTCACGAAATCGCCCTACGATAAGTCATCATCGGTTCGTCGCCTCACCGTGATTCCTTTATCTCAGTTGATTTGTTCCATTCGCTACGTTGCTAAACGGGCGCCCCACGCCTTTGTTCCACTATAGGAAAGTATAAGATTTTTTTGGTATATAGTATAAGAAAAACAAAGGCTTCCGCCATAAGACTTGGCGACAAGCCAAGTTTTTCTAAACGTAGATTAAATTTCTTCAGCATGACACACATGTACAGGCATCTTGAATCAGCGTTAAAAATGACAAGATGTTAGGTACTGTTTAACGAAAGCTAGTAGATCTAAATCGTTAATATTTTCGATTAAAAAACTATTTTGAACATACGAAAGGAATGCTGATAATCATGGATAAACTAGGTGTTTCATCTGATTTTTTTGTCATCAAAGCATTGGAAGATGGCGTACAAGTAATTGGATTAACGAGAGGAAACGATACCCGTTTTCATCATTCGGAGAAACTGGATCAGGGAGAAATTATGATTGCACAGTTTACAGAACATACATCAGCCGTTAAAGTACGAGGCAAAGCCTTAATTCAAACGAGTCACGGTGAAATTGAAAATAAGTAAGTTATTAATGCTCTAAGGATAGCTCATATATGGGAAAACTAGTAGTTTCATTCACTGCTATTTGAAATGATCTAAGCTTCATTTTACTTTTATCCAGATTGTTTGATTATTGATTAGCCATAAATTATGCTATAATAGCTAAAGCGAATAGATTGGATGAAGGGTTCAGGTGATTTTTCTTGAATACGTCAACAGAGGACATACAGTACCTAAAAACAGAAATAGAAACGAAAATAAAGCACTCCTATTTGGAAAAATATATTGACAAACCCATCATCGATGAAGGAAAGATGCGTTTATTAATTGAAATGATCAACCATAGTTCCTTACCTGAATCCCGTAAGCAAAGATATATCTTAACGACAATGCTTGTTCAAATGGCTTTGGACACACACGACAAAGTTCCGAGTTTGACATCTGAAGAAGAGGAAGAGGATGTCAAATTGCAAAAACAGTTACATGTACTTGCTGGTGACTATTATAGTGGACTCTATTATTTAGTGTTAGCTGAAATAAACGATTTTGAATTTATTCGGTTGCTTGCATCGGCTATCAAAGAAATTAATGAGTATAAAATGACACTCTATTATAATGAGATAGATTCCTTAAAGCACTACATGCATGTACGGAATGTTATCGATACACGTTTAATCGTTCAAATTGCCTCTTTTTTTAGTGTCCCAAGCTTGGGGGAAATTGCAGAAAAATGGTTATATATCACCAAGCTAACGAACGATATGGACCAAATTAAAGCAAGTGAAATAAAGTTAAATCCTTGGATAGAAAGTATTACAAATGGGGATGCATTGATCAAACAGCTTACAGAATTATTGCATCAGGTGGAAAATGAAATAAGCCGATTACCGGCGATTTATCACAGTTTTTCACATTACTTGTTAACGGAGCTCGCTTCTGTAAGAAAAACATATTTATTTAGTATGGGGGAAGAAGGTTAAGCTATGGCACAATCATCAAAAGAAGAACGTGTCCATCACGTGTTTGAAAAAATATATTCCAAATACGATTCCATGAATTCTATTATTTCATTCCAACGCCATAAAGCATGGAGAAAAGACGTTATGAAACGAATGAATGTACAGCCTGGAACAAACGCCTTAGATGTATGCTGTGGAACAGGAGACTGGGCATTGGTAATGGCAGAGCAAACTGGAAATACTGGAAAGGTTACCGGCCTTGATTTTAGTGAAAATATGCTTTCCATTGCGAAAAAAAAACAACAAGAGCTAAAAATAGAGCAAGTACATTTTATGCAAGGAAACGCGATGGAACTTCCTTTTGCAGATAATAGCTTTGACTATGTAACTATTGGCTTTGGTTTACGAAATGTAGCAGACTATATGACCGTACTAAAAGAAATGTATCGTGTCGTAAAGCCTGGGGGGAAGGCGGTTTGCCTGGAAACCTCACAGCCTACCATACCTGTTTATCGGCAATTATACTATTTTTACTTTCAATATATTATGCCTTTGCTCGGAAAAATAATCGCCAAAAGTCAACAGGAATACGCATGGTTAAATGAGTCTGCCCAAGATTTTCCTGATAAAAAACGACTCAAGCAGATGTTTATCGAGGCAGGGTTTACCAATGTTCAAGTGAAAAGTTATACTGGTGGCGTAGCAGCAATGCATATGGGCGTAAAAGAACCGAATAATGAATTAAGTAAATATTAAAGGTGACATTCATGAAATTAGCTAGAGCTTATGGATATTTAAAAAAAGACTTAAATGAAATCGAACAGACGATTAATGATGTGGTACAGGCAAAGCATCCTGTGCTACGCCAAGCTTCTACACAGTTACTGCAAGCAGGCGGGAAACGAATTCGCCCTGTATTTGTGTTATTGGCAGGTCAGATGGGCGAGTATGACTTGGAGCGTCTAAAAACCGTTGCTGTGTCATTGGAACTCATTCACACAGCAACATTAGTGCATGATGACGTGATTGATGATGCTGATATACGAAGAGGAAAGCCCACTATACGAAAAACCTACGGGAATCGAGTAGCCATGTACGCAGGTGATTATATATTGGCTCGGGCGTTAGAGGAAATTACCCTATTACAAGATCCGAAAATACACCGTTTATTATCTAAAACAATTGTAGAAGTGTGTAAAGGCGAAATCGAACAAATTAAGGATAAGTTTGATGGAAGTCAGGGGATTCGCAATTACTTGCGACGAATTAAACGTAAAACAGCTTTACTTATAGCAACAAGTTGTAAGTTAGGTGCTATTGCTTCTGGACTTACTGAACAAGAAGCGCATAAATTATATCGTTATGGATACAATATTGGCATGTCTTACCAAATCATTGATGACATTTTAGATTTTACAGGATCTGAAAAAGAATTAGGAAAGCCTGCAGGGAATGACTTATTACAAGGAAATCTAACCCTTCCTGTGTTTTTAGCAATGAAGGACCCTGTTCTTGAAACGAGGATTAAACAAAGCTTACAGGCTGATCCTATCACTCGTGAAGCACGCATGAAAGAGGTTGTGGAAAACATAAAAGAAACAGATGCAATCAGCGAATCGTATTGTTTAAGTGATTGGTTTTTGGCAAAAGCGCTAAAACAATTGGAAGGTTTTCCTGATAGTCGTCCAAAGCAAACATTATTACAGATTGGTAAATATATCGGCAAACGCCGAGCTTAATTTGTCTTTTTTACATAGGTTTGATAAAATTTTATCGGCTAGATAAATACATAAGGTGAGGGGTTTTGTAACATGGAAAAAACATTTTTGATGGTTAAACCAGATGGTGTTCAACGTAATCTAATCGGCGATATCGTTAGTCGATTCGAAGCAAAAGGTTTTAAATTAGCTGGAGCAAAGCTGATGACCATTTCAACCGAATTAGCTGAAAAGCACTATGCAGAACATAAAGAACGCCCTTTCTTTGGGGAACTGGTGGAATTTATTACGTCTGGTCCAGTATTTGCCATGGCTTGGGAAGGTGAAAATGTAATCGCAACCGCAAGAGAAATGATGGGCAAAACCAATCCAACAGAAGCATTACCTGGAACGATTCGCGGAGACTATGGAATGACTGTTGGTAAAAATATTATTCACGGTTCTGATTCTGCTGAAAGCGCTGAACGAGAACTTGCTTTATTTTTCAAAGCTGAAGAGCTAATTGATTATATGAAACAAGATGCCACTTGGATTTACTAACATGAAAGCTTTTGGAATTGCCGTGAGTGCATAATCCTCACGGCAGCTTCATGTTTGCACAGTTGTTATATTGAAAGAGGGGGAAGCATTGGATAAAGATTATACCCAGTTTATTGCTAAAGTTAAGACGAAACTAGGCATTGATTTACATTTGTATAAAGAAACGCAAATGAAACGAAGGCTAACATCACTACGAAATAAACGGGGCTATAAAGACTTTGCAAGCTATTATCGCGCATTGGGCCAAGATAAGAGGTTGCTAAACGAATTTGTTGATCGTTTAACAATTAATGTATCCGAGTTTTACCGTAATCCGATACGATGGGAAGTCTTACAAACCTCTGTTCTTCCAAAGTTGGTGGAGCAGTCACCGTTTACTATTTGGAGTGCGGCATGCTCGACAGGTGAAGAACCGTATAGTGTTGCAATGATGCTGGCAGAACATTTCCCAAACGCTTCCTATCGAATCATCGCTACAGATATCGATGAAGCTGCGTTAGACAAGGCAAAGCAAGGGATTTATCAGAAGCAAGCGCTAAAGGATTTACCAGAAAAATTCATTACGAAGTATTTTACTGATCAGCAAGGACTTTATTATTTATCCCCTAGTATTAAACAGCGAGTCACATTTCGTAAACATAATTTGCTTGCCGATACATATCCGAACAACATAGACTTAATTATATGCCGGAATGTCTTAATTTATTTTACAGATGAAGCAAAAGAAGAAATTTACCAGCGTTTTAGTCAAGCTTTGAATAAAAATGGTGTATTATTTGTCGGCAGCACGGAACAAATATTTCATCCGGAAAAATATCAATTACGTTTATTAGATACTTTCTTTTACCAGAAAGTTTGAAAGTCTTATCTTTAAATTGCGGTTAAATAGTAAGTATTTAGCTTGTAGAAACCTTTTGGTTATCTACAAGTTTTTTTATTGTATAGGAAACGATAAAATTAGGTGCTTGGAGATAACGAAATAACTGAATAGCCACGTCCGGCGCATGAGCCCAGCAACGATGCGACTTAGAAATGCGCCCTACGATAAGGCCTCATCGGTTCGTCGTAAAGAGGAAGAACGACTAAACACGGGCTTGCCGCTCAGGCGCCGGCATACCCCTGTTTTTAGTAGCTTGATTCCTAAATCTTTAGTTGATTCGTTCCATTCACTACGTTGCTAAACGGGCGCTTGCGGGTTTGTTCTGCACAATTAATCAGAACTTACGTTCTGTGTTCGTGCTATAAAGGAAGATGATAGCGCTTTATTTGAGTTTTTTGACTAATTCTTTATTTTTTTCAATAATTGTTGCCAAAAACATGTTAAGGTATGGTATAGTAATTAGAAAAATTCATAAAAGGAGAATGTAACGTGCGCTATTTAACAGCGGGGGAGTCACATGGAAAACAATTAACAACCATAATCGAAGGAGTTCCTTCCCAAATGCCATTAGTAAAAGAAGACATTAATCAGTCCCTGTCACGTAGACAAAAAGGACACGGCCGTGGGAAACGAATGCAAATAGAAAAAGACCTCGTTGACATTACAGGTGGGGTAAGACATGGAATTACGTTAGGTTCGCCAATCTCATTGGTCATACATAATGATGACTTCAAGCATTGGGAAGATATTATGGGAGCGGATCCGATTGATACAGACCAAAAGATTCGTAGAGTAGTAACACGACCAAGGCCAGGTCATGCTGATTTAAACGGGGCACTTAAATATGGACATCGCGATATTCGCAACATTTTGGAGCGTTCTTCAGCTCGTGAAACAGCAGCACGAGTAGCCGCTGGATCTGTGGCAAAAACGATGCTCAAGCATTTGGGAATTGACGTCGTCGGTTATGTGAAAGAAATTGCAGGTATTATTGCAGAGGATCAAGCAGCGCTTTCCGTTCAGGAGCGTCAGCAATTAGCAGATGACTCACCAGTTCGTGTCTTAGATAAACAAGTTGAGGGACCGATGATGCAAGCGATTGATGATGCCAAACAAGTAGGAGATTCCATTGGTGGTGTTTGTGAAGTTTATGTCGAAGGGATGCCAGCTGGTGTCGGATCTTACGTCCATTATGATCGTAAATTGGATAGCAGAATAGCCGGAAGTGTCATTAGCATTAATGCATTTAAAGGGGTAGAATTCGGGATTGGGTTCGAGGCAGCTAAACGAAACGGAAGTCAAGTGCATGATGAAATTGCTTGGAGCGAAGAGTTAGGTTATTATCGGATGACTAATCGCCTAGGTGGTTTTGAAGGTGGCATGACAACAGGAATGCCAATCGTCGTGAAAGGGGTCATGAAACCCATTCCAACATTAATGAAACGCCCACTTACGAGCGTGGATATCGATACAAAAGAACCGTTTAAAGCTACGGTGGAAAGATCCGATGCCTGTGCAGTACCAGCTGCTTCAGTTGTTATGGAGCATGTGGTGGCATTTGAATTGGCAAAGGCATTAACCGAGCAATTTACGAACGACCAATTTCCAAAGCTGAAAGAAGCCATTGAAACATATCGTGAAGAAATCAGGTGTTTTTAATATGGAAACAGCAGAAATAAAAGTTCAAGCAAGTACACATGCATACTCCATTGTTATAGGAGAAGGAATTCGCAAGCAAACGAAGCAATATTTAACAAAAGATTACTCTTTCGTTTGGATTATCACAGATGAAAATGTAGCCCCATTGTATTTATCCGATGTTCTTGAAGCATGTTCCCCTTTACAGGTACATCACACGGTAATCCCTGCTGGTGAACAAACAAAGAGTACGGACTATTATTATCAACTGCTAACAGAGGCAATTGAACATAACCTTGATCGTAGCTCTTTGTTAATTGCTTTAGGCGGGGGAGTTATTGGTGATTTAGCGGGATTTGTAGCGGCCACTTATATGCGAGGAATTGATTATATTCAAATGCCGACAACGATATTAGCCCACGATAGCAGCGTCGGTGGTAAGGTCGCTATTAACCATCCGCTCGGGAAGAATTTAATTGGGAGCTTCTATGCACCACAGGCAGTCATTTATGATGTCGAAACGTTATTTACATTAAATAAAAAAGAAATCCGCTCTGGGTATGCAGAATTAGTGAAAGAAGCATTAATTTCAGATGAAGCTATCTTTTATTCATTTCTTAACACCGATTTTCAAGCTTTATCAAAAGCAACTGTGCAAGAGCATATTCATATAGGTATACAAATTAAAGCACATGTAGTAGAAACAGATGAAAAAGAAGCAGATATGCGAAAATATTTGAATCTAGGACATACACTAGGGCATGCTTTAGAAGCTCAGTTAGGATATGGAACGCTTACACACGGAGAAGCAGTTGCTATTGGCTTGTTATTTGCCATTCATGTGAGTGAATCAGTTTATGATAATCATTTACCATTTTCTGAATTAAAACAATGGCTGCAAAACAATAATTATCCGCTTGAACTTCATTCTGTGGATCAGCAAGCCATACTTGCTAAAATGAAAAATGATAAGAAGAACAAGCATCAAAGTATTCAAATGGTATTGCTGGAACAAATAGGCAAACCAATTATAAAACAAATTACAGATGAGGATATGCTTTATTATTTATCATCTTTTGAAAGAAAGCTGGTGGGCGAGTGACAAGGGGGATACGAGGCGCAACAACGGTAGTTGAGGATCAAGCTGACATGATTATTGAGAATACTAGACGGTTAGTCGAAGAAATGGTGACTAAAAATAATGTATCACCAGAAGATGTTTCACATGTTTTTATATCTGTAACTAAGGATATTACGGCAGCCTTTCCTGCAAAAGGATTACGAAAGCTTCCTGGATGGACGTATGTTCCAGTTATGTGCATGACAGAAATAGATGTGCCTAATAGTTTAAAACGGTGCATCCGTGTGATGATGGTTGTAAATACAGACAAAGAGCAAGCAAGTATGAATCATATCTTTCAAAATGAAGCCATTCATTTACGTCCCGATTTAGCGTGTAAGGAGGATAGCACATTATGAGAGCAAAAGCCGCGTTAAAACAAATTGCCCCATACCAACAGGGGAAACAAATTCAAGACATCAAAGCTCAATACCAAATAGAGCGAATTGTTAAGTTATCATCTAATGAAAATCCATATGGATATTCGAATGAAATCAAACAGTTTCTCGCTTCCTTTGAGCCTGCTTTTGATATTTATCCGGATGGATATACCGCTCGACTTAGGAAAGACCTTGCTAACAAATTAAATGTGAACGAGTCAGAAATTATTTTTGGAAGTGGTTCTGAAGAAATCGTTCAAATGATTTGTCGAGCGTATTTATTTACAGGAGTAAATACAGTCATGGCCACACCAACCTTTCCACAATATAAACATAACGCGACGATTGAAGGGGCAACAGTAAAAGAAATTCCGACTGTGGATGGTTCCCATGATTTGGCTGACATGTTGGATACGATTGATGAGGATACCAATGTCGTTTGGCTTTGTTCACCTAATAATCCAACTGGAACTTCGATAGCAAAGCAGGACCTTATTTCATTTATGGATAACTGCCCAGAACATATTTTAGTTGTCTTGGATGAGGCGTATTATGAGTATTTAGATGAAGCGAAAGACCTGCATGCGATGGAGTGCATACAAGAATACAGCAATCTAATTGTTTTACGAACTTTTTCAAAAGCGTATGGGCTTGCCGGATTACGTATTGGCTATGGGGTCGCAAATGAAACGATTATCAATCAATTGAATGTTGTACGCGGCCCCTTTAATACTACATCGATTGCCCAGCAAGTTGCGCAAATCGCACTAACAGACCAAGCATTTATTAAAGAGACGAAACGCAAAAATTTACTCGTCAAGCAGGACTTTCAAGTATTCCTAGACCAACTTGGCTGGAATTACTTTCCTTCGGAGACAAATTTTATGCTTGTAATGACGCCAACTAGTGGTACAGAAATGTTTAATTTTCTAATTCAGTACGGTTTTATCGTCCGTCCTGGTGAGTTGTTAGGAATCCCAAATACAATTCGTTTTACACTAGGTTTAAAGGACGATATGCAACGGCTGCAAGAGTTATTCTCACTCTATCATAAACAAAACAGCTAAGGGGTTGTATATGTGAAGCGTATAGTAACTATAGCAGGACTCGGCCTAATTGGGGCATCGATAGCAAAGGCATTAAAACCGATAGCTGAAAACTATATTATCGGCTATGATATTCATTCAGAGACACTTCAGTATGCCAAGAGTCATGGAATCATTCATGAAGCGAAAGCAGATTATACTGCTGCAGTACTACAGGCTGACTATCTTATCTTAGCTGCTCCTATTTCAGAATCAATTCGATTGCTTGCAGCTTTGGACGAAATGCAATTATCTAAAAAATTGATAGTAACAGATGTTTCTTCTGTTAAGCAATCGATGATTACTACTGCCAACCAACTGCAAAATAAAGCCGTGTCTTTTGTCGGTGGGCACCCGATGGCAGGGTCTCATAAAAAAGGTGTACAAGCTGCCAAAGCACATTTATTTGAGAACGCGATTTACGTATTAACGCCAACCGAACGAAGTACAGAGCATGATGTTCATGCTTTAAAGTCATTGCTGCTCCCGACACATAGTAAGTTTCTCATATTAGAAGCAGATGAACATGATGAAATGACTGGGGTTATTTCGCACTTTCCGCATTTAATAGCATCTTCATTAGTTCACCAGGCAAAACACTGGGAAGAGACACATGCTTACTTACCTAATTTGGCTGCGGGAGGGTTTCGTGATATTACGAGAATCGCATCCAGTAATCCAACCCTTTGGCAGGACATCTTTTACCATAATCGCAAGAAAATGTCACTGCTTTTAGAGGAATGGATCACGGAAATGCAACACGTAAAGCTCTTAGTAGAAGAAAACAATAAACAAGACATGATTGCTTATTTAGAAGCAGCCAAACTATATCGTGACGGACTTGGCACAAAGGAAAAAGGCGCCATTCCATCCTACTATGATTTGTATGTCGATATTCAAGACCAGACCGGTGCGTTGGCTCATGTAACGCAATTGCTGGCAAATAGCAATATAAGTATTAACAATATTCAAATATTAGAAATAAGGGAAGGGATCATGGGAGCGCTGCGGCTAAGTTTTGCTTCAGAAAAGTTGCAAAAAATAAGTGAACAGACACTTAATGAAGCAGGTTATGAAACAATGGTCGAAAAATAATGCTTGATAAAGGATGATAGGAAGTTGAAAGAACGAATATTACAACCGATTAACCGCCCTTTACAGGGAACTATAGAAGTGCCTGGTGATAAATCTATTTCGCACCGATCCATTATGTTCGGCTCTATAGCCCAAGGAACAACAACTGTTGACCATTTTTTAGATAGTGAAGACTGTATGCGGACAATAAATATTTTTCGAGCGATGGGGGTAACCATTGAACAGCAAGGATCAAGTATAACGATTCATGGAAAAGGCTCCCAATCATTAACAGAACCCGTTGAGCCTCTCTATTTTGGAAATTCTGGGACAACTGCAAGGTTAATGCTAGGTATATTAGCTGGATTGCCAATGTTTACAACTTTATATGGTGATATTTCTTTAACGAAACGTCCGATGAATCGTGTTGTTGATCCACTGCGTTTAATGGGAGCAAGTATTGCTGGGAGGTCACAAGGAAATTATCTTCCTTTAGCGGTAGATGGGAGACGACTAAAATCCATTTACTACCATTTGCCTGTTAAAAGTGCCCAAGTGAAATCTGCCGTTTTATTGGCCGGTTTGTTTGCAGAAGGAATCACAACGGTTACGGAAATATCTCCTACAAGAAACCATACCGAATCGATGCTACGAGCATTTGGTGTGGAATTGAATAAAAATGGTTCTGATATTTCAATTCATGGAAAGCAAGCTTTAACAGCTACGGACATCTATGTACCTGGTGATATTTCTTCTGCTGCATTCTTTCTTGTAGCAGCTGCCATCGTTCCAGATAGTCAACTAAAACTATTACATGTTGGATTAAATGAAACACGCACTGGAATAATGGATGTTTTATTAGCGATGGGTGCTGATTTACGCATAGAGGAAGAACAAGTAAAAGGTGGCGAACGAATTGGCAATATTATCATTCGTTATCAGGAATTAACGGCCACAACCATTGAAGGAGAAATGGTTCCAAGACTCATTGATGAGATTCCGATCATTGCGTTATTGGCTACACAAGCAGAAGGGACGACAGTGATTAAAGATGCAGCAGAACTTCGTGTGAAAGAAACAGATCGTATTCGTGCTGTAACAGAAACACTTACTAAATTAGGGGCTAGTGTGGAGGAGACAGAAGACGGGTTAATTATCCATGGAAAGACCCAATTACACGGAAATCGGGTTCAATCCTATCATGATCATAGAATGGCTATGATGGCGTCCATTGCTTCACTTGTTGCAACGAGTGAAATCGCAATTGACGATATATCTCCAATTGCAACATCATATCCCCGCTTTTATGACGATTTAAACCAAATTGTGCAATAGTCAAAAAACAGAGGCGCTCAAATCAACTTATAGCTGTAGATTTGAACGTCTCTTTATCATCTCTGATAAACAAATTACCTTAAACGGATTTAGTGCGTGAATGCATAGCGGATTGAACTCCCATTTCATGCGTATATTTTGAACATCTGCTTGTTTTCCGTTATGATAAAGACCATGATGAACGTGAAGAAAGGGAGTTCAATGTGGAAACAATCATGGAAGCTGTTCGTTTAATGGAGGCCCAGAAAACAGAAGAAGCAATCGCCTTACTAGAGAGCTATTTACCGACTGCAAATGAAGAAGAACGCTATACGATCGCAGAGCTATATTTGCAATGGGGCTACCTGCATGAAGCGAAAGCAATTTTCGAAGAATTAATTCAACAATTTCCTGCTGAAGGGGAATTAAAAGTTACGCTTGCTGATATTTATACAGAATTGGAAGATGATGAAGCTGCTATTGAGCTTCTTAATGATATCGATGAAGAAGATCCGGCTTATTTGCAGACCTTAATTCAATTAGCCGATCTTTATCAAGCACAGGGGCTATTTGAAGTAGCTGAACAAAAATTATTAATGGCTAAGCGTTATGACCCAAACGAAGCCATTATTGACTTTGCTTTAGGAGAGTTGTATTTTTCAACCGGAGATTATCTTAAAGCCGCCACCTATTATGAAAATATTTTGCCTAAAATGAAGGAAGTAGCGAATGTTTCCATTAATGGTCGACTTGCTGAGGCATATGCTGAAGCTGGTGAGTTTGAGTTAGCTTTAACGTATTATCAGGATGAAAATAGCGAAAACCCAGACTCCTTGTTTAAATATGGTTTTACTGCTTATCAAGCGGGTAGGTCAGACATTGCTAGAAAAGCATGGGAACGTGTTGTGGAGCTAGATACGTATTATCATACCGTTTATTACCAGCTTGCTTCGCTTTATGAAGAAGAAGGGTTGTATGAGAAAGCATATGATATATGTCAAAAAGGGCTGCAAACAGATGCATTTAATAAAGATCTTTATTTACTTGCTGGAAAGCTTGCACACCAACTAGGGAAAGTTGAAGCAAGCGAGACCCACGTTCGGGAAGCTGTGGCAATGGATCCTGACTATAAAGAAGCTGTACTATTTTTAATTGAACTATTAAAAAATAAGGATGATTTTAAAGGAATTGTTGACCTGCTTATCGAAATAAGAAATACAGGTGCTGAAGATCCTTTGTATGAATGGGAACTGGCCCGAGCTTATAATGAATTGGAAGCATACAATAATGCATTAAACCATTATAATGCTGCATATAATAATCTCAAAGATGATAGCGATTTTTTGAAAGAATATGGCTATTTTTTAACAGAGGAAGGGAGGATCAAAGAGGCGATACCTGTTTTTACTGCATATCTTGAACAACAGCCGACAGATGATGAAATAAATGAATTTTTGTTCCGTTTAAAGCAATCAGATCTTGAGGAATGATAAGAAGCTAGATATGATTGAACAACTTCTTATCTGTTGTTAATGGACTCGGTTTTTAACGGATCCAGATTATCCGAGAGGAGAAGTTGTAAAGGAGAGTGAAAAATGGTGCATACTCCAGTATCTGTTGAAGATAAAAAAAGCTTTATCCAATGGTTTTTAAATCATTACCAGTTGAAAAAACGAGAAAGTGTATGGATTTTAAATTATTTAATGAATCATGAGGAGTTGCTTAGTCAGCTTCATTTTGTTAGAGAAGCGAAATTTTGCCCACGGGGCATCATCATGACAAGTCAATGTTCAAGTGAAACAGCTTTTCGTTTTTATAAAAATCAACTCGTAACAACAGATGCAGAGAAGTCGTTTCATGATATTCGATTAAATAAAACAGAAGCCCTTTATCTTCAACTTAATTTCAAAAAATCATACCAAAATGCATTATACATTGCTGTATTAGAAGAAAATCCATTTATTCCAGATGAATATTTTATAACAGCTCAGGATAAAGAAGCAGCACAACAATTGCTTGAGCAATCACGTTATGAATTCCAAAAGCAGGCTCTAAATAAGCAAATTGATCAAGCTTTAGATAATATGGATGAAGAAGCTTTTCTAAAACTAGCGAAAGACCTTCAATTGTTGGAAGAGACATTTTCGAATCAACCAAAATTGCTGAAGCAATAGGTTGATTTTTTTTGCAAGGATAGATAAGATTTAGATAAATCAATTAAAAATAGGCAAAGTGAAAAGAGAAAGGCTGGGCAGAGCAGATGAGATGGAAAAAATCAGACATGACACAATATATAGAAGCAAAAGAATACATTGATACGGTTTTAATTCCCTTGATTCCTTTTCAGATGCAGATTGATAGCACCATAGAAGTAAATGCTTTTCAAAAGGAATGGACAACAGCTCTTGTTAATGAATTGGAGAAAGAGCTAACGGGTCGTATGATGTTACTACCACCTTATTATTATGTAAAAACTACAGCTAAGGAAGCCGAGCTTTCGCGGGTTAGTGCTTGGGTTGAAGAAGCACAACATCAGCCGTTTAAGCATGTGTTTTTTCTTACGCTAGATGCCGCGTGGAAAAAACATGAGCAGGCTCTTCCTGGAACACTGTTATGGCTCCCTGGAATGAAGTCAGGTGACCTTTATTCTGCTGATATGCATAGATTTATTCGTGATCAGGTAGAGCAGATGAGTGAATTAATTCGATCCTATTGGTAATAATGAGCAAAAAGTTTATCTGCAAAAAAGGAATAATGATTGACCGGACAAATAGTTTACGCTATCATGGTTATGTCCTAGTAATCTGAAATAACTGTATTGTCCGTGATTATTGTAAAAGAGGGGGGGAAAATCATGAGCGATAAAAAGCAGCAAGTATCCCGTAGACAGTTCTTGAACTATACGCTTACTGGGGTTGGTGGTTTTATGGCAGCAGGAATGCTAGCACCAATGTTGCGAATGGCAGTTGATCCAGTGTTAAAGGAATCGGGGCAGGGAGACATGGCAAATGTCGGTTTATCCGTTGATGATATCACTAATGAGCCTCAAAAGATTGATTGGAAGATTGACCAAGTTGATGGCTGGTATGAGTCGCAAGTAAATCGATCTGCTTGGGTCTTCAAGGATGAGAATGGTGATATCCAAGCCTTTTCTCCAATTTGTAAACACTTGGGCTGTGTCGTATCCTGGGGAGGAAGTGATGAATATCCTGATCAATTTTTTTGCCCATGTCATGATGGACGATACTACAAGGATGGAACAAACGTACCAGGAACTCCACCTTTGCAGCCATTGGATGTTTATGAATCAGAAGTAAGAGATGGTATTTTATTTTTAGGTGATGCAGTACCGAGAAAGGGGGCGTAATAGTTTATGCTACAGAAAATTTATGATTGGATTGATGAACGTGCAGATATTACGCCAATCTGGCGGGATATTGCAGATCATGAAGTACCAGAGCATGTGAATCCAGCGCATCATTTTTCCGCCTTTGTTTATTGCTTTGGTGGATTAACATTTTTTGTGGTGGTAATTCAGATTCTATCTGGTATGTTCTTAACCATGTATTATGTACCGGACATCGAAAATGCTTGGAAATCCGTTTATTACTTGCAAACTGAAGTGGCACATGGACAAATTGTTCGTGGTATGCACCATTGGGGCGCTAGTGTTGTTATTGTCATGCTATTATTACATACACTACGAGTGTTTTTCCAAGGAGCTTATAAAAAACCACGTGAACTAAATTGGATTGTTGGTGTATTGATTTTCTTTATTATGCTTGGTCTTGGGTTTACCGGTTATTTACTACCGTGGGACAACAAAGCATTTTTTGCTACGCAGGTTGGATTGGAAATCGCACAGCAAGTTCCGTTTATTGGTGAAGAGTTGAAAACGTTATTAGCAGGAGATCCAAACATCGTTGGAGCTCAAACGCTTACACGTTTCTTCGCTATTCATGTGTTCTTTTTACCAGGAGCACTCTTTGCATTATTGGCAATACACTTTATTCTAATTCGTAGACAAGGTATTTCTGGACCATTATAAAAAGGAGGGGAAAGCATGCATAAGGGAAAAGGGATGAAATTTGTTGGTGACTCACGTATCACTACCGACAGAAAACCAAATGTACCTAAGGATTATTCCGAATATCCTGGAAGAACAGAAGCTTTCTGGCCCAACTTTTTATTAAAAGAATGGTTAGTTGGTGCGGTATTTTTAGTTGGATTTTTATGTTTAACATTAGCTCATCCTTCACCGTTGGAGGGAATGGCTGATCCAACAAACGCATCATATATTCCATTACCAGACTGGTACTTCTTGTTCTTGTACGAACTGTTAAAATATGAATTTGCAAGTCAAAACTATATTCTTATGGGTATTCTAGTATTGCCTGGAATAGCCTTTGGCGCATTATTATTGGCTCCGTTTTTAGACAATGGACCTGGGAGAAGACCACATCAACGCCCGATCTCTGTTGGGATGATGCTTCTTGCCCTAGCTTCTGTTATCTGGCTAACGTATGAATCTGCAGCTAATGTAGATTGGGAGTCCAGAGCAGAAGCTAATAAACCGATCCCTCCTGGTGAACAGGCAGAGATCGATACAGAGCACGCAGGATACGCCGTTTATGAAAACAGCTGTTTATCATGTCATGGTGATAATTTGCAAGGTGGTGGAGCTGGACCTTCATTAATCGGTATTGATAAATCCGCCGAAGAAATTGCAACGATTGCAAAAGAAGGGATTGGCTCCATGCCACCTGACCAGTTTGCTGGTACAGATGAAGAACTTGAACAATTAGTTGATTTTATCGTATCTGTAAACGAGCAATCAGAAGAATAATCGAAGAAGAGAAGCACTTTTGCCACACGATGCTGGTAAAGGTGCTTCTTTAACTAATAGAGCTTTGTAGTCGTTAGAAAAACATTTAATAAATCAGAAACTTCGGCTTTGAAAGTTTTAGAAATAAGTTGAACGAAAGAGATTGAACAGTAATTGTGTATACATGGTTAACAATCTGGAGTTCGGTTATTTTACATTTTAGCTCGTAGGAACTGGCAGTAAAACTCGTCTTGCCATACTATGAGGGAAATCCTAAGAGGATCAAAACAAAGGCGATTCTGTTCAGAAACCATTAGGTCATACCCTTAAGGTACTGACAATTAGTGGGGGATAAAAGAAAACACCCACTGATTGTTAGATTCACTTTATTTGATCTCTAATGATTCATCAATTTGTACTATTGTGTTAAAGCTGCTTAGAAAAGAGGGTAACATTTTGATTAAATACATATTGTTAGATAAACGTTTCCTATTTTTATTATTCTTAATCAACTTAGCCGGGACCATTTATGGTTACATGTGGTATGAATCACAATTATCACATACCGATCCGATCTTTTTTGTTTTTGTTCCTGATAGTCCTACCGCCAGTTTGTTTTTTACCATTTTCTTATTATTTTTTATCTTTGGTAAACATATTCCTTACATAGAAGCTTTGGCTATTATTACATTATTTAAATATGGTGTTTGGGCAGTAGTAATGAATTTGCTCACTTTGGTTATAGAGGGATCATTAAGTTGGCAAGGCTATATGTTAATGGCTTCACATGGGGCTATGGCGATTCAGGGGCTTCTCTATGCTCCGTACTATCATTTACGTATGAGGCATATCGTTTTTGCAGCTGTTTGGATCTTCCATAATGATGTAATAGACTATGTATTTGAACAAATGCCTGTATATTCATCATTAGCTTCTTATTTGTACGAAATTGGCTACTTTACATTTTGGCTCAGCATCCTTTCTGTGGCGATAGCTTATTATCTTACAATTGGAATGCAAGAACGAAAGTGAGTATAAGGATTTCTCTTTTGTTATATCATGACTGACCACTTCATACATTAGTATAAGAAGAAAAAGTGGGGTGGTCTCTATGAATAAAAACAGACATTTGTTCGTGCTAACTTTTGGGGTGATCATAGGGATAATTATATATGCTATCGCTTTCACGCCTAAAGCGATCCAAGCAAATGTTCATCGGGCAGCGCAACCAGCAATGGAACAAAAGGGCCAATTGTTTCCATTCATTTGGATTGTACTTATTGTAGGTGGTTGTATTGGCATTACATTAACTTATGTAAGTTGGAGAAAATATAGAGGAGAAAAGAAAAACAAGCAAGACAAAACAGTTGACTAATGCGCCATTTTTGACTAAAATTGACCTTAATAAACAAGGAGGAATGAACATGTTTGGTGGATTGGGAAGTTACTTAATTTACGTAGCTTTACTGCTTATCATCCCCATTTGGGCTAGTGCAAATGTAAAAAACACGTATAAAAAATATATGAAAAAACCAACTTCTTCGTATATGACGGGCGCGCAAGTAGCACGCAGAATTCTTGATGAAAACGGATTATACGATGTTGCGATACAGGAAACTAAAGGGATGCTTTCCGATCATTATGATCCAAGGAAAAAAGTAGTACGTCTGTCCAGCGATAATTACCATGGACATTCGATGGCCGCTTCTGCTGTTGCGGCGCACGAAGTTGGACATGCTATTCAGGATGCGGATGAGTACGCATTTCTACGCTTTCGAAGCGCGCTCGTTCCGGCTGCGAACTTTGGTTCCAATTTTGGTGTGATCTTGCTATTTATTGGTATAATTTTTGGCATGACACAATTATATTTACTTGGAATTGTTCTGTTTGCTGCAGCTGTATTGTTCCAGCTTGTTACATTACCTGTAGAATTTGACGCTTCCAACAGAGCGATGACACAGTTGGTGTCCTCAGGAATTATTCGAAATAATGAAGAGCGAGACACGAAAAAAGTTTTAAATGCAGCTGCTATGACGTATGTGGCAGCAGCGCTTGTGGCATTAGCAGAACTAGTACGATTTATTTGGATGTTTGCTGCAAGTAATGAATAGTGTAATGAGCTAATTGTAAAAAAAGGATGGCGTATCGCCACCCTTTTTTTGGTTGTATAGAAAACTATAAAATGAGGTGCTTGTAGATAACAAATAAACGACTAGTCACCCGGCGCAAGCGCCTCGCAACGTAATAAAATGAAATTCTCTAGTTTCATTTTCATGATGAAGAAGAGTCATTTGGTTTGTTTATCCCGAATAAAGTCCCACTTCAAAGAAAGCGGAGTTTAATAAAAAGTCGAACTGAAAGATAATGCGCCTATTCCCCATTCGATCAAGGGCCTTTAGATAAGACTCTTGCAGTACCTACTATCTGTAGGAATAGAAAAAGATACCACTGATTGAACATTCTTTTTATGTAACCTGGAGACCATTGGATTATTGCGAGGATATATTTTCGTCAACTTCGAATGGGATTTTTATTCTCATCCAGTGTGAAGCCTTCACCAGCTACGTCATGAACCGTACTAACAGCTACGAATGCGTGCGGGTCGATGGAATGAATAATATTTTTCAAGCGGACAATTTCATTTCTAGCAACTACGCAATATAATACATCGCGCTTGTTTCCAGAATAGCTACCCCTTCCTTCCAACACCGTGACGCCACGATCCATATCCTGTAAGATAGTTGCGGCAATTTTATCACTTTGGTTAGAAATGATAGTGGTTCCTTTTGCAGAATAAGCACCTTCTTGGATAAAATCAATCACTCTAGCTCCAATATAAACAGCAACCAAGGTATACATCCCCTGTTTTAAATCTAAAATGGCAAACACAGATGTTATAATAACAAAAAAGTCAAATAGGAACATGGTCTTCCCCATACTCCAACCTATGTATTTATTAGCAAGTCTGGCAATAATATCGACGCCGCCAGTTGTTCCTCCGTACCGAAAGATAATCCCTAATCCCACACCGATAAAAATACCAGCGAATAACGCTACTAACGTCATATCTGACTCTAGGTGGATTGCAAAAGGTTTGATTTGAAAAATACTTAAAAATAAAGACACAGCGGCAGTACCAATAATGCTATAGATAAACGTAGTTCTGCCTAGAAACCTCCACCCAATTAAAAACATAGGGATATTCAGTAATATGTTTGTTACAGCAGGGTCAAAGCGCCATAAAAAATATAACAGCAAAGTTATCCCGGTAAATCCACCTTCGCCTAAATTATGTTGCATATTAAAATGAACGATTCCAAAAGAAAATATTACCGCGCCTAATAGTATAAATAAGATATTTTTAATGTGTAAATGAAACAAAAAAGATTTCCCTCCTTCAATATGACAATGGTTCACAGCAATAGTCTAATCACCTCAACAATTAGCTTCTTTTAGTATATATAAATTATTCACAAAGTAAAATAGTTGTTTAATTAGGCTTAATTTATTTTATCCATTGAAGATGGTGTGAGAATATCTGTTATTGTAACCGAAATGTGCAGTTACATATGTTTACCCAATCTAAAGTTCAAAGAATGCATAAGGCTGTTTCAAAAATCGCCGCTGTGTGTACATTTTTCTTCCGCATATAAGGTACTGTAAGACTCCCGCTTTAGGTTGGATAAACTTGTACTGCAACAAGTCTAAGTGGGAGATTTCACAGCACCTAAATGCCCTATTTCGCAAGAGGCCTTTAGTTCATACCATTACCGTACTAACAATCAGTAGAGGATGAATGAAAACCTCCACTGATGGATGATTCACTTTTTTTAGCAGGTCCAAGTGAATAAAATGGCTTCCATTATCATATGAGAAGCTAAAACAGGTAACGATAAAGCTGGTCAAATTTATGAACTTTAGTAAAAAATTTGTGAACTTCGAGCCATTTTTGTGAGCTTCGGCGATTACTCTTGAACTTCCAATACATTTACATTTAACGTATAATAAACACATATTACTAGTAAAGAAACCATAGTGAAAAAATGAAATGTATAGCAGGCGAAGCAATTTGTCCAATTTGAATAACAAGACAGCACAAACGGAGAAGCTCTACGAAATAAATCATTTGTCAAAAGGCTATGGATTCGCTAACATGAAAGTATTGATATAGATGAGGAAAAGGAAGAGATTGATGACAAATCCAATATATACGACACAAGAAATTCAGGAACGAGTAGATCGCTATATCGGGCAATTTAAAGAAGGATATTTTTCTCCTTTAAGCTTAATGGCCCGTTTAACGGAAGAAACTGGTGAATTAGCTAGAGAAGTTAATCATTATTATGGTGAAAAGCCTAAAAAGGAAACGGAAAAAGAAAAAACAATGGAAGAAGAACTTGGCGATATTATTTTTGTCCTCACATGCTTTGCTAATTCATTGGATATTGATTTATCCGATGCTTTTCATACAGCAATTACTAAAATTGAAACGAGAGACAAGAATCGCTGGACAAAAAAAGATCCATCTACATAAAAAGAGGAGAGTAATGTATGACAATTAATATTGTAATTGCTGGCCCCAGAGGAAAAATGGGCTCTGAAGCAGTAAAAATGGTAATGAATGAGCCGGATTTCCGCTTGGTCGCCTGCATTGATCATAAAAATAATGGTAAAACATTAGACACTATTCTTCCAGAAGTGGACCGTGCAATTCCGATCTATGAGGACGCTCAGGCATGCTTTCAAAACCATAAAAACACAGATGTCCTTATTGAATTATCAGTGCCTGCAGCAGGCTATAAGCATACAAAAACAGCCCTTGAGCATAAAGTTCGCCCTGTAGTAGGTACGACAGGATTTACGGAAACGCAGTTAAAAGAAGTAGATGCGTTTGCACAACAACAAAATGTTGGATGTATGATTATCCCCAATTTTGCAGTTGGAGCAGTATTAATGATGAAATTTGCTAAAATGGCGGCTACTTACTTCCCAGATGTAGATATTATTGAAAAGCACCATGATCAAAAATTAGATGCCCCTTCTGGAACAGCTATTAAAACTGCGGAACTAATTAGAGAAAACCGTCAATCGAAAAAACAAGGTCATCCAGAAGAGAAAGAGACTATCCCCGGAGCAAGAGGTGCTGATCTAGATGGCATCAAGCTTCATAGCGTTCGCCTTCCAGGCTTAGTTGCACATCAGGAGGTTATTTTTGGCAGCCCTGGACAAACCTTAACCATTAAACATGATTCCATGAACCGGGCTTCCTTTATGGACGGAATTAAACTCTGTGTCAATAGAGTAATGGAAATAAAAGGTTTAATATACGGGTTAGAAACAATTTTATAAAAGTGGGGGAATTCGATGAATATTGCTTTAATTGCTCATGATAAAAAGAAGCAAGATATGGTTAATTTTACAACGGCTTATCAATATATTTTAAAAGATCATGATTTATATGCTACAGGAACAACAGGAAGTAGGATTCGTGAAGCAACAGGTCTTGACGTTCATTTATTCCAATCAGGTCCGTTAGGTGGCGACCAGCAAATTGGGGCCATGATTGCAAATGATGAAATGGATATGGTGATTTTTTTTCGCGATCCATTAACTGCCCAACCTCATGAACCTGATATTAGTGCTTTAATGCGTCTGTGTGACGTTTATCATATACCGCTCGCAACCAATATTGCTGCCTCGGAAATTTTTATTCGCGGACTAGAAAAAGGGGATTTTCAATGGCGGGAAATTGTCAAACTGAAGAAGGAACAGGAAAAGCAAGCATGAAAAAAATTGGAATTACCTGCTATCCTAGTGTAGGCGGATCAGGAGTTATTGCAACCGAACTCGGAATGTTACTTGCTGAAAGAGGCAATGAAGTTCACTTTATAACTTCTAGCTTGCCGTTTCGGTTAAATCATATTCATCCAAGAATTTTTTTTCATGAAGTTGAGTTAAGTCATTATCCCGTGTTTCAATACCCACCATATGATCTTGCATTAGCTGCAAAAATGGCTGAGGTGATTAACCGAGAAAAATTGGACATATTACATGTCCACTACGCTATGCCACATGCCATCAGTGCCCTATTAGCAAGAGACATTGCAGATCATAAGGTGAAGATTGTGACAACGTTGCATGGAACAGATATTACTGTGTTAGCAATTGATGATATTTTTAAAAATATGATTACACATGCTATTCATCAATCAGATGCAGTGACAGCGGTATCGAACCATTTAGCAGCTCATACGAAACAGATGCTAAACGTAAAGCAAAATATACATGTTATCTATAACTTTGTTAATGAACAGGAGTATTATCCAAAACCATTATTATCGATTAAAGAGCAATATGGGATTAAACCGACAGAAAAAGTTATCGCTCATATTTCTAATTTTCGCAAGGTAAAGCGGCTCCCAGATATAATTCGTACGTTTGATCTTATTCATAAGCAAACAGATAGTAAGTTATTGCTTATCGGGGATGGCCCAGAATGCGGTACCGCCATGGAGCTAGTACAAGATTTAGGAATCGAGCAAAACGTGTTATTTTTAGGCAAACAAAAAAACGTTAATGATTTATTGCGAATTAGCGATTTAAAATTATTGCTATCAGAAAAAGAAAGTTTTGGTCTTGTCTTATTGGAAGCAATGGCATGTGGCGTCCCGTGTATCGGCACAAACGTTGGTGGGATACCAGAAGTAATTGACCATGAAAAGACAGGGTTTCTTGTTGATTTAGCAGCGATTGAGCAAGCTGCTTCGTATGCTATTCAATTATTGACAGATCGTGAGTTATGGAAAAGCTTTTCCAACCACGCTATAAAAAGGGTGAAGGATCATTTTCACTCGACTCATATTGTAGAGCAATACGAGCAATTATATGATCAGTTGCTTTCTACCCCATAGAGATTGGTGATAAACGTGTTAGCAAAACCTTTTCGTAAAGCACAACCGATATTGGAAAAAATCGCAGCTCATGGATATAGCGTCTATTTTGTAGGAGGCTGCGTGAGAGACTTTTTGCTTCATCGTCCCATTGGTGATATAGATATTGCAACATCGGCAAAACCAGATGCATTACAGAATATGTTTCCTGCGGTCATTCCAGTAGGGATTGAACATGGAACGGTAATCATTCGCCATGAAGGTGAATCATATGAAGTAACTACCTTTCGGGTTGATGGAACCTACTCTGATCAACGCCATCCAGACGCCGTGACCTATGTCCAGAGTATTGACAAGGATTTAGAAAGAAGAGATTTTACCATTAACGCTCTTGCTATGGATCTAGAAGGGAATATCATTGATCTGTTTAATGGAAGACATGACTTAAATCATCGGGTGATTAAAACAGTAGGAAATGGCGAGGAACGGTTTAGGGAAGATCCGTTACGAATCATTCGGGCACTCCGCTTTAGCAGTCAACTTGGGTTCACCATTCATCCCACTACTATTGAACATATTCTAAAAGTGAAGCATGAAATGAAAGGGCTGGCGGTGGAACGGATAACGAAAGAGTTTGCGAAATTATTTGCTGGAGACTTTGTTCAACAAGGGTTAGCTTATGTAGTTGATTTGAATATTTATCAGCACTTACCTGTATTTGAAAAAGCTCCGTCTTTAATTCAACAGTTACCCAAAAAGATTCAGCCTTTGCCTTACTTTCACGAAGTGCTTGTCCTATTTCACTTTCTAGATCGAACGATTGCCCTATCGACATGGGTAAAAGCTTGGAAATGCTCCAATAAGCATAAAAATGCTGCTTCTGTTCTTATCAGGCAGCTGGATGAATTACAAACAAACGGCTTAACACCTTGGCTCGTCTATCAATTGCCAGAATCGCTATATAATGGTTTTATTAGGCTGGTAAATTGCTTATGTTCCGAACAAGATATTTCTTTAGAACAGTTAGTACAAATCGAGCAAACACTACCGATTCAATCAAGAACGGATATGCAAATGAACGGAAGAGACATTGTTGCTTTATTTCCTCGTTATAAAAAAGGTCCCTGGATTGAGCAACTGCTCCATAGACTTGAGCAACAAATTGTAGCAGGTCAGTTACCTAATGATTATTACACGATAAAGGAATGGATAAGATGCAATCCACCCGCAATCAATTAATTCAATTACTTGCAAAAAATAAGGAAGATTATATATCTGGACAAGCGCTATCTGAGGAATTAAATATTTCTCGAAGTGCTATTTGGAAGCATATGAAGGAATTGGAGAAAGACGGATATGAAATAGAAGCAAAATCTAAGCGAGGTTATCGAATTGTCAGTTATCCGGAAAAGATATCTGAAAACACCGTCCGCTGGGGATTAGAAACGAAGTGGCTTGGTAAAAATGTCATTCACCGTGAAGTGACCAGTTCCACACAAATTATTGCGCACAATGCTGCTAAGGAACATAAAGGACATGGAACGATTGTTATTGCTGATGAACAGACTTCAGGCAGAGGTAGAATGAACCGGGATTGGCATTCAAAAAAAGGCGATGGTATGTGGATGAGTATGATCTTACAACCGTCTTTGCCTCCTTATCTCGCGCCACAGTTAACGTTATTAACAGCTGTAGCGCTAGCTGAAACCATTGAAGAGCTTACAGGGTTAACACCAAGCATTAAATGGCCGAACGATATCCTGTTTGACAATGAGAAAAAATGTGCAGGGATCTTAACGGAGTTGCAAGCGGAACAAGATCAAATCCAATATGTTATTATTGGTGTCGGTTTAAATATTAATCAGGAAAGTAAAGATTGGCCGGAGGAAGTACAACAAAGAGCAACTTCCTTACAAATCGAAACCGGAAAACAATGGTCGATCAAGCAAATTATGCAACATTTTTTAAAGCATTTTGAGATCCTTTATGATACGTATATGCAACAAGGCTTTTTAGCTGTTAAAACAAAGTGGGAAGCTTATGGGTTTAAAATGGGGGAGCGTATAACGATCCGCCAATTAGACCGACATCGCCAAGCTGTTTTTTATGGATTGGCTGATGATGGTGCACTATTAATAAAAAATGACAATGGAAGTGTAGAACGATTATATTCTGGAGAAATTGACTGGTTCCATAAAGCAGATTGAAATGAAGAATAGCCTCCTTACTAATAAAGTAAAACATTTTAAAGGGTGTGTTTCAGCAACAAAGAAAAAAACCCAAGAAATCAGATGTATATTTCGGAAGTACTTTTTGAGTAATGTCTTAAAGTTTTTAGTTTTTGAAGAAGGGAGGGGCTAACATGCAACGATATGTTGTGATCGACCTAGAGACGACTGGAAATGCTCCAGCCAAAACAGATAAAATTATCGAAGTAGGCATTGTTGTTATTGAACAAGATACGATTGTAGACAGCTATTCCACCTTACTGCATCCTAACAAAGAAATTCCTCCCTTTATCACAAATTTAACAGGTATTTCTGATGACGATGTTATGGATGCACCATCATTTGAAGAGATTGCTGATGAGATTTCGGCGTTGTTCGCAGATAGTTATTTGATCGCACATAATGTTCCATTTGATCTAGGGTTTTTAAATGAAGAATTAGCTAATAGTAATCGAATAAAACTAACCAATCCAGTACTCGATACGGTCGAATTAGCAAGAATTTTATTTCCTAGTGCACCGAGCTTTAAGTTGAATCAGCTAACAGAATATTTACAAATTCAACATGACCAACCACATCGCGCACTTTCAGATGCGTTTGTTACGGCAAAATTATTTTTAAAGCTGAAAGAAAAACTTGCCTCGTTACCATATGAAACAATTGATCAATTATTACAAGTGGAAAAATGGTTACAATCAGATGCATATGAGTTGTTCGCTTATTATAGGGAGCAAAATTTATTTGCAGAGGAAAACCATGAAATTGCTACATATCAAGGGCTTGCTTATCGACGTATAAATATTGGTGAACTAGATAGTTGCACTATAAACCTTTCTTTTGGCGATTATTTAGATTCCATTTACGAAGCAAATGGTAGTTTGGAAAAAGCAATGCAAAAGTATGAAAAACGTGCTGGACAGCGAGAGATGTCCGAAATTATTTTTGATGCTTTTCAAATGAAGCAACACGCTTTAATTGAAGCAGAAACAGGAACTGGAAAGTCGCTTGCCTATCTTATTCCAGCCATATATGATGCAGTTTGTAAAGATAAGCGTGTTGTCATTAGTACATACACAACACAATTACAATCCCAACTACTGGAAGCAGAAATTCCGTTAATTCGTCAGTTGATCCCTTTTTCCTTTCATGTTGCACTTCTAAAAGGGAAAGCACATTACATTAGTCTGGAAAAATTGCAGCAGGAGTTATTGGAGCCTCAACAAAGCAACTACGACATTGCTTTAACCATTGCCATGATTTTAGTTTGGTTAACGGAGACAGAGACAGGCGATATTGATGAAATCCAGCTACCTTCTAGTGGCTATTGGTTTTTCCGTCGGATTTCTGCAGACATGGAAGAAGGCGTTGATCCGTCCTCGCCTTGGTTTTTCAGATCACATTATCAGCACGCAAAAAGACGGGCACAGCAAGCACATATTGTCATCACAAATCATGCATTATTATGTACAGATATGTTTCATCCTTCTGTGCTTTTACCTGTTTATGATCGGGCAATTATTGACGAGGCCCATCATTTTGAGGCTACGGTTTCGAAGCATTATGGCTTAAAACTGGATTATATGCATATGCATTTTACATTGAACCAATTAGGGAGAACAGACGAGCAGAAACTTATCCATACTGTTTTGTCTCATTACACATCTGGTCTTTCTCAGAAGACGAAAACTACATGGGATACACTGATTGATGATGCTCGCTATGAAACCGATGATCTGTTTCGTTACTTGTTCCAATATGTTGTTGATCAGCGTAAACGGGATAAATCATATAGCGATATTGGTAGAACGCAATATCGTTTTGAACAGACAAAGGAAGATCCAAAAAAGTGGGCTGTCATTAAAGAAATGGTTGCCAGGTTAATCTTCTATTTACGAGATTTAATTCACGGTTTAACGATGATCGAAGCAGATTTGCAACAAGAACAATTTCTTCATGAGGATAAAGAGAAACTTCTTGCCGGAACAGAACGACTGCAAACATTTATTGACCAATTGGAACAACTTTTTCTTGTCGATAACAGTATGCAGGAAGTAAAATGGATGGAGATAGAGACGTATGGAGCTAAGAACGCTGTTTACTTATATAGTGAACCAACAGATGTAGCTGATTTATTAATGGACGGTTTTTTTTCTGTTAAAGAGAGTGTTATTTTAACAAGCGCTACGTTAACGATGGAGCATTCATTTCGGTTCATTATGGACAGATTAGGTTTACAGCATGAACAGACAATAACCAAGCAGATTGCCTCGCCGTTTTCTTATGCTGATCAAGTACAATTAATGGTACCAAATGATTTCCCTAATATAAAATTTGGTCAGACAGATGATTTTATCTATGCAACCTGTGATGCTATCTTATCGTTAGCGGCAATTACAAACGGGCGGATGCTTGTATTATTTACATCGTATGATATGCTACGACGTTCGCATTCCTTATTAAAAGAACTAATGGAAAATGATACGTATGCACTCATTGCACAGGGGATTTCAAGTGGAAGTAGAGAGCGTTTAAAGAAAAATTTCCAGACATTTGATCAAGCCATCCTTTTGGGTACAAGTTCATTTTGGGAAGGTGTGGACATCCCGGGCGAAGATCTATCATGCCTTGTAATTGTTCGTCTCCCATTTCAGCCTCCTGATCATCCTGTCCTTGAAGCAAAATCAAATTTTTTAAAGGAACAAGGGAAGAATCCATTTATGGAATATTCATTACCTAACGCTGTTATTCGTTTCAAACAAGGTTTCGGCAGATTAATTCGTTCCAGTAGTGATCGAGGTATTGTGTTTATTTGTGACTCACGAATTGTAACAGCAAGGTATGGGAAATATTTTGTCCGATCTATTCCTGAGGTACCGTTATTATTTGATACGACGCATAATTTAATGGAAAAAGCTGAAAAATGGTTTTGATAAGGAAAATATGGACAGTTTGAACAAAGGCGCGGGGCGCCCGTTTAGCAACGTAGCGAATGGAACGAATCAACTAAAGATAAAGGAATCATGCCACTAAAAAAACAGGGGTATGCCGACGCCTGAGCGGCAAGCCCGTTTTTAGTCGGCCTTCCTCTTTATGACGAACCGATGATGCCTTATCGTAGGGCGCATTTCTGAAGTCGCATCGTTGCTGGACTCATGCGCCGGACGTGGCTATTCGTTTATTTCGTTAACCACAAGCACCTCATTTTATACTTTTGTATGAAAAAAACGCTATTTACCATTATGTAACTTATTTATTTTAGGTAGTATTTCAAAAAAATCTAAACATTATAAAGCAAAATTTTTCATCATAGATGGTGGCTCGCGCTCTAGGCGAGCCATGGTGGTTTCTTATCTTTTTAAAAAAACTGATGCTATAAAACAGCATCAGTTACGAGTGAAGTGGTGTGGGTTTGATAAATATTTGCTGAAATAAATAAAAAACAAAACACATTTGCTCAGAAGCTTGTTATACTATAATTATGCTTAAGTTATTGTTATTTATCTTCAGCATATATGTAGTATTTACGGTAATGGACATGTTATGTCTAACAGAAGTTGATAAAACAAGAAACTTTATCCCACATGTAAGGTGTCGTATAACTCCCACTTAAATAGTTAAAGGTACTGTAGAACGGGCCTAAGTGGGGGATAACGGTACCTAAATGTCCGATTCAGTCATACTCTTGCTGTACTAATATTCAGCAGGAACACCTACTAAATGAAGTTTCACTTTATCATAGGAGGGCAAAAAATGGAAAATGAATTAACGACATTGGCTACGGTCCAGCTCTGTTATTCTTCCGAGTTGTATAAAATTGTCGATCTGTGTAACAAAACATTAAAAGAACAAAACCTAATATTTGGTTTAGCATTGGATGATAAAGATGAAGAACAAGCAATCTTTACTATTTACCGGTCCTAAGTGGATAAGGTGGACTGTTTTTATCAGCTTCCTTTTGTTCGTTTCTTGCAGTATCTATTTGATTTTCTTATATAATGATTTGCTGGATAGTAAAACAGCAGGATATGAAGAAACAAAGCAACAGCTATTAAAAGCTGAATCGTTAACCGAGATTGACAAAGTAGAGACATTTTATGGCAAAGAAGCTTACCATGTTGTATATGGAAAAGATGAAGATGGACAAAATAAGCTTATCTTTTATCCATTAAAAGGGAAAGAAAAAAAGCTCATAACGGTAGATCAATCCGAAATTTTGAGTAAATCAGAAATTAAGAATACCTGGAAACAGGAATGCGATCAATGCGAATTAGTACGAATTACTCCTGCACTGGTGGATGGAAACGAGTTATGGGAACTTACTTATGTCGATTCCTCCAAGCGATATGTTTTCGATTATCTGGATATGTATGACGGTTCACGATATGAACAATTGCGTTTCAAAAGTATGTTTAAATAGAAGGGTGATATGAAGTGGAATTAGCAAACAGGGTAAAGACATTAACACCATCGTCAACACTAGCCATTACAGCAAAAGCAAAAGAATTAAAGCAACAAGGACATGATGTGATCGCTTTAGGAGCAGGGGAGCCGGACTTTAATACGCCAGAACCGATTCTACGTGCTGCAGAAAAGGCGATGAACCAAGGGATGACAAAATATACACCGTCCGGAGGGATCGTTGAATTAAAACAAGCGATCGTAGATAAATTTAAAACCGATAATCTGCTTGATTATACGAACGATCAAATCATTGTTACAACAGGTGCAAAGCACGCATTATATACGCTATTTCAAGTTTTATTAAACGAAGACGATGAGGTGATTATCCCTACCCCTTATTGGGTTAGTTATCCTGAGCAAGTAAAGCTTGCTGGTGGAACTCCTGTTTTTGTTCCTGCAAAGGAGGAAAATGATTTTAAACTAACACCTCAAGAGCTAGAAGCAGCGATTACAGAAAAGACGAAAGCGATTATTATTAATTCACCTAGTAACCCTACTGGCATGATGTATAATAAGACAGAACTGAAACAATTAGGAGATATTTGTGTAAAGCACGATGTGTTGATTGTATCAGATGAGATTTATGAAAAATTGATTTATTCTGGAGAGGATCACGTATCCATAGCTCAATTATCACCAGAATTAAAAGCACAAACGATCATTATTAACGGTGTTTCTAAATCTCATTCCATGACCGGATGGAGAATTGGCTATGCTGCTGGTCCAGTTGAAATTATTAAAGCAATGACAAGTCTGGCTTCACATTCAACCTCGAACCCGACTTCCATTGCTCAGTATGCTGCATTAGCTGCGTATCAAATGGATGGGTCGTTTAATGAGGAAATGAAGGGCGTCTTTTCAGAGCGCTTGGAAAAATTATACCAACTTTTAAATGACTTACCAGGTGTTACCTGCCTTAAACCAGAGGGAGCCTTTTATTTATTCCCGAACGTGAAAGAAGCTGTACATAATAATGGTTTTGCAAATGTAGATGATTGGGCAAAGGCATTATTGGAAGAAGAAAAAGTAGCCCTTATTCCGGGATCTGGATTTGGAGCACCAAATAATGTACGTTTATCCTACGCTACATCCATGGAAGCACTTGAAGAAGCAGCAAAACGAATCAAACAATTTATTTTAAAGCACCAATAGGTTTAGGAGGAATTTCTTTTGAAAACAACGACAATATCACAAGCGCCAAACTATCATGAACAAACTGTAAAAATCGGCGCTTGGCTGACAAATAAACGTTCAAGCGGAAAAATCGCTTTTTTGCAACTGCGTGATGGAACAGGATTTATTCAAGGTGTGGTTGTAAAAAATGATGTGAGTGAAGAAACATTCCAATTAGCAAAAAATATAACCCAAGAATCATCGATGTATATCACTGGAAAAATCGTTGAAGATGCACGCTCGCCTTTTGGTTATGAGCTGCAAGTAAGTGACATCGAATTAATTCATGAAGCACATGATTACCCAATTACGCCAAAGGAGCATGGGACGGAATTTTTAATGGATCACCGCCATTTATGGTTACGATCTAAACGTCAGCATGCAGTGATGAAAATAAGAAATGAAATCATTCGTGCAACATATCAATTTTTTAACGACAACGGCTATGTTAAAATTGATCCACCAATTTTAACCGGGTCATCAGCAGAAGGAACGACAGAATTATTCCATACAAAGTATTTCGATGAAGAAGCTTATTTATCTCAAAGTGGACAATTGTATATGGAAGCAGCAGCAATGGCTTTTGGAAAAGTGTTTTCTTTCGGACCAACATTTCGTGCAGAAAAATCGAAAACAAGAAGACATTTAATCGAATTTTGGATGATTGAACCCGAAATGGCTTTTGTAGAGCACGAGGAAAGCCTTGAAATCCAGGAAAATTACGTAAGCTTTGTTGTGCAAAGTGTACTAAAAAATTGCAAACTGGAATTACAAGCATTAGACCGAGATATCTCCAGTTTGGAAAAAGTACAAGCACCATTTCCTCGGATAACCTATGATGAAGCAATTGAGTTATTAAAAGAAAAAGGCTTTACAGACATAGAATGGGGAGAAGATTTTGGGGCTCCACATGAGACAGCAATTGCTGAGAGCTTTGACAAGCCGGTATTTATCACTAACTATCCGACAGGGATTAAAGCATTCTATATGAAGCCACACCCAGAAAGAGAAGATGTTGTGCTATGCGCAGATCTAATCGCGCCTGAAGGGTATGGAGAAATAATTGGTGGCTCACAGCGAATTGATGACTTGGAGCTGATGGAACAACGGTATGAAGAACATGGCTTGACTGGTGAAGCATACCAATGGTATTTGGAACTAAGAAAATACGGTAGTGTGCCGCATTCAGGTTTTGGTCTAGGTCTGGAAAGAACCGTAGCCTGGATCGCTGGGGTCGATCATGTTCGTGAAACCATCCCATTCCCACGTCTATTAAATCGTCTCTATCCGTAATAATGGTTGAAGTGAGCAGCTGATTCAATTGGATCGTATGCATGCTCTCATCTAAACTAGAAGAATCCATCCCTTGCTAGCTTAAGCAAGGGATTCATTTATCCCGCATATAAAGTGCTGTAAGCCTCCCACTTCAGGTGTGGATAATCTTGTAATGCAAACAAAGTTTAAGCGGGAGATAACAGCGCCTAAATGCCTTATTTCGTAAGATACCATTACGGTACTAACAAGCCGTGGGGGATGAGTGAACCCCACACTGATTAAAGATTCACTTTATCCATTTAAAAATAAAGAAAGTTTACTTTCTAAACGACGACAAGGAGGTGTTCATGATGCATAAGCAATCATTTTCCATACAGCAGCTTTTATTAAAGCAAATACAAATCCCGAACGAACTATTAACCTCCTATGTGTCATTAGGACTGAATGAAAAAGAAGTTATGCTGTTATTACAGTTACAACGATTTATTCAGGAAGGAATTGATTTTCCTACCCCGGATCAATTGTCTGCGTATGTAACGATGAAGGAGCAAGAATGTGCATTGTTATTACGGGGTCTTGTACAAAAAGGAATGCTTACCATTGTGCAGCAGGAGGAGCAAGGAGGCAAGCTAACCGAAGCATATTGTTTAAATGCTTTATGGGATAAGTTGTTTCAGCCTGAAGAGAATACCCAGCAGAATCCAGAAACATCGGAAGGGACGATCTTTATCTTATTTGAGCAAGAATTTGGACGGCCATTATCACCATTTGAAATTGAAACCATCAATGCGTGGCTTGACCAAGATTGCATTGCACCAGCTTTAATAAAAGCAGCCTTACGTGAGTCTGTCTTAATGGGAAAACTTAACTTTAAATATATTGATCGTATATTGCGGGAATGGAAGAAAAAAGGCATCCATACGGTGGAACAAGCAAGAATCTCTAGTAAACAATTTCATGCCCGACAAAATACTTCCGGTTCGTCTGGACCTCCAGAAAAACCCCGGGATACGTCTTTTTATTATAATTGGTTAGAGGGGGAGGATTAGTCAAATGCTGACCAAAAAGCAAATCCGCTTTTGCTTGGATGAAATGAAAAAAATGTTTCCTAACGCACAATGTGAGTTAACTCATGAAAACTCATTTGAGCTGGTCATTGCTGTATTACTATCTGCACAATGCACAGATAACTTAGTTAATAAAGTAACGAGTACGTTATTTCAAAAATACAAAACACCTGAAGATTACTTAGCCGTACCGTTAGAAGAGCTTCAGGAAGATATTAAATCAATTGGATTGTACCGAAATAAGGCAAAAAATATTCGCAAGCTTTGCTCCATGCTTATAGAAGATTATGGTGGTGTCGTCCCACAGTCAAAAACAGAACTGATGAAGCTTGCTGGAGTAGGCAGAAAGACAGCTAATGTAGTTGCATCTGTCGCCTTTGGCGAACCTGCAATTGCAGTTGATACACATGTGGAGCGCGTTGCCAAACGCCTAGGTATTTGCAGATGGAAGGATTCGGTAACTGAAGTAGAAGAAACATTAATGCGAAAAGTTCCCAAAGAGGAGTGGAGTGATACACATCATCGCATGATTTTTTTTGGTCGCTATCATTGTAAAGCGAGAAATCCAAACTGTCCTGAATGCCCGCTATTAGAATTGTGCCGAGAAGGGAAAAAGCGAATGAAAAAAACAAAACAGGTAAACGTATAGTGAACTGCTCCCCCGGGTAGAACAGATTTTATTTATAATCTGTTCTACCCGGGGGAGCTTTCTGTGTCCAATCAGTTTTGTTCTAGTCATTTAAAATATGAAGTGTTAATGGCGTACCATTGTAGAGTTATGTTCCACGTATGGTATTTCTAAAAGGTCCTTATATGAATAGATAGAGACATATGCAGTCGATCTAGCTACAGTCACTCTGAAACAGTAGGAAGATTCATTAATCCATAGTGTTCGTGGTTTTCAAATACTTCACATGGATTTAGACGAAGCAGAAATGGCATAGCGTATGTCTTAAGTTGATAAATGTATGGATAATGGACCCATGGAATCTTTTTGAGAACACCCAAAGCGAAATATATTATTTACGTAAGTATGAGACATTTGAGGAGCTATCTAATGCGATGGATGAGTCATATATTTTTAAGATATCAAAAACGATTAAACGGCCTCAGCTCTATAGAATATAGAACTAAAGCCGTTTAAATCATTTTTATTATTTCCACTATCTACTCGACAGGGGGCAGTTCAAATTGCGTTTACCTCTTTTTTAAAAAAATTTATTAGCAATTACGCCTAAACAAGGCAAGTCTGTTACGTTCATGCGGATTATGATAGGGTTCCTATCTTTCGATTGGGTTTAGCCTTCCTCACCTGGAGGGGTTTCACTATTTCCGTTTCCTTCTCCGCCTTCATCTGGTTCCGGTTCTTGTTCCTCTTCTGGTGGACGACCTTCACTGCCATCTTGGTCTACATTACCATCCTCGTTACCAGATCCATTATCTCCATCACCATTACCATTTCCATTTCCATTTCCACTTCCATCCTCACCGTCATCAGCTGGTGGTTCTGTCTGCTCAGCTGGTACGGTTACTGATGTTTGTTGAGCAGGACCACGTACACCTTCATTTTCGCCTTCTTTTCCAATTGGTGTAACGGAAATCGTATACGTTTCCCCAGGTTTTGCACCACTTACTTCTAAGCCATTTGATTCTACCGTTTGTGACTGTCCGTTAACGGATACTTCAAAGCTAGCTGGTGGACCATTATAATTCCAGCTGACATCAATTATAGCATTTGCATCATTGTAGGTAGCTGTCAGTCCTACTACTCCCGGTAATTCATCAGGCTCATCTTCTCCGGTCGAGACGGTAGTCGTTTTTGGTTCACTCTTAGAACCATCATCTTCATTGCTAACTGCTACGACTTGAATGGTATATTTAGCGTTCGGCTCGACTTGGGAAATTTTCATCGACGTATCTTCCGTTGTCGACAACGCCTGCATCGCGCCACCATCGATTTGCGCACTAATTTCAAAGGACACATCTGCATCAGAATCGTAATTCCACGAAACATCAATAGAATTACTGTCTTCATTAAAGCTTGCTGTTAGTCCGCTAACTGGGTCTAGTTGATCAAACACCTCCGAAGTTTCTTTCGGTTCTGTTCCTTTTACAAATAGTTCAGTAATAATCTTGTCAGCGGGTGTGTGTGCACTTGGCTTGGCAGGAGGATTTGAGCCTTTTTCCACTTCTGCTTCGACTACAGAATCAGGTTTAACGAAATCTTTTGTTTCAATATCCTTCGATAATTCCGTCATGGTACTTTTAAACATTTCAAGTGGAATTTGCGTATTTCCATCAGGAATTGGTTCTCGTTTACCTTCCTCATCCTGATAGCCTCCTACCCATGCAGAGATGGTATAATTCGTCGTATAGCCACTAAACCAGGCATCAGGACTTCCTTCTCGCTCTGGTAAGCTCGTTGTTCCCGTTTTACCAGCTACCGGAAGACCCGGAATATTCGCGGTTTTACCTGTTCCCTCAGTCACAACTGTTTTCATCATATCTGTCATCATATATGCCGTATAATCTGACATAGCAGGTTTAGCTTTCGGCGTTAATTCAACCGTTTTTCCATCTGGAAATTCAACTTTAGTCACAGAATACGGTTCATTATATAACCCTTCATTTCCAAAAGCTCGGAATGCTCCAGCTAACTGTAAAGGGGTCACTTCTGTTTTGGTCCCGCCAATAGCATCTCCAATAAGAATTTTATTATCTGCAAACTTAATGCCCAAACCTTCTGCGAACTCTTTTGCTTTATCATATCCAACTTCTTCTAGGACTTTCACAGCTGGTACGTTTAAAGATTGGTTAAGCGCATGACGTGCAGTCATCCAGCCTGCGTATTGACGATTCCAGTTTCTAATCGTTTTATTCGTACCAGGGATTGGATAAGGTTTGTCGTCATTAATCTGATGATATGTGGATATCTTATTATATTCAATCGCTGGTCCATAAGAGATAATCGGTTTGAATGTTGAGCCAGCTTGGGTTGTATTTTGAATCGCGTAATTTAATTCTTTTTTTCCTTCACTATTTCTTCTTCCGCCAATGGCACGAATAGCACCGGTTTTTGTATCAAGTACTGTCATGGCTGCTTGCATCTCATCATCCGGATAGCTAATCGGGTTAGCATCGCTATCAGTTAATAACGATTCCACATGCTTTTGAGCACTTTGGTCAATTGTCGTATGGATCTTTAACCCATCTGTATAAATGTCTGCACCATTTACTTTTTCTTTGACTTCTTTTTCTACCTGTTGGAGAAACCCTTCATAAGGTGTTGTTTCTGGTTTCTTTTCCACTAATAAAGAAGGAATATCAACATTTCTGGCTTCTTCGGCTTCCTTTTCAGAGATTTTACCATGACGTACCATCAGCGTAAGTACGGTATCCATTCGTTCTTTCGTTAATTCCGGATTTTTAAATGGATTGTAAGCTGTTGGACGTTGCGGAAGACCAGCTAATATCGCTGCTTCAGGTAATGTTAAATCATTCAAATCCTCTTTGCCGAAATATGTTTCAGCGGCTGCAGCTACACCATATGCGTTGCTACCGTAAAAAATCTTGTTCAAATACATTTCCATAATTTCTTCTTTAGAATAGTCTCTTTCCAATTGGAGAGCCAACCATTGCTCCTGAACTTTTAAGCTTATCTTTTTCTCTGCGGATAGAAAGGATTTTTCCACTACTTGCTGTGTGATCGTACTGGCGCCTTCTGAGCCAAATCCGTTTTTAATATTGGCAATGATTGCACCACCAATCCTTCTTAAGTCAATACCTGAATGCTCAAAAAATCTCGCATCTTCTGTTGCGGTAACGGCGTCAATTAATACTTGTGGTAAGTCATCATAGCTGATTTTCGTTCGGTTTTTCTCACCTAAAACCGCAAAAGCTTTGCCGTCTTTATCTAGAAATTCCGAAGCAAGCGGATCAGATAGCTTTGATTCATCTAAATCTGGAGCTGTAGCTATCCAATAGGCAGCAGTAGCACCAGCACCAAGCCCCATAACGATAAATATGATGACAATTGAGAGTAGTATTTTTTTCCATAAGGGTTTTTTCTTTGCTTTCTTTTGTTTTCTTCTCGCTGTACGAGATTGGCTATTATTTGCCATGCTTCATTCCTCCGTCTCTAAAAATAAAGCTTATCAATAATTGTTAAATAGTCAACTCTAGCCTTATATTGAAAAGGGATAAAATAACCCTGCTGTTTAATTGTTTCATACGCAATAGATTTTTTACCGCCGTTTAACTGGGCGTTCCAATGCGTAAACAGTTTTTCAGCAGGAAGTAAATACGTTTCATCCAGTACAGCAAACCGAATTAATATGAAACTTACACCACCTTGAGCAACAACTGCTTCCATATGGTCAATTTGATGCTGGTGGATATTTGCTAACGGAAAAAGTGTTTTGTTTTTCGTTTCCTTCGCTTCAAAATCGATATATTTTTCGCGGTAAATTCCATTATAATCTGTTGTTGAAGCTTGTTTAAAATAGGCTTCCGTAATAACTGCTGCACTTCGTTTTGGATAATTCACCTTTACAATCTGAATAGGCGTTGGCTTTTTATGAATAACAGCTTTATTTGTTTCTAAATAATATGCATTCGTATCATTAATATCTTTTTCTAATGACATACCACGATTTCCGAATTGATGTGAATATAAATTATTGTTTTTAAATACGCTAGCACTTCTCTTTCCATTCGGGTAATTCATCTTCTAACACATCCTCCTTGCATCGTTGCTTTCGTGTAAAAAATACCACCTGTTATATTGCATATTGATGCAGTGCCTCGTACATGTTATAAAATAGTAGACCTAAAAGGGAGGCAGAATAGATGTATACAGGTTCAGACATCCACGCCTATCTTCATTATATAACAAATAAAACGTCAGTACATAATCGAGATAATATCACGCGCACAAATGCTTATTTTACTTTTTACCGGAAATTCCCGGAAATTAAATGGGCATTCTTAGCAAGTATGGTATCCAGAAATGCTGGATGGAATATGACAGATTTGTGCATGACTCCATTTCGATATTTATTAGGCAAACGAGAAAGAGAACGATTGTTTATGACTTATGAACGCGCTAATTGGCTTATTTTTTCAGATGCTTTTCCGCAACTCTTAGTATACCAATTATCCAAGCAAAAGAACAAACCAATGTTCGATCTTCTTTCCATGTTTCATGTTTCTAGTTATATGATAAAAGAATGGCATTATTTTTGGAAGTATTGTGATAAAAATCGTCTTGTACACGCTCTAATTATTAACGAGCAAAATGTTATTCAAGGTCCAGTGATCGAACAAGATTTTTTTCAACATCGAGTATTTCAACAATTGCCATACCAAATGCAAAATATACTTATGACGAATGCGGTTCTTTTTCCAACTATGTCCAACAATTTATATGGAACTTATGTCCAAAACTTCACAAATTTAACAAAGCGAATTTTTTTAGGTAAAAAACTCGCTTCTATTATGTTTTCCCCATCCGTCTATGAGCAAACCCTTTTATTTGCAAAATATTGTACGCATACCGGTTCTCGCCGTGATTATGAACGTTTTTTAAAGCTTCCTCCACAACCATCAACTCCATTCTTAAGAATGGTATACCCTGTTATCACACATCATGATACTATTCGAATCGATTGGTATCAATTAGGGGGTATAAAGCAGAAGTGGCTCCGAAAAAATCCGGCACATAAGAACCAAAAAATAGGGAAAACATTTTATCAAAAACGTCAGCTATTATTTGCTTACTTTTATGCAAAACAAGCACTAAACACAAAGAAATATTTTATAGGTCATTGAAAAGGGGTGTTAAATACAGGGTGCGACTAACTATAGTTGGTCGCACCCTATTTTTTTAGTTACGTTGCTGGATAGTTTGGTCCATTCAATTTTTTATCTCCTTTTTTTAGAGACTTGGAACGGATACTTTCTGTTTTAGTTTGCTTCTTCTTCTTATCATTCATTGTAACACCCTCCTTTCATAATTAGTTTGTCAAAAACAGCAAAATAAATAAGTTTATTCACTTGTTTTGTAAGCTTTATTCTAGTTTTGTCGAACATGAAGGAAGCTTTGGTTTTAAAGCGAATACTATATAAGTGAAATCTGTTTAGAGGGATTTTCTACTGTCCATCTGTTGAATGAAGGAAAACAAAGGTAAGAATCGCAGACAGACATCCTAGAAAATTACTGCTTGCAATAATTTACTAACGTAGTTTTCCCATGTTCCCTGAAAAAGAAGGCGATGTTTATTCAAAACAGTTTCCTTGTCCTGCAGCAACGTCTTGTGAGCGACGTCTCACCGGTCCGAACGAATCGACCAAATATGTGTTAATTGTTGGTATCGACTTAGGATGGAAGCGGGATTCTTACGCCTCTTGGGTGCAGGACAAAAACGATCATATAGGAGGTGTTAGATGTATATGCTAGCTCATCAGTTACCGGTTAAAGGAAAAAATGGCGTTGAACGTAAATCAGTGGAAATAGCATTTTATCAGTTATCAGATCAAATTCGCCGTATCGACCAAAAGCTAACCATGAAAATAGAAAATAATATATCAAGCCAGTATTATGACAGGCTAAATGAAATGGAAGTAATAAAAAATCGGTGTAAGCATTTAAGAAAAAAGAAATATCTTGGAAGATAAGAGCCATTCTTTCTAACATAAAATTAGATCCTGTGTTAACATTAAAAGGAGTAATATAAAGGTAAGAAGGTTGATAGTGAAATGGATATCAAGCAACAAACGAATATATTAAAAGAACATTTAGACCATTTAAAGCAAAAATTTGAGCAGAATGATCCTCCAGAGAATCGAAAAGATAGAGCTTTGTTTCAAAAAGTGAAAGAGGAGACTACTCCGATTTATCAGTTGCTCGAGGAATGGGAGAAAGAGTCATTACAGCTGATTCGAGAACGAAAAGTAAATGTCCATCCCCACCAGATAGTATCGACTAAAGAAAACATGGAATTATTGCTGATGCATAGTTACTATATCGATGTAAGACGAAAACGCTATATGGAGTTAAATCACTCGGTACAATATATTTTTGATCAACTGTTGCGGGAATTAAATACAAAGGTGTAACCGCTTTACAATTTAGACGTTTTTACTTATAATAAAGTTCCAAGTTTGGGGAAAGGTGATGATCATGACAACGAAACAAGCATTAATACAAGCAGCTAAGACTATACGAGAAAAAGCATATGTGCCATATTCCAAGTTTCAAGTTGGTGCAGCTTTACAAACAGCTTCCGGAACTATTTATACTGGTTGCAATATTGAAAATGCTGCTTATCCGGTTACGTGTTGTGCGGAGCGAGTAGCTATTTTTCAAGCTATTGCAAATGGAGAAAGAGAATTTACCGAAATGGCTGTTGTAGCTGATACAGATCGCCCTGTTCCTCCATGCGGGTCATGCAGACAAGTAATGAGCGAATTTTTTTCTAGTGATATGCCGATCCATTTAACAAATCTGAAACAGGATGTGAAAACAATAACAATGGAAGAACTATTGCCGTTTTCATTCCAACCAGCGGATTTAGAACAAGAAGTGTAAAGAAATTTTCGTTTAGCCTTTCTTCGTGAGTTAGAGGGGCAGGACTTGTAGTACCTTAAAAGTAGAATTTATCATTACACTGCACGGTACTTAATTACTATCCAAATAAGAAGGTGCCAATTCGATCTTTTAGACTGTATTTCCTGTAGAGATACGTGTTAAGAGACTTGTTTTGGCGCTTTTTAAGGTGCTGTAAGATTTCCACTCCAGGAGTTGGATAATATGGTACTGCAACAAGTCTAATGGGAGAGATAGCAGCACTTAAATGCCTTATTAAGCTGCCTTTAGGTCATACCATTACGGTACTACCAATCAGTGGGGAGGAATGAAAACCTATTTAATTGGTCTTCATTTTGCACAGATTCATTTTTCACGCTTCTCTTTTAATGCTATAATAATAAAGAGGTATACAAACATAAAATCATTTTCTTGTCATACAATGAAAAAGAAATGAACAAGCCAGACTTATTTTAGAATTAGTATGAGGTGATAGCTAGTGAGTATGAATCAAGTGCATTTTACAAGTAAAGATATTCTGGATAAAGACTTTAAAACAGCGATGCGTGGATACAACCAAGAAGAAGTAGATGAGTTCCTCGATTTAATTATTCAAGATTATGATGTATTTAAACAAGAAATTGATCGTTTACAACAAGAAAATGATCAATTACGAAAAGTGAGTTCCGAAAAACCGAAGACGAGATCTGTACAGACTCCTCCGAATCATCAAGTAAATTATGATGTTCTTAAAAGACTCTCGAATCTGGAAAAAGCAGTATTCGGCAAAAAGTTTGCTGATTCAGAAGGATAATTAAAATTGGATCTTGCTTTTTTAAATCTTTATGGTATAATTTTATTTTAGACTAGTGTTAGATACTCATGTGATCGCTGTATAGTATACAGAGGAAAGTCCATGCTCACACAAACTGCGATGTTTGTAGTGTTCGTGCTTGACGAAATCATAAGTCAAGGTAACCATTTTGGTTAACGGCAGGCCAACTACCTACGTCCTGTAATTGGATATGGAAGCGGCCTTGAAAGTGCCACAGTGACGAAGCTGATTGGGAAACCTTTCAGGTGGAACGAGGTAAACCCCGCGAGTGAGCAACCCAAATAATGGTAGGGGCATCTTCTAGTAGGGAACAGGAACCGAACGAAGGACAAGCTAAGCTTGTAGATAGATGATCACAACCGGAGTACGAGGTTGACCACCGTTTGCAGTACAATGGTACAGAACATGGCTTATCGAGTATTTAACAGGTCAGAATAAATGAGAAACAGCCTTTCTTTTGTTACTTTGTAGTAACAGAAGAGAGGCTTTTGTTTTTTGTAGATGGATAGAGAGTATCCTTTAGCGCTCATCGATATTTGCTATCAAACCGATCATATTTTCTCTTGTTTAAACGAATATCCTTTCATGATGGATAAGAAAATATGGTAAACTAAAACAACAAATAGTCATCGAAAGGACGTTTTTATATGCAGACAGTTACTTTAATTGCCACTGCGGCAATGGGATTAGAATCCGTTGTTGCTAAAGAAGTGAAAAATTTAGGATATGACGTACAAGTGGATAATGGAAAAGTCCAATTTGAAGCACCTATAAACGCCATTCCTCGCTGTAACCTATGGCTACGTTCTGCGGATCGGGTTAAATTATTGGTTGGTACCTTCAAGGCAACTTCATTTGACGATTTATTTGAAGGAACAAAAGCGTTGCCGTGGGAGCTTTACATCGATGAAAATGGCCAAATTCCCGTAATTGGAAAATCGGTGCATTCACAATTACATAGTGTTCCAGATTGTCAAAAAATAGTTAAAAAGGCGATTGTTGAGCGCATGAAATTAAAATATGGCATGGTTTCCAAGCTACCTGAAACGGGATCCATGTATCGTGTAGAAATTGCCTTATTAAAAGATGAAGCAACACTGACCATTGACACTTCAGGTACTGGACTACATAAACGAGGTTATCGCGTTGGACAAGGTGAAGCTCCCCTAAAAGAAACATTAGCTGCATCTTTAGTGTTATTGACAAATTGGCATCCAGACGAACCTTTTATAGATCCATTTTGCGGATCGGGTACAATCCCCATCGAAGCCGCGATGATTGGACAGAACATTGCTCCTGGATTTAACCGAGAATTTGCCTCGGAAGGATGGTCGTTTGTGAAACAAAAGTATTGGGATCAAGCATTTGAGGAAGCAGAGGATGTAGCAAACTACAACCAGCCTTTGGATATTACTGGATCGGACATTGACCATAAAATGATTGAAATTGCAAAGCAAAACGCACTTGAAGCAGGGCTAGGCGAGCTGATTTATTGGAAACAAATGCAAGTAAGTGACCTGACGTTCAAACAGTTAAATGGTTATATTGTCAGTAATCCACCATATGGTCAACGACTCGGTGATGAAAAAAAAGCAGCAGAAATTACAAAACAATTAGGTTCCATCATGAAAGAGCATCCCACCTGGAGCGTTTATATTATAACTGCTTTTGATCAATTTGAAGCGGCTTATGGAGCGAAAGCAACGAAAAAACGGAAATTATTTAATGGCTATCTTCGCACGGATTATTATCAATACTTCGGTAAGAAACAGAAAGGAGACTAATTATGAACATAAACGAAAAAGAACAACAATTTAAAACATACCTAGCAGAAATCGACTACTATAGAGAAGCTCTTATGCTTATACATTGGGATATGCGGACAAAAATTCCAAATAAAGGTGTAGAACAGCGCTCAGAAGTTGCTGGATTTTTAGGAGAAAAAATTCATCAATTACAAACTTCAAACCAAATGGAAGAGTTCATCGGTGAACTTAAACATCGTTCGGAGGACCCAATTCTTGTTAAAACACTTGAAGTTTGTGAAGAAGAATTGGAAAGAAATAAACAAATTCCTCATCCATTGTATAAAGAATTTATGATAACACAAACTAAAGCAGAAGCGATTTGGCAACAGGCAAGAGAGGATGCAGACTTTAACTTATTTCAGCCATATCTAAAAAAGCTTGTAGATTATAACCGTGATTTTGCTTCCTATTGGGGCTATGAAGATAATATATATGATGCGTTGCTCCATAAATTTGAGCCTGGCGTCACCGTGGAAACATTGGACCATGTATTTCCAGATTTAAGAAAATCTTTGCTATCTCTTTTAGAAAAAGTGCAAGCAAGTGCAGTAAAACCTGATCCTAGTTTAGTCCAATTCCATTTTCCTAAACAGGATCAAGCAAGTTTTACAGAACAACTGCTTAAACAGATGGGATATGATTTTCAATCTGGTCGCTTAGATGAGACTGTACACCCGTTCGCCATTACTCTAAGTCTAAGTGATGTGCGATTAACAACACGCTATGACGAAAAAGATTTTCGAATGGCCGTGTTTGGGACGATTCATGAGGGAGGACACGGTTTATATGAACAAAACATAGATCCTCGTTTAGTTCGAACGCCATTAGCAACTGGCGCTTCCATGGGCATCCATGAGTCGCAATCCTTATTATGGGAGAATTTTATCGCAAGAAGCTATCCGTTTTGGCAGAAAAACTATGATCTATTTTTACGCTATGCACCGCATACATTTCAAAATGTAGAATTAGAAGCATTTTATCAAGCAATCAACGAAGTGAAGCCATCCTTTATCCGAATTGAAGCAGATGAATTAACGTATCCACTACATATAATGATTCGATATGAGTTGGAAAAAGCGCTTATAAACAAAGAAATCACAGTAGAAGATTTGCCACATTTATGGAATGAAAAAATGAAGGATTATCTTGGTATTGTGCCTTCAACAGATCGAGAAGGGGTGCTACAAGATATCCATTGGGCAGGTGGGGATTTCGGCTATTTTCCTTCATACGCTTTAGGCTACATGTATGCAGCGCAAATACACCATACGTTGTCGCAAACACTGGATGTAGAAAACCTGGTTCAAACTGGCGATTTAACCCCTATCAAAGATTGGCTAGGAAAATCAATTCACCAGTATGGAAAGATGAAAAAACCATTAGAGATTTTAACAGATGTAACGAAAGAATCGTTAAACCCTGATTATTTAATCCAGTACTTACAGAAAAAATATGGCGCTATCTATCAATTTTAAGGTTGAGTCAGCTTTAAATAATGGATGATAGCGGATCATGCTGTAGGCAATGGAAGTATTTTTTTCAATAAGGATTATGGATTGTATTCACAGGGAGTAATAGCGATTATTCGTTGATGCTAAAGGAGATTTAGAACATGGCGTATATTTGTTCTGTTGGACTTGGAATACCAGACTATCATCTTAGTCAACAATATATCAAGCAAATGGTTCAGCAAATCTTTACTTTTTCGGAACGAGAAATCAATCGATTGCTCCCTGTTTTTGATCACGCGCAAATAGAACAACGACAGTTTGCTGTCTCGTCTGATTGGTTTTTAGAAGAGCATTCGTTTCAAGAACGAAATGATTTATACCTTAAACTGGCAAAAGAATTTGCATTAAAAGCAGTTGATGACTGCTTGTATCAAGATAATTTCTTGTCACACCCTATTGCTTATCAGGATATTGATATGATTATTTTTGTATCAAGTACTGGTGTAGCTACCCCGTCATTAGATGCCCACCTTATCAATGAACGCCCATTTAGACAGGATGTACAGCGTATGCCCTTATGGGGCTTAGGATGTGCTGGTGGTGCCATAGGTTTGGCTAGAGCAAATGACTGGCTGACGGCGAATCCAGAAAAATGTGCGCTTGTTATTTGCTGTGAATTATGTAGTTTAACATTTCAAAAAGGGGATCTGAAGAAAAGCAATCTTATTGGTACTGCTTTGTTTGGGGATGGAATTAGCGCAGCACTCCTTGTTGGAGAACAATCCTCACTAGTGCAACGTCGTCAAAACGCTGTTCCGCGCCTCCTTCATTCCTATTCCTATACCAAAAAAGGCAGTCTTTCGGTAATGGGATGGCAAATAACGAATACGGGATTTGAAGTGATTTTTTCTAAAAGTATACCAGCTTTAGTAGAAAACTTTTGGCAGGAACATATACAGTTGTTTTTTGAACAACATCACTTAGCCGCAAATGATATTTCTGCTTTTATTGCTCATCCAGGTGGGAAGAAAGTCATTGAAGCGATGCAAAAGGTACTTCAAGTAGATGCTAAGAAATTTCAACACTCAACCGCCATATTAAAAAGCCATGGCAATATGTCTTCAGCAACCGTTCTTTATGTCCTTCGATCCTGGATGGAAGAAGCTGTTTATACTAAAGAAAAAAGTGTCCTATCTGCGCTTGGGCCAGGATTCAGCTCTGAGTTAATTTTAATGGAGTGGATGCATTAATGCCAATCTATCTGTGGGCTGTTTTGGTGATGATTATTCTACAGCGTCTGGTGGAGCTTGTTATTGCACGCAGCAATGAAAACTGGATGAAGCAACGAGGGGGAGTGGAAAAAGGAGCAGCGCATTATAAATGGTTTGTTATAGTGCATACATTGTTTTTTGCATCATTAATCACGGAAGTATTACTCCGTAATCAGCAAAGCTTCTCCTTTAATTACTTTTTATTTGCAGTTTTTTTATTGACACAAATTGGACGTATTTGGTGCATAGCCACTTTAGGCAGGTTTTGGAACACGAAAATTATTATTTCCCCGCAGTTTGATGTCGTCAAGCGAGGACCATACAGATATATGAAGCACCCTAACTATCTGATTGTAGGTATTGAATTGCTTGTCATTCCTTTACTGTTTGGAGCTTGGTATACAGCAATGGTGTTTCCGATGTTACACGTTTTATTGTTATACGTTCGAATTCCGATAGAAGAAAAGGCAGTCTATGAACATAATTGAGGTTGGGACACAAGTAAAAAGTGTAATGCTAAAGACGTAGACGAACAAAAGTTACTAAAGCTCCGGAAATATACTTTGCGCAGCTTACTTAATGCCGGCGGGTAAGCCTCCTCACTCTCTCGCACTGGGGAGTTCACCCAAGACTCTTCCTCCTGATTCTACGTATATTTCCGGAGCGAGTTAGTTAATACCAACTATAATAGCTAGTTGATCGAATTTTAGATTGATGAAATAATTTTGCACCAGCCTCACTTTTAGTTACACGCATACGAAGCTAGAAGAAACAGACAGCTTTTTACGCCTCACTGATTGCCTATAGGCCAATCAAATGGTGGCGACCCCGGTGGGGAATGCTGAATAATATCAATAAATGGGACCGTATAGGCAAATAGAATCAGTAATACAGTTATTCCAATCCATAGCTTCCAATTCTCCATAAATTTAGGAGTTGGTTTTGCATTAGCTTCTTCTTCTGCAATCGGAAATGCTTCTTTTCCTGTTGGTGCGAAAAAGGCTAACTTGATAACAATATATACCATAAGAAGAATACCGATGAACAGGATGGTACCTCCTATAGCTTGAGCAATTTGATAGCCTAGCCAATCAGCAGCCTGCTCTGTTCCGCCATATTCTGAATACGAGGACCGCCTTGGCCCACCTAACAGCCCTTGTATATGCATGGAACCAGACATAATTGCCATGCCAACGATCCAAATAATAGACTGTATAATACCTAATTTGTTTATAGACGGTGTAAGTTTTCTACCTGTTAAGTGGGGAATTAACCAATAACTAACCCCAAAGAAAGTTAACATAACGGTCGTTGCTACAGTCAAATGGAAGTGACCGGTAACCCACATCGTATTATGAACAACTGCATTCATTTGGTGTGAAGCATTGATAATTCCGCCAGCACCACCTGGAATAAATGCCAACATGCCTAGCATCGGGGCTAAAAAACGAACATCTTTCCAAGGTAAATGTCTAAACCAACCGAATAGTCCTCCAAAGCCTTTTTTTCGCCCAGTTATTTCGAAAGTAGCAAATAATGAAAATGCGGTCATTAGAGTTGGGATAACTACCATAAATGTAAGCACAACTTGAATGAACTTCCAAACGGGATCAATTCCTGGTTCTGTAAGCTGATGGTGAAAACCAACTGGAATAGAGAAAAATAAGAATAGAATAAAAGATAATCTCGCTAATGAATCACTAAAAATTTTTCCTCCAATGATTTTAGGAATGATTGCATACCAAGCCATATAGGCAGGTAAAAGCCAGAAATATACGAGTGGATGACCGAAATACCAAAATAAAGTTCTGCTTACTAGCACGTTGATCGTTTCCGCGTATCCTAGAGACCATGGAATAAATTGCACCAGAACAGCAGCAGCAACACCAAGCGAAGCAATAATCCACATGATCATATTAATGGTTACCATAAATGCTAAAAGTGGAGATTTCTCATGGGGATGAGCTCTTTTCCATACATAAACTTGCCGGAAATTAACTATACCTGCAACCCAACTGCCAACAATAACTAAAGCAAGCCCAATATAAAATAAAGGGTGTGCTTGTAAAGGTGCATAAAACGTATATAAAACACTTGCTTTACCTAACAAAATCATCGCCGCTGTCATAATGGTACCAATTAACATAATCCAAAAGCTAAGCCAGGCAGCTTTTCTTTGTTTCATGGATATGCCAACGGTTTTTCCCATTAAAGCAAATTGAAACCCAATGATAAAAAATGTCGTTAAGACGAGTGCTAAAATGACGCCATGAACGGTTAGTACTTGATAATAGTCAATACCCCAAGGTAGTGTAATCGTTCCAGAACGGACAAGTGTTTGCAAAAGTCCCATCAAACCGCCGATGAATAAAGAAATAAATGCAACCGATATAAATGCCATATACAATCTGGCTTCTTTCTTTGTAATAGGGAACTGCTTAGGAATTATATGAACAGCGCTCATTGTCTTTTTTATCGACATTATTCTGTCACCTCCACAGTAGCATACATTAAATGATGACCGACACCACAATATTCATTACATACAACGGTATATTCTCCAGGTTTTTTCATGACCGTTTCCATTCTACTAATATATCCTGGTTCTACCATCATATTAACGTTTGTTCCTGAGACATTAAATCCATGAACGACATCTTTCGTTGTAATTTGGAATAATACCGTGGAACCTTTTGGGATGGTTAATTTTTTAACCGGCTTACCATCTTCATCTACACCCAAATCATAATGGAATGCCGATGCAGCGATGTTGACAATATATTTATCATCATCTACCTTCGTTAAGCCAAGGTTTTCTGGTTGAAATGCTTCATGCGCCTCAATATTTTGCGGATCAATCGTTGCCCCATGACTTTGTGGATGTGTGCCTTTCCAAAAAGCCCCAAACCCTAAAACGGCCAAAAATAAGACCAATGAGCCAATACCAAATATTAACCATATTTTTTCGTATTTGTGTAAATGCATTCCCATCACTCCTTTTCTCGTTACCGGTCAATAAAAATATAGAAAATACTCCCCCAAGCGACAATAATAAACAATCCAAGCAACAATACGGAAATCAATGTTCCTTTTAAATTTGGTTCTTGCGACTGTTGCTCCTCATTTATTTTCTTCTCGTTTAATTGACGCATTATATCCCTCCTTGCTATCCAAATTTAATCTAGTTTTATTATACAAGAGAGAAAGCAGCTAATCGTGGTTTTGAATGCGTTTTCATAATTTGTTCAATTATCTAATTTTTCCGCGATATAACAGTTTTCTATACTGATTCGTTTAAAAAGTATGTGACAAAAATATAACGAAATCGTTACTATTTAGTGTCTTTATCGTCTAATCCATCAACATGAACCAGTAAATGAATCTGTTTTAGGAAAAAAGGAGAGAAAGGGATTCGGATAATTTTGTCAATGAAACAGATAACGAGAATTAAACTTATCTAATAAAGCATATAAAACTTAAAGGAAAAGGAGAGGAGATTGCAATAGTTGAAGTTCAAGCTATAGCAAATACTATATAGCAAATAAGCCGAACAATCCATTTATCATTGTTCGGCTTATTTGCATTAAAAAATTTTTATCACCGCTATGTTAAAATATTTCGCTTTCCGCAGGTCTCTTCAGCTTCCTCGGAAAGCAAAAACCGCTTTCCTGTGGGATCTTCAGATCGCGCTGTTCCCGCAGGAGTCTACCTATTTTGACTACGCTAAAACTTGCATATACACAATTGGCGATTTATTGTTCGTTTTTTTCAGCCGCTTTAGTTATGTCCCAGCGTCTTTTGAAATCTAATATATAGTTCTTGGCACATCGTTAGTCCCGATCCATTTTTTTAGCGATATACATAAATGGCGTATCCATAATTGCTACAATGAACTTAATAATATACGTAGTAATAAAGATTTCAAAAAATATTTCAGTTGGATAGTTGCCATAAAACGCGATTGTACAGAATACAATTGTATCTAGCAATTGACTAATGCCGGTACTGCCATTATTTCGAATCCACAGATGTTTGTCAGCAGGAAATAGTTTTCTTAATTTATCATAAATCCACACGTCAAATGATTGACTAATGATATATGCTGCAAGGCTACCTGCAACAATTCGTGGAATTAAATCAAAAATCGTTGCTAAAGATTCATGCGCAAAATCATCTGCTCCTGGTTGAAATACCAGTGCTATCTGCATGATAATTGTCATTGCTAACAACGTAGCAAATCCCATCCATACTGCTTTTTTTGCTTCGTCTTTTCCATGCTTTTCATTAATAATGTCTGTTGCTAAATAAGCTGTACCGTATAAAATATTTCCAAGAGTAGCAGTAAGCCCGAAAAGCTCAACCGTTTTTAGTACTTGAATATTGGCAATGATCGTAGCCATTCCAATCCAAACATAAAGACCTGTTCTTCCAAACAAACGGTAAAACAATAATAGCATGGAAAAATTTACGAAAGCAAAAATAATCCAAATCCATTCGTTCGCCAACATAAATTCCTCCTTAGTTTTGGTAACGCGGGAGTTCTCGAACCGCGAAATACAAATGCTATTATACGTAGCTTCGTATCAAAATGCAATAATCTTTAATTTCATAATTTTAGTTATAGGACCTGTTTATGTAAGAACAGACACTTAATAAAAGAAAGCTAGGACATAACTAAACGAGTAACCAAAAGGCGAATGATGAACTTCTTTAGTTTTAGAAATATACGTAAACGCTGCTCGGGAGAAAAAGTATTGGTGAGACACAACAGCATTAGCACGAGGATGCTCACCAGTTGCCCTAAGGTGCGCGAAGTATATTTCACAAGCAGGTTATTTACACCATCCATCATGTCTATATAGTTCGGTACTTTGTTAAAGATACTTTTGTCCTAGCTTCTTTCGACGTTTCAAAATATAAAAAACGATTGATATTTTATTACGTTAATTTGTAGTTATTGTTCCGCCGATGAAACAGGTATATCAGTACTTTGCTTAAATGCTTTACATGTTGTTCGATTTTCTTTCGAGCAAATAGAACACTTGTTAACTTCTATGAGCTGCAGTCCATGATTAACCGCTTCTTCTGAATGACTGAAGATATGGTGTTGCCCAATTTTATGCAACAGACCACTTGCTTTCATCATAGCCAGCACATCTGAATTCGCTTCTGAGATAATGATAGTTCCACCCATATTTTTAAAATCTGTAACAAGAGCGTCCAAATTAGCTGCACCTGTAGCATCCAATATGGAAACATGTTTCATTTTTAAAATTAGTACAGTTGGACGTTGGTTTATGGAACGTGTAATAATGGATTCGAATTTATCTGCAGCTCCAAAAAATAATGCTCCGCCAACCGTGTAAAATGAAAGCTTGGGACATGTAGAGCTCCAAGTGTCCAAATGATCATTCATTGTTGTTTCTTTCATTTTATCAGGAATGACTTTTTCTACTTGTAGTACTTCACTCATCCGTTTAATAAACGACACCATTGCAAGCAATAAACCAATTTGTACAGCTGTAGTAAGATTAACGAACACCGTCAATAAAAAAGTGACTACTAATACAAGTGAATCTCCTGATTTTAGTTTAAGGATATGGGTGAACGATTTATATTCACTCATATTGTAAGCAACAACCATTAAGATAGGAGCCATACTTGCTAAAGGGATATTGGAAGCGAAAGGTGCGAATAAAAGCAATATAATCAAAACAAAGACACTTTGAAAAATCCCTGAATACGGACTAACAGCTCCACTTTTTATATTAGTAGCCGTTCTAGCAATGGCACCTGTTGCAGGTATACCACCAAACATAGGGGTAACCATATTTGCGATTCCCTGACCAACCAACTCCCGATTTGAGTTATGCTTTGTTCCTGTCATTCCATCTGAAACGACTGCGGATAACAGTGATTCTATTCCTCCAAGCATAGCAATAACAAAAGCAGGCTGCCAAAGTTCCAGGATAGTCTCCCAAGTAATATTTGGTAATTGAAAACGAGGTAAGGATTGGGGAATGCCACCAAAGGATGTGCCGATGGTCGCTACTTCAGCAGGATAGAACACCATGGCAACAGCAGTTGGAAAAATTAACGCTACTAACAGAACAGGGACCTTTGGAAATAATTTCGGGATATAGATGATAGCGAATAAACCGATAATGGCTGTAAATACACTATACCAATTAACAGCAGTTATATGTTCAGCAATTTGGATCATATTTTCATGAAAGTATTGCTTTTTTTCAAGCTCTTCAAGGCCGAGGAAATTACCAATTTGACCACTAAATATAATGACAGCGATCCCTGAAGTAAATCCAATCGTTACGGATCTAGGAATAAATTGAATCAATTTCCCGAACTTAAATATCCCCATCAGCAAGAGCATAATTCCTGCTAAAAATCCAGCAACTAATAACTTCTCATAACCGTACTCTAAAACAATAGCTAGTAAAATCGGAATAAATGCTCCGGTTGGTCCGGCAATTTGAAATCGGGAGCCTCCAAAAAGCGCAACTAACAATCCAGCAAAAATGGTTGTATATATACCGTATTCAGGCTTGACACCAGAAGCAATAGCAAACGCCATCCCAAGAGGAATGGCCACAATCCCTACTGTTAAACCTGCAATGATATCACGCTTTATATCAGCTAGTGATAAACCCTTATAACGATCGTCTTTAAACAAATTATCTGATCTCTCCTAATAATATTATTTTGTGAAGTTCTAAGCAGTTTGTGAATGAAAGGGACAACCATCAAGAAATTCGTGGGGGACGATATATGGAAGTGCATTTATGTATCATCATTAGAAATAGGTCGATATTAAAATGACGTACCCTAAGTTAAACTTCTTGAACTGCCTTTATCTAAAGCGAACACGAAAAAAGCCACTCACTTTGTAGAGTGACAACGTCTAACGACTCAGTCGCAAAAAAAGCGGCAATCTAACGAAAAGATTACCGCTTTATCTATGTGGTTGGCTCGTTATTTTTTTACTACATTAGCTGCTTGTGGTCCACGTTCGCCTTCAACGATATCAAAAGCCACTTCTTGACCTTCTTCAAGTGTTTTAAATCCTTCTTCTTGAATTGCTGAGTAATGTACAAAGACATCGTTTCCTTCTTCTTGCTGAATAAATCCATATCCTTTTTCAGCGTTAAACCATTTTACTACTCCGTTTTCCATCTATTAATCCTCCTAAAATGCTTCACGTTCCCTTTGAAAAACGTGGTAATGCAAAGCAGATAACAGAACATAAGAATAGACAGCTTCTATAGAAGTGTAGGATCACTTTAACACCCACTTCTATAGAAGCTGCCTGCATGAATGAATCCGTACATCTTCTTTGCTTGTTTCTAATATAGCTCATTTAACTGGTTGCGTCAAGAAAAGAGAAGGGGATAACTCGACATTTTTTCAAATTCCCGTTATCATTTAAGTGAATCATATCAGGAATGAAAGCGATTGCTAAACTTTCACAAAGAAAAGGGGTCGTAATACCATGAATAAAGATATCGAAATAGCCCAACAAACAACCTTAGAGCCGATACATAACATTGCCGAACAACTTCATTTAACTAGAGAAGACTGGGAGCCTTATGGCCAGACGAAAGCTAAATTGTCGGAACAACTTTTTGAAAAATTAAAACATAAAAAGAGCGGTAAAATTATACTAGTTACATCGATTAATCCGACGCCTGCCGGTGAGGGAAAATCAACCGTAACAGTTGGATTAGGACAAGCACTCAACCAGATTGGGAAAAAAGCGATTATTGCACTTCGCGAGCCTTCACTAGGTCCGGTCATGGGTCTCAAAGGTGGGGCGGCTGGTGGGGGATATTCTCAAGTTTTACCGATGGAAGATATTAATTTGCATTTTACAGGCGACATTCATGCGATTACTACAGCTAATAATGCCTTAGCAGCATTTATTGATAACCATATTCATCGAGGAAATACGTTGCAAATTGATGCGCGGAGAATTGAATGGAAACGTGTATTAGATATCAATGATCGCGCTTTACGTCAGACCATTATCGGATTAGGCGGTCCAAAGCAAGGAGTTCCAAGAGAGGATGGCTTTACGATTACCGTCGCTTCTGAAATTATGGCTGTTCTTTGCTTGGCTACAGACTTACAAGATTTAAAGCAGAAGTTAGCTGCCATTGTTGTTGGCTATACATTTGATAACCAACCTGTTACTGTAGGCGATCTGAAAGTAGAAGGAGCATTAACCCTATTATTGAAAGATGCGATGAAACCAAATCTTGTACAAACGACGGAAAACACTCCGGCAATCATTCACGGTGGTCCGTTTGCTAATATTGCACATGGTTGTAATAGTATTATAGCTACGAAAACGGCTGCTAAATTAGCTGATTATACTGTCACAGAGGCTGGATTTGGGGCTGATTTAGGAGCAGAAAAATATTTTCATATTAAGTCTCGTGCCGGAAATATTCAAACTTCAGCTGTTGTGATCGTTGCTACCGTACGAGCATTAAAAATGCATGGTGGTATTGCAAAGGATAAGTTAGCTACGGAAAATATAGCAGCTTTAGAAGCTGGTATGGATAATTTACAAAAACATATTGAAACAATTCAAGCGTTTCATGTCCCATTTGTTGTGGCTATCAATCAATTTCCAACCGATACAGAGCAAGAAACGACCTTTATTCAAGAGTGGTGCCAAGAGCGAGGATATGAGGTCGCGCTAACCACCGTTTGGGCAGATGGTGGAAAAGGGGGAATAGATTTAGCTGAAAAAATAATTGCCAAAGCAGATGGCTTCAACAGTACTTACCAGCCTTTGTATGACCTGGATGAGCCATTAACAGAAAAAATGAGGAAAGTTGCTCAGAAAGTATATGGTGCACATGATATCGAACTCACTAAAAGCGCCCAGGAGCAATTGCGCTTCTTTGAAGAACAAGGTTGGAGCAATTTACCTGTCTGTATGGCTAAAACACAATATTCGTTATCAGATAATCCAGCTTTATTAGGTAGACCAACTGGATTTACAATTACGATTAGAGAACTACGAGCTTCAATCGGAGCGGGCTTTATCGTTGCCTTAACCGGTGATGTACTAACTATGCCTGGACTGCCTGCCAAACCAGCTGCGTTACAGATGGATGTGGGAGAGGACGGAAAAGCGAAAGGATTGTTTTAATGCAAGCGAAAGAACAGCTAACGGAGATGAAACATTTTGTACAGCGCTTATTTACGGATGATATTACCGGACATGATTATTATCATATGGAGCGGGTTGCTCATTTAGCTAGATTTATTGCTGAAGAAGAAGGGGCAGATTCATTTATTTGTGAAGCGGCTGCTTGGCTGCATGACGTAGGAGATGACAAATTGTTTCCTAAGCCAGTTGTGATCGAAAAAGAATTGGATGTTTTGCTGCAACAAATTTCTCTGTCACAGCAACAAATAAGAGCTATTAAACAAGCCATGCAGGACGTTTCCTTTCGTAAAGGAAAGACTCCCAAAACGCTGGAAGGAAAAGTGGTTCAAGATGCTGATCGATTAGATGCTATTGGTGCGATTGGCATCGCTCGCGCATTTGCCTATGGCGGTGCAAAAGGCCGCCCATTATATCATGAAGAAATAGACAACCATACGATTCAGCATTTTTATGATAAGTTATTACGTATTCAAGGCAATTTGCATACAACAACGGCTCAAACTATTGCAGAAGATCGGCATCAAGTTTTAGAACGGTTCTTGGAACAGTTTTATCAGGAATGGAATTATACTCTTAAAAATGGATGATAGGTGTTGTAAAAGATGAATATTCGCTTAGCTAAGCTGAAAGATACGGATGCGGAAGCATTGCTAGCGTTTGAATACGAAAATCGTGATTTCTTCGAAAAGATGGTACCAACTCGTGGGGATGAGTATTATAATCTCATAGACTTTCTGAAAAGACATGAAGCACTATTGGGAGAGCAAAGCCTGGGGGTTTCCCACTTTTATTTAATAAAGGATGATAATGATAACATATTAGGAAGAATCAATATGGTTGATTTGGATGAGCAGCGACAAGGAGTACTTGGCTATCGAATCGGGCAGTCCTACACAGGAAAAGGGATAGCCACAAGGGCGTTACAGCTCTTAATCAAAGAAGCCATAGAATTAGGTATCAAGCAGTTATATGCTAAGACAACAAGCCATAATCTGCCATCGCAAAAAGTATTACAGAAAAATGGTTTTCATTATGAAAAAACCGACGCGGTTCCATTTGTTATGAATGGTGAGAAAGTGAAGTTTCTGTATTATAAATGGGTCAGTAATAAGAAAACATGATAAAAAGCGTTCGTATTATTCTTACAAGCAATAGAAAGAGCGTTTCATGCAAGGAATGGAGAACCATATTGCAAAAACGCTCTTTTACTATTACCTTTCATGTAGCAGCTACACGATAGATGGATCATTGCTTTACACGTGTAGCACCGATATAGCGTTCTTGCCAATAAGAATTACTCATTTCACTTACTTCGACCCCTTTGGACTCACCAGCATGGATAAAACTACCATTTCCGACGTAAATCCCCATATGCGATGGACCAGGCTTATATGTTTCAAAAAACACAAGATCCCCTACAGATGGTTCTGCAATGGGCTTTGAGAAATTGTAAATTTCACTAACGGTACGAGGAATAGTAATACCTTCTTCTTGGAATACATATTGAATAAATCCACTACAATCAAAGCCATTTGGAGACGTCCCTCCCCAAACATATGGTGTTCCCATTTGCGTACGAGCTGCTTCTACAATAGCTGATCCATTCATTCCTGCCGTGGTAGCTTTTTTAACTTCTTGTGGTTCCGGTTGCTCTGTTGCTTTCTTTGCTTCTGTTTTTTCTTCTGCTTGTTCTTTTGTTTTTTCTTTGGCTGCTTCGTTTGGAACTTTTTCTTCCGTAGACGCAGATGCAACAGGGGATGTTGCATGAATTAATGTTATCTCTTGCTCATCTTCAGCAATTTCCAATGCTTGTGTGGTTAAAGGACCGTATATCCCGTCTAACTCTCCTTCATAGTAATCGAAATATTGGAGTGCTTTTTGTACGAGTTTTACCTTTTCATGATGCATACCTGGGTAAATTTCTTTAGCGAAGGTTTCCAATTGTTGTTTATATTGCTTTTTCTCATTTTTTACGAGAGCTGTTAATGTTTCCTTATCTGCTTTTCCGTTTACGGATAATTCGTGGTCGGCTTGGAAATTCTTGAGGGCATGTTCTGTATAATGTTCAAAGGAGCCATCGATTGATTGATCAAAATAAGATAATGTATGTAGCTTTTTTTGGATGAAGCGGACCGCTTCTCCGTGCTCAGCAATTTCTAATTGAGGTGCTTCAAATTGGATTTTATTTTGCAATTCTGGATAAGCATCGACATAATTGATGACTGGCTGGGTAATAACAAATCCATAAAGCAAAGAGCGTTTCATTATGTGTTGCACATTGGCGTTCATAGACAAACTCCTCTCCAATTCAGGATCGTGTTGAAAAAATCAATCTTCTTTAAAACGACGGTATATGCCTATTAATAGAATTATGTAGTATTCTGCCAGTTATGAATTACGATTATATTACAACACATGGTCAAACTATATTTTTGTGGTACAATAAGACAGATAATCATTAGAAGTTTGGAGGAATACATATGTTTATCGGTGAAGAAGCTTATTTAAATTTATGCCAACATATTTTAACCAACGGTGTTCAAAAAGGAGACCGTACCAATACAGGCACTTATTCCATATTTGGTCACCAAATGCGCTTTAATTTAGAAACAGGCTTTCCTTTATTAACAACAAAGCGAGTACCATTTCGCTTAGTAGCCAGCGAGCTTCTTTGGTTCATAAAAGGGGATACAAATATCCGTTATTTATTACAGCATAATAATAATATCTGGAATGAATGGGCGTTTGAAAAGTGGGTAAACAGCGATGACTATTCTGGACCAGATATGCGTAATTTCGGTAATCGCTCGCAAACAGACCCAAAATTTAACAAACAATATCAGGAACAAATGGAAATTTTTAAGGAAAAAATCTTAACTGATGATAGCTTTGCTCACAAATATGGGGATTTAGGGGACGTGTATGGGAAACAGTGGCGTAAATGGAAAACATCCCAAAATGAAACGATTGATCAACTGCAAGATGTGATTGACGGAATAAAAAATAACCCGAATTCAAGAAGACATATTGTTTCTGCTTGGAACCCGGAAGATATTCCATCGATGGCACTTCCTCCATGTCATACCTTATTTCAATTTTATGTAGCAGATGGAAAGCTTTCCTGTCAATTATATCAACGAAGCGCGGATGTATTTTTAGGAGTTCCGTTTAATATTGCAAGCTACGCTTTATTAACTTATTTAATTGCTCATCAATGTAATTTGCAGCCAGGAGAATTTGTTCATACGTTAGGAGACGCACATATTTACCTTAATCATGTTGAACAAGTAAAGACACAACTGGCACGAGAGATGAAGCAAATGCCACAGCTTGAACTTAATAAACAAAAGACATCTATTTTTGAGTTTGATCTAGATGATTTTAAGCTTAAGGGATATGACCCTCATCCTGCAATTAAAGCACCAATCGCTGTTTGAAGGAAAGGAGTGCAAAACATGATATCATTATTAGTTGCAATGGATAAAAACCGAGTAATTGGCTTAAACAATAAACTTCCCTGGCATTTGCCAAAGGATTTGCGCTTTTTCAAAGAGACTACTATGAAACATACTGTTATTATGGGAAGGAAAACATTTGAATCGATTGGAAAACCACTTCCACACCGCAAAAATGTGGTACTGACGAAAAAGGGAGGAGACTTTCCAAAAGAAGTAGAAGTCATCCATGATCTGCAAACATTGTTACAATGGAATCAAGATCATCCAGACGAGGAATATTTTGTCATTGGGGGAGCTCATGTATTTAAACAAATAGTAGCAGAAGCAGATCGTATGTATATTACATGGATTGACCATTCCTTTACAGGCGATACGTATTTCCCTGCATTCTCTAAAGAAGATTGGCAGCTCGTATCAAAAGTTAAAGGAGATAAAGACGAAAAAAACCCCTATGATTATTACTTCTTACGATATGACCGTAAACGGTAACAAATATCTTTTATATATACTATGAAGCTTGTTTCCACATAGAAAAACATGTTACACTAAAGGCGTTCATAGAACATATGCAAGCACTAGAAAAGTAAGGATACAAGTGGCGCTAGCTTGAACTATATATCAAAATGCATAAATTGATCACAAAAGAGGGTGGATAAATTGTTTTCTAGTATCGGCTTCCCGGGACTCATTTTAATTTTGACTATCGCTTTAGTTATTTTTGGACCAAAAAAATTACCAGAAATTGGGAAAGCAGCTGGAGAAACATTAAAAGAGTTTAAAAACTCAGCGAACGATTTAACCAGTGATGCCAGAGATGAGTTTAAGGAAACAAAAGAGTTAATTACAGATAAAAAAAGTGATTTCTAAGGGGGAGAGGGATAATGTTTCAAAGTATTGGTATTCCCGGGCTGATTTTAATATTAATTATTGCGTTAGTTATATTCGGACCTTCCAAACTGCCTGAAATCGGTAAAGCATTTGGAAACTCGTTGAAAGAATTCAAAAATGCGACCAAAGGTATTGTTTCAGACGATGACTCAGCAGAAAAGAAGGAAAACCATACATCAAGTAAAAACTAAAAAGCGAAGATGTAAGGTAAACTCCTTGCATCTTCTTTTGTGTGGAAAAAGCGCAAGTGAATGTATATATACATAAAATGAATGTTCGATCAGTAGAATTTTCTTTCATCTCCCACTTAGACTTGTTGGGTATAGATTCCTTCAATACTTGAAGTGGGAGTTAAAGCATCTTATATACGGGATGAATGTTGCGCTAGGCATATAGACAAAGTAGCAATACATGCTTGATGTATGGTAATAGGGAGAGTGACAATATGTCTGACAATCAATCAATGGAAGAAAAGGAAATGAATTTGACGGGGCACCTTTCCGAGTTACGAAACCGGATTATTGTGACGGCCATCTTTTTTATTTTATTCTTTATAGGTGGTCTCGTTTTTTCAAAAGAAATATACATTTTTTTTCAAAATGATATACCTTTTAAGCTTACTGTAATTAGCCCTGGAGAAATTATTTGGATTCATTTCACTTTAGCAGCAGTAGTTGCCATTGTTGGTACTCTGCCAATATTCGCTTTGCAAGTTTGGTTGTTTGTTAAGCCAGGCTTGACTCAGAAAGAACAAAAAGCAACCATCGCTTATATACCAGCTGTATTTTTCCTATTTATAGGCGGGCTCGTTTTTGGCTATTTTATGTTTATTAAGCTTATTCTGCCATTTTTACTATCATTAAATGATGGCATGTTTAATCAAATGTTTACAGTCGATAAATATTTTCGTTTTTTACTTCGGGTAACACTTCCGTTTGCAGTTTTGTTTGAGGTTCCGGTTATTGCCATGTTTCTAACAGCCCTAGGGGTTTTAACTCCTCAGTTCATGCGGAGAACAAGGAAGTATGCTTATTTTATTCTTGTCATCATCAGTACAATCGTTACACCGCCGGATTTTATAGTGCAGCTTGTGGTTGCTGTACCATTAATTCTGCTTTACGAAATTAGCATTAATCTAGCTGCATTTGTATATCGAAAAAAGCAACGGAAACACGAAGCTTTTATGAGCGAATCTGAATCCTAGGGAGGGGGAGGCCATTGCGCTCCTTTTATCACTTTTTAATGACATATCGAGGAAAAAAACAACCGGATGACCAAAGTCGATTAGCTGATTGGGCTTTCCATGATCATCATTTTCCAAAGCAATCCACGAACTACAGTGAAATAAGTGACTACTTGGAATGGAATAGTCCTTTTCCAACAGCTTTAACAGTGTTTGATGAATTGTGGGAAACATATACCATGCATGATATGTAAAAAAGCTTGAGTTATTAAACTCAAGCTTTTTTAAAGAATAAGAAAGTATAAACTTAGGTGCTTATGGATAATGAAATAACCGAATAGTCACGTCCAGCGCATGAGCCCAGCAACTAGGCGACTTTAGAAATGCGCCCTACGATAAGTCATCATCGGTTCGTCATAAAGAGGAAGGCCGACTAAAAACGGGCTTGCCGCTCAGACGTCGGCATACCCCTGTTTTAGTGGCATGATTCCTAAATCTTTAGTTGATTCGTTCCATTCGCTACGTTGCTAAACGGGCGCTTGCGCCTTTGTTCTAAGATAAGAAACCAGCATGGATCGCCTAGAGCGCAAGCCACCATCTATCATGAAAAAACTTTTGCTTTACAATGTTTAGATTCTTAAAATACTGTCTAAATTCTTAATTTAATATCGGAAAATTAGGTTTTTACTAGATGACGAGAGTGGATAAAGAACATTCGTAAGGAAAAACAATACGTAACAGATGCATTTACACTTCATTAATTCTTAAATTCATCAACTTTTATAGAAATGTTCCTTTACGGTCAAAATAATGACTATACCATTTTATTAAACATATTCCCCCTCCAAAAATAATAATAGATTGATGGAGATAAAGTGCATCATCGCATCATCTACCTTTACTTTATTTTTGCTTGTGCATTTATTCACTTTAAATAACCATTAAATTTCCTATTAAGGAAAAAATATATTGACATACAATTAATTCAATTTTATTGTTATATTGACCGATTGTTATAATAAAGAGGTGATTTAAAAATGAGTGCTAACAAAAATTCCAGGGAAAAATTAGTTCAGACAGCTTCTCGACTATTTCAGTTACAAGGCTACCATGGGACTGGAGTAAAGCAAATTGTAGAAGAAAGCCATTCACCTAAAGGTTCGTTATATTATTATTTTCCAAATGGGAAAGAACAATTAGCTATCGAATCCGTACAGTCAACTGCACAGTTCATACGCAACAAAATTCAAGAAAGTCTTGATAAAGAAGACGATCCAATTAAAGCTATTCAATCATTAATTTATGATATGGCTGGATTCTTTCAAGAAAAATTAAAGCTTGAAGGGGTTCCAATTGCATCCGTTGCCTTGGAAACTTCTCTGATTAGTGAGCCTTTAAGAAAGGTGTGCCAAGAAGCATATACAAGCTTTCAAGATCAATTTACAGAAAAGTTACTTCATGCACGTGTAGAAGAAAAAAGAGCACGTGAATTAGGAATTGTAATTAATTCCATGATTGAAGGAGCATTTTTAATTTCTTTTACCAGGGGTAATGCAGAACCATTATTTTTAGTTGCTAAACAAATCCCATCACTTTTACAACAATGACATAAAAAAATCAGAGAGAAGGATCAATATGAAAGTATTAGTAACAGGAGCTTCTGGCAATGTAGGGAGATATGTAGCTCATGAACTTCTTCAAATGGGTGAACAAGTAGTTGCTGCTGGAACCGATATAGAAAAACTTCACGATTTGTTTGAAGATGAGGCGGAACAAGTAATATTAGATTTTACAGATTCGATGACGTATAAAAAAGCCCTTCATGATGTGGATCGCGTGTTTTTAATGCGTCCACCACATCTAGGTAAACCAAAGGACTTATTTCCATTCATAGATGCAATGAAACAAAATCATATTCGGTTCGTGTCTTTTTTATCACTCATGGGAGTGGAGAAAAACAGCCTTCCGCCACATCATAAGATTGAGAAATATATAGAATCAGCGGGTATACCGTATGGACATATTCGTCCTGGATTCTTTATGCAGAATATATCAGGTGTCCACGCAGCCGAAATTAAAGAGAGGAACCAAATTTTTATACCAGCAGGGAGGAGCAAGACGAGTTTTATTGATGCAGAGGATATTGGTCTTGCTGTAGCCACTATTTTGCACGAGCCTGATAAATATCAGAATACAGCCTATACCATTACAGGACCAGAGGCACTTGATTATTACCAAATAGCCGATATCCTTACAAAAGTTACCGGAAGAAGGATCATCTATACAAAGCCAGGTTTTTTAAGGTACAGAAATTATTACGTAAAAAAAAGAGATTTGCATAAAGCCTATGTAAATGTAACGGTTGCTTTATATTTCATGACTCGACTAGGAACAGCAAAAGAAGTAACGATAGATTTTATCAAACTAACTGGGAAACAGCCACGTTCGTTTGAAGCTTTTGCAAGGAAGCATATTAATTGCTTTATATAAATATATTTGAGCCAAGGGGGAGGATGGGTTTCATACTAGATTTAAACATTTTTAAGGAAAACATGTTAAAGCTAAGGAAAAGGTAAAAGAGATAAAGAAAAATATACGTTTATCTTTGACAAGGACGATTTTTAAATTGGAAAGCTAGTCAACATGAAGCTTTTACAATTGCTCTTTGTCATTAAATACTGAAATTTACTTAACCTTGTTGAAGGCTCGTTGCAATATAACCAAAATATAATTCCAAACAAATAGATAAATACCTAAACACAAATTTCAAACAAACGTTTGATTGATTCTCTATTGCAATGTTCTAGGACTAATTTTCTGCAACATTCGGCAAATGAAGTTAAATAATTTAAAAAAGCTGTAACTATGTGCGGTTGCCCGGGAAATATTATGCTTGATTTAGAGTTAGTTATTTCCTACTGTTGGGAAAGGAAATCCTAGTTTTCTGCAACCATTTATAGAGAAGTGTTAGAATCCAAGTACATAGCAGCAGCTTTAATGATTTATTGCAGCTGAGCCTACACTATTTTTGCAGGCTAACGTACACTACTTATAGGTGATTTGCTTAAGAAAGGAGTATGATCATATGGTATTTCCACCAAACCAATCGACCAATTTCCCATTTCATATGCCACAAGGCAATTTTGGTAATAATATGAGACCTTTTAATCCTCAGCATCGTTTTCCTCGAACCCCATTTCCCTCTGGTCCTTTTTCCGGAGCTCCGATGCCAGGGGGACAATCACTTTCTAAAGGAGGGAAATTACGAAATTTGCTGAGCCTTTTACGACCACAAACTGGAGTGGATACTATTGGTGGAGGATTTTTAAAAGGAGCTGGGGGGTTAAATGGTGCACTGGATAATGTACAGCAGGTGTTAAATGTTGTTCAGCAGGCCACGCCTCTCGTCAAAGAATATGGACCAATGGTAAAGAATCTTCCTGCAATGTATCGGATGATGAAAGCATTTAATTCGTTTAATGATGAAGAAGAAAGTGAAGATACCAAAAAACAAACAACCGATTCACCTTCCGATAATGACTTGGACAACACAGATCAAACTGAACAGTCTGCAGGACAGCCCGTGGGCGATAATCAGCAGATTGGAAAGTCTATCCCAAAGCTATTTATTTGATTTATAATGCTCCCAACTTGATTTTTTCTTCTATAAAGGGAAAAATAGAGGAAAATACGTAGAAGGGATGATAATTATGAATGCTACAGCAAAAGCGTATGCAACATTTGCTGGAGGCTGTTTTTGGTGTATGGTTGAGCCGTTTGATGAACGCCCTGGGATTATCCGCATCACATCTGGATATACAGGAGGGTCTGTCGAAAATCCTACGTATGAGCAAGTTTGTTCTAATGTAACTGGACATGTGGAAGCAGTTCAAATTGAATTTGACCCAAATATTATGAGCTATAAAAAGTTATTGGATACCTTCTGGCAGCAGATAGACCCTACTGACCCTCGTGGTCAATTTAATGATCGCGGCGAATCGTATCAAACTGCGATTTTCTATCATAATGAACAGCAAAAGAAAGAAGCCGAGGCTTCTAAAAAAGAACTTGAAGCTAGTGGAAGGTTCACGAAACCAATCGTGACCAAGATCCTCCCTGCAAAGCCTTTTTATCCTGCTGAAGAAAATCATCAGGACTATTATAAGAAGCATGGGTTTCATTATCGTCTCTATAAAAAAGGATCAGGCAGGGAGGATTTTATCAATAAGCACTGGAAAAACAAGTATGATCAAAAAGAATTGAAGCGAAAGCTCACGCCTATGCAATATCATGTGACCCAGGAAAACGGGACAGAACGGCCATTTCAAAATGAATATTGGGATAAAGAAGAAGAAGGGATTTATGTAGATATCGTGTCTGGTGAGCCGCTATTTTCTTCCAAGGATAAGTACGATGCTGGTTGTGGTTGGCCAAGTTTCACCAAGCCTATAGATCGTTATCAACTTGTAGAAAACACCGACACAACGCACGGAATGATACGTACAGAAGTCCGAAGTAAGGAAGCAGACTCGCATTTGGGACATGTGTTTGAAGATGGTCCAAAAGATAAAGGAGGGCTTCGTTATTGTATGAACTCTGCTGCTATGCGTTTTATTCCAAAAAACAAGCTAGAAGAAGAAGGCTACGGAGAGTATGTCACTTTATTTAAAGATTAAGTAGACGGTAATAATATTATGTAAACTAAAAAAGGGGATAACAATTATGATTCATTTAAACTGGGAAAACCGAAAAACTATAAAGCAATTAAAATGCGTTCATGCCGATGCGAAAAAGTTTGTAGTGAATAACAAATTAACGCCTGGAAAGATTTATGATGTTAAAAATGAAACAGATGAGTTTTACTTTATCATTGATAACAGTAATCGCATTGGCGGATTTCGCAAAGAATATTTTGAAGAAGTGAAATAGTTGCGAATAGCCTTGTTCACTCTCTGTAGAAAATACTTATTTATGAGGCTATTGTTTGTTTAAAACAATATAGTGGCAAAATGCAATAAGGAAAATAACCACCACATTTATACTCACCCGAAAAGTTAGAGTAAGATATCTAACTTTTCGGATGGTTATTTTTAATGAATACATGACAGCAAATAAAGATTTTAAGGTATTCGGATTAAAATACGGATTTACAACGTTAATCGTGTGGAAAAACAACAAATAAAACTGTTATAAAGCATAATCTATTTTAAAAATTCGACAGCATTTTGTTAATACATAGCAGGATAAATTGGATAAGGATTACTGTTGACTTTCACCATTAAGGGTAGCGTCAGGAGGAAATTTCAATATAAAAAAGCTTAATTTCTCATTTTAATGCTGAGAAATTAGGCCTTTTCATTGCTCCATTAAAGCGCCCGATTGTTGTTTAGCCTAATCATTAGAATAACGTTCTGACAGCTTCTTTTTATGTGACTGAAACACTTCTTCTAGAGGGATATTGTACTTGTTTGCAATCACTATTAAATTACCTAATACATCTCCTAATTCTTCAGTTAACTCTTGTTTATTTTCTTAAAAGAACGAAAATTCGTTAACTGAACTTGCTTTCCCACTTATCCAACTTTTTACTAATTAACTGGTGTAATTCTTTATCGTTCTCGGATAATTTATAAAACATAGCTAAGGCTACTAAAATAACATCAATACATTCTTCTTTTACATCTCCGATTCCTAATTGTTTGTACTCACTTCCGCTTGCTTTTATGTAAGATAGTACAGCTTGGGAGGTTTCGCCAACTTCCTCTGATAGCTTTAATGCCATTTGCTCTAACGTTTTTGGTTCTTTTTGACTGAGTAACTTAATTTCTTTTAGCAGCTGTTCCAAGATTTCTTCCTCTTTCTTTAATTATTTCTGAAGTTATTTTAATTTTATTATTGCCATTTATGTATATAGGTACTTTTGTATTCTTTAAGTTTTTTTACTAACTCTTTTGAATTATTGTCCATGACTATTAAATCTTTATACGCCGATTTTATAAATCCTTGTTCAATCATATGGTCAAAAAGAGATAAAATTGATGTGTAGTAATTGTTGATATTGAGTAATGCGCAAGGTTTATTATGGTATCCTAGTTGAGCCCAAGTAAATACTTCAAACCATTCCTCTAAAGCCCCAGAACCACCAGGCAATGCAATAAACCCATCCGCATACTCTACCATTAATGCCTTTCTTTCATGCATAGTATTAACAACATGAAGTTCAGATAGTTGTTGATGTGCTATTTTAACATTTTTTAACTTCTCAGGTATAACGCCAATTACCTTACCCCCTGCTTCCATCACAGCATCAGCAACTGCACCCCATTTCAACCAACTGTTGCTCCTCCATAAACAAGGTTTAATCCATTATCTACCAAAATTTTCCCTAAATTCCTTGCTTGCTTCATATAGATGGGATCATTTCCAGTACTAGAACCACAGTAAACTGCAATTGTTTTCATATATATACTCCCCCAAAAAATAAACTAAAGACTACGAATCCAACATTATTTATTCTAACATCATTTTCCACAAACGAAAGAAAAAAGCTATATATGAAGACACACATAAATATCTACCGAGTGTTTATTCCACAATCTGACCCTTTAATGGAGTAAGGAATGATTATTTGTTCTCTTCCGATAGCTTTAGCTTTCTATATAATGACGCTCTAGACACATTGGTAATTTCGCAAATTTGATTTAACGTCATATTTCCTTCTTTATAAAGCTCTACTGCATAATTCATTCCTGTATAATTTTTATGATACTTCTTTAACCGCCTTTAAACTTTCCCTCTTTCTTAGCTAGCTCAATCCATTCACGTTGTCGTATTCGAATAAGGTCCCGTTCTAGTTGGTTCACACCTGCCATAACCGTAATTAAGAATTGGCTGTATGGATTATCTTCTGATAAATCGAGCCATATGTATCTTTTAGTGATTTTAACCTTACCTTTGTACTTCGTATGTTATCGATTAATTCAAATAGATCTTGTGTACTGCGAGTGATTCGAGTTAAACCTGTAACATAAATAATATGAAGAATTTGAGGTGTTGTAATTGAAACCATATGACAGAATTATGAATGCTCTTAAGAGACTTTCCATAGAGCATCCCTATGACAAAATAACATATGCTGTTGTTGCGAAAGAAGCTGAAGTTCATTGGACAAATGGACTCAAAACTTTCCAGAGCTTGGACAGGCTTATGAACTAAAAGTTCAATTCTTTGACATATATGACATAAATGAAACCGAATTAACCAACGATGCTAATAAATTCTATCAAAGTTGGCTTTCAAATATACGCAAAGAATTAATGACTTATTTTGAAGATCTAATTAAGACTACACTTTATCCGATTACACAATTTTATTACGAATTGGTAAGCTATTATTAGCAGCTATTCGTTATAGTTTACGATATCACTTTCATTTTTTGCTATAAATGCGTTATAATAACTAGTACAATCATTAAATATCTACTTACTATTGTTGGATGGATCGAAGAAGGAGGAGAGCCGTCTTGGCTTTTGTAATTACATCACCGTGTAAAGATGAAAAAGCAGGAGAATGTGTAGAAGTTTGCCCTGTTGATTGCATAGAAGAAGGGAAAGATATGTTTTATATCGACCCTGATATATGTATTGATTGTGGCGCTTGTGAAGCTGTATGTCCAGTGGAAGCAATTTATATGGAAGATGAAGTTCCTGAAGAGGAAACAGAATATATAGCGTTAAACCGGAAATTTTTTGAAGAACAATAAAGTGCTGAAAAAAAGCAAGCTGCTTTATTCAACAGCTTGCTTTTTTTCAGTTAAGTAGCGTTAATCAAACGTTCATTTATCTGACAGAAAACTTCGAATAACCAGCTTCATTTTCGTAAGTCTTTTGGTCAATATGAGTCACCTTTATGAAAGGGTTCATACCGTTTTCTAAAGCATTTATAAATCGTTGCAAATTAGTTTCACTGCCTTCTGCTTCTAATTCAACTGTTCCATCCTCGTTATTCTTAACCCAGCCTCGAATGTCTAATTCTACTGCTTTCTGTTTGGCAGAATAGCGAAAGCCAACTCCTTGTACGCGACCATGAAAAATGGCGTGTATTCGCATATTTATCACCTCATTTAAAAATATCCATTAATGATAAATGTTAAACATACTTAACGACTAAAACAAACAATTACTGCCCATACTATGTATAATTATAAATATTGATAGAAAGGAGTGAAGGCTCTTGGTTCATTTTCATTTGCCTGAACACTCACAATCTTATTGGCGTGACACATCAAAGCTAAAAGAGTTTCCATCATTAGATACTTCCATTCATACAGAAGTGGGGGTCGTTGGTGGGGGAATTACAGGAATTACAACAGCTTATTTGTTAACAAAACAAAATGTAAAGGTCACATTGATCGATGCAAATCCTATTTTAAAAGGAACCACCGGTCATACAACAGCTAAAATCACTGCCCAACATGGTCTTATTTATGATGAGCTTATCCAGCATTTTGGACTAGAACAAGCTACTCTTTATTATAAAGCAATGGATGGGGCTAAGCAATTTATCGAAAACACTATAAAAGAATTACAAATTAAGTGTGATTACTATCATGATGATGCGTTTATCTATACCAATTCTGATCAGTGGAAAAATGATTTAGAAAAAGAAAAAGCTGCTTATGATCAATTAGGGATTAAAAGTGAGTTGCTGGAGGCAATGCCATTGCAACTCCCAATGAAATTAGCTTTACAAATGCAAAACCAGGCCCATTTTCATCCCTTAAAATACTTAACTGCACTACTTGAAAAAAGTTTAAAGAACGGCTTAACCGTTTATGAAAATACCGTTGCAGTGGATATAGACCATAATCATACAAGCCCTGTGATTGTAACCAAAGAAGGTCATCGCATCACATGTAATCATATTATTTCTGCCTCGCATTTTCCGTTTTATGATCGAGATAGTTTTTATTTTACAAGGATGTATGCAGAGCGTGCATACGTATTAGGCATGCAAGCAACTCAGAAGTATCCAGGTGGAATGTATATTAATGCAGAATCTCCAACTAGATCTGTGCGCTCCACGAAATGGGATGGAAAGGAACTATGGTTAATTAGTGGGGAAAATCATAAAACAGGTCAAGGCAAACCAACACATGAACATTTTAAATCTTTGCAAGCGTTCGCTGAGGAAAACTTTACAGTAGCCTCGTATGATTATCGCTGGTCTGCGCAAGATTTAACAACATTGGATAAAGTTCCATATATCGGCTATTTAAAAAAGTCGACACCTAATATTCTTGTTGCAACAGGGTTCCGTAAATGGGGAATGACAAATGGAACTGCTGCAGCTAACATATTAACCGACTTAATAATGCAGGTAACAAATGAATATGCTGAACTGTTTGAACCATCACGATTTAAAGCCGATCCATCAATAAAAAAATTCGTACAAACGAATACAGATGTAGCAAAACAGATGATACAAGGTAAATTAGATAATACGAATAATCAATTTGATTTAGAACAGTTAAAAACCGATCAAGCAACAGTTACACGAATAAATGGCAAACGATCCGGAGTTTATAAAGATATAGAAAATCAAATTCATATTGTCGATACAACATGTACGCATTTAAAATGTGAAGTGGAATGGAATTCTGGAGAACGCACTTGGGACTGTCCGTGTCACGGTTCGCGGTTTTCATATACGGGTGAAGTTATTAACGGGCCAGCAAACAAACCTTTGAAGAAAATGGCCCCAGATAAACTAAACTAAAACAAAAAAATTACTATGAACCATAATCCATAGTAATTTTTTTGTTTTGTCTCATTATCACAAGAATACTTAGTTTTTGAGACGATAAACCACTAACTTCCGATAATATATATTATGTAAACTAGAATTATTTCAAGCGTAGCTATAAAGTCTGAACTCTCCTCTTCATCAAACTTGATGTGAGTTAAGTGGGTTAAATTTTAAACGTTTGAATTAGACATAGTTCATCATCGATTATGTCCTGTCTTTCATGGGTCTCAATATTTAATCTATTATAAACCTTTTTCCAAAATGCAATCGCACGTCTATTTTCTGCAACCTGAATTACAAAATATTGCCCTTGCTTCTCTTTAAATAATTTTTCAACAGCCTGGAAAGCCAAACCTTTTCCTTTGTACTTATTGAGTATAAAGAAGTCGTTTATTCCATAATCATTGCTTTTATTCAAAAATGGGCGTTCTAATAGTAATATAAACCCGATAATATCACCGCCCAACTGTATAAAATAAGGCGATAATCCATCTACGGTCCAGAAGTTATCTAATTCCACATAATGAAAGATACCATCTTCTCCCACATCTAAATTCATGGTGAAATTTGATAACTCATGAAGATACAATGAGCAAAAGTTACGCAAAATATATTTTTCTGATTCTGGAACTTTTTTAAGTATAACAGTCAACGTATAACATCCCTTTATCTATTCCTGCTTATAACATATATCTTTCTGTTGATACAAATAAAACATAGAATTTTTTAGGTTAAATGAATTATTATGGGACCTTCAAGTACATAACACCACTATGTTCCTATAATAAGGAGAATATGTATAAATGCAAAAGTAAACGGTGCGGTCATCGTAATTACATACATTGCTTTTTCAATCTTACGGAGTCTTCTTTGTTTTGAGTTGGCGATAATAAAGAAGATGGATATGAGTATTAAAAAAAGCTAATGCTTTTAAATTTTCTAGAAAGATAAGCAAGTAAGCCACTCTTCTTACTTTACTTATTGATAAAACAAAAATACAGAAGTCTTATATCTAGTTTACTAAATACAAGACTTCTGTGACCAATTTGTGCTTAATTAAACATTTTCAACTTCAACTGAGGAAACTCCTGGCAAAAGTATTGCTGTATCCTCGTATTGAACATTTGTAAATACCAATCCGCCAAGAAGTAGCGCCCCACATGCAAATGATAAAATTACTTTTTTCATGATTCTCCTCCTCTATAATTTAATTATTTGCTGATAACTACTATCAGCTAATTTATAATATTGCAAAGATGCTTTATATTTACCCATTTTCTCTAGGTGGGTAGCTAGCATTTTTGCATAAAACAATAAATGATAGTAATCTTTTCTTTGTTTTAAGTAAGGTATTAATTCATCTGTTAATACTGATTGAAACCTCTTTGTTTCTCCATTTAACAAATGTGTATATATTTTGATAATTTTGTCATATAATTTATTATAATTATAATACTCAAAACTCTCTTTAACCGATTCTAATATTTCAGAAGTTTGGCGTAAGTATTTACCTGCTTTTTCATATTCTCCAATTGTATAGAGTTCTTGTATTAGACGAGTAAGCGATTCTAATTTTATTTTTTCAGTTAAGTTATTATTTTGTATGGCTACCAAATAATGTTTAATTGCTTCTTCAGAGTTTCCCATCAATGAATGCAGGTAGCCGAGATTATAATGTGCTAGATGGATCACATCCTCATTATTGTGTAATTCACCTAAATGTAAAGCTAAATTGTAGTTTTTAATCGCTATATCTGACTTATCAATTTTTTGATACGCGATTCCTAATAGAATATGACATTGTGCGCAACGAGCAAAATTGTAATCTCGTTGAAATATTTCCATGGCCTGTCTTGCATACTCTATTGCCTCTAGATCCTCCCACAAATGTCTGTGAGTCACGGAGATCGCGTAACGTAAATCAGCAATTTCATCGTCGGTAATATTTGCTAGATTAGTAGTTTCCTCCGCCAATTTATAATACTGCATGGCTTGTTGATGGTCTTCTTTATGTGAGTTGTAGGTTCCTTTAAATTTATACCAGTAATATTTATGTGTAGGGTTAAATGAATCTGCCATCTCATGAAGCTCATTAATTTTTTGTAGGGCTTTTCCTAGGTCACGTAAAACACAGTAGTAACGAATTTTATGGATCTCGAACATGAGGGTTTGATCATTAATACTTCGATCCATCAGTTCTTGCAACTCTTCATACTTTGTTACCATTGCTTGTTTGTCCAAATGATCAAATAGCATTGCGTACCATTGTTTACATTTTTCTTCGATTTGTACATCTGGTGTATCCGTGAGTTCGATTTCTAATCGGTTACAGAGTAATTGAATAATCTCTGGGCTTGCTTTTGTCTTCTTGTTTTCTATTTTTGATAAGTAGGATAATGAAACAATGCCTTCTGACAATTCCCCTTGTGTCATATTACGCTTTGTTCGCTGTAATTTGATAATAGAACCTATATCTACCAATTTATCACCTACCAATCTCCCGTTAATCTATTATGTATCTAGTATTATTGTAACATAAATCCAAAAAATGGCTATTGGGAAAATAATTGTATTTTTCTATTATTTTTTAGGTAAAATCCTTCCTATAAGTAATGAGTTTTCCTAAATCAGGAAAATTACAGTTTGCTAACCTAACTAACAGATAATCCATTCATAAAACATTAAACAACTTCTTCTTCTAACTGACTTAATTTACGGTTTAATTGAGAAGTTAGCTCATTAACCAAATTCAAGTGGTTTCTTTGGTGTTTTTCAGTTAAATCACAAATTAAATTCAATAGATTTATATACCCCATAAAATCATCTTTAGATAATGGCGGTTCATGTGAAAGTACATAAATTTTTGCATCAAACATTTCAATATTTTCTAGGAGATGCCTAACATTATCAATCCTATATTGCGGTTGTTGTGTGTATATACTCGGATACAAGCAGTCCCCTAAGAAAAGTGCTTTTTCTTCCTCTACAAAAATAAGTGATGAGTCATCAGAATGATCCCCGCCTACATGTTTGACTACACACCGGATACCACCTAAATCAATCTCCAATTTGTCTTTAAACGTAATATTAGGTAGCGTGATAGTAATATTTCTGTCTGTTCCAAATTCTTTTTTTATCATTTCTGAACAAAACGGATTCTCTAAGCCTTTTTGTACACGATTGTTTAAAGCTTCATCTGACCAATCATATTCCATCATTTTTTCAAGATGCATTTTTGTATTTTCATGTGCTATAGTTAACTTATTCATTTCATTTGTCCCAAAGCTATGATCCCAATGCCAATGGGTTAATACGACAGCATGATGATTCTTAACTTGACATCGATTTAGTTCATCAAGAAATAACTTAGCATGTTTATCCGAATTTCCCGCATCGACAATTAATGTTTGGTAAGTGCCACATATGGCAGACAGTATTGGCCGATCTGTTTCCGGATCAGGTGGTAAATAATGTATACGATCGGTTAGTTGGTTCAATTTTTTTCCATTATGCTAACTCCCTTTGTTTTTTGTAGTGCCAATAATTTTATTTAATGTGTCAAGAACATTTTTTAACTCCGTTAACGTTACTTTTGAGTAATATTTTTTCACAAGAATATCGTCAATTTTTTTAAGAAGCTTTTGAAATTCTTGCCCCCTATCCCCAAGATAAATCAATGTTTCTCTGCGATTTATTGAATTCTCTCTACGATATATCAATCTCATTTCTTCAAGCTTAGAAATCACTTGGCTTACCGCACTTTTCGAAATATCCAAATGGTTTGCAATATCTTTTGCAATTACTCGCTCATTACGAATGATGTAAAACATGACAATTTCTTGTTGCGGAGTTAAATGAAAGCTCGCTAATTTCTCAACCTCTTAGTTCTATTTTTTGAAACTTATTCATTCTATAACGTTTTTTGATATTTTCGAAACGCCAGCAGAATAAGTGCGCAAGAGACAATAAACATCAAAACTAAATAACTACTATTAGGTATTACAACCGACCAATCTGGTTTTGTCGTAATAACTTCTCTTCCTGCTTCTACTGCCCAATTAAGCGGATTAAAAGCAGCAAAGTTTTCAACCCAATTTGGTACCAGTTCAAGTGGAATAAACATTCCGGAAAGAAATATAAGCGGCATTGTAATTAAACTGGCTGCAGCAGTTAGGCTTTCTTCTTTTAAAACGAATAATGCCAAAGTGGTTGATAATATCCCCATTCCCAACCCCAATAATACAGCAATGATTGTAAGTTGGATGATTCCAATTAGTCCTCCTGAAAATGTTGCTCCTAATAAAGCTGCTACACCGATCATAATCAGTGCTTGAATAACCATCGTTACGGTTTCCTGCAATAACCCCCCCATTGCGATTGCCGAACGATAAATGGGTGAAATTAATAAACGGTCAAGAATTCCCTCCCTGTGATCATTAATAATTCCTATACCAGCATGAGCACCAGCTATCATCGTACTCATCATAACAATTCCAGGTCCTAAATATTCAATGTATGATTCACCGCCAAATCCAGGGATATCTGCCATACTTGAAAATACTTCACCGAATAAAAACATCCATAATACTGGTTGAATAATCGTCATTAAAACAATAAACGGAACGCGAAAATAGATTTTTAAAGAGCGAACAAAGATCCATAGTGTATCTGTCAATAGTTTCATTCTGCTTCCTCCTCTGCGCTTAATTTTTTACCTGTATATAGAAGGTACACATCTCCAAGATCAGGCTTGGAAACGGTAACAGATGAAACATTGATCTGATTTCCTCTTAATTTTTCTAAAATTCCCGCTAGTTTTTGCTCTCCTTCTTCTATCATGACCAACAATTGATCCTTATCCTCTAATGTTTTGTACGATGCTTGTAAAATAGAATATGCTTGTGCTTGTTTATCACACGTAATAGTAACGGTATCTTTTCCAACTTTGCTTTTTAATTCCTCTGCTGTTCCTTCTGCGACAATCGTTCCATCATTAATAAAAGCGATCCAATCAGATAATTCATCTGCTTCTTCCATATAATGTGTAGTAAGAATGACAGTCATCCCTTCTGTATGTTGCAGCCGCTTAATAGTATTCCACAATTCTTTACGTGCTTCTGGATCTAATCCAGTCGTAGGTTCATCCAGAAACAGCAATTTCGGTCGATGAATAATTCCCATAGCAAGATCGAGCTTCCTTCTCATGCCTCCAGAATAATTTTTGCTTAGTCGATCCGCATCTTCTTGTAAATGAAATACACGTAGTAATTCATCCACTCTTTCTTTTAACTTCTTCCCTTTAAGCCCATAGATCCTTCCTTGCAGCGTTAAATTTTCTCTTCCTGTTTCCATTGAATCGATGCCAGACGATTGAGAAACGCAGCCAATTAAACGTTTATCTATTTTTTTATTCCCAAAAATCAGGATTTCCCCTTCATCTGGATAGGCTAAGGAAGTTAGCATACGAATCGTGGTTGATTTCCCTGATCCATTTGGACCAAGCAAGGAGGATATCTCCCCCTCTTTCATTATTAATGATAGGTTATTTAATGCAATTACATTTTTGCCATATGTTTTCATTACATTTTTCATCTCGACTGCATTTTTCATTAAATGTCTCCCCTTTTCTCTCTTACCGCCATCGCTTCATTAATAAAATGAATAACCTCCTTCGTCATGGGATAAAACATTACGCCATCACTTTCTTCATTTATTGCATTCCATGCGTGATCAAGAAATTCTTTATCTTCGCCAAACATATCAACGACGCCTTCTATCCAACGATCTGCAAGCTTTTGAGCGATCTCGGATTCCGGAGCGGCATGTAAATTTTCTTTTATTTCATTAATAAGCTCCACCCATATCTCCAATTTATCTTCATCCATATTAACCGACAGTATTTTTTCTTTTTCTTCTTCACTCATATACTGATTCAATATCGTATCGATTTTGTTGTTTTTCTTTTGGAATAACTGCATGATTCCAAAAACCAATTCCCAATTTATTTCCTTCTCTATTTGGATCGTATATAGGATGGTACGTAACGATTGTTCTAATTCTTCAATATGCTTTTTCTGTTCTTGCACCATTATTAATTGTTCACCAAATGCATCTTCCCATGAATTTGACGGTTCCTGCAAAATACACTGTATCTTATCCAATGAAAATCCTAAAAATTTTAATGATAAAATTTGTTCCAATCGAAATACTTCCTCTTCGCCATATAATCTATGTCCCCCTTCTGTTGTGCTTTGCGGTTGAAGCAAGCCAATTTCATCATAGTAATCCAACGTTCTTACTGTGACACCTGTCTTTTTAGACAGTTTTCCAATGGTGTACATATGTTCATCGCCTCCTCGTCTTGCTACTTTAAGTATAAAACAGCACGTAACGTTTGATTCAAGCTTTTTTATTAGAAATTCAAGAAAAAAAGATCTACTCCATCAATGAGGAATAGATCTATTGGGGGTATAGTAGGGAAAATGTGATATACAACGATAAAGAAATTCCAATATAGAAAGTAATACAAAGGGCGGGTAAAATTTCACTTCATTCCTTCAATCTCTTATCGTAAACTTACAAAAAAACTCGACTTTTTAGGGAAAGCAGAATTCTTTTCTTGTGGCAGTTTGAATTTTTTAAGTGGAAATTTCACTGAGTCGAATACAAGCGTTTTTTTAGATGAAGCCTCTATTTGTTCTAAATCATTCGGAAACTCCTTCCCCTTATCCAAGCTTATATAAGGTAGTTTTTCTTGAGCCTTCAACGAGCGAGTATTCGTTTTTTTCGCTCCTGCAAACACTATTTTCAAATCTAACTTGAAAAAAGCAATGGCTAAAATTTCCTTCTTCGCTAAGGCATTGTAGCCTCTACCCCAAAAGGGATAGCCTATCCAGGTCCCCATATGACAGGTACGTTTGTTCCAGTCTACGTCTTTTAATGTGATTACACCAATTGGATCTTTGTTTTCATCCAGCATGACTCGTGAATATTGTCGTTTCTTTTCTTCCTCTTCTGTGATAAAAGTAATGAAATTTAAAGTACCATTTAAAGAAGTCATTTTTTCACTTAACCCTAAGGCATCTCGTACTTGTGGGTTTGAAGATAAAGCTGACATCTGTTCAGCATACTTTACATGATGTGGCACAAGTGTTAATTTGCTGATCGCAAAAACCTCCCTATCTTTAATAAAGGCATCTTCCCTGCAATCATTGGAACTCTATAACTCGAAACCGTTACAATTTATTATCTATGCATTATCCTTAACCTTTTCCTCCGTTTTTACGAAATGTTCGAAACTATTTGTCTAAAATAAAAATGAAACGGCTTTTGATGAATGGATCGTTTCATTTTTACTTATAAACATGACTTTTGTTCCATCTACAAAATAATTGTATATATTGTTATTTTATTTAAGCTCCCGCACCACGATTCACCACTTATTATTTCAATCGCATAGGCTGAAATTCTCCCTGGAAAGGAGCCTCTTAGATAACCAATGTAAAAGCGGGCTTTATGGTTTATCTCCAAATGGTCAAAAATTTCTTTTTTACCTTTATCAGCTTGGATGCAATCATACTTCCCGTACCACAGCTAGAGGTAAGATAATCTGTAACCGATCTTAAATATCAAGGTTCAATGGCTAACCAAATTGTTTTCAGCTTTTTCGAAATAACATACCCCTCGACAGTAAAGTAATTTTTTGAAACTCTTTTATATTGAAAGATAAGGGATTGAAAAAGAAAGACAACCAATAATCTTCAATATGGTGGACAAGTAATCAAGCAAACTTTACACAAAGCAAATGGAAACTATGGTACTTGAATAGACTAAAATGCATACTAGTTAATGTATTTGGTGAAGCTTTATCGCGTTTCCATATAATTAAGCGAGTATTTTTAAAATAAACATATCGAATTTCTGCTACATACTGCTTTATTATAATTCAATCAGTAACTTATGGTTTGTTAAGATATTCACGCTGGAAGATACACATACGTAACACATCGTGATAGCTTCCATTTACAAAAAATTCTTCTTTTAGTTCCGCTTCTACAGCAAACCCTAGCTTTTTATAAATATGAATAGCTTTTTCATTTTGTTTATCAACAATGAGGTATAATTTATGCAAGTTTAACGTTGCAAATGCATAGTCCATTGCTAATTGCGCTGCATGAATAGCATATCCTTTGCCTTGATGATCGGGGGAAATGATAATTTCAAACTCTGCGTTTCGGTGAACAAGATAATCAATGTATGCAATATCTACTAACCCAATTTTTTCTTTTCCTTTTCCTTCTACGATAAAACGTCGTATATGTTGATCCTGAGCTTGTTTCTCATACATTTCCTTTAACCTTGCAAACGAATAATACGGTTCTTCAAACCAATACGACATGATTTTTGGGTCGTTAGCTAACTCATGAATAAACGGTAAATCTTCTTCCTCTAAAGCGCGTAATCGTAAATGTTGTTTCATTTTTATAAACCTCCATAATAGCTTGTTACGAATAATTGTTAAATCAGTATAAACTTGAAAAAGGAAACATATTAAAATCTACTGCTTCAGATAATTATATATGTTTTACCACTATAAAGAAAACGATACTGCTTTACCATCTACTATATAGATGGGGATGTTTGCTTTTTCTTAGGATTAATAAAGCTAGCTATTAAACTCGCACACCCAAATAAAATAAACGTAAATGCATATCCAAAAAAACCAATGCACAAACCAGCAGATAAGGAACCTATAACTTGCCCAACTGCTAATAGTAGAAAAGGAACACCGATACCAAGTGAGGCGTTATGAATAAATACTCTTATTCCCCAAACAAGTAATACACCTGTTAGAAATATATAAGAGCCCCCAAAGAGTCCTGCGGCGGAATATGCAATAAACCACTTTTCAGGTGAAACAGCTAAAAGAATAAAAGCGAAAGATAAAAGTACGGTAGCGATTCTATAAGAAAAAGCTAAGCCTTTCTTTTCAATCAATGATCCTGAAAATCCGCCAAGAATTCCTAAACTACCGATGACCACCCAAAATATGGATAGCTGCCAATCCTCATAACTACCAGCACTTTCAAAAAAAGAACGAGAGAAAGTCCAAAAAGCAGCCGAGCAAATTCCTAACACAACGGAAGCGGTACTTAGCTTTACCGATCCTTCAACCCCTTTAATCGAATAATCTCCTCTTTTGAGTACCATTCGGGTTGAATACATCGACTGCTTTGGGATAATTTTGAGATTCCAAAGCAATGTTATAAATGTTAAAAGTGCATAAATGAAGTATGTGATTCGCCAATGTGGTGTTAATAATAAGGCTCCTAATCCAGAAAGAATAATACCGATACTTGTACCAGAATTAATCCAAGTATTTGCTGTTCCCTGCTTTTTCTCTTCTATCCAAAGTGATATCGCAGCTCCATAAGGAGGAGATACCAGCCCTGTACTCGCACCGGCTAGTAGAACACCTAATCCAAGTATATAGATATTTGGTGCCAACCCCATCAATAGCAATCCAAATAGTGTAGCAAGACTAGCAGCAAAAATCATTTTTCGAGGGCCTTTCTTAATAGTAATAATGGTTGAAATGGTTATCGTAAAACAAAAGGCCACATAGAATAATGCAGAAATTGTACCAGAGGTAAGATTAGAAAATTGTAATGAATCTTGTATATCAGGAAGAAGTAATCCGAAACTAAACCTAGCTAGTCCGTATGTGGAAGCGATCATTGCTATACCAGGTAAGATAAGCCGCAATAATTTCATGGTACCCCTCCTTGACTAAAATAGATAGAACGGTCTTTCTATTTTCATCCGTGATTTTACCTACTTTGTTATTCATTTACTACCTTCATAATCTGCTCTGATGATTTAAACTACCTACTTTTTTGTTACGTACTTTTTCCGTCTTTATTTTGAGACTCCACTTTTTAAGGATAAAAAAATTACGAAGCCTGTTGGACAAGTGTCCGAGCTATCGCAATCGAGTGTGAAGTTGCTTCCTCCGCGCCGATTAATGCCGCCATCGAAGTCGTGCCTTCTAGCAATAATGTAAATTGATTGGCTAAATCTTGTTGGTTTTCCTTTCCTTTTTTAAAAGCTAATTGTTGAAAATAACATATTAGCTTGGATTTATGATTTCTAGCTATGCTCTCTATTTCATTGTTCTTACCTGCATAATCTTCAATTGCGCGTAAAAACATATCTCCTTTAAGTGAATGCTCTTTTAACCATCGACCATGCGCTTCTACAGCAAGGATAAATGGAGAATCTGAATCCAATTCAACATATCGATCTAAATAAGACCAGTAGCGCTTTTCACGTTTTTTGAGAACTTCTTCAACTAGTTTCTCTTTGGAGGAAAAATGATTGTATAATGTCATCGTTGCTACATTAGCTTCTGTAATAATTTGCTTTAAACCAACGCCACGAAAGCCTTTTTCGTAAAATAAACGTTCAGCAACTTCTAATAAAGCTTCTCGTTTCATTGATGAGCTCATATTTTTCACTCCTTATTTCAGTAGAATGAACATTCTATCTATTATGGTAGCAACTTCTAAAATGAACGTCAATTTTTTAAAATATGGCATCTGAGGCATTTACAAACGGTATTTTTGCATCCGAAAAGAGAGGACATTGTTGCAATAACTTACTCCTTAAATAAAGGGAAATCCCTAAAACTTACTCCTTCTTTCTTAAGTCCGTGTACTGCATATGAATTCTGTTCTCTGGAGCTTAATCTACCGTGCACAATAAAAACAACCATTCCAATGGATTTCACGAGTAAATAAACGATATCCGCCGACCATTTGGAATGGATAAGTTCGACTTAGTGGATAGCTATATACGACATAATATTTCCGCACAATCTGATGGAGGAAAGGCGTATAGGTTTTGAAAATATTTTCAAAAGCATTGGCTAGTAAAAGTTGACGATTAACTGGAAGTGCTATACCGTGTCGAAGCCCAGTTCTTATTGGCCTTGCCAATATTTATGCCCTTGGTGTAGTGACCGTACACAGATAATGTCCATCTCCTCCTACCATGATAGGCTTAGAAACAGGGATTTGCGAATAATTAAACGAATCGGGTAGGTGCTGTTATCTCCCATTTTGACTTGTTCCGTACATACTCTTCAACAATTGAAGCAGGAGTCACACAGCACCTTATATCGTGAATAAATGGCGTTAACTTGAAGCATGTTATCTTGAGTGATTTCATTTTTCAGCAGGTTTAAACAGACTACCTTCCCTGCCTTGAAATTCAAGATTTATTGGTTCATTATCATCCATTGTTGCTTTGTATAACGTAATATTTCCTGTTTGTTGTTTTCCATCGTTGATTGCCTCAGCATCAAAGTCTTCATCTAATGCGATCGTCCATACAGCTTGATTATCTTTCATTAATACGAGGGCAAGTGTTCCGTACTGAATGACCTGATCCCAACTAAACGTTTCAGAAGTGGCTTTTGTTATAATAGTGATCCCTTCTGTGTTATTTCGCATCTCTACACTTTCGCCACCCCATCTCCCACGGGTAACTGCTCCTACTTCATAGTAAGAACCCCCTATTCCGCGATCACCATATGTAGCAATAAATTGCTGGAGTTTGTCATCGGAGGATTTATAGGTAACTGCAGCTATATCATTTGCTAACCAGTCTATTTTAGGTGTGCTACTCACATCTTCTGGCAGCTTTTGATGTGACATTGCTAAAATACCGAGTTTGGACCGATAATATGTAGCCTCTTTTGTATCCACCTGCTTTTTTATGGATAATACTTGTTTAAAGTCAGGTGAAATGCTAATGATATTTTTTATCTGCTGGTTAGTGGAAATGAACAGCCAACTATTTACAATCGCAAATATTCCAAAGCTAGTAATGACAAGCAGTCTCCATATTTTTGATAGACGTAGCAAAAACAAAAGCGCTAATGCTAAAAAAATAGCGAAACTTATATTAAACAAGTAAAACAGACGATTATCAATGTACTCTACTTGAGGGTAATTGGATTGAATAAGCAAAAAGCCAATCTGCCCACTGAATAGTAAAACCGCTAATAGAAACAGCAACCAACCTGTTATACGTAACCTACTCTGTTTCATCTGGTTCCACCTCCGATACGAATTCCCATGTTTCTCCGCCGTCTGTTGATTTAAATTTCCCTTTTACTTTTCCACCTTTATAATCTCCATTTGGCCCTTGTTGTACAAGCATGATTAGGTGATCACCTACTTTTTCAGGAGTTTCAGCAGTCACAAAATGTAGCTTATATTTATCTGGCACGTGAACTTTTGCTTGTTTCCATGTCTGCCCTGTATCTTTCGTTACATAAAGTTCTGGTGCTTCAGGGTTAATGGTACCATAGGACAGAAAGCCCGTGCTTTCATCAATAAATTCACCATTAGCAATCATCCTTGTAGTATTTGGTCTTGATGCTTCTCTCCAGCTTTTACCACCGTCATAAGTAAGATGAACACTGGAAATTTCTTGAGACATCGTTCGACCGCCGGAAAGTATGGCATAGCCAAAATCATCATTCAAAAAAGCTACTTTCCGAAATCGAATAACTGGATAATTTTCAACGATAACCGATGTCTGCCATGATTTACCTTTATTTAAGGAGTAAGTTATTGCAACAGTGTTCTCTCCTTTCGGATGCAAAAATACCGTTCGTTCTTCAGAAAGTATGTAACTTTGCGGAATCAGTTCATCCTCCCTTCCGTTGTAGTCTCCAGCAAATAAAAGACTTTTCTCGATCGGAACATGGATCCAGTCTGTGCCTTTATCGTAAGTAACGAATAATTGTTCGTTTTCTATAGCATAATCGACGGTCTGATTTGTGACCAATGAATCAGTTGGATTTACGTCTTCGGGCAAATCCGATTCTTCTTTCGTATTACCTTTTTCGGCTTCGTCAAGATCTGCTATTGAAGCGTTTGAAAATGTTTGCTGGTAAATAACGGTAGCAATGATTAATCCGATCAGCATAAGAGCGGAAATACCGGACAATAATGTTTTCATGTGAAGGCTCTCCTTTTTTTTAGAAAAATTTTCATGCACCAAAGGGGATATGTAATTTCGGTTTACACAAATGCGTGCCGTGATAGAAAACTAGCTTACTATGTCTATTAGTTTTTTAATCGAAAGCTTAAAAATAAAATAACGTCATTCCAATGATAATAATCATGATGTCTGCACAAATATGAATTATCCATGAAGACCAAATCGTTCGATTTTTTTCATTTACCTTATGAAAGACCATAGCGATTCCCCAAAGACCGATAAAGCAAGCGCCGATTAAAACAGGGCTAAACCATAGAGCAATCATCGGAATATGATAGATTGCGAATAGGAATGGACTAAAAAAGTATCCGATTTTTCTCGGTAGGTGGAAAAAGATAAACCCGCGAAAAAAATATTCCTCCAAAAAGGAGTTCACAAATGTGATATAAATACCTACAAAAATAAACCCTGTTGCAGTTATTCCTAATCTGCTAGTTAAATCATGTTTAATTTGATGAACGGAAAAATAAGGTGAAAGTAATAAATAAGCAACTAAAACAACACCAGCAGATAGTACACCGAGAAAAAGCAGCCGTAACCAATCTTGTTTATTTAATTTATCTAAACTTAAAACATCCCGGAAACGAAAATCATCAAACAGCCTTGCATATAGCCAAATAACGAGGAAAAATAAACTGATTTTACTTACCGTCTTTATGGCATAATTAATCTCTAGGCCATGCTCTATAAACGCAAGCAAGGCGCAAATAAGGGTAGAGCTGCTAATAATATAAGTGATTTTTTTCATGCTATAACCCCCCTTTTTTCCAACTCCATTGATTGGTAATGACGACAATTCCAAAGAACAAAGGCGCACGCGCCCGTTTAGCAACGTAGCGAATGGAACGAATCAACTAAAGATAAAGGAATTATGCCACTAAAACTGGGGTATGCCGACGCCTGAGCGGCAAGCCCGTTTTTAGTCGGCCTTCCCCTTAGCAACGAACCGATGAGGCCTTATCGTAGAGTGCATTTCTAAAGTCGCATCGTTGCAAGGCGATGGATCCGGACGTGACGATTCGGTTATTTCGTTATCCACAAGCACCTAAATTTATCGTTTCCTATACAATAAAAAAACTATACTTTATCCTACCATAGGAAAAGCCAACGATCACGAGAATTTCGTTGGCTTTTTACAAGAATCATAATTTTTATAAATAACAAAATGCCATCATGTAACTATGACCACTAATGACTAGCGAACACTTTTCAATTCCTGTCATACACAAAGCATTACTAGTTAATCTGTTCTTTAAATCAGTATGATAAATTATTCTTCAGCAAATAAATTCATGCTTAAATAACGTTCACCTGAATCTGGTGCGATACAAACAACTTTCTTTCCTTTTCCTAGTCGCTTTGCTACTTGAATGGCAGCAAAGACTGCCGCTGCACCAGATAATCCGATGAATATGCCTTCTTTTTGACCAAGTTGTTTAAAAAAATCAACTGCATCGTCATCTGCAATTTGCATAATTTCATCATAAATGGACGTATTTAATATCTCAGGTATAAATCCTGGACTCGTACCGACAAGCTTATGTTTACCTGGTTTTCCTCCTGATAACACGGGGGACCCTTTTGGTTCAACCACAGCGATATGAATATCGGGTAGCTTTTCCTTTAATACTTCACCTGTACCAGTTACCGTTCCTCCAGTACCTGCCGTACACACAAACGCGTCCAGTTCCCCATTCATTTGCTTCAAAATTTCCAGAGCTGTTGTTGTTTTATGAATATCAGGATTTGCTTCATTCTCAAATTGCTGCGGAATAAAGCTGCCGGGATGTTCTTTTTGCAATTCCAGCGCTTTTTTGATCGCTCCAGGCATTTTTTCTTCGCTAGGTGTCAGTACAACCTCTGCCCCGTATGCCTTTAAAATATTTCTTCGTTCTGTTGTACTATTATCAGGCATTACAATAATCGCCTTATATCCTTTTGCCGCAGCATTCATTGCTAAGCCAATTCCAGTATTTCCGCTGGTTGGCTCAATAATCGTATCTCCAGGTTTTAACAGTTCTTGTTCTTCAGCAACTTTTATCATATTATAAGCTGCTCTATCTTTGACGCTTCTGCTCGGGTTATACATTTCTAATTTTACATACAGATCTGCTGCATCATCCGGAACAAGTTTATTTAACTTTACCATTGGAGTATTTCCAATTAGTTCACTAATATTCTCAACTACACGCATTATTTTCCATCCTCCTTTTTCATACAAGTATGATAATTTATTTAGATTCATACGTTATAAGTCCGATTAAGAAAGCGATTGTTTCAAAGACTTTTCCATTTTAATATGTGGGTTAATAGCAACGAGTGCTTGTAAAAATTGTTGTTTATCTTGCGGCGAAATGCTCGTTACGTTAAATTTTCCGCAGTGTAGCACAATTCGATCGAGCGATAAAGCCGGTGCTGCAGCTAAAGGGTTTTTTTTCGCTTTAAAAATCACTTGAATCTCTTTAATATTAATGGTTTGGCGAACCGGTCCATAGCGAATTTTTAGTTTTTCACCGATAATCCGATAATCCGTACGAAACCAAAACCATAATAAAAGCCCGATTAATGGGAGAATCAGTAATACGGATAACAAGTTTCCTGTGCGTATCGGTATAAGCAACCCTATTATCGCAATTCCCCATAAGAGAACAGTAATCCACCGATCCTTCTTGGAAGGAAACACCATAGATTTTTCCTCCTGCATGTTTTTTCTTTATTATAAAAGGAATACAATTATTTTTCCAACCGTACCTATCGGATTAAACTAATTTCTTTAGGGAGAGGTATTTTCAGCAGTATCGACCTATGCCACTTATTGATCGGAAAACTTCAATTGTGCGCGATGATTAAAGAACGCTTTATATGCTAAATGGAGGAAAATCACTACCGTTATAGCTACCGTACCAGCTACACCAAGCATAATTGCTATTTGATATTTAACCGCACTAACAGGTGAAGCTCCTGCGATGATTTGTCCTGTCATCATACCAGGTAAAAATACTATTCCCATCCCAACCATGGAATTAATCGTTGGCAGCATCGCAGAATCAAAAGCTTCGTTTATAATGGAATGAGACGCACTTTTGGGCGTTGCTCCGAGCATTAGTGCTGCTTCTATCTTGTCTTTTTGTTCTCTAACTCCAATTAGTAATTGGTTCACTCCTAGGGTAATCCCTGTCATAGCGTTGCCAATAATCATGCCACTAATTGGAATGAACAGCTGTGGATTATACCACGGGTCTAACTGTAATACGACAAATAAAAAATAAACCATACTTACAGATATACCTAATACCATGGCAACAGCAATTGCCTTTTTGACCGATACATGAATTGCTACACTTGCACGTTTATATACATTGTAAATGGCAAACCCAAGCATAAACAAGACAATGACTAATGTGATCATCGGATGTGGATTCTCAAACACGATCATTAATAAATAACCAACAAGGATTAATTGTACGGTCATCCGCAATGTGGAAATGATGATTAACTTTTGTCTTGGGATCCCTTTAATACGAACAATAACCCATAGAATAACAATGAAAACATAAGCGAATAGTAACTGCCAAAAAGTCAAATCAATCGAAGTTGTTTCACTCACTTTTTGTGCTCCTTTCTATTAATCAGCCGTTCTAAACAAGCATTTTAATATCAATAGCTTCTTGAATATGAAATCTGTAATCAATGCCCTTATATTACAGCAATTACGAGACGTTTTCACTATATGAATTCATTTCAATAGTGACGTCTGCCACTCGTCCTGCTAGTTCAAGATCATGGGTGATCATAATTAACGATTTATTTTCAGACTTAATAAAATCAATAAACGCATCGATGACATCATCTGCCGTATCGCTATCTAACGCGGAAGACGGTTCATCCAATAAAAAAACGTCGGCGTCTAGTAACGTGGCTCTTGCTAAAGCAAGTCGTTGCTTTTCCCCTCCTGATAAGTCGTTGGCTGGAGTATCCAATGATTTATGCAAGGATACACGTTTAAGAGCCTGTTGAAGTGTTACCTCATCCGCCGTACTTAGACCAGATAATCTTTGACCAATTTGCAAATTATCTTTAATCGTTCCCGGAAACATAACTGGTGTTTGCGGAACCATGGTGATAGAACGTCTTAGTTCAATCGGATCCATTTGTTGAATATCGTTACCACGGTAAAAAATGGTGCCTTCATCAGGAGAATCCAAATGGTTTAATAATCGAAGAAAAGTTGATTTTCCACTCCCGCTTTTTCCGATAATACAAACAACTTGATTCGCAGGGATTTCTAACTGATTCATTTCTATAATTTCATTTACTTTTACATTTTCAACACGAAACAATGACATATTTATCAACCTCACGACAGAATTTTTCACTATAAACGTTAATAATATATAATTACGTTATTCATTGAGCAATTGAATTTTCAAACAAAACGATAACAAAGCATGACATACACGGAATTGTCTCTCATCTTTTACTATAAATTATTTTCTTAGCTTAACCAAATAGAATGAATTCATGATAAAGCAACTTGAAAGAAACATTCAATCAGAATTAACAGATCTGCGCAAACGATTGTCTATTTTAGCAATATCTTATTTTATTAAGCAATTCCTATAAAAAGAAACCACCTCCATTCTTAATAAAGAACATCAAAAATAAACGCGTTTAGGGTATGCATCGTACCCCCACCCCGTATAGCGCATACCCTGCAATTTTGTTATATCCCTGCATAATAAGATGGTATTGCCCATGTTTTACTAGACTAAGAAGCAATACAAAAACAAAAGGGCAACCAATAAGCTAAGAACAGTTCATTGGTTTGCCCTTTCTACTAATTGGATAGTTTATTTTACCCACATATAAGGGGGTGTAACGCTGTAACTTCAGGAGTTGAATTCTGTAGTACTGCAACAGGGAGATAACAGCGCCTAAATGCCCCATTTACTTAACAATCAGTGAGGATGAATGAAAACCCCCACTGATTGAAGATCTACTTTACACGAGCTTGTCTAAATATTTCCATTCAAGCGATTGAAATGTACCAATAATACGCTCCCGATCATAATCCCATAAAGCTTGTTCTAACTCACACGTAATTGGAACATCACATTTAATTTCAGCGAGACGCCTTGATAAATGTAGCATTTCCATGTTTGCTTTAATCTTTGTTTGTACACCTTTTGGCAACGTATCTATATTTGCGATCATATCCTCGATAGTCCCATGCTCTTGGATTAATTTTAATGCTGTTTTTTCGCCAATTCCTTTGACACCTGGATAATTATCGGAAGGATCCCCCATCAACCCTTTCAAATCAATAATTTGTTTAGGATGAATGCCTTTCTTCTCATAGAAATTAGCTTGATTAAACAGATCATAATTCCCTTGGCCTTTTTTCATAATGGCTACTTGGATACCATCGTCTACCAATTGCAAAATATCTTGGTCGCCGGTCAGAATCGTTACTTCATGATCAGCACCGTACATTTTTGCTAAAGTTCCAATACAATCATCGGCTTCATAATTCTCCAAGCCGATGTTTGGCATATTAAAGCTATCTACTACTTTTTTGGCTAAGTCAAATTGCGGTATCAGCTCTACCGGAGGTTCGTCACGATTGGCTTTATAAGCAGCATACATTTCTGTTCGAAACGTTTTACTTCCCATATCCCAACAGCATACGACGTGTGTTGGTTGAAATGTGTTCACTGCATCTAGAAAATAGCGCAAAAATTGATAAACGCCGTTTGTCGGCATCCCTTCCCTCGTTTTCATAAAATTACCTCGGAATGCAGTAGCAAAAAAACCGCGGAATAATAACGCCATGCCGTCGACTAGCATAATTTGATGTTTGTTCAATGTTTATCCTTCTTTCTGTTTATAATCCGCTAAAATGGCAGACACTTCATGCTGTTTGTTGATTAATTCTGGCAGCGAAACGTTGGAAGTGATCATTTCATGATAGCTATCCATATGTTTTTGTAACTGTATAGCAATGTTCTCCTTTAAATCTGATATAATCGTTGCCCATTGCTCTTCATAGAATGCATCCATATGTTGTTCATTTACATCCATATATTCCTTCACTATTGGCTGCAAAAACCCATATATCGCTTCTTTCGTTCGTTCCTTTTCGTTTTTGGCAAAAAAGGCTTTTGTGTTTTTGTATGACTGAATCATTCGATTTAATGGTTGATGGTCCATTGCTTGAAAGGCCTCGGAAAAAACAGGAGAAGCTATATCTTTCCTATCTATTTCTGCAAACATAAATGATTTATCAACGCTTTGACTTTGCTTTTCTATGAAACGGTATACATCCAGCATAGAATCATTCATAAATGCTTCTATTCGCAATGAAACAGCTTGTAGCTCTCGAATCAACTCTGTTTGACAGTAAGCAATCAAATTCCACATGCAATCCCAAAGTTGCTTTCTTCCTTCTTTACCAGATTCCGTAATGGTAGCAGGATTAACTGTTTCTTTAAACATATCGTGGAAGCGAATTGAAAATCGCTCCAGCACATAGTATAGTTGTTTTTGAATTTTTTGTTTGACTTGGTTGAGATATGCAGCAGCTTTTATGTCATCTATAATTTGCTGTAATTGCTGATGCTTTGTTTCAATGGATTGTTTAAACGCTTTTTTCTCTTGCTGGTCTAACTTCTGAGAGGCAATAAATTGCTGAAGCTGTTGCTCCAGTCGTTCCATATCCCGAAAAGCAGCTGCTACAGCCAATTTCGTTAAGTCACGGTGAATAAATGGATAAAAATCGGCTTCAAATGCTGCCATTAGCTGATCCGACCGTTTATGAAGTTGCTTTTCGCTTAAGGCGTTCCTACTGGAGACAGGATACTGACGAGGAAAACGAATCCCTAATTGAGCTAATTGTTCCGTAACATAGGTTGTCACTAGCGCTAATTCTTCCTCATCCTTTGCTAAATCAGCTGCATTAACGATAAAAAACATTTTATCTAATTGAAAGGAATCTTTTACTCTTCCTAATTGCATAAGAAAATCTTTGTCAGCTCGATTAAGCGCATGATTATAATACGTTACGTAAAGAATGGCATCAGCATGTTTAATATAATCAAACGCCACATTTGTATGTCGCGCATTGATGGAATCTGCTCCTGGTGTATCAACAAGACTAATCCCCTGACGTGTTAGCGCACAATCATAATAAAGGTCGATCGTTTCAACAAAGCACGCTTTCGTTTCATCTGTCACATAGCTCGGAAACGCTTCGATAGATAAGTACATCGACTGACCTAAGAATTGCTGCATAGAAGCATAGCCATTTAAAATGGCTTGCAAATATGCTTGATATGTGTTTTCTAGCTCTTCGTGACGGTATAGTTGTTCTTTATCTATCCATGCTATTAAGTCTTCCAGACGATCAGATTCAGGAGAGAACTTTTTCGTCATCGTCACCACTTCTTTGACCAATTCCTCCTGTTTCTTCAATTGTACAATAACTGTCCCATGTTTATGCGTATTCGTTACAGGGTGAATTCGGTTGACAGTCGCTGTGGTTGGATTTGGCGATACTGGTAAAATGGCTTCTCCCATTAGAGCGTTTGCAAACGATGATTTACCGGCACTAAACGCACCAAATAATGCAATCGTATACGTGCGATGTTCTAATCGATACTGCTTACTTTTTAAATCGTCCATGATCGATTGAAAACCTGGTAGATCTTTAACGATACTCATTGTCTGTTCAATCGCGTTAACAGTTGTCTCTACAGGATGACTTGCTCCTGTTTCTTTGCTAGGTATTTGTTTTTCATCCGTTAATAAACAATCTTCGGAACCTGCCATTTGCCGTGCTTTAAATGCCATTGGTTGAGCTACAAATGTAACGCGTTGTTCTTGTTGTAATAAAATTTCTTCTATCATTGCGATCGTCTTTTCCCGTGAAGGAGCTTCATGATAGATCGCTTGCCTAACCAGGTTTTGTTTGTGGGCTAATGATTTTTCTATAGCAATATAATGATTTAGCTTTTGCTCTATGCTGTTTAGCTCTATTAATTGATCCGTCAGTTTTGAGCATATAGGCTGCAGCTCGGCTTGGATAGCCGCTTCTACCTGATTCCATAACGCATTCGCTTGTTGTTTCGCCTGCTTTTTGATTTCGTGTGCCAAATCATTCGTATATTGGATAATGGCTTCCCCATTAAGTGTAGCCCCTTGCTTGATTGTTTCTAGTAAATCTGCTTCTTTGACCGAGATCGTAAACTGCTGCAGTTCATTTTGCACTTGAATGTCATCCACTTTGTAATCCTTCAGCAATGGTAACCACTTATCCCGCAGCTTCCATTGTAATCCTGCTTCCACAGTTTGCTGTAAATCAATTCGAAATTCGTTTAAACGTTTTTTTCTTTCTTCACTCGTTTTTTTCTTTGCTCCCAATAAGCCAACTTTAAAATCACTTTGCTGCGATTCTAAAAAGGATGCCGCTTTATCTCTTAATACAGCAGGCATTAAATACGCATTTTTTAACGTCTGCTGTAAAACGTCATAGAAGTCTGTTTTCAAATTGGTCTTCTTTTGCTCGTATGCATCCAATTTATTTTGAATGGTAGATTTTTGGCTAAGCTCTTCTTGTTGCTTCGGTGGCACGTAATATGTCTCCAATTCTTCTTCAAATTGTTCCTGAAGAAAGACAACATGTTGTTCTATCACGTCATTCAAGCTATGTTGACGGTCCAATAACTCCTGCTTACGGGTTGTGAATAGATCATCCTGTAATGTTTGTTGGATTTCCTGAAATTGGTTATGTTCTAAGTCAGGTTCATATAAAGAAGAATAAAATATTCTCTCCGGTTTGATTTCCCATACATCGAATGTCTGTCTTATACTTTCCTTAAAGCTAGTAAAGGTGAGTTCCGATTCTTTATGTTTATCAATTTGATTAATAATGACATAGAATGGTATATTTTTTGCTTGCAGATCGAGCAAAAATTGCAAATTCACTTCCGATTGCACATGGTTATAATCCATTACATAAAACAGTGCATCCATCAGATGTAGTGAACCTTCTGTCATTAATCGATCCGCATCATCTGCTGCATCAATGCCTGGTGTATCAATAAACGCTGTCTTTGCTGGTAACAGTGGTGCCAATGTGCTGATTTCAATTTTTTGGATATTATCTTTATCCATGGAGTATTGTTTCAGCATATCTAAATCAAACGGTTCTTGATATTCTTCTGGAGCGCTATGTTTAAAATACACCCGAACCTTGCCCTTGCCAGATGTAATTTTAACGATATTCGCACTTGTTGGAATGGGACTGTTTGGCAAAATGTCCTCTCCTAGCAATGCATTGATCATGGATGATTTGCCAGCAGAAAAATGACCAGCAAAACAGATCATAAGCTCCTGTTGCTTATATTTATCGTAGAGCTCAATTAACTTCTCTGCGCGAATATCATCTCCGTTTTCACGTACCTGTTCATATACTGCAGCCAGTTGATGTAGCAAATGTGGTGCAGCTTCTTTCGTCATGATGTTTTCCCCCATAATTCTTTCACGCATCCCTTATCCTTTTTACTAGCGTCTATTATACGAGATATGGCACTCTATTTCTACTAATAGTTTTTAATTAGTTTACATAATAATATTATGGTATACTTTTTTATGAAATGACTATCGGAAGAAACAGTCCACCTTCGAATATTTGTGTTTATTCATAGTGCTTTGGCATTAAGATAAATCAGGTAAATTAAGTAGCTATGTTTTTTAGATAAGACAGTTTGCAGAAGAAAGAATCAAGAGCTAGTGCATAGTATTATGTCAAAGTAAAACCGAATGCGCCAATTTGCTTACCCTTATTTATTAAACCATTTCATCTGTATTAGCAACTATTAACATGAGCCTTTCGATTGATATCTCATTGAATGTAATAATCTGAACAAAGGCGATAAGCGCCCGTTTAGCAACGTAGCAAATGGAACGAATCAACGGAAATGAAGGATCGAGTGAAGAAAACCCATTTCTGAATCAAATGCTACTTGTAAAAAATGATAATTACAGTAGGTGTGTTAGAGTTACTCAAAAACTTGAAAAAAGCTCTTGACATTGTACGCTATACAATAAAAAAACTCAGCCATTATAGATAAAAGCTGAGCTATAATACATATGGTACGAAACAGATGTTGGTTTAACTTATAATTTCAACCTTTTAGATAACCGTTATACTGGATAGACACCATGCTTTCTTTCCGTAAATGTCACGTTCTTAGAATCATAGATAGCAAAGCGCGTCTTTAATTCTTCTCGCAAGTTCTCCGGATCAATGATCGCATCTACGACCATTTCTGAAGCCAAACGATAAATATCAATATTCTCCTTATATTCTTCTTGCTTTTCTTTAATAAAGGCCGGTCGCTCTTCTTCAGACATATCCTGAATCTTATTAGCGTACACAGCATTCACTGCTGCTTCTGGTCCCATAACAGCAATTTGAGCAGTAGGTAATGCCAGACAGCAATCTGGTTCAAATGCAGGACCCGCCATAGCATAAAGCCCAGCGCCATAAGCTTTACGAACAATAACAGAAATTTTTGGAACCGTCGCTTCACTCATCGTAGCAAGCATTTTGGCACCATGGCGAATAATGCCAGCGCGTTCGACCTTTGTACCAATCATAAAACCTGGTACGTCTACCAAGAACAACAACGGGATATTAAAGGCGTCACATAGCTGCATAAATTTGGCGGCTTTATCAGCTGAGTCTGGAAATAAGACGCCTCCCTTCATTCTTGGTTGATTTGCAATAATACCGATCGATCGTCCATCTATTCTGGCGAGTCCAGTTATTAGTTCGGGAGCGAATTTTTTCTTTATTTCACAGAAGCTATCTGCATCAATAAGCCGATCGATAAGGTCATACATATTAAAGGCAGCATTTTGATTTTCTGGGATTAAATCAGCGATACTTTTTTCCAGTTGCTTACTTGCTTTTGCTTCTTCTACAGATGGCTTATGTCTAAAATTAGCTGGGAAATAACTTAAGTATGATTGGGTATAGTCGATAGCCTCTTGCTCTGTTTTGACTAATACGTCGCCAACTCCAGAAACAGAGCAATGCATTGTGGCACCGCCCATTTCTTCTAAACTAACTTTCTCTCCGATTACCTTTTCTGCCATCCGTGGCGAGCCTAAATACATGGAAGCATTGCCTTCCACCATTATAACAATGTCACAAAAAGCAGGTATATAGGCTCCTCCTGCTGCGGATGGTCCGAATAAGAGACATACTTGCGGTACACGACCAGATAGCTTTATCTGATTATGGAAAATTCGCCCTGCGCCCCTTCTGTTTGGAAACATTTCGACTTGATCGGTAATTCTTGCACCAGCGGAATCTACTAAATAAATCATCGGAATTTCCAACGTCATGGCTGTTTCTTGAATACGAATGATTTTTTCCACTGTACGTCTGCCCCATGATCCAGCTTTTACTGTTGAGTCATTTGCCATCACGCATACGGACTGACCATTAATTTTTCCAATTCCTGTTACAACTCCATCCGATGGTAGTGTTTCATCCATACAATTTGCAAAAAATGCATCTTCAAGACTTAAATCGTCGTCCAAAAGCCGTTTTAATCGTTCACGTACAAACAGCTTCCCTTTTTCTTCATTTTTGCGATGATATTTTTCTTTTCCTCCACTTTTAATCGTGGCTACTTTTTCATCATAAATGTTGTTGTAAGTCATCCTAACAAAGCCTCCCTGTTTTAGTTTCCATGATAGTGTGGTGTCCGTTTTTCACGAAAGGCTTGAAGCCCTTCGATTCGATCATTCGTTGGAATCGTATGCTGATAGGCGAGTTGTTCGATAAGTAAGCCAGTTGTTAAATCTGTTTCTGTTCCTTTATTAAGTGCGATTTTCGCTTGCCTCAGCGCAATGGGACCATTTTTGGCAATAGTTGCTGCAAACTGTTTTACTGTTTCTTGTAATTCGTTACCTGCAACGGTCTCCTCCACTAACCCTATATGGAAAGCTTCTTCTGCCGTGATCCGCTTGGCGCTATAAATTAATTGCTTTGCCCTACCGATTCCAATTAATCGAGGTAGACGTTGTGTTCCCCCTGCTCCAGGAATAATGGCTAATGACGTTTCCGTAAGCCCCATCTGTGCATGGTGCGCAGCTATACGAATATCACAGGCTAATGCTAATTCCAACCCACCGCCAAAAGCAACTCCATTCATTGCTGCGATGACCGGCATAGGTAAATTCTCCACCATGGTTACTGTATCTCCAATATGAGCAACCGCTGCTATTACCTCTTGATCATTCATTCCAGCGCGCTCTTTTAAATCAGCCCCTGAGCAAAATGCTTTTTCTCCCTCGCCTGTAAGAATGGTACAGGCAATGGATCGATCCTGTTCCACTGTTTGAATAGTTGCTTGCAATTCTGTAAGTAAAGGTTGGGACAGCGCATTTGCTGCTTCTGGGCGATTTATTTTAACAATAGCAATCGATTGCTCCTTTTGTAATTCAATAAACTTTCCCACATGTATCCCCCTTGTTTTTCTAATGAGTGTAATTCGCGTTTCCGATTATTCAATAACAGCAATGACGTCTCCTTCGTTTACAAAATCCCCTTCTTGGACTTTAAATTCTTTCACTGTACCTGACTGTTCTGCAGCAATTGGAATTTCCATTTTCATCGACTCCAAGATGACGACATCTTGACCTTCCTCCACGCTGTCACCTTGTGCTACTGTCATCTTCCATACACTTCCTGCCATCGTTGCTTTTACTTCCATTTTGATTTCCTCCTTAAGTGTAAACGTTTTCTCTTATAAATGTCGTTTTTAAGATGAGAATTTAATAAGTATCTAAAATAACTCCACTGTTGTTACTTTTGTAACAGTGACAAATCTTCATCCATGATACAATTCTAAAAAGCTAGTTGTGGTGTTACCCGCTTGAAATTGTTCGTGTTCAACAACACGCAATAACATGGGAATATTTGTCTTGATCCCCGTAACTTTATATTGTTCTAATGCTTGCTTTAATAGAGAAATTGCCACTTCTCGAGATTTCCCATGAACAACTAATTTGGCAATCATCGGATCGTAAAACGGGGTCACATCATAATTACTGCGTACCGCTACTTCATTACGAATATACTCTCCCTCTGGTGGTTGAAATACATCTATATGGCCTGGAGAAGGAAAGAACGTCTTCGGGTCTTCAGCATAGATCCTAGCTTCGATGGCATGCCCATTGATAAAAAGCTCATCTTGAGATAGCTGTAACGGCTTACCACTTGCAATTTCAAGCTGCTTTTCAACAATATCTACTCCTGTGATCTCTTCTGTAATTGGATGTTCTACTTGAATCCGTGTATTCATTTCTAAAAAGTAGAAATTCTCCTGTTCGTCTACTAAAAATTCAATGGTACCAGCGTTTGTATACGCCAAAGCTTTTGCTGCCTGAACCGCTTTTTCGCCCATTTCCTGCCTAGTTTCCTCAGAAATAAATGGGGATGGTGCTTCTTCGATTACCTTTTGATTTCTCCGCTGGATCGAGCATTCACGCTCAAATAAATGAACGACATTTCCATGGTGGTCAGCTAATACTTGCACTTCAATATGACGGGCATTTTCTATTTTCTTCTCCATAAACATTGCTCCATCACCAAATAAGCTTTGTGCTCGTTTGGTGTTGTTAACAAATGCTTCTTTCAGCTCAGCTTCCGTTTGCACCACCTGCATTCCAATACCACCACCTCCAGCAGATGCTTTTACCATCACTGGATAGCCAATTTGACTGGCGTAGGAAGCAGCATCTTCCGCTGTTGCAACAGCTCCGTCCGTTCCAGGAACAACTGGCACTCCTGCTGTTTGCATTGCTCGTCTAGCTTCTATCTTGCTCCCCATCTTTTGAATCACACTACTTTTGGGTCCAATAAATACTAATCCTGCTTGTTCACATTGCTCAGCAAACCCAGCGTTTTCACTTAAAAATCCATAGCCGGGATGGATAGCGTCGGCCTTTGTTTCTTTTGCTATTTCAATTATTTTTTCCGCATTTAAATAGCTTTCCTGCACCCTAGGCGGTCCAATTAAATAGCTTTCATCCGCCATTTCCACATGGGGTGCGTATTTATCAGCCTCGGAATAAACGCTAACCGTTCGAATATTTAATTTTTTACATGTGCAAATAATTCGTACAGCAATTTCCCCACGATTTGCAATCATCAGTTTGTTTATCATGTTTTGCCCCCTATTCATTCAGCTTTTGGATCGCCATTTCTTTCAAGCGGTATTTTTGAATTTTTCCACTTGCTGTCATGGGATATTTGTCTACAAATGCAATATACTTCGGTATTTTATGCCACGATATATTCCCCTCACAAAAGGATCGAATATCCGCCTCGGAAACTTGGCTATTTTCCTTCGGTATAATCCATGCCATTATTTCTTCGCCGTACTTTTTATCTGGAATGCCAACTATTTGGACATCGAGGACATCTGGATGCTGATATAAAAACTCTTCAATTTCCCGTGGGTAAATATTTTCTCCACCACGAATAATCATATCCTTCATTCTACCAGTAATTTCCAAATAACCGTCTAATCGCATCAACGCCAAATCTCCTGTGTGCAACCAGCCATCTTCATCGATCGCAAGCTCGGTCGCCTCTGGATTATTATAATATCCCTTCATCACATGGTAACCTCGTGTTAACAATTCGCCAGGAACACCTCGTTCTTGCTCCTCACTAGTTCCTGGAATGACGATTTTCACCTCTACATTCGGGTGGGGTGTTCCAACAGTGCTCACTCGTAACTCAATTGGGTCGTCTGTTTTGGTTTGTGTAATAACAGGAGAAGCTTCCGTCTGACCATATGCTATGGTTATTTCTTCTGCCCCCATTTTTTCCATCACTTTCGTCATTACTTCCATCGGACAAGGGGAACCCGACATAATACCCGTCCTTAAACTGGACAAATCATACTGCTCAAAATTGGGATGATTTAGCTCGGCAATAAACATCGTCGGTACACCATGCAGGGCTGTACATCGTTCTTGAGCAACGGCTGCCAAAACTTTCTCTGGGTGGAACTGCTCTACTAAAACCATTGTTGTTCCTTTAGAAACAGCAGCTAATACGCCTAACACGCACCCAAAGCAGTGAAAAAACGGAACTGGAATACACAATCTGTCTGCTTCTGTTAGCTTCATACAATCCGCAATTTGTTTGCCATTATTAACAATATTATGATGTGTTAGCATAACACCCTTAGGAAAACCCGTTGTGCCAGAAGTATACTGCATATTAATAACTTCATGTTCTTCTAAAATCGTTTTCCGTTCCCACAAATCCTGATCTGATATTTCTTTACCAGCATCCATGATATCGCGCCAACTATAAGCAAAAGGATAATTGGTATTACCTAGGATGATAATATTTTTTAGCTTCGGCAAAGCTTTCGATTGCAGATTGCCTGGTGCTGCTTCTTCCAGTTCTGGACAAATACTTTTTAAAACTTCTATATAGGAGGTTCCTTTATAATTTTCTGCCATAATTAAAGTGGTTGCTTCCGACTGCTCTAATAGATACTGTAGTTCACTAGCTTGATAGTTTGTATTTACCGTTACTAACACAGCACCCATTTTTCCGGTTGCAAATTGTGTAGTCAGCCATTCGGGTTTATTATCTGACCAAATAGCAACATGTTCTCCCTTGCCAACTCCCAATGCCATTAGGCCTTTTGCTGCTTGGTTAACTTCTTTATTAAATTCCTGATATGTTTTTCTAAGCTTTAATTCTGGGTAGACAACCGCCTCATGCTCCGGATATAATTTTACTTGTTCCTCTAAGAGCTCTCCAACGGTAACATGTAAAAGTGACATGAATATCCCCCCGATCCTTTAACACCCTAAGTGTCTCGCAATAACCAAGCGCTGAATTTCTGAAGTGCCTTCTCCAATCTCCAACAGCTTAGCATCACGTAAATAGCGCTCGACTTCATACTCGCGCATATAGCCATAACCACCATGAATTTGAATCGCTTGATTAGCTGCACGAAAAGCAGTCTCTGTAGCATATAACTTTGCAAAAGAAGCTTCTTTCCCGAAGGTTTTATCCGCATCTTTTAACCAAGCGGCTTTATGTACCATGTTTCTAGCTAGCTCCACTTCCATCGCCATGTCTGCTAATTTAAATTGTATCGCCTGAAAATCAGAAATTGCTTTACCAAACTGCTTTCGTTCTTTTGCATAGTTTAACGCCTTTTCCAGCGAAGCTTGAGCAATCCCTACACCGAGAGCAGCTATAGATATGCGACCACCGTCTAATGTGTATAAGAACTGTTTAAACCCTTTTTCTGGATCTCCTAACAGGTTTTCCTTAGGTACGCGTACATTGTCTAACACAATTTCGGCTGTATCTGACCCACGAACTCCCATTTTGTCATAATTACTTGTGATGGAAAGCCCTTTTGCATCGGTCGGAACAATGATGGCGGAAATGATATTTTTACCGCGACTATCCTTTCCAGTGACCGCGGTTACAATAAGTGTTTTCGCATAACTCGCATTTGTTATATAACATTTCTCTCCGTTAATAACGTATTCGTCACCTTCTACCATTGCAGTTGTCTTCGTTCCGCCAGCGTCTGAACCAGCATTTGGCTCCGTTAGTCCAAATGCCCCAAGCGCTTTCCCTTCAGCTAATGGAACTAAATATTGCTGTTTTTGTGCTTCTGTGCCGAAGTAATATATCGGGCTGGCACCTAATGAAACAGCTGCAGCATAGCTTAACCCCGTACTCCCGCAAACACGACCAATCTCTTCTACTGCTAGTGCATAAGATAATGTATCGCCACCAGAACCCCCATATGCTTCTGGAAAAGGGATTCCTAATAAACCAAGCTCCCCCAATTGCTTAAAAATATCAACTGGAAAAGTGGCTGTTTTATCGATTTCAATTGCACGCGGCTTAATCACCGACTCGGCAAAATCCCTTACCATTTTTTGTACCATTGTTTGTTCTTCCGTTAATGAAAAATTCATGAGCATCCCCCTTTATTGGACTAGACCGACTGGTTGGTCTGTGGTTGACAAAAGATCATTTCCATACGTCCATATGATTGCGTATTGTCCCATTATATGACTTGAAACTAGTAGCTTCATTTGGCAAAATAGCTTGTAAAATAAGCTCAATAAATATATCACTGATTTCATCAATCGTGTTCTTACCTTTTGGCTGATACCATTTATACGTCCAATTAACCATTCCTAATATTGCCATACCTGTTATTTCAGCAGGCAAGTCTTTTCGAAATTCCCCATTTGCTTGCCCTTCAGCAATTGTTTGCAGGATTAATTGCTTAAATTGATCTCTTTTTTGTTTAATTAGGTGTTCATACTCTGGCTTCAAATAAATACTTTCCTGATAAAACACAGAAATATGCGGTTTGTAAATGTCAAACACTTTTACAAAATCCTTAATAATTGCCTTTAATTTGTCTGTAGGAGAAGTATAGCTGTTATTTGCATATGCTGCTTTTTCGAGTACATAGCTAATAAACGTATCGTGAATGACGTAAAGTAATTCTTCTTTAGAAGTGAAATGGTGATAAAATCCACCTTTGGACGCTTTCGCTTTCCGTACAATTTCATTTACCGTTACACCATGAAAGCCTTTCTTCTCAAACAACAATAATGAGGATTGAATAATTCTTTCTCGTAAATCCGTTCCCGATCCCCCCTTTCTTGTATACGTTTACATTATCATAGTTAGCAGAAAATTTAAAGTGTTTATACGAATTCAGTTAATAGCTATGTATGAACATAGCCAGCCAATGGTGGAAACGACTTCCACCATTAGCTGACCAGCTTATGTTACTTTTTTTGAGTTGCCAAATTATTATTTATCCCATAAACACGAGACGAAGAATGAAGATTACTTTTCTTCTTGGTTTTCGAATGGTTGTTCGTAACGGATTTGTTTCCAAGCCTCGAGGACTTCTCCGTGGTTATCTGTATCTATGATAAATGAACCATTGCTGTACCTGTCACTGTTGGATAATTCAAGTGGGAATACGTGATGGACCTCGCCATCTTCTGTTTTAAATTGTATCGTATCTTGCTCATTGACTAGGAAAAATCCGCGTATCCGATGTGGCTTGCTTTTCAGCTCACGCAGCATTTGTAATCCCCGCTTGGCTCGACTCGTTTTTTCAAATAAACTTAGTTTCATTCGTTTGCATGCTCCCCGTTGCGTGAGAACAACTAACGAAGGTTCTGATAAATCATCAAACACTTGACCACTTACAACCTGTTCTCCTTCTTTTAACTGAATAGCCTTTACTCCAGCTGCACGTTGACCAACAACCGAAATTTCAGATTCATGATACCACAATCCATACCCTTTATCTGAAGTAATAAATACATCTTTGTTTCCATCTGTTTGATGTACGCTCACTACCTCATCCCCGGCCTTCAGGTTAAGAGCAATGAGCGCTTTTCCATGTCTTTGAGCTTCATAAAGCTTGAATTGACTTCGTTTTGCCATGCCGTTTTTCGTCAAAAATAACAGGTAGTTATCTTCACTAAACTGACGAACAGGAATACATGTGATTATTTTTTCTTCTTTCTCTAACGCAACAATATTAGAAAGATGCTGTCCAATGTCTTTCCAGCGTATATCAGGTAATTCATGAACAGGTATATAAATATACTTACCTTTATTTGTGAAAAGAAGTATTTTATCCGTAGTATTCAATTCAGCTAAACGAATTACATGATCTCCTTCCTTCATGGCAAAATCCTCACCGTTAGAAGCACTATAGGATCGCAAACTGGTGCGCTTTACGTACCCATCTTTCGTTACAGACAGTAATACGTCCTCGCTTGCAACCATCACTTCAATATCAATCTTCAGTTCTTCAATTTCGGCTTCAATCACCGTTAATCGTGGAGAAGCATACGTTTTTTTCAATTTTCTTAAGTCTTTTTTAATGGTTTGTAATAGCTGCTTTTCACTACCTAAAATAAGCTCCAATACCTTAATCCGCTCTTTTAAAGCTTTTGCTTCTTGCTCTAGCGATGTAATATCCGTATTGGTTAATCGATATAACTGTAACATGACAATGGCTTCGGCTTGTGCTTCTGTGAAAGAATAACTTGCGATTAGTTGTCGCTTCGCATCCTGCTTATCCTTGGAAGAACGAATCGTTTGAATTACTTCATCCAAAATGGAAATGGCTTTGATCAATCCTTCAACAATATGAGCACGATCCTTTGCTTTTTTTAAGTCAAAGGTAGTTTGTCTCGTTACCACTTCTTTTTGATGGGCAATATATGATTCCAATAGCTGATTTAACGATAATTGCTTTGGCGTTTTATCTTGAATGGCAACCATATTAAAATGATAGGTTACTTGTAAATCGGTATTTTTAAATAAGTAATTCAATACCCCTTCTGCATTGACGTCCTTTTTTAACTCAATTACAATTCGTAAACCTGTACGATCCGTTTCATCACGAACCTCTGCAATTCCTTCTACTTTACGGTCAATTCGTAATTCATCTATTTTCTTAACCATATTGGCTTTGTTTACTTCATAAGGAATCTCATCAACAATAATCTGTTCTCGATTGCCACGAACAGCTTCAATTCTCGTTTTTCCACGAACCACTATTTTGCCGCGCCCTGTTTCATACGCTTTTTTTATCCCATCTATCCCTTGAATAATACCGCCAGTAGGAAAGTCTGGTCCTTTCATGACCTTCATCAATTCCTCTGTCGATACGGAGGGCTTATCAATTTTAAGGATAACTGCATCCAACACCTCTGCCAAGTTATGTGGCGGAATATCTGTTGCATATCCAGCAGAAATTCCAGTCGATCCATTTACAAGCAAATTAGGAAATTTAGCCGGTAAGACAACTGGTTCCGTGTCGGTATCATCAAAATTAGGAATAAAATCAACGGTATCTTTATCAATATCCCGCAGTAACTCAGAAGCGATACTCGATAGTCTAGCTTCTGTATAACGCATTGCAGCTGGCGGATCACCGTCAATGCTTCCGTTATTTCCGTGCATTTCAACTAAGACATTTCTCACTTTCCAATCTTGGCTTAGTCGAACCATTGCTTCATAAACAGAGGAGTCCCCGTGAGGATGATAGTTCCCAATTACTGTTCCTACCGTTTTAGCTGATTTACGAAAATTTTTATCATGTGTATTCTTTTCTACATGCATGGCATAAAGAATTCTTCGTTGTACCGGTTTTAAACCGTCTCTGGCATCAGGTAATGCTCGATCCTGAATAATATATTTACTGTACCTTCCAAATCGGTCACCTATCACTTCTTCTAAGGGAAGGTCTAAATATGTTCCTGGTTGCGTCAAACCAAAGCCCTCCTTAAAAATTATTTATCTGTTTGGATTTTATCATTTTCTAAAATGTTGGATGCATCGTCCAAGCCAAATTCCACGTTTCCTTCAATCCATTTTCTGCGTGGTTCCACTTTATCGCCCATTAATGTTGTTACTCGACGTTCAGCACGAGCTAAATCATCAATGGTTACTCGAATTAACGTTCGTGACTCCGGGTTCATGGTTGTTTCCCAAAGCTGATCGGCGTTCATTTCTCCTAACCCTTTATAGCGCTGCAATGTATATCCATTTTTAAATTGCTGAATGACTCGCTTCATCTCCTGTTCATCCCATGCGTATGCTATTTGCTTCTTCTTCCCTTTTCCTTTTGCAATTTGATATAAAGGAGGAAGAGCAATATATACTTTACCAGCTTCTACAAGTGGGCGCATATACCTGTAAAAGAACGTGAGCAACAAGACTTGGATATGTGCTCCATCTGTATCCGCGTCAGTCATTATAATAATTTTATCGTATTGCACATCTTCCAAATCAAAGTCACCACCGACACCGGCGCCAATCGTATGAATAATCGTTGAGATTTCCTCATTTTTAAAAACATCTTCCAGTTTTGCTTTTTCAGTATTGATTACTTTTCCACGTAATGGGAGTACAGCTTGAAACTTGCGATCCCTTCCTTGCTTCGCAGAACCGCCTGCTGAATCCCCCTCAACGAGATATAATTCATTTCGCTTGGCATTTTTAGATTGAGCCGGAGTTAACTTTCCACTTAGTAACGTTTCTTTTCGTTTACGCTTCTTTCCTGTTCTTGCTTCTTCACGTGCCTTTCGTGCAGCTTCTCTTGCTTCTTTTGCTTTTATCGCTTTTCTAATAAGCAGATTAGCTATATCTGGATTTTCTTCAAGAAAGAAGGTTAACTTTTCAGATACAACCGCATCAACGACCGAACGAGCTTCAGGAGTACCTAATTTTCCCTTTGTCTGCCCTTCAAATTGCAATTTCTGCTCAGGGACACGGACTGAAACAATAGCTGTAAATCCTTCTCGGATATCCGTACCTTCTAGATTTTTATCTTTTTCTTTCAGCAATCCTGTACGTTTTGCGTAGTCATTGAAGGTTCTTGTAATTGCTGTTCGTGCACCAGATTCATGCGTTCCTCCATCTTTTGTGCGTACATGGTTAACAAAAGAAAGCATGCTCTCTGCAAAGCCATCGTTGAATTGAAAAGCAAAATCCACTTCGATCCCTTGCTGTTCTCCTTCAAAAGCTACGACAGAATGAAGTGTATCTTTTTCCTCGTTTAAATAGTCGACAAAGGCCTTCAAGCCATCTGGAAATTGATATTTTTCCGTTTGGTCATGTCTTAAATCGTGTAATTCGATCGTCAAACCTTTTAATAAAAAAGCTGCCTCTCGTAAACGTTCCGATAACGTTTCAAAGTCATACACCACTGAAGTAAAAATAGTGGGGTCGGGTTTAAAATGAATGGTTGAACCGGATTTTTTCGTTGATCCTTTCTTTTCTAGTGTGCCTACTGGCTTCCCTCCGTTTTCGAAGCGCTGAAAATACGTAGCTCCATCACGATGGATAGTAACTTCAAGCCATTCGGACAATGCGTTTACTACAGATGCACCAACGCCATGTAGTCCTCCACTTGTCTTATAACCGCCCTGTCCGAATTTACCGCCCGCATGTAAAATGGTAAAAATAACCTCCGGGGTTGGCTTCCCAGAGCGATGCATACCAGTAGGGATACCTCGCCCATAGTCGGTTACGGAAATGCTATTATCCTTATGTATTGTTACTTTAATGACATCGCCAAATCCAGCCAAGGCCTCGTCTACCGCATTATCTACAATCTCAAACACGAGATGATGCAGTCCTCGAAGATCTGTACTTCCAATATACATTCCTGGTCGTTTGCGTACAGCCTCAAGGCCTTCTAGAACTTGGATCGAGTCATCACTATATGAAATAGGTTGTTTTGTCACGCCGTACCTGCTCCTTTCATTTCTGTAAGTACTATATTAGAACGAACGTTTGTTTATGTAAAGAAGAAAGGGAATCCTGCATTTGTGAACGAATCTTTTTTTCTTTTAAAACATATTTTAATTATCGTCTATGGAGGTAGTTCGGGAGATAAGTGAGACTTCAATCATAGGGACATGCTCCCCCCCTCTGAGATGGTGATACCATAAGGATTTGGCCCAAAGGTCTATTGAACAGAATTGTGAATTTGACTTGAATCTTGATTCTCCACTCATCCTACTGGGGTTCCCTTTGTAGGATTGAAGAGCTACATACGGAATTAAATAAAAAGCTTTCTGCTGTGGGAAAATTTCTTTACAAGATAAGAAACCACCATGGCTCGCCTAGAGCGCGAGCCACCATCTATCATGAAAAAACTTTTGCTTTATAATGTTTAGATTCTTAAAATACCGCCTAAAATAAATGAGTTAGATAAGTTAAATAGAGTTGTTTTTTCATACAAAAGTATAAAATGAGGTGCTTGTGGATAACGAATTAACCGAATAGCCACGTCCGGCGCATGAGCCCAGCAACGATGCGACTTTAGAAATGCGCCCTCCGATAAGGCCTCATCGGTTCGTCCCTAAAAGGAAGGCCGACTAAAAACGGGCTTGCCGCCCAGACGTCGGCATATACCCCTGTTTTAGTGGCATGATTCCTAAATCTTTAGTTGATTCGTTCCAATTCGCTACGTTGCTAAACGGGCGCTTGGCCTTTGTTCTACCTCACCCAAAAACAAACGACCCTTATTTCAAGCATCATATTCTTCCTGTTTTAACCATCATTACTAAATATACTATAGAGACAAGTCGCTTGTTTTGCAAGAATGATTTCCGTGCAGAGGCTGTCAAATATATACGGGAGTTACTTTCAACGTTTCATTTTCTATGATATAGCAATCATTTTAAAAAAGATTTTATCCTGTATATCAGGTGCTGTAAGACTCCCCGCTTCATGAGTTGGATAATCTTGTACACAACAAGTCGAAGTGGAAGATAACAGCATCTAAATGCTCTCTATTTCGTAAGAGGCCTTTAGGTTAACCATTACGGTACTAACAAGCCGTGGGGATGAATGAAAACCCCCACTTATTGAGGGTATACTTTATTAAGAGTTATCGCTTCTGAATCCGTAGGTGATATACATTTCACTTTCGGCGTCAACCGCCTCAACTCTTTCGAAAGCAACAGCGGTTTCCTGCGGGATTTTCGGAACTTGCTTTTCTCGCAGAAGTCTTTGTGTATATTACGTGCTTTTTGCCAATACTAGCTCCTTCCCGCCCCAACCAGAATCCACGTTAGTGAATGTGTTAAAATTCTACAAGTCTTGATAAAATCTTCATATACGTCTTTCCTTGATCTACGTTTGCTAATTCCTATCATATGCCCCTTAATAACTCCCAATCGATTGATTTGTTCTTTTTGTCAGTGAGAATAGGAATGCAGTAAATAGGATCTAAACAATAAAAGTAATGGGTGTTACTTGGTAATAAGGAGGTTTTTTTAATCAAAATGTATACAGCTATTTTGCCATCACAAAGGATACGACGATGGTTATCATCAATGAAGATGTTGTTGCGACATAAAAAAGTACGTTAGCAGTTAATCATCCAGCATGAGAAAAGGTGACGTATTACTGTCACCCTCATACTTGTCCTATTTTTTCACCAATACAGCATGGACCACTTTGATACACAAATCCATTATAACGGTAAAATCACGCTGTTTTAAATAGTGATATGCTTCTTCATTAATAATACCTTGTTGAGCCCAAAAAATTTTACAGTTTGTTTGGGCAGCTTCCTCGGCAATTTCTGGTAAGAATTCCGCCCTTCGAAAGACATTAATAATATCAATCGGGTCTGGCACTTCTGTTAACGAAGCATATGCCTTTTCTCCCAGGACTTCCTCTACTGTTGGGTTGACAGGAATGATTCGGTAACCCTCTTGTTGCATAATTTTTGCAATTTGATAAGACGTTCGTTCTGGATTATTTGATAATCCTACGACTGCAATCGTTTTGGAAGAAGTTAAAATTTGTTTCAGCTCTTCGTTCGTTGGATTTTCCCAAGCCATGTATGACCCTCCTTATTGTTATTCAAGCAACCCTTGTTCCATTAGAAACTCTCTTGCTACCTTTTCTGGAGATTGATCCTCATAATCTACAAGATAATTCATTTTCCTCATTTGCTCATCCGTTATTTTTCCACCAAGCTGGTTCAATATCCCTTCTAGCTCAGGATATGCTTCCAGTGTTTCATTGCGCAATAGTGGCGCACCTTGATATGGTGGAAATAAATTCTTTGTATCTTCTAAAGCGACTAAATCAAGCTCTTCCATATAACTATCTGTTGCGTATGCGTCAATCACATCCACTTCCCCTGATGCAAGGGCTTTTTGTCTAAGTCCAGGATCCATCGTATTTACATTCGAAATATTCAAGTCATATACGTCCTGCATTCCAACATAACCATCGTATCTATCCTTGAATTCTAATGTAAACCCTGCTGTCAGCTGTTCTTCCACTTGGTTTAAATCCCCAACCGTTTTCAAGTTATACCGTTCAGCCATTTCTTTGGTCGTTGCTACAGTGTACGTATTATTATAGTCCATTGGCGTTAAATATGCCATATCAAACTGTTTTTTCATTCCCTCTTTTGCTTGTTGATACACCTCACGTTCCTTTTGGCTAATTGCATTTTCTTCTAGATGGGTAACAATAGCGGTTCCACTAAATTCCGGATAAATATCAATGTTTCCTTGTTCTAATGCATTGAATACAAATGCTGTTTTTCCTAAGTTCGGCTTTAATTGAACATTTAAATCCGTTTCTGCTTCAATTAATTGCTTATACATATTCATTAAAATAGCCGGCTCGGAGCCTAATTTTCCTCCAATAACGATATCTTCTTGCTTATCTGATTGAATGATAAACGGTGTTACAACAATGAGTACAGCAATAAGCAACATTGCTAACAAGGATTTAACGCCAGCTTTTTTGGAAATACGTTCGAACCCTCGTAAAATAACATCTAAAACGATGGCGAGCAAAGCGGCAGGTATAGCTCCTAATAAAATAAGATTAACATCAGCACCACGGTCTAACCCTAATAAAATGATTTCACCTAAACCACCTGCACCAATTAAAGCTGCTAATGTCGTTGTACCAACTATCAATACCATAGACGTTCGAACACCCGCCATCATCACGGGCATCGCAATTGGTAATTCGACCTTTATTAACCGTTTCAATGAATTCATGCCCATTCCCGTTGCTGCTTCAATATAAGCTTGGTCAACCTCCTTAATTCCTGTATAGCTATTTCGCAAAATCGGTAATAATCCATAAGCAGTTAAAGCAATAACAGCTGGTAAAGTTCCAATACCAAAAAAAGGGATCAGAAAGGCCAATACCGCCAGACTTGGAATCGTTTGTAATACAGCAGTAAGACCGATGATTGGTTCAGCTACCCTTGGGTATCTCGTTAAGGTCAGTCCTAAAGGAACAGCAATTACAATTGCAATAATTAATGAAATAAGCGATATTTGTAAATGCTCCCAAATGGTTTCAGCGAGCATTCCTTGTCGATTTTGAAATACCGTTATAAAATCATTCATTGTCTAAGCCTCCTGTTAAATGAGACTTAGTCTTTAAATATATAATTATGTCGCGATAGTGGATGACACCGACAAGTCTGTCATCTTTTAATACAGGAAAGAATTCCTGTCCTTTTCCTTCTGTAACTTCAACCACCTCAGCTAAAGGAAGGTCATGTCGTAGATAGATTCCTTCCGTTATCGTACCGTTCGTTGCTATTCCAACATAGTTGTTATACTCATCCTGTATGATATACACTTGGTCAGAATAATAGTCCCCTTGTTCAAAGGCATCTTGTTGTAAAACGTAGCTCTGTGCCGAAACAGTAATAGCTTCAACAGGTGTTTCCCAAGGAGACTTATCTTTCCCAATGAATTCTTTTACGAATGAGGTTTCTGGATAACGCGCAAGGTTTTCCGGAGTGTCCAATTGAACAATTTCTCCGTCATTCATTAAGCATACACGATCACCTAATGCCAACGCTTCTTTTATATCATGGGTGACAAATAGAATGGTCTTTTTCACTTCTTGTTGCAATGCTTGAATATCTGCTTGTAATTGCTGTCTGCTTATCGGATCTAATGCGCTAAATGGTTCGTCCATTAAAATAATATCTGGGTCCCCTGCCAAAGCCCGAATCACTCCAATACGCTGTTGCTGTCCCCCTGAAAGCTCTCTTGGCAGCTTTTTCTTATATGTAGCTGGATCGAGTCCAACCATTTCTAATAAATCAGCTGTCCGCTTACGAATTTTTTGTCGCTTCCATTTTTTCAATTCAGGGACAACAGCAATATTTTCTTCTATGGTCATGTGTGGAAATAACGCAATTTCCTGAAGCACATAACCAATATTCCATCGCAATTGATCAACAGGGAAAGCAGTAATATTTTCCCCTTTTATGTATATGTCACCCGATGTCGGTTCCATGAGACGATTGACCATTTTTATCGTAGTTGTTTTACCGCAACCGCTTGGTCCGATTAAAGTAACAAATTCCCCTTTTTGAACGCAAAAAGAAATATCTTTTACAGCTTCTGTTCCATCTTGATATGTTTTATGAACTCGGTTAAATTCAATCATAACAGGCCTCCTTGTTTGATCCCTAAAACGGTTTGTATTTTTCTCCTAAGATATTTTTTAGCTATTTATGAACGTTTATGATATACCCTTTATAAGTCTCTAACAAACATAACACTGATTTATAGGTTCTTAAATTACAAACTTCATGCTAAAATAAAGAACAGCATCCTTTTTATTTTGTAGTGCAAGTGCAATGAATATCGATGATGGCAATTCTTTTAGGCAATAGAAAAACAGCAGCCTTAAAATCAATTATTGCTTCGCTCGGTTCACTAAAGTTTTGATATTATTTTTGTAGAAATACATATCTCATTATGTGGAAAGTAGGGAAAAAGTATGGAATATATTGTATTTGCCCTTATAGCCTATTTACTCGGATCAATTCCATCAGCCCTTATTGTTGGTAAGGTTGGCTATAATAAAGATGTACGCCAGCATGGCAGCGGTAATCTTGGAGCAACGAATACCTTTCGTGTGTTAGGTATAAAAGCTGGAATCATGGTTACTTTAGCAGATATTTTAAAAGGTACTCTTGCAACGCTTATTCCATTATTATTTGATGCAGATGTTCATCGTCTTGTTATCGGGTTATTCGCTGTTGTAGGCCACACTTATCCAATTTTTGCCAGGATGAAAGGTGGAAAGGCAGTGGCGACTTCAGGAGGAATCATTCTTGGCATTAATCCATTATTGTTTATTTTGATGATATCGACATTCATTATTAGTTTGTATATTTCTAAATATGTCTCGCTCTCATCCATGATAACTGGTATCGTCACTGTCATTCTTTCGTTTATATTTCAAGATACAGGGCTCATTATTATTACCTCTTTACTAACGGTTTTTGTGATCTATAGACACCGGGAAAATTTGAAACGAATAAAAAACAAAACAGAGCCCAAAATAACTTGGATGTAATTGTGGTATTTGTAGTTTAAGTCAAAAGTTGGGACATAATCAAACGATAATGCCACTAATTTAGCTTCGGAACTACACGTAGAAAATAAAAGTGTGAAAAAGTATCGGTAAGTCTAGACACTGTGTTAGCGAGGACGCTCACCAGTCGCCCTCCCTAAGGGAAAGCGAAATAGATTACCGTATGGAGTTATTTATTTTTCTTAATGGGTCGCTGATATAGCTCTCCTTTTCCCGCTACAATGCCGGTTTACATTTAAAAAACCGAATGAATCGAGGATGTAGATGCCGTTGCCTTTCACTTAGACATTTTCTATCCGCAGGCTCAAAAAGCGGTGGCTTACGGCATTTACATTCTGGATAAAAACGCGTTTGTTCCATCCTCGTTGTAGATCTTTTGCTGACATGGAATATAGGAGCTATGATAACCCCGCCTAGACTTTTCTCGATAACCATTAAAATTAGGGTAAAACCTATAAATTGATTATCATTTCTTCGTAACGTATACTTTAAAAGTATAGAGAAAGGGGGCAATATGATGGGTCATCAAACAAAAGCTTTTCCGATTAAACAATTACCTTCGAAAGAAAAGCGCCATCAATTATTTGGTTCTGTAAAGCCAGCCCCGCGAACAAAACCTGTTGATAAAATGCATATGGCGGATTTACAGAATACCAAAAAAGATTTTTTATTTGATCTAGATGCGGTTGGGGTAACAAAGGTAAAAAACCCTATTATGATATATAGTTCAATAGCACCGTATACACAAACAAGTATCGGTGAATTCACGTTTACTTCCAGCTTAAAACAAACGAATAAAGGAACAAACATGAGTCGGTTCATGGAGCAATTGGCAAATTACCAAAAAAACGGTTTTTCTACTGAACTAGATGTTTTAAAAAAGTTTACCAAAGAAATTGCCAAGCGTGTGGAACAACAAGACGCAGCGTTAGAAGTGAACTTTCCTTGGTTTTTTGAAAGACAAGCCCCGGATACTGGTCTTACCGGTCTAAATCATGCTGATGCCGGTATTCGTATAGAATATCACGAATTAAAAGGCTTTTGTATTTATTTATCGTTATCGGCAGCTATTACAACGCTATGCCCTTGTTCTAAAGAAATAAGCGAATATAGTGCTCATAACCAGCGTGGAAATGTTATAATGGAAATAAGTGTTAGTGAAGATTATCAGGAGGCAGACCTTGATTGGAAAAAAGTATTGCTGGAAGCAGCAGAAAGCAATGCCAGTGCAAGATTACATCCTATTTTGAAACGAACGGATGAAAAAATGGTAACGGAGCAAGCGTATGAAAATCCACGTTTTGTTGAAGATATGGTTCGATTAATAGCTGCTGATTTATATGAGACTTCCTTTATTACAAAATTTAAAGTAACCTGCCAAAACGAGGAGTCCATCCATATGCATGATGCTATTGCTGCAGTAACTTATGATAAAACGAAAGAAGTGTAAAATAAAGAAGGGGTTCTATGAAGAATATCTTCATTGGTTTAATTAAATTTTATCGTGCTGCTATTAGCCCATTTAAACCACCCAGTTGCCGCTTTTATCCAACTTGCTCGGAATATGGGCTCGAAGCTTATAAGCGATTTGGCGCTTTGAAAGGCACGTATTTAACAATAAAACGGATTAGTAAATGCCATCCCTTTCATCCTGGCGGTATTGATCTGGTACCTGACAAGAATAAGAAATGAAAAGGAGCTGTCACCATGGACATACAAGTAAGTAAAGAAGCAGCGAAATGGTATAAAAATGAGTTGGATCTAGAAAAAAATGAGACATATATCCGTTTTTTCGTCAGATATGGAGGGTTTGGAGGAAATATTCCAGGGTTTTCTCTAGGTGTCAGTAAAGATGAACCAGTAGAAGTTCATGCTTCCAAAGAAGTAGAAAATATCACTTTCTATGTAGAAGAAAAAGATGCATGGTATTTTGAAGACAACGATTTAAAAATTAAGTTTAGCAGAAAAAAACAAGAACCAGAAATAGCTTATGAACAAAGGCGCTAGCGCCCGTTTAGCAACGTAGCGAATGGAACGAATCAACTAAAGATTTAGGAATCATGCCACTAAAAACAGGGGTATGCCGACGTCTAGCGGCAAGCCCGTTTTTAGTCGGCCTTCCTCTTTGCAACGAACCGATGATGCCTTATCGGAGGGCGCATTTCTAAAGTCGCATCGTTGCTGGGCTCATGCGCCGGACATGGCTATTCGGTTATTTGTTATCCACAAGTACCTCATTTTATAGCTTCCTATACAAGTAAAAAGAGCTTAGTTTTAAGCTCTTTTTACATTATCTTTCAGGCATATAAGACGGTGATTTAGTGAAGTAAGTAACATTCCAAGACTTATACCCGCATATAATTGGTAGTCTGCCGCGTTCTGTTCTTTACTCATCTGATGGATAAAAACCACTGTTGAAGATACACTTTATAATTGAAATCGTTCTATTTGCTGCCACTCGCCTTCTTGTTCCAATATGTATTTTTGTTTTTCTCCAAACAAATCAAAATGAGGAAGCCCATCCTTTTGATCAATCCATTCAGGTGGTAAGTCATAGTTTTTCCCCCAAAGAACTAATTTCTGAATGTCGATACAGCCTGCTTTCGTAACAGTATTACAATCCGGGAATCGATCATCCAACCAGAAATGCGTTAAAAAAGCGACTTCTCCTGCTTTGACCTTTTGTTTCCAGGCCGTCAATTCTTTACGGCTAATGCCGAATGCCACGTTCTTTCTCCCCTTCTAATTGATTCTTATAGGCTTGGTGCCAATCTGGAAAAGTCTTTTTTAATGATAAAGGACGAAAGGTCTCCTTATTGACGATAACATGCTCGGTTGTTCCACTAACAGCAATCTCTTCTTTCCCGTTTAGAATATGATAGCCATATACCGTGCGAATCCCATTATAAGCTTCCAACCATGTTACTACAGTTACTTGTTCACCATAACGAATTGGCTTTTTAAATTGGATTTGTGCGTTAGTAACAGGGGATACAATTTGGTGTGATTCCATTTCTGTATATTCCAAGCCAAGAGATTCAATAAATTTAGTTCTGCCAATTTCAAACCAGACTAAATAGTTTGCATGATATACTACCCCCATCTGATCGGTTTCTTGATAACGTACTTCAATTGGTGTTTTGATTTTTGGCAATGAAGGATTCCTCCTATATAAAACTATTTTCCTCTTTTTAGCTTAACATATTTTTGGAATTCCTTCCTCTTACAGCTTTTACAGACAATTAAAAGCGTATTAACCCTCTGCAATACAGTTCGTATCTAAGAGGGTTAACGAAAGCATTAGTGTTGATTTTCGTACTCATCTTTAATTTCTTGTCGCATACCTTCAATAGCTTGTTCTCTTCGCTTATTCTTTTCCTTGATAGCTTCTTTTTCTTCGCCTGAAGAAAATTGCATGGTTTCATGTGCTTTTTCAATGTTTTGGATCGTATCCTGCACCATTTCTTGTAATTTTTCGACATTATCACTGCGATCATCAGGCTTTGGTTGATATCGATCTGACATGGCAATAACTCCTTTCATTCATTTTGTATTGCGTTTCTAGTTTTCCAAGATGATAAAAATCTATACCATTTACTGTTCTTAAAAACAGCTGTTTCATGCATTTTTCCAATTGCAAAAAACAAGCGTAACCGTTCCATTTTCTACTTGCGGTTACGCTTCTCATTATGCATTTTTCCTTTGTATATGTTTCCTTTTTGCTTCTAGCTTTTCCTCTATCTTTTCCATCAGCCGTTTATCTGCTAAAATAGATTGCCGATTTTCTTGTACCAATTCATCAAATGTTCTGCCTTTTTTTAGAGAAATGGTCATCTCCTCCTTTTAAGAAGCAGGATACCCATTCCTTCATTATTCTATACGTTACTTTTGTATAGGATTTCGTAATTAATTGAAATAATAATTCAAAGCTAATTTATCAGCTTATTTTACCTACGAGGGACTAGGGAAAAAGAATTTTCATTCCGATGCAAGAGCCCGTAAAACTCACTTCAGGAGCCCGAGTAGATACAAAGAAGCCTAAATAAACGATAATGGCTAGGTAAGTTCCAGCTCCTGGTTCACTAAGAATATCGAGTACTTGGATGTTTTGTCCAACTGACCTCATTTCTGAACGTTGAAGCAGCATATATTATAAAAAGCTATCTGTCTGAACTAAAAAGTCAGCAGATAGCGCTAAGATGGATAAAACATTTCCTGCAAATTGTACAGTTGCTTCCTCTTGCTTTAAATTAGCTTAAATCATCCTACTTTTCACATGGATTTAACTGTTTCTTTCATAAAATCGTAATCCATTGGGCCAGGATGTATTTTAGTTATCTTTCCTTCTTGATTAATAAAATAAGTGGTAGGTACAGCAATAATCGTATATGCACTTCGGACTTTGGCTTTTTTATCCAAGGGAATTGGATACGTATATTGATACTTATCAATGTATTCAGCTACATTTGCTTCTTTATTTTCCGATTCTGTTAAGTTGACAGCTACAATCTCTACTTCTTCCTTAAAGTCGTCATTAAATTTTTGCATCTCAGGCATTTCCTCGCGACATGGCGGACACCACGTTGCCCAAAAATTTAAGATTACCTTTTTTCCTCTTAATTTGGAGAGTTGTAGTTTTTCTCCACGCAACGTATTTAACTCAAAATCTGGTGCGGTATCACCAATTTCATGAGTTTCTTGGACAGAAGAAATCATTCCTCCTTTGGCATCTGTATCACCTGTTACATTATACTCATTTGCTGTAGTTGATTCTGACTCTTTTCTTTGCTGAACGTAATTAAACAGTACTCCACCAGCTAATACGATAATAAGCAAAACACCTACTATTCTCTTAACCATAAAATATCCCCTTGCTCTTTCATGTTTGATCTGCTCCCTCTAGATCATTGTATTTCCTCTTATTGCTTGCTAACAGCTTTTTTCTTAGCGATCTTCTTTCATCGTAGATTAATTGTATAGCAAATGTAAAGTAAACAGTTATCCATGTTAGAAAATTGTCATGGATACAGCTTGGAAAAGATTAAATTATATAGGATTAACAGAAGTAAGAAAAGCTTAGCTTGGCCTATTCGGTTATTTCGTTATCCTCAAGCACCTCATTTTATACATTCTTTATCTTATAAAAAAGACCTCTGTCACAAATAAGACAGAGATCTTTTTTTGGCGTTTTTATATAACGCCTAGTTTATTACGTAACACCATTTGTAAGATACCGCCATGACGGTAATAATCAATTTCCACATCGCTGTCGAAACGGGCAACAGCTTCAAATTCTGTTTGTTTACCTGCTTCGTCAACTGCTGTTACTTTAACTAAATCATGCGGTTTTACTTCTTCGTTTACTTCGACATGATAGGTTTCTTTCCCAGTTAAACCAAGCTTATCGGCACTTTCGCCCTGCTTAAATTGTAACGGAAGAACTCCCATCATCACTAAGTTAGAACGGTGAATTCTCTCAAAGCTTTCAGCAATAACCGTCTTAATACCTAATAAATTGGTACCTTTTGCAGCCCAGTCACGTGAAGATCCCATCCCATAGTCTTTGCCTGCAATAACCATAAGACCGGTATCATCTTGCTGATACTTCATTGCAGCATCATAAATAGGCATTACTTCTTCCGTCGGCCAGTATGTTGTATATCCACCTTCTGTTCCTGGTGCAATTAAATTACGAATACGAATATTCGCAAACGTTCCACGCATCATAACTTCGTGATTTCCGCGACGAGAACCATAGGAGTTAAAGTTACGTGGCGACACACCTTTATCTTGTAAATACCTTCCCGCAGGCATATCTTTAGCAATCGCACCTGCTGGAGAAATATGGTCAGTTGTTACAGAGTCACCGAATTTTCCAATAACACGCAGATTCTGTAATGGTACGACCGAACCAGCTTCTTTTGATAAACCTTCAAAGAACGGAGGGTTTTGAATATACGTAGATTCGCTATCCCACTCAAATAGTGGCTCATCCGTTGTATCGATTTGATTCCAACGTTCATTAGAAGTAAATACGTCTTCATATTCTTTGCGGAAGATTTCTGGTTGAACCACTGTTTCTACTTGCTGTTTAATTTCTTCCATAGAAGGCCAGATATCATTCATATACACAGGATTACCATTTTTATCTGTACCTAAAGCATCTTTTGTCAAATCAATATCGACGGTCCCTGCAAGCGCATAAGCGACAACTAAAGGCGGTGAAGCTAAATAGTTGGCTTTAACTAATGGATGTATACGTCCTTCAAAGTTACGGTTTCCAGAAAGCACAGAAGCTACTGTCAAATCATGATCGATAATGGCCTGCTCAATTTCTTCACGTAAAGGTCCTGAGTTACCAATACAAGTGGTACATCCGTAACCAACTAGATTAAAGCCTAGTTTGTCAAGATATGGCGTCAGGCCAGCGTCTTCCAAATAACGAGTAACAACTTTTGAACCAGGTGCAAGGGATGTTTTTACGTAATCTGGCACTTCTAAACCTTTTTCGACTGCATTTTTCGCAAGTAGCCCTGCTCCTAGCATAACGTAAGGGTTTGACGTATTGGTACAAGATGTAATTGCAGCAATCGCAAGCGCTCCCGTTTTCATGACAGAAGTATTCCCATTCGGATGCTCAATAACAGCTTCTTTGTTGAATTCTGACTTATCCAGCCCAAACCCTTGATTTCCAGCTGGTGCTGTAATTGCTTTATTAAATTCCTTCTTCATATTAGATAGTGCAATTAAATCTTGTGGGCGCTTTGGTCCTGACAAGTTTGGTTCAAGTTCGGACAAATTAATTTCTACGACCTCTGTATACTTTGGATCTTCTTGATCCGGTGAATACCATAGATTATTTAATTTGCAATATTTTTCAACAAGATCGATTTGCTCTTGCGATCTGCCTGTAAGCTTTAAATAACTTAGTGATTCTTTGTCAACAGGGAAGAACCCACAAGTAGCACCATATTCCGGTGCCATATTAGAAATGGTTGCTCGGTCTGCAAGCGGCATATCTTTTAATCCTGGACCAAAATATTCGACAAATTTACCTACTACATTTTTTTCACGCAGTACTTGCGTTACTTTTAGTGCTAAGTCAGTTGCTGTTGTTCCATTCGGAAAACTGCCAGTAAATTTCACGCCAATTACATCAGGTGCAGGGAAGTAAGATGGTTGTCCAAGCATACCTGCTTCCGCTTCGATTCCTCCAACACCCCAGCCTAATACACCAAGTCCGTTAATCATGGTTGTGTGTGAATCCGTTCCCACTAATGTGTCTGGAAATGCATCATATTCTCCATCTTCGTTTTCTAAACCGTGAACAACATTTGCTATATATTCCAAGTTTACCTGGTGAACAATTCCGGTTGCTGGTGGAACTGCGCGATAATTATTAAATGCCTTTTGTGCCCAGTTTAAAAATTCATAACGTTCCGCATTTCGTTCAAACTCTAATTCCATATTTGCCTTTAAGGCATTTGGTGTCCCATATTGATCCACCTGCACAGAGTGGTCAATTACCAAGTCCACTGGTACTTCAGGATTAATTTCGTCTGGTTTTCCTCCCATATCTACCATTGCTTTTCTTAAAGAAGCAAGGTCAACAACTGCTGGAACCCCTGTGAAGTCTTGTAAAATAACACGGGAAGGTTTGAATGGAACATCCACTCCCTTGCCTTCTTTCGTTCCCCATTTTGCTAATCTCTCTACATGCTCATCCTTAATTTGATGACCGTCATGCTGACGAACCAGCGATTCCAAAAGTACACGGATTGAAAATGGTAGCCGGGATATATTGCCTAATCCGGTTTCTTCTAAAGCTTTTAATTCATAGTAATTGTACGTTTTCCCATTAAGTTCAAATTGTTTTTTCGTATTCACAAAATTGCTCTTCCCCATGTGTGTACCCCTCTCTTCATGCTCACCGTATTAAAAAACACGGCATTTGTTATTACTTTAACAGTATAAAACCTCTCACTGTCTCTATCTTATAAGAAAATTCATGATAAAACAAACCATTCACCCCTACAACGGTTATAGTAAAAAGTTATGCGAAGTGATAAGAAATACTTATACAAAAAAATATTATTGCAATGAGCCATTTATACGCATAACGAATTCACCAAACAATAGGCTCTGGCACTTTTTTATTTTCATGAAAACTAAGCTGGAACTGGAAAGATAATCCGAAACGTGCTACCGATCTGTTCATTTGCCTTCATCTCTAAAAAGGCTTGATGTCTTTCTAAGATTTGTTTTGTTATCATAAGGCCTAGGCCTGTACCGCTCTGCTTAGTAGTGAAAAATGGTTCTCCTAATTTATGTATTATATCTTGAGGTATTCCAGGTCCTTCATCGATGATGCTAACATCTATATGAGAATCGGAAGAGCTGGTAAAAATACGAATGGTTCCTCCTTGGTCCATCGCTTCAATTGCATTTTTAATTAAGTTAATTAATACTTGTTTAATTTGAGAACGATCACAATAAATTTTTTCTTTTCCTGATCCATTATATTCAATATGAATACTTTTCATTTTTGCTTGCGGTCTTAGTAGTACAATGACATCATGTATCATGGATTCAATCGATTCCAGTTGTTTGGTTTCTGTTAACGGCTTGGAAATAAATAGTAACTCTGATGTAATAGTCTCCATCTTTTCTATTTCTTCAATCATAATATTGTAATATTCTTCTTTTCTCACACCAGCCTGAAGTAACTGCAAGAAACCTTTTAAAGATGTTAAGGGGTTCCGAATCTCATGAGCAATACCTGCAGCCAGTTGACCAGCTACGGACATTTTTTCTGACTGAATCATGATTTCTTCTACTTCTTTTTTATCTCGTATATCTGCAACAATGGAAATATAAAAAGTTCTACCTGTTTTACTATCTTTGAGCTTCGTTAAAGTACAAGAAGACCAAATAGACTTTCCATCACTATTGATTACATTCAATTGGTAAAAGAGTTTCATTAATGGATCAGGATTACAACTTTCCTTTATATAATCGATATCTTCTGAAGAAATAACTTTATACCATGGCTTTCCAATTAACTGTGATGGTTGATAACCAAGGATACGCTCGACAGATTTAGAAATATAAATAAACAAACCGTCTTCATCTATAACAGAAATAATATCATGGCAGTTCTCTTCTATCCATGTAAGCATAGATGCTGGCAGTGAAGATAATTGTAAATTTTTCCTTTGTTCTTGTTGCATTTCAGCTAAATGGATAGATTTATCTGTATTTCCTGTCTCTTTTTCGTACCTCATCATATTTCCCCCTCGTTTTGCAAATATCAACAAATCCTTTCTTTATACAGATATATGTGCTCGCCTCTGATAGTATGACGCTTGTTTGAAAATATTTTTCATCTTATAATGAAGTTAACTGCGCCTTAAACATCCAATTATTAGTAATCTTACTATAAGTACATGAAAAAATAAATTAAATAGTTAAATATTTTGTCAAATTATTACGAAATTTTGGTAAAAAGGGGAGAAAAAGGTGATATTATGTCGGTTCTTGTTAATTACTTAATTATTTTTTGGGGTTTTTTTATGATTGCTATTATGGCTATTGGTGGATACTTCATGTTTCGAAAATTTCTTAAGCGATTACCTAAGGAAGACGGGAAGTCTACTATGGACTGGGAAACCTATTATGTGAACGAAACGAAGCATATGTGGGGAGACGAAGAAAAAGAACTATTGGATGAGTTAGTATCCCCTGTTCCGGAGCTATTCCGTGATGTAGCAAAGCATAAGATAGTAGGTAAAATTGGCGAAGTCGCTTTAGCAAAAAACAAACAGAGGATTACTCGTGATATATTAATTGAAGGATATATTATTGCCACACCTAAACGTGACCACAAATTTTTACGGAAAAAATTAGCGCAAAAAAAGATTGATACGACTCCTTATGAGCACTTCTTTCAACAATCAAAAAATGATTATGATGCTGATTGGAAGCAAAAACATCAATCATAACAGAAACTCTTTATCTCTATAAAGTGAATCTTCCATCAGTGGTGGATTTCATTCATTCCCGACGGCTTGTTAGTACCATAAGGGTATGATGACCTAAAGGCCTCTCACGAAATAGGGTATTTAGGTGCTGCTATCTCCCGCTTAGACTTGTTGCAGTACAGATTATCCAACCCCTGAAGCGAAATTCTTACAGCACCTTATATACGGGATGAATTTTTTAACTCCGCAACTATCTGCTCTGTAAATAAATAGGATTTTAAGTCAAATGATGGGGTGAGACAGAAATAGCTCACTCCATTTTATCCCGTATTAAGCTAAGGTAGTAAAACAATTACAATCCACTTCAATTATAATAAGAAGACTAAGAAATTTGATGATTTCAAATTAAAGGTGGTTAACATCGTGGAACAAAAACTACTAAATATCTTTGAAAATTGGGAAGCGGAACTTGATCAAAATGAGTGGTATTTCAGAGAGTCTTTTGAAGAACTTACTGAGGGCCTTTCAGCGGAAGAAGCATTTAATGCTATACCAAAAATATGTTCAGTTATATTAAAACTTAATAATAGCTTTCTTATTGGAGAAACTATAGATTTTCTTCATGAAATATATAATGTAGCAGATACTACTGAAATACATTCTTTTCTCCATGAACATCTTGATGAAATTCAAAAACATATAAATCAATATAGTGATGATTTCGGTAAAAATGCATTTAATGGATTTAAAGAATTAATAAGACTATACTAATCACTTTTTTTATACTTTAGGCCTTCTAAGGAAGAGGGCCTGTTCTCATGTGCGCAATGCCTGGCGCACATACAGAAAGCGTTAGGCAAATAGTCTAACGCTTTTCACAAACTCGTATTTTTATTATAAGTGCTGTTTAATTGTTTCGCTAGCTGTAAATATTTATAAAGCATGGCTAATCGCCAAGTAAGTATCATCCCAAACGCCAACAGAAAGAACATGCCACTTGTTTCTCCTAGAGATATATGACTTCCTATGACAAGCTTAATGACGATACGGAATAGTAATAATCCAAACAATATAAAAGCAAATGCTTTTGACGGTATTAAATAGATCGCCTGATCCCTTATTTGAAACTTAGATGTCTTAATCAAAAAGATGGAGCATATTACGCCGACACTAAACGCTTCTATCACTTGATACCAGCTAATTTGGAACACAGGAAATAAAAACATAAAAGCTCCTGTACTCATAAAAAGTGGTGGTAAAATGATTTTTTTAACTGAAGCAGGTTTTTTTGCTGCTTTTAATCGAAGAAATATCATCGAAGTAGCCATAATAGCTGCCCCGACTGTACTTGCAATGAACCAAAACATTTGTAACCCACTTTCTCCCATCACCAAATTATCTGCTTATATGCGTTTAACAAGGAGGATTGAACAGCATAATAGGTCAAGCATTTCTAAATAGTTTGTTGGGTAACTCAATTATCATGAAACACTTGAATGTAACAAAATTACTCTTCATCGATCTTAACTAAAATTTTAAATGTAATACCCGATCAATGGCGTCATAAATACGATTTTCGTCAAACGGCTTTACAATGAAATCCTTAGCTCCTAGTTCAATCGCTTCAACAACCACCTTTTGCTGTCCCATTGCTGAACACATAATAACAGAAGCATTTGGATCAATATCGATAATTTTTTTCGTAGCATCAATACCGTTCATTACAGGCATCGTTATATCCATTGTTACAATATCTGGCTCTAATTCTTGATATAGTCGTACTGCTTCTTTACCGTTCTCAGCTTCTCCGACAATTTCATGATTTTTCTTTCTTAAGATTGTCGCGAGCGCGGTACGCAAAAATTTAGCATCATCGACCACAAGTATTTTGGCCATTCTTTTTCCCCCTTGTTACTCCGTATCATTAGCAATTGATAAAATAATCGTCATCATTACCCCGACTACAGTTAAGTATACTCCTAAATCAAATAGCATTGCGGTAGCTAATTCAATTTCGCCCAATATAGGGAATTTAAAATAACCATAGGTTTGTGATAGGAAAGGCTGTTGAAACAAAAATGAGCCCACACTTGTACCAATCGCAACCGCCAAACCAATTGGAATTAAATTCACAAAATTGATTGGTAGCACTTTCCTTACTACTTCTAACCCGTAAGCCATATTCATTAATAGGATAGCACCAGAAGTCATGAGTCCACCCACAAATCCACCACCTGGTGAATTATGTCCCGCCAATAATAAATACACTGCAAAACCTAACAAAATGAAGGCAATCAAAGATGCAGTGGTTCGTAATATAAGATCATTCGTTTTATACATGTGTATTGCCCCTTTAATAGCAGTTATAATATTTATTTTAATATAATATAGGGTAAAAATCCATTAGAAGCCATAAAAACCAAATAAACCTGCTAAATAAGACGTTAGAGCCGTCATCCAGTCGAAAAATAGTGCGATTCCCATAAAAATCATAATATAGCCACCAATTTTGACCAATTTTAAGCTATGTTTTTTAATCCACTTTAACTTACCTATAAAGAATGATAATACGAAGAAAGGTACTGAGAAGCCGAGAATATACCCTATCATCATAATCATTCCTGTATTTGGTTCCGTTGCAGCCAAGGATAATACGATGCCTAAAATCGGACCTGTACAAGGTGTCCAGCCTAATGAGAATGCTAACCCGATTATAAATGTACCAAAAAAGCCGACGGGGCGATTTTTAAAATTGATTTTCCGATCTTTCATTAAAAAATCAAAATTCAATACGCCAACAATAACCAAGCCAAAAAACACAATAACGACAGCACCGATTTGTCTAATGACATCTTGGTATATAAGCAAAAATTTAGATATACCAGAACTCAAAAACCCCAACATAATAAACACAGCAGAAAACCCGAGTAAGAAGAAAATCGTATGTAAAATGCTTTTGGCATTTAGCATTTTATTGTCTTCGGTTAATTCGCTTACACTCATCCCAGTAATGTACGATAAAAATGCAGGATATAGTGGTAGTACACAGGGAGATATAAAGGAAAGAAAGCCAGCTCCGAAAGCAATAAATACATTTATCTCAGACAATGGTATACCCCCTTTGTATTCAATGCTATTGTACCAAACAAGTCTAGTAAGTCTATGACCAATTTTGACAATAAAACGAAAACGCTTTACATGAGTCCAGATTATAAGAGCGTGATCAAAATGGTTCTAAGCTTAGCTGATAGGTAGAAACAGCATAATGCATCTATTTCCGTAAGTAGAAGTCTGAAAAACCGATAGACCGGAAATTTTGTACACTTATTTCATAGAACGTACTTTGCTACCAAATTTAATTACTTGCACCTATAGAATCACCCCTTACTATTTTGTAGTAAGGGGTGTTCACTTGCAAGCTATTAACCTTATTAATATATGCATAAGTGCCTATTTTCCAGACTGGTTGTTCATTGCACGCATCATTTGATTAATTTTCTTTTGGGATGGTTTTTGACCCATTTGCATCATTAAGGTACGTAGCATTTGCTCATTAATTGGTGGGTTCTTTTTCATATAGTTCATCATATATTTTCTCGCAAGAAAAAATCCAAGAGCAACACCAATAATTAACGCTGCCACAGCGATTAATACGACCCAGATTGTGTCCATGTATAGCTTTCCTCCTTCGTGTTGTCTCTTATACAGTATAGTAAATCCATGTTAGGAATACAATACTTCGTTTTGTTCTAATCGACTGTATTCCAAAAGGGGAGTTATCCATCCAAAATTTTTGATATTGTCACCAACAACAAAAAGCAAAGGATGGTAACTACGCAAGATAGGAAATAACAGTTCTTCTGCGCTTTCTAACGTTTTACAATGAAATTTTAATTGTTTTTCACTAATATGTAAAGAAATAAACGCCTTTCTATTATATAAGCTAACCTTATCCTTGTCTATATTTACAAATAAGTTTGTGGATTCGTGACGTTGGATGGATAACAAAATTTGATCATAACAAATACGATCTGTAATATATTCGAATTGTCTGCGCAAATCTGCACGATAAGGCAACGACTCAAATTCTCTTAAAAATCGATATAAGATACTGCTTTTATGAAAATAATACATGGCTACTTCTTCTGTTAAATGATAAATAGAATACGTGTACATAGGTAATCCTCCCTATTCCCACTAATTGTGCTACTGCTCGTATATTTTTTAAGATACACCTATTATACGTATTTGCTATTAAAAATACTGTCAGATTATAAAGCAAACAACCACTTCTTTTGTCTGGCTATGCCGAATTAAATGAAAAAGAGAAAGACCTATTGGCTAGATCTTTCTCTCGGTGTTTAATGTAAGAGTGATTCTACGTGCTTAATAACATTCTCGACTGTAAAACCATATTCTTCCATTACTTTCTCGCCTTTTGCAGAGGCTCCGAATGTTTCTATTCCGATAACTTTTCCGTGTTCACCAACATATCTTTCCCAACCGAATGGAGAAGCCATTTCAATAGCAACACGTTTTTTAATAGCTGATGGTAGAATTTGTTCTTGATAGCTCTTATCTTGGGCTTTAAAACGATCCCATGAAGGCATGCTAACAACACGCGCTTCGATGCCTTTTTCTTTTAGTTCTGCTTGCGCCCGAACAGCTAATTGAACTTCAGACCCTGTTGCTAAAAGAATCACGTCAGGTGTTTCCTTCCCTGCCTCACTTATAATATAAGCGCCTTTTTTAACACCTTCATATGCATGTTCTTTTGTACCTGGTAACGTTGGTAAATTTTGTCTGCTTAATACAAGAGCAGTTGGTGTATCTGTTGACTCTAAAGCCAAACGCCAAGCAGCTTGAGTTTCATTTCCATCAGCAGGTCGAATAACCGATAACCCAGGCATTGCCCTTAACGAAGCCAATTGTTCAATTGGTTCATGGGTTGGTCCATCTTCTCCTACTGCTATTGAATCATGTGTAAATACATAGGTAACTGGTGTATTCATAATGGAAGCAAGGCGAATGGATGGGCGTAAGTAATCACTAAACACAAAGAAAGTACCCGCAAACACGTGTAACCCTCCGTGTAATGCCATCCCATTTAAAGCAGCTCCCATTGCATGTTCACGTACACCAAACCAAATATTACGACCCGCATAGTTATCCTTTGAGAAATCACCTTCATCGTTCATGGTTGTTTTATTGGAACCAGCTAAGTCAGCACTACCTCCAAAGAAATTTGGAACAGTTTTAGCGATCGCATTTAATACTTTCCCGGAGGACGCTCTCGTTGCTAGTGTATCCTGCTCTGGTTCAAAGACTGGCAATTCCTTATCCCAATCAACTGGAAGTTTACCATGAAGCGCAAGCTCAAACTCCTCAGCCAGTTCTGGATATCTTTCTTTATACATTGCTAATTGCTGATTCCACTTTTCTTCAGCCACGGCACCCTTTTGAACAATTTTTTGATTAAAATCCGCATATACTTCTTCAGGTACATAAAAATCTTCATGTGTCCACTTATAAAATTCTTTTGTCAGCTTAACCTCATCTTCTCCTAAAGGAGCACCGTGAGAAGCCGCAGAAGCAGATTTATTTGGTGAACCGTATCCGATTATCGTTTTCACTTCAATTAAGGTAGGTTGTTCGTGGTTTTCTTGGGCTACCTTAATTGCTTGTCTGATTGCATCAACATTATTGCCATCTTTCACCGTTAGAACTTGCCATCCATAAGCTGTAAAGCGTTGTTCAATATCCTCAGAGAAAGAACGGTTTAAATCACCATCTAAGGAAATATCGTTGGAATCGTAAAGCGCAATCAGTTTTCCTAAACCTAAATGCCCTGCTAGAGAAGCAGCTTCATGAGAAATTCCTTCCATTAAATCGCCATCACTAACTAACGCATATGTGTAATGATCGACAATCGATAAATCCGCTTGATTAAATTTAGCAGCTAAATGAGCTTCTGCCATAGCCATACCGACAGCCATACCGATACCTTGTCCCAAAGGACCAGTCGTTGCCTCTACCCCATCAGTATGATGAACTTCAGGATGGCCTGGCGTTTTTGAACCCCATTGACGGAATGATTTTAAATCATCTATAGATACGTCATATCCTGATAAATGAAGCAAGCTATATAATAACATAGATCCATGTCCTGCAGACAAAACAAACCGATCCCGGTTAAACCATTTCGAATGCTTCGGGTTATGGTTCATAAAGTCTGTCCACAACGTATAGGCCATTGGCGCTGCGCCCATCGGAAGCCCAGGATGTCCAGAATTTGCGTGTTCAATAGCATCAATAGATAATGTTCTAATTGTATTAATAGATTGTTGTTCGATCGTACTTGCCATATTAAAGTTAGCCCCTTTCGTAAATCATAACTATCTCCATTCTATAATGAAACCTACTTTGCCACAAGTGAAACCATGCACTTATAACAAAATAGGCTCATTCGCTAATTTTTGTTCTTCTTCTGTAAATCTTTTACTTTTTTTGGTGTCACATCATTTCCATCAGGATCTACTACTTTCATCGTTTTAAACTGATTCTTAAAAGAATGTCTTACACCTTGTAAATATTCCTGTCGCAGTTGTTTCTGTTCATTTTGTTCGGAAATAGTAAGACCATCCGCTTTTGATTTTCTTGCAAGCTGATTGATTCGTTCTATTTTATTTTTTGAGAGCATTACTTTACCTCCCTAAATGCAAATTGCTAATTCTCTTATTTTCCAATGCATCATAAATATATATCTATTTCGTTTTATTTTACAATAGATTTCGTCGTGATAAAATAGATACTTTTATGGCTTGGATTTATTTACACTAACACAGAAAAAAGACAAGTGCAAAAAACTTGTCTGAGTCGAGTCTGACAAGTTTTGACGCATTGTAATCCCGTGCTCTTAACTTTATTCATGCTCATTGATGCCTTTTACTTTTTGAACCAGAGGTCTTCCATTCTTTCATAGAGGTAATTAACTCTATTTCATTTAATATATGTCATCCGCGGATTCAACTACATGACTAAAGCCACTTGGATTTTTAATAAATAACAGTTAATTCAGTTCTTTTTGGTGTTCCTGATACCTTCTGTGAACAGTGGCTTTGGATACAGTATAGCCTAGCCCGTTTAACGTAACAGCAATTTCTGCAAATGTTAAGCCGTTTTGACGAAGCCTTATCACTTCTTCGATCGGGAATTTTTTTCTTTCTCTCCCCGGAGCTTTATGCCGATTGGATAGATTTACGCTTGGATCATATCCTTCTGCAATGGCTTTGTTCATTCCTCGTTTTATTTTTATATTATGTATTTTCCGCTGATATTCCTCTACAATTCCGACGATTTGCAACACCATGGAGTCTGCCTCGGATAATTCCAATTCACCACCATGGTAAGTAGTATATATAGGAATATGTAATTTGTGTAACTGATGAAAAAGAGCGATTTTTGTATTTCCTCTCCCTAAACGCGTTTCATCTTGAATTAATAAACATTCTGCCTTTTTTTCGGAAAATAGCTCAAGTAATTGAAAAATCCCATCACGATCTATCGTATATCCACTTTCCTGTTCCTGGATACATTTTACAATCGTAAATTGATAGTCAGCTGCTAGTTTCATCAGTTCCTGCTTTTGTCTAACCAATGATGTTTCTTGTATTTTTTTATCAGTGCTTACCCGACAGTAAATTACTGCTTTCACAATTTTTACTCCTTCTATATGATTAACTCATTACAATAGAATAATATAAGAAACCTAATGTTAATGCAAAAGCTACAAGATAGAATACATCTGTTTTTGTCAGTTTTTGAAACATCCAATAGCCCTCCTTCGTGAAATAGAACTTTTGTTCGCTTGTATAATTTCATTATACGCGAACATATGATCTTGTCAAGCGTTTTTCGAACGAATGTTTGCGTAACGTTTTATCTAATGGTAAACTAAGGATAATTAATCTTATGTGCGAGGTGATAGATTCATGTCTAAACTTTCCAAAAGGCAACAAATGATTTTAGATTATATAAAAGATGAAGTAATGCAGAAAGGTTATCCGCCATCTGTGAGAGAAATTGCAAAGGCTGTGGGGTTAGCATCTAGTTCAACCGTTCATGGTCATTTAGCAAGAATTGAAGACAAAGGATATATAAGAAGAGACCCTACCAAGCCTAGAGCCATTGAAATTTTGGATTTTGCAGAAGATAACCCTATTCCAAAAGAAGAAGCTCGCTATGCACCTGTAATAGGAAAAGTTACTGCTGGTTTGCCGATCACAGCGGTGGAGAACATTGAAGAATTTATTCCATTACCGGCAAACAGTGCTGGGCCTGATGATAATTTATTTGTTTTAGTAATTGAAGGAGAAAGTATGATTGAAGCCGGGATTCTGGATGGCGATATGGTGATTGTTAAACAGCAGAACACTGCGCAAAACAGTGATATTGTTGTTGCCATGACAGCAGAAAATGAGGCAACTGTGAAACGATTCTTTAAAGAAAAAGATCATATACGCTTGCAACCGGAAAACGCAACAATGGAGCCTCTCATTTACGATAACGTGACCATTTTAGGAAAGGTTATTGGATTATACCGTAGTATACATTAAAAACTGCCAAACGGCAGTTTTTAATGTATGCGGCCATTCCTACTCATAAAACAAACAGCACTACCTTTTTTAAGGGTATAGCGCTGTTATATTTTTTATCTATTTACGAATTATATTGTATGTGGATCAGGTGGATCATCCGAGGTGCGTAATGCCCATAAAGGTGTATTATAAATATACTTTGGCGCTGGCTTTAGATGGGGAACTGAACCGAATGCAATTGGTTTGTCGACATAATTAAAGTATCCGTAGCCATCCATACTTCTTCCATGAGCCCACCTTCCTTTGGCACTCGCATCTCCTTGAGAAAAATTAAACAACGTATAGGATACTTGTTGCTTTTCTAATTCTCTAGGAAAAGTACTTGGTACAACGATATTCTCCTTCTCTTCCAACTCACAAATTGCGGCATACCATTGATTTTGATGCATGGTGTCCCTTGCTAATAACCAAGATAGCATGTCGCGTACACCACTATCATTCGTCATTTCGTACAAGCGAGCGACTTGTAGCCGTCCTTGTGACTCCGCGTTTAGATTCGCCCTAAAATCAGCTAATAAATTTCCGCTGGCAATGATGTAACTTGCTGTCCATCTGTTTCCAACACTGTCGACAGGCATCGCGCCTAGCCCAGAAACAATCGCTTGCTGAGGATTGGAACCACCTAAAATCGCAGCAATTACAGGATCCTTCGCTGCATCCTCTAATTCAACATCCGGTGCACCATCTAGTAACCTTGCAATCATTGTAGCTATCATTTCAACATGCGCAATTTCCTCTGTTCCTGTATCCATTAACAAGTCTTTGTACTTCCCGTTTCCCCTGACACTCCACCCTTGAAATAAGTATTGCATCATAACAGATATCTCCCCAAACTGTCCGCCAAGTATTTCTTGAAGTTTCTTCGCATAGACGGGGTCGGGGCGTTCAGGTTTAGCATGGTATTGTAATTCTTTTACATGATAAAACAAATTCTCACCCACTTTCCATAGTACATACAATACATACTATATGAAATTGCCCCATTCTTCGTACCTAATAAAAGAGCCCGTTTTCTTTCGTTATTTCATGATCTTTACATTTATTCCTGTAAAACTGAAACCAGTTACAGTTCTTGTTTCCATACTGAAACAGCTAGCTAATATTAATTCTTCAACCATAGCTATTATTTATTCAAACTATTTGATTTTAAAATATTTTCTTCGCATCCCTATCTTCCTTTAATATTTCTACAGCTTCTCTGAAACGTTGCGAGTGAACAACTTCTCTTTCCCGTAAAAACTTCAAACTATCATTTAAATCGGGATCATCAGACATATCAATAATCCATTGGTATGTCGCCCTTGCTTTCTCTTCCGCTGCAATATCCTCATATAAATCAGCAATCGGATCTCCTTTTGCCTGAATATAAGTAGCAGTAAATGGTACCCCCGCTGCATTATTGTAAAACAACGCTCTGTCGTGATCTACGAAGTGCTCTCCAATACCTGCTTGCTTTAATTGTTCAGGAGTTGCATCTTTTGTTAATTTATAAACCATCGTTGCAATCATTTCTAGATGTGCAAACTCCTCTGTCCCAATATCATTGAGCAGTCCTACTACTTTATCCGGAATCGTGTAACGTTGATTTAAATAACGAAGTGCCGCAGCGAGTTCACCATCTGCTCCTCCATATTGCTCAATAAGAAATTTCGCTAGCATTGGGTTACATGTGCTCACCTTTACAGGATATTGCAGCTTTTTTTCGTAATACCACATTTGATTTTCCCCCTAACCATTAGATATTGTTTTCTATTTACTACACTTGCCACGGCCAAGGTGTGTCTTTCCAATTCCATGGATAGTCGGAAAAACTTTTCCCAAAATGCATGAGTGGTCCAAACTGTTTTTCAAAATCCATTTTTAACTGCATCGTTTTTTTAGATAGTTCGTTATATTGTTGAATAGCTTCATAATCATTTGGATGGGTGTCTAAATAAAGGTTTAACTCAACCAGAACAAAATCGTTTGCTTGGATTTCCTCGAGTAGTTGATAGTATTCGGGAGGCATTTGCTTATTCACCTTGCTCGCCTCCTTTATGAGGGTTAGGATAGGGACTGTATAACTGAGGCCAAAGTGTACCATGACAGAGTGCTTCTTTTGGAGTGCTAAATTGTTTTAATCCATACGGTTGGAATCCCATATATAATTGGGGTGGCGTAGCATAACTTTTCACTTTAATGGGTTTACATGGGTCATACGGGCTTATATAAGGTTCCCAATATTTATACTGTGTGAACATAATATCCTCCTTCCTTGTCATCCATTAATCATAATATGACGGTAACTTGCGTTTATTCATAAATAAACAAAACTTAATGAACCCGTATTCATCAATCTATACTGCTTTTTTATACCTTTACAACTCATCAAACGCATCGTAACATTTTTCCATATGTCCATTTTTATATACATGTTAAAATGTTTAGATATAAGGGCTAGTGGATTCTACAATAAATGAGCGCCATAAGAATGTTAGTGTTGGGGCAATTGTGAATTGCGTATGACACTTCTAATGTTTCGTTGAAAAGCATTCTAGAAAATGATATTTTGCAAGGAACACAGAATTTTCTTCTTTGAATGAATCAAGTAATATTTGATGTAACTTCACGTGAGGATTAAAAATGTCTGTTCATCATATGTACATATGATTGCAATTGTCGATTTGTATCCTTCGTTACCTCTTTTTTTTCCTCAAAAATCATTTTAATTTAGAAAAACTTGGCTTGTCGCCAAGACTTTAGGTCGAGTAGGAGGGAACCTTTCCTTTGGGATTGTGTTCCGTCCCCTCCCCTCACAGATCCGTGCGGGCGCAATTAACGCACACGGCTCCTCACCAACATCTTTCACAAAATATAGCTAATATGCTCCCTTAATTCGTAAATGTTAACCTTTATCTTTGGTTTCGGAAGTGGATATTTACGCAAATAACAACCGAAACTTCTCCCATGTGAACGACTTACGCTGACTTCTGCGGTTCATCCACTTGAAAAATTGTTTGATTATTTCATCTTGAAATTTCTCCACTGCTGGCAAATTGTCTGTGATACTATCATAGGGCGCATTTCTAAAGTTGCCTCGTTGCTGGGTGATGGAGCCGGACGTGGCTATTCGGTTATTTCTTTATCACCCAAGCACCTCATTTTATGCTTTCTTATCTTATGCTTATGAAAAAAACGAAGCACTATTTGTGCTCCGTCACCATACAACATTTCTAAGCTCCTTTTCATTCTCATAGTCCACCAATTCTTCGTCTGATTGCGCTTTCAAAATAATGCTATTTACATTATCCAAATTAATGATCGTATTTTTGCTTTTGTACCACTTGGAATCATATCGTTTTAAACTAAAGAAAAAATCATTTTTGCTTTCCCGCTCTTCTTCTGTAACAATTTCAGTACCGTCCGTCATAATGAACGTGATTGTATATTTTTCCATCACTTACACCTCCCTTCTTTCTATGATACGATAAAATGAAAGGAATTTCCCGTTTTCGACATCATTGTTTTAAAAATTTAATGTAAAAAAATTGAAGCGGTTTTCATATATATATGCAGAGTTTAATCCCACCGTTTATCCGATACTTACCTTCTTTCCATACTTAACGATGAGGTGAGCGTATAGACGGAAAATTTAGTTATGGTGTATAAATAAAGTATTATGTTAGGCGGGCGGTTAAAAGTATTGATAAAAGCAATTCGAAGCTATCGCAGCAAAGGTAAGGAAATAGATAGACAGTGGCTATGAACTAAAAGTTTACCATATTTCCAGATAGCATCGGTAAAAATTATATTTATTATTGTTCTCTGAATATTACTCAAGTAAAATATTGCAGTAGTTAGGAGATGTATGAGACAACAACATTAAATGTTCTGTTTTGCCAGTATACTAGCTGTAGCAATTAATATAAGAGCAGGAGTTAACCAAGATATGAAGTATTTTGGTTAGAAAAACTTTGTCGCCAAGTCTAATGGCGAAAGCCTTTTGTTTTTCTTATACTATAAACCAAAAAATTTTATACTTTCCTATAGTGTAAAAAAGACTTTAAGAAAAGTTGACTTATATATGGATAAATTCAATATTCCAGTTTGGTAAAGGCTTAAAACAAACTTCATTACTCGTATAAAATAGATTACGAGGAGGTCATATACATAACGATATTGTAGTATACACTAGAAAAGATAGAGGAGATAGATGTTTATGCACTTAAAAAAAATCAGAGGTTGGAAAAGAAGAATAAAACAGCTTGAGGAATGGAAAAAAGATAGTAATTTGCTTGATATTAATTCTTTAAGAATGTACGGAGTTGAATATAGAAAAATATTTAACTTTGTTGAGCGATATTTTATCCCCAATTGGTTTAAGCGTGAAATCGTATTAAGCTTCATTGATGTTTTTAAGCGTTGGGAAGCTCAGGCAAAAGATGAATTTGAAGAGTTTTATATGTGCTTACATATTAATGAAACTGATATTTTCGACTCTGAAATTATAATTATTATTGCAGAGGCAATAAATTTATATAAGAGTAAGTTTAAAAAAGTTAAAAATTATATACCAATGCCGGATTGGATTATTACGTTCGATAATAAAGAGTGGAGTCCATATTATCTCCATTCAGTCTGGTTGCAGGATGAAATTAATTTACTATCTGACGCAGATAAAAGAAAACTAATGAAACAGTTAGTGAGAGTGAATAAAAATAAAGTTAATTCTCGAGAACTACAAGAGTATATTATTCGAGATTCTATTTTTTGGTGTTTAGATATTGAATATACATAGCTTAAATAAATTTAGCATATGGAAAGAGTGTAACGATTAAGATCACCTTTTTCATTTGTTGATGGTAGTCTTGGCAGTAGCAAAATGAAGCGTTCATAGCTCATAAGCCTCATTTTCATCAACTTGGAAAGTTCACCGACAAATTGCCACCTTTGCTTTAAAATTTTGAAATTATTTTCTAATTTGCATCCTAAATTTTAGACTGGGAAAATTATCGTACCCTTCTGTATACAGCAGCAAATCATTCTTTTATATATTTTACTGCGTATCCAATGATGATACGAATTATTACAGAAAATCCAACCTTCCACTCAGGACAAACAAAACCCCTTAACGCCATTACTACCAAGGGTTTCTGCTTATTAATAAGTTCTCAAATACCGTTCGCTTTCCTAGGGTGGATTTGTGTTTTGATTATGCCCTTTACTTTATTACTTTTCATATGCTTTCAATAAATACGTTCTAATAGGGTTTTATACAGCTAGTCTTTCAGTATTTATCCTACTTTTTCATTCTTATGTGCGTGTTTTGTGACGTATCTGTGCGTGAATATTTTTAGTTTAGAGCTTGCTAAATAGCAGGCTCTTTTTATCGATTGATGTTTAATTTTTTAATGAACTAGCAACATTTTTTAAGTCGGGATAAAAATCCTTTTAGTATCTCTTTTTTTGTGGAATTCTTCATCCGTGAAATCGCCTTGTTCTTTTAATTGGCTCCTCGCTATTTAATGTTGGTAGCATAGCCAAAAGATAGAATCGTAGTCGGTTTGACATGGAGCCTCGGCGGGCATGATTTATGAGCCAAGCAGCTAATATGAAAAGGATATTGGCTCACACATAGAAAATGATATCATGCCCGACACTCCACGTAAAACCTCCTATACTATCATCTGTTTCAATACTAAATAGCGAAGAGACTTTTAATTTCGCTATCTGCTCGAGTAAAGTGTATTTGTTTTCGGTCTGCTTTGTTACTGTAGCCGTTTACCTGGATTGTTAATTTTCTCATAAAGGATATTGAGAATACAAGGAGACATAAAATATGGAATTTCAGTTAAATATTTAAAGAAATGATAAATTATGATATAATTCTTTGTTGAAAAAGGGAGGGAAAAGTATGAAATGGTTTATAAAATGCTTGAAAAATTATGCTACATTTAGAGGACGTGCCAGAAGAAAAGAGTTTTGGATGTTTACATTGGTCTACATGTTAATTCTTTTTGCGTCCGTACTTTTGCTGTCACTCGTAAGCCCTGAGTTACTAAGTGATGATCAAACAGCCTATGGCACAAGCAGCACAGATGCTGACCTGGGGATCGGTGGAGGTATATTAACATTTTTACTAACAATATTCTATATATCTATGATTTTACCATCACTCGCTGTTACTGTGCGACGGTTGCATGATACAGGTAAATCAGGCTGGTGGTACTTTATCATATTCATTCCATTTGTTGGTTGGATTATTTTAACTATCTTTTTAATTTTGGATAGTGAACCAAATGAAAATAAGTATGGTCCAAATCCAAAGCTTGAATAACATCCCAAATTAATAATAATAGCCTATTCCTTTAACTAAAAAAGGGGTAGGCAATAACTGCATGAGGTTAATCAACATTAGTTAATCACCTACAATAAGAACACTTGTTCCTAAAATACGGCCTGATCACTCAAACAACTAGTTATAGAGGCTTTATAACTACGCAGTTGGTCAAAGCTGTATTTAAACATGACCAGAAATACTTCGACTATTTGCATGAACCTGATTTTCACTCAGTTTTTACAGACGAAGCCATAGACTTATTGAAAAAGATTTAGCTGCCACTATAAAAAAACTATCCAACCGGTAACCACTTGAATATTAAACGGATCGGTAAAACTACATACAAGCCGCAGCATAATAATAAATTTGGCTGGCACGCCAGTTCAATTGCGAGAAATGACTGCAAAAATATGTACTAGGTATTTGTGCGTAAGGCTGTTGAGTTTGAGAACAATAGAGAACGAATTACATGAAGTTTGTGCCGCCTGATGTTGAATAAAACAAAAACAGCTTTTTTAAGAGGCTGATTATGCTTTAAAGTAATTTTCGATAATAAATAACATCATTTCATTCCCTTATTTGAGTATGGAATTATTTTTTTTAATGGTTATATATCCCAAAATACTCATAAGGATGTAGTAAACTCCGATTATTGGAATAATCCTAGACAAGCTACCATCAGCTCGAATATATGCAAAAATCACCCAAGTTATAGAAAATACAAACGGAATTCTGATGAAATAAGTTATAAATCCAAAGTGGTTAACTTCTCCAAAGTCTCCCTCCTATAATCCAACTTCTATATTTTTTATTTGCTTTATAATTACATACATCCCACATAGCTGTTGCCACAATTCCTGGAAATGTAGATAATTGCGAGTATAAACATCCACTTGAGAAATAAATTGTTATAATATCCAATTAATTTTGCACAACATTTATTTAGATTAGAAACAGTTAAGAATATGGAAGTTGTATAACACCATTTGCTTCAAATCAAAGGATATGTTTTAATTTTTCAATTAAAATGTTAGATTGTTAATAATAAAATTAATTAGAGGAAAAATTAAGTTTTTATTGATATATGTTTTCACCACATATCTACGCTGATCAAGTTAGCCAGAAACAGAAAATGATTTTCTTTACGAAAGTTTAAAATCTGGTGAAACTGTGATGGATTTTTATTATGAACCAATTTCTGAGGAGGAATTAATTGACAAAAACGAAACACTATCAAAAGAGGTTTGAAAATGAGTCTAATAAAAATACAAATGTAACATCAACGAGCCGAAAGAATAAATGGTATCTCAAAGGAAAAGCTATGTTGGTCTAAGTTACAGGCCAAAGATACGCTGGGCTTCAACATTATATAGAATGGAATTTATAGAGTTATAATTTTAATATATGCTGGGAGAAATTTATGAATAAAATAATGATAGGTTCTATTTTCCTTCTAATGTCTACAATCCTATATTGTACTCGATATATTAGTGCAGCTATTTCAGGAGCAAACGCTAACAACTGGTCTAAAGATGACTTTATAGCACATTTATCATATGTACCAAATGATTTATTGATACTAAGTGGCATTGCTCTAATATTAGGATTGATTTACTTTATTTGGGGATCAATAGAGAGGAAAAAAAGTAAATAGTTATACATTTTTGCCTACATCACGTATGCTCCTCAACCAAGAGGAGCTTTTTAATTTTACTGATCGTCTTTTTTATACTTCAAGAACTTCACAATAAAACTAAAATTTGCAGGTAGGGAAATAAAAGAAATCCAAGAAAGATTAACTAGGATAAAAGAAAAAGGCATGAGTGACTTCGAAAATCATATGAGTAGTATTTTAGATGAATAATTTTTTATGCATATTTTTCTGGGTAATCTCTGGGCGTTCACCAAGAAACCATTAAATTATGACCCTGATTACAAAACCAAAAACCCTCGACACCAACAGTGCCAAGGGCTTCCGTAATTAATAAGTTCTCAAATATTGTTCTCTTTCCCAAGGGTGGACTTGTGTTTTGAACATCTCCCATTCGATTTCTTTTGCCTCAATAAAATGCTCGAATAGATGCTCACCTAACGAATTAACAATAACGTCGCTTTTCTTTAATTCTTCTAAAGCGCCAGCTAATGTGCTAGGAAGATCATGAACGCCGTTTTCTTCGCGTTCTTCTTTTGACATCACATAAATATTACGGTCGACAGCTGGTGGTGGTGTCATTTCCTTTTCAATCCCATCTAACCCAGCAGCCAGTAAAGTAGCAAGTGCTAAATACGGATTCGCTGAAGGGTCAACACTACGAGCTTCTACACGTGTGCTAATACCGCGGGAATTCGGAATACGCATGAGACAACTTCGGTTGGCGCCAGACCAAGCAATATAGCTTGGTGCTTCATAACCAGGCACTAGACGTTTATAGGAATTAACGGTTGGATTCGTAATTGCTGTAAAGCTACCGGCATGTTTAATAATCCCAGCGATAAATTGGAAAGCAGTTTTACTTAATCCCATATCGCCATCCTTATTGTAAAATGCATTTTCGCCATTTTTAAATAGCGACATGTTGACATGCATTCCAGACCCATTTACTCCAAATAGTGGTTTTGGCATAAACGTAGCATGTAGATTATGCTTGCGGGCAATCGTCTTAACCACAAGTTTAAATGTTTGAATATCATCAGCATGCTTTACGGCATCTGAATATTTAAAATCAATTTCATGTTGTCCAGGAGCGACTTCGTGATGGGAAGCTTCAATTTCAAAGCCCATTTCTTCTAATTCAAGAACGATGTCTCGACGACAATTCTCCCCTAAATCGGTTGGCGCAAGGTCAAAATAGCCACCATGGTCGTTTAGTTCCATAGAGGGTTCACCCTTTTCATCGAGCTTAAAGAGGAAAAATTCAGGTTCTGTACCAATATTAAAGGCATCAAATCCGAGCTCCTCCATTTTCTTTAAATTACGTTTTAAATTATAACGGGGATCTCCCTCAAAAGGCGTACCATCTGTTTTGTAAATATCACAAATGAAGCGAGCAACTTTCCCTTTTTCTGATGTCCATGGAAAAACAACGAATGTATCTAAATCAGGGTATAAATACATATCAGATTCCTCTATGCGAACAAAACCTTCAATGGAGGAGCCATCAAACATCATTTTATTATCTAACGCCTTATCCAATTGGCTAAGTGGGATTTCCACATTTTTGATGGTTCCCAGCATATCTGTAAACTGCAATCGAATAAAGCGGACGTTTTCCTCCTTAATGCGTCTTACTACATCTTCTCTCGTATAAGTTCTTCCCATACTTTGTCCTCCTATATAAATAATTATTTATTTGAATAGGAAAACAAATAGATAGTAATAGTGTGAATTTCAAAAATGGCAGAAAATGAACGCAACCGATTCTTTGTTGGTTTGTTTCAGGTGGTTCTGCTATTCATGTAAACCACCCAAAACTAGACAGGTATAGAATAGTTTGGTTCGTTTTATTCCCACTTTGGGCACGTACTAATATCCATTTGTTTCCCTAAACGAACCAAAATGTAAAGAGTACTTGATTATCAATTGCTGCCAGATAATTTTGCTGCTTCTGGTGCTTCAAGCTCACAAGAAATTTAGGTTACATTTTGAACCGAGTTTAACGTGTGAAAAATCTAGAAAGATCACCTTGACGTAAGTTGGTTTTCCTATAAGTACCTGGTTCATTTAATTCCTGTCTTAAAATTCTCCTCAATTCCCTATCAGATATCTGGGATGATTCTGAATCTTTCACTTGTGATTCTTGCTTTGTTTTTCCTTCATTTAATAGCAACTTAATACCTGCGATATTTAGACCTTTATCTAAGTAATCCTTAATCTCGAGCAAACGATCAACGTCATTAAAAGAAAATAATCGTTGGTTGCCACTTGTTCTCTCAGGATGAATTAAACCGTGCTCTTCATAGTACCTTATTTGCCTAGCCGTTAATTCCGTAAGCTTCATTACGATGCCGATAGCAAATAAAGGCATGGAACGCCGATCCTTATCATTCAATTCATGACCCCCTAAATCATAATACTTTTTTATTATATGTCATGTAATCTAACATGTCAATTAGATGTCAGGTTATATGACATAAAAGTTGCCACTAACTCAATTAGTTATATTTTTTCAGATTTTTCAGAATATCAATTGCCAAGAGTAACGCTATATGCTACGCTCTAATTATAAATCTAAACATCACGTATTTTACTATTTATTTTCTGAAAGGGAAGGAGGGAATAAAATGAACAAAACTCCAAAAAAAGGGTGCTTATCACTTTTCTGTCACTAGTACTAGCACTATCTTTCGGAGTCCCTGTTTTTGCAGATAGCGGTGGAATAGAATTAAAAGAAGATAGAGTTATTACTGTATTCGCAAGCAAAAAAGTAGGCGGCGGCACATGGGAATATGGTACAAAAACTAGCGGGATTCTAAAATGGAAAAGAAAAAAAGTATGGTCAAATTACTGGCATCCTAATAAAACTCACGGGTCTTCAGCTCAGCTAGGTGCAAAAACTCCAAATCGATCTTGTGTAAAAAAAGATAAAACTTCATATGCCAGCCAAAAGAGTAAAAATACGAATCTAACAGGCTATGCGTATTGGAATACAAATTGTAAACTTTAATAAAATCGTGGAGCGTTCTAACGAAAATATAAAGTGCCATGAACGCTCCTTTTGATACTACTCAATTCCACTCTGATGGGAGCCTTCCAATGAAAAGAATGGTATTTTTAGCACTTTTACTTTGTTTTTTGATAACTACCTATATTTCATATTGGCAAACTTTAAATCAAGAAATTAACTACATTGCGATGATAGAAAGAGAATTCGCTCAACCATTTTTTATGCCGGAACATAAAGCTTTAAAAAACCCGGATGATGTAAGTGAAATAATGGAAAAAGCAGCACTTGATACAAAAGTAAACTTGTTTCGCGGTGCCCAATATTACAGACCAGATGAGCAAATTGAATATATCAAATATATAATGATAACCAGCCCAAAGACGAAATTTTATCATCTCTTACAACCAATTCAAGGTGAAAAGATTTTATCGAATGAAGCCAGTAATTTATATATATCTTCTACTAAAACAAACAACAATAACCAGATTGGTCACATTCGCATATTTAACCCAAATATGCAGCTTACTATTAAATCATTGCAAACATCATTCGATTATCTACCTGTATATGGACGTTACTTTGTTGAAACAAAAGATGATAAGCAGCTAGATTATTTTCTAAATAGTCTTCTTAATGGGTTAAATACATATGTACAAAAACAAACGAAAACCGACAAGATCACATTTGAAATATCCGATTTACAGCCTTCGGAAGCTTTTATAAAACCAATAGAAGAGTTTTTTCCAAAAAAGGATTTATCCAATTTAAATACCAATAAGCAGTTTATGTTTATTTTGACCGCTTTTCTAATGATGTATTACATTCTAAAAATATCGAAGAAAATCGGGGTTATGAAACTACACGGAATATCTAATTTCAAGATTTGGTGGATTTTTATCGGGAAACTTTTAACTACAATGCTGTTAACGCTAACTTTAGTATCCTTAGTTTTTTCCGCTTTTTTAAGCCACCCTGTTTTTTTTATTAAAAACTCCATAACTCAGCTAGCTTTAGCTTATCTGATTCTCTCGGTTTTATCTTCTATATGTTATACATATGTTGCTGGAAGGCAATTAGATAAAATGATCAAAAATAAAAAGCAAACAAAAGTTGTATTCTTTTTAAATATCCTTAGCAAAATTATTATTGCTACATTTATTATTCTACTTAGTCTTGATGTGATCAGCCAGTATACTAAATTACAAGATGAACAGTACATGTTCAAACATTTGGATGAATGGAATAATATAGATGATTATGGTGTGATTGAGGCCTATACTGGATATACAACTGCTTATAGCCCAGAAGAGATGGAAAAGGATTTATCCAGAAGCGATCAGGCTTTTGCCGAATTATATAACATTTTAAACCGTCAAGGGGCTCTATATGTGGATGCTACAGAGTATGAAGAAGAGTTCTTGTGGCAAAATCGCGGTTATGCAGGGATTTTTTCCATGATAGTGAACCTGAATTTTTTAACGTACTCCCCTATTTATAATGCAGACGGAGAGCAGATACAGATAGACGAAACAGATAAAAATTGGATAATTTTGATTCCGGAACAATATAAACACGAAGAAAAAGAAATCCTAGATTATTTTAACGATTCAAGAGATTTTTATCTTGCATTGGATCAAGGGCAAGAGCTAAAGATCATCTGGATACAAAAGGACCAACGTGTATTTAGTATGAATCCGGAAGTGTCTTCCCAAAATAACAACTTAATTATAGATCCAGTGATACACATAAAAACTGAAAAAAATCATCTTTTTACTTATCGGGGTGGTATACTAGGAAAAGGGCTTGGAGATCCATTAAAAGTAAAATTAAAAAATAACGATGCCGTAGCAACATATAAGACGATCGAGTCAGAGTTGGAACGTCTAAAATTGGAGAGTAGTATTGACATACGGACAAATCAGGAATTCATAAATAAAAGACTGGAAAGCCTAGATCAAGATATTAAAAGTATATTATTGGTGATATTAGGAATGCTAGGCATTTATATCTTTTTAACGATACAAAATTTGCTCATATATTTTGATAAATACGCAAAACAATTTATAATTAAACGCTTGTTCGGTGTTCATTTTATAAACACATACAAATCCGCATTTTTGTTGTTATTGATTATATTCTTTTTGTCTGTATGTATTAGCGTATTTATTGACATTTCCCAGTTGTATTCATTTACTAGTCTCATTGTCCCTTACCTAAGGGAGTTTTTAATAATTGTAATGATCTTGCTTATGATGGAAGTAGTAATAACCGCAATCGCCATAATAATAATTGAAAAAAGAAATAGCTTACAAGTGATTCAAAGTGAATAAATAATGCAACCTTTTTCAGTAGCCATTATTAAACAATAATGGTTTTGCGAAACAGCCTATAAGATTCAATAAGCGAAAGATATTTACCAGATAATTTAGTTAATGGAGGGAGGAGAAATGTTGGGGGAAATTTGCAAACTACAAAACATTTGTAAAATCTATGGAAATAAAAATATATTACAAAATTTTTCATTAACTATTGATCAGGGTGACTTTCTGGCTATTACTGGAATAAGCGGCAGCGGTAAAGCAACATTATTGAACATTATCGGTTTATTGGAAAAGCCTGATAGCGGTAAATTCCACTTGTTCGGAACAGAAAACCCATTTCGTCATTCACGGCTAGTTACTGAAATATTACGTCATAAGCTAGCTTATTTGTTTCAAAACTATGCATTAATGGATAATGAAACAATTAGCAAAAACTTAGATGTGGCTTTGGTATATTCTAAAAAAACAAAGAAGGAAAAGGAAAAACTAAAAAAAGAAGTCCTCGCTCAAACTGGATTAGATTTAGAGCTAAATCAGAAAGTATATGAACTTTCAGGAGGAGAACAGCAGCGTTTAGCCATTTCTAGGATGTTATTAAAACCGTTTGAATTAGTTCTAGCAGACGAGCCTACGGGTTCGTTAGATGCTACGAATCGTGATGAAATTCTAAACATCTTAAAACAACTTCATCAGAACGGTAAAACAATTGTTATTGTTACCCATGACTTTACCGTTTCAAGTATATGTAACAGGCTAATTCAATTAGGCTAACTAAAGCTATTCTTATATCATAACTGTTTCGTGTAAAATGTAAGTAGCCACACTAACACATACACGGAGGTGCTGTTATGAGCGACAAACATCTTACCCGCATTTGACAAGCACGTATAGAACGCTATATGATCAAGAAATGTCTATTCGTGCGCTTCTCAAAACGTTAATAGGATTGTTGATATACCAACGTTTACAAGAGCCTTTTGGTCAAATCGATAAAAATATTACAAAGCACTTACTAGGCTTAAAGCATCGGCATCTTGCTGGAGCTTTTTTTCTGGCATTAATTCCAGATAATAATTTTGTGTCTTATGAATATATATCCCCTAATCTCTTTGAAGTAAATGCACCTAATCATGCCTTGAGCAAATCAAATGATGTATGTGTATCTCTTAAACCGTGAAAAGTAGTTTTTTAATGGCGAGTTTCTTCAATAACTCAGCTAACTGTTTTATTTAAAACCCCTGAAGCTAAAAATATTTACGGATACAAATTCGTGAATAATCCAATGAAATTTTATATTACTATTTGGAAACTAGATAGGTCTTTTCGTTCTTTCTGCATTTATCCAAACTATTGTTACTCATGTTTAAGCTAAACATAGCCACTCCAAATTCTATAAATAACAGAGCGGATAAAGTGAATCTTCAATCAGTAGGGCTTTCATTCATCTCCCACGGCTTGTTAGTGCCGTAATGGTATACCTAATAAAAGCCTTACGAAACAGGGCATTTAGGTGCTGTTACCAATTAGATTGTAGCAGTATAAATTATCCAACTCCTGAAGCGTCTTACAGCACCTCTTATACACAGGATAAATCGGTTTGTTCTAATTAAAACTTCATGGATCAAACATTGTAATAGTTTACGGAAAACTCTAACCCGATATCCTCCTTTAATACTCCTCAGGCTCCCAGCATTGGGAGTCTTATGTCTCTCCACATGTTGCTCGGTTCCATTTGAGCACTAGGCTTTCCATTTATAACTTGTTATTTCATCATCTTTGCTGTAACTTTCTCAGTGCTTCCGTAATAGCTATCTTCACATGTGCATACGTTAGACCTCCTTGGACAAAGGCGATATATGGAGGACGTAACGGTCCATCAGCAGATAACTCAATACTTGCGCCTTGAATAAATGTTCCTGCTGCCATAATCACTTCGTCTTCATATCCTGGCATTTCACTCGGATACGGTTTTACATAAGCGTTTACTGGTGAGTTCTCTTGTATTGCTTGGCAAAATGTAATCATTTCTTGCCTGTCCAAAAACGTGACAGATTGAATCAAATCTGTACGGTTTACCTCATAATGTGGCGATGTTGTATATCCAGCCAATTCCATAAGTCTTGAAGTAAATACCGCACCTTTAAGAGCCTCACCGACAATATGAGGAGCAAGGAAAAAGCCTTGAAACATTTCCTGTAAAACATGAAATGTTGCGCCTGTCTCTTTACCAAGTCCAGGCGCAGTTAAGCGATTGGCACATTGCTGGACTAAAGCTTCTGTTCCAACAATATAACCACCTGCTCGGACAATTCCACCGCCAGGATTTTTTATTAAGGAACCAGCGATTAAATCCGCACCTACATGTGGCGGTTCGAGTTCCTCGACAAATTCGCCATAGCAATTATCAACAAATACAATTACATCAGAATAAATGGATTTAACAAAGTTCACCATTTCTTTTATTTCTGCAATTGTAAACGATGGTCTATCGTCATATCCCTTGGAACGCTGAATGCCAATTACTTTAGTATTCTCATTCATCGCTTGCTTTACTGCTTGAAAATTGATCGCTCCATCCTCTAATAATTCTACATGCTGATAACTAATACGAAAATCACGTAAAGAACCTGCTGCTCTTCCTCGAATACCAATTACTTCCTCCAATGTATCGTAAGGCTTCCCGGTAATGTACAATAGTTCATCTCCAGGTCGTAAAATACCAAACAGCGACGTTGTAATCGCATGCGTACCAGAAACAATTTGCGGTCTAACTAATGCATCTTCCCCACCAAACACCGTAGCATAAACATTTTCCAGTACTTCGCGTCCCAAATCGTCATACCCATAACCACTTGTTGACTGAAAATGGCTGTCACTTACGCGGTGATTTTGAAATGCTTGCAATACACGCCTTTGGTTTTTCTCAACCACTGCATTAATCTTTGCATGTTGATGTTTACAATCCTCTTCTGCTTGTTTTGCTAGTTGGTCTATCATGTAGTTACTCCTCTAATAGTCGATTTAATGGGATATCTTTTCGCATATATCCTTTTATCTTGTATACTTGTTTTTCCTCAAGAAATAGCTTTGATTCGATAATGGTATCTTGCTCTAATTGCTGCAATAATTTCCCTTGGTCTGGCAAAAGGGACAAAGAATAAAATTGCCATTCCGCTTTTAACAGATTTTCTACTTTACGTAGTAGCTGCTGTATATCTGCTTCACGATGTGCAGTCATAAACATATATGGGTGATTCATTGGAATAACATCCTGTTCGAATAGATCCTTCTTATTATAGACAGTGAGCATTGGAATTGTATCAGCTTGAAGCTCTTTTAATAAACGTAAAACGGTATCCTGCTGCTGATTTAAATCCGGATGAGAGCCATCAACCATATGGATGAGAAAGTCAGCTTCTGTCACTTCTTCTAAGGTCGACTTAAAAGCAGCAATCAAAGATGTAGGCAAATCTTGCAGAAATCCGACTGTATCCGTAATTAATACTTTCATGCCAGAGGGTAATTGAATCTGCCTTGTCAGTGGATCAAGTGTCGCAAACAGTTGGTCTTCCTCTAATGAATCACTGTTGGTAAGTCGGTTAAACAGCGTTGATTTGCCTGCATTGGTGTAACCAACAATAGCAATTTGCACTACATCATTTGTCTTTCTTCGTTTACGGTATTGTTCCCGCTGTTTAACTACCGTTTGCAAACGCTGTTTTATGTCATGGATTCGTCTGCGGATATGGCGTTGATCTGTTTCCAACTTTGTTTCACCTGGTCCCCTCGTTCCAATTCCCCCTCCTAGTCTGGATAATTCCGTCCCTTGGCCCCGTAGCCTTGGCAGTAAATATTCCAGCTGAGCCAGTTCTACTTGTAATTTCCCCTCTTTCGTTCGAGCCCGCTGAGCGAAAATATCTAAGATCAATTGGCTGCGATCAATCATTCGGACTCCTAATGCTATGCTTAAATTGCGAAGTTGGATAGGTGAAAGCTCATCATTGGCAATTACTAAATCTACATCATTTTCCTGAACGGAAGTTATTATTTCTTCTATTTTTCCAGAACCAAGGTATGTAGCAGGGTTCATTTTTTCTCTGTTTTGAGTAAATATTTGAACGACATCTCCACCAGCAGTATTACTTAATGATTGTAATTCCGCAAGTGAAGATTCAAAATGAACGTTAGTCTGTTTTTGTTGCTTTACTGCTATTATTATTACTTTTTCGTTTGCCACAAACAGAACCTCTTTCTTTTCCTAATTGCGATCTTCCCCACCTATCATATCAAATCACTCAGCAAATGCCCAACAACAAAGTTTTTTCATAATGGAGCTTATTTTTTCGAACAATAATTCTATTTTAGGTAACAGTATCATTTTAAGGGAACTATTCAACATGAATGCCAGTAATCTATCTAATTACTACAAAGAGAGGAGGAAAGCTTCATAAATAAGGTTTTCCACCTATAAGCAGAGAGGGGCATTCACCAATGTGACAGCTCCCCTCTGTATCACATCCATACATAAAATTGTATAAGTATGCTAATTTGGTTTTAATTGCAAGTCTTTAATCGTTAAGTAAATAAGATCGTCTGCTGAAAAATGCTCCTTTTCCAGTAATCTCACTGCATGCATACGGATAGCGGCTTCAATAATATTACGAACATAGCGGGCATTGGAAAAATTTCGGTTGTACGCACGCGTTTTTTTAATTAAATGGGCTTTTAATTCCAGCTCCGCATCTCTAGTAAGCTGGTATTCACGGTCTGTAGCCATCCGTTTCGCAATCGATAGTAATTCGCCCGCTTCATAATCACGAAAATCCAAAATAAACGGAAATCTGGATTCTAACCCAGGGTTCAATGTCAAAAATCGTTCCATTTCGTAAGGATAGCCGGCTAGGATTAATACAAAATCGTGCTGATGATCTTCCATATGCTTTACTAATGTATCAATTGCTTCTTTGCCGAAATCTTTCTCACCGCCACGTGCTAATGAATAGGCTTCATCAATAAATAAAACGCCACCTTGTGCTTTTTGCACAATGGAACGTGTTTTTTGAGCTGTTTGGCCTATATATTCACCTACTAAGTCTGCCCGTTCCGCTTCAATAAAATGCCCTTTGGAGAGAAGATTCATATCATAGTATAGCTTAGCCAGCTTTCTTGCAACTGTTGTCTTACCTGTACCTGGATTCCCCTTAAACAGCATATGCAATACTTGCTGGTGATTCATAAGGCCAAGCTCTTTTCGCTTTTCATTGATTACAACCGTTGCATAAATTTCTTTAATTCGTTCTTTTAGTTGCTTCATACCTACAAACGAAGCAAATGCTTCATCAATATGATTAAATGGATTTTTCTTTTTCGATACTCGTTGGTCTGTATACGCCAAATGGGAGGTGCTTTTCTCCTTTAAAATAATATTTACTTGCCCGTTTCGATTGCTTATTAATTGTGTTTCCATATTATCACCCCTCAGTTACATTAGTATACGCTACAAATAAAAAGGTGTGACATTTGCCCATTTTAGACGAGAACAAAGGCGGGAAGCGCCCGTTTAGCAACGTAGCGAATGGAACGAATCAACTAAAGATTTAGGAATCATGCCACTAAAACAGGGGTATGCCGACGTCGGACGGCAAGCCCGGTTTTAGTCGACCTTCCTCTTTGCCGCGAACCGATGAGGCCTTATCGTAGGGCGCATTTCTAAAGTCGCATAGTTGCTGGGCGCTTGCGCCGGACGTGACTAGTCGGTTATTTCGTTATCCACAAGCACCTCATTTTATAGTTTCCTATACGATGAAAAAACGAGTGCACGCATGCACCCGCTTTTTATGTTTACTCCTTTTCCAGCTCGACGTTTTTGGCTGGTGAAAAGGTAGAAATTGCATGTTTAAAAATTAATTGCTGCTTGCCATCCGTCTCAATTAAAACCGTAAAATTATCAAATCCTCTAATAACCCCTCTTAACTGAAATCCATTTGTTAAAAAAACTGTTACAGAAATACGGTTTTTCCGAAGCTGATTCAAGTATTGGTCTTGAATATTCACAGATTGTGCCATTCTACTTCCTCCTCATTTCTATCTATATTATAATTAGTTCGACCTAGCTCTGAGTAAATCCTGCAAGATCAGCTAAAATATTTCTTAATTTTTCATCAATGGTTCCAGATGAAACATCATACCAAGCTACATCCATTTTATTGCGAAACCAAGTATATTGCCTTTTGGCATACCTTCTTGAATTTTGCTTTAATGTAGCAATCGCTTCATTTAATGGTATTTCCCCGGTGAAATAGGGAATAAATTCTTTATATCCAATTGCTTGCATGGATTGTTCATTCGCATAACCACACTTATACAACCGATAAACCTCTTCCACAAGCCCTTTGTCTATCATAATATCTACACGCTGATTAATCCGTTCATAAAGTTCAGCTCGATTCATTTGTAATCCAATGATTTTCAAATGATATGGTGACTGTTTATCTTGCTGTTGCTCGTAGTCTGACATTCGTTTTCCTGTTGTTTCATAGATTTCTAATGCTCGTACTACACGACGATGATTGTTCGGATGGATTTTTTTAGCCTGTAGCGGATCCAATGCTTGTAACCGTTTATACAAAGGTTCTATGCCGTTTGTCTCTATTTCTTTATTAAGTTTTGCAACCACTTCGTCATTGCGCTGATACGTTGAAAAGTTATAGTTGTAAAGGGCAGCCTGTACGTATAGACCACTTCCGCCAACTAATATCGGGAGCTTATGTTTGGCTGAAATCGTTTCTATGTAATGTGCAACATACTGCTTAAAATCTGCAACCGAAAACGATTCATCCGGATGTTTCAAATCAATCATATAATGGGGGACCCCCTGCATTTCATCAGAAGTGACCTTCGCAGTACCAATATCCATACCTTTGTATATCTGCATGGAATCCCCGCTAATAATCTCACCATCATAATGTTTCGCTATCTCAATACTTAACTTTGTTTTGCCTACCGCAGTTGGTCCAACAATAGCAATGACTTTATTTTTCATTCATATTCCCCTAATTTGACTACGTTACTGTTTTAAATATGCTTTTAGCATCCAAATATATTTTTCAAGCTTACCTTGTAAGCCGATAAGCAAATCTTCCGTAGGACTGTCTTCCAGTTTCACGGCTTTTGGTAACCCTTCCTTTTGAATTTCCGTTGTCATTTGTTGTAAGTCATGAAGCAGCTGCTGGATAATTTCCTGTTCTTCATCATCGGCACTTGCTTCTTCCAGTGTTGCTTCTTTCAAATATTTTACCATTGTAGCTAAAGGTTTACCATTAATCATTAAAATACGCTCGGCTATTTCATCGATATCGTCAGCTACCTCCACATACATATTTTCAAACTGTTCATGAAGAGAAAAGAAATTTCTTCCTTGAATAAACCAATGATATCGATGTAACTTCACATATAGCACAAATTGATTGGAAAGCAATTGATTTAGAAAATTAATGAGTTGTTGATTCTCCACTGTACACGCACCTCTTCCATTTTTCCATAGTATGGCAAAATGGAAGCTGTTTTATACATATTACATAACCCGTTTAAACATTTTCTCCAATTCATAGGTTGAAAAATGAACTATAATCGGTCTTCCATGTGGACAAGTAAACGGATCTGTCGTTTGCCTCAAATGTTCCAATAGCTGCGTCATTTCATCGTGATTCAAATAATGATTTGCTTTAATGGATCGTTTACAAGACATTAAAATCGCAGCTTCTTCACGAATTTTTTCTACATCAATTTTCTCATCTTTCATAACCTGTTCGACCATTTCACGGATAATAGCTTCTTCTTGACCAGCAGGGAACCAACTCGGGTGTGAGCGAACAACATACGTTTGCTGACCGAACGCTTCAAAGAATAGTCCTGCAGCTTGTAACGTTTCTTTATATGCTTCAACCCAGATTGCCTCTTCCTTGGAAAATTCAAACGTTAGCGGAATGAATAGCTGCTGTAAATCATTCATCGGCTGACCTAGCTTTCGCTTGAAAAATTCATACTTTACACGCTCTTGTGCAGCGTGCTGGTCAATCATATACAACCCATTTTCATTCTGCGCTAATATATAAGTACCTTGTAATTGCCCAATTGGATACATTATGGGAACGCGTGGGGCAGCTTGTTCTGTTTTCACTTGTTCCGCTGTTTGTTCATTTGTATTTGTTCGCTCATCTGTATCTGTTTGTTCGTGCATTTGCTGCATTTCTGTACGCTGCACGGAGTAAGGTTCTATCTCTTCGTCGCCGGTGGTCTCATAAACATTTTCCTGCTTCAAGAGATCTTTATTCAGGTCTGCCGCAGATTTATTTGCAACACCGGGCTCGCGAACGCCAGCAGGATAGTTCCACTGCTTATTAGACGGTTCTGCGTTTAATGGTGTAAAATCAAAGCTATTTTGGTACGACTTCGGTTTAGGTGTAGGCTTTCGTTCTATTTCAGGAATTAAGGTTTCTGCTCGAAACGTATCCTTAATAGTTTGTTCAATCGCTTGAAATAACTCCTTATCTTTGCTGAAGCGCACTTCCAATTTTGTTGGATGCACATTGACATCAACTAAAATTGGATCCATTTGAATAGCAAGAACAACAATAGGAGAACGCCCAATTGGCAACAGAGTATGATACCCTTGGGTAATCGCTTTGTTTAAAGCAATACTTTTTATATATCTTCCGTTAATAATCGTCGACATATAATTTCTAGAAGCTCGGGTTACTTCCGGTTTGGCAATGTAACCAGTTATGGAAAAGTCAAGCGTTTCATGGTTCACCGGCAGCATTTGCTTCGCTACGTTCATTCCATATACTTGGGAAATGACTTGTAATAAATCTCCTGTTCCTGCTGTTTTAAAGATTCCCTTTCCATTATGTGTCACTTCAAACCTTACTTCTGGATGGGATAACGCTAGGCGATTTAACAAATCTGTAATATGCCCTAATTCCGTATGAATGGTTTTCATGTACTTTAAACGTGCAGGCGTATTATAAAACAACTCGCTCACAGTTATTTCGGTCCCTTTTCTCGCTGCTGATTTCTGTTTTTGGATCAGTTTACCACCTTCTAAGCTTAAACTAGTACCTGCATGCTCTCCAGTAGATGTTTGGACAGTTAGTTTGCTAACAGAAGCTATACTGGCAAGCGCCTCGCCACGGAAACCAAGTGTACGAACATGAAATAAATCTGTCTCATTTTTTATTTTACTTGTCGCGTGGCGTAAGAATGCCGTTTCGCAATCTTCTTCTAACATGCCGTCTCCATTGTCTGTCACTTTAATCTCCTGTAATCCCGCTTCTTTTATATCGATTTTAACCCATGTGCTGTTTGCATCGATGCTATTTTCTACCAACTCTTTTACAACCGATGCTGGCCGCTCCACAACTTCTCCAGCTGCAATTTTATTAGCGAGTGCATCCGGCATTTGCATAATACGCATGCAAACAACTCCTTTACTGCAAAATTTCGGTTCAACGTCGTCTGTTTTATTTACGGATTGGAAATACTACCACCATACATCATGATGTCACGCTAAGGATAAAGCAATTCAACTATTTACGAGCCTTTTTCTGTAATTGATACAAAACGTTCATCGCATCCAACGGGGTCAAAGTAAATAAATCTAAGTCTTTTAGTTCTTGTATTACTTTATCGTCATGATTATTTGATTTTGACACTGGTTGATGTTGCTGTTTTTCCTCCGTAAAGAAAGATAGCTGCCCAGTTTGTTCGGTAGATGCTGCTTGCTCTGCCTTCGTTTCAGCTTCAGATTGACTAGTGCCTTCGAGTTCCATTAATATTTTACTAGCACGAGTGATTAAGCTTGACGGTAAATTAGCAAGCTTCGCTACATGAATACCATAGCTTTGATCAGCAGGTCCATCTTTAATTTGATGAAGAAATACAACATTTCCCTCGTGTTCTTCAGCCCTAACATGAATATTTTTTAAATTAGGCAATGTGTTAGCTAGATCCGTTAATTCATGATAGTGCGTCGAGAACAACGTCTTTGCTTGAATATGATTATGAATATACTCAATAATCGCTTGCGCCAACGCCATTCCATCGTATGTGCTCGTCCCCCGCCCGATCTCGTCAAATAATATCAAACTCTGCTCGGTCGCATTGGCTATCGCATGATTCGCTTCTAACATTTCCACCATAAATGTACTTTGACCAGCAACTAAATCATCTGCCGCCCCAATTCGTGTAAATATTTGATCGAAAATGAGAAGCTGTGCAGATTCACATGGGACAAAACAGCCTATTTGCCCCATAATGACAGTCAACGCTAATTGGCGCATGTACGTGCTTTTCCCTGACATATTAGGTCCTGTAATTAATAAAATATGACTGTGCTCATCTAATGCAATATCATTAGGTACAAACGTTCCGTCATCCATGACTTGCTCAATAACCGGATGCCTGCTCTGTTTAATGCGCAATTTCTTGCGATCAAATGTAGGGCGAACATAATTATTGGACTCACTAACGGTTGCAAACCCTTGTAGCACATCCACATAGCTCACCACTTCTGCTAACCGTTGTAACTCAGGAATATACGTCTTCATCTGCTCACGAATTTCAATGAATAATTGATATTCTAATTCAACACTTTTTTCTTCCGCTTCTAAAATTAGCTGTTCCTTTTCCTTTAGCTCTGGTGTAATATACCTTTCAGCATTCGTTAACGTTTGTTTTCTTTCGTAGCGTCCTTCAGGAAGCAAATGCAAGTTGGCTTTTGTTACTTCGATATAATAACCAAATACACGATTATAACCAATTTTTAATGATTTAATATTTGTTGCTTGCTTTTCTTTTTGTTCGAGCTCAGCAATCCACTGCTTACCATTTCTAGAAGCATCTCGATACGTATCTAGTTGCTCGTTATATCCATCTTTAATAATTCCGCCTTCTTTTATCGAGATCGGCGGGTCCTCTACAATACTTGTTTGAAGTATATCTACAATCTTTGGATCGATATAAATTTGCTTAGCTAATTGCCGCATTTCTGGCTGGGAAAATTGTAGTAAAAGCTGTTTTAAGGCTGGAATCTTTTGTAGAGAGCTTTTAAGTTGTTGCAGATCACGTGCATTTACATTACCAAATGCAATTCTTCCAGCAAGCCTTTCTAAGTCATAAACCGATTTTAACGTTTCTCTTAATTCATCCCGTTCCATAAACTGACTATAAAACCCTTCCACAATATTAAGTCGCTTCTCAATTTCGCGAGCATTTAAAAGTGGCCGTTCTAGCCATTTTTTTAACATTCTCGAGCCCATTGCCGTAACTGTCTTATCAAGCACCCATAGTAAACTGCCATACTTTTCCTTTTTTATTAATGTTTCTGTAAGCTCTAAATTACGCTTGGAATACATATCTAAGGATAAATGATGCTGAAGTGCTATCACTTTTGCTTGCTGCATATGACCGAGCGAGCGCTTTTGGGTATGCTGTATATAATTTAATAATCTGCTAAATGCCGTTAATAGTTTTTCATCATGGAGATTTTCGCATAAATTCCGATATTCCGCATTGAACGTAACCTCGTCCTGATACGAAAGAGTAACATGCAGCCTCGATTTCAACTGTTTTTGTAAGTCCTCGGGCAATTGAGACGAGACAACAATTTCTTTAATAGGTTGATTGTATAATTCGTGAATCACGCCGTCCCAACCATCTTCAATAACTACCAGCTGATTTTCTCCCGTAGACAAATCACTATAGACAAGAACATAGCTCGTATCAAAATGAGACAAACTAGCAATATAGTTATTCTCTTTTTCGTTTAGCATCGTCTTTTCCATCACTGTACCAGGTGTAATTAATTGAATCACTTCCCGCTTTACTACACCTTTGGCTGTTTTCGGGTCTTCCACTTGTTCACAAATAGCTACTTTATAGCCTTTTTCTATTAAGGTTTTTATGTAATTTTCAGCAGAATGATATGGAACACCGCACATAGGGATAGGGTTCGGACTACCTGAATCCCGTTTTGTTAGTGTAATCTCCAGCTCCCTTGCAGCTTGAACCGCATCATCAAAAAACAGTTCATAAAAATCGCCTAAGCGAAAAAATAGGAATGCATCCTTATATGCTTCTTTTATGCTAAGATATTGTTTCATCATTGGTGTTTGCTTTGCCATGTTTTGTCCTCCAAAAAAACCGTAAAATATTCTTCTGCTATTATAGCACACATTCAGCTTTACTTTCGATTAATCCAATAGTATGTCTATCCCATGAATTCTTTTTGAAGCGCTTGTTGCTTCAAAATTTAGTATGATGATTGTAAACAAAATTGGGAAAAAGCGAAAGCACTTGATAAATGACGTATAAACGGTAGGTCTAACGAGATTAGGTGAAATTTTCATAGGGGAATTTCCCTTTAAAAGATAGTCAAATGAATTGGAAATTTAGAAGCCGTTTTTCGCATCATGTTTCAGTACTATAAGCAGTTTTTTGAAGAATATCTCACTCGCCCCTGCAACAGATGCAGCGAGCCCATTTTTAGTCGACCTTCCTTTAGATTTGAGCTGCTGTAGATTATCGTAGGAAGAAATTCGAAACATTTGAATCCGCACTAGAAAGAAAAAGATTACGAGGAAGCCTCTCCTCGTAATCTGGTTAATCTTTATTTAAAAAGTCTGGCTCTACTTCTTCCAGCTCATCATCCGTCAGCTCTACATCCCAAACTTCATCATCGTCATCATCTACATGTTCCCGCTTTGGATCTACACGAACTGCAATTTTCGTATCACCAATAATTTGGACAATAAACTCTCTTTCAATCTCTACCGCTATCTTATGCCCTTTGTTCTCAATTGTACAATTCAAGCAATTGGGCTGTTGAATGACTTTGGCAATAACATCAAAATCATCGTTCAGGCAATTTTCGTCTTTGACTGACAATGGTACTTTGTCACTGTATGTTACTCGCTCCGTGATAGCTTCTGTTTTTGTATTGTCATTATACGAATACCAAATATTAATTTCATAGCTGCCATTTATTTCTACGGTATCTTTTGATTTTATCTTTGCGTTATACAGATGATTAATTACCCAACAACCTAGTATACTTGAAGGTCTATGTGATGGTGTGACGGAATGGGTTGCTTGTGAGAACTTACGACCTTTACCACAAACCGCTTTCGTTATGATCTCTCTATATTCTTTTTCTAAAAAAGACATAATTACTTTTACCTCCTCTTTTTTCATAGTCATTTTATGCAAGACAAATACCTAAAGTGCATAGTGGGTCAGGAAAAATAGAAAAGGAATAGGTAAAAGCATATAAAATGAAGCTTCCATCCGTGGGGGTTTCTTCATCCCCTACTGATTGTTAGAGGAACGAATCGGGCATTTAGCTGCTGCTATTTCTCACTTAGACTTGCTGCAGTACAGATATCCAACTCTTGAAGCGGGAGTCTTACAGCACCTTATATATGGGATAAACGGATGGCAATTGGCTTCGTTCAAATGTAGAGAAGGACAGAGGGATTATAACATCCACTGTCCTTCTCATTAATGGCTACAGCCTGATTTCGTTCTTACTTTCGACCCTGTTTCTCCGGATAATAAATCGCCGCCTGTAGATTCGATCACTTGGTTCGTAACTTCTCTTGCAATCGTAGCTGTAATTAACTGCAAGACATCATTGACAACGACTTGGGTCTCTTTAAATTCCTGTACTACAGGAATAGCGTCAATTTCTTCTTGAAAGATATCCAGTTGTTCCTCTACTTTTTTTAAAGCTTCATGCTTTTCATAAGCCTGTAGATTAACAGCTTGTTTCTGTAAAGCTTTAATTTTAGTAATTAATCGCTGGACCTTTTTATTTTCATTTATTTTCGCTTCGACTTGCTTAAAACGCTCAATTTCTTCTGTATTTGCTAGCATATTGGCAAGTCTTTTTGCTTCATCGAGCACTTGTTTACGTGTATATTCTGCCATCATTATTCCACCCCTATTGTATTTTCGACCATTACACCATCTAAAGACCAAGTTTTTGCTTCTGTTATTTTTACATCTACAATCTGCCCAATTGCAGACTTTGGTCCTCTAAAATTAACAAGTTTATTTCTTTCTGTATACCCTGCTAATACATCTGGGTCTTTTTTACTTTCTCCCTCTACAAGTACTTTTACGACCTGGTCTTGATACTTCTTCATAGACGCCGCAGATTGTTTGTTAACAAGCTCATTTAAGCGATAGAGTCGTTGCTTTTTCACTTCTTCTGGCACATTATCTTTTTTACGAGCTGCTGGCGTGCCTTCACGTGGCGAATAAATAAATGTATAGGCAGCTTCAAAGCCTACTTCCTCCATTAAAGTCATCGTTTCTTCAAACTGCTCTTCCGTTTCATTAGGAAAGCCTACAATAATATCTGTCGTTAACGTCGCATTCGGCATTGCAGCACGAATCTTTCTTACGAGTTCTAAATAGGATTCTCGGGTATATTTCCGATTCATTTTCTTCAGAATTTCACTGCTGCCTGATTGAACCGGTAAATGGATATGATCTAACAGATTGCCACCCTTAGCTAAAACTTCGATTAAACGATCATCAAAGTCTCTTGGGTGTGAGGTCGTAAAGCGAATTCTTGGAATATCGATTTTGCGAAGCTCATCCATTAAATCTCCTAAACCGTAAGTCATGCCTTCTAAATCTTTTCCGTAGGCATTTACGTTTTGACCTAATAATGTTACCTCTTTATAACCTTGAGCAGCTAAGTGGCGAACCTCTTGGATGATATCTTCTGGAAGACGGCTTCGTTCTTTTCCGCGCGTCATCGGAACAATACAATATGTACAGAACTTATCACAGCCGTACATAATGTTAACCCAAGCTTTTATTTTTCCTTTACGTGCTTTTGGAAGGTTTTCAATCACATCGCCTTCTTTAGACCATACTTCAACAATCTTTTCTTTACCAAACATTGCTTCTTTCACAAGATGAGGCAATCGATGTATATTATGGGTACCAAAAATCAAATCCACATGCTGGTGCTTTTTCAATATGCGATTCACTACAGATTCTTCTTGGGACATACAGCCACAAACACCGAGTATTAAATCCGGTTTTTCTCGTTTCAAAGCTTTTAAATGACCAATTTCACCAAACACCTTATTTTCAGCATTTTCTCTGATTGCACACGTATTCAACAAGATAATATCGGCTTCATTTGTTTCTGAAGTGGACGCATAGCCCATTTCTGTAAGGATGCCAGCCATTACCTCGGTATCGTGCTCATTCATTTGGCAGCCGTACGTACGAATTAAAAAATTCTTTCCTTGTCCAATATTTTCCATATCTTCTGGAATAGCAAAGTCGTAATGCACATTTACTTTATCTCGTCCGCGTTTGCGTGCTTTATTCAAATTTGGTGGTTCATATGTTGTCTTAAAATATTTAGAAATTAAATCTTCACTTGACGTATTTTTTATACGTTCCATATTATCCATACCGGATTTTACGTCCGTTGGATTTGCCTGTTTAATTTGCGCTTGTTGTTTACGTTGTTGTTCGTTCATTGATAAACTCCTTTCTTTTCCTGCAAAACAAAGTAACCATTTACTGGCTATACGCTTCATTAGAATCAATGATTAGTGTTCTGTTAAATACCATGTTTACACTCATTAATTTATTATAAATGCTATATTGAAATTAAACAATAGATGGCTATGCAATAAAGTATGAACAGATAGGAAGACGATTGATTGAGGAAAGGAAAGGTATAGTTCTACTACTTCTTTCTTTACATAATAAGCATTCATGCTTCATTGATACGAGACATCCAGACTAACCTCTACAATATGATAAAGTACAGTGCGTTTCTCTAAAATTGTCTACTATATGGCAAACCCGACTGGATGAGCAACTCGTCTGCATTGGTGAGCGATATAAAAATAGTGCTGCGCAAATGCGCAACACATAGTAAACATTTTTCATAATAGCGATTATCTAGGCTCTACAATTAATTTAATTGCCGTACGTTCTTCTTCATCAATTATAATATCTGTAAAAGCCGGAATACAAATAAGGTCTACGCCACTAGGTGCAACAAATCCTCTAGCAATTGCTACTGCCTTTACAGCCTGGTTTAATGCACCAGCTCCAATAGCCTGAATTTCTGCTGAGCCACGTTCTCTTAGCACATTCGCAAGTGCACCCGCTACTGAATTTGGATTTGATTTTGCTGACACTTTTAATACTTCCACCACTAGTACCTCCTTCATTAAACTATTCTAGTTCTACTTATACTATATTCTTGGAGATGTTAGCTTATTACCCCTATTATGCATTAATAATTCTTAACATTCAAATAATCTATCCTCAACATTTTGACTATATTTTGTTTTTAGTACCATTTGGTCATTCATTTTACCTTACAGAAAGTGTTAAATGAAACTTCCTACAGGAGGAGATTTCCTCCCTACTACAATGTTAGCTAAAGAAAATCGTCCTCTTCGTTGAATCCCTCTTTGATCCTCCTCCGTTTCACGTAGTAACACGTAAAAGGCAGATGTTACCGGTCGTAACAAGGTTTACAAAAATGGATGGTCTTCATTAATAAGAATGCGTTCGATCTTCGTTGCTTTTCCTGATTGATCATCAATCGTAATGAAACAACCATTCAATTGTGTTCTTCCTTGTTTTGGGACTTCAAATCGAACTGGCATCGATGTCAGAAAGCGCTGAATTACTGCTTCTCTATCTACGCCAAGAATGCCGTCATACGGCCCTGTCATACCCGCATCAGACAAATAGGCTGTGCCTCCTGGCAAAATACGCTCATCAGCCGTTTGAGTATGTGTGTGTGTGCCAATAACAGCGCTTACTCTGCCGTCTACGTACCAGCCAAATGCTTGTTTCTCACTTGTTGCTTCTCCGTGGAAGTCAACAAAAATTATATTTGTCCGTTGTTGTGCTTCCTTGATTAATATATCAGCTTTTGAAAACGGATCATCACTTGGCGGCAGAAAGGTTCTCCCTTGCAAACTAATTACAGCTACTTCAACGCCATTGATATTGACATAGGCAATCCCTTTCCCAGGGTTGTTATCTGGAAAGTTTGCGGGACGGATCATTTTATTCGCTTCATCGATAAAATCATAGATTTCTTTTTTATCCCATGTGTGATTCCCCATCGTTACTACTTGTGCGCCCCATCCTAATAGCTGCTTATATATTTTTTCGGTTATTCCTTTTCCTGAAGCAGCATTTTCTCCGTTTACGATGGTAAGGTTGGGTCGATACTTCTCTTTCAACTTTGGCAAATAGGTTTGTACCATTTCTCTACCAGGAGAACCCACTACATCTCCAATAAATAATATTCTCATGTTTGTCTCATCCTAACTATTAACGTATTCTCAGTTTTTCATATTAAGGAAAGAATGTCAAAATAAAAAGCGGTCCTTAGACCACTTTTTATTTTGCATATTCAACTGCTCGTGTTTCTCGAATCACAGTAACTTTAATATGTCCAGGATAATCCAGTTCGCCTTCAATCTTCTTACGTATATCTCGAGCAATTCGAACGGATTCTACATCGTCAATTTCATCTGGCTTTACCATAATTCGGATCTCTCTACCAGCTTGAATTGCAAATGATTTTTCTACACCAACAAACGACTCAGAAATCTCTTCCAGCTTTTCTAAACGTTTAATATAATTTTCTAGTGTCTCGCTTCTTGCACCAGGTCTAGCTGCAGATAGCGCATCAGCAGCAGCTACGAGTACAGAGATTATGGAAGTAGGTTCTTCATCGCCATGGTGAGAAGCAATGGAATTGATAACAACTTCATGCTCTTTGTACTTCATTGCAAGTTCTTTACCAATTTCCACGTGACTACCTTCTACCTCATGATCGATTGCTTTACCTATATCATGAAGCAGTCCAGCTCTTCTTGCTAACATTTCGTCTTCACCAAGTTCAGCAGCAAGCAAACCGGCTAGATAAGCTACTTCTGTAGAATGCTTTAGCACATTCTGTCCATAGCTTGTACGATATTTTAAACGACCAAGAATCTTAATTAAATCTGGATGTAAGCCATGCACTCCTACTTCAAACGTTGTTTCTTCACCAATCTCCCGGATATGATCATCCACATCACGTCTTGCTTTATCAACCATCTCTTCAATACGCGCAGGGTGGATACGGCCATCCTGTACGAGTTTTTCTAATGCCAGACGGGCGGTTTCTCTTCGAATTGGATCAAATCCTGATAATATAACTGCTTCTGGAGTATCATCGATAATTAAGTCAATTCCAGTTAACGTCTCTAACGTTCTTATGTTTCGTCCTTCACGTCCAATGATACGTCCTTTCATTTCATCATTTGGAAGGTTAACAACGGATACCGTTGTTTCAGCAACGTGGTCAGCAGCACAACGCTGTAATGCTAACGAAAGAATGCTTTTAGCTTTTTTATCTGCTTCTTCTTTGGCGCGATTTTCTGCCTCTTTGATAATTAAAGCAGATTCATGTGCAACTTCTTGTTCTATTCGTTCTAAAATAATCTGTCTAGCCTGATCTGTTGTATATCCCGAAATGCGTTCAAGCTCCGTTTGCTGCTCTTTTATCATAGCTTCCACTTTGCTTTCCATTTCTTCAATTTGTTGTTGTTTGTCTGCTAACGACTGTTCCCTCTTTTCTAAATTAAGCTCTCGCTGATCTAACGATTCACTTTTCTTGTCCAAATTTTCTTCTTTATGCATCAGACGATTTTCTTGTTTTTGAACTTCGTTACGTCGTTCCCGAAGTTCATCCTCTGTTTGCTGTCGAAGTTTATGATTTTCATCCTTCGCTTCAAGAAGGGCCTCTTTCTTAGAAGCTTCCGCATTTCGATGTGCTTCATCAACAATTTGTTTAGCCAATGTTTCAGCACTTGAAATTTTTGCTTCAGCAATAGATTTACGAATCAGATAACCAACAACAATACCGACGATTAGGATTACAAGCAAAATGGAGATGAGCATTAGACTGTCCATGATTTCACCTCCTCTTGCTATAAAGTTGTACATCAATTATTGTCGGCATGTAAAAGTTTCAATGCGTTAAATAACCATACAATATATCATACAAATGATAAATTTATACAAATTTAATTTTAATTGTGTAGCCGAAGAATGTCAAGGAAACGTCACAACTTCATCCAAGATACTGGTAAAAAGATAAAGTTATCATTCTTAAATTGACGACAGACTTAAAATGAAAGTTCACTTCCTTGCAGTTATCTTAGTAAAATAAAAACGCAATTAGAATGTTTTAGATTCCAGAGAATCAATCTTTTGCGTTGAATAGTTTTAAAAATATTCCATTTTCATATAGCGCTATATCGGATAATCGTGATAAATCTCGGATAGTAACTAAAAATTCAAATAGGCACAGGGCGCTACGAGCAAAATAAGGTTACACTTTAAAAACAACTTAAACCGTTTGTTAGTTGAATAAGAAAACTCTCTTCAACTAAAAGATAGATGAATGAAATATGGTTGAAAATGGTATTGTTCCGTTAATAGCCCCTTCTGTAGTCAACGCTTTAAAGTAAGCATTTTGTTTTAAATTGATTTATACTACTATAAAATGTTAGAATTAATACCAAGTACTAATATCTGATAATAAATCATTTAGAGGTGATCCTTATATGTTAGGAGCAAGAATAACATCCATTGGGACGTATGTTCCCAAAAAAAATTAACAAATTTTGATCTTGAACGAATGGTCGAAACGAACAATGAATGGATCATACAAAGAACAGGAATTCACGAGCGTAGAATAGCTTGTACGGATGAATTTACCAGTGATTTATGTGTATTAGCCGTAAAAGATATGATGCAAAGATATAATAAAACCGTCGAAGATGTAGATATGATTATTGTGGCAACAAGTACACCAGATTTTCCATTTCCCTCGGTTGCCAGCATCATACAGAATCGATTAAATATCCCAAATACTGGTGCCATAGATGTAAGTGCAGCGTGTGCAGGATTTGTTTATGCATTACATACAGCAAACAACTATATTGCATCTGGCTTCCACAAAAAGATACTTGTTATTGGAGCAGATACAATATCAAAAATTACCGATTATACGGACAGAAGTACATGTGTTTTATTTGGTGATGGAGCTGGCGCGGTATTGGTTGAAAGGGATGAACTATCAAACAGTTTCATTGGATTCCATCTAGGTAGTGATGGAAGAGGAGCCCACCATGTATATCGTGTGGGACTGTCAAAAAAAGTAAATGATATTGAATTAATCGATAGTCAATATCTTGTACAAAATGGCAGGGAAGTTTTTCGTTGGGTAGTAAGGAATGTCCCTAATAGTATTGGACAAATATTAGAAAAAACGCAAACAAGTTTAGAACAGATTAATTGGTTTATACCTCATAGTGCTAACCTGCGTTTGATCGAACCAATTTGCAAAAAATTAGCATACCCTATAGAAAAAACCCTTTATAGCTTAGAGGATTTTGGAAATACTTCTGCTGCTACCATTCCTTTAGCTCTAGACCTCGGAATTCGTGAGGGAAAAGTCAACAATGGAGATCGCGTTCTTATGTACGGTTTTGGAAGTGGTTTGGTTCATGCAGGACAACTTTTAGAAATTAATTTGGACAAGCTTGTGAAGGATCCAACCCCATTGTGATGAAAATTTCTTAAGTAATGTTCCAAAAATGGATTTGATTATATAAATAGGGTTACTAAAGCATTTTTAATGACTAGGGTTCCTGGACTTGAAGCACTAGCAGATTTTAGAACTCCAAAATGACGTGGTATTGGTGAAATATATTTACTCAGAAATTATCGTTGTGTCTTTACAGATGTTTTAAAACAGGGAGGTAATTGACCATTTATGAATATGTCATAAATTATCAATTACCATCTGTAACTCCAAGAATATGAATATATCTTTGGTGCTTGACTTTACAACATTGACCAAGGGAACCTGAGGAGGCTTTGTAATCCTATTTCCACACTATTTTAAATATCCCATTTTCATTTCACTTCCTTCTCTTGGTCCATAACGGTACTACAACAGTAGTAAAAAACACCCCTTGCACTTACTGCAAAAGGTGTTGATCGATTATACGTCCAGACTTTCCTGACTGAATGCTTCGGCTTCTTCTTCATTCGGCTCGTCATCTAAATTATAATGCTGTCTGATTGCCGCATGAATTTCAGCCATCATATCGGTATTCTCTTTTAAAAATTGCTTCGCGTTTTCACGTCCTTGACCAAGCCTTTCTTCATTATATGAATACCAGGCACCGCTTTTTTGCACGATATCTAAATCAGAGCCAATATCCAAAATTTCGCCTTCTTTGGATATGCCTTCCCCGTACATAATATCTACTTCTGCTTGCTTAAATGGTGGAGCAACCTTATTTTTAACGACTTTAATTCTCGCTTTGTTCCCGACCATATCATTCCCTTGTTTTAATGATTCAGCACGACGCACTTCAAGCCGCACAGATGAGTAGAATTTCAGTGCACGACCGCCGGGAGTAATTTCCGGGTTACCAAACATAACACCGACTTTTTCACGGATTTGGTTAATAAAGATTGCGGTTGTCTTTGACTTATTAATAGCTCCGGATAATTTACGCAATGCTTGGGACATTAGACGAGCCTGAAGCCCCACATGGGAATCGCCCATCTCGCCCTCAATTTCTGCTTTTGGAACAAGTGCTGCAACAGAATCCACTACAATAATGTCAACTGCTCCGCTGCGGACAAGAGCTTCTGCGATTTCAAGTGCCTGTTCGCCTGTATCAGGCTGTGAGAGTAATAGTTCTTCAATGTCCACTCCTAAAGCGCGTGCATATGTTGGGTCAAGCGCATGCTCCGCATCAATAAAGGCCGCTTGTCCACCCTGTTGCTGTGCTTCTGCAATTGCATGTAAAGCTACCGTTGTTTTACCTGACGATTCCGGACCATATATTTCAACAACTCGACCTTTTGGATATCCACCGATTCCAAGTGCTACATCTAATGCTAGTGAACCACTAGGTATAGTTGCTATTTTTTGTTCAGCTTGTTCTCCCAGTTTCATGATGGAACCTTTTCCAAACTGCTTCTCTATTTGTTTTAACGCCATATCTAAAGCTTGTTTTTTATCACTCAAAACTTCGCCCTCCTTTAATCATCTAGTACCATCATACATGCTTTTCTTTTATTTGCCAAGCAAAAAATCGAATAAACGTTCCCATTTTTCAATTAGAAAATATGTGCAAAAATGAAAGTTAACAAACTATGAGGCATTGATAATAAAATTTCTCGGAAACAATAGTGCGAAATTATCTCATTTAAGCGTCCGATAGAGTAATTCAAGACCTTTCAGAACGGTTCTCCGGCGAATAGAATTTCGGTCACCTTGAAACAAAAATTTTTCCACAAGCGACACGCCAGTCGGATTGTAAATGGCAATATAAACGGTACCAACTTGCTTCCCTTCCATTTCCATTGGTCCAGCGACCCCAGTAAAGGCTATCCCAATAGAGGAAGACAGTTTATTAGCCACTTGCATTGCCATTTCTTCAGCACATTCCTTACTTACTGCCCCTTTTGTTTCCAATACCTTCTTGGGAACACCTAACACATGCTCCTTCACCCTATTCGTATAACTAACGATACCTCCTTGTAAGACACTGGAAGCACCAGAAACAGTCGATATTTTCTCTGAGAAAGCTCCGCCAGTCAAACTTTCAGCAGTCGCTAATGTATGTTCTTGTTCGGTTAGTAACCCTACGACTTTTCCTTCTAATGTCTCATGATCTTCACCATAAGCGTAGTTACCTACTCTTGAAAATATCTTAGCTTTTGTAGCTTCTAATAGTTGATCTGCCTGCTGAAGCGTATCACTTTTTGCTGTTAGACGAATAACAATTCCCTCTTCTTGAGCAAGTGGTGCAATCGTCGGGTTCGTTTGTTCATGAATAATATCTTGCAGCTCATGCTCTAGTTTTGATTCACCAATTCCAGTGAATTTTAAAACAATCGATTTAATCATTTCTTTTTTACCAAGTAATTGTTGCAATGCAGGTATCATATATTCCCTTACTAAAGCTTTCATCTCTCTTGGAACACCTGGCAGGAAAATCCACGTGCAATTGTCATATGTAAGCTTCATCCCTGGAGCCATACCTACTGGATTAAGCCAAACCGTTGCGCCTTCAAATACTCTCGCCTGTTTCGGATTGTTTGGCGTCATCACCGCTTGCTGTTTTTCGAAATATGCTTGTATCTTATCCATTGATGGCCGATGTTGTACTAACGGAATATGGCTCAATTGCTGAAACGCTTCTCTTGTCAAGTCATCTTCTGTTGGCCCAAGCCCCCCTGTGACAATAACAATATCAGAGCGCTCATGGGCTTGCTTAAATGCTTCCTGCACACGCTGCAAGTTGTCGCCTACAGTAGTATGGCGATAAACATTGACCCCTTGATTAGCCAATTGCTGGGAAAGCCACTGTGCATTTGTATTGGCAATTTGACCAAGTAAAAGTTCGGTACCAACGGCAACAATTTCAGCTTGTAAATCCTTTGTCATTTCGAATCCCTCATCACATGCCAATTTTTAATAAAGTAATCTGCCCCAGATAATACTGTAAAGAATAAACTAATATATAACATGATTTCACCGAACGGAAATCCTATATACGAAAATGGAAAATTATGTAGTAGTAATACCGCAATAGCAACCATTTGTGTCGCTGTTTTCAATTTGCCCATACTGCCTGCAGCTAGCACAATTCCTTCTCCAGCAGCAACAAGACGAAGTCCTGTAACAGCAAATTCACGGCTAATAATAAGAATGACAACCCACGCTGGCGCTACCCCCATCTCTACCAGCATAATCAATGCAGCAGAAACAAGCAGCTTGTCCGCTAGTGGATCAAGGAATTTCCCTAAATTAGTAACCAAATTATATTTCCGAGCATAGTGACCATCTACCCAATCTGTTGCAGCTGCAACAATAAACAGTACAGCAGAAACAAAGTGAGTTACCGGTAATTCTGCTTCTCCTATCTGCCAGCTTCCCCATGAAAATGGAACACTCATTAAAATGATGAAAACAGGAATTAAACAAATACGAGATAATGTTAATTTATTTGGTAAATTCATGATTTTTCCTCCTTGAAAATGGATAGACCCTTCCAAACAGTTGAAAGGAAGGGTCCATAACAATTATTCAGCTTCTTGTTTTAATTCTATCCATATATTTTGCCTTACATTGTTTGGATCAACTGGATATTCCATTTCTACCCCATTTATGGTGATGGTTAATACAGATGCATTACCAATTTTAAAGAATACGCGCTCTTTACCAGTAAGGTCTAATTCGAGTGGTGATTTTTCCGCATTAAACATACTCTCTTCAAAGAGAGCTTCTCCGTCATCAGCATTTACACCAAGCCATGTATCTCCTGTAGCTTCTAATGTAGCCTTTACTTCATCGCCTGTATAAGAAAATGCAACCGTCGATTCAGGTGTACTGCCTACTCCTTCTTCCACTACAGTAAACTTAGGCTCTTTTGTATCTTCTTTTGTTGCTTTTTTATCCTGATCATTTCCTTGTTCATCTTCGTTGACCTGATTCTCTTCATTGGCCTTATCTTGATTTGCTTGATTCTTACCTTTATCGTCTTTGATAACAATATCATTGTTACCATCTTGTTCTACCGGATCTTTGCTTTCTGTCCCAGACATATTTTGGGCGATAAAGAAAATGGCTACTGCAATAATACCGATTATGAGCAGTCCAACGATAATCGTAGGGAACAATGAAAAATTAGAAGTGCTCTTTTCCTGATTTTTTCGAGAGCGTTGTATACGCGAATACTGTTCTTCTGTCGGCTCTTCCGTTTTTGGCACTTCTTCTTTATACTCTTCCATTAATTCATTCGGATCTAACCCGACAGCATTCGCGTATTCTTTCATAAATGCTCGGGCATAAAATTTCCCAGGAAGAATCTGCAAATTCCCTTCTTCAATCGCAATCAAATACCGTTTCTGGATTTTTGTCATCTCTTGTAATTCTTCTAAAGAGAGGTTTTGTGCCTCCCTTGCTTCTTTTAGTCTTGCACCAATTTGCATTTCCAACACCATCCATTTTAGAAATCAAACATTGAAAATCCGTTTTCTTGACTGAACTGCTGAGATTCAACAGGCTCATATGTGATCTCTTCCTCTTCATGACTCCTTAGTTCAATAATGTAGTCGAAATCCTCTATGTTATATTCTGTCATTTGTACAAATACATCTGGATGTTCCACTACTTTGATAGAAGGAAGTTGCATAACTTCTCTAATCAGCTGCCAATGTTGTTCATTTGCACGACGAGTGGAGACAATACCATCAATAATATAGACATTATTGGGATTGTATTCACCTTCAATGAGTTTACTACGTACCGTTTGCTTTAAAAGTGTACTGGAAACAAATAACCAGCGCTTATTCGCACACACACTAGCTGCTACTACGGATTCTGTTTTTCCTACTCTCGGCATTCCACGAATTCCAATTAATTTGTGTCCATCTTTTTTATACAATTCCGCCATAAAGTCAACGAGCAGACCTAAGTCATCACGAATAAAACGAATCGTTTTACGATCATCGACATCTCGGTGTATGTATCTACCGTGACGTACAGCCATTTTATCCCGAAGCTTTGGTTGTCTCAGCTTTGTTACTTTAATGGTATCCATCGTTTGCAGAATTGATTTTAATCGTGTTATATTTTCATCATCTTTGGATAAAAGTAGCATTCCTCGCTTAGCATCTTCCACCCCATTAATCATAATGATATTGATCCTCAGCATACCGAGTAAGGACGATATGTCTCCAAGCAAACCCGGCCGATTAATTTGAATTTCGTATTCAAGGTACCACTCTGTTTTCGTCATAAAATGCTCCTTTGAATAGAGTTATGAGGTACACTGCTGTTCTATTCTAGTTGAACCTGCGAGCAATTCATTATACTACATAGTCATGTAACTATATAATAAAGTATTTTCTTGTAAGTGAAAAGTGATTAGAAAAAATTCAGTTCAAATATCAATGAGGTTTGATCATGAACTTTTCATAAGTACGTGTTTAACCCGAATGTAAGCTACATACGCTCCCCTTCAAGAGTTGAGGTCATACTAAAAACTTCTAAGGAGAATCGCGGTACTTAAATTCCTAATTCGTTCGAGGAACTCTTAGGTTCCCCCCTTCCGGTACTAATAATCAGTGGTGATCAAAGAACCTCCCACTGATTGTTGGTTCACTTTATGAGCGTTTTTATTATCCATTTACTATGTAACTATAACCGTTTCTCTTTATCACTATTTTTTAAAGTTGCTAGTTTTATAATTCCCATTTATTCAAAAATCCTCCATTTTTAGATCAAGAAAATGACAGACGATATTAAACTATTTCAACATATAAGCGGTAAATTTAACATACAACAAAACAATTAACTCTAATCTTAAAATATTTAATTGTTATTCATTAAAAAGCTACACCGTCCAAAGTTTTTCCATCAAACATCCAAAAAAATGGCTAGCTCAACATCAGGCACTATATTCTTCGCTATGGTTAAACGTAGACTATATTATAGGGTATGTGAAAAAATCCTCTACACTTTATCTCTCCACTCAGAATCTCACTATTCTAGATTCTATGTTTATGGCACTTTATTATTTTCACACTCCTTTATAATACTTATATTAACAGAACCATGAGGGGTTGACAAAATGATTTAATAAATTGTTGGAAAACAGTATCGTTTCCACCGCATGATAATATATATTAACCATTATATTCCCATTCCAAACTTTCAACTATACGACTTTTGCCTTACTTTTAATAATTACTGCCACGCTCTTAAATCAGAACGTGGCAGATAAGCTGAATCTATTCAGTAAGATTACACCTCTAATGAATGTTAGGTGCCTTTATCTCCCACCAGCTGGCCTTCAGCTCTAATAGTGAGAGTTACAGCACCTTACATTCGGAAAAAAGTTGATGTTTCCGTTTATGATTGATTTCCTTGATTTTGTACATATTTAATCATTGTATTTGCTAATGCTTGCTGTTCCTCATCAGAGGCTGCATTCCATAAATCACGTAACACGGCTTCTTCTTTGTTTTTTGCGTCAACATGCTGGGCCAAATAATCGCCTATTTCATGAGCCACATTTTGAATGGTGTCATTGCTCATCCCTTGTTGCTGCGCTTGCGTAAGCTTATTTGCCAAAAAGCTTCTCCATGAGTCAAAATTATCAAGAACGGACATTTTTATTTCCTCCTTCCAATTTATACATGCATAGTATTTGAGGTATTTGCAAGTTTATACATGTTGGAAGGAAGAAAAATTACCAGCCGCCCGTCACATCCAAAATCGCCCCTTGTATATAGCTGCTTTCTCCAGACAATAAAAAAGACACGATAGCAGCGACTTCTTCAGGTTTCCCGGCTCGGTTCATTGGAATATCAGCAATTGTCGCTTCTTTGTCAGCTGTACATAGATTGTGATTCATTTTTGTTTCGATAAAACCGGGGCTAATGGCATTGACAGCAATTCCAGAAGGCGCGACTTCCTTTGCAAGTGCTTTGACAAAACTATTTTGTGCCCCTTTTACTGCTGAGTAAACAACTTCATTACTAGCTCCCTGTTCTCCCCAAATGGAGGTAATAAATATAATCGCACCTTCCTGTTTCGTAATCATACTAGGGAGGAGATGCTTAGTAATGAGCCACGGTGATTTCACATGTAACTGCAGCATATCATCCATTGTCTGTTCTGGTGTGTTTTGAAACAATCCATAATGAGCTCTACCACTAGCAAAAATAACGCCATCAATAGCAAACGACAGAGCTTCCATGAACTGCTCACAAGATGTGTTTTTACTTAAATCTGTTTGGTAAGTCGCTAAAATGGACTCCGGATATGCCCGACAGAGTTCATCAATAGCTTGTTTGTTTGTATGAAAATGAAGCAATAATTGGTAGCCTTGGTTCAATAATTTCCGCGCAATTGCTGCCCCAATATCTCCGCTTGCCCCAACAAGAAGAATTGTTTTCTTCATGATGATTTACTCCGCAGCTATTGTACATACAGATAATCTTTCTTCATCTATCCAAGAACGCATAAATTGTTTGGCATCATCCAATGTAAGCTCACGAACAGCTGGTAGTAATGTAAAGAAGTCGATTCCTAATAAATGATAATGCGTATAAGCGTTAGCTATGTTCTCTAATCGATTCATCATGCGCAATAACTGACCTATTTTTTTCTTTTTGATGCGCTGAAATGTTTCCTCATCTAAATCTCCTTGTTGAATACGCAACAACATGGATTTTAACCGCTCTGCAAATGGATGCGGTTCATTCGTATTGCTACCAATTAAAACATAGCCAAAGTCACGGTCGATATTTGCTTCAAAGAAAAAGCTGTCATCGATCAGATTTTCATTATAAAGCTCTTCATAATATGGACCACCTTTGGAAAAATAATAGTCCAATAGCATATCCTGGAGCAGGTCTTGGGTTAGAAGTTCCGCTGGTGGGAGCTGATGGTTCATCCGTTTTATCCCTATTGTACATTTGGGTATCGAAACGGGCATCGTTATTTGTTTTTCCTTCATCGCCACCGCTTCAGGCTCCTCAGGGAACTTTCTTTTCAGCTTCTCCATCTTAGCAAACTGTTTTTTACTTTGATTTTCTTTTATCAAATGCCCCATTTGTTCAGGATCAAAATTGCCAGCAATGAACAAAATCATATTTTCCGGATGATAAAACGTTCGGTAGCATGTATATAGATCTTCTTTCGTAATTTGATAAATGGATTCTACTGTTCCAGCAATGTCTACATTAATTGGATGTTCTTGAAACATTGCTTTAATTGTTCCCATAAAAGCTTGCCACTCTGGCTGATCATCATACATCTTAATTTCCTGAGCAATGATTCCCTTTTCCTTCTCCACCGATTCATCCGTAAAATAAGGATCTTGCACAAAATCAATCAGTGTCTCTACATTCTTTTCGATGTGATCGGTTGCTGTAAACAAGTAAGCTGTTTTCGTAAAAGAAGTATACGCATTGGCGGAAGCGCCTTGTTTCGAAAAATCCTGAAATACATCTCCAGTCTCACTTTCAAACAGCTTATGCTCTAAAAAATGAGCCACCCCTTCTGGTACAGTAACCACTTTATCCTTGCCAATTGGGGTGAAATGTAAATCAATGGAACCATAATTAGTCGTAAATAAAGCGTGAGTTTTTGCCATTTCCGGTTTTGGTAATAAAAAGACAGTTAGTCCATTAGCTAGTTTTTCTGTATACAATGTTTCATCAATATCACTATACGTATGCTTATTCATTGGAAACCCCTTTCTCTGCCGTTAGCAAATACGTCGTATCCTCTTGTAATTCGTTTGCAACAGCAATAATTTCTTCCTTTGTCACCTTATTTACTTGTTCTATAAATTGAGCAGGTGTCATTTTCACTCTAGCCAATACCTGCTGATATAAAAATTCAATTGTCCCTTGCGAGTGGTCGAATGTCTCCAATAGCTGATTGGTAATCAGCGCTTTTGCCTCGTCTATATCTTGCGTTGAAAAATCGCCTTGCTTCATCGCTTCCATTTGTTGTTTGATAATGTCCCGTGCCTTTTCAAAATCTTCAGGTGCAATACCACTAAATACGAATAACAGTCCTTTGTGACTCTCGATTCGAGAAGCAGCATAATAAGCAAGACTGTTCTTTTCTCTGACATTAATAAACAATTTTGAACTAGGAAAGCCACCAAAAATTCCATTCAGTACATGAAGCGCATAATATCCTGGATCGCCAAATGTCACATTCGTACGATAACCGATATGTAGTTTTGCCTGCTGAATTTGATCCGTTTCCACAACCTGCTTTGGTGTGATATTTCTTTTAGTCGGATTTACCACCTTTTGCTCGCTTTCTGTTTGATATTCATTTTTTTCTATTTGTTGAAATACTTTTGCTATCGTTTCTTCCATCTCTTGCTCCGACAGATCGCCTTGGATGTAAACATCAATCTGGTCATTCATTACGATTTGTTGGTAATAAGCATAAAGACTTTCACGAGTCATCTCTTCCAGATCATCTAAATAACCATGCACATGAAGCTGGTAAGGTTCACCTTCACACATTTCATCAATCAAACGAAGATTCGCATAACTCATTTTGTCATCTTTTAAGGTAAGTATTTTTTGTTTTAGCGTTTCTTTTTCCCGTGCAAATATAGTTTTAGCAAACCCTTTTTCATCTGCATTTGGGTTGAATAATACATCATAAAGCAACTTTAAGCCTTCCAGCAATATCGAAGACTTGCCCTCTAAAAATTTTTGATTGGCAATATCCAGGCGCAAGCTAATAATATGCTTTTCTCCTTTTTTAGCTCCATCCATCGACAAGGAAGCACCGTAAAGTTCATCTAGTTTAATTTGCAGCTGTTGGTTAGATGGATATTGTTTCGTTCCTTGTTTTAACACATACGGTAACAACGCTCGTTTCGTTATCGTTTCCTTTTCTAAAGGTGCTTGCAGCTTCAGAACAACGGTCACTGTTTTATACTTTTTATTCGGAATGAAATGAACGTTAAAACCATTTATAACTTTTACTATTTCCGTTATTTCTTGCATGATAATCCTCCCTTAACCAGACTTTTTCCTTATTCTTCTCCTATTTTTCATTCGTCATCCATTATAAAGCAAAAAAAACTCGCTTGCGACTATTATACGCAAACAGAGTTTTTTCTTGCTTATCGGTTTCCTTTTATATATGGTACACCATTAGCTTTTGGTGCTTCTGCACGACCAATGAAACCAGCTAACGCTAAAATGGTTAATACGTATGGAGCAATAAGTAAAAATACTTGTGGTACATCTGCTAGTAATGGAATACCGCCGCCAATGACACTTAAGCTTTGAGCGAAACCAAAAAATAGTGCTGCTCCCATTGCGCCTAGAGGATGCCATTTTCCAAATATAACTGCTGCTAAAGCCATAAACCCTTGTCCGACAATGGTTGCATGAGAGAAGTTTAAGGCAATCGTTAGCGCAAAAACAGCGCCTCCTAATCCTCCCATCGCTCCAGAGATAATAACAGCGATGTAACGCATTTTATAAACATTAATACCATTCGTATCAGCTGCCATTGGATGTTCACCTACAGCACGTAACCGTAATCCAAAAGGTGTTTTGTATAAAACATACCACGCTACGAAAGCGAATAAGATAGCGACATAAGAGGTCGTATAAATTCCTTGGAAAAAAATTGGTCCAAGTAATGGGATATCAGCAAGGATTGGGATATCTGTCGTATAAAAAGGTTGTGAAACCATATCAGTTTGTCCTTTATCATACCATTGCTTTGTTAAGAAAATGCCGATGCCTAATGCCAAAAAGTTAATCGCAACACCACTTACTACTTGATCTGCATAGAATGTAATCGAAGCTACAGCGTGAATGATGGCAAAAATAGCGCCGACAATCATAGCAGCAAGAATTGAAATCCACGGCGTCCAAGAACCGAATACATCACTAAAGGTGAGGTTAAATACAATACCAACGAATGCTCCCATTACCATTAAGCCTTCTAAACCAATATTTACTACTCCTGAGCGCTCACTGAACACGCCGCCTAAAGCAGTGAAAATTAGCGGAGCTGAATAAAAAAGCGCAGTTGGGATCACCGCTTGCAATAATTCCATAAAACTCATTTATTTCCCCTCCCTTTTAAACCGGAGTATGATCCAACGAATGAGGTAGCTTGAGGCAACAAAGAATATAATCAGCGCAATAATAATATCCACTAGCTCATTTGGAACACCTGCTTGTGTTGGCATATTTAAAGCCCCTACTTTTAATGCACCAAATAAAAATGCTGCAAGGACAACACCAAACGCATTATTTGCTCCTAAAAGTGCAACAGCAATTCCGTCAAACCCAATATTGGAAAAACCAGAGCTAACAGTCATATTTCCATATGTTCCTAAACCTTCCATCGAACCTGCTAAGCCTGCAAATAAACCTGAAATAACCATGGCAAGAATAATATTTCGTTTAACACTCATACCTGCATATTTGGAGGCATGCTTATTATAGCCTACTGATTTCAGCTCAAAACCAAGTTTTGTCCGTTCAATCATAAACCACATCACCACAGCTGCAAACAAGGCAATAAAAATCCCATAATGCATTCTTGAAAAATAAGTGAGATTTTCTAACCACTCAGAAGCCAAGGAAGCGGTCGGTGCGATCATGTCTGTTTTATCTGCGTTTTCCGTCAAGACATTACGAATAATAGCATTGGAACTATATAACGCGACGTAATTCAGCATAATTGTCACAATGACTTCATGTACACCAAGCCCTGCTTTTAATAATCCAGGAATAAATCCCCATAATGCGCCAGCGATTGCTGCAGCGAGTAAAGCTAACGGCAAATGAATGTAAATAGGAGCATCAACCGTTGACCCTATCCAAACAGCTGCCAGCCAACCAACAATAACTTGACCTTCTGCACCAATGTTAAATAGACCAGCTCGGAATGCAAAAGCAATGGCTAACCCCGCAAGTATATAAGGCGTTGTCTGGCGAATCGTTTCGCCAAAAAAATATAAATCTCCAAACGCTCCTTTAAATAAAGCCATGTAACCTTGAATTGGATTATAGCCAAAGGAAAGCATGATCAACGCTCCAGCTAAAAGGCCGATGAAAACAGAGATAACTGGTACGAGGATGTTAAACCACTTATTTTCCATCATGACTCTTCACCCACCTTTTCGCTTCCAGCCATCAATAAGCCTAATTCTTGTTCGTTTGTTTCTTCTGGTTTTAAATCAGCTACGATTTTTCCATCGTAAATAACCGCTATTCGGTCACTAACATCAAGAATTTCATCTAGTTCAAAAGAAACTAATAAAATTGCCTTGCCTTTATCTCTTTCCTCGATCAATTTTTTATGAATGAACTCGATAGCCCCAACATCCAGACCTCGCGTAGGCTGTGCTGCAATTAATAAATCAGGTGATCGATCGACTTCTCTGGCAATAATTGCTTTTTGTTGATTTCCACCAGATAAAGCACGTGCCTTTGTGTGTATGCTCGGTGTTCGTACATCATATTCGTTGATTAACTGTTCTGCTTTTTGAAAAATTTGTTGATAATTTAACACTTTGTACCTCGAATAAGGACGCTTATAATAGGTTTGCAAAACAAGATTTTCGCCAATAGAGTAATCAAGCACAAGTCCAAATTTATGCCTATCTTGGGGGATATGCCCTATCCCACTCTCGGTTACTTTACGAGGAGATAAATTTGTAATCGATTTCTCATTTAATAAAATGTTGCCGGCATTTGCTTTTCGTAAACCAGTGATGGCTTCAATTAACTCACTTTGACCGTTTCCGTCTATTCCAGCAATACCTACTATTTCACCGGCCCGGACGGTTAAATTTAACCCTTTAACCATGTCTACTTTTCTGCTGTCTTTCACAAATAAGTTATGAATCTCAAGAATCGTTTGCTTCGGGTTGGCTGGTTGTTTATTCGTTTGAAAAGAAATATCTCTTCCAACCATTAGTGAAGCCAGCTCTGTGGTTGTTGTATCTGCCACATTAACAGTGCCAATCCCTTTACCTTTACGTATTACCGTACAACGGTCACATATTTCCATAATTTCTTTTAGTTTATGAGTGATTAGAATGATAGATTTTCCCTCAGCGATTAACGTTTTAAATATTTCCATTAACTCGGAAATTTCTTGTGGCGTTAAAACTGCTGTTGGCTCGTCAAATATGAGGACTTCAGCTCCACGATAAAGTGTTTTTAATATTTCTGCGCGTTGCTGCATACCTACGGAAATATCACTAATCTTAGCTGTTGCGTCCACCCGAAGTCCGTAACGGTCTGATAATTCCTGTACTTCTTGTTCCGCTTGCTTTAAATTAATTCTTCCTTTACTAGTAGGTTCGCTGCCAAGAATAATATTTTGTGTAACCGTAAATGGTTCTACTAGCATAAAATGCTGATGCACCATCCCAATCCCTAAATCATTAGCAATATTCGGGTCAGTAATGGATACTTTTTTCCCCTTCACCCGAATTTCTCCTTGTTCAGGCTGATATAGACCGAACAGCACATTCATCAATGTGGATTTACCTGCTCCGTTTTCGCCTAATAATGCATGAATTTCACCATGCTTTAACTGTATGGTTACATCATCATTGGCCACTACTCCCGGAAATTCTTTTCGTATATGCAACATTTCAATTACATAATTCATTAATGCCATCACTCCTTACCTATGGAAGCAACTTTTTTAGCGGAAAGCATACAGTTCATTACGTTTGGGTTTTAGGATAACAAAGAGGCTGGCTGCTCCAGCCTCTTTGTTACAATGACTCTTCAAATTTCTTTAATTCTTTTCTTGTTTGTGGTACGTCTACGTCACCACTAGTAATCTTTTCTTTCCACTCATCTACTGCTGATTTGATCTCTTCCGTGAAAGCTTCTTCGTTTGTATCTGCTAGGTATACGCCATCATCTTTTAATGAGAATTCTAAAATTTCACCGCCTGGGAATTCCCCATTCATTCCAAGATTGCTCACTTCATGCACAGATAAGTCCACACGCTTTACCATGGATGTAAATGTTACATTTTTATCGCCAATTTTACCTTCTTCATGCTGATCGCGGTCAACCCCGATGACCCAAATTTCTTTTTTAGGATCTTTCTTCTTCATATCTTTCGCCTGGTTAAACACACCATTTCCAGCTGCTCCAGCAGCATGATAAATAATATCTACGCCATCATTATACATACGGGTAGCAATTAGCTTTGCATCGTCAGCTGAACTAAAGTCACCGACATATTGAATGTCCACTTCAATATCAGGATTGACAGATTTTGCCCCTGCAACAAACCCAACTTCAAATTTGTTAATTAAATCGGAATCCATTCCCCCGACAAAGCCCAGCTTATCTGTTTTTGTCTGTTCAGCAGCAGCAACCCCTGCTAAAAATGATCCTTCATGCTCTGCAAATGTAATACTCGCAACATTCGGTGCTTCAACAACAGTATCAACTATTGCAAAATTCGTATCTGAATTTTGTTCGGCTACTTTCGTCACTGCATCTTGAAGTAAATAACCAACGGCAAAAATTAAGTCATAATCATCTCTTGCTAACCGTGTTAGATTTGGCAAATAATCCGATTCATCATTGGACTGTGCGTAGTCAAAACCTTTTCCTTTCGATAATCCGTGTTCTTCGCCCCAAGCTTGTAATCCTTCCCATGAAGACTGGTTAAATGATTTATCATCCACTCCTCCTTCATCTGTTACCATGGCCGCGGAATAATCCTCAGATGTACCAGTCTCTCCTGACTTTCCTTCATTATCGCCACCATTGGATTCCTTTTTATCACCCGAACCGCCACATGCGGCTAAAACTAATCCAAAACTAATAAAAATGGTTAATAATAAGATTAACTTTTTATTTTTCAACAGAATTGCCCCCTTAAATAATTTTCCATTGGCTTCCGACCAGTCAGCGTGTTATACATTTTTTGAACCGCCTCACCCCCTATTTGTAAGCGTTTTCTAAATTTGGAATTTTTGTTTTACGTACGTTTACGTAAAACATGGAAGCTAAACATATCTGAGCGAAAATAGTTTGCCGAATATAGAACTGCTTCATCTTCAGCGGTATAGTGCATTTGCTTAAGCAACAGCAGCGTTTGATCCGGATGGCAGTTTAGAATCTCATAAATACGTTCATGATATCCAATTGGCTCAATGTAGGTAACCGCATAGGCCACTCGTTTATTTGCGTAATCTTCCATTAACTTAAAAAAAGAATCCGCTTGATGTACACGTTCTACTGGAATTACATCCTCAGGAATCTTATCCACACAAAAAACGACCGGTTCCCCATTAGCAGTACGAACACGTTCAATTTCAACTAATTGTTCCACTTTTTTAGGAGCAAATCGACTTTTCTCCTTATCAGTTGCGTCTCGTATATCCGTAAATAAATATTCCGTTCCTGCCTTTTTTCCCGACTGCTCAATCATGTATGTTACACTTGTAAGCTGTTCAATTCCAGATGAAAATACGGGCTTCGGATTCACAAATGTGCCAACACCATGTCTTCTAGTCACAATATTATCTTCTTCTAATATGCGTAGTGCTTCCCGTAAAGTCGCGCGAGATACCCCTAACAATTTGGATAATTGAAATTCAGATGGGAGTTTCTCATTTTCCTTATACTCGCCGCTCTCAATATCTTTTTTAATTTGATCTATGACTTGTAAATATAAATGCCTTGAATCACTCTTAATAGACAAATTTCTTCACCTCAAACCATATTTCCATTCTCTAGATATCTGACCTCTGACGTATAACTAGTTTATGTATTTTTATCATAGCATGAATGTAATAGGAAGCAAATACTTTTTCTACAAAATTCAACAAATGGTTCAATTAATTTCACAATTATTTTAAAATCAGTAACTTACATAATTATCAACATCTTTTTCATCCCGCATATAAGGCGCTGTGAATCTTCCACTTCAAGAGTTGGATAATCTGTACTGCAACAAGTCTAGGTGGGAGATAACCGCATCTAAATGCCCGATTTAGTAAGCGGCCTTTAGGTCATAACATTACAGTACTACCAATCAGTAGGCGATAAATAAAACTCCCCATTGATGGAAGATTCACTTTATTCATGACTCAGTTAAAATTAATTGTGTGGAGCAACCTAATTCCTGATATACTTCTTTTTTAAAAATTTAATAGTAATTCGCTGGCTGCATATTTTTTGCTTAAATAAGGTCAGTAGTAGAAGCCGAGTCAAGCCGCACCTTGCTTTTTCGCTAGAGAAACAATGTTGTTCATCCTAAAAAGCAAGCAATGTTTTCTCTTAACTATATTCCCACAGTAAAAAAGCTTACAGAAAACCTTAGGAGGCTCTCTGTAAGCTGTATCGGATTATACTGCTTAGTTTAATGAGTAGAAGAATGTTCTTCTGGTGTTTGACTAATAAGCACAGTACGTGGCTTACTTCCCTCATATGGACCAACAATTCCTCGCTGTTCCATGGCATCAATAAGTCTCGCTGCACGAGTATAACCGATTCGAAAGCGTCGTTGTAACATGGATACGCTGGCACTTTGCATTTCCGTTATTAATTGCACCGCATCATCGTATAGCTCATCATCCACTTCTTCTACAATTTCATTGACCTCTTCTGGGATCATTTCTTCTTGGTACGACGCTTTTTGTTGTTCAATACAATGATCTACAACACGTTCAACCTCTTCATCAGAAAGAAAAGCACCTTGCACACGAGTAGGTTTAGAAGTGCCTACAGGAATAAATAACATATCTCCTCTACCTAATAACTTTTCTGCACCTCCACTATCGAGAATCGTTCTTGAATCTGTTGCTGAGGATACACTAAAAGCGATTCTGGAAGGGATATTTGCTTTAATCACTCCCGTAATAACATCTACAGAAGGTCGTTGAGTCGCAATGATTAAATGAATTCCAGCAGCTCGTGCCATTTGTGCCAAGCGAGTGATCGCATCCTCTACATCACTAGAAGCGACCATCATTAAATCCGCTAATTCATCAACGAGAACAACAATATATGGAAGGTTAGGCTCTGGATCTTCAGCATACTGATTATGTTTGCGGATATATTCATTGTAACCCTCTATATTACGTGTACCTGTATCAGAAAAAAGCTCATAGCGCCTTTCCATTTCTGCAACTACCTTTTGTAGAGCTCTGGAAGCTTTTTTCGGGTCGGTTACAACCGGAGCAAGTAAATGAGGGATACCATTATAGACGTTTAATTCCACTTTTTTCGGGTCAATCATCATCATTTTCACTTCATGCGGCTTTGCGCGCATTAAAATAGTTGTAATAATCCCATTGACGCAGACACTCTTTCCACTTCCCGTTGCACCGGCTATTAGTAAATGCGGCATTTTATTTAATTCGGCTACGATCGCCTCGCCTGAAATATCTCTACCAAGGGCAAATAGTAGCTTGGAAGATTGTTTCGGAGCAATGCTCTCTAAAACCTCGCGTAATGATACCGTGGCAACTTCCTGGTTGGGTACTTCGATTCCGACTGCTGACTTTCCTGGAATAGGTGCTTCAATTCGCAAGTCTTTTGCAGCGAGAGCTAACGCCAGATCATCATGCAAGCTCACAATTTTACTTACCTTCACACCAGCTTCTGGATATATTTCATACTTTGTTACAGCTGGACCTACATGTACTTTGGTAACACGTGCCTTTACTCCAAAACTGGTGAACGTATTTTCTAGCTTTCGTACCGTCGCCTGGATCTGCGACTTTTCTTGTTGTTGTGAATTATTTGCTGGTTCTGCCAACAATTGCATCGAAGGGAGAATATATTCGTAGTTTTCCACTTCTGTCATTGGCATGTTTTCTATGCTGTCATCCATTTTTTCCTGGGTTTGCTCAGTCTTTGTAATATCAGTTTCTGTTTCATCTTGCTGATTCGTCATCGTATGGTCGGTAAAGTCTTGAATAACCGGCTCCGAGATAACTTGTTCTGCAAGGTTTTCCCCATTTTGTTCGATTTTAGGTTCATTCTCTTGCATGGAACGTTTTGTGGTTCGTTTTTGTTTCCATGCAGCTTGCGATCCTTTTATGTTACTTACCACCCATTTCCAAAATTTAGCGAAAACATCACCAATCGATAGCTCCGTCATAAAGATAATACCAATGAGGATCGAAAAAACAGCGACAATTTTAGCCCCAGTAAGAGAAAATAAATAGTAGGAGAACGTAAGCAACAATGCTCCAGCCATCCCTCCACCTAAATACTCTGCGGATAGTTGATTATCAATGTAGCTGGAATAGTTTTCCCATGTTGAACCAATAATTGATATTTGCTGGTTGGCAGCGATAACTTCATCAAACATTTGTGTGTGGGTGAGCAGCAGTACCCCACCAAATACAATATAAAAGCCGACCATCCTTTTCGTCACAAAGTTAGGTAATTTTCGCTTTACTACCAACTTGATACCTGTTATTAATAAAAAAACCGACGCAACAAAATACCAAATTCCTAGAAAGAAGCGAAACAAATGTTCCAGCCCTCCTGGTATAGCACCGTCGCTAATCGCACTGGCACCACTTCCAAATATCCCTAAAAAAATAAATAAAAGTCCAAGTAATTCTAGCTTCAATTGTTTTTTTAACTTGCTGCTGCGTCTCTTTTTCTTTCTTGCCATATTTTCACCTCAATCATTTTGGCAATCTAGTTTGAAAATGAAATTCATTTAGTAGTCCGTTTTCCCTCAATCCTACTGACAGAAATAGAGCAAAGATTAAAATCAAGTTTCCTTAAAAAGGAGACAACGTCTTTTCTGCGCGATGCGTTGTTGAGGTAGTTTTCTGGATGCTCGAAAAAAAAGCACACTTTGTCTACGTATCTCGTCTTCTACGATCGCTAACATACAGGTTTAACAAATCGAAAGTTTCGTCATCTCGCGCTTAGAAACCCTGCTTTGTGTTCGTGTCCTACAACTCGTCACCTGATATTCGGATAATGACTAACCTTTCCAGAAAATGCTTTTTCCTCATTGAACTTTTGTAAGCAAAAAGGCTGTCCAAAATATGTTCTGACTATGGTAAAACTATTGTAATCTATGTATTGGAGATATAGTCAACTTTCATATTCTACCTTATCTAGAGCGTTTTTCAAAGTATAACCTCTTCTATCTAGTATATCATACTGTCAATTGGAAGACGTTTGAAATACAGCTCATTTCCTAAACACAAAAACTGCTTTCATTAGAGGTTCAAAAGCAGTTTTTGTTAAGTTTTGTATCGATTTGTTAAGCGTTTGTTTGGGAAATAATCGTTCCTGGGGACAATTGATGATTTAAAAAGTCCTGTGGGTCTGTAGACAGCAGTTGAACAATTTCAAATGATCCGTCCGCTTTCTTTTCACAATACAATGATTTACCATTGTATGAAATCATTTGTCTTTCAGCATTGTTATTGGCGTTATAAAAAACATCTTCCATGGATAGCGGTGTATAAATAATCATTGCATCACCTGCTGTTCTTGAGTTCCATTCTCCTTGATCAATTCATTCACTTTTTGCATAGCTTCCTTAACGCCACCAACACCATCGATTAATCCATATTCTACCGCTCTTTTTCCAACAACATTCGTACCAATATCTCGTGTTAAGTTACCTTTAGCAAACATTAAATCTTTAAATTTTTCCTCGGTTATATTGGAATGGTTCACTACAAAATCGACGACACGATTTTGCATTTCGTCAAGGTATTCAAACGTTTGTGGTACGCCAATAACTAAACCGGTTAAGCGAATAGGATGAATGGTCATCGTTGCTGTTGGAGCAATGAACGAATAATCCGTAGCAACGGCAATGGGTACACCGATTGAGTGCCCGCCTCCAAGCACAATGGAGACGGTTGGTTTAGATATAGAAGTTATCATTTCTGACAGAGCCAACCCTGCTTCAACATCGCCTCCAACTGTATTTAACAAAACAACTAACCCCTCTATTTTGGGATTCTGCTCAATCGCAACTAATTGAGGTAATAAATGCTCATACTTCGTAGTTTTATTTTGTGGCGGAAGCTGTACATGTCCCTCTACTTGTCCGATAATTGATAAAACATGAATATTTGAATCTGGAGCTTGTGGTACATTAGTTTGCCCTAATTGTTGTATCTTTTGTACTAAAGAGGAGGAATTGTTATCTGGTGTTTGATCCTCTTTTTTTTCTGGCTCATTATTCATTTACGTACACTCTCCTCACTAACAGGTTATTCCTTTATTAGTATGAACATAACATCTATGGATCATGCAGAAAGAGGAATTTCTTTTAAGGATTTGTTGCCTTGTTAAAAACTGAATAGTTCGTTTATTAACACGGATGATGTAGAACACGATACGTTGCAGTCGTAAATACTTGATATAATGCAATTACACGAAAAGAAAGAGGCTGGGACATAAGCAAATACTATATAGCAAAAGCCGAACAATCCATTTATAATTGTTCGGCTTATTTGCATTAAAAATTTTTATCACCGCTATGTCAAAACACTTCGCTTTCCGCAGGTCTCTTCAGCTTCCTCAGAAAGCAAAAACCGCTTTCCTGTGGGATCTTCTGCTCGCGCTGTTCTCGCAGGAGTCTACCTATTTTGACTACGCTAAAACTTGCGTATACACAATTGGCGATTTATGGTTCGTTTTTTAATCAGCCGCTTTAGTTATGTCCCAGCCTCTTTCTAAAATAGCCGCTAATTCATTTTTTTCCTGCTGAGATAATTCCACAAGTGGCAAGCGCAGACCGCCAACTTCTATACCTTTCATACGTAATGCAGCTTTTACTGGAGATGGTGAAGGGGCCATAAATAGTCCTTTCATTACAGGAAGTAAACAACGATGCAGCTCTGCTGCCTTTTGCGTTTTTCCTTCATGGAACAACTGAACCATTTGCTGCATTTCCTTTCCAATCACATGCGAAGCTACCGAAATTACACCAGACCCTCCAACCGATAAGATCGGTAACGTTAAGCTATCATCCCCACTATACACTGTAAAATCATCATCTGTTTGTTCAATAATTTGTGATACTTGATCAAGATCTCCGCTCGCTTCTTTTATAGATACAATATTGTCGATTTTACTTAATGCTACGGTTGTTTCTGTCGTAATGTTAACAATCGACCTTCCTGGTATATTATAAAGCATGACAGGAAGTGATGTGTTTGCTGCTATGGTTTTAAAATGCTCATATAAACTACGTTGGTCTGGTTTATTATAATATGGCGTCACAAGCATAACGGCATCTACACCACAACGTTCCGCTTCTTTGGTTAATGAAATAGAGGCCTTCGTATTATTTCCACCAGTTCCTGCAATGACAGGCACACGTTTATTTACATTCTTCACTACGTGTTGAAAAAAACTTATTTTTTCTTCAGCTGTTAATGTAGGAGATTCACCTGTTGTTCCTGCAATGACCAATCCTTCCGTCCCATTTTGCAATAAATAATTAATTAGTATATCCGTTTGCGCATAATCAATCTTCCCATTTACATCAAATGGTGTGACCATTGCAGTTAATACATTACCAAAGCTCATTCTTATCACCTTTTTCTAATCATTGTGCAGAGTTGATTATATGACTCAATTCAAAAGCTTCATGCAACGCATTTACGGCAGCTTTTAAATCTTTTTCATGTACGAGCACCCAAATCGTCGTATGACTGTCTGCTGATTGAAGGATTTGAACATTTGCATCGGTCAATGCTTGCACAATCTTTGCAGCAACTCCAGGGACACCCATCATCCCAGCGCCTACTGCTGACACCTTTGCACAGTTTTCGGTAATTTCCGGATCAAATCCAAGTGTGTTTAATATCCGTACTGCTTTTTCCGTAAATGCAGTTGGCACCGTATATATTACGCCAGTAGGTGAAATGGTAATAAAATCAACGGAAATTCCTGCTTCAGCCATTGCTTTAAATACGTCAGATTGCATTCCAAATGCCGTCTCTTTTGTTTGTACTCGAATTTGGGTAATAGCATCCATATGGGCAATTCCAGTAATTAAACGATCGATAATATCCATCCCCTCTGCGCGTGAAGACGTAACGAGTGTACCTTCATCTTTAGAGTAGGTAGACCTTACACGCATTGGGATTTTTCCTTGCATAGCAATCTCTACTGCTCGGGGATGAATTACTTTTGCCCCTTGATACGCCAAATTACAAATTTCGGAATATGTGACAACATCAAGCGGTCTAGCTGTTTCAACAACCCGCGGATCAGCAGTCATAATTCCATTCACATCGGTAAAAATTTCAATTCTTTCTGCAGATAAAGCAACACCTAATGCGGCAGCAGTTGTGTCACTTCCGCCACGACCAATCGTCGTTATATCTCCAGATTCGGTAATACCTTGAAAGCCTGCTACGACAACAACATCATGCGTTTCAAACTCTTTTAAAATTCGCTCAGGCTTTACTTCTTTAATTTTTGCTTGTGTGAAATCATTTGTTGTAATAAACCCAGCGTGTGCTCCAGTTAAAGCAGTCGCTGTAATATGATGCTTTTGTAATTCGTTCGATAGTACAACGGATGAGATAATTTCACCACAAGACATAAGCATATCCAATTCACGTGAAGCATTTTTATTGGCAGGAAAGTCTACAAGACCTAGCAATGTATCAGTTGCATACGGGTCTGGTTTTCTGCCTAAAGCTGAAACGACAACTACCAATTTGTATTCTTTCACTAACGCATCTTTTATATGTTTAATCACATGGTCTCGATTTTCTTTTGACTGTACCGAAGTACCGCCAAATTTTTGAACGAGTATTTCCATTCGTACACCTCTATCGTTGCAACCAATTATTTTGAATTAATTCTTGGGCGATTTGTACGGTATTCCACGCTGCTCCTTTTAATAAATTATCGGAGACAATCCATAAATGGAACCCTTGTTTATTATCTAAATCTTTACGAACTCTACCGACAAACACATCTTGCTTCCCTTCTGCAGTTAATGGCGTTGGATAGAGCTGCTCTTTCGGATCATCCTGTAATACGATCCCTTCTGCTTGCTGTAATTCTTTCCAAATATCTTCCACCGTCACATCTTCATTTTCCACCTCAATATATACACTCTCTGCATGGGAAGTAAAGAACGGCAGACGGACACATGTGGCAGCTACTAAAAGATCAGGCGCATGCATGATTTTTTTTGTTTCTTCAATCATTTTCATTTCTTCAAATGTATAACCATTTTCCTGAAAGACATCAATTTGTGGTAACGCATTAAATGCAATCGGAAAATGCTTTTCGTCGCCTTTAACAGGAAGAAGCTGTGCCTCCATCTCTTCTCCAGACAAATAAGCTTTCGATTGATTTGCCAATTCATTACATGCTTCATTCCCTGCACCTGACACTGCCTGATAAGTAGATACAATAATTCGCTTTAATCCAAACGCAGTTTTTAATGGCTGTAATGCGGCTACCATTTGAATTGTGGAGCAATTTGGATTCGCGATAATCCCTTGATGGTTTTGCAAGTCCGTTTTATTTACTTCTGGAACAACGAGCGGCACCGATTCATCCATCCGAAACGCACTTGTATTATCAATCACAACTGCACCACGTTTTACAGCTTCTTGAGCTAATTTCTTGGAAACCGAACCACCAGCTGAAAACAGAGCGATATCAATCCCTTCAAAGCTTTCTGGTACTGCTTCCTCGACAATGATTTCTTCCTGTTTAAATAACTGCTTTGAGCCAGCTGATCGTTTGGATGACAAAAGCTTCAAATTATTTATTGGAAAATCTTTCTCTTGTAATAATTCAAGTATCTTTTGGCCAACTGCACCTGTTGCCCCAACAACAGCTACATTATACGCAGATTTTTGCGACATGGATTTATTGCTCCCTTCCAAAACTAGATTATTAGACTTCTAGTTTATCATTTTACCATAGATCAGCTTTGATGAGGAACAATAACTGGCTGAAGTTGTTTGAATTCAAGCGCAGCTTCTACTGTCTCAGGTAATAACTCCATTTTAGCAACTAGTGAGTTTGGTTTTAAATACGGGTCGTCTTGACCGTATGGAATAAAGTAAATGAATTTACTAGCCATCAACCGCATTAAGTTCACCCCATTTAAGCCAAGTGCATCGTTCGTCGACACACCTACTACAACAGGTTTTTGATTACGCATTGTCGCTTTAGCAGCCATTAGAACGGGGCTATCAGTTAACGCGTTGGCAAGTTTGCTTAAGGAATTTCCTGTTAACGGCGCAATTACCATGCAATCCAATGGCATTTTCGGTCCTAAAGGCTCCGCTTCTGGCATCGTTGTAATAATATCTTTTCCAGTAATGGATGCGATTTTATCCATATGGTCCTCCGCATCACCAAATTTCGTGTCCGTTGTTCGTACTGTATACGTTACAATTGGGACGACTTCAGCACCAAGCTCCATTAATTTCGCTAGTTGCGGGAATACTTGATCGTACGTGCAATGTGATCCAGTTAAACCAAAGCCAATTCTTTTACCTGTTAAATTCATCAGTAACACCCTCCTATATATAAAGTGAATCTTTAATCAGCAAGAATTTCTTTTTTTCTACTCATTGTTATACTACAAGAGTATGACCTAAGACCTCTGCATAGCATCCATCATTTAACTTGCAATTGAAATCTCTAACTATCCTACTTGGATTTACTTCGTAGAATGGAAAGGCAGGTCTTACCTGCCAGTTATTTGTAGGGTAAATGTTACTTCGTTTCACCCTGTTTCAAGAATTCTTGTTTAATGACATCAGCCAATATTTTCCCAGCTGTTTTAGGTGCCACAATGCTCGGTAAACTACGAGATAAAATGGCTTTAATTCCCCGTTGCTTTGCATAGGCAAAATCGGTACCACCTGGTTTTGAGGCTAAATCAATAATGACTGCATGTGATGGAAGGTGCTTCATTTCTTCTTTCCCAATCACTGGAGCAGGTATGGTATTAATTAATAAATCACAATTTTCCATATAAGACGCCAACTGATCCAAAGGAATAGCTGTTAGTCCCATTTCTGTCACTCTTGCTAAATCCTTCATTCGTGTGGCACTAACAGAAACTTTTGCACCTAATGCTGAGAATTTGTTCGCTACGGTGTTTCCGACTCTACCAAAGCCAACAACGACAACTCGCGAGGAATGGATGGTGAAATCTGTATGTTCTATAGCCATCATAATCGTACCTTCTGCAGTCGGAATGGAATTGTAAATGGCAACATCATCTCGATCCAATAACGGAATCAGCTTTGCATTCGCGCTATTTACTGCATCGGTTAAATAGTCATTAGCTATTCCAGAAAACACAATTGCGGATTTACGTAACTGTTTGAACCAGTCGAGGGAAAGGTAGATCGGTTTTTCTGAAAAAACGGGTTCCACTTTTCCATCAGAATTAGTACCGGTTATAGGCAAGATAATGGCATCTAAACTACTCGGAGTAACATCATCTATATCCATTTGCTTTAAGCCCGTGAAGCCTTGCTCCAATTTATCAAATCCAATCAATAAAAGCGTTGTATCAGTTAATGCTTGGAGTTGGCGAATTAATTCTAAATAACGGGCATCTCCGCCAATAATTGCAATTGTTCGATTCATCCTTGTAAACACCCTCCAAACGTGCCATTTTCATTCGCATTTCTTTATAGCTTATGTGTGAAAATCGAGTTAGTGATTCCATTTTTAAAAAAGGGTTATTAGTTCAAACCGGGGTTAAGATAATAGGGTTAATTCTAGTATCAAGCTAAACCGAATCATTTTCTAAAAAGAACAATTATGGACATAAAAAAGCTGCTACCACTTTGGATAACAGCCAAGACATTCTCCTATTCTGCTAAGGTGCTTACAATTGCATTGCCAATGAATGAAAAATGCGTTGTATAGGTAAATTTATTGCTAACTACATTTAAAAATTCTTTTCCGTGTCGATAATGATCATGTCTTCTCCCACCTTTTTAATAGCACTCCAACGAATTTTTGTTTCTTCTGCTTCTTTTTTTAGACCAAACCACTTGTAGTTTGGAATAATGAAGGCTTCAATTTGTCCAGTCGTCTCATTTATTTCTAAGTCTGTTTGTCCTAAAATACCTAAACGAGATCCTTCTTGGACGTTAACAATTTCTTTTCCACTAATTTCCTTGTAACGCAATTTATCCCCCCCTATTCATCATTTCTATAATATATATGCAAAAAAAAGGCTGGAACATAACTAAAGCGGCTGATTTAAAAAAACAACCATAAATCGCCAATTGTGTATACGCAAGTTTTAGCGTAGTCAAAATAGGTAGACTCCTGCGGGAACAGCGCGAGCTGAAGATCCCACAGGAAAGCGGTTTTTGCTTTCCGAGGAAGCTGAAGAGACCTGCGGAAAGCGAAGTGTTTTGACATAGCGGTGATAAAAATTTTTAATGCAAATAAGCCGAACAATTATAAATGGACGGCTTTTGCTATATAATATTTGCTTATGTCCCAGCCTCTTTTAGGAACAAAGGAGCAAGCACCCGCTTAGCAACGTAGTGATTGGAACGAATCAACTAAAGATAAAGGAATCATGCCCCTAAAACAGAGGTATGCCAATGTCTGGGCGGCAAGCCCGTTTTTAGTCGGCCTTCCTCTTAGTGAAGAACCGATGAGGCCCTATCGTAGGGCGCATTTCTAAAGTCGCATCGTTGCTGGGCTCATGCGCCGGACGTGACTAGTCGGTTATTTCGTTATCCACAAGCACCTCATTTTAGGTTCCTATACAGCAAAGAAAGGATGGTACAGAAAGCTACACTATCTAACAAATTGCAAACCGTAGCCATCTTGTGACACACTTCACTTATCGCCATTTTAATAAAAAAGTCTTGTAATAAGATGAATTTCTAACTTATTCATTTTTGGGAGATATCAAAGCAATGGATGGGGATTGTTGAAATACAGTATCCATAACATGTTGCACAGAGTTATGGTTGACTGCATCAATCATTTCCACCAGTTCATCTAATGTATAATGTTTTTTCAGAATTAACTCATTTTTTCCATTTCTGTTCATTCGACTAGTCGTACTTTCCAAGCTTAAGAGCAAGCTTCCTTTTAATTGCTCTTTACTATTTTGCAGTTCTTTATCCGTTATCCCTTTGGTTACAAACTCGTCAATGGTTCCTTTTATCACATCAAGCAACTGCTGTAATCGATCTTTTGCCGTCCCTGCATAGATCGTTAATAATCCGCTATCGATAAAAGAAGCGTGATAGGAGAACACAGAATAAGCTAATCCTTTTTTTTCTCGAATATCTTGGAACAATCTGGAGCTCATGCTGCCTCCTAAAACATTATTCAATATGATTAAGCTATAAATGGCTGGTTCATGGACAGCCAAACCTTTAAACCCTAAACATACATGAGCTTGTTCCGTATCTTTATACCGTTCTATTTTTTCGCCAAGAAATTGTGGTTTAGTAAAACTAGAAGTAGATTTAGGAAGATGGTAGTTTCCAAAATAGCCTTCTACTGATTGGAGAAAGGAAGTATCTACATTACCAGCGATAGATACAACAACATTCTCTGGTGTATACCTTGATTGCATATATTCTTTTAACATCATTGGCGTAAACGTAGCTAATTGTTCTTCTGTCCCTAGAATTGGCAATCCAAGCGGGTGGTCTCCAAAAGCAGCCCTCGCCAGTAAGTCATGTACTAAATCATCTGGTGTATCTTCATACATTTTAATTTCTTCATAAACGACATTTTTTTCTTTGTCCATTTCTGCTTCCTGAAACTCGGATTGAAAAAACATATCTGCTAAAATATCTAATGCTTTATGTTTATATGTATCAACTACTTTCGCATAAAGACATGTGTATTCTTTTGATGTGAATGCATTTACCTGACCGCCAATTGCATCAAATTCCTCGGCAATATCCTGAGCAGAGCGTGTTTTAGTTCCTTTAAAAAACATATGCTCTAAAAAATGCGAGATGCCGTTTATTTGTCCATGTTCATGGCGTGAACCAGTGAGTATCCAAATTCCTATCGTAACAGAACGAACTGTAGGAATTCGCTCCAGTACGACGCGTAAACCATTTTGGCAAGTGTGTTTTTCTATCAAAGCGTATCCTCCTAATATATGAAGCGACGGTACTATCGCTTTGGTTCCATCAATTTTTCAATCGTATTTAATTTATATTTTTTTTCTTTTATTGAGGAAATCAATTGTTCTAATCCTCTTTCTGTAGCAGCTGTTGGATGCATTAAAATGGTAGCACCAGGATGAAGCTGATTGTTTACTCGGTTAAGCATAACAGAAACAGATGGATTCTTCCAATCAATTGTATCAACTGTCCAAAGAACAGTCTCCATATTTAAGTGATGACTGACCTCGACAACGTGATTATTATAGCTGCCGCTAGGAGGAGCGAACCATCTAGGTGTCGATCCAGTAATTGCTTTTAAAATATCGTTTGTTTGTACTATTTGATCAACCATGCTCTGGTTAGATAGCCTAGCCATATCGGGATGATTATAAGCGTGATTCCCAATCAGATGACCTTGTTCAGCAATCATTTTAACCAGTTCTGCATTGTTTTTAGCCCATTTACCTTCAATAAAAAAAGATGCTTTTACCCGATTATCCCTTAAAATGGAAAGCATTTCAGGGATGTATTCCTCTCCCCATGATACATTAATTAATAATGCAACCATCTTCTTTTCTGGATGTCCTCGATAAATTGGAGCAGCAGGTAAATCTTTTAAATCTATTTCGGGAGCGGTTTGATCGAATACGAGCTTCGACTCTGTAAAGATACCATCTTCCTGCTTCATTTTTGCATATGATTTTTCTACGTTTACTTTTAACCCATTTCTACCAGGTGTTTTTTTCCAAACTTTATCAATATACGCATTTTGTGCAGGTTCTTCATATTTTTTCGCTTTTTGTTTTATTTCAGCATATAATGGATCGGTAGTTTTCACTGTTTCCATAATAACAGGTGATTCTAATGGAGTAAACGGATTTTTTTCCATATCTAACGTAAGCCCTACTATTATCATAAATACAACAATGTGAAGCCAATGCCGATATCGCCCCATAACCATCCCCCCTTATCCTTACCTATATGATAAGAACGGACAAGTTATGCTTGATGATGAAAAATATTGTATGCGGTAGAAAATAATTCGTGTTTTTATAGCGCTTTCATTCGTCCGTTATAACTGGAATTTAAATGAGGGATTCCTTCCCAATCGAAAAATAGAAACCGTCGTCAAAGCATTATTACACCATGTGCGACTATAAAAAAATTGCTTTTCTGGAATAGAACAAAGGCGCGGGGCGCCCGTTTAGCAACGTAGCAAATGGAACGAATCAACTAAAGATTTAGGAATCATGCCACTAAAAACAGGGGTATGCACGCCTGAGCGGCAAGCCCGTTTTTAGTCGGCCTTCCTCTTAAAGACGAACCGATGAGGCCTTATCGTAGGGCACATTTCTAAAGTCGCATCGTTGCTGGGCTCATGCGCCGGACGTGGCTAGTCGGTTATTTCGTTATCCACAAGCACCTCTTTTAGGTTCCTATGCAATAAAAAAGAAACTGGGTTGCCAGCTTCTTGTTTACTACGTTGTTATTTTTGATTTTTTGCAGCTTCTTTTCTTTCCCGTTCTTCTTTTAACACAGCTTTTCGAGACAAGTTTACTCTACCTTGATGGTCAATTTCTTTTACTTTCACTAAAATTTCATCACCAATGGAAACGACGTCTTCTACTTTATTTGTACGCTCTTCTGCCAGTTCAGAAATGTGAACCAGACCGTCTTTTCCTTTAAATAATTCAACAAAAGCGCCAAATTTCTCAATTCGTTTTACTTTTCCAAGGTATAATTGTCCAACCTCGACTTCGCGTACTAAGTCCTCAATAATTTTCTTCGCTTTTTCGTTCATTGCTGCTTCAGTGGATGAAATAAATACACTACCATCTTGCTCAATATCAATTTTTACACCTGTCTCATCGATGATTTGATTAATTTGCTTTCCGCTTGGTCCGATTACATCGCGAATTTTATCCGGATTAATTTGCATGGTTAAAATCTTCGGTGCATATTGAGAAAGGTTATCTTTTGGTTTTTCAATGGTCGCAAGCATTGACTCAAGAATATGCATTCTGCCTTTTTTCGCTTGATGCAATGCTTCTTCTAAAATTTCTTTAGACAAGCCATCGATTTTGATATCCATTTGTAATGCGGTTACGCCTTTTGCTGTTCCTGCCACTTTAAAGTCCATGTCGCCAAGTGCGTCTTCCATTCCTTGAATATCGGAAAGAATCGTATAATCATCACCGGATTTGACCAGCCCCATTGCAATACCTGCTACTGGTGCCTTAATTGGGACTCCGGCATCCATCATAGCAAGCGTACTTGCACAAATACTTGCTTGCGAGGTTGATCCATTAGACTCCAACACTTCTGATACTAAACGAATCGTATATGGAAATTCTTTTTCGGATGGAATCACTTTCTCTAAAGCTCGTTCTCCTAATGCACCGTGCCCAATTTCACGACGACCAGGTCCTCTGATTGGTCCCGTTTCTCCAACACTATAAGCAGGAAAATTATAATGGTGCATAAAGCGTTTAGATTCCTCTAAATCAAGACCGTCAAGGATCTGTACATCGCCTAAAGCACCTAGTGTACAGACACTTAATGCTTGCGTTTGTCCCCTTGTAAATAATCCGGAACCATGTGTACGCGGCAATACATGAATACGAGACGATAGTGGACGAATTTCATCAATTTGTCTCCCATCAGGACGAACCTTTTCTTTCGTAATTAATCGTCGTACCTCTGCTTTTACCATTTGATCAAGAATTGCCTTGACCTGCTTGCCTGCTTCTTCGTCTTCTTCGTAAGCTTGTAGTACTTCTTCTTTCACTGCAGCAATAGCTTCTTCGCGTGCATGTTTTTCTTTAACTTGAATAGCCTCAATCAACTTATCTTTCGCTTCCACTTCCACTTTTGCAGCTAGCGTTTGATCGATATCAAATAAAGTCGGTTCCTGTTTTTTAATCCCAACAGCTTCCACAATTCGCTCTTGAAACTCAACTAAACGAACAATTTCCTGGTGTCCAAACATAATTGCTTCTAGCATGACTTCCTCTGGGACTTCATTGGCACCAGCTTCTACCATATTAATCGCGTCTTTTGTTCCAGCAACGGTCAATTCAATATCACTTTTTCCTTCTTGCTCAATCGTTGGATTAATGACAAATTCTCCATCCACACGACCGACATTCACCCCTGCAATCGGTTCTGCAAATGGAATGTCAGAAATACATAAGGCAATCGATGAGCCGATCATTGCCGCAATTTCGGATGGACAATCTTGATCTACGCTCATCACAGTGCTTATTACTTGAACTTCATTCCGATAACCATCTGGAAATAAAGGACGGATTGGTCGGTCAATAAGACGTGAAGACAGAATCGCTTTTTCACTTGGTCTTCCTTCCCGTTTAATAAATCCTCCTGGTATTTTACCTACTGCATATAGGCGTTCTTCATAGTTCACAGTCAAAGGGAAAAAAGGAAGGTCCTTTGGCTCACTGGAAGCCGTAGCTACTGATAGTACAGCAGTATCCCCATAATGAATCATACAAGCGCCATTTGCTTGTTTTGCTAATTCTCCAGTTTCAACGGCAAATTTTTTTCCGGCTATTTCTGTAGAGAATTGTTGTTTTTCTTCTGCCATTAGTTCATGTGCTCCTTTCAAATAACATTCTACCTTACATTTTATAGTTTATAAGCATGATTGTAAATTTTATGTAGATAAATCAAAGGTTTGACCAAATTTTATGTACATATACCATTAAACAACCATCTCTCGGTTCTATTATATACATCGAACACCTGTAAGAAAAGTACAAGCCTTTATAAACTTCATATGGTTATTTTCTTACAAAGATAATTAAAACACTTTACAATGCTCACAATTTACGATGTGCCCACAGAAAAAAGCAGGATTTCTCCTGCTTTTTCTTATCGGCGTAGACCGAGCTTTTGAATTAATTCACGGTAACGAGTAACATCTTTATTACGTAAGTAGTTCAATAAGTTACGGCGTTTACCGACCATTTTTAATAATCCGCGACGTGAATGATGATCTTTTTTGTGAACACGTAAATGTTCGTTCAACGTCGTGATTTCTGCAGTTAGTACAGCAATCTGTACTTCTGGAGAACCAGTGTCGTTGTCATGAATTTTGTATTCATTAATGATTTCATTTTTACGCTCTTGTGAAATAGCCATTTGGCTCACCTCCTATTTACATTTAAAATCCCCAATTCCCTAGCAAACGTCGGAGTTACGATTTGCCAAGCAATGGTTCAACGTTTTCTATCTTACACTTAGTTAGCAAAAAATGCAAGTATAATGTGAACCTTTCATCAGTTGGGGCTTTCATTCATCCCCCACTGATGGCTAGTACCGTAATGGTATGACCTCAAGACATCTGAACTAAATCTAACATTGTCTTTCATATGCCTCTGGATTTCTCCTTACAAGAAGGAGATGGAGACCATACTGCCAATTACATGCATGAGAAAAGTTATGATGGATTAGAAAAGAAGCGTCGAATTTGCTTCTCATCATTGGCAATTTGCTCCTTCAACTGCTGCATGCCAGGAAATTTCAGTTCCTCACGAATAAAGGAATGGAATTCGACTAACAATTCTTCTCCATACAATTCATGATTATAATCAAATATATGCACTTCAAGGATCGGCTCCGCTAGGTTTGCTTCAAAGGTTGGGTTAAAACCAAGACTTGCCATTCCTTCGTATTTTTCTTGTTTATAAAAGATTTTAACCGCATAGATACCCGGTTTTGGTAGTAAAGCATCTTGATTCGTCTGCATATTAGCAGTAGGATAACCCATTTGTTTTCCACGCTGTGCGCCTTTAACAACAAACCCATCAACGAGTAAAGGTCTTCCAAGTAATGCATTTGCCTTTTCGATTTCCCCTGAAGCTAGTAACTTGCGAATTCTTGTCGAGCTGATTTTTTCCCCATCACATTCGACCTTATCTACCTTTGTAAAGATAAATGCTCCATCTGCGTGTTCAGTTATAGTATCCACATTTCCGCTGCCTTTATGACCATAAGAAAAATCAAAGCCAGCAACAAGGTGCTTTATGTGGAGACCTTTAATAAAATGATCGATAAATCCTTGTGGTTCCAAAGCGGCCAACTCTGAATTAAAGGTAATAATATATAATCTCTCTACACCGAGTCGTTGTAAAACTTCTTGCTTTTCACGTAATGGAGTAATATATTTTACTTGCTGCTTGTCTTTTCGTAAGACAACAGATGGATGCGGATAAAACGTAATGACAGCACTTTCCATCTTTCTTTGCTTTGCTTCTTTAATTGCGGTTTTTATGACATGCTGATGCCCTTTATGTATTCCGTCAAAAAACCCAATAGCTGCAACTGTTTCTGGGAGTTCTTCTAGTATGAGAGTGTGCGGATATGTTAATTCAATTGTTCGCATCTTACTTCACCTACACTTTTTTATCTACTAAATACACGGACTGGCTTTATATAGCCTGCTTGCTTTTCATGAGATTGATAAATGGCTAGAACACGATTCTGATGCATGATAACAAATGGATCTGTCCTCAATTGGATATTATTAGGTAGTTTTTGCCCATATAACACCTTTTTAGCTGTCTCGGAATCGACATTCCATACATCCAGATGGGTTAAACCCATTTGAATTGGATATAATAACGTAGCTTCTTGTTTTTTAAAAATGGCCTCTTCTATTGTAGCAAATGTAACCGCATTTTTGTTGGAAAATGCTCCTGTTGCCTCTCTTACTAATGTCAACATATGCGCAGGGTATCCTAGAGCTTTTCCGATGTCTACACATAAGGTACGAATATAGGTTCCTTTTGAACAAACAACCCGAAATGCGATCGAATGTTCCTGTTCATTCGGAGTCGAAAGTAGCTGTATTTCATCAATCCTAACTCGCCTGACTGGTCGCTCCACGTACTGATTTTCTCTAGCATACTCATATAGCCTTTTCCCTTTTACTTTAACTGCTGAGTACATGGGAGGGATTTGATTAATTTCCCCTATAAATTGCCGCATTACATCTTCAATATGCTGTTGTTCCGGCATCACTTCTACCGATTTTTCCTCAATCGGATTACCAGACGCATCCTCCGTATCTGTCGCGACTCCCAATTTTAGCTTAGCGCTATATGTCTTTTTTGTATCGGTTAAAAAAGGAACAATTTTTGTTGCTTTTCCAATGCAGATAGGTAAAACCCCCTCCACATCTGGATCTAATGTACCTGTATGTCCTACTTTTTTTGTTTGAAACATTTTGCGGATTTTAATCACACAATCATGAGAAGTAAGGCCTTTTGGTTTCCATAATGGCAATATTCCATCCATATGTGAAATCCCTCATTTCTTTGTAAAGTGAAGCTTCAATCAGGTCTTGTAAAGCAAAAGTCTCACTCCATTGAGATGATGGAAAAAATCTGACCTAAAACAGGTCAGATTCTAATTCCAGTTCGTCATCTCCATATGAATTGGCTAATTTTCAATAAGATACAAACACATCTGTCGGTGTAACAAACAGTGTCGCCCGAGCGTTATTTATTTAAATCTTTTAAAATAGATTCAATTCGATTGCCATATTCATATGCTTCATCAAATTCAAACATCAATTCAGGTGTTTTTCGCAATCGAATACGTTTGCCAATTTCTGAACGGATAAATCCTTTCGCTTTCGCCAGACCAAGTAACGTATCCTTCTTTTGCTTATCATTACCTAAAACGGAAATAAATACTTTTGCTTGCTGTAAGTCACCTGTAACTTCTACATCTGTGACTGTAACAAACCCAACTCGTGGGTCTTTAATTTTTCGAGTTAAGATTTCTCCCAGTTCCTTTTTCATTTGTTCGCCCACTCGATTGGCACGTAGTTCAGCCATTTCATTCACCTCATTATTATCTTAAAAACCCCATTTGGGCATGTTTCTAGACTCGTTCTACATGAGTAATGGTTCGTTCCAGTTCCGTGTATGAATCAATAACGTTCATTACGTCTTGCATTACTTGCTCTGCATGTGCTAACTCTGTTGATATAGTAACGATTCCTAATTTTGTTCGCTGCCATAGATCATGGTAATCTAGTTCCGTCATAGCTATATTAAAGTCTTGCTTGCACTTGGTTAGAACAGGTTTTATAATGGAGCGCTTCTGTTTTAACGAATGGCTTTCATATAAAATACATTCTACTTCAGCGTAGAGAATCATACTCGCTTGATTTCCTCCATAATAAATGCTTCAATGATATCTCCTTCTTTTATATCATTAAAGTTCTTAATCGTAATACCACATTCATAATTTTGCGCTACTTCTTTTACATCATCTTTAAAACGTTTTAAGGCTTCAATTTCCCCTTCAAATAGAACAACACCATCACGAATTAATCGGACACCGGCATCGCGGGTGATTTTTCCGTCAGTTACATAGCTACCAGCAATGGTTCCAATTTTCGACACCTTAAATATTTCACGTACTTCCGCTTGACCTATTACTTTTTCTTCATATTCAGGGTCAAGTAGCCCTTTCATAGCCGCTTCTACTTCCTCAATTGCTTTATAAATAACACGATGTAATCGAACATCTACTTTTTCTCTGTCAATCGCTTTTTTCGCATTTGCATCTGGTCGTACATTAAACCCGATGACAATTGCATTTGATGCTGCAGCCAAGATAACATCGGATTCCGTAATCGCACCTACGCCAGAATGAATAATTTTTATATTCACGCCTTCTACTTCGATTTTCCTTAACGAAGAAGCAAGCGCTTCTGCTGATCCTTGAACGTCTGCTTTAATGATAATATTAATTTCTTTCATTTCACCTTGTTTGATTTGTTCAAACAAGTCATCCAAACTAACCTTCGTCTGTTCACTGCGGCTTTCCTGAATTTTTTTCTGCTGTCTAGCCTCACCAATTTGACGTGCTTTTTTCTCATCTTTGAAGACAAGAAATTGATCTCCAGCCTCTGGTACTTCATTTAGTCCAGTAATCTCCACAGGTGTAGATGGCCCTGCTTCGGTGACTCGCTGACCGACATCATTCACCATTGCCCGAACACGACCGTGCGTATTTCCAACCACAATAGAATCACCAACATGTAATGTTCCATTTTGAACGAGCAAGGTTGCTACAGATCCTCTTCCTTTATCCAATTGTGCATCAATTACTGTTCCAAATGCATTATTATTCGGATTGGCCTTTAGTTCCTCTACTTCAGAAACAAGGACAATCATTTCTAATAGTTCATCAATTCCTTCTCCCTTAATTGCAGAGAGGTTCACAAAAATTGTATCTCCGCCCCAATCCTCAGGAACAAGTTCATATTCCGTTAATTCTTGCATGACGCGGTTTGGATTAGCAGCTTCTTTATCCATTTTATTAACAGCGACAATGATTGGAACTTCAGCTGCTTTTGCATGGTTGATTGCTTCTACGGTTTGTGGCATAACTCCATCATCAGCAGCAACAACTAGAATCGCAACATCCGTTACTTGAGCACCACGAGATCGCATGCTTGTAAATGCAGCGTGCCCTGGAGTATCCAAGAACGTAATTTTCTTGCCGTCATTCTCAACCTGATAAGCGCCAATATGTTGCGTAATACCACCAGCTTCTCCTGCAGTAACCTTCGTATGACGGATGGAATCCAATAATGTTGTTTTCCCGTGGTCTACATGCCCCATAATGGTTACAACTGCTGGTCGTTCTACCAAGTCTTCCGGTTTATCCTCCGAAATATATTTATCTAAATCCGTATCTTCAAGAATGATTTCTTTTTCAACTTCTACATCAAATTCAGCACAAATTAATTCAATAGAATCGTCATCTAAATCTTGATTTTTTGTTGCCATTACACCAAGGAACATCAGCTTTTTTATAATTTCTGACGCATCTTTATTTAATTTATCAGCAAGTTCACTAACCGTTAACGTACCATGATATTTGATTGCTTTAGGTGTTTCTTTTTTCACCGTTTGTTGATTAGCTGGTGCTTTCGTATTGCTCTTGCCTTTTTTCCCTTTTATTTGCTTTCCGTGGGTTTTTTGCTGTTGCTTGTTTGGTTTATGCTGAGTGTTTGATTTATGTTGATTATTTGATTTGTTTTGTTTCATGTTGTTTTGCTGACTATGATTCGAATTTGATGGATTCACATGTTGCTTTGGTTTTTTAGTCTTTGTTTGATTAGCATCTCCTGCTTCTTTCTTGTCTTGCTTTTGCGCTTTATATTTTTTATCAAGCATGGCAATTGTATTTGGAGAAATTGTCGACATATGATTTGTCACATCGACATCCTTTTCCTTAAGAAATGCAACTACTGCTTTACTTGATAGATTATTTTGTTTTGCATATTCATATACACGCATTTTACTCATACGTTCACCCCCGAATTTATTCCCCGAGTAGCGTCTTAATCTTAGCAGCAAATCCTGCGTCTAAAATAGCTACTGCTACTCTCTGGGTCTTCCCAATTGCATTCGATAACGTTTCTCGGTCATCTACTATAGCATATGGGATTTTATAGGTTTTACATTTATCGGTTAGTTTCTTTTTCGTTTGTGGACCAATATCCCTTGCCAGCAAGATTAATACAGCGCGTCTGGCTCTGATATCTTTGAGTATGGCATCTTCACCAAGCGAACATTTTCCAGCTCGAAAAGCAAGGCCAACAAGGTTAAGATAACTATTTTTCATTTGTTGGACCTGCAACTAACTCTCTTAATTCATTAAAAACTGTTGCGTCAACGGTCGCATTTAAATGCTTGTTTAACGCATTTGTTTTTTCCGCTTGGTCAATAACAGCAATATCCTTACAAAGATAAGCTCCCCTGCCATTTTTCTTACCAGTTGGGTCTACAAAAACTTCTCCCTCTTTATTACGGACCACACGAATTAATTCCTGCTTTGGCATCATTTCATTTGTTACAACGCATCTGCGAGTAGGCACTTTACGTTTTTTTACCATGCCTGATCCCCTCCTTATTCAAACAAACTTTCTTCATTGTCAGAATAGGCTTCATCTTCTTCGACCAATAACCCTTCTTCTCTTGCTTCTGTTTCACTTTTTATATCAATTTTCCAACCAGTTAATTTCGCTGCAAGCCTTGCATTTTGACCTCGTTTACCAATTGCCAACGATAATTGATAATCCGGTACAATAACGGTTGTTGCCTTCTCTTCCTCATTTACAAGTACAGATATTACCTTGGAAGGGCTTAAAGCATTCGAAACATAAACAGTAGGATCATCAGACCATTGTACAACATCAATTTTTTCACCTTTAAGCTCATTCACAATCGCTTGTACTCTTTGGCCCTTCTGACCGACGCAAGACCCTACAGGATCAATGTCAGGGTCAGGTGCATATACGGAAACTTTAGAGCGATCGCCAGCTTCTCTAGCTACAGATTTAATCTCCACGATCCCATCATATATCTCCGGTACTTCCATTTCAAATAACCGTTTCAGTAACCCGGGATGGGATCTAGAAATATATATTTGCGGTCCCTTACTTGTATTTTCCACTTTCGTAACATACACTTTAATCCGATCATGCACATTGTATTCTTCTGTAGGCATTTGTTCGGCTTCAGCGAGTTTTGCTTCTATTTTACCAAGATGTACATAGACGTACCGTGCATCCTTTCGTTGAATAATCCCAGTCATTACGTCATCCTCGCGATCGGAGTATTCCGAAAAGATAACGCCGCGTTCTGCTTCTCTAACCCTTTGTGTCACAACTTGTTTTGCAGCTTGAGCGGCGATACGGCCAAAATCTTTTGGTGTTACTTCCACTTCAACCACATCATCAATTTCATAATTGGGATTGATTTCTTTTGCTTCTTGAATCGAAATTTCTTGTTGATGATCTTCTACTTCTTCTACAACGTTTTTTCGAGAAAAGACAGCCATCTTTCCCGTTTCCTCATTAAGTTCAACACGAACGTTTGTGGCTGATTTGAAATTCTTTTTGTATGCTGAAATTAAAGCAGCTTCCAGTGCTTCCAATAGAATTTCCTTATCAATACCTTTTTCTCTCGCTAAATAATCAATTGCATCGAACAATTGCGTGCTCACTTTTTTTCTCCCCCTTTAAAACGTTACAGCCAATCTCGCTTTGGCTACTTTGTCAAATGGAATCTCTACCGTTTGATTACGGGTTTTAACTTTATATGATATAGTTAACACATCATTCGTAAAATCAATTAGCTTTCCTTCATATACTTTTTCACCATGGATTGGCTCATATAGTTTAACGTATACTTGCTTATTGATATTCTCAACAAAATCTTGCTTCTTCTTTAAAGGACGCTCTGCACCTGGTGAAGATACTTCTAAAAAATAGGCATCTGAAATTGGGTCTCTTTGATCCAATTGTTCACTCAATTCTTCTGATACTTCTCCACATTCGGTAATATCAACGCCACCTTCTTTATCAATATACACACGTAGGAACCAATTTTTCCCTTCTTTCACATATTCCACATCAACTAATTCAAGGTTTTTTTGTTCCAGGATAGGGAGAACTAATTCTTCCGTTGTTTGTATTACTTTTGAACTCAACACGTATCCTCCTTTTACTTATACTTTTTTTACTCCATGGAAGGTTTGTTTAAGACGCCCGGTCCATATGCTGCATAGCCACTAATTAAAACAAGATGGCTAACTTACCTATAATGCTCTTGCGAAATTGATTAATTCATCTTCATTCACAGCATTTCTGCCTTTGATCAGCAATAACCTGTCTGTCTTCCTTTTAAACACGCATTATTAGTATAAACCAATTTCTGTAATTTCATTTACCAGTAGCTAAACCACTTGAAAACTCCATAGAAACAAAGGCGCAAGTGCCCGTTTAGCAACGTAGTGAATGGAACGAATCAACTAAAGATAAGGAATCATGCCACTAAAAACAGGGGTATGCCGACGCCTGAGCGGCAAGCCCGTTTTTAGTCGGCCTTCCTCTTAGGGACGAACCGATGAGGCCTTATCGTAGGGCGCATTTCTAAAGTCACATAGTTGCTGGACTCATGCGCCGGACGTGACTATTCGGTTATTTCATTATCCATAAGCACCTAAGTTTATACTTTCTTATTCTTTAAAAAAGTTAACCACAACCTTTACGACCGATACTTATCGTAAAGGAGCAGTGACAATCATTAGCCCGCTGAGAAACATGGTATTAATAAAGTGAATCTTCCATCAGTGGGGGTTTTCATTCATCCCCCACGGCTTGTTAGTAACGTAATGGTATGACCTAAAGGCCGCTTACAAAACAGGACATTTAGTTGGGATAAAACATTACCACAGCTGCAATACAGCTTTTAAGAATGGGCTTTGTTCTTCTGCCACATACAAAAACGAGCCAACTTCAATACAAAACCCCTGCCGAAAGGTGTGGCAAGGGAGTTGTGGGAACAAGTTGAAGTATGAAGAAAGAGTGGGTAAATACCCACTCTTTTAAACGTTCGTATCGTTACTTACCAAAAATAGTATATCATATGGTAATGGACCTTGCAAGCTAGAACAAGGAAAGCTGATTTTGTTCAGCCATCCCTTCCAAACATCCGTGGTTATCTAAGTATTCTAAGACAGTTTTGGAAATTTTGCTTCTCTCCCGCAGGTCTTCTTTGGATAGGAATTCTCCTTCTTCTCTAGCTTTTACAATGTTGAGTGCAGCGTTTGTTCCTAAGCCATCGACAGCATTAAACGGTGGAATTAAAGCATCGCCTTCAACAATAAATTCTGTCGCACTAGAACGATAGAGATCTACTTTCTTAAAAGAAAAACCTCGTTCACACATTTCTAAAGACAGTTCTAAAACGGTCAGTAAACTTTTTTCTTTCGGAGAGGCATCATTTCCTTTAGCGGTTATCATTTCAATCCGTTTACGAATAGCATTGGATCCTTTAATCATCGTGTCGAGCTCAAAGTCATCTGCTCGAACAGTAAAATAGGCAGCATAAAAGAAAATCGGATGATGCACTTTGAAATAAGCAATTCGAACAGCCATCAATACATAAGCCGCGGCATGCGCTTTTGGAAACATATACTTAATCTTTTTACAAGACTCGATATACCAATCTGGAACATCGTGCTTTTTCATTTCTGTAATCCACTCGTCTTTTAGTCCTTTCCCTTTACGGACAAACTCCATAATTTGGAAGGCTAAGGAGGCATCGAGACCCTTATGCATGAGATAAACCATAATATCATCGCGACAACCAATGACGTCTGGGAGTTCACAAATACCATCATTAATTAGCTCTTGAGCATTACCTAGCCACACATCGGTACCATGTGATAAACCAGAAATAATGACAAGCTCTGCGAATGTATTCGGTTTTGTATCTTCAAGCATTTGCCGAACAAACTTCGTTCCAAATTCTGGTACACCAAGCGTTCCCGTTTTACAATTGATTTGTTCTGCCTTCACCCCTAAGGCTTCAGGACCCGAAAAGATTGTCATCACATCTGGATCATCTGTCGGGATTGTTTTCGGATCAATTCCGCTTAAATCCTGGAGCATACGTATGACTGTCGGATCATCGTGTCCAAGTATATCCAATTTCAATAAATTGTCATGAATGGAATGGAAATCAAAATGCGTCGTCCTCCATTCACTGTTTCTATCATCTGCTGGATATTGAATAGGCGTAAAGTCAAATATTTCTTTATCGTCAGGAACAACAATTATTCCTCCAGGATGCTGACCTGTCGTTCGTTTCACTCCTGTACATCCTTTTACAAGTCGATCAACTTCTGCGTTTTTATAGACCAGCTGTTTATCTGAAGCATACCCTTTGACGTAACCATATGCTGTTTTTTCTGCAATCGTTCCAATTGTTCCAGCACGGTAAACATTGTCAATTCCGAACAATTCTTTCGTATAATTGTGAGCGCGTGGCTGATAAGATCCGGAAAAGTTCAAATCAATATCAGGAACTTTGTCACCTTTAAAGCCTAAAAATGTTTCGAACGGAATATCTTGTCCATCTTTAGTTAATGGAGTTGCGCATGTTGGGCAATTCTTATCTGGCAGGTCAAATCCACTTCCTACCGAGCCATCCGTAATAAACTCATTGTAATGACAGGACGGGCACACATAATGTGGTGGCAATGGATTTACTTCAGTTATTTCTGTCATTGTCGCCACAAAAGAGGATCCGACTGAACCCCTGGAACCTACCAAGTAACCATCATCGAGAGACTTTTTAACTAGTTTTTGGGAGATAAGATAAATAACACTAAATCCATGACCAATAATACTTTTCAGTTCTTTTTCTAATCGGTCCGTAACGATTTCGGGAATCGGCTCGCCGTAAATTTTCTTTGCTCTTGTATAGCAAAGGTCACGTATTTCCTGATCTGCTCCTTCAATCGTCGGTGTAAACAGCCCATCCTTAACTGGTGCTATTTCTTCAATTTCATCAGCAATAGCTTGGGTATTCGTAATGACAATTTCAGTTGCCTTCTTTTCCCCTAAAAAGTAAAAGGCCTCTAGCATTTCATTGGTCGTACGAAATGGTGTTTGTGGCAATGTCACTCGGTTTAATGGATTTCCAGCTTGAGAAGCGATAAGAATTTGTCTGTAAATCTGATCCTGTTCATCTAGATAATGAACATTTCCCGTAGCGACTACTTTTTTATCCATACGCTCACCTAACTGGACAAGATTTTTAATAATATCTAATAGCTGCGCCTCATTCTGCACTAAATCTTTTTCTATTAAATGGGCATAATTTGCAGGTGGCTGCACTTCAATATAATCATAGAATCGGGCAACAGCTTCTGCTTCTTCTGCTGATTTTTGCATCATTGTCTCAAACACTTCGCCCTGATCACAGGCAGATCCGACGAGAATTCCTTTACGATATTTTTGTAATACCGATCGAGGCAAGCGAGGGACCCGGTAAAAATAATCGATATGGGCATAAGAAACAAGCTTATACAGGTTTTTTAACCCTTCTTCTGTTTGTGCGATTAATATACAGTGAAAAGGTCGCGAACGCTGATATGCGTTACCTTCGCCCATATGATTGTTCAGTTGGTTATGATTGGTAATCTCTTTTTCGAGCAATGCTTGAACAAGCTTCCATAATAAATAGCCTGTTGCCTCCGCATCATAAATCGCCCGGTGATGCTGTGTTAATTCAATATCCAGATGCTTACATAACGTATTCAACCGATGATTCTTCAAATGCGGAAATAGGAATCTGGCTAACTCCAACGTATCAATGACCGCATTTGCCGCTTTGTCAAACCCTAGTTTTTTAAAACCTTGATTTAAAAATCCCATATCAAAACTTGCATTATGGGCTACTAAAATATCATCTGCCATCCAATTACGAAAGTCGGTTAAGACCTCTTCTACTTCTGGTGCGTTTTGTACCATCTCATCGGTAATCCCGGTAAGATCTGTTGTTGTCTGTGATAAAGGATGGTGCGGATTTGCAAAAGACTCGAATCGATCGACAATTTCACCTTGATGGATTTTAACCGCAGCCAATTCAATAATCGTATCATAAACAGCCGATAAACCAGTCGTTTCTACGTCAAATACAACATATGTACCAGTAGCTAAATCTAAATCTTTGTCATTATAAGCGATAGGCACTCCGTCATCGACTAAATTTGCCTCTACACCGTACAGCACTTTTATATTGTGCTTCTTCCCTGCATTATAAGCCTCTGGGAAGCCTTGAACCCCTGCATGGTCAGTAATTGCTATCGCTTTATGTCCCCATTTGGCAGCTTGGGCAATTAAATTTGCCGGGGAAACGACAGCATCCATTTGGCTCATCGTCGTATGTGCATGCAATTCGACCCTTTTTTCTTCATCTGGGGCTACGTCTTTTCGAGGCTCCACTTTAATCTCATGAATATCATTAGCCATCATTGCTAGTTCGTTTGAATACATATCTGTTTGGATGCTGCCTCGAGCTTTGATCCACATGCCCTCTTTCACAACATCAAATTTCTCTGCATCCTCTTCGCCTTTGGAGAACATTTTAATTTGCAGCGAGTCGGTATAATCTGTTGCCTTTATGATAAGCAAGCTGCGGCCCGAGCGTAGTTTGCGAATATCAACAGCGAAAATATAACCTTGAACCGTTACTCTGCGTTCTTCTTCTAATATTTCTTCCATCTGAACAGGCTCATCTTGAATTTTGTAGCCAAACATCAATGGTTTATTTTCTGGCTGAAGCTTTGCTTGATCTCGTTTCGTTTTTTCTTGTATCGTACGCTGTACCAGTTGCTGATCCTCGGCGGCTTTCTGTTCTTTAAATTGCTGGATAGCTTCTAATTCTGGTTTGACTTCAATTTGCAAGTGAAAATTAGGCAAACCTGATTTGGAGCAATAAGCTTTGAACGGCTCTTCTAGTCGCTTTTTAACAGCTTTTCCTTCTGCTTCATTTCTTGCGGTTAACATAATATTATTACCGTTAACCTTTGGCGTTTGTGATTGGACCATATCTTTGTACGCTGGTGATAAATGGGTAAAAGATTGAATAAAATTTTCCCAATAATTGAGAGTTGTCTGCTCACTACATGATCTATTTGCTGTTTCAATCGTCAATTCCACATTGGCAATTTGTGCAAAGCAAGTTTGTAGCTGATGTTTAAATAGTTGATAAACTTCACACGGCAATACTTGATTGGTACTTATATGAAAATGCCATGTCTTTGTTTGCTTAAAAATTTCCAGCTTATTTAAGTAACTATCCGCAAAATAGGCTAAATGGTCTTCTGAAATCTGCAATTGCCTTAACAGTACATCCATTTTTTCTTTTTTTGAAATATCCATTTGTATCCTCCTGTACCGTCCATTAAATAAAAAGCTGTAAAACCCCTGCCGCACAAACTGACAAGGGTTTTATTCTTTGTATTACTGTTTAAAGGAATAAACGTTGAATATCGTTCCAAGTAACAATAATCATAAGCAGCATCAAAAGCGCAAAGCCGACAAAATGAAACAAGCCTTCTTTTTCAGGAGCAATTGGCTTGCCACGTACAGCCTCGATCCCCACAAATAATAATCTGCCACCATCCAAAGCCGGCAGTGGAACGAGATTGACGATCCCTAAGTTAATACTTAACATCGCCGTCCAGAGCAGGAAGTTCGTAAAGCCGGTTTGAACAATTTGATCTGTGGCATCATATATACCAACTGGGCCAGATAATGCATCAAGTGACAATTGTCCTGAGATTAGCATACCTAAGTTGGTCAAAATGAGCTTCGTTGTTTCATACGTTTTTGAAAAACCGTACGTCACCGTGCCAAGAATTGATTTTTCATATGCCGGATAGACTCCTATTTGACCAAAAGACTCTTGTCCTTCAACACCTTCTACTTCTTTTGGTATGATTGTTAATGTAACCTCTTCTCCATCACGAAGAACTGTTACATCAAGCTCTTCACTTGGACGTTCTCTGATGATGGTTGTAAATTCCTCCCAAGTTGATATTGGCTCTCCTTCTAATTGCACTACTTCATCGCCATTCTGCATACCAGCTTCAGCTGCTGGGCTATCCGCTATGATTTCACCCATCCTTGCTTCCTCAACTTGAGTTCCTTGTACTAGCCCTATGATGATAAAAATAACGATCGCTAAGATAAAGTTCATCATTGGTCCTGCAAACAATTGCATTGCCCGCTGTCCCACAGTTTTTGAAGCGAACTGTCTGTCATACGGTGCAATTTGTGTTTCTTGTTCATCCATAACAAAAAAAGCTTTCGGATCTACTTCAAAAATCAGCTTCTCCTCTTCGTCACCAACTTCATAGCCTTTAATTTGCAACGCGTGGTCCAAGTCTGCTTCTTCAATTTCAATGATGCGAGCATGTGGGTGCTTTGATTTGTGATTAACGATAATTTTATTCACTTTTCCTGATTCACTAAATTCCAATCCGACATGATGTCCAGGTTTTAATTCAATAATCTCTGGATCAAACCCTGCAACTCGTACATACCCACCGATTGGAAGGAGCCGAATGGTATAAACGGTTTCGTTCCGAGTAAAGGCAAACACTTTTGGGCCAAAACCAATCGCAAATTCGCGAGCCAACATGCCAGCTCGTTTAGCAAAGATTAAATGTCCCCATTCATGAATGAATACGAGGAGACCAAACATCAAAATAAACGCGATTACTGTATTCAAATAAAGCACCTTCCTTTAGAAGTATAGGATGACCTTACACCTGCTTGATGCGTAATAAAGCAACACACACCTGAATTGATTCCTTACTATTTTAGTCCATTCACAAAAGGCAAGCGGTGGAACTATTTTTCTCTATCTTGTATAAAAAGTTACTTTTCTTTCTACTTTATCCCGCATATAGGATGCTGTAAGACTTCCATTAAGAACTGGAGAAACCCATACTACAGCAAGTCTAAGTGGGAGATAACAGCACCTACATGCCCTATTTCGCAAGCGTCCTTTAGGTCATACCATAACAGTACCAACAATCTGTGGGGAAAGAGAATCCCCACTCATGACTAAAAAATATAGTCGCATCGTTCCCATTTCAAACCACATGGATATCGATGCTTACTTGCCTATTAATTGAAGAACCCGACAAGATGCAAAATTGGCAGGACAAATAATAAACTGTCGAAACGGTCTAAAATACCGCCATGACCGGGAAGTACATTACCTGAATCCTTGACCCCAAAATGACGTTTAAAAGCCGATTCAACTAAATCACCAATTTGACCAAATACAGAAGCAATCACTGCTACTCCCATCATAACAATTATACTGTCTTCAAGCGGATGAATGAGTTGAAATATTATACTTACTATAATGGCTAATAGAACGCCACCTAATGCACCTTCAATTGTTTTATTTGGACTAATTTTTGGCCATAGCTTTCGTTTTCCAAATGCTCGGCCAAAGAACAATGCTCCTGTATCAGTTGACCAGATAAGGAGAAATATATAGAGAATCGTTGCCAATCCTCCTCCTTCACTATCTCTAGCTAACAGCAAATAATAAAAACCGAATCCTACATAGATCGCCGATATTAAGACGATACCTGCATGGTCAAAGGTAAATTTATTCTTTACTAATACTGTGTAGGATAGGAGCAACAAAACAATGAGCATTAATATTTCTGATTTCGTCAGCCACATAAAAGGGATGGCTTCCATATGTTCTGGTCTTAACAACACCCATAAAAGCACAATTCCTAGGATGGAGGGAATCGAGTATTTAGCAATATTCCCCATTCTTAATAACTCTAAAAAACCAATCGTTGCCATTGCGTAAACTAAAATCTCAAATGGAAGGCCACCAATAATAACGAATGGAACAAAAATTATTAGTGCAATGATGGCCGTAACTATCCGTTGCTTCATATACTACCTCACCTTAAATACCGCCATAACGACGCTGGCGTTGCTGATATTCTTCAATTGCTTGTTTAAATACTGCTTCATCAAAATCTGGCCAATAAACATCGGTAAACCAAAATTCAGTGTATGCTAGCTGCCATAATAAAAAATTGCTTAATCGTTGTTCACCGCTTGTTCGTATTAACAGATCAGGATCACTTAGTTCTTTTGTATATAAGTACTTGGCAAAGATTTCTTCATCTAAAGCATCCATCGATAGCTTTGAATTTTGGATATCTGCCATTACTTGTTTCGTTGCTTGTACAATTTCGTATCTACTACCATAGTTTAAAGCAAAATTTAATAATAATCCATCATTATTCCTTGTTTTATCAATGGCGTATTGAACAGCTTCTTTTGTATGCGCCGGCAGGGCATCAAATTCACCAATCGTTTGAATACGAACGTTTCTTTCCATTAGCTCAGGTAAGTGAATATGTAAAAATTCCTTTGGAAGCTTCATTAAGAAATCAATCTCTTTTTGCGGTCGTTTCCAATTTTCAGTGGAAAATGCATACAATGTCACTATGTTGACATTGCATTTATGCGCTGCGCGAACAGTTCTTACTACTGAATCAACACCCTCTTTATGACCAGCAATACGTGGCAATGACCTTTTTTTCGCCCATCTCCCGTTTCCGTCCATAATAATGGCAACATGGTTGGGAATGTTCTCCGTATTCGTTAATGGTTCTGATTCTTTTCGTTTCTTTTTTGTAAAGGGAAGTCTAATTGACATAGTTTGTCCTCCGAATATGTGTCAACGTTTCTAGTTTCTTATCTGCACATATATATGATGTACAGTTGTGTTCTATGATACTTGAATCATCATTATATCATGTAAACCAAGTTTTATTATACCGATTTTTTCACAGGAATACAAAAGCCCCCTTAAAAAAAGAGGGCCTTTTCTTCCTATTTTACCATGGAATTGCATTAAACTTCCATAATTTCTTTTTCTTTATCTTTTGCAAGCTGGTCAATTTGGGCTATATATTTATCAGTCGCTTTTTGTACATCATCTTGTAAAGCTCGTATATCGTCTTCTGAAATACCGTCTTCTTTTTTCAGCTGGTCATTTGCTTCACGACGAATATTTCTCACTTGTACACGAGACTCTTCGGCGTATTTACCGACAACTTTCACCAAATCTTTCCGACGTTCTTCCGTTAAAGCTGGAATATTAATGCGAATAACATTCCCATCACTGGAAGGCGAAATACCTAAATCTGCTTTTTGAATACCTTTTTCAATATCTGAAATAGCTGATTTATCAAAAGGAGTAACAACGAGTAGCCTTGCTTCCGGAGCAGAAACAGATGCAATTTGGTTTAATGGTGTACTCATACCGTAGTACTCCACAAAAACACTGTCCAATAAAGCTGGGTTTGCTCTTCCAGCTCTTACAGTAGCCAGATTTTTAGAAAAGGCTTGTATAGCTTGCTCCATTTTTTCATTCATTTTTTTCAATATACCATCCGACATTTTTATTTCCCCCTTATTGTAGTTCCGATTACTTCACCTTGAACAACACGTTTAATATTTCCTTCTTCCATAATGGAGAAGACAACTAAAGGAATATCATTGTCCATGCACAAAGTTGAAGCGGTTGAATCCATAACTCCAAGGCCTGCATTTAACATTTCCATATAAGAAAGATTCTCATACTTCTTTGCATTTACATTCAGTTTAGGGTCGTCTGTGTATACGCCGTCTACATTATTTTTCGCCATTAAAATGACTTCTGCTTCAATTTCAGCAGCACGTAATGCTGCAGTTGTATCGGTTGAAAAAAATGGATTTCCGGTACCAGCAGCAAAAATGACAACTCGCTTCTTCTCCAAATGGCGGATTGCTTTTCTTCTTATGTACGGCTCAGCCACTTGACGCATTTCAATGGATGTCTGTACTCGCGTTGGTATACCGATGTTTTCCAGTCCATCTTGAAGCGCTAAAGCGTTCATAATTGTTGCCAGCATTCCCATGTAGTCAGCATTAGCACGATCCATTCCCATTTCACTGCCTACTTTACCGCGCCATATGTTTCCACCACCAACGACAATGGCGATTTCCACACCCATTTCAGCAACTTCTTTAACTTGATCAGCGATAGACTGGATAATCTTTGGCTCAATGCCATATCCAAGTTCGCCACTTAATGCTTCGCCACTTAATTTAAGCACAATTCTACGGTAACGAGCTGTTGTCATAGTAACCTCCATAGAAAATATAATAGTTTATTGTATACAAATCCTTAAGTTGTATGGAGAAATAGGGAACAATTGCTTGCTCCCTATCAACCAATTTATTTTTTAATTTGGTTCATCACTTCATCTGCAAAGTTTTCTTCACGTTTTTCCATACCTTCGCCTACTTCATAACGCACGAAAGCTTTTACAGAAGCTCCTTTGTCCGCAACAAATTTCTTCACTTTTTGATCTGGGTCTTTAACAAAGCTTTGCTCTAATAAACAAATTTCTTCAAAGAATTTACCAAGACGACCTTCTACCATTTTTTCAACAATTTTTTCCGGCTTGCCTTCGTTTAATGCTTGCGCTTTTAACACTTCGCGCTCATGATTTACTTCTTCTTCTGCCACATCTTCACGAGAAATGTAACGAGGATTTACTGCAGCAATATGCATCGCAACATCTTTTGCAGTTTCTTGGTCTGTTGTTCCTTCTAGTAGTGTAAGAACACCAATGCGTCCACCCATGTGTAAATACTCTCCAAATGTATCGTTGTCTGTCTTCGTTAGGACGGTAAAACGACGAAGAGATAATTTTTCACCGATTTTTGCAACTGCAGCTTTAATGTGGTTTTCAACCGTTTCTCCTGTTGCTTCCATCGTTTGTTGAAGTGCTTCTTCAACTGTTTCTGGTTTTTGAGCTAGCAAATGAGTCGCTAATTCAGACAACAGATCCTTGAATTGATCGTTTTTAGTTACAAAGTCTGTCTCACAATTTACTTCTAATAATACTGCCGTATTGCCCTCCGTTTGAATGTACGCAGACCCTTCAGCAGCAATACGATCCGCTTTTTTAGCTGCTTTAGAAAGACCTTTTTCACGTAAGTAGTCTACAGCAGCATCTAAGTTGCCATCTGTTTCCTGTAGCGCTTTTTTGCAGTCCATCATACCTGCACCAGTTTTTTCACGTAATTCTTTTACCATTTTTGCAGTGATTGCCATTTAAAATCCTCCTTAAGATCATCGACTAATTCATTTTTCTTTAAAAAAGGTGATAAAAGGCTCTCATCCTCTTATCACCCTCACCTTTCTCATGATTACTCTTGTTCTGTTTCCGTTGCTTCTTCTTTAGATGCTTCTTCTGATGCTGGAGCTTCGTCCATTTCTTCACCTTGTTTCACTTCTAAAATAGCATCTGCCATTTTGGAAGTCAAAAGTTTCACAGCACGAATTGCATCATCATTTGCAGGAATAACATAATCAATTTCATCAGGATCACAGTTTGTATCCACAATTCCGATGATCGGAATATTTAATTTATGAGCTTCAGCAATTGCAATTCGTTCTTTACGTGGATCAATTACAAACAACGCATCTGGAAGTTTGTTCATTTCTTTAATACCACCAAGGAATTTGACTAAGCGATCTTTTTCCTTAAGTAGATCAACAACTTCTTTTTTTGGTAGTACTTCAAATGTACCGTCTTCTTCCATACGTTCAATATCTTTTAAACGGTTGATACGCTTACGAATCGTTTGGAAGTTTGTAAGGGTTCCACCTAACCAACGTTGGTTTACATAAAACATACCTGAACGAATCGCTTCATCCCGTACAGATTCCTGTGCTTGTTTTTTTGTTCCAACGAATAAAATAGTTCCTCCGTCGGCAACAACTTGCTTTACATAATTGTAAGCTTCATCAACCTTTTTAACTGTTTTTTGCAAGTCGATAATGTAAATACCATTACGTTCTGTAAAGATGTATTTTTTCATCTTTGGGTTCCAGCGACGAGTCTGGTGACCAAAATGTACACCAGCTTCAAGTAGCTGCTTCATTGAAATAGCTGACATTATAAATTCCTCCTAATTGGTTTTTTCCTCCGTATTAGATCCTCTTTGTAAATAGACCAATTAAGTTGGCACCTTATTTACAAATCCCTATACGTGTGTAATTGACGTACTGACACTTAGTAACACAGTACATTATCTTCACACCACAAGATAATATACCATAACAAATGACAGGATTCAAGTGTTTTTTTAATTAGTCTGGCAAGTATGTATGGAAGCTGTTCTCCCCATCGTGATTTTTTATTGTATAGGAAACAATAAAATGATGTGCTTGTGGATAACGAAATAACCGAATAGCCACGTCCGCGCATGAGCCCAGCAATTATGCGACTTTAGAAATGCGCCCTACGATAAGGCCTCATCGGTTCGTCTTTAAGAGGAAGGCCGACTAAAAACGGGCATGATTCCTTATCTTTAGTGGATTCGTTCCATTCACTACGTTGCTAAACGGACGTTTGCGCCTTTGTTCTACTATAGGAAAGTATAAGATTTTTTTGGTTTATAGTATAAGAAAAACAAAGGCTTCCGCCATTAGACTTGGCGACAAGCCAAGTTTTTCTAATGTCGCACAGATCTAAAATATTTTCTCTTTATCTTCACTACGAAACCCGATATACCCATTCGCTTTCTGCGGCAGCCCCTCCACTTCCTCGGAACCAAAAAGTGGCTTCCTGCAGGATTTTCGATTTCCCATGAGGCATGGTAGGCTATGGCAGCAAGGCATCATGAAGAAAATGTGTATTCTATAATTGAAGGGTCTTCGTGTATCTCCACTGCTTTTTGGAGTTGCTAACTCTTACTCATTATCCATTTCTCATCGCCCACTAGTCCCACATTTAGATGCTCATCAAGAGTAACTCCCCTAAATCAAGCAAAATATATTTTTTCTTTTAATTGCCTTTAAGCTTTGCCATATCCCGCCGTTCATTATCACTTAATTGTCGGATGACATGTGATAGAGCTTTACCGTTAATTCTGCTTCTGTTTTTCCGCAATTTAATTGCTGGGCGATTTCTGAAGGCGTGAACCCTTGACTATACAATTGCAAAATTTTCCCTTGCAGAGAAGTTGTCATTTCATCCTGTGGCTTCGTTTCGTTGTGAATACTTTCTATTTCCGGCGAGGATATATGTGCTTGCTTTTCTACCTCTCGCTTCTCTTCTTGCTGATTATTTTTTTGCTGCGCCAATTGCTGCTGTAAGTGCAAGTTTTCCTGTTTAATTTCATTAATATATTCCGTAAATAAAGCATTCATTTCAGAAGTATCGTACCGCTCGCTATCTTTCAATTGTTTAAACAATCGAAAAATAGCTGTAAGGGTGACTATATGTAATAAAAAACTAATGATTAATAATAGAGATGTCACCATCTGTTCACCGCTCTCCTATCCATTTAAATCAATTTCTTTTCCTAAATAAGGATGTTTATCCGTGTGGCATTGACTTTTCTTTTTCTTTGCAAGCGACTGGCTTGTTTTTGATTGGTGCTCAAGCTTTAACAAATGAGGCTGATGGACATGATTTACCTGTTTTCTTTTTCTCAGTTCCTCCAATAATTGATGCTGTGTAAGAGAGGCTTGATATTGTTGACTTTGATTGAGAAGTTGTTGTTGTACTTTACCTGCATCTTGAGAGCGTGGAATAGCCACTTGCAATTCAATTGATTTCCATCCCATATTATTTCACTCCCTTTAACATACCGGAAAAGTGAAGCTCCATTCGTGGGTGACGCTGCTGTAGCCTCCTTTTCCTCGTTGCTTACTAATCGACATTTGGATATCGGTTTCTTATTTTAAAAATCAGACACGCTTTAAGCGGAAGTGCTTAGTTATCAGATAGTGGATGTGTGACAATTTCGTTGTCAACCAGCTGTACTTTTACCCGTTGATAATCTGCTTTACTAACACGATAATATTTTCCAAACGCTACTACCACATTCGTATATAAATAATTACGGACAATTAATGCACCGTTCTCCCCACTCCCCAGTTTGGAAGTAAGCTGACGTATAGCTTGCTCTACCTTTTTCAAACGCTCTTCGGTCTTATTCCAAGAGTGTTTATAACGAAGTAACGTAATTTTAAGCTTGGGATCATTCTCTACCTGTTGCCCCTGTATTTTTTTCTCTAATAAAGCTAATTTGGAAAGAGTAGCCTCCAATTCTTTCTTTTCATCGAGTAATTTCTGCTCTTGTTTCTCTGTGCGATGATCTACGCCAAACATAATTTCTGTTTTAACACCTACGCGATTGCCAACATCTTTTGCTTCTACTGTATTACCGACCGAGATTGTGCCTCCAACAATGCTGCCTCTTTGGCAAAAAACGTGTCCAGCCACTGTACATTGGCTGTGAAAAATAGAATTTTCTACAAATAAATCCTGCCCCGCCACAATATTCCCCTGGTTAATGTAACCGATATGAATGGATTCAGCAGCATGAATACTCCCCGTCCCTTGTCCTGCCAGACCTTCTGAGATATAGACAGAACCACCGGCAGTAACCGATGCTGCTTCAACCATACCAAATATTTTGACATCTCCTTTTGCTTTAACGGTGTACCCAGCAGGGACATCGCCATGTATGATAATAGTGCCTATGAAATCTAAATTACCTGTCTTCATAGATAAAGTTTGCTGTACTTCAAAAACAGGCAAAACCTGAATGAACCTTCCTCGCTTGTTTAATTGCCCTTCAGAAGTGGCATAAAATCCTTGATCTGCTTCGCGAAATACAACATTCTTCCCTTCTTTTACAGCGGCTGGTTTACCAGGAATGGATGGGACAACAGCACCGCTTACGTTCATACCGTTCTTTCCTTCTGTAGGCGGAATGAGTGTAGCAATTTTTTCACCTTTTTTCACGGAAGGGATCCGCATAACATCACGAAAATCACATACTTCATCTCGAACCATAACTGGGTTGAATTCGACATGATAGTGAACTTGACCATCTTTGCCGTGAATTGGCTGTTTTCCCTCGGCAATGGTTAACGGATAGGTAACTTTAGAAGCCTTGTAGACTAACATATGGATTGCTTCCTCTATGATGCCATATGTAACATCATTCTCCATTAAAAATTCCCTTATATCGGCTTCCGTTATTTGTTGCTCCGTATGATCATCATCCTTAATCCTATTTATTTGTGCTACCATTTTATCTTGGGAGACGTTAATTTTAAATGTCTTTTTTAATTGTTCCATTTGTTGCCCTCCTTATTGTAAACAAATAAAGCAAGACTTACTGAAACAAGTTAGGATATAGCTTGAACTTTTTTCAATATACTGTGAAGCTTTGCAATCGATTTTTTATGAATTTGCGATATCCGTGATGTGGTTAATCCAAGTACTTCTCCTATTTCTGTTAATATTAATTCTTCATGGTAAAATAAGCTGATTACTAATTGCTCATTTTCATTTAGATGTTTAATACCCTCTTTTAATTCTTCTTTCAATTCACTTTCTATAACTTGAGTTTCCGGTGTAATCGATTTTGTATCAGGAATGGAATAACCAATTCCTTCTTTCAGCTTTAGCTTCGGATCACTCGGTTTTTCTTCAATGGAAAGGACATTAGCAAATAAAGAATCACACATCGCTGCTTCCACCTCTTTGACGGTCATACCTGCATGCTCGGCAATTTCAGCAGTGCTTGGTACCCTTTGATATTGCTGTTCCAATTGATTTGATATTTGCTCGATCTTTTTTGTTTTTTCTCGTAAAGATCGAGGGAGCCAATCTTCTTTTCGTAAGCCATCAATAATCGCACCTTTAATACGGAAGGAAGCATACGTATCAAACTTCAATTCCCGACTGCGGTCAAATTTTTTCAGTGCATCATAAAGCCCCATTAATCCAAAGCTTTTTACGTCTTCTTTCATTACACTATTTGGCAAGTGGCTTGCGATTCTCTCCACATGAAAGCTAACTAAATACATATAATTCTCTATCAGTTCATTTGCTGCTTCCATATCATAGGTATCAAACCAATTATCCCAAAGCTTTTGTTCATGCGGAGATGGATTCACCTTCATCTTTATCACTCCTTCTTACCATAGCTTAATCCATATCAAAGGCAGTCCTAAACCAGAAATATACTTCCGTACTATTAGAGTGGGAAAGTATTAAATAAATGCTTCCCCTTTATTTACAGTTCGGATTTTTAACTGACTTGTTTGTATATCAAATTCTATTGTTCGTCCAGCATGACCACCTACATCAGATGCAAGGACAGGGATGGATAACTGCTCCAGCTTCTCTAAAACAGCTTCTACATTTCGAGGACCGATACGCATCAAATCAGTTCCGGAAGAAAATTGGAACATTTGTGCACCACCAGCCACTTTCGCTTTTAAAAGATTTCTTCTCGCCCCAAGATCGACTAACTGATCTACCAAAATAGGGATAGCTGTATCTGCATATTTATAGTGATTAAAATTATCTTGTCTTGCTAGTTTCGAATCTGGCAATAACACATGCGCTAATCCTGCTACTTGTTTTCGTTCATCATAAATGACGGCTCCAACGCAAGACCCCAAGCCAGAAGTACGAATTTTATTAGGGGCTTTCGTTACATTTAAATCTGCAATTCCGACCTTAACAACAGTAGATGAGGATACTAGTTTAGACATCATATGTGACTCCTAGAGCTGCAAACAGTTTTGAAAATGAATCGGGATCTGGAATAAATAAAAAATTACCTTTGATTTGATTTGCTTGGTAAGCTGTATTCATCTTCGCATCGATAATAAGGGCGTAGTCAGCCACTTGAGAAATTTCCAATAACCCTACAGTTAAAATTGCCCCTGCCATATCGATGCTTAAATAAGGCACAGAAGGCTGCATCGTAATATTTGTAAAGTCAGCTAAAGCAGATAAATAAGCTCCTGTTACAATATTTCCTGCTTCTTGCAGCACGGAAGCTGCTAGCTCATCATCGTTATGGACACTTAATGCAGCATTATTCGTTATCTCCTTAATCAGCGCATCTGCCTCTTCTAAAGATAATATGAAATATACCGTACCGGGGGCGTCCCCTTTAATGCGAAATAGCAAGGCAACAACTACTGCCTCTGGACCACCAATAAGCTCCATCATTTCGTCATAGCTAACAATATTTACTGCTGGTACATCCATCTCTATTTTTCGATTGACTAATTGGGACATGGAAGTAGCAGCATTTCCTGCACCGATATTACCTATTTCTCGTAGCACATCTTTTTGCATTTGTGTTAATTTTGTAAGATCCATAACTGCTTACCCTTCCACTGACTTCAATTCTTCCATTTCTTCTTCAGTTAACACTTTTTGCATATTCAATAAAATAAGTAAACGATCCTCAAGCTTCGCTACCCCTTCGATATATTTTGCATCGACAGTACCAATAACTTCAGGCGCTGGTTCAATTTTGGATTCTGGAATATCAATCACATCATTTGCTGCATCCACTACTAAACCAACTTCCATATTATCCACAAATACAATAATAATCCGACTGGAGTCGTTATAATCCGTCTCTTCCATACCAAAACGCAAGCGCAAATCGATAACCGGAGTTACAACGCCTCTTAGATTAATTACACCTTTAACAAAATCAGCTGTTTGCGGAACTCTCGTTATTGGTATTAGTCTTTCAATAGAACCTACTTGCTGCACAGAAACAGCATATTCTTCCTCGCCAAGTTGAAATACAATCACTTTTCTATTTCCTGACATATTGTTTTCCATCATATACCCCTCCATTGGTTATTTTACTAATGCATTACTATCAATAATTAAAGCAACTTCACCATCACCAAGAATAGTCGCGCCAGAAATGGCAAATGTATTCGTTAAATAATTACCTAATGATTTTAAAACAACTTCCTGTTGACCAATAAACGAATCTACTACGAGACCTACCATTTTGTTCCCTTTTTTTACAATGACAATCGATAAGTACGCATTTGTCTCTGCATCAGCTGGTTGTTTCACAGCAAATATGTCATTTAAAAATGCCAACGGCACAACTTTCCCACGAAAGTCAATGACTTTCGTATGATGTGCATGCATCACTTCGTCTTGATGCACAATGGCTGTTTCTATGATTGACGATAGTGGTATAGCATATTTTTCCTTCTGCAATTCAATTAGCAGCACGGAAATTATCGATAAGGTGAGCGGCAATTGAATGGAAAAGACGGAGCCTCTGTCTTGTTTCGAATCAATCGTTATTTTTCCACCTAACGACTCAATCGTATTTTTGACTACATCTAACCCAACACCTCGTCCGGATATATCCGATACTTGATCAGCAGTAGAAAAGCCACTTGACATGATTAATTCAAATATTTGCTGATCCGATAAAAGTTCCGCTTGCCCTTCTGAAATGACTCCTTTTGAAATCGCCTTGTTTAATACCTTCTCTTTATGAATTCCTGCTCCATCGTCTTCAATTTCGATAAATACGTGGTTTCCGCTATGATAAGCTTCGAGCTTCAATGTGCCATATTCTGGTTTTCCTTTGTTTATTCTCGCTTCTTTTGCTTCAATACCGTGATCAATCGCATTTCTAATTAAATGTACTAATGGATCGCCAATTTCATCAATCACCGTACGATCCAACTCTGTCTCAGCGCCAATAATCTCTACTTCGACTTGCTTATTTAACTCGCGAGCAACTTGGCGGATCATGCGTGGAAATCGGTTAAACACTTGCTCTATCGGAACCATACGCATCGTTAAAATGATAGATTGAAGATCACTTGACACACGCGACATATGCTCGACAGTATCTTGTAAATCTTTGTTATCCAAATCAGCTGCTAATTGCTCTAATCTGCCACGATCGACAACTAATTCTTCAAATAAATTCATAAGTACATCTAAACGGTCAATATTAACACGAATGGTTTTATTAGCTACTCCTTTAGAAGAGCGTTGTTTCGTTTCTTTTACTTTCGTTGTGCCTTGATTTTCTGCAAGCTTTCGGGAATCTTGCTCCTTTTCTTGATGCTGCTCTATGTTAAAAGGAACGATTTCAACTGCTTCAATTTCAGAGACCTTTTCGATGTTAATTTGTATCGTTTCTTTTTTATGTTCGGAAATAAAGAGAACCGTAAATGTATGATCAAATTGCTCTTCTTCCAGTTCGGTTACAGACGGATCTGATTTGACAATTTCGCCTAGCTTTTCTAAAACTTCAAAAATCATAAACACACGAGCGCCTTTTAAAAGACAATCTTCTTTTAACGTAATTGATATTTCATAATTTGTATAACCACGCTCTTTAGACTCTTGTAGAATAGTCATTGCGAATTCATCAATGTTTTTCATCTGCTGCGAATGTACGGCTGGCTCTTGCGATGCTTCTAATTGAGGTTTCTCATGAGGCAAAGTTTCGCCTTGCTCTAAGCATTTCAATTGCTCAACGACGTCCGTTACGTCCTTGCTTCCATTACCTCCAGCTGAAATATCCTCTACCATTTCGTGCAAATAATCAACGGCAGCAAACAAGACATCTATCATTTCACTTTGAACACTGATCTTACCTTCTTTAATCGCATCGAATACATTTTCTAACTTGTGGGTAAGACTTGCTAAGTCATGATATCCCATTGTTGCAGACATGCCTTTAAGCGTATGTGCTGCTCGAAAGATCTCTTCAATAATGGCTGTTTCCTCTGGTTGCTTCTCTAACGCTAGTAATTGGTTGTATAAAACTTCCAAATGTTCGTTGCTTTCATCAATAAACACGGTTAAATATCCAGAAGTATCCAACTCTATCCCTCCAACTATACTAATTTAGTTATTAAACGACTTACTTCGTCCAAAGGAACTTGCTTATTAACCAGATTTGTTGCCATTGCTGCTTTTGGCATACCATAGACAATTGCCGTTTCTTCGGACTCAGCAATGACATACGTTCGGTCGTCGCTTTTTTTTAGGTTTTTAATACCATCTGTACCGTCATTCCCCATACCAGTTAAAATGACGGCAATCTTATTCACTTCCTGCAGTGGCGCAACGGATGTGAATAGCATATCTACGGACGGTCTGTGACCACGTAAAGGGTCTTCTTCTGTTAAATCAATAAAAATCGAAGTACCTATTTGCGATAATTTCATATGCCAGCCCCCTGGGGCAATGTATACAACGCCGTGTTGCAACCTTTCCCCATGCTCTGCTTCTTTTACAAGCAATTCAGACTTAAGGTTTAATCGTTCTGCAAGCGATTTTGTAAAACCAGCTGGCATATGCTGAACAACTAACACAGCTGCAGCCAAATTTTTAGGTAGTTGCTCTACAATATGTTGTAGCGCTCTTGGACCACCTGTTGAGGCACCAATTGCAACAATTGTCTGGTGATAATTTGCTAATTCCTTTATAGGCTCTTTGATTGGAATTTGCTTTTTACTTGCTTTTTGTTGCCGTGGTAATTTTACCATTGAAGCAGTAATCACTTTATGAATAATTTCTTGTTTCATCGTTTCTATATCTATTGAAATGGCTCCAGATGGTTTCGCAATGAAATCTACTGCCCCACTTGAGATGGCTTGAATGGTTTTAATGGTTGCATCTTCTGTAACACTTGATAGCATGACGACAGGAATCGGATGTGTCTGCATAATTTCCTTCAAAGCTGTGATCCCATCCATTACTGGCATCTGCACATCAAGCGTTATTACATCTGGAGAAAGTTGTTTTATTTTATGTAACCCATCTTCTCCGTTTCGAGCCGTTCCAACGACTTCAATGCGTGGATCACTCGCTAGCATATCTGAAAGTATTTTGCGCATAAAAGCGGAATCATCAATGACAAGGACACGAATGATGTTCATGTTTTATTTATCTCTCCGTCCATAATCGTTTTAATTTATTTAAGAAGGTAGAAGTATTTGTTGTTTTGATTTTTTCTCCAGCCCCTTGTTTCAAATAGGTGCGTACAAGCCGCTTCATTGCTTTACTAATTGCTGCACGTTCATGAAGAAAAACAAACGGTGTTTGGCGAATAACAGCTTTCATAACAGTTTGATCTTCTGGTAAGGCGCCCAATAAATGAATATCGACTTGTAAAAATTGTTGGGTTACTTTTCGAAAGCGATCCAGCATGTTACGACCTTGTGATTCTGAGTAGGTTCGATTCATTATCACACTAATGGGCAATGTCTTATCGTGAGCAATGATATGTTTTATCATGCTATAACCATCTGTAATAGCAGTTGGCTCTGGTGTAGTAACAAGAAAACATTCATCTGCCGCTAAAATGAATGATAGGCTGTCAGCAGTAACGCCAGCGCCCATATCAAAAAATATATAATCATATTCGGCTTGCAGTGATTGGTACTGCTTAAAGAAAAACTCCTTTGTCGATGAATCCAGTGAAAAAATATTGGTAAAGCTTGATCCTGCTGCAATATATTGTAAATTTTCTGGTCCTTGTTCGATAATGGACTGTATCGGACATCTTTCTTGGAACATATCGACAATCGTTTTTTCTATTTGTTTACCCAGAAGTATATCAATGTTTCCCATGCCAATGTCCATATCAATAATGAGGATATTCTTTCCTTGCCTGACTAACTCTAGTGAAAAATTCAGTGTAATATTTGATTTTCCTACCCCTCCTTTTCCACTAACAACCGCAATAGTTCTCGCTTGCTTTTGTCCCTGCAATGCACGCAATTTATTTCGAAGCCCTGTCGCTTGGTCAAATTTCATAAGCATTCCCCATAATGTTGGCTGCTAACAGCTCAGCCGACGGATGAATCAAATCCTCTGGAACATCTTGTCCATTTGTTAAATAAGCTACCCCGACATGCTTCTCTAAAATAATATTTAACATGCTGCCAAATTGCCTTGTTTCATCTATTTTAGTGAAAATGACCCGTGATATAGGTAAAGGCTCAAATTGGTTATAAATATCAACTAAATCCTGAGGCTTGGCTGTTAAAGATAAAACTAAAAACATCGCCGCTTCTGTATTTACTTCTACATCTGCTTGAAGCTGTCTAATATATGCATCTTCTCGAAAATTACGTCCAGCTGTATCAATTAAAATGACGTCGTAGGCTGACAATTTTTGAATTGCCTGCTCCAAATCAGTTTTTGTATAAACCACTTCAATTGGAACATCTAATATTTCCGCATACGTTTTTAATTGTTCGACCGCAGCGATACGATAGGTATCCGCCGTAATAAATGCAACACTTTTTCTGTCTTGTAATTTGCTTTGAGCTGCTACTTTAGCTATGGTAGTCGTTTTCCCTACTCCTGTTGGTCCAACAAAATAAACAAGTTTGTGGCGATAGGTTAAGCCTTGAAAAGTAACCGATTGAAGGCGTTTCGTTACTTCTTGCTCAATGTCCTTGATAATTACTTGATAACTCGGTTGTTGGTCAGCTCCATGCTTCTCCATCACTGCTTCTATGAAGCTTTTAGCGAGTTGTTGGTCTACTTCTTGCGTAAGCAAATACTGATATGCAGATTGATAGTCAAAAGGATAGTTCATCATACCAATACTTGATTGATGCAATAGCTGTTTCACCTGCTTTAACTCCTGTAATACAGGGGAGATATTTGCTTCATTAGCGGCTACTTTCGTCTCGTTTACAGATATCTCCTTATCGCGATGATGCAATGGTTTTTTGGGCTTTATTGGTTGTGGATCTTTCACAGCAACTACTTCAATCTGTTGTTTTTTTAATAGACCTAAAAATTTCCGCTTTTTTACTTGTCTAGATTGAAGGATAACAGCGTCATTTCCCAACTCTTTACGTATTTGCTTCATGGCTTCGGGCATCGATGCTGCCGTATATTTCTTTACCTTCACGCTATATTCACCACCCCAACACTTTGTACTTGCACGTCTGGTTCCAGCTCATTGTAAGATAAGACCACAACATGAGGGAAAAACCGTTCTATCAATTGTTTTACATACATCCGTACAGCAGGAGAACATAGCAAAATAGCAGTTTCCTCTTGAAGTGTTAACTTTTCAACTTCTTCCTTCATATGCTCTAAAAGCTGTTGCTGCTGCTCTGGAACCATCGATAAAAAGCTTCCATGCTCGGTTTGTTGAATACTGTCAGCAATTGCTTTTTCTGCTTTTGCCGAAAGTGTAACAACTTTAAGCGATTGGCCATCCTCTGTATACTGTTTCGTAATTTGATTGGATAATGCTTGTCGAACGTATTCGGCTAATAGATCAGTATCATTCGTTAATTTTGCAAAGTCAGCCAAGGTTTCAAATATAATCGGTAAATTACGAATCGCTACTTTCTCCTTCAACAACTTAGCCAGTACTTTTTGAATGTCCCCTACTGATAATGGCTCAGGAGTAACCTCTTCCACTAAAATAGGATAGCTTTCTTTGAGGTGCTCGATTAATTGCTTCGTCTCTTCTCGTCCTAAAAGCATATGGGCATGACGTTTTATAACCTCGGTCAAATGAGTGGATACGACGGAAGGTGGATCAACTACTGTATATCCAGATAATTCCGCTTCATCTTTCCATTCCTCACTGATCCATTTTGCCGGCAAACCAAAGGCTGGTTCTGTCGTTTCTATCCCTTCTAAATCATCATCATCCATATCGGGCGCCATCGCTAAATAATGATCGAGTAACAACTCGCCGGAAGCAACTTCTTCCCCTTTTATTTTTAAACGGTATTCATTTGGTTGCAGCTGAATATTATCCCGAATCCGAACAACTGGAATAACAATTCCTAGTTCAATCGCCAGCTGTCTACGAATCATGACAATTCGATCCAGCAAATCTCCACCTTGATTCACATCGGCGATAGGAATTAGTGAGTAACCAAACTCGAACTCAATTGGATCCATATTAATTAATTGGACAACATTCTCTGGAGCTTTCATCACGTCACTTTCTGTTTCATCGGTTTCTTCCTCACTAGGTTCCGCGACATCCTCCGCTTGTTTTAATAAGAGATAGCCACTTAAGGCTAATAAGGCCGAAAGAATAGTTGTTAAGAAAAAGTTGATCGGAGTTAAGCCGAGTAAAAACACAGTTCCACTGGCAATAAATAATAGCTTTGGATATTGTAATAATTGCCCCGTTACATCCGTTCCCAAGTTTCCGCTTCCGGCTGTTCGTGTTACCACTATTCCAGTGGCCGTGGAAATAAGTAATGCTGGTATTTGACTAACCAAACCATCTCCAACCGTTAAGCGCATAAAAGTATTAATCGCCTCTTGAAACGACATATCCATTTGAACCATACCGATAATTAGCCCAAATATAATATTGATTAGAACGATGATAATGCCGGCAATCGCATCCCCTTTAACAAATTTACTCGCACCATCCATGGAACCATGAAAATCTGCTTCTTTTTCAATCTTTTCCCGTCTTTCTTTTGCCTGCTGCTCTGAAATCAAACCAGCATTTAAATCTGCATCAATACTCATTTGCTTTCCTGGCATCGCGTCTAGTGTAAAGCGTGCAGCTACTTCAGATACACGTTCAGAACCTTTGGTAATTACGAGGAACTGAATAATGACTAATATGACGAATACGACAAACCCAACTAATGGATTCCCCCCAATAACAAACGACCCAAATGTATCTACAACGCCACCAGCATCCGCTTCGGATAAGATGGATCTTGTTGTGGAAACGTTTAGTCCAAGGCGGAATAACGTTAACAACAATAAGAGGGTCGGAAAAACGGAAAATTGCAACGCCTCCTGCGTATTCATCGATACTAAAATGACAATGAGCGCTAGCGAGATATTACATAGTATCAGAATACTTAACAACCACCCTGGAAGTGGTACGATTAACATAATAATGATTAAAATAACGCCTAAAAGAACGGATAGATCTCTTGCTTTCATGGGGGTCTCTCCTTATTGCTTAAACTTTTTTCTCTAACTTATATACATATGCCAAGATTTCTGCAACCGCCTGAAAAAACGCTTCAGGAATCACGTCACCAATATCCACAACACGATATAAAGAACGAGCTAATGGTTTATTTTCAATCGTCATCACACCATTTTCCTTCGCTACTTGCTTGATTCTTTGGGCAACTTCATCGACACCTTTTGCTATAATATAAGGAGCAGAAGCTTTTTCTTCATCATATTTAATTGCGATGGCCACATGAGTTGGATTCGTAATAATAACATCAGCATTTGGCACTTCACTCATCATCCTTCGTGTCGCCATTTGCCTTTGTCGCTCTTTGATCTTTGATTTAATCAACGGATCTCCCTCAATATTTTTAAACTCGTCTTTGATATCTTGTTTGGACATCTTCATATTTTTTTCATAGTCGTATCGTTGATATGCGTAATCAAATACAGCTAAAAGAATTAAAATAATAACAGCTGTGATTCCCATAATGATAGTCACTTGTCCAAAAAACCCAAGTGCTGCATCAGCAGTCTTAAACGCCATCATCATCATCTCGTCCTTATAAAACCAAATTACCGCAAAAGTCACGGTACCGATACTTAAAATTTTTAATAAGGATTTTAGCAATTCAACAATTGCCCGTAATGAAAAAATCCGTTTAGCCCCTTGAATGGGATCAATTTTTTTTAAATCAAACTTTAGTGGCTCGGTCGTAAATAAAAATCCGATTTGCATAAAGTTGGCCGCTAATGCAGCTATGATAGCGATGATCATAACAGGAGCCAGCATCATTGCTGTTTCCATAGCAGCACCGTTAAAAACTTGTGCCACCGTAGTTTCAGTTACTTGCCAATGAATAAATTCCGTAAACGCATGCTCATACATGGATGTCATCCGATCTTTCATGGAATTTCCAAATACATATAGCATCATTAATGCAAATAGCAACAAAATTGCCGTATTCACATCCTGGCTCTTGGCAACTTTTCCTTTTTTCCGTTCGTCCTGACGTTTTTTCGGGGTAGCCTTTTCCGTCTTTTCACCTGCAAAATATTGTAAATCCAGTTTTATTTGCAAGTTATCCACCTCCGAATAAATTCGTGAGACTGCGTACGGTCTCAAACAAAACCTCAAACAAATGCTTTGCTAATACGACATATAAACTCATAAAAAATAATAGGACGATAAAGCTTACTAAAATTTTTAACGGCAGTCCTACGACAAACACGTTCAATTGTGGAACCGTTCTTGCTACAATCCCAAGTGCTACATCTACAAGAAATAAACACCCCACAATAGGGATTGCAATTTGAAAAGCAATCAGGAACATGTAATTAAAACTGTCTATCACATATCGGACAATGGATTCATTTTGAAACGGGACAAATTGTTCTATCGGAATAAATTGGTAACTATTTATCATCCCGTCTATTAAAATATGGTGACCATTAACCGATAATAGAAATAACAAAGCAACTATATAAAAATACTGTCCCGTTAAAGGGCTTTGGGCTCCCGTTTGCGGATCTATGACATTAGCAATTGCAAAGCCCATTTGAAAATCAATAAAACCACCAGCTATTTGCACCGCAGACAAAATGATATATGCGATTAAACCTATCAATAGACCTACTGCCGCCTCTTTTAAAATAAGCAAAAAATAATGTCCATCTACCGCTAATGCGGGGGCGTCCACCGTATAAAATATTAAAAATGCAAGAAAGAAGCTTAACCCTAATTTAAACGGTCTTGGAATAGTACGATAGGAAAACAACGGCATCGTAGCAAAAAAGGTTGCTACTCTAACTAAAATTAATAAAAATACTGGTAAACTATTTACATGAATAACATCTAACATTTTTTATCCCACAAACTGATTCATATTTTGAAATAAATTAGAAGTAAACTCCACCATTTGCGTTAGCATCCAAGGACCAAAAAACACCAATCCAACCAGAACAGCAATAATTTTCGGGATAAATGCCAAGGTTTGCTCTTGAATTTGTGTTGTCGCTTGAAATATACTGACAAGTAATCCTACAGCTAAAGCGAGCAAAAGCAATGGTCCAGTTACAAGTAAAATAGTAAATACGCCTTTTTCTGCAAGCGTTAAAACAAATTCGCTGCTCATTTCTAATGCCCCCTATCTGTCTGGAAAATAGGACGGATTACCGCCCTGCTGCTTCGATCTAAAAGCTGTCTAGTAATGAGTGGGTAATTAAGTACCAACCATCTACCAGCACAAATAATAAAATTTTAAACGGCAACGAAATCATAACTGGCGGTAGCATCATCATCCCCATAGACATTAATACACTGGCAACAGCCATATCAATAATCAGAAAAGGAACAAAAATCATAAATCCCATTTGAAATGCTGTTTTTAACTCACTAATGGCAAATGCAGGAACTAACGTCGTCAAAGGTATTTCCTCAACGGTCTCCGGTCGCTCTAATTTGGCATAGTTCATAAACAAGGCTAAATCTTTTTGTCGGGTATGCTCAGCCATAAATTGTTTGATAGGAATACTTGCTTCATCATACGCTTCATCCAACGTAATTTCCTCTGCGAACAACGGTTCTAAAGCATTGTCATACACCTCATTAAATATGGGAGCCATTATGAAAAAGGTAAGAAACAAAGCTAGACCAATCAACACCTGATTTGGTGGCATTTGCTGTGTAGCCAATGATGTTCGAACAAAGGACAGTACGATAATAATTCTTGTAAAGCTGGTCATTAATATTAAAATACTTGGTGCCAATGTAAGAACAGTTAATAATAAAATTAGCTTTACTGAAGTGGACACATTAGCAGGATCTGAACTCGAAAACATATCGATAAATTCATTCATTGTGATCTTCCTTTTGTTTATACTGCTGAATTAATTGGCTACGATTTTGCTTTAATTTGTCCAACTCGTTCATGAATTGCTGTTTAAAATCAGCTTTTTCTTCCTTATCCTGGTGATTGGACTTCGCTCCAGGAGTTAATTTTTGGATGAACTTTGGAACTGCAGGCGTTTCACCACCTGCACCTGCTCTTTGTAAATCTTCAATAAGTGATGCATCGTTAATTTCCTGCAGTAACTCCACATTATCGCCAACACCGATTAAATAGTATTTATTCCCAAGGCGAATAATTTGCAATGATTTATTTTGCCCTACAGAAATTCCCCCAAGGTTTTCCAATGCCTTTACTTGGTTAAATAAAGCATTCTTTCTTTTTAAAAATAGAAGCACCAAATAAATTAAACCGAGAATAAGAAATAAAACAGCGATTACCTTCACAAAACTGACCCATAATGGTTTCGTTTCCGTTTCTTCATTTAAAAGTGTTGACGTATCTTTGTCAGTGTTTGCCGGTGTCTGCTCGGAAGACTCACAATCTGCTTCATCGTTGATACAATCATTCACGGATTTAGGAGCTGCCTCTGCTTCTATTACAAATAGAAATAGAAGCAGGCTAAGCAGGCTAGATATAACTGTTAATTTCCTCACACATATTCACTCACTTTTAACTCAAAGCCTTTTGAATCGCTTCAATAACCCGATCCGCCTGGAAAGGTTTGACAATAAAATCTTTTGCGCCTGCTTGAATAGCATCAATAACCATCGCTTGCTGGCCCATTGCAGAACACATAATAATTCTTGCTTGTGCATCAGCGGCTAATATCTCTTTTAATGCCGTAATCCCATCTTTTTCTGGCATCGTAATATCCATCGTTACTAAGTCAGGCTTTAACTCATTGTATTTTTCAACAGCTTGTACACCATCTTGAGCTTCACCTACAACTTCATACCCGTTCTTTGTTAAAATATCCTTTATCATCATTCGCATAAATGCTGCATCATCAACGATTAAAATACGATTGCCCATAAAAACAAACCTCCAATTGTACTTTGTTATATTATTTTAGTTTTTTTAGACGATCGGATTGACTCAATATATCTGTTACCCGAACACCAAAATTTTCGTCAATAACGACTACTTCTCCAGTCGCAATGAGTTTTTCATTAACTAAAATATCCACTGGTTCACCTGCTAATTTATCTAATTCCACAATAGAACCTTGGGATAAATCTAAAATATCTTTAATTGTACGCTTCGTCCTCCCAAGTTCAACCGTTACTTTTAAAGGAATATCCAAAAGCATATCTAAATTACGCTGCTCGGTTTTATTCAAAGGTACCGGCTCAAATGGAGAGAATTCTGCTTGCTGCACATTCGACTGCTTTGAATCTGGATTATGATAACCTAAAAATTGCGATGTATCCTCAAAGTGGGCCGACTCTTCCTTAGGTTCTGCCTGTTCGGTTGGTTCGGCAACGACAGTCGATGCTGTTTCTTCTTTCGCTGATTCATTCGTAACCAATTGGCTCACCAATTCCTTGGCAAATTGGATCGGCATTAATTGAAAAATGGTTGAATCAATTAGCTCCCCAACCTTCAACTGGAAAGTTACCTTCACAAAAGGATCTTCTCCTAAAGTTGATTCGGGTTCTTTTTCGGGGTCTTCCATATGAATCGTAGGTGGAGATATATCGACACGTTTATTAAATACGGTAGACATACTTGTAGCTGCTGCGCCCATCATTTGATTCATAGCCTCTTGGACCGCACTTAAATGAATCTCATTTAATTCTTCAGCAGGGTTTGTGCCGTCTCCACCAAGCATAATATCAGAAATAATTGCTGCATCTTCTGCCTTAATCACAAACACGTTCTTGCCAGAAAAACCTTCTAGATAGTTCACCTGAACACTGACAGGTTCAAAAGTGAATTTTTTTAGTTCTTCTTGTGCCATCACTGAAACTTCTGGCGTCGTTATTTCTACTTTTTGGTTTAACAATGTGGATAATGTAGTCGCTGAACTTCCAAATGATATATTTCCAATTTCCCCCAGCGTATCAATTTCTATTGTTGATAAATATTCGTCAGTAGGCGACGATTGATTGCTCTCATCTTCTGTTGAACTTACATTTAATAGTGCGTCGATTTCATCTTGAGAAAGCATTCCGTCATTCCCCATCGTCAATTCCCCCCTTAAATGTCTCTAGTATTTGGACAGACATCCTGTTTTTATATGTACCTGGCTGTACAAAGAATTTTGGTTCATCATTTACTGCTAACGTTAGTGGGCTTTCAATGGATTGATCGAGCCTGATGACATCGTCTTTGTTTAAATTCAAAAATTGTTCAATCGTAATAGACGCTTCACCTAAGATCGGTTTAACCTCTACCTTTGCTTGTTGAATATTTGCCGTCAGTTTTTGATAAGCTTCATCATCTCGCTCTTTTCCTGCTGACTGCATCCAATAATGAACCGACAGCTTGGATATAATCGGTTCCAGTACAATATGCGGGATGCAAATATTGATCATCCCACTTGCCTCACCAACCGCTGTATTTAGTGATACAACAACAACTGTTTCGTTTGGAGACACCATTTGTAAAAACTGTGGATTTACTTCAAAATCCTCCATTACAGGATCAATATCTACAATAGACGCCCATGCTTCTTGTAATTTTGTGCTCGCATTTTCAAACAGCTGTGACATTAAAAGGGTCTCAATTTCCGTTAAATTTTCTACCTTATTCAAACTGCCACCTTGACCACCTAAAGTCCTATCAAGCATTGCATAAGCAATATTTGGATTGATTTCCATGACGATTCTGCCTTCCAACGGCTCAAGGCTATATGTATTCAAAATTGTCATCGTTGGTACGGAGCGAATAAACTCTTCATAAGGTATTTGGTCCACAGATGCAACCGTGATGTTGACATACGTTCTTAGTTTTGCTGAGAAAAAAGTGGTTAGCAATCGTGCGTAATTTTCATGAATACGGGATATACTGCGTATCTGATCCTTTGAAAAACGTAATGCACGTTTGAAATCATACACACGGACCTTTTTTTCTTGATCTTCCTTTTTCAATTCCTCCGCATCCATTTCACCAGAAGATATTGCGGATAATAATGCATCAATTTCATTTTGTGAAAGAACTTCTTCTACCAACTACCATCACCTCCAAAGTGGAGTCGAACTTTATTGCAATATTTTATTAATTGTATAGACATCTGTAATCTTCCCTGTAGTCATTACTTCATTAAGTTTAGATTTTACTTCATTCTCTAAATCTTCCAACCCTGATTGAAAGTTTTTTTCTTTCATGGTAGCAAGTTCTTTAATTAGAATATTCTTTAATTGAAAATCACGTTTTTCAATTTCTTCTTTTGCGTCTTTGCTATCTGCAATAATTTGAAATTGGATTCGGACAAAACTCCCGTCTTGAAGATCTGTCGTTATTTCAGGAGTTTCATAAGAATATTCCTTCATTTCATCAATAGAAGCTGCTTCCCCACTCTTCTCATCTGTGTTTATATACTGAACAACGACGAACGCAGAAATCCCTATTATAAGCAGTACTGTTAGTGAAGTTAGCATTATTTTAACCAGTTTACTCATCGTCGTTGCTTGCCTCCCTTTTCGTTACAACTTGTAATATACCAACTTGTTGATAGTATTCTAGAGTGCGTTTAAGCACTTCTGCTTTTGTTTCCTTTACCACGAATTTCTTTCCAGTGAGTAACGTAATCGTCGTGTCTGGAAAATTTTGTATTTGTTCAATCATTATGGAGTTTAATGTAAATTCGTCCCCATTTAATCGCGTCAATGAAATCATTATCTAGGTGGGAGTGCCGAAACACTCCCTTCCCCCCTAACTTATCGTTTTAGATTTACAAGCTCTTGGAGAATTTCATCAGAAGTAGTAATAATTCTTGTATTTGCCTGGAATCCACGCTGGGCAGTAATCATTTCTGTGAACTCTTCTGATAAATCGACATTCGACATTTCAAGCGCACTAGATACAATTTTAGCAGCGCCATCTGATTCTGGAGCAACAATTCCGTTATAACCAGCATTTTCACTGTTAAGGAATAAATTGCTCCCCGCTTTTTCTAGACCTCCTGGATTAGAAAAACTAGCAAGGGCAATTTGCCCACCATTAACTGGATCTCCATCAGCATTAACATACGTAATAGTACCATCAGATTCAATACTAAAGCTTTTAGCATCCTGAGGAATCCTTAATTCCCTACCATCAATATCTTGCAAGTAAAATCCATTTGCATCGACAATGCGACCATCATTATCTAAATAAAAATTCCCTGCACGGGTATAATACGTTGTTCCATTCCCCTGCACAATAAACATACCGTCGCCTTCCAACATCAGATCTAAAGGTCTTCCGGTAGTCTGCCTAAACCCTTGGGTATGAACATTATCTATTGATCCAAGCTGTGAACCCGTTCCTACTTGTACAGGATTAATCCCTCCACGAGTAGCCGTCGGTCCTTGTGCCCCAGAATTGGTTTGGCTCATCATATCCTGAAATGTAACTCTGCCTTTTTTAAAACCTGATGTATTGACGTTTGCAATATTATTTCCAATCACATCAAGTTTTGTTTGAAATCCTTTCATACCAGAAATTCCTGCATACATAGAACGTAACATTGTCATTTCCCCTTTATATTATTGTGTTTTTTAACATGGTTTAGCAGTAGTTGTATGCTTGACCAAGTATTCACCAAAGATTTATCTCCTTCATTCTTTTACGATGAAGCTATATGACTGGTGTTACTCCGATGGTTCATTTGGTTCATTTTGCTCATCCTCACTTTGAGGTCCTTCAAACTCCGGATCGTTTACTTGTAAGGCAGCATCGGCATAAATTTTTTCCCCATTCTCCAACTCCAGAATGGCCCAGCCCTCACTCTGACTAACAGCAACAACTTTACTTGTTTTTAATCCCGCTTCCTTACCTGTCTCTTCATCATAAGCCTGATAGGTAACTTCTTTACCTAACATATGGCTGTATTTAATTACCGGAGATATAAGTTGACTTTGTACTAAAGTATCAATCGATTTCGTCATATTCATCATTTGTTCTAAGGAACTGAATTCAGCCATTTGTGAAATAAACTGACGGTCATCCATTGGATTAGTTGGATCTTGATGTTGCAATTGGGTCATTAAAATTTTCAAAAATTCGTCCTTTCCTAATTCCGGACTAGGCGTTCGCTCTTTTTGATTATGTAAATAGAGTGAAGGATCAATTTGAACCACTCTACATCCCCCCTTTAGACTTGTTCATTTAATAGTACCTCTTGAAAAGTAGTTGTAAATTCGGTGTCGTTATCTGTATTTTCGTGTTCAGATTGTTGCTGTTGTTGTTCCTGCTGATCTGAATACTGCTGCGATTCAGCCCCATTCCCCCTTTGCATTTGTTGTCCTTGCTGCAAGATGCCTTCCTGCTTTTCAATTACGACTTGCTGCGGGGAAAACATATTCCGAAGCTTATGTATATTGGACTCTAGCATTTCCTTCGCTGCTTGCGACTGTACTAGAATCCGCACCGTCATCACTCCGTCTAATTGTGTAAGACGTACACTCATATCCCCCAAATGCTGAGGACGTAATGTGAGGTTAAGTTGATTTGCACCATTCGGTAGTTTCATAAATTTGCTTGAATTCATGATTCTTTGCAGTTGCTGTATCAATTCGCGTCCATTCTGTCTCGGTGTCGACTGTTCAGGCTGCAGATAAATAACATGCTGTTCGAGTTTTGCCATTGGCACAGACAGTTGATTATTCATACTATTATTTGTTGTTATTTGCTCTTTAGAATGGAGCACTGTTGGCTTGGATTCGGAAATAGATTCGATTGCTTTTGTTAGCCATTTTGCAACATCCCCACTCGTTACTTTTGCTTCACTGTTATAATGCTGCTTTTGAACAAATGCGCTTCTTTTTTCGAATGCTGCTACTAACTGTCTCCAAATGGTGACTTCCTTTACGTTTTTATTGTCACTCAAATAAGCAGTAATATCCTCAGACATGCCTATACTTTTAGCTTGTTTACTTAGATCTGACCAAGTATGCAAAAGATCTGCTAATTTTGTTGTTGCTTGCTTTATGTCCTGTTGATCTTTTATTTGTGCTAGAATTGGTTCCACCTTGGAAAAAACAGCTACAATCTGCTGTTGTATAGAATCGTTAGCAGCTTGTTTATCTGAACTAGGTTTTTGTCCATTTTCAGTAGGTTGTATTTCAGATTGCGGCTGGTTCGCTCCTAATACTGTCCATTCTTCCTTTGGCAAGGGTTGTAGAGTTAATGGTTCATCTCCCATTCCAATCATCCATTGCTGCAGGGCTGAAGAAATATCTACTGATTGCAATGCCTGGTGTAATACCTGACTATCAAATGGTACTTCTTCAAGCTGCTTCAGCTGTTCAATTACTTTTACGACTTCCTCCTTATAAGAAAGTAAAAGTAGTTCGTGAAAAGATTGTGCAGGCAGCTCTTGATCTGTTTGCATTTGTTTCATCTCATTTTTCCCCAGCGTCGTTGGTAGCTGTTGTAATAATATCCCAACTGCATTCATCCTTTCACCCCCTTCCAAGTTAAATAAACTAGTTTTCCTTTGGCATCTTTAAAAATTGCTCTGTCAATTGTGCTGCTGTATTTGGGTCCATTGCTTCTAAAATGCGGCCTCGATCCTTATTATTTAACTCTTTTAAAACTTTTAATGCTGTTTCTCTCTCTAATTGCTGCAAAATTTGCGCCGCACTTTCTGCGTCCATTTCTTTAAAAGAGGTGGACATTGATTTAACCGTATTTTCTTTTTCCTGATTTGCTTTCTCTTCATCCTGTTCAGTAGCCTGTTTTTTCACTCGTTCTTGGAGTTTTACCATGTCTTGCTCAAGCATTTGAATCGTTTGCTCTTTATCTTTTAGTTCTTTTTGTAATTGTTCAATTTCTGAATCCTTGTTCTTAATCTGGGATTGTAACTGTTTATTATCGCCATTGTTAGCGTTATTTTCGTCTTCCTCTGTATCTACAAAGGAAGAAACAACGGGAACCTCTGCCGCTTTACCTTTTAACCAGCCACCAACATCTACGCCCACAGCCATTAAAATAATGATGACAAGTGCTAAAGTAATACCAATAGGAATGATGACTGCGAACAGGAACCAGAGAAAAGGATTCATTTTTTTCGTATCTGTTTTTGTTTTCTTAGCCATTCGCGTCACCTGTTTTTATAATTTAAGAATTGGTACATAGATATTTCATCCATAACCGCTTTTTCCATTTTCTCATTTGCGTCATTTTTTTGTTTCTTTCGACGTTCAATTATTTTTTCAAATTTTTTCGTTTCTACGTGTGCTTCTGTGAGATTAGATTGTTTTGCTTCCATCTCTGCACGGGCTCTTTGCACATCCTTCTGCAACTCAACTATCATGTCATTCAACTTTTCCAAATAGGTGAACTGCTCCTTTAATTTGTCTAAAGTAGTTGTTTGCTGTAAGGATTCTTCATAAATTTCTTCCGCTACTTCTTTCTTTTTTAACAGCTGATAAAGTTGAGTTGCCGATTTTTCAAAACAATCCATCGATTGCTGATATGCTTTTTGAGCTTGTACTTTTTCTGTTTCGCGAATATGTAATAGTTTTGACAAGACAACCGTGTCACTCATTCGTTAACACCTCCGTGAAGCAGATTTTGCATTAATTGAACAGACTCCTCAAACGAATGATAATCATGTATTCCCTGCATAAGAAAAGATTGGATCTTAGGATAATACGCAATTGCCTGATCAATTTCTTGATCTGTCCCCCGTTTATAAGCACCAATTTGAATTAATTCGCGATTTTCTTCAAACGTTGCAAGTAAAGCTCGGATTTCTTTAGCTAATTCGTGATGGTTCTTATCTGTTACCTGTTGCATCACTCGACTAATTGATTGTAAGACATTAATCGCTGGGTACTGTCCCCTTTCGGCTAATTTACGATCCATAACAAAATGACCATCTAGAATACCACGAACTGTATCGGCAATTGGTTCATTCATATCATCTCCATCGACGAGCACAGTGTAAAAAGCAGTAATAGTTCCATTGGGATTTGTCCCTGTTCGTTCTAACAGCTTAGGCAGCGTAGCAAATACGGATGGCGTATATCCTTTTGTTGTTGGTGGTTCCCCTGTTGCTAATCCTACTTCACGCCTTGCCATGGCAACACGCGTTACAGAATCCATCATCAGATTGACACGATAGCCTTGATCGCGAAAATATTCACTAATTGCAGTAGCTGTATCTGCCCCTTTAATTCTCATGAGGGCTGGTTGATCAGACGTTGCAACAACGACAATGGATTTTTTAAGTCCTTCATCTCCAAGGTCTTTTTCAATAAACTCTCTAACTTCTCGACCACGCTCACCAATTAATGCAATGACATTGATATCCGCTTCACTATTACGGGCAATCATCCCAAGCAAAGTGCTTTTTCCAACTCCACTACCAGCAAAAATACCAATTCGTTGTCCTTCTCCAACCGTTAGTAATGCATCAATGATTTTAATCCCGACCTGTAAAGGGTTTGTAATTGGCGGTCGTTGCATCGGATTTGGTGGAGATTGATCAGTAAGGAAGCTGGTGAGACCTTTTTGCAGTGGCTGTCCATTTAATGGCTTACCTAAAGCATCAATAACATGACCAATTAGTCCTCTGCCTATCTTTACACTAAGCGGCTTCCCTGTTGATTCCACCAGACATCCAGGTCCAATCTCCATCACTTCTTCATAAGGCATAAGGATAATTCGTTCCTCGTTAAATCCTACAACTTCTGCAATAATAGGTTCATCTTTTTGAGCAGAGGGATGGATATAACACACCTCTCCAATGTTAGCGGCAGGGCCTTTAGATTCAATCATAATACCAACCACACGTAACACTTTCCCGTAACGTTTGTACGTATCCGCCTTGGAAATAGCAGTTAAATAACTTGTCGGATTCATTGTTTTTTCTCCCCTGCTAACTCAGATAAAACCTTACCAATTTCCTCCAGTTGTGTATCAACGCTGACATCGACTTGTCCAAATGGATGTTTAATCATACAGCCATTCTCCTTTATTTCGTCAGAAACATAACACGTAAGCTTCGCATTTTGTTCGATTAAAGAAGCTAATTCCTCTTTATGCTGGATAACGAATGTATATTGGTCGGGGTGCAAATAAAGCGCAACTTCCGACTGGTCTTTCAATTCTTTAATGGCAGCTTTTATAATGGACAAAAACAATTCCGGATTTGCATCAATCTTTTGTTTGAGAATCTTTTCCGCTGTATGAATGGCGATTTCCATTATTGTTTCTTCATGTTCTTCAATGAGCGTATGGTAATCCTGCTTTGCACTGTCAATAATTTGGTTCGCTTGATCCAAATACTCTTTATACGCAGTAAGGCTTTCTGATTTTCCTAGTGAAAAACCAGCCTGATATCCTTCTTTCTTGGCAGCTTCGATATATTTCTGTTTTTCCTCTTGCCATGCTTGCTTTTCTGCTTCAATTTCCTGCTGTGTCTGTTCCATTAATCGCTTTTGCTCTTCATGGAGATCAGCTAGAGTTTGCTTAGCTTGCATCATTTGCTGATTGAGCTGCCCTTTGTCAGGATGCTGTTTGGGATTATTTACAACATTGTTTTGTAGAAATGCAGCAGCGGGCTTAACACGAATTTGCTTTCGTTCATTGATCCATGATGGATTAGACAATGATATCATCACCTCCACCTCTTGCAATTACAATTTCACCTATATCTTCAAGTCTCCGTATCGTTGAAACGATACGCGTCTGCGCTTCCTCTACATCACGCAAGCGAACTGGTCCCATATATTCCATTTCCTCTTTAAATGTCTCTGCCATCCGTTGTGACATGTTTTTAAACACGATGTCTTTCACTTCATCACTGGCTACCTTAAGAGAGAGACGCAGGTCTTCGTTATCTACTTCGCGAATAATCCGTTGAATCGCACGGTTATCCAAAATAACAATATCCTCAAATACGAACATACGCTTTTTAATTTCATCCGCCAGCTCAGGGTCTTGAATTTCCAATGCATCTAAAATGGTTCGTTCTGTACTCCTATCTACACCATTTAGAACTTCTACAACTGCTGGAATACCACCAGTTTGCGTATAATCCTCAGTAAACGAAGCAGAGATGTTTTTTTCCAGTACTTGCTCCACTTGCGAAATAATTTCCGGTGACGTGGAATCCATCGTAGCAATACGCTTCGCTACATCCGCCTGCATATCTTGTGGCAAAGCAGATAATATTTGTCCTGCCTGTTCTGGGTCCAAATAGGAAAGAACTAGCGCGATCGTTTGCGGATGCTCTCCTTGAATAAAATTAAACACTTGTTGTGGATCAGCCCTTCTAGCAAAATCAAATGGTCGCACCTGCAAAGACGAAGTTAGGCGGTTAATGATATTCGTTGCTTCTTGTTTACCAAAAGCCTTTTCCAATACGGTTTTCGCATACCCAATACCACCTTGAGCGATATAATCCTGTGCTTGTGCTATCTGATGGAATTGCTCGATGATTTCCTCTTTTTGCTGGTTATCCACTTTCTTCACCGAAGAAATTTCTAAACTGAGTTTTTCAATTTCTTCTTCTGTTAAATGCTTATATACCTGTGCTGATACATCTGGACCTAAGGAGATTAATAGAATTGCAGCTTTTTGTTTACCAGTGAGTCCTTTATGTCGTGCCATTATTCATACCTCCTATTCCTCTCCAATCCAGCTACGCAGTAACTTTGCAAATTCTTCTGGTTTTTCCTTCGCAATCTTCTCTAACTGTTTTTTACGGATGGTAGCTTCTGAATCCTCTCGTTCAGGAAGATCTGGGATTTCTACTGGTGCTGTTACTTCTTGTTGTATTTCTTCATATTCCTCATCTGCTTTTCTAGAACGCAAGTAGAAGATTAACAAAATAATGATAGCTAGAAGCAATATCCCTCCAACTACATAAACCCATGTTGGTATAGTAGATGGATTATCAGTAGGCTTTGTATCTGTACCAGTAAATTCCTGAAAAACAATGGATACATTTTCTTCAGGTGTTACCTCTTCTTCGTATTCTGCATGAATAGATGTAGTAATGACGGAATCAATAATAGAACTAATACCTTCTTCAACAGTAGTCTGTTCTTGCTGTGATAAATATTCTACATCGTTTCCTTCTGCAGATTTTACTCGGTTAACTGCAACTTGAACCCCTAAATCACGAACTTTATACGGGCTTTCAACAATATTTTTTCTAATTTTATTAAATTCATTGTTGATCGTTTCTTTTGTCATTTCGTATTCGCCATCGCCGTCTCTATCTGTGGCTTGATAATTCGCCACATCTCCTTCACCAGTGCCGACGGTTCCACCTGCAGCAGCGCCATTACCTTCATATGTTTCCTGGATCGTTTCAATACTAACTGGAAGTCCTTCCATATTTTCCAAATCAACTGGTTCGACAAGTTCCTCCGTTCGGTTCTCTTGGGTAAAATCTATATCTGAAGTTACTGACACGATTACATTCCCAGGTCCTACCATTGCACTAAGCATTTGCTGCAAACGTTTTTGTACATCTTTTTCGATGTCTTTTTTAACCGTTTGCTGATATGTATACGTATCTTTTGGCGTGTTACTACCACCAGCCCCTTCTGGTTCAAAGCTCTCAAAATATTGGTTCGTAATCGCAATATTCTCTGTTGGCAAATTCGGCACAGCTTTAGAGACGATATGATATAATCCGTTAATTTGTCCAGCTTCAAAGTTATGTCCAGCTTCTGTATTGATTACAATTGAAGCGCTTGCCTCCTGCTTTGTATCATTCACGAAAACCGGATCTTCTGGCATATTAATCATTACTTTTGCATCTTGTATACCGTCAATTCCTTTAATTAAATTAGCCAATTCCGTTTGCATTGCATCAAGCTTCATGACATTAAACTCGTTTTCAGTCACTCCCCATGAAGCATTTTCACTAAAAAAGGAATAATCAATATTCCCACTATTCGGTATCCCTTGGGCGGCAAGATCAACTAACAGACTATCCACTTGCTCTTCTGGAACCTCAATAACCTTGCCACCATCTGCTAGTTCATAAGGAACACCTCTTGCGTCCAGTTCTTCTTTAATTTGTCCCACTTCCTGCACAGATAAATTATTATATAGTGGAACGTAGTTTGTTGAATTCATTGTAAAAAGTGAAATAGCTAATATCAAAAGGACAACTACGAATAAAGACCCGAAAAATGTTAATTTTTGAACTTTTGTGCGGTTTCTCCAGAAATTCGTAGTACGGTCCTTCCAATTCATTATTTTCTCTTTCATAAGTTCCCCCACCAACATGCTCTAGTAAAATATCTTTTATATGTACAGTACATAAAGAGGATAAGGAAAACACAACATCATGCAGTAATTTAAGTACGTTTTCCAAAGTCAAGAAATGAATTAACCTATTTATGGATTGTTTTCAAAACTAATTATCCACTCGCATGAACATTCCAATGGCTTAAAAGGTTTTAAGCCGCTACTAGAACATCCATTTAGTACCTTTTATCTATACAAGTTCTTTAAACGATTGATGTACGATCTGAATAGTAAATTCTCTTTACACTTGCATGCTCATTACTTCTTTATACGCTTCTACTGCTTTACTCTGAATTTGTACCGTTGCTTCTAAAGCAATATTAGATTTTTGCGCTGCTATCATCACGTCATGCAAATCGGTGACTTTCCCATTTGCCATGGCTTCCGTTTTTTTATCAGAAGCTATCTGTACATCGTTTACTTTATCAATCGCATTTTTTAATGCAGAAGCAAATTTTTCTTGTGCTTCACCAGGAGAAATATTTGCTTTATTTTGAGCATCTGTAGTAGGTGATAACTGTTGTAATGGTTGATTTATTGCTTGAATCAAAATTTCCACTCCCTTTACTTTATAGTTGTAGTTAATCGTAATTATTTACCAATTTCCAACGCCTTCATCAACATTGATTTACTAGCATTTAATGAAGTGATGTTTGCCTCGTACGAACGAGTAGCACTCATTAAATCTACCATTTCTTTTAAAGGATCTACGTTTGGTAACTGAACATAGCCATCCTCATTGGCATCCGGATGAATAGGATTATACACTGGTTTAAAGGGACTTTGATCCTCTGTTATGGATCGAACCCGAACACCAGCAGATGTAGGGGCGTTAGCAGCTTTATGTAAAAAGGATTGAAATGAAGAGCCTTCCGGTTGCATCGTAACCATTTTTCTGCGATAAGGCTCTATTTCTCCAGCCTCATTTACTGTTGCTCTTGTTGTTTGCGCGTTTGCAATATTAGAAGATATAACATCCATTCTTAACCTTTGGGCAGTTAATGCACTTGCACTAGAATGTAGCGAGTGAAACATCGACATTGCTACCTACCTCCTTTTAAAACAGTTTGTAAGCTGCCAAATTTACCGTTAATCCGATCTACGAGCGCTTGATAATAAATTTGATTTTTAGCCAAGTTAGCCATTTCTTTATCCACATCTACATTATTACCATTGTGCTGATAAGATGTAGCATGCTGCCTAATCGTTTTATAACCTGCTGGTTGTGCCTCACCTTGAAAACTTAAATGTTTGCTATTTGTTCTTTTCGCCTGTAACGGTTGAGAAAGCTCTTTTGCCAAATAATTTTTAAATGTGACATCTTTCGCTTTGTAATTTGGTGTATCTAAATTGGCTAGATTTGAGGAAATAGCTCGATTCTTGGCTGAAGCATAGTTTAATGATTGTTCTAAAGTCTGAATCGTTCCACTAAACATACTCATTTTTTCACCCCTAAAAAAGTACTAACAATATTTAAGAATACGTCGAAAGTATCATTTATCTACGAATAGTTTAAGTCATAATGAAACTAAAGTCTATTGGTTTTCGACATTTTTATATAATTTTTTTAAAGTTAGTCATTTCTTACTAGGTATTTATTCCTGTTTTCGCGTTGGATAATACTAACATTTCTGATAACATTTGCAATCAAGGATAACTTGCAAGTTTTTATCTTGAATGTAACGTTTCGTAAGATTATCAATCCAAGAGTTGAAAGGCTACAAAATAGTCTAATAGGGAAATAATCGCATCTAAATTCGGATTCGTTCGGACCGACATGATAAACATACTTCAACGAGCTATAATAAGAGCTTTGACCGCATCTGATGAAGCTTTTCAATTTGCACATAGTGAACAAAGCGAAGTAAACAATTAATAATAGCTATGCAAATAGGAATCGATGGTAAATGAAAAGGAGTTTATTCAATGGCTTGAAAAAATATAGAAATTTCATTTCCTAATATGAACATTTAGAAGATGACGGAAAGTTGGTTTGCTTAACGACAGTAGGGCTTCAAATAGACGAACCTTACTTCAGAAGATATTAGAAATATCTAAGTGGTCTTACATGTACTGGAAAATGAAGAGGGGAGGAATTTATGTCTAGTAAATTAGGTAAGTCTAATGAGCAACTAGCTCCAGAAGAAAGAAAGCCTCTATATTGCAAATCGGAATTTTCTGCTTATATGGATGGTTCGTATCATATCAGACTTGGCTTTTTATTTATATAATTACAGAAAGTTGGTATATCGTAAATGACTTTAAATTATGATCGTGGCTTGGCATCATATTAGTTTGCCACAACTTTACCTCGTGTTCTACTAATGGCAATTAGCAGAGTGTATGCCAATAAATTCAACAAATATTTTCACTTTTCTTTAAAGACGTTCTACTTGGCTGTTGGCAATCCGCTTCTGGTTCGATGTATTAAATATATGTTTTCTCTTATTATTAGCAATTTGCTCTGGTATGTACATCCCAAAACACGAAAGGTAACAGGTCAGTATATTTCCTCTTAGCTTAGAATATCAAGTTGCTTCAAAAATCCGTGTATACAAAACATCCACGAACACAAATGAATGTGCCGTGGATGTTTTCCGTGTTTTAAGGTCTTCTCTAAAAACCGTTCGTATTTTTCCTTATCTAGAACGTAATTTTTCTAGTTCTACAAGGAAATTATGGTTTAACACTTTAATATATGTTCCCTTCATACCTAATGAACGAGATTCAATTACGCCTGCGCTTTCCAGCTTTCTTAGAGCATTTACAATTACAGAACGGGTAATACCTACACGATCTGCAATTTTACTTGCTACAAGTAGTCCTTCACTGCCGTCAAGTTCTTCAAAAATGTGGTCAATAGCTTCTAATTCACTATAGGAAAGTGAGCTGATTGCCATTTGGACAACTGCTTTACTTCTTGCTTCCATTTCAATTTCCTGAGATTTTTCATGAAGAATTTCCATACCTACTACTGTAGCACCATATTCAGCTAGCAAAAGATCATCTTCATTGAACTCTTCCGATAAACGTCCAAGAATTAGCGTACCTAAGCGATCGCCGCCACCAATAATTGGAACAATCGTAGTTAAAGCGTTTTGGAATAAGTCACGATTTTCTACCGGAAACACAGTGTGTGGGCTGTCGATATCAAGGTTCGCTGTTGTTTCATGAATGTTGTATAAACCTTCTGTATATTCTTGTGGAAATTGACGTTCTTCTAGCATAGCTTTCATTCTTTCATTTTCAATTTCCTGATTAATCGCAAATCCAAGTAATTTCCCTCGACGACTCAAAATATACACATTACCTTTAATAACATCGCGTAATGAAGCGGACATATCATTAAAATCCACCGATTTTCCTCCGAATTTTTGTAGCATTGCGTTAATTTTTCTTGCACGATTTAATAGTTCCATTGTGATCCTCCATTCGATCTTTAGGTTATAGTATATATTGACTTAAATCTTTATTTTTAGCGATAGCAGATAGTTTTTCATCTACATATGCTGGAGTTATTTCAACTGTATCCATATTAATCTCTGGAGCTTCAAAGGAAAGATCCTCCAACAGTTTTTCTAAAATGGTATGCAGTCTTCTCGCTCCGATATTATCCATTTCCTGATTCACTTCATATGCTATTTCAGCGATTCTATCTACAGCTTCGTCTGTAAATTCTATATTTATACCTTCTGTTTTCAATAAAGCCTCATATTGCTTCAGTAAAGCATTCGAAGGTTCTTTTAAAATCCGCTTAAAGTCATCTGTTGAAAGCTTCTCCAATTCTACTCGAATCGGAAATCTTCCCTGTAGTTCTGGTATTAAATCAGAAGGTTTCGACATATGAAAGGCACCAGCAGCAATAAATAACATATGGTCCGTTTTTACAGGTCCATGCTTGGTAATCACTGTAGAACCTTCTATAATCGGTAGTATATCACGCTGTACACCTTCTCGTGATACATTAGCACTCTGTTGTTCTTTTCCAGCTACTTTGTCAATCTCATCAATAAATACGATTCCGGATTGCTCCGCTCGCTGAATAGCCTCTTGTGCTGCTTCTTCCATGTCAACTAGCTTACTTGCTTCTTGTTGTGTTAACACTTTGCGTGCTTCAGCTACTGGTAATTTACGTTTCTTTTTCTTTTTTGGCATAAACTGACCAAGTGCATCTTGCATATTCATGCCCATATGCTCCATACCAGAACCTTGCAACATATCAAACATAGATGGGGTTTGTTCCTCTATTTCCACAGTAACAATCTCATCTTCTAGTTCTCCAGAAGCTAATTGTTGTTCCACACGCTTTCGTTTATTTCGAATTTCTTCATTTTTTACAGATTCATCATCGGAGTCGCTGTTATCTTGTTGAGAAGAAAACAACATTTCAAAAGGGTTTTTTGCATGGCTCCCTGTTTTCGCCTGAGGAACTAACAGTTTAACAAGCAGTTTATTCGCTTCTTTTTCAGCTTTACTCTTAACTTGCTTCATTTTCTCATCTTTTACTGATCGTAAAGCCATTTCTACTAAATCACGAATCATGGATTCCACATCGCGACCGACGTAGCCTACTTCGGTAAACTTCGTTGCCTCTACTTTCACAAATGGCGCTCCTACCAGCTTGGCTAACCTTCTAGCTATTTCTGTTTTCCCTACACCAGTTGGACCAATCATCAATATATTCTTAGGGACGATTTCCTCTTTTAAGTCTTCCTCTAGCTTCATGCGTCTGTATCTGTTACGCAATGCAACAGCGACAGAACGCTTTGCGCTTTTCTGTCCAATAATATATTTATCCAATTGTCCCACAACTTGCTTTGGAGTGTAGTCCATACCCATTTTCCAAAGGCCTCCTTTTACTCCAATACCTCTAGTGTGATGTGATTGTTCGTATACACACATACTTCTCCAGCAATCTCTAAGGCCGCTTGCGCAATTTCCTTGGCGGATAATTCTTTAGAATGTCTTGCTAAAGCTCTACCTGCACTAAGCGCATAGTTTCCACCAGAACCAATTGCTAAAATTCCGTCATCAGGCTCAATGACTTCACCCGTTCCAGAAACTAAAAACATATGCTCTTTATTCATTACAATCAATAGTGCTTCAAGCTTTCGCAACACCTTATCACTACGCCATTCTTTCGCCAGTTCCACAGCCGCTCTGGGCAAATTGCCATTATATGTCTCTAATTTCCCTTCAAATTTCTCAAAGAGAGTAAATGCATCAGCCACAGATCCGGCAAACCCAGCCAATACTTGCCCTTTAAACAAGGTACGAACTTTCTTTGCTTTATGTTTCATAATTACTGCATTTCCCATCGTAACTTGACCATCACCGCTCATCGCACATTTCCCATTATGGCGGATGGCAAAAATAGTGGTAGCATGCATTTCATTGGTCATGTCAGCTCACCTCTTTAATCAAAATTAATCATTCGCTCTTGGGTGACTTTTCATATAAACACGTCGCAAATGATCTTTCGTCACATGAGTATAAATTTGTGTGGTTGACAAATTTTCATGACCTAACAATTCTTGAACGCTGCGTAAATCGGCACCTTCGTTCAAGAGATGTGTAGCGAAAGTGTGACGCAATTTATGCGGATGTACGTGTACGGTTAAAGCTGCTTTTTTCACCATTCGGTTTAATACATCCCGAATTCCTCTTTCTGTTAACGGAAATCCACGGTTATTAAGAAATAATACGTCTGTAGGTTGGTTAGATTTGGCTAGCAACGTCTTCCTTCCATCCTGTATGTATGTTTCTAAAGCAATTTCAGCAAATTTTCCATACGGAATATAACGTTCTTTTCTGCCCTTTCCCATTACAAACACCGTTCCAATGAAAAAATCGATGTTTTCTAAAACCAATTGCTGACATTCGCTTACCCGCATTCCCGTAGCGTAAAGCAACTCTAATAAGGCTTGGTCCCGTTGGCCTAATGGATGCGTTAAATCATTCACTTCAAATAGTTTTTCTAGCTCTTTTGTGTACAAAAATCCCGGGATGGTGCTTTCCGTTTTAGGTAAACGAATAGCAGAAAATGGGTTGGTTGTTACCACATCTTCGCGTTCTAAATATTTATAAAACGTTCGCAACGTCGATATTTTCCGGGAAACAGATCTCCTGCTTAATTGCTGGTCATACAGGGCATTTAAAAACACACGAACAATCCGTCCGTCGACTTCATAGAGATTAGCTATCCCTTCAGCATTTAAAAAAGAAAAAAACCCTTCCAGATCATTTAAATAATATTTAACAGTGTATGGTGAAGCATTTTTTTCTATTTGTAAGTACTCCTTAAAGGATTGCCAATATTTCCTGAAATTATTCAAATTTTCACCCCATTAAGCAGCGAATAAATCATAACATAGAAATTATTCTTTAGCAATAAATTTAACTAAATTGTAACAAAATTCAGAAACAACACCTCTCATAAATAGATCTTGCCCTGTTTTCTTAATAAAGAACACTTTCCTTTGAGCATTAATTTTTCCAGACTGAAGTTTGTAAAACAACTCACTGATTGATTGGTAAACGTGAGCTAAGAATGCTGATATAAAGCAAATCTATTTATTCGTTGGCAACGGTACTTGTAGAATAAAGTATCAACTTATGCTGTCAAGTATATAACCTTACCAATGCGTAATTATATCTGTTTCTTCTTCATTAGTCAACCAATTATGTTTCGAATCTCACAATTCAAAATTAAACACTAAGACAGCAGGAATAATGAAGCAAATAATGGCTTTCCTTAAAAAGGAGCAATTAATGAGGTTCATTACAGCAATATCTATGCCAAAGCATTCTATCCTAATATAGTATATATCCTTTTTTTAGAAGGTTCAAACATTAACATTGTTACGAAAAGGTGACAAAGATCTTAAGCGTTGACCACGCCATACAACATAAAAACCATAGTGGCACATCGACAAGTACAAGTATGGATAATAAGGAGAAAAGAGCTTTGCTAGAGCTTATGCTTTTATACGAAGTAACACTTTTTAAAAAAAGATATTTTGATCAAGAAATTTACTATCCATTAAAAGCATAGGTTATCTTTCGTTTTGGAAGGGAAGAAAATGCTGTTGTTGGTATGGAAGCATGGCTAAATAATAGACACTTACTTCCAACGCGTTAGTAAAGTACAGAGGTGAAAGATGACGAGATAAGAAACCCCTTCATGAACTTTTTCCTTGCGTGTTCGTTGAACGGATCGCGGATTTAAATATAGTTTTTCTCATCATATTCGTAGCATCATAAGCGGATTTTTGAACAAGAAAATACGACTTTTACTTCTAAAATAAAAGAAGCCATGCCTTTAAAGCTAGAGATATGCCGACGTTGAGCAAACCCGCTTTTAGTTAATTTCGTACTGATATCGTAGGAATAAGTTCGAAGTTTGCTACAATTTGAGCGTTTGAACTGGACAACGCAAGCTACTTTTTAAAAACGTTACCCACAGCTGTTTAAGTTGATCATTTCCTAAACGCCAAAGAAAACTGCTCAACGAGGTTGAGCAGTTACTTCTGTACTTCTTCTTTATATTCGCAATTTGTACATTGAATTTGCGTTCCCTTTTTCGCTTTCTTCTCCACCAATAACGCATTACATTTAGGGCAAGGGCGTGAAATGGGTTTATCCCATGAAACAAAGTCACATTCAGGAAACTGATCGCAACCATAAAATGTGCGACGCTTTTTTGATTTTCTTTCTACAATTTCCCCATTCTTACATTTAGGACAATTCACACCTATCTTCTTTAAGATCGGCTTCGTGTTTCTACACTCTGGAAAGTTAGAGCAAGCTAAAAACTTCCCGTATCTTCCCATTTTATAAACCATTTCGTGACCACAGTTTTCACATTCAATTCCTGCTGGTTCATCTTTTATTTCCACTTTTTCCATTTCCTGCTCTGCTTTTTTCAAGCGTTTTTCAAATTCTTGATAGAATTGGTCAATGATTTTCACCCATTCTGTACGCCCTTCTTCAACAGCATCTAAATCATTTTCCATTTGAGCAGTGAAATCCACATCAATAATCTTCGGGAAAAATTCCTCAACTAGTTCCAATACAATAGTCCCTAATTCCGTTGGGACAAACCGCTTATTATCAACACTTACATAGCCTCTCCTTTGAATAGTATCCAACGTTGGTGCATAAGTAGATGGGCGGCCAATCCCAAGCTCTTCCATCGTTTTTACTAATCTCGCTTCCGTGTATCTTGGAGGTGGCTGTGTAAAGTGTTGGTTTGGCTTTATTTCCTGTGCTTTCACTTTCATGCCTTCTGTCAATGCTGGAAGCAGTTTATTTTCATCTTTTTTATTATCATCATTTCCTTCAACGTACACTTTCATAAAACCTTTAAACTTAATTTTCGATCCCGTAGCTCGAAACTCTACATTATTATTTAATAAATGGACTGTCATGGTGTCCATTACAGCAGCAGCCATCTGACTGGCTAAAAAACGTTCCCAAATTAATTTGTATAACCGGAGCTGATCTCTCGAAAGAATCGATTTGAGTGTATTTGGCTCTCTTAACACAGATGTTGGTCGAATAGCCTCATGCGCATCTTGAGCAGACTCTGATTGTTTTGCTTGCTTATTTGGTCCAAGGTACTCTCTCCCATATTGTTCGCTTATATACGATTTGGTTTCATTTTTAGCTGTTTCAGAGATTCTTGTTGAGTCTGTACGCATATACGTAATTAAACCAGTTATTCCACCCGATTGACGTCCAAGATCGATTCCTTCATATAATTGCTGAGCAACCATCATAGTTTTCTTTGCTTTGAAATTCAGTTTTCTAGCGGCTTCCTGTTGTAAGGAAGAAGTGGTGAAAGGTTGAGCTGGATTTCGTCTCCGCTCTTTTTTATTCACTTTATCAACCGTGAACTGGTCACCTTGAAGCATTTGTTTAATTTCTTTTACATCTGCTTCCGTTTTTAAAGCTACTTTTTTTCCATTCACCCCATAAAACGAACCTTGAAATAGTTCTTTATCCTTTAAAAACTGTGCATCTATTGACCAGTACTCTTCAGGCTTAAAGTTTTCTATTTCTTTTTCACGGTCGATAATTAATTTGACAGCAACAGATTGTACACGACCTGCACTTAAACCCTTTTTAACCTTCTTCCATAATAATGGACTAATATTGTATCCGACAAGACGATCCAATATTCTTCTTGCTTGTTGTGCATCCACTAAGTTCATATTTATCGATCTAGGGTGCTTAAACGACTCTTTAATCGCTTCTTTCGTAATCTCATTGAATACAACCCTGCATTCTGATTGTTCATCAATATTTAAAATATGCGCTAGATGCCAAGCGATAGCTTCCCCTTCTCGATCCGGGTCAGCGGCAAGGTAAATTTTCTTTGCTTTTTTTGCAGCAGCCTTTAAGTCCTTAACGACATCCCCTTTTCCGCGAATCGTGATGTACTTTGGTGCATAATCATTTTCTGCATCAACACCCATTTGACTTTTTGGTAAATCTCTCACATGACCCATTGAAGCCTTTACTTTATATTTTTTGCCTAAATAACGTTCAATCGTCTTTGCCTTCGCAGGCGATTCGACGATTACTAGATAATCTGACATATCATTTCCTCCCAAGCTAAGGTTGTCGATAGACAACCTTCACATCCAACCAGAATTCATATCTGGTAATCGTGTATTTCTTTATTTCCTACTATTTTATTATACGAATGAACTATTGGTATCGCTCTTAAAATTATTTGCAAATCTTCACTAATAGTAAATATATACGATACATTTGTCAAACATGATCTGAAATAATGCTTGCAAATATTCCTCTATTATTACTGCATAACTACCATTAAAACATTGTGGCACAGCGTTTAGCTCAGAGGCTTTTTATACGGCTAAACAAATCTTTTTTATAGATCGAATCCCATTCTTCCAATATGTCACTTGCATTCGTAACTAGTTGAGCTCCATCCCGAATTAATTGGTGACAGCCCTCTGTCTGGTCCATAAATATAGACCCTGGAACAGTGAATACTTCTCTTCCTTGCTCCAATGCTTGATCAACAGTTATCATTGTACCACTTCTCTTTTTTGCTTCAATAACTAATGTGCCAAAGCTTAGCCCACTAATAATTCTGTTCCGTTCTGGAAAATGGTGCCTTGCAGGTCGAGTTGTTGGAGGATATTCGGACAGAACGAGACCTTTATTAACAATATCTTGAAACAGTTGCCTGTTTTCTTTTGGATAAATATAATGAAAGCCACTCCCTAATACAGCTATCGTTTTCCCACAGTTTTCTAGAGTTATTTCATGTGCAAACTGATCTACTCCTTTTGCCATGCCACTAACAATTAACCATTTGTTTTGAATTAATGGTTCTATTAAAAAAGCTACTTTTTTCTTTGCTTCTGCAGAGGGATTTCTCGAGCCGATCACACTTATGGATGGCATATAGTTTAATAAACGCAAGTCACCTTTTCCATATAGCACCAGTGGTGGATCATGAATAGCTTTTAACATAGATGGGAAACGTTTGTCAAGAATAGTAATTATATGATGATTCGCCATTTCTGATTTCGTTCGTTTTATAAGCATATCACAATGAAGGTTTTGATAAAGATCTGCAGCATTTTTAAAGGGGAGGGAATAAGCGTGGCTTATTTGTTCAGGAGACATTTGATATAGATGTAAAAGAGAGATATCTTGCTTTAAGACTTTTTGTATCCAGCGCCTGGTGATTCCTTCGCAGCGGCTTAAATGAATTAAACGAAATCGAACGTTATTTATCATATTCCACTTCCTTTCATTTTATATATAAACTATTTTCATTAACCAGTTTCTGACCCTACATAGGACCAACTGGTAATATTAAGAAAGTTAGTAATCATTTCTGTCTGGGGTGCTAAATTTCTACAAAAAATCACCATTTAGCCTGTAACAAACATTTCAAATGTAAAAATACGCTCTTATTTTTATATATGAAACAGTTATTTACCAGATAAGTAAGGAGGAGCCTAAAGTCATGTTTAGGCTCCTCCACTAAGCAGAAGGTATCCCGGTAGTAACCTAAAGTTCTTTTATCTTTCTTATTTAGCCTTATGCTTAAAAATCTTGAACCTTAATGCGTTTTGCATTTCTCTTTTAAGCCATTTTCTTCAAGAGCACGAATCATCGTTTCACCCATTACTGCAGGAGTTTCAGCGACTTTAATCCCACACTCGTTCATAATCCGGATTTTTTCCTCTGCCGTTCCTTTTCCACCCGATATAATAGCACCAGCATGTCCCATTCGTTTTCCTGGAGGAGCTGTTGCGCCACCTATAAAGCCAACAACAGGCTTCGTCATATTTGCTTTTACCCATTCGGCAGCTTCTTCTTCTGCTGTACCGCCGATTTCACCAATCATCATCACTGCATATGTTTCTGGGTCATTATTAAAGGCCTCTAATACATCGATAAAGTTAGTCCCGTTGACAGGGTCTCCACCAATACCAACAGCTGTTGTTTGCCCGTAACCAGCTTCTGACAATTGATGTACCGCTTCGTATGTTAATGTTCCTGAACGGGATACGACACCGATATGGCCTTTTTTATGAATATAACCAGGCATGATTCCAATTTTACTTTCATCAGCAGTAATTACTCCCGGGCAGTTTGGACCGACTAATCGCGTTTTCTTCCCTTCCATATAACGCTTGACTTTCACCATATCCATAACTGGAATATGTTCTGTAATACAAATAACTAAGTCTAGTTCTGCGTCTACCGCTTCTAAAATGGCATCTGCTGCAAACTGCGCGGGAACGTAAATGACAGAAGCTGTTGCATCTGTAGCTTTTACTGCTTCAATTACTGTATTGAACACAGGTACTCCTTCAACCTCTGTACCGCCTTTTTTCGGTGTTACACCACCAACAATTTTCGTACCATATTCAAGCATTTGTTTAGTATGAAACTTAGCTGTGCCACCTGTTATTCCTTGGACAATTACTTTCGTATCTTTATTGACATATACACTCATTTTCGTCCGTCCTTTCCGCTATATCTGAAACAATTTTAACGTCATTTGGCGAGCTTACTTTACCATGGAAACAATCTTTTCCGCACCATCAGCCATTGAATTAGCTGAGGTAATATTCAATCCTGAAGCTTCAAGAATTTCCTTTCCTTTGGCAACGTTTGTCCCTTCTAAGCGAACAACTAACGGGATTTCTAAACCTACTTGTTTCGTTGCTTCTACGACGCCTTCAGCGATCACATCACATTTCATAATTCCACCGAAAATATTAACGAAAATACCTTTTACATTCTTGTCAGATAAAATGATTTTAAATGCTTCCGTTACCTTTTCCGCTGTAGCACCGCCTCCAACATCAAGGAAATTAGCAGGCTCTCCACCATAATGCTTAATAATGTCCATTGTAGACATAGCGAGACCAGCTCCATTTACCATGCAGCCAATGTTTCCATCCAATGAAATATAGCTTAGATCGTACTTGGAAGCTTCTATTTCTTTTTCATCTTCTTCATCAAAATCACGCAAATCCATAATTTCCTTTTGACGGAATAAAGCGTTGTCATCAAAATTTAGTTTAGAATCCAAAGCTAATACTTCCCCGTCTCCAGTCGTTACCAATGGATTTATTTCAGCAATGGAACAATCCTTTTCAACAAATGCTGTATATAGACTCATCATAAATTTTGTAGCTTTTCCTAATAATTCATGTGGAATATTAATATTAAATGCCAATCTACGAGCTTGGAAACCTGTTAATCCAACGACGGGATCAATGACTTCTTTAAAAATCTTTTCAGGTGTAGCAGCAGCTACCTCTTCGATTTCTGTACCACCTTCTTCAGAAGCCATCATAACGACACGTGAGCTAGCACGATCGAGTACTACGCCAATATAATATTCATTTTGAATATCGCATCCCTCTTCAATTAACAAGCGTCTCACTTCTTGACCTTGGGGACCTGTTTGATGCGTTACTAACGTTTTACCGAGAATTTCATCGGCATATGTACGCACTTCATCCAAGTTTTTAGCTATTTTTACGCCGCCAGCTTTGCCACGTCCACCAGCATGAATTTGTGCTTTTACTACCGTGACATCGCTTCCTAATTTTTCAGCAGCTTCTACAGCTTCATCAACTGTATAGGCAACATGCCCATTAGGAACTTTAACGCCGTATTGTCGCAAAATCTCTTTGCCTTGATACTCATGAATGTTCATCCTATATCCTCCCATCAAAATTCACTGCATATCCATTGTATTAAAAAACCATTCAATTCACAAGAATTACCGCGTATCTTATCCTTTTTTGTAGAATCACTCATTTACGTTTTTCTTTCCGCATACATCATGTTGAAACGTTCATCTAGGCATGAATGCAAGTTTAAAGGGTTTAGAAAAACTTGGCTTACCGCCAAATCTTTATGGCGGAAGCTGTAGTTTTTCTTATACTATAAACCATAGAAATTTTATACTTTCCTATAGTGGAACAAAGGCGTGGGGCACCCGTTTAGCAACGTAACGAATGGAACGAATCAACTAAAGATAAAGGAATCATTCCACTAAAACAGGGGTATGCCGACGCCTGAGCGGCAAGCCCATTTTTAGTCGGCCTTCCTCTTTGCCGCGAACCGATGAGGCCTTATTGTAGGGCGCATTTCTAAAGTCGCATCGTTGTTGGGCTCATGCGCCGGACGTGGCTATTCGGATATTTCGTTATTTCCAAGCACCTCATTTTATACTAACTTATCTTATAAAAAAACAGCACCAGAAGACTACAACATGTCCTGTACAAATTAGCTTTCTTCATTCAAGGAAACAATACACAACGATGTTAGCCAAATGTAGCTACTATACAATTGAAACAGTATAATGGTTATAGGTTTCTTTATCATGCTAGCCGAGCTTATTTTTAAAATTGCTGATCCGTACGATATATAAATGCGAACACTTCTGCAACTGCCTCATATAGCTCTTCTGGAATGGTTTCATTAATGTTTAATTGTGCTAGCAACTCCACTAGAGAGGCATCTTCTAAAATAGGAATATTGTTTTCTTTAGCTGTTTCGATAATATCATCTGCAAGTTTCCCTTTCCCTGAAGCGGTAACTACAGGAGCAGCATGATGGGCTTCATGATAACGTAATGCTGCTGCTTTCCTCTGATTTTGATTCATATTCGAAAGTCAACCCCCTGATAAACCTGTGCATTAGAACTCGTTATGCTTTTCTTCTTTTCTTCTTCATGTAAGGTTAAAAATGAAATAGATGATAAATGATAATTCATTTCTCTCAATCCTTTTCTTAATAAAGGTTGTAATTTCATTGATAAACTTCGTAATGCTTTATGATCATTGAAAACGGTAATACTAACGTTTCTATTTTGGACATGCATATCCACCACGGTTTCTTTCATGTTTGTTAATTCCAAATAGAACACAATCCGACAATGGTCTGGATCTAGTTTCCCCGTTCGCAATTTTTTCCCTTCAAACTTTAATTCCATATCATTAGGTAATCCTAGCTTTATAGCTGGAATTTGTATATAAGCTTGCAAGAATCCATTTTGCGAATCCTGCACAGACGATATTTGTAAGCCATTTAAATGATGGAGTACTTGCTGTATTCGTTCTTTTAAAGCACCGTCTGTTTGCTGTAAAGCAAGAATTAACTGACTTTTTAACGTTACAGGAGGCGTCTCATCTTTCGCTAATTTGTATTCATGCGAAATACCGGAAAATTGCAAATGTTGTCTCACTAATTCAAGCCATTGCTTTTTTGGCTCTGCCAATACATATGTTTGTGATAAAGTAATAAAGCGTTCTAATTGCTGATATGTTTGTGGCTTTTGCAAAGATCGAAGCTGGACTAACAAACGACCAAAATCAATTGTCTGAGCATTTTTATCTGATATCAGAGTTGGGAAGGTTGCTGTGGTATCCTGTTTTAATTGTGACACCTCAGCTTCAGAAAGCGTAAACTGATTGGCAGCTGCTAATAGCAGTTTACTTTCCCATTTTTTCAAAATTTGATTGGCATGTTGCATCGTTTCCTGATGATGATGTATATAATGCTCTAGTTTTTTTAATGTTTGCAAAGACGTAATATTATTGTCTCCTCCCAATGTTTGAATGAGAGGCAAGAGCTGTTTGTTTTTTCCAACAAGCAGTTTATATATTTGCTGTTGGCTTTTAACCACATTTTCTGCAGATGGCTCTAGCAGGTCGCTTAATAGCTGTTGTAACGGCGAATTCTCCATATGTTGGGATAACATATGGGAAAGCTTTTGAAATTGGGCAACAAGTTGATTGTTTTTTTGTACATGTAGAGCTTGAAATGTCTGTTCATTTATGGGCAATTCATGTAAGACCATCTCTTTTATAATGGGGATAAGATCTTGTTTATTTTTATGCGCTGACATAAACTGAAAAGCTTGTTGAAGCTGCTGTCTATTAAAAGGCACTTGTTCTTCCATCAATTGTTGAACAAAAGCAACTTGATGCGCTGATGGTTTAAAAGAAAGCTGATTCAACAGGTGTTTAGCCCCAACGGCTGCAGTTTCATGTGTTTGGTTGCCTAATACTTTTAAGTTAAAAATCTCATCTGCCTGCATGATTTGAAAATGATAATGCAGCCCAGCTGTTAAAGGAGCTTGCAGCTGGGCTATCAGCTTTAAACCTCCTAATTGTATTTGCGCTTTATCTTGTGGGTATATTTTTATAACTTTCCCTTGGATTATTTGACCCTTTTTTAGTTGTTGCAGTTGGGGAAATACGGATTTATTCAGCTGTAAAATCTCTTTCAACTGTTGAATACGCAAACTGCTCCCCCCTCATTAGTAAATCATTTGTTTAATTGGTGCGAATGAACGGCGATGCTGTGGGCAAACACCGTATTCCTGCAATTTTTTAAAATGCTGTTCTGTACCATATCCCATATTGGAAGCAAATTCATACATTGGATATTGCCTATGTAATTGTTTCATATATTGATCTCTCGTCACTTTTGCTAATACACTTGCCGCTGCAATGGAAATGCTTTTTGCATCTCCTTTCGTAATTGCTTCCGTTGATAATGCTAGTTGTTCCAATTCGACCGCATCAATCAATACGTGTTCTGGAACAGGTTCTAATTTACCAATTGCTTCTTGCATTGCATATTTTGTAGCTTCCAATATATTCATTTGATCTATCATTTCACTTTCAACAATTGAAATCCCATAACTTATAGCGTGTTCTTTTATGTAATGAAAAAAATCATTTCGTTTGGCTTCCGTTAATCGTTTAGAATCATCTAACCCTAGCAATAGAAAGTCAGAAGGTAAAATAACTGCTGCTGCTACAACAGGACCAGCAAGGGGCCCTCTTCCTGCTTCGTCAACACCAGCGATATATGTCATTCCTTGTTTATAGTAGGATTGTTCGTAGATTGTCATCTCAGCGTGACGTTGCTGGAATGCTTGTAATTTCAACTGCTGTTTTTCATATTTTGCTATTAATTGCTGGACCCCTTTTCGTTCATCGGATCGTAAACTTGCGAGCAGCTCTTCATTAAATTGACCCGCCTGAAACAATCTGTTTAGTTCACTTATAGACTCCTTGTGCATTTTTACCCTTCCTCTTCTTTTATCGACCAAATTATTCATATCATAAATTCCAAGAGAGATATACAGTTAAAAAAATAAATCTCCACATAACAAGACACCCATCCGGAGATGCATGTCCTACGTTTTACTATTTTTATTCCTTTGTTTAAAATGCTTCTGTTTCTGGTGCTTCCAAAGATATTTTTCCAAGTTTACCTGAACGTAAATCTTGAATAACAATATCGGAGACTTTTGAAAAATCGACTTTGCCTCCACTTTGCAATGCCCCGCGTTGTTTACCGATATAAACAAAAATATCCCACATATCTTGCATCTCTTTATCTATGCTATAACGTTTTTCCAAATTCTCGGGATAGTGGATTTGCATATAGTGAATAGCAAATGCAACGACGTCCTGCAACGAGAGTAATTGATCTTTAATTGTTCCAATAGCTGCTAATCGATAGCCCACTTCTTCATCTTCAAATTTCGGCCATAATATCCCAGGAGTATCCAGTAATTCAAAATCTTTTTTCACTTTAATCCACTGTTGCTGTTTCGTGACACCCGGCTTATTTCCTGTTTTAGCAATTTTTTTATTTGCCAAACGATTGATGAGGGTGGATTTACCAACATTTGGAATACCAACAATGATCGCACGTGCTGCACGTGGTTGAATTCCTTTTGCTTTTAGCTTTTCCATTTTTTTCTTTGCCTGTTCTTTCGCCAATTGTATAACAGCTTGGATATCATTACGCTCATTCACATTAATGGCAATAGCTGAAATATTCTGTTGCTGAAAATAATCAATCCATTGTTCTGTTACTTGTTGGTCAGCTAAATCTTTTTTCATCATTACAATCATTTTTGATTTTTGGTGGATAACTTGCTGCAGCATGGGATTTTGGGAGGAAAGAGGTGCGCGAGCATCTACCAACTCAATAACAAAGTCAACAAGTTTAAGCTTTTCCTCTACTTCCCGCTTCGCTTTTGCCATATGACCTGGAAACCATTGAATCGTCATAATTAAAAACCTACTTTCTTATTAGTTGCATACGTTCCATTGGCCAATAGAGCAAACTCGTTTTACCTACAATTTGATCCATTGGCACCAACCCCAATACACGACTATCCGTTGAGTTTTCCCGATTATCACCCAAAACAAGCACATAATTTTCGGGAATCTCTTGGTAGTTTCCTGGAAGGTCTTCTAATATAAAATCATTGGTGTATATGGGTAATTCTGTCTGAATTCCTTGTTGATCGTTTAAATAATTTTGTTCTACTTCTTCCCCATTAATGTACAATATATTATCTTTTACTTCAACATGCTCCCCAGGTAAGCCGATAATACGTTTGATGAAATCTTTTTCTGTAGAAGCATGAAAAACAACAATGTCAAAGCGTTCCGGCTTTTTTACGTCATAAATAAATTTATTAACGATCAATTGATCTCCATTATGTAGTGTTGGCAACATCGATGGTCCCTCCACAACGACGGGAGCAAACAGAAATGTTCGAACGATAAAAGCCAAACTAAAAGCTATCAAAATTGCTTTTAACCAATCCAGCCACTCTTTATTAGATTTCTTTTTTTTTGCTTGCTCTGCCAATTGCTCGACCTCCCTGTTTTAACCAAAATTGCTAATTAAAAATGGTTTTTTCTTCCATACATTACTATATAAAAATTTCTCTTCTCCACAAACAGCACAATAGTCCATAGCGATAGCCGATTTTTTAAAATTGACTATAGTAGTCAAAATATTATATTTTCTTAACATGAACAAAGGCGCGGGGCGCCCGTTTAGCAACGTAGCGAATGGAACGAATCAACTAAAGATTTAGGAATCATGCCACTAAAAACAGGGGTATGCCGACGCCTGAGCGGCAAGCCCGGTTTTAGTCGGCCTTCCTCTTTGCCGCGAACCGATGAGGCCTTATCGTAGGGCGCATTTCTAAAGTCGCATCGTTGCTGGGCTCATGCGCCGGACGTGGCTATTCGGTTATTTCGTTATCTCCAAGCACCTCATTTTACACTTTTGTATGAAAAAAAGGCTATTTACCATTTAGGTAGTATTTCAAGAATCTAAACATTATAAAGCAAAATTTGTTCATCATAGATGGTGGCTTGCGCTCTTGGCGATCCATGGTGGTTTCTTATCTTATTAAAAAAGGAGCTTGTGCAAATTGCCAAGCTCCTTTCCCTAACATGCTCTGTCATGTATTCGATTAACGCCGTTCTTTAATACGAGCTGCTTTTCCACGAAGGTTACGTAAATAATAAAGCTTCGCACGACGTACAATACCACGACGTGTAACTTCAATTTTATCAATCCGTGGAGAATGTAAAGGGAATGTACGTTCCACACCAATACCGTAAGATAACTTTCTTACTGTAAATGTTTCACTGATTCCACCATTTTGACGTTTAATGACAACACCTTCGAACACCTGAATACGTTCGCGGGAACCTTCCACAACTTTCACGTGTACTTTTATTGTGTCCCCAGCGCGAAATTCAGGATGATCCGTACGCAATTGATCTTTTGTAATATCTTCAATTAACTTTTGCATCCTGGTTCACTCCTTCCAAACCAATGCTCTTATCTCCTAGATGACAGCGGAACATCGTTGATCAAGCCTAAAGCATATCACTTTAAACACAAGTATAAATATACCATATACATGAACAGACTGCAACTACTTTTTTTCGTTTTGTAGCTCGTTTAACAAACACTGTAAATCTGCTGATAGATTCTTCTTAAGCAATAAATCTTTTCGCCGTTCATACGTTCGCTCAAGAGCTTGCCTTTTTCTCCAAGCCTCTATTTTTGCATGGTCGCCAGATAGTAAAACTTCAGGAACTTCCATCCCTCGAAAGTTAGCAGGTCGTGTGTAATGCGGGTGCTCCAATAGACCAGTTGAGAAGGAATCCTGAGGTGCGGATTCCTCATTTCCAAGCACATCTGGCAGCAGCCGAATAACACTGTCCATCACTACCATTGCTCCTAGTTCGCCACCTGTTAAAACATAGTCGCCTATCGATATTTCATCACTCGCTACATGCGAGCGTATACGTTCATCAAAACCTTCATAATGTCCACAAATAAGGATAAGATGATCCTCTTCTGCTAATTCTTCTGCTTTTTTTTGTGTATATGTCTCTCCTTGCGGGCACATTAAAATTATCCGCGGTTGGGTAGGGCGTTTACTTTTTACTGCTTCGACGGCATCAAATATCGGTTGTGGTGCTAATACCATTCCTGCTCCTCCACCATATGGGTAGTCATCCACCTTCTGATGCTTATGTTGGGAATAGTCACGAAAATTCACAAGGTCATAGGTGAATTTATTTCTATCTTGTGCTTTCTTTAAAATCGAGGACCCCATTACCCCAGAAAACATTTCTGGAAAGAGCGTTAATACATCGATATGCATTTAGTCCAACAACCCTTCCATTGGAGAAATGGTCACTTTCTTCGCTTCTACATCCACATCTATCACCACATCTTCAATGTACGGAATAAGTGCGTTTTTTCCGTTTTTTCGCTCGACTACCCAAACGTCATTCGCTCCAGGCGACAAAATCTCTGTAATGGTACCTATTTCTTCTCCCGCCTGTGTAACCATTGTACATCCGATTATTTCATGGTAATAAAATTCATGTTCCGCTAATTCCGTCTGCTGTGATTGGGGAATCTTTAGCTCACAGCCTTTGAAAGCGATCATATCATTGATGTTTTGATAGCCCTCAAATTGAAGCAAATCGAAACCCTTATGCACTCGATGGCTGGAAATGGTCATCTTAATAGGCTCCTGTCCATGTTTTATAATGTAGACATCATTACCAACTTCAAACCGATCATTAAAATCGGTTATCCGTAACACTTTTACCTCCCCTTTTATCCCATGAGTATTGACTATTTTTCCTACAGTAAACATTTGTTCTGTCATTATCTCACCTGCTATTCATCAATTCGTATCACGATATTATCTTTTACAATGATTGCCTGTTCTTTCATTATTTCATTCCATTGCGATCCTTCTGTAACCTCAACAAGAGCTTCAACTTCCCTTTCAACAATTTCACTACCGATTTCAAGCATATCCAATTGCTCCATTTTAAACTCAGCAAGTTTGATCTTTTCTTTTCGATTATTTAATTCTTGTTGGAATCGATGCTCGATTTCCTGCTTTGAATAACCGGATTTATTTTGCAATTTGCGCTGCTCAAACAACAACTGTTGACACTCTTGTTCAAGTCGCATTTTATGATCATGAAAGTTAGCTTTGATTTTTTCCTTACTATTCTCCGTTAACACCTGTTTTATTTGTACCTTTTTTATAATTTGCATATTTATCGCCTCACTCTCAAAACGTCTAAAGCAGAACATAGTTTTTTTAGTTGGGACAAACCATATTGAAAAATGGGTTGACGCGTGCATTCCTACTCTTCTCCATCGAACTGCAAATACGGTATCAATGAATCTGAATAAACGGTCGTTTACTTCTATGCTAGCATTTACGTGTTTAGAAAAACTTGGCTTGTCGCCAAGTCTTGTGGCGGAAGCCTTTGTTTTTCTTATACTATAAATCAAAAAAATCTTATACTTTCCTATAGTGTAAAAAAGGAAAGGGTTTATTTCCTCCCTTTCCCTTTACATAATATCTAAATACACACGTTTATTACTATTTGACTTTGCTGCATAAACAACCGTTCGAATTGCTTTCGCAATTCGCCCGTTTTTACCGATCACCTTACCGACATCTTCAGGATGAACAGAAAGATGATAAACAATTTTCGTTTCTTCCTCTGTTTCTTTAATCACAACATCTTCAGGATGATCTACAAGTGATGTAACAATCGTTTCAATAAGAGCTTTCATGTTATCACTCTACTTTGCAACTTGATTTTTTTGCTCGTGGAACTTTTTCATGATGCCTTGTTTAGAGAATAGATTGCGAACTGTATCACTAGGCTTTGCACCTTTAGACATCCAGTCAAGTGCTTTATCCTCATCTATTTTAACTTCAACTGGATTAACTACAGGGTTATATGTTCCTATTTGTTCAATAGAACGCCCGTCACGTGGCGCACGTGAATCAGCGACAACAATACGGTAGAATGGGTTTCTCTTTGATCCCATACGTTTCAAACGAATCTTTACTGCCATTTTCTTGCACCTCCATCTTTAATAACTTAACACATTTTTAAATTCTAGCAGAAAAAACAAAGTCTGTAAAGTGTTTTTCCATTACAGAAAGAAAATATTGTATTTCATGGGTTATTCCATTGTTGGCATGAACCATTAAAGCGTGCTGAAGTAGCCTTGAAATCCCATTTCTTTCATTCTCCTAAAAACCGTTATAAGCTAAAGACATTGTGTTTGGAAAAGGAGTTCCTCTTTATTACATAAATGGGAGTTTCATGCCTTTTCCTTTTTTACCTTTCTTGCCTTTTTGCATATTCGTCATTTGCTTCATCATTTTCTTCATTTCTTCAAATTGCTTTAGTAATCTGTTTACTTGTGACACATTCGTGCCTGAACCTTTAGCTACTCGTTTTTTTCTACCTGCATTCATGATACTTGGATCCTGACGTTCTTGCTTTGTCATAGACTTTATGATCGCTTCCACATGCGAAAGCTGTTTTTCATCGAATTGGGCATTTTTTAGCCCCTTCATTTTGTTTGCTCCGGGAATCATGGCCATTAAATCTTCTAATGGACCCATTTTTTTTACCTGTCCCATTTGTTCCAAAAAATCGTCCAAAGTAAATGACATCGTGCGCATTTTCTCTTCCAATTCTTTGGCTTGCTTTTCATCCACATTGGTTTGTGCCTTTTCAATTAAAGATAGTACATCGCCCATGCCTAGAATCCTAGAGGCCATCCGGTCAGGGTGAAATGCTTCTAACTCATCAAGCTTCTCTCCCATTCCGGCAAACTTGATTGGCTTGTCAGTCACAGCTTTAATGGAAAGAGCTGCACCACCACGTGTATCCCCATCCAGCTTCGTTAAAATGACGCCAGTTATATCAAGTTGCTCATTGAAGCTTTCCGCAACATTTATTGCGTCCTGTCCAGTCATGGAGTCAACAACAAGATAAATTTCATGCGGTTGCACTTCTGCTTTAATCTGTTGTAATTCTCCCATCAGTTCGTTATCTACATGTAAACGACCAGCAGTATCGATAATGACATAATCATGATGGTCTTCTTTTGCCTTTTCTAGCGCGTTTTTCGCAATATCAACTGGATTTGCCTCTTCCCCCATGGAAAACACAGCCATATCAAGCTGACGCCCCAATGTTTCCAGCTGTTGAATTGCTGCCGGACGGTAAACATCGCAGGCAACAAGTAGAGGGTTACGATTGTGTTTTTTGCGCAGTAAGTTGGCTAGTTTTCCAGAGGTGGTTGTTTTCCCTGCTCCTTGTAAGCCTACCATCATAATCACAGTAGGTCCGCGATCAGCTACAGCAATTTTACTTTGTTCACCGCCCATTAAGGCCGTTAGCTCTTCTTTGACGACTTTAATAACCTGTTGTCCTGGAGTTAAACTTTCCATTACTTCTTGACCAACAGCACGTTCTTTAATATTTTTGATAAGGTCCTTAACCACTTTATAGTTAACATCAGCTTCTAGCAAGGCCAAACGAACTTCTCGCGTCATTTCTTTTACGTCTTGCTCAGATACCTTACCCTTACCAGTTATTTTTTTTATCGTACTTTGCAGGCGGTCAGCTAATCCTTCAAATGCCATAGAAGGTGTCCCCCTAATCCAATTCTTTTAATTTAATCACGAGCTGTTGCACATCTTTGTTGCCAGAAGTTATTTCTTCTAGCTGCTTTAACAGCTCAAAGCGCTGCTGAAATTTATTATATAAGCCAAGCTTTTGCTCATACGATTCCAGCATTTGTTCCGTTCGCTTTATATTATCATACACAGCTTGCCTTGATACATCAAATACTTCAGAGATCTCTCCAAGCGAATAATCCTCTAAATAGTACATTTCCATATAATTTCGCTGTTTAGGTGTAAGTAATGCCTGATAAAAATCAAATAGATAATTCATTCTTGTCGTTTTTTCCAGCATCTTGCTACACCTCTTATCGTTAATTTATTAGATAAACGTATTTCGTGCGTCTCGCTTACGTCATTAGAAATGGCGTTTCTCACAATGATAAACTTACTTTACTCACTACAACGTAAGAATAACGAAATGAAATATATGTGTCAAGTAAACTTCCTTTATTCTTTTTCCAGTAAATCAGCAAATAAACCATAGACAAATGCATGTGCATCAAATGGGCGTAAATCATTAACGCCTTCTCCTAAACCGACAAACTTAACCGGTATTTGTAACTCATTTCGTATAGCTAAAACAATTCCACCTTTAGCCGTTCCATCTAGTTTTGTTAATACAATTCCCGTTACATCTGTTGCCTCAGCAAATATTTTAGCTTGACTTAACGCATTTTGTCCTGTTGTCGCATCCAACACAAGCAAAACTTCATGCGGTGCATGAGGAACTTCTCGTTCGATTACGCGCTTTACTTTTGCTAGTTCGTTCATTAAATTCACTTTGTTTTGCAGCCTGCCAGCGGTATCACAAATGAGAACGTCGGCTTGCTTCGATTTAGCTGATTTGATCCCATCAAATATAACAGCTGCTGGATCACTTCCGGAATTTTGTTTTACGACGTCAACACCTGTTCGCTCGCCCCAAACTTCTAATTGTTCAATCGCTCCAGCGCGAAAGGTGTCCCCAGCAGCAAGCATAACCTTCTTTCCTTCCTGCTTAAGCTGATGAGCTAGTTTACCAATTGAGGTTGTTTTCCCTACCCCGTTTACTCCTACAACCAAGATAATCGAAAGCTCACCTTCCTGAAGAGAAAGACTTTCTATTTCCTGTTCGTTATCACCATAATAAATTTCTACCAGCTTTTCAGAAATAACATCTTTCATTTCTGTCGTGTCTTTAATGTTTTGTCGTTTTACTTCCATTTTCAATTCGTCAATCAAGTCCATAACAGTAGCTACACCAGTATCAGCAGAGATTAACACCTCTTCCAATTCTTCAAAGAAGTCTTCATCCACTTTTCGATATCTAGCGAGCAAATCGTTAATTTTACTGGAAAATGTTTGCCGGCTCTTTTTCATTCCTTCTTTATACTTTTCTGATACATCTTCCGCATGTTCTTCATTTCTTTGAAACTTGTTTTTTAACTTATCCATAAAACCCATCATGCATTCCTCCTTATTGTTCCACTAATTGTTCTGTATCTTCTAAGCGGACGGATACTAACCGTGACACACCTGACTCCTGCATGGTTACACCGTATAACACATCTGCTTCTTCCATCGTACCTTTACGGTGAGTAATGACGATAAACTGCGTCTTTTCACTAAACAATTTCACATATTTGGCAAACCTCGCCACATTGGCTTCATCCAATGCAGCTTCTACTTCATCCAGTACACAAAACGGAACTGGACGAACACGTAAAATTGCAAACAATAATGCAATCGCGGTTAATGCCCGTTCTCCGCCTGATAACAGTCCGAGATGTTGCAGTTTTTTCCCTGGTGGCTGTGCAATAATATCCACCCCTGTATCAAGCAGATTTTTCGGATCGGTCAATTTTAGCTCCGCGTGCCCCCCGCCAAACAATTGCTGAAAGACATCGGCAAATGCTTCTTTAATTTGCGAGAATGTTTCACCAAAACGGTTTTTCATTTCTTCATCCATTTCACTGATTACTTGATGAAGGGTTTGCTTTGCTTCAACAAGATCTGTTTGTTGTTCTTTTAAGAAGCTATATCGCTCATTAATACGCTCATATTCATCAATAGCTCCTAAATTTACCGTTCCTAATTGTTCGATTTGCTGTTTCAACTGTGTAACGGAAGCTTGGGCAGCCTGTTTATCTTTTGCTTTTTCGTACATTTGCTGGGCCTTTTCATATGTCATCAAATACTCACTCTGCAAATGGTTTAGTAAATTCTCAAGCTCCACATCGATTCGATTGGACTGAACTTCCTTCTGATTTAAAGTTCGTCTAAGTTCATCCAACTGCTTGTGAATCAGCTTTAGTTCCTGTTCTTGATCTTGAATCTGTTTGGAGCGAGTAGTACGTTCTGTACGTATTTTTTCAATAGAAGCAGTTATTTCCTGCTTAGCTCTAGATTGTTGCCTAATCATATCATCTATTTGTTCCTCTGATTCGTTTGCTTCTTGGAATTCTACTAGGTTTTTCCATTCTTCGACATATTGGTCATATTCATGTTGAAGTTCTGTAAGTTGTTCTTGTACTTGCTTTGTTTTTTCACGCTGGTTTCTTACCCGTTCATCTTGCTCTGCCAATAAAACTTGCTTTTGGTGTAATTCTTCCTGCAGTTTTTCTTTATTATTTTTCAGCTCCGTTTGCTGTTTGTTTAAATCCTGAATTTCTTGTTCAATTTCTTTTGCTTGCTGATCTAACTGAATTAGCTCTTTCTCAAGAAGCATCTTGCGGTTCGCTAGGTCGTCACGATCCTCTGTATGCTGCCGCTTATCTTGATCATAGATACGTAATCGATCATTTAAAGCATGTAGCTTCATTTCCAATTCACGAAAATCTGTCTGCATTTGTTGTAGCTGCTTTTGCTCAGCTTGCAACGTTGTTTCTTCCGTTTTTAACTGCTCTTCTAAAACTTGAATTTGTCGTTTTTGGCGCTGGACATTTTTTTCGAATTCCAATATCTTTTTGTCAAAAGCTTGTAATTTTGCAGTCATTTCTTCAAGCTCTTTTTCACGTGTAAATAGAGATTGATTCGTTTTTTTCTTCGCCCCCCCAGACATAGATCCACCGGGGTTAACTACATCGCCATCCAGTGTAACTATACGATAACGTCTGGAAGACAAAGCTGCTAGCTCATTGGCATCTTTTAATGTTTTAGCAATGACGACATGACCCATTAAATGGTTAATGGCTTTGCGGTAAACGGCATCTGTCTGAATAAGTTCAGCAGCGATTCCGACATAACCAGCATGCCCGATTAGTTTTCTTTTTATATCATTTGGAATAAACCGTTCCTGGATAGAAGAGAGTGGCAAAAATGTTGCTCTGCCGTTATTGGTTTGCTTCAACCAGGAAATAGATTGCCTCGCAGAACGCTCATCTTTTACAACAATATGCTGCGCTTGCCCCCCGAGTACTGTCTCCATGGCAGTAATATATGCCTTGGGAACATCCATTAATTCGATAATCGCTCCGTATACACCAGAAAGCTTCTTTTCTTCTCTCGCTTTTAAAACAGCTTTAACTCCTTGAAAAAAGCCTTGAAAGTCTTCTTTCATTTCCTCCAGCATTTCTTTTTTCGATTTGATTTTTTCTATATACTGATACCCTTGATACAATTTGGTTTGAGCTTCTTGAAAAGCATGACGCTCTCGTTCTAATGATTGCTTGATGGATTGGATGTTTTTTTCTTTTTGGGTGCATGTTTGCTTTTGCTGTTCAACATCAGGTGTGAGCCGCTTCACTTTTTCTAGTAATTCTTCTCTATCATGAATCAGTCCAGCAAATTTTTCCGATTGCTTCTCTGTTATAGCAGCTACCTGCTGTAGGCGTTCTTCCAACGTTTGTTTTTCATTGCGTTTAGCAGCTTGCTCATTTAAGCACTCAATATAATCTGATTTCCGATCTTCTATCTTTTCGGCTAGATCCGCATTCCCTAAACGGAGCTTACTTTCTAACTGTTTAACAGATTGTTCTGTTGCTTTTTTTGCTGTTTGCAAATCAGCCAAATGTTTCTTTTCTTGCACAAATACATCATGTAACTGCCCTATTCGTACAGAGGTTTGATTTTTTTGGGCACCTAGCTTTGCCTTGTTTTCGAAAAAATGCTTGGAACGCTCAAGAAACAACTGTTTTTTTCCCTCATATTTCTCTAATGTTTGCGTTACAGTTAATAAATCTGCTTGCAATTGTTCGAATTGTTGATCCATTTGTTGCAGTGAGTGACGTTCCTTGTCTTGCTCCTTTTCTTTCTGATCCAATTTATGCTGTACACTTTGCTGTTTATCTTTCAACTGATCTATTTCTTTTAATAATGATTGCCACTCTGTATGAAGACGTTCAATTTCTGCTAGCAAGTAAGTAATCTCTGTTTCCTTTAATTGATCTTTGAACACCTGATATTGACGTGCTATTTCTGCTTGTTCTTGCAATGGTTGGATTTGTTGTTCAATTTCATGAATAATATCTTCAACACGGTTTAAATTTTCTTGTGTCTCAGCGAGCTTATATTCTGCCTTTTTCTTTCGTTGTTTATATTTTAAAACACCTGCAGCTTCTTCAAATATGGTTCTTCTTTCTTCAGCCTTGGAGCTTAGTATTTCTTCTACTTTCCCTTGACTAATAATCGAAAAAGCTTCCCTGCCTAGCCCAGAATCCATAAATAAATGGACAATATCTTTTAACCGACAGGACTGGTTATTAATATAGTACTCACTATCTCCGGAACGATAGACGCGTCTCGTTACACTTACCTCGTCATAATCTAATGGTAGAAGCTGATCATGATTATCGAGAACTAACGTTACTTCAGCAACATTTAACGGCTTACGCGTATCACTCCCTTGAAAAATGATATCTTCCATTTTAGAGCCGCGCAGCGATTTCGCTGATTGTTCACCAAGCACCCAACGGATAGCGTCCGTTATATTACTTTTACCACTTCCATTTGGTCCTACAACTGCGGTTACACCAGGAACAAAATCAACGTTTATTCGTTTAGCAAACGATTTAAAGCCTACGCTTTCTAATCTTTTCAAATACATCCGACATTTCTCCTAATTAACGAAAGAATATGTATATTATCATACTCTATACTACTAATAAATTTTTGAGCTGAGACAAACGTAAAACCCGAACTATCTAGAAATGGTGGATAATGCATATAACCCTTCTCCGGATATAAACTTCGCACACCTTAGATCGGCTAGTGAGCGTCCTCTTGCAACGCACTATCGGGACGCGCGGATGCCTTTTTACCGTTTAGTTTCAAAGCTACCAGCGCGTCATCTGTCTTCAGAGTTGACTGTATAGTTTCCTATACAATAAAAAAACGGTTGGCATTTTACCGCATTTATTTTATCATAAATGTAATGGTAAAAGAAGTTTAGAACGTGACATGCAGAATAAAGGAGCTGGCAAATAATGAGTTTAGAGTACCCCTCACAAGAAAACTTAAAAATATTACTAGATGAAATTGCAGATCATCTGTCTGTTGTAAACCGTACCATTATGGACGCAGAGGATTATGATCTGGATAAATATGATGAACTAAAATCGTTGTATGATATGATAAAGCGAAAGGGACATCTCAGTATGCTAGAAACGCAAGCATTCATTGAAGAATTAAGAAACATTCGTAAATAAGTATGAAAGCGAAGTTGTCTTGTTCAAGCAGCTGTCGGTACTACTAAAAGAATAACTTCACCGAGTATGGTCTAGATGCAGGTATATATGATGAAAGCAAGTTACCATAAATGATCTAGGAAAGAAAATAGCAAAAGGCTGTAAAAATGGTACAGCCTTTTGCTATTGTTTATATTTATCTAAAGCAGCTTTTGCCGCTCGCTGTTCTGCTTCCTTCTTTGTTCTGCCTATTCCGGAACCGTACACTTCCCCCTGAATAAAAGCTTTTGCTATAAATTCCTTATCATGAGACGGTCCTCGTTCCTCGACAATTTTATACTCCACTGAACGATGCTTTACTTGTTGAATTAATTCTTGTAATTGACTTTTATAATCCATCGCATGCGAAAAAGCACCATTTGTTATTTTCGGAAACACGTGTTCTTCCAAGAATTGTATCGTTGTATCAAATCCCTGATCTAAATAAAGCGCGCCTAAAAACGCTTCAAACACATCTGCCAGCAGAGCATCTCGGTCACGCCCTCCTGTCTGTTCTTCACCTTTACCCAGTAAAATATACGTCCCAAAGTGTAAGCCACGTGCGAAGCTGGCTAGCGAAGGTTCACAAACGATAGCCGCTCGTAATTTCGTCATTTCTCCTTCTGGCATTTGTTTATTTGTTCGAAATAAATATTGAGATACGCCTAACTCCAATACAGCATCTCCTAAAAATTCCAGCCTTTCATTATCCGAAATAACTTTATGACGATGCTCATTCACATAAGATGAATGAGTAAATGCTTGCATGATCAGCGAGGGATTACGAAAATGAAGACCTAATTGTTTTTCTATTTGGACAACATTCATGAATGGCACCTCAGTTTAATTGATCTAATATACAGAAAGCCTCGTTATGACGAGACTTTCATCCGCTATACTGTTAACCTTGTAAATTATTTATGTAGTTAACAGCATCACCTACTGTATTAATTTTTTCCGCTTCTTCATCAGCAATTTCCATGTCAAATTCGTCCTCAAGTTCCATAACAAGTTCGACAACATCTAATGAATCAGCTTCTAAGTCTTCTTTAAAAGAAGCTTCCATCGTTACTTTTGATTCGTCGACATCAAGACGGTCCACAATAATTGCTTTTACACGATCAAATACATCTGCCATATCCAGTCACCCCCTTTCAAGTAAAATATAGTACAAAACAGATGCTACATTACCATTCCGCCATCGATATGGATCGTTTGCCCAGTAATATAATCCGCATCCTCACTAGCTAGGAATCGAACGACTTTCGCTACATCCTCCGGTGCTCCTAGCCTTTGCAACGGGATCATTGTCAACATATCTTTATGCTGTTCTTCCGACAATGCATCCGTCATATCAGTAGAAATAAAACCTGGAGCTACTGCATTAACATGAATATTTCTGGAAGCCAATTCTTTTGCAGTTGTCTTTGTTAAACCAATGACACCTGCTTTTGCAGCTACATAGTTTGCTTGACCAGGGTTACCACTTACTCCGACAATCGAAGCAACGTTAATGATTTTTCCAGAGCGTTGTTTCATCATCTGTCTCGTAACTGCTTTTGTACAGATAAATACGCCTTTTAGGTTTGTATTAATCACTTCATCGAATTCTGCTTCCTTCATTCTCATAAGTAAATTATCCCGCGTTATTCCAGCATTATTCACAAGGATATCCAATGTGCCAAATTGTGAAACTACTTCCTTTGTCATTGCTTTGACATCTACTTCATCTGCTACATCCGCTTGGATTTTAACAGCTTGTCTGCCAAGCTGTTGAATTTCATTCACAACAGCCTCTGCTTTTGCTTCACTTCCCGCGTAATTGACCGCCACATTTGCACCTTGCTTCGCTAATTCGAGTGCGATGGCACGTCCTATACCTCTGGAAGCTCCTGTAACCAGTGCATTTTTTCCAGTTAACATTAGCCTTCCCCCTTAAACCAAGAAATAAATTCATTTAGCGAGTCAACATCTTGTACGGTAAAAGTTTTCATGTTTCGATCAATTTTTCTAACTAGTCCACTTAAAACTTTTCCGTTTCCTATTTCTACAAAAGCATCCACATCATGCTGCATCATGTTTCGAATTGATTCCTCAAAACGAACAGGAGAATAAAGCTGCTTTACTAGTAAATCCTTTATCTCATTATGCTCTCTTACTGGTTGAGCAGAAACATTAGCATAGACTGGAATCGCAGTATCGTTAATTGTTACTTGGTTTAAATACGCAGCAAAAGATTCATTGGCTGCTTGCATTAACCGGGAATGAAATGGTCCACTAACGTTTAAAGGTAAAACACGTTTCGCTCCATTCGCTTTCAATATTTCAGCAGCTTGCTCGACACCTTTTACAGAACCGGAAATAACGATTTGACCTGGGCAGTTCAAATTCGCCATGTCAACTACTTCTTCCTTCACTTCTGCTAATGAAGCTTGAACAGCTTGCTCATCTAAACCGAGAACAGCGGCCATCGTTCCTTGCCCTTTTGGAAAAGCTTCTTCCATTAATTTTCCACGAGTAGCTACCAATGGGAGTGCTTCATCAAACGCAATCGCCCCAGAAGCAACGAGAGCGCTATATTCTCCAAGACTATGACCAACCGTCATGATTGGCTGCACCTCGTGCTTTAAAAGTTGAGTGTGTATAGCTGTACTTATTAATAACAGTGCCGGTTGGGCATACTCGGTTGCAGTTAACTGTTCTTTAGGTCCATTAAATATAATTTGGCTTAAATTTGTCTGTAACAGTTCATCTGCTTCATGGAATAATTGTTTCACTTCAGGGTAGGTGTTATACATTTCCCTTCCCATGCCTACTTCTTGAGACCCTTGTCCTGGAAACATAAACGCTACTTTTTTCATTGTTCTTCCCCCTTCGCTATATGTATCGACTCGATGGTTGATTGGATTGTTTCTGTAATTTGGTTTTCTACCATATAGCGTGCTTGCTTAATTGCGTTGGTTATCGCTCGTTGATCTGAAGAACCATGTGCCTTAATAACTGGAGCTTGCAGGCCAAATAAACCCGCGCCGCCATATTCCGAATAATCTAATTTTGTTTTCAATGCTGTTAAATCTTTCTTTAACATACTAGCCGCTAGTTTACTTTTAGTGGAAGCGGTTAATGTCTGTTTTAACATGGAAAAAATGGAGCCAGCTGTTCCTTCAATGGTTTTGAGGGCAATATTTCCTGTAAAACCATCGGTAACAACAACATCAGCAACCCGATTTAACAAGTCCCTCGCTTCGACATTACCCACAAAATGAATCGGAGCTTCTTGCAGTAACTGAAAAGTCTTCTTCGTTAATTCAGATCCCTTTCCGTCCTCTGTTCCAACGTTTAATAAACCTACTTTGGGGCGTTCGATAGAGCGGACTCTACTTGCGTAAATGGAACCCATGATAGCATATTGAAGCAAGTGGTTCGGTCTTGCATCCACATTGGCACCAACATCCAAAAATAAAAACCCTTGTCCATCCAGCGTAGGCAGCGTCGGGCTCAAAGCAGGGCGTTCAATGCCTTTAATTCTCCCGATTACGAACAAGCCTGCACTCATCAAAGCTCCAGTATTTCCGGCAGAAATACAAGCATCTGCTTTTCCTTGCTTCACCTCATTCGCTGTTAAGACTAATGAAGATTGTTTTTTTCTTCTGACTGCCCGAACAGGCTCGTCCTCTGCTGTGATTATTTCCGTTGTATGTAAAATGCTAACTCGCTCATGATCGCTTGCATATTTTTTTATTTTTGATTCATCGCCGACTAACGTAATGTGTAGATCTTTCATTTCAGAGACAGCTTTCATGGCACCGAGCACTACCGACTCCGGTGCATGATCGCCCCCCATGGCATCAATAGCTATTCTCATTTAGTCTGCTCCTTTGTGCTGATTCGATTGATACATATGGAAATCACCTGTAAATACTAATTCATTTTCTACAAAACTGTTCACATGAACAAGCGTCAATCCCTTTTCTTTCCCTTTTACTACAGCTTTTGCTATGACACGTTCGCCTTCTTTTACTTGTCTTGTGAATTTCAGTTCTGATTTAGCTGTTAAAGCCAATTCATCATTTAATACCGCAACAGCCAATGAGTTCGCCTGGGCAAACAAATGATGCCCTCGAGCGATTTTATTACGAGAAAACACATGCTCCTGACGAATATCTAGTATCGAAATAGCCCGTTCGTCTAATTCCAAATCAATCACTTCGCCGATCACTTCTTCAAGTGGCAATGCTTTAACCATTTCATTCCACTGCTCCGTCGCTACGGACTTAATACGTTGACGCAACTCAGGAATGGACAATTCCATCCGGTCGAGACGAATTGTTTGAATACTTACATCAAACTGCTTGGCTAACTCTTCATCTGTTATAAACGGCGTTTGCTCAATAGTTTCTTTTAATAAGCGCTGACGTTCAGCCTTTGGTCGTTTCATGACTGCACCATCCATATAGAATTATACATTACTCTTTTAGAAGTTGTTCAAAAAAGCTTGGTACCATTACGTAAAATTGCTTCATTTGCTAGTTTTAGTACTAGATGGACGTAAAGAATGCTTACTCTTGCATGATGCAGTTCAGAGAAGATGTCTTTATAGCAGAGCTTCTCATACACTGCCCTCCATCTAACCAATAGGACAAATACTCCTGTTAAAGTCCGTTACTACAGCCTTCCGTATCAGCAAAGCATACGACAGCAGCATACTTTACAGGATAAAGAAACATTGGCAGCAGTATGCAGCGTTTTTCAAGAATTGATGCTCTAACGCAATATTCTTTTTTGAACATAAATTTCACATGATGTAATTATGACTTGCTCCTAATAGTAATATATAATACCACACCTGTTTATGCAAACATTTATTAATCCAATTTTTCATCGGTTTGGAAATTATTTTCTACATATTGGAGAAGTGCCTGATATTCTTTGGTTTCCAATAAATCATTATCAATAATTTCCTGCGCATCTTTCCTGGCTGTTTCTAAAGCACGATAATCATGAACCATGTCAGCTACTTTAAATTCTGGCAGTCCACTTTGTTTTTTACCAAAAAAATCGCCTGGTCCACGCAATTGCAGATCCTGTTCCGATAAAGCAAAGCCATCCGTCGTTTCTGCCATAATGCGCATGCGCTCTTTCCCAGTCTCGCCTTTGGGATCGGCAATTAAAATACAATAGCTCTGTTTCTCCCCCCTGCCTACTCTGCCACGTAATTGATGCAACTGAGATAAGCCAAATCGCTCCGCATCATAAATCATCATAATGGTTGCGTTAGGAACGTTTACGCCCACTTCCACAACTGTGGTCGAAACAAGCAAGTGAATCTCATTATTTGCGAATTGTTTCATAACGGTATCCTTTTCTTCAGCCGATAGCCTTCCATGCATTAAGCCGATATGAATGGACGCTGGAAAATATGCCCGTAGATCATGGTATACATCTACTGCGTTTTGAATATCCAATTTGTCTGATTCTTCTATCAGCGGGCAAATGACATACGCTTGCTCACCAGAAACAATATGCTTACCGACAAACTGCAATACACGATCCAGCATCGATTCTTTAACCCAATACGTTTCGATTTCTTTTCTACCTACTGGCATCTGATCAATAACAGAGACATCCATATCTCCAAATGCAGTAATTGCCAAAGTTCGAGGAATTGGCGTAGCTGTCATAAACAAAACGTCTGGATACAAACCTTTTTCTCTTAAAACCCGTCTTTGCTCTACCCCAAATCGGTGTTGCTCATCCACAATAACAAATCCCAGATCGGCAAATTGCACATCGTCTTGAATCAATGCATGTGTCCCGACAACAATATCAAGTTGATGAGTAGAAATTTGTTCCAGTCGTTCTCTCCGCTTTTTCCCTTTAACAGAACCAGTAAGTAAGGTGATGGAAGCTCTATCTCCAAACAGTTCAGTTAGCGATTGGTAATGTTGTTCTGCCAATATTTCGGTTGGAACCATTAAAGCACTTTGCTTTCCAGCTGTAACAGAAGCATACAAACAAATTGCTGCTACAGCTGTTTTACCGGAACCAACATCACCTTGTAATAAACGGTTCATCCGATAAGGAGATGCCATATCCGCTAAAATCTGATGAAGTGCAGATTGCTGTGCATCTGTTAACGTAAATGGGAAACTATCCATAAATGCCTTCACACGTAGCTGATCGTATTGCTGGACATTACCAGTGGTTGCTTCACGTTTCCATTTTCGTAACAATTGCATCTTTAATTGAAATACTAAGAACTCTTCATAAATAAACCGTCTCCGCGCATGCTTCAATGCAATCCGGCTTTTGGGCATATGCATAGTCTGATAGGCTTCTTTACGACTTGGTAATTTGTATGCTGTTAAAAAAGGCGCTGGCAGTATTTCATCAATAGCGGCTGCATAGCTAGCCAATGCCTGTTGGATGGCCTTCTTTAATTTTGTTGGTGACAGCTCCCCTTTAGCGGGATAAACGGGCTGCATTTCATCTTGCTGGGAAGCAGGGCCTTTTTTATAAGTACTCACAGTGATTTGCAGTCGGTGTGCATCCCATTTCCCCACTAGAGTCACAGTATCTCCACTATGAATATGTTTTTTAGCAAACGCTCTGTTAAAAATAACTGCTTTTACAGCAACTTGTTCTACCTCTAGCGTGAATGTTAAACGCGATTTTTGCTTTCCATAAAAAGTAAGAGAAGGATCATGAATTACCCTTCCCTCAATCGTAACCTTATCGTCGTGTATGAGCTCACTCAGAGGTTTTATTTCGAACACATCATATCGATACGGAAAATAATTCAGTAGCTCTTCTACTGTATGAATTCCGATCTGAGCAAAATCCTCGCCCATTTTTTCCCCGACACCTTTCACGTGAGTAACAGGATCGGATAACATGTAACATCACTCTTTCTTAGCTTGATAATCCTAGCAATTTATCTTTTAACCATCGGCCGGTTGGTGTATCCGCCAAACCGCCCTCTCCTGTTTCTCGCAAACTGGAAGGCATTTGTTTACCAATTCGATACATCGCACCGATCACTTCGTCGCACGGGATTCTACTAGTTACACCGGCGAGTGCCATATCCGCAGAAACGATAGCTAACGAAGCACCTCCAGCATTTCGCTTTACACAAGGAACTTCCACAAGACCAGCAACGGGATCACATACGAGCCCGAGCATATTTTTTAGTGTCATTGCAAATGCTTCAGCTGATTGCTGTGGTGTTCCGCCAGCCATTTCTACGATAGCAGCAGAGGCCATGGCTCCTGCTGACCCCACTTCAGCTTGGCATCCACCAGCAGCCCCTGAGATAAACGCATTATTCGCTACGACAAACCCAAATGCTCCTGCTGTAAATAAATATCGAATCATTTGTTCACGGGTTGGCTTGAGCTGATTTTTAACAGCAAATAGTGTACCAGGTACACAACCTGCACTCCCAGCAGTTGGTGTAGCGCAAATCGTGCCCATCGCCGCATTAACTTCATTTGTCCCCATCGCTTTACTGACAGCATCTAATAGCAAATGTCCTGAAAGCGGGGTTTTCTCCTGCATATAGTTTTGAATAAGGACTGCATCTCCTCCGGTTAAACTGGTAACGGATTCGACACCTTTCAAAGCATCTTCAATGGCTTTTTCCATCACCTGTAAGTTTTGCTCCATTTCCTCAAACAGCTGTTGACGCGTTTTTTCTTTTACTTCCATTTCCTGGCGGATCATCACTTCTGAAATGGATATTTTTTGTTGTTCAGCAGATTCCACTAATTCCTGGACAGTCCGAAACACAAATGGTCACCCCCCTTTTTCTTCTATGTTTAGCTGACGATCTTAGCAATCTGTATAATATGATCTGCTTTGTTCAACTCTCGTAATATATCATCTTCCACGTTTTGGTCGACTTCTATTACCATGAGTGCTTCTTTTCCTACATCTTTTCGATTCACTTCCATATGACCAATATTGATTTCGTGCTTCGCCAATACAGACGTCACCGAGGCAATCGCGCCAAACCGGTCATTGTGCATTATTAATATTGCAGGATGGTTCCCGGACAAACGCAGTTCAAAGCCATTTAGTTCAGTTATTTCCACTTTCCCGCCACCAATGGATATGCCGACCAATTCTAATGATTCTTCATCGTTTCCTATCATTAGCCGTGCCGTGTTTGGATGACTGACAGCTGCACTATCTTCAATGAATTCAATTTGCATGTTGCGATCTGCAGCTATTTTCAAAGCGTCTTTCATCCGTTCATCATCTGTATCAAATCCGAGCAAACCGCCTATTAATGCAAAATCCGTCCCATGTCCTTTATATGTCTTAGCAAACGATTCATAGAGATGAATTTTCGCCCAAGTCGGCACTTCACCAAATAAACTGTGTGCTGCTTTGCCAATTCTTGCTGCCCCAGCTGTATGTGAACTTGATGGACCAATCATTACTGGACCAATAATGTCAAAAACGGAATTATATTTCAATGTAGCACCCCACCTTTATTTTTAATTACGTAACTCTTACCTTCTCTTGATTGATTATAACAAAAAAATGATAGTGAATCATTAAGAGAGATAATCTAATAGGTTGATTCATTTCCATCCCCTGGTCTCATGTTTTCCATAAAGTGCAAAAAAATGAGTGCATTGCGCAAAAACTACTGTTTTAGTTAGTGAGTTAAAACAAATGAAGCAATCGTTACTGCTAATTTCCCTGATGAAAGCGCAGCAGTTAGGGAAAATGAAGAGGATCATGTGGAGCTGTGATCTTTAAGAAGAAGACCGCATTTCCCTAGGAGCCAAGATTTTGTTTTTTTGCGAAATTAAATGAAGACTGTGTAGTCAATTAATGCGTTGACATAATTAAATCCAAAGTCTTAAAAAGTACATCGAAGCTTACTGAAAGAATAATACGATTGTCCTGTTAATAAATTTGTGAAAGCGGAAGATTTATTGACTTTATCGTGTATCACCGATATAATTACATCTTGTGGATTATATTTGATATAATCGGGCGGGAGAGGGACAGGAAATACAATGAGGAGTTTGTATGCCTGATAAGAAAAACAACTTGAAACGTGCCAGCAGTTCCTCACTACGTAATGAATGGATCGCAGGTATAATTGGTTACCTCACAACAATGTATATTGTTGTTGTTAATGGTTCCATTCTTAGTGAAGCTGGGATCACTTTAGAAAGTGGTATGATAGCTACCATTCTTGCTAGCTTTATCGGCACATTGCTAATGGGAATATTCGGTAAGCTCCCATTAATCGTCATACCAGGAATGGGTATTAATGCATTATTTGCATACTCCATTATCGAAGGAACTGGGCTCACCTTTCAGGAAGGTCTAGCTGTTGTTTTGATTGCGGCGATTATTTTCTTAATCACTGCTTTTACGAAGTTAGGTGTTTTATTAAAAAAAGCAATCCCTGATTCGTTGAAGCATGCTATTACAGTCGGATTGGGCTTGTTTCTGATCTTAATTGGTTTAGAAAAAAGTGGACTTGTTAGCAAAGGAAGCAATACGATTATTGCAATTGGCGACTTTACTTCACCGACGGTTATTGTTAGTCTGATTACACTATTTTTAGCAATATTCCTGTTTGTGAAAAATATCCCAGCTAACTTTTTAATCACCATGGTGTTAGGAACAATTATTGCTGCCATTGGCGGAATTATTCAACCAGGAAATCAATCATTGCACGTAGAGTGGAGCGAGATACTCTTTTTCCCTGCTTTTAATGCAATGGGTGAAATTACTTTCTGGTTAGCTGTATTTCCGTTAGCGATGATTCTAATCTTCGAAAATATGGGATTATTGCACGGGCAGCTTTCTATGCTTAATCGTGAAAACCAATACCAAAGAGCATATCAAGTCACGGCTTTTTCAACATTAACCTGTGCATTCCTTGGTACATCTCCAACTGTATCTGCTGCTGAAAATGCTGCGGTTATTGCTTCTAAAGGAAGAACAGGGAAAACAGCAGTGATCGCTAGCTTTCTTTTCTTAGCAACCATTGTACTCATTCCTTGGATTACAATGATACCTAATACAGCGATTAGTCCGATTTTAATCATTGTTGGCTTTTTAATGGTACAAAATGTGAAGCAACTGCCACTGGATCATTTATCTGAGTCACTGCCAGCTTTTCTAATCGTTGTTATGATTCCATTCACCTATAGCATAGCAGATGGAATGGCTTTTGGTTTTATTGCATATCCGATTGTTAAAATGGCAATTGGCGAAAAGAACGAGCTGTCACCAGCACTGCTAGTAATTTCAAGTTTATTCTTGCTTGATTTTGTTATAAAAATGATGGGAATTTAAATGGCGTATTCTTTAGTTTTAAAGATAGTACACCATTTTTATCAAACTCGTTAAGACACTTTTATCATGAATAAATCGTATGAAATCAAAGTTGGTTATCTTGATTTCATACGATTTTTATTTTTTTTAGATTTTTTGGCTAGCAGTAGTTAATTTTCATCTTCTGTCTTAGGATCTTCCTACGTGTGCAAAAATGAAACTTCTCCAAGCTCCATAACCAAACAAACCTTGGCTTCATACATACAGATTAGACAAAGTTGGCTTGGATAGGCTAACTTTTATTAACATACAAAACTTAATCGGTCTTTCTATTCGACAGAAAAAATATAAGCATAAATCGGTTGATTCCCGTTATGAACTTCCACTTCTATATCTTCATACGTTTCTTCAATATACGCTACAAGTTCTTGCATTTCTTCGTCCGTGACATCTTCGCCTTGTAAAATAGTTAAGATCTCGTCATCTTCCGTTATCATTTTTTCCAATAACTTTTTAACTGTGACCGTTTTATCTGCGTCTGTAGTTACAATTTTCCCGTCTTCAATCCCCATAAAATGATCCTTTTCAATGGAAATACCATCAATTTGAGTATCTCGAACAGCATATGTAATCTGACCAGTCTTTACTTGCTTTCTAGCCTCATCCATAGCCTTTTGGTTTGTGTCAAGATCATTATCTGGATGGAAAGACAGCATAGCGCTAATGCCTTGTGGTATCGTTTTCGTTGGTACGACACGAACATCTTCTTCTGCTAGCTCAGCGGCTTGATCAGCTGCCATAAAAATGTTTTTGTTATTTGGCAATAAGAGCACCTTTTTAGCATTAGCTTGTTTAATGGCATCCGTAATATCCTGAGTACTCGGGTTCATTGTTTGCCCGCCTTCTATAACTACAGAGGCACCTAAGCTTTCCAACAGCTGTTTCAAACCTTTCCCCATCGCCACAGTTACAATGGCGTATTCTGCTTTTTCTTTTGGTTTATGCCGTTTGTCTTTCTTCCCAACTATCGCTGTATGCTGCTCACGCATATTTTCTATTTTCATATTAATCAAGCTACCATAGCGCTGCCCTAGCGTAAGGCAATCTCCTGGATATTCTGAATGGATATGAACCTTTACAAGTTCGTCGTCACTAACTACTAATAAAGAATCACCGTGATGGCTTAATTCCTGTCGAAATGCTTCCTCATCAAAGGGATGTTCCGCTAACTTATCTTCTTCAAATTTCACCATGAATTCTGTGCAATACCCAAATTCAATATCCGCAGTATCCATAAAATCTTGTGTAATTTTATGGTGTTCCGCATTAATCATTTCATCCATATTAATGTCTGAAGTATCTTCAGGAAGTTCTTCTCCTTTTAAAGCAGCCAAAAAACCTTCATAAATCGTAACTAAGCCTTGTCCACCAGAATCCACTACGCCTACTTCTTTAAGTACTGGGAGTAAATCTGGGGTGCGCTTTAAAGACGCTTTTGCTTCTGTTACAATTTTTTCCATTAATGTAATAATATCTGTTTCTTCTTCAGCAATAGCAACTGCCTTATTTCCGGAATCCTTCGCAACTGTTAAAATCGTTCCTTCAACTGGCTTCATCACTGCATTATACGCCGTTGTTACGGCACTTTCAAACGCTTTTGCCAAGCCTTTCGCTGTAACCGCTTCTTTTTTTCCTAATCCTTTAGCAAACCCGCGAAAAATCTGTGACAAAATGACTCCTGAATTTCCTCTTGCTCCCATCAAAAGACCTTTGGAGAATGCTTGCGCAACCTCAGATATGTGGTTGCTATGAATATTTTTAACTTCATTTGCCCCTGAAGTAATGGTCAGGTTCATATTTGTTCCTGTATCACCGTCAGGTACAGGAAAAACATTTAAAGCATCAATTTTTTTGGCATTATTGGACAAATGATGAGCACCAGACAAAATCATTTGTGCCAGCTTCTTGCCATCGATTTGTTGTAAACTCACTTTTTCATTTCCTCCTCTAATAAACAAGAACTCAGAAGCGTCTGTTGAAAAACAGACGCTCGGACAGATCATATATAGTCATAAGCTTCATAATTATGTTTTATTCTTGAGTCACACGAACACCCTGAATGAAAATATTGACAGAGTCTATGTCCAACCCTAGTGATTGGCTAAGCGTATATTTAACTTTAGATTGAACATTATGAGCAATCTCTGATATTTTTGTTCCATAGCTTACAATAATGTACATGTCGATATGCAGATGATGCTGTTCTTGACGAACGATCACACCTTTTGAGAAATTTTCTTTACGTAAAATTTCTGCAATACCGTCTCTTATTTGACTTTTTGAAGCCATCCCAACAATACCGTAGCATTCTACTGCAGCACCTCCGGCAATCGTTGCAATTACTTCATTTGTTATTGTTACCTGGCCATCGTTTGTATGCAGTTCAATGGACATTTGAATCCTCCTTTTAGTACCTGCTCACATTCTAAAATCATTCTACTACATGCAGCTATATTTTAAAAGTCAAAGATGAATACAATTAAAAATTACCACTTCTAACAATGTACGATTTGTGCTCATCTGTCAAGCGTTTTTTCTTTATACTTGATTCATCTTCTATCTTTTTCGATTCCATTTTTCAAAATATGCATTTTCATTTTATGGATTTCTAGTATACTTTTAAGCGGAGGAAATAGCAGGTTTATTTGTCTACCATGTGTAATGATAGCATAATGCATAACATATAGAATTTCTACACATTTTTTTGCTACATCCGCCCTTATCCTGATAGGAGAGTAGGTAAGCATGAAAGAGTGAAGACTAGGGTAGTATCGTCACTTGGTAAGAGGAAACTGAAATGTGACCCGGCATGCATAAACACCACATTCTTATCAAGTGAATCTTCCATCAGTGAGGGTTTTCATTCATCACCCACTGATTTGTTAGTACCGTAATGGTATGACCTAACCTAAAAATCGCTTACGAATCGGCATTTAGGTGCTATTATCATCCACTTAGACTTGTTACAGTACAGATCTTCTAGTGGGAGACTTACAGCACCTTATATGCGAGGATAAAAATATGTGTAAAATATTCCTCGGGGCGGATATTAGGACTAATTTCTAGCCAAAAAAGAGATGGCACTCTATCATAAAATGTATGCTTAACGGGCAAATACATTTTGAAAGAGGTCTTCTCATGGAATTAATTTTAACAAGATTATCTGAATTAGAAAAAAAGCAAGTGATTTAATTGATATGGAAGAACGTGCTCACTGTTTATGTATGAAGTATTTATAACCCAAATAATGGGGGAAGTGTTCACACAGATCAACAAGGTTATCAAAGAAAAGCAACAAGAACAATGCTGGACAGTACAGAGAGAAGACCAAAAAAACGGTTCCTTTTACGTTTGGATCGGTTGCTTTCAACATACCTTGATGCATGTTTTCTGTCAGGTTCTTGGTTTGTAGAACGTGGATAGAAAAAAGCAGACCAGCAAGCGATAGCGCGGTAGTTGTTAGATTTCCACCCCCGTTAAGTGGAAGTTTAGCGAGTGTTATAGTTGATATTGTCAATCTAGCGGAAGAAAAACACGGAGACTCCTATGGGAAGCGCAGTGGGAAGACCCCGCAAGAAAAAAGCGAACTGCTTTTTTTCGAGGAGGCTGAGCGCAAGCCCAAGGAAAGCGTAGTGTTTTTCCGCAGCGGGCACCAGCTACATTTCTCTTATGCCTTTATAAAACAATTGTTGTACTAAAAGCCAGTAAAAGTGTACATAAATAGAGTGCTGGAAATATTGGAGTTATAACTATGTCGAGAAAAACTTGATACATACGAGATAAAAACAACAATTGCAAATGGATAAAAGTTATGGTAAATTATATAAGTATGAGATTAAGATATAAAGGAAATGAAAGAAGTAGGAGGAATAGCATGGCCAGAAAATGTGTTATTACTGGACGCCAGACTCGCACTGGAAACCACCGCTCTCACGCTTTAAATTCAAACAAGCGTAAATGGAAAGCTAATGTACAAAAAGTACGCATTATGGTAGATGGTAAGCCTAAAAGAGTTTATGTTTCTGCACGCGCCCTAAAATCAGGGAAAGTGGAGCGCGTATAATATACAGCTTCGCACATTAGTTATAAATAAGCACCTTTATAATAAGGGTGCTTATTTATATGGAAAGAGAAATAGATTTAAAAGTATTCAGGGATAGATGTACCTGTCTCCGCGCTTTTAAAAGCTGGAGCAAGAACAAAGGCGCAAGCACGTGGCTATTCGGTTATTTCGTTATCCACAAGCACCTGATTTTATCGTTTCCTAATTCAATAAAAAACAAGCCATGATCAGTTCATGGCCGCTTTTTAAAATGATTCATGAAAATAAATGCTGCTTGGCTTTTAGTATAAGCTTCCTTTTCCTAATAAAGCTGGATTCCATTACTTTTAGCAGGTTATTTCTCTTTCTTGAATGTACCAATAATTATCTTTACAAATCCGCCTATAAACTTTGGGAGCTTAATCGTATAAAATTTCATGAGTTCGCCCTCCTCTTTTGCAAACAAAACTAACTAGAAATCTAATCACGACTCTTTACTAATAATAATATGCCGTCTTTGTACGAAAAAGTACCACTATTTCTATTAAGCTTGTTTGAAATACATAATGTAGAACCCCATGAAATAGTTGCGTTTGTTAACGGATAATAAAAATCAGTCAATGTAATCCCTAACACCTGTTTGGAAAAAGGCACAAACGATATGGTTGGGTAATTGGCGTCAAATTCAACCGTATACTCTCCAGGAAAAGTTAATTCCAAATAATTCGATTGATCAATAATAATCCCCCGAATCCCTTTCGATAAAATCGTGTAAAGCAACTGTACATTTACGAGCTCGTGATCCATGCGCCCACCCGTTACACCAAATAAATAGATGGTCGTCGGATGGAGCTCGTAAGCTTTATTTAAAGCAAGTTCTAAGTCGGTCTCATCTTTTTCAGAAGGGTACACTTGAACATTTGTTGCTATATCACGAATAACAGTTTTCTCAGCTTCCGTCGTCGAATCAAAATCACCAACTGCATATTCGATCGGCAAATCATGCTTTGCTAAGACGCATGCACCACGGTCCGCTCCAATCCAATAATCGACAACTTCACGATAAACGGTCAAGTCGGGGTGGTTTTCCGGTGCATTTCCAATAATGGCTACTGTTGTCACCTATTTTGACTCCTTTACAGCATGTAAGATGTCTTTCATTGCCTGCTTCCGATCTTCTTTCGCAAAGACAGCGCTCCCTGCTACGAGAACATCCGCACCAGCATCTGTGCATAATTTGGCAGTTTTGGAGTTAATCCCTCCATCGACTTCGATTTCAAATGAAAAACCGAAGTCCTGACGCCATTTATTTACTAATTTTATTTTTCCTAAGGTGCTTTCAATAAACGATTGACCACCAAATCCTGGATTAACCGTCATGATTAAAATCATATCGATATCCGGTAAAATAGGGAGTAACGTTTCGGCAGGGGTGGCAGGGTTAATGACTACTCCTGCTTTCATTCCATGTTCTTTAATCGACTGTATCGTACGGTGTAGGTGAGGACAAACTTCCTGATGAACCGTGATAATATCTGCTCCTGCCTGAGCAAACGATGCTATATAGTGATCCGGATTCTCGATCATAAGATGTACATCCAATGGAAGCTTTGTCACAGGTCGAATCGCTTCAACGATAGGTGGTCCTAAAGTGATATTTGGCACAAAATGCCCATCCATTACATCAACGTGAATATAGTCTGCCCCATAACGATCAACTTCCTGAATTTCTTCTCCTAAACGAGAAAAATCTGCTGCTAAAATTGATGGCGCTAATTTTGTCATATTAATACCTCGGCTTTCTCAGTTTAATTTCTTCATAAAAACGTACATAATGTTCATAACGATAATCAGCTATCTCTCCATTTTCTACTGCTTGCTTAATGGCACATTTAGGCTCTTTTATGTGCGTGCATCCACGAAATTTACAATTTGCTGTTCGTTGCTTTATTTCTGGGAAACAATCGGCAAGTTCGGATACAGTGAGATCTTGAAATTCCAAAGAACTAAAACCAGGTGTATCTGCAACAAGACCTCCAAACATAGGAAGTAATTCTACATGTCTGGTTGTGTGTCTTCCCCGCCCAAGACTAGCAGATATTTCTCCAGTTTTTAGAGCAAGAGTTGGGTCTATAGCATTTAATAATGTTGTCTTCCCTACCCCTGATTGCCCAGCGATGACGGTAATTTTATCTTTTAGATACCGTTTTAACATGGATAAATGATCTGTATGTTTAACTGATAATAACTCTACATCGTAACCAATTTTTTGATAGTCTCGTTGATAGCTTTCAAACCGGTCTCTATCCTGTTCAGCTATGTCCATTTTTGTAAAAAAGATAACCGGCTGGATCAACTTGGATTCTACTAAGACGAGAAAACGATCAAGCAGTGTCGTATTAAAATTAGGCTCCACTGCAGAAGTTACAATGATTGCTTGATCAATATTTGCAATTGGTGGTCGAACTAGTTCGTTTTCTCTTTCATGAATTTCCAAAATATAGCCTTCTTTTTCACCACTAACGTCAAAGGTAACCATATCCCCAACTAGAGGAGTAATGTTTTTTTTACGAAATACTCCTCTTCCTTTACATTGGTAAACCTCTCCATTAGATTCAACATAGTAAAAGCCACTTAATGCTTTAATAATTCTCCCTTTTGCCATCTATTCACCATCCTCATAAGCCACTACCTTATTCGATATTACTTCCTCATCACGTTTAATAATATATTCCGCCTCACTGTCAGGAGCAATAGTAAGTGAAAAAGTGACCTCGGTATCTTCTGTAATTTTTTCCTCCATATAAACTTCAGATAAATCATTATTCATATCTTGAATATATACTTTTACCGTTTGTTCTGGGCGACCCTCCTCTTCATTTGCTTGCTTATTTGGTTTATACGGAACCGTATAAGCCACTTCATGTGTTACAGGAGGCTTTTCTTTTGGTCCAGAAGATACAACGACGGTTACGGTAGCACCTTCTTGAAGTTCTGTATTTGATTCTGGATCTTGACGAATCACTTCTCCTTCAGGTGTTGTATCTGAATGTTCGGTAGTCTTGTCCATCTTCAAACCGTTGCTATTTAAGTATTCTTCAGCTTCAGCCTCTGTCATACCTTTTAAGTTATTTAAACTAACTGTCTTTGGACCGCTGCTGACGCGAAAAATTACCTTTGTCTCACTAGGGACGACTTCCGTATCTGGACTCGGCTGAATCTGTTCAATAATTTCTCCAATAGGCTTATCTGAATTTACTTCATATGGATCTAAGACTTCGTATCCATCTTCTTTTAATAGGCGTTCTACTTGCGAAAAATCTTTTCCTACATAGTCACTAAAAGTAGCAGTCTCTTTCCCTTTACTAACCTTTAATTTAATCGTAGCCCCTTCTTTCACCGTACTACCAGCATTCGGATCTGTTTCCACTACATAGCCTTCTTCCACATCATCAGAAAAAACCTCTTCTTGTTTGACTAGTAGGTTCATTTTTTCCAGCTTCGTTATCGCTTCGCTATCTCTCATCCCTGTAACATCAGGAACAGTAACATCTTTTGGCTGAAATATGTCGGTAAAAAAGAACACGCCAAGAAACCCAGCTATAAGTAAGAGCAGCAGACCGATAATGATGATTCTTTTTTTCTTTTTGCCTTTTTTCTTTTTTGGGCGTTGTTTTTTTCCTTTTTTAACAGGCGGTTGTTCATCCTTTTTTCTTTCTGGGGCTTTAAAAGATTTGGTCGTACTAGATGTATGAACAATCGTTTCATCATTAGCAGAAATTTTTGCTTCATCCGTAATAATTGGAATTGCTTTTGTTTCATCCCCATCTTCCACTGGGATCATAAATGCCGCTTCATTTTGTTTACTTGGATCAAGTGCAGTTTCTAATGCATTTTGCATTTCGTCAACCGTTTCATAGCGGTGAAATGGATCTTTTGCTGTTGCCTTTAAGACGATATTTTCCACACTTTGTGGGATAGTTGAATTGAATTCTCGTACAGAAGGAGTCTTATTTTGTAAATGTTTTAAAGCAATGGATACAGCAGATTGTCCAGAAAAAGGAAGCTGCCCAGTTAATAGCTCATATAAAACAATACCAAGAGAATAAATATCTGATTTTTTTGTAGCCATCCCTCCCCTTGCTTGCTCTGGCGATAAATAATGAACAGATCCGAGGATTGAATTCGTTTGTGTTAACGAAGTTGCGCTTAAAGCGACAGCAATACCAAAGTCCGTTACCTTAACTTGCCCATTTGTATCTACAAGAATATTTTGTGGTTTTATGTCACGATGTACGATATCGTTTGCATGGGCATGTGCAATCGCTCCCGTGATTTGCTGCATGATTTCTAATGCCTCCGCAACGTCAAGGGGGCCTTTGTTCTGTATGTATTCTTTTAAAGTCATGCCTTTTACATATTCCATGACCATATAAAGTAAATGATCCTCTTCACCTACATCATAAATGTTAACGATATGTGGATGATTTAAACTGGTAGCGGCGTGTGCTTCACGATCAAAACGTGCAATAAATTCCTGGTCATTTGCGTACTCTAAACGTAAACTTTTAAGGGCTACATCTCTTTCTAAGATCGTATCTCTGGCTAAATACACATTTGCCATCCCGCCGCCGCCAATTGTTTCTTTAATCAGATAGCGGTCATTAATCAGATGCCCTTTCATCACAATGGTTCACCTGCTCTCTCTTCAGGTTTGTCATGTTGAATTAATACAAGTGAAATATTATCCTCACCGCCGCGCTCATTTGCTAATTGGACCATTTTTTGCCCGACTTGGTATAGATCAGTATCTGAACACACAATTGTATAAATTTCTTCATCTGACAATTTGTCGGTCAAGCCATCTGTACATAGTAACAGCAAATCATTCTGCTCAAGACTTAAAGTCCGAACATCACAGGTTACGGTTTCTTCTGTCCCTAGAGCTTTTAAGACGACATTTTTTCGCGGATGATAAGTCGCTTCTTCTTTAGAGATTTGTCCTGATTGAATAAGGGCATTTACGAAAGAGTGGTCTTCCGTTATTTGTTTCATCGTCTCATTTGTGATCATATAAGCTCGACTATCGCCGATATGTGCAATTGTTAAAGTTTCCTCAAGGATGATAGCAATAACGATCGTTGTTCCCATTCCATAACATGCTTCATGTTCGTGGGCATACTGAAAGATGGCTGTATTTGCTTCAAGCACAGCAGCTTGCACCCATGTTTCTGCAACATCAGGCGAGGGGACCTGCTCCGTTTGCTCCCACTTCTTCTGAAGCAACTTAGTAGCCATTTGACTGGCTACATCACCAGCCTGATGCCCCCCCATTCCATCAGCAATAATAGCTAAAACTTGGCCTCCCGAATTATAAAACACACCACCAGAGTCCTCATTATGGCTGCGAACTTGACCTCGATCTGTTAGAAAATGAGCCTTCATTGTTTCACTCCTTTATCCTTTGAGTTTTAAAGCGTGTCACTGACCACTTAAAAATCATTTATCCGTTTCGCTGGTTATTTATCATTTACAGTATTACACAATATGGTCAAGAAAAGAAGTAGATCTATTCATTTTTTAACTTTAGTCGTGTTATAAAGAACCCGTCTGTTTGAAATGTCTGCGGAAAGATTTGCAAACCTTCCTTACTTATTCCCTCAGAATCATGCAAGGGCTTAGGTAAAGCAGTAAAAAATGTTTGGTCAACTTCAAAGGAAGGATGTTTTTCACAAAAGGCACGAATAACCTGTTCATTTTCTTGTTGGTCAACCGTACATGTACTGTATACTAATCGACCTTCTTGTTTTAATAATGGAGCAACCGTTTCGAGTATCTCCTGTTGTATAGACGCTAAGCGTTCGATATCCTCTTCTCGTTTGTGATATTTTATTTCTGGTTTGCCTCTAATAACTCCTAATCCAGAACAAGGGGCGTCAATTAAAATTCGATCAAAAGTAGCATCTTTGTATTTTTCACGCAACTTACGAGCATCTCCTGTTGATGGGTGGATAATCGATAAATCAAGTTCGTCTGCCTTTGCCTGGATAAGTTTCACTTTTTTAGCATGAAGATCGTATGCATCAATCCGACCTTGGTTCTCCATTTTTTCCGCTATATGTGTTGCTTTTCCGCCGGGTGCACTGCAAGCATCAAGCACAGACATGCCAGGTTTTAATTGTAGTAATTCAGCAACTAGCATGGAAGATTGATCTTGAATCGTCACCATTCCTTCCTGAAACCATTTGCTTTTCAACACATTTCCCTCTTCAATAACAATTCCCTGTGGCGAGAAAAAGGAAGGGTGTACTTTAAAACCACTCTCTTCCATCTGCCTGATTGCCTCTCCCCTGCTTATTTTTAAAGGCTGGATGCGAACAGATAACGGTTTGTGTTTCGTATTTGCAAGACACATCGCTTCGGTTGTCTCTTTCCCATATTGGTTCATCCAGCGTTCCACTAACCATTGCGGGTGGCTTGTTGCAATGGATATTCTTGTTGTGTCATCGCTTAACGCAGATATAGAAGGAACTCCTTTTCGTTGTATGGCACGTAAAACACCATTTACAAATGAGGCAATCCCTTTATGCCCACGAGATTTGGCAATTTCCACCGCTTCATGGATAATCGCATGGTCTGGGATACGGTCTAAAAATACCATCTGATAAATGGACATTCGCAACAAAACTCTAACCCATAAATCGAGATTTGTTTTCCCTTTTAAAAATGGTTTTAAATAGTAATCCAACGTTAATTGCTGCTGTACTGTACCATACACGATTTCCGTAAACAAACCCTCATCCTTGGAACGAATGCCTCCAGCCTGTAGTTCCTGATTGACGAGCAGATGACTATATCCTTGATCCTTTTCAATACGTATTAATGTATCTAACGCTTTGCTTCGTACCGTTTGCTTGTTCATATTGTTTACTCACCCATTATTTGACCAATTTGGATTTGATTTGGATTCCCTTGCAAATAGTCCTTTACTGTCATTCGTTTTTTCCCCGCTGGTTGTATTTCAGTTACCCGAAAGCCTTTTTTATCGCCACAAACAATAATGAAAGAGCTGTTATCTGGTTTATCAACGACTTCTCCAGATTTTCCATCATAAACTTTATCTATTGGCTCCCCCCACCATATTTTCATCGGTTTCCCTTGAAATATCGTATAAGCGACCGGCCAAGGGTGTAATCCCCGCACATGGTTATACACCACCCGACTCGGTTGATTCCAATCAATTTCTTCTTGCTCCCGCTTAATATTATGAGCGAAACTGGCTTGCTCGTGTTCTTGTTCGATTGGCTGTAATTCATTAGCAAAAAGCTTAGGAAGGGTTTCTTCTAATAACTGTGAACCCGCTTCAGCCAATTTGTCGTGTAAGCTGCCTACGTGATCATTTTCTTCAATCATTACTTTTTGATGCGTCAGCATAGCTCCTGCATCTAACTTTTCTACCATATACATAATCGTAACGCCCGTTTCCGTTTTGCCTTGCATAATGGCATAATGTATCGGTGCACCACCTCGTAATTCTGGAAGAAGTGAAGCATGCACATTGATACATCCATACGGGGGTGCAGTTAACAATTTGTTAGGTAGCAGTTGGCCGTAAGCGGCGGTTACGATTAAATCGGGCTCATATGCCAGTATCGCTTCATAGTCATCCTTTAGCTTTTCAGGTTGAAACACAGGGATATCGTGCTTTATGGCTTCCTGCTTGACTGGAGGCGGAGTAACCAATCGCTTTCTCCCTTTTGGCCGATCTGGCTGAGTAACAACAAGTACAACGTCATAAGGGGAAGCTACTAATGTTTTTAAAATCGGGACAGCAAAATCTGGCGTACCCATAAATACAATTCGTTTCATCTGACTACCTACTTTCTATAATTACATTAAATGATAAGGTTGCATATCAATGGAAATTAGCAAACCATCTTTGCGAATCTGCTCTGAAAAATGCTCCATTATCTTCCGAAGTTCATCTTGTAAATGCGGTTCATTTCTGTATTTTATCATGCATTGATAACGATATCTATTCTTTATACGCGGAATGGGCGACGGCGTTGGTCCTAATAAGATAGTTTGTTTATGGACGACTTTGGATAGCATTTGTACCATTTGTTGTGTGGATTGAATCGCCTTAACTTGGTTTGTATGTGTAACGGTGATTAATGCTAAAAAGAAATAAGGCGGATAGTGGAACGTTTTGCGCATTAGCATTTCCTTTTGATAAAAACTTGTGTAATCGTACGTACTAGCCAGCTGAATACTATAATGATCAGGAGTATATGTTTGTACGACTACTTTTCCATTTAGTTCATGTCGGCCAGCCCGTCCACTCACCTGCGTCAATATTTGAAACGTTTTTTCTGCTGAACGAAAATCTGGTAAGTGTAACATCGAATCTGCCGTTAACACACCTACCAAAGTAACATTTTCAAAATCAAGACCTTTTGCTATCATTTGTGTTCCTAGTAAAATATCGGCTTGCTTCGTTGCAAATTGGTGCAATAGTTTCTCATGCGACCCTTTTCTTCTTGTCGTATCTACATCCATTCGAATAACCCGAGCCTCAGGTATCAACTTTACCAATGCTTCCTCGACTCTTTGTGTGCCTGTCCCAAAATAGCGAATGGTATCACTGCCGCACTCTGGGCAATGTATCGGCATCGGTTCTTCGTATGAGCAGTAATGGCATTTTAATGCATGACTATTTTTATGAAACGTCAATGCAATATCACAATGCGGGCACTCTTTGACATGACCACAATCCCGACACATAACAAACGTAGAATATCCTCTGCGATTCAATAATAGTACGATTTGTTCTCCCTTTTGCAAACACGCTTCTATTTCCGCTTTTAATGTTCTAGAAAACATCGTACGATTTCCAGCATGTAACTCCTTACGCATATCCACAATTTCTACTGGTGGCAGTTCTTTATTGTTCGTTCGCTTATCCAGTGTTGTTAATTGATAGACTCCCTTACTTGCTCTAGCATACGATTCCAGCATGGGAGTTGCGCTACCTAAAATCACAGGACACTTGTGGTGTTGCCCACGTTGAATAGCTACATCTCTTGCATGGTAACGTGGCTGATCTTCTTGCTTATAGGTTGATTCATGCTCTTCATCAATAATAATAACTCCTAAATTTTCGAATGGGGCAAAGATAGCAGATCTTGCCCCCACAACCACTTGTACCTCTTTACGTTGTACACGTCGCCATTCATCATATTTTTCACCTGCGGACAAAGCACTGTGCATGACAGCTACATTAGAACCAAATCTTCCTTTAAATCGTTTAACCATCTGCGGTGTTAACGATATTTCTGGTACAAGGACAATTGCCTCGGCGCCTTTTTCAATAACCGCTTGAATAACTTGTAAATATATTTCCGTTTTTCCGCTTCCAGTAATACCATGAAGCAAAAAAACAGCATGCCTTTCATTTTCAATTGTTTCTTTCATTGGCTTGATTGCTTCGGCTTGTTGTCCTGTTAAATTCAAAGCTTCTGTTTTCGGAAAGTCGCTATGTGCATAAGGATCACGGTAAACCTCTTGTTGGAAACTTTCCAGCAATCCTTTTTTTTGCAGCTCCCTCAACGTGTTATCGCTCGTTTTTAGTTGCTTTAGTAACGCTTGCTTCTCCACCGGCTGCGGATGTTGCAAAAAAAACTGGAGAAGCTGCTTTTGTTTTTTTGCTTGTTTGGATAAATCCAACACCGCTTCTTCTAGCTGATGTATTTCTTTAGCCGGCCGAATGATCGTTTGATATTTTTTAGTAATGCGTGATTGAACTACATATTCGATTGCTACGTCTTTAGCTTGTACCGCTTCAGATAGTCGAATATAACGAATTCCTGAAGCAATAAAATCTTCATATGGAACAATATCTCTACCTGCAAACAACAATTCTAGTTCCTCAGACAAGCGTGCTTCTGAAAGACGTACAATTTCCTTCTTATAAGTTGCTTTTAATACTTGTGGCAACATTGCTTGAAAGGTTGTTATTTGTAAGCTGATCGTTTCACGTGCAAGCCATTTTCCAATTTCCAATAGTTCTTTTGTCAATACAGGTTGGAAATCAAGCACATCATGAAGAGGCTTTAACTTGGAAAATTCGGATGCTGTTGTCTTTTCTACAACAAACCCCATGACTTTCCTCGGGCCAAATGGTACAATAACACGAGCTCCAGCAACGACAATATCTGAAAACTTTTCTGGAATAAGATAGTCAAACGTTTGGTCGATGGAACTAGCAGGAACATCGACAATTACTTTTGCTATATTCACGATCGTTGAGCCTCCACATCCTCATGAATGAGTTGGAGAATTTGTCTGGCAATCTCTTGTTTTGTGTTTAAACCAAGCGTTTCTGTCTTCCCTCGTTTATTCAGATAAGTTACTGCATTTGTATCTCCGGCAAACCCTGCACCATCAGCAGAAATATCATTAATTACAATGGCATCGAGGTTCTTTCTTTCAAGCTTTTTACGTCCATTCTCAATCGGTCTCTCTGTTTCAGCAGCAAATCCTACAAGAAATTGCTGAGCTTTTTGCTCACCTAAAGCTTGTAATATATCTCTTGTTCGTTCCATATGAATTTGTAAAGGACCAGCTTGTTTTTTCATTTTTTGTTCATAAGTAACGGCGGGACGATAATCTGCAACAGCGGCAGCTTTAATGATAATATCACTTGCACCAAAGTGCTCGAGCATGGATTCATACATTTCCTCTGCCGTCGTAACATCAATTTTCGTTATCTGAGCATGCTGTATTTGCACTTGGCTTGGTCCGGCAACTAATGTGACAGAAGCTCCTGCATTAGCAGCGACTTCCGCTAGTGCAAATCCCATTTTCCCAGAAGACCGATTGGTAAAATAACGGACTGGATCTATTTTTTCTTGCGTAGGACCAGCAGAAACGAGCACGTGCTTTCCTGTTAAAAATAAGTTTTCTTTTTGTTGTTGGTGTGCTTCTATTGTTTCGATGATCGTTGCTGGTTCTTCTAACCGGCCTTTGCCTACATAACCACAAGCTAAATAACCAGCACCAGGTTCAATAAAATGATAGCCCCAATCAACTAATGTTTGCATGTTTTTTATGACAGCAGGGTGTGCGTACATATGCACATTCATAGCAGGTGCAATGTATACCGCAGCTTGTGTAGCAAGTAATATGGTTGATAACATATCATCAGCAATTCCATTAGCAAGTTTACCAATAATATTAGCAGTTGCTGGGGCAAGGATAACAATATCCGCCCAATCAGCTACATCAATATGAGCAATTTTTGTTGGATCTTTTTCATCAAATGTATCGGTAAATACAGGGTTACGAGATAGAGCTTGAAATGTTAAAGGTGCAACAAACTTCGTCGCATTATCTGTCATAACCACTTTTACGTTTGCTCCTTTTTGCGTCAACTTACTAGCAAGACTACAAGCCTTGTAAGCCGCTATACCTCCAGATACACCCAGAACTATATTTTTGGAATGAACCACGGATGCTCTCTCCTTTCTTTGACGTACACAGAGTGGAAAATTTTACTCATCACACATTTATAAAGCTATCTAAAATATTCATTTCGATTCTCTTGATAGCACTAACACAGTTTTCCTTTTTTGAGCGTGGAAGGAAGACTTACATCACTTACATGCAGGATAAAAATTCCCCTGCATTTTTATAGGAAGAACGTTCCTTGCCAGACATATGCAGAAAATCCCTCGCAACTAAATTCGCGAGGGAGTCCATTTTCAGTATGATAACCGGATTACGCATCCCTAAGATAACGGAGCCTTTAGGATGGGCTATTTCCTACCTCTTCTTCAAGAAACAACTTTCCTGCCTGAATTTCTTCCAGCGCCATGCCAACGTATTGATGGGATTTTGGATTATCAATTAACACTTTCTTCGTTTCACTAATTTGTCTAGCCCGTCTAGCAGCCAACGTAACAAGTGTATATTTTGAGTTGATTTTACTTAGCAGTGAATCAATCGATGGATCTAGCATTATAATTCATCCTCCAATAATTGTTTATATTGTTTCGCAATACGCTCACGTTTTAAGTGCTCACTTTGAATAATAGCTTGAATCTTTTTCACAGCCAGATTAACATCATCGTTTACAACGACATAATCGTATGCGTCCATCATTTCGATTTCTTTTCTAGCTTCTTTTAGTCTGTTTAAAACGAGTTCTTGCGATTCTGTTCCACGGTGAATAATTCTGTTTTTCAGTTCTTCTAAACTAGGTGGGAACAAAAAGATAAACACACCCTCAGGAAAATTTTCTCTAACTTGTAAAGCACCTTGTACTTCGATTTCAAGAAATACATCGTGACCTAATTCAAGCATTTCTTCTACATATTCTCGCGGTGTACCATAATAATTATTAACATATTTCGCATATTCTAACAGTTGATTTTCTTGAATAAGTGCTTCAAAAGCTTCTTTGGATTTGTAAAAATAATCCACTCCTTCTCGTTCTCCGGGCCGTTTTTCACGGGTTGTCATCGAGATGGAATACTTCAAATCCGTATCTTGATTGAAAAGTGCCTTACGTACAGTTCCTTTTCCAACTCCGGAAGGCCCCGAAAGAATAAAAAGAATACCTTTTTCTTCGATCAAATTATTTCCTCCTAATTATCGTCCGTTATTTCTTCGTGACTTAATACGCGTTGACCTACTGTTTCAGGCTGAACTGCAGACAACACTACATGATCACTGTCCGTAATAATAACTGCTCTTGTTCGTCTGCCGTAAGTTGCATCTACTAACTTGTTGTTATCCCGAGCAACAGTAATAATTCGTTTGATTGGAGCTGATTCAGGCGAAACAATTGATATTACTCGATTCGCTGAAACAACATTCCCAAAACCAATATTAATTAAACGTAAACTCAATATAAACCCTCCGTATAATTCTATCTCTCTCTAGATTTAATCCGCCTCTTATAGCTCCGTAACACTTCTAACTTCTATTGTTTTAGCGGATATAAAGAAGTGAAGTGGATGATACCAGCAAGGAAATACCTGATTGATTCAGGGTGACGGACGTCGGCTTCAAAGGCGTTGCCCGAGGACCAGTAAAAACTGCGATAGTTATGCAATGTTCTTTTCGCGGAAAATGAACTACAACTGTAACGCATTTTTATAAATTTCTGTGATACTAGCCTTTGTTCTACCTTTTGGAACTAGGAGATCAAATAAAATTTACTCAGTAGGAGCTTTCTCCCGTTCTCCTACGAGATGTTAGCAGCACGCAAGGTTATGACCCTTAGTGTCCCCCTGACGGATCAGACAATTAGGGCTATTTTTCTACTTAGACCCTTTTTTATCAACTCAAGCACCTTGCAGCGGGAGACTTCGGGCACTTTACATGCGGGATAAAGGTAAATTTCCCACTGAGTGGAAATTTACTTCATATACGATTAGATGTCCATTCACGGGATCATTGGGGAGCCAATATATATAAATAATTCCTGTATAAAAACGATTATAATTTAGTAGTATTCCCCAATATCTAATCAAGATGCAAGTATTTTCATTCATGCGCTTTTAAATTTATCTTATACATGTAGATGCTATAGTCAATGATATGAAATATTTTTAAGCATTTGTCACTGCAATTTGTACGGACATGTTTACAACCTTTATTGACATTATACGTAAAAAGGGGGCGAAAACACAACTATTATTCCACGTTTTGCACCTGTTCTTTTATTTTTTCAATTTCACTTTTGATATTTATTGTATATTCACTTGTAACCGTGTCTACTGATTTTGAACCGATTGTATTTGCTTCGCGAAGCAATTCCTGCGCGATAAATTCTAATTTTCGTCCAATCGTTCCGCTTAACGATAATGTTTGTTTCATCTGCGTCAGATGACTGTTCATGCGAGTTATCTCTTCTGTAATATCGCCTTTGTCAGCTAATAAAACAATTTCCTGATATAATCTTGCCGGATCCTTTAGCGGTTCTTCATTAAAATGCTCTGCAACTCGGCGTTGAATTCGTTCACGATATGTTGTCAACGCTATAGCCTGTCGTGCACTTATTTTTTCTACACATTGCTGCAGTTTATGTATACGAACTTGCAAATCCTTTGATAGGGATGTACCTTCCTGTTCTCTCATCTCTGATGCTTGTTGACAAGCATCACTTACAGCATCCTTCAATATGGTAGTCCATGCATCAGTTAATTCGTTTTCTATCTCAGATACAGAAAACACATCGGGGAAGCCGGTGATAACTGTTATTGGCAATTCCCCAGCAAGCTGATAACGTTCCTTCATCTCTTGTAATTGAGACATATACTGTTCTACTAAGTCCCAGTTTGTTTCAACTGTTTTTTGCATGAGCGCTTCTCCATGAATTTGAATATATAGTTCCACTCTCCCCCTTTGAAAGTAAATTTGCAGCATTTTTTTAAGGTTTTCTTCCAGGAATCCGAATTGGTTTGGTAGTTTCATACTAATGTCAAGATAACGGTGATTTACGGTTTTAACCTCAACCGTCAAAAGCAACTGGTTTGTGGCCACCTTTGCGCTTCCATATCCTGTCATACTTATTGCCATATAATCACTCCATCTATATGTATTATACGCTGTATTCCATTTTATTGAAAAGAGATACGAATTACTATCGTACTTTAAAATGGAACATTGTTCAAAAGTGACGATTCTATCAGGTATTTAAATGAGCTTCTAATGGGGTCCGCATTTCGAACCCACGTCACTTTCCGCTCATCAACAACAAGTCTCATCGGACTTTTGTCCTCTTTTCTTACACGCAAAATGAGCGTGTCCTCTAATCAGAAGGCACGCTCTTTTGAACCAATCATTACTTTTTAGTAAAGCCAAATAAAACAGTAGGTATAGCACTTAATGCCAAAACTAACATCCAGTCTCGCAAACTTAGCGATACAGTATGGAAAATTGGCTGCAATGGCTGCCAATAAATGACAACTAATAACAATAGGAGAGAAGAGAGAACAGCTAAAACAAGATAGATATTTTCAAACGGGTTTCTAGCAAATATAGAATGTTCACTCCGACAATCAAATACGTGAATTAACTGTGCCATTACTAAAGTTGTAAAAGCAATGGTCTGAGCATATACCAAGTGTTCAGGGTCGTTTTGGTACGTGATAATAAACCCGATTAAGGTGACAATTCCTATAACGATTCCTCTGCTAATGATTTTATAGCCAAGTCCACGAGCAAAGACTCCCTCATGTATACTCCTCGGACGCTTTTTCATTACATCTCCTTCTGCCTTATCCATACCTAATGCCATGGCAGGTAAACCGTCCGTTACAAGATTAACCCATAAAATTTGCACTGGCACAAGCGGCAACGGTAATGAAAGCAACATGGCAAACAACATAACTAGAATTTCTCCAACATTTGAAGCTAACAAGTAGCGAATAAATTTTCGGATATTCTCGTAAATGTTTCTCCCTTCTTCAATAGCTGCTTTTATCGTCGCGAAATTATCGTCCATTAATATAAGCGATGATGCTTCTTTGGTTACATCCGTTCCACTTTGTCCCATACTAATACCAATATTACTTGCTTTTATTGCTGGCGCATCATTTACTCCATCTCCAGTCATCGCTACAACATGTCCCTTTTCTTGAAAAGCATGAACGATTCTTAATTTGTGTTCTGGTGTAACGCGCGCGAAGACGTAAACGTCCTCGATGACAGCTTCCAATTCCTGCTGGGACATTTTATTCATTTGGTACCCTTCCAATACATTACCGTCTTCAGGCATTAACTCTAAATTTAGTGCGATCGCCCTTGCTGTCTTAGCATGATCACCAGTGATCATCACTGTTTTTATACCAGCACTTCGGCATTCTTGAACAGCCTTTTTCACTTCCTTCCGAGGAGGATCCATCATGCCATAAACGCCGATAAAGGTGAGATCTTTTTCTAAGGCAGGCGATTCTATATGATCATCTTTATTTATTGGTTTAACCGCAATCGCTAGCGTTCGTAACGCCTTGTCTGCCATCTGATTAATTTCTTGTTCGATAGTTGCTTGATTTTTTGCTTTTAAAAGCTGTTTTCCTTCCTCATCTAACATATATGTCGATCGAGGTAATAATATGTCTGGAGCACCTTTCGTAATTAAAAATCGGCGTTGTTGTTTGTCCTCAACAATGACACTCATCCGTTTGCGATCCGAATCAAATGGAAATTCCTTGATAATTCGATATGCTTCTTTCTCTTCATCACTAAGTCCAAACTTTCTTGCAGCAATTAGCAGCGCTCCGTCCGTCGGGTTACCGTCAATCACATATTTTCCTTTCTTTTTAACGAGCGAGGAGTGATTACAAAGCAAGCCGTATAAAAGCATCGTTCTTAAATGCGGATAGCTGTTTTCTACCTTTTGATCATGGAGAAAAAAATTCCCTTGTAATTCATATCCATCACCAGTGACATAAAGCTGTTTTCCATTGATTAGCAATTCTTTTACTGTCATCTTATTCTCAGTCATCGTACCTGTCTTGTCCGAACAAATGACGGAAGCACAACCTAACGTTTCGACTGCTGACAATTTGCGGACAATTGCTTTCTTTCTTATCATGCGTTGTACACCAAGAGATAAAGCAACCGTCACAATAGCTGGTAATCCTTCAGGAATAGCAGCAACAGCAAGTGATACACCTGCTAAAAACATCGTATAGACAGGCTGACCTTGTACAACACCTAATACAACAACAAGCGCCGTTAAAAGTAAAGCGATGACAATTAAAATTTTCCCTAATTCAGCAAGCTTGCGTTCTAGTGGCGTCATCACTTTTTTTGTATTTGCCATCAAGGAAGCGATTTGTCCCATCACTGTTTGCATACCAGTACCTACAACGATACCCATTCCAGTTCCCCGCGTTACCAATGTTCCCATAAATCCCATATTGACTTGATCCTGAGCGTCGAGTGCAGCACGCTGAATGGCTTGAGTATGTTTTGAAACTGGTAGCGACTCTCCGGTTAATGCCGACTCTTCTGTTTCCAAACTATCCGCACGGACAATTCGAATATCTGCAGGAATACGGTCACCACTTGAAATCCGGACAATATCTCCAACAACCACTTGCCTGGATGGAATTCTTTCCCATTTCTTATTACGTAGTACATAGGCCATTGGAGCAGATAGCTCTTTGAGCTTATCGAGTGATTTCTCTGCTTTTTGCTCTTGAAAAAAGCCAATACACCCATTTACGAGTACAATAACCATAATTGCGATTGCATCTATATACTCTCCTAAAAGACCAGCAACTAAGGTAGCTGCTAAAAGAACGAGCACCATAAAATCTTGAAATTGTTTTAGAAAAATCAACCACTTAGATGCTTTTTTTTGCGCCTGTAAAGCATTTTCTCCATATTGCTTACGTCTTTTTTCAACTTGCTTGTCTGATAATCCGCGATTGGTCGTAACGTGCAACTGCTTCTCTACATCTTCCACCTCAAGTTGATACCATTTCATAGTGCATTCCTCCACATTCTCTCCTTATAACAATTTACCTTTGTTCATTGTTTGATTTTCTTAGCAGCTTGCGTACTTAAGACTACACATCTATCTTGCAATTAAAAATTCTGGCAAGTAAAACCTTTCACTTCTTTCTTTTGTCCCGCATATAAGATGCTGTAAGACTCCACTTCAGGAGTTGGGTAATCTAAGTCTAAGTGGGAGATAACAGCACCTAAATGCCTTGTTTCGTAAGCGGCCTTTAAGTCATGCCATTACGGTACGAACCATCAGTAGAGGATGTGTGAAAATCTCCATTGATTGAACATTCGATTTATTTAGTAAGAAAGAACAATTTTTGCCAGCAATTTTTAAAAATCCATGAGCGAAAAAAGAGTCTACATAATGACTAGGAAAATTGGAAGTATCATTTTCGGTACTCTTTTGCACAACCTCTTTAAAGATATGTATGCAGACTTGTACACAAAAATGCTATAATTGCCAATGAGGTGATTCAGATGCCATTTGACGGTATAGTAACACATGCAGTAACAGAAGAACTGAAAACAGAATTAACATCTGGTAAAATAAATAAGATTTATCAACCAACAGAAACGGAAGTATTGTTTACGATTCGTAATCACGGAAAGAATGTCGTTTTATTATTTTCGATTCATCCTACCTATTCCCGTATACACCTGACAAACGAAACGTTTCAAAATCCGAAAGAACCACCAATGTTTTGTATGGTGTTACGCAAATATTTGTCTGGGGCAGTCATTGAGAAGATAGAGCAGCAAGGCATGGAACGCATTGTACAGTTTACGATTCAATCGAGAAATGAAATTGGGGACGTGACAGAGAAAAAATTAATGATGGAGATTATGGGCAGGCATAGTAATCTGCTACTTGTGGATAGCGAGCAGGGTTATATTATTGATAGTTTAAAGCATGTTTCCAGCTGGCAAAATCGTCATCGGACCATCTTGCCAGGACAGGCTTATCAACTACCACCTGAACAAGATAAATTGGATCCTTTAGCAACTGATCCTGAGCATCTAATTAAAAAACTAGACTTTAATGCAGGGAAATTGGACGCACAAATTGTAAACCATGTTACTGGCTTTTCGCCTGTAGTTGCGAAAGAGATTGTTTATCGCGCCAATCTAGGTACTCCTGAAAAATACATGCATGTATTTGCTGAATTACAAAAGCAATTACTGGAACAAGAATTTACTCCGACGATTTATCAAAATAAAAGAGAAGATTTTCATGTACTCCAACTGACACATTTACACGGAGAGAAATACTCATTTCCTTCTGTGAATGACATGATTGATCAATTTTATGCTGGGAAAGCTGAAAGAGATCGGGTGAAACAGCAAGCAAAGGATTTATATCGTTTTTTAAAAAACGAACGGGATAAAAATAAACGGAAGTTAAAAAAGCATGAGCAAACAATGCAAAAAGCGCAACAAAAAGAGCATTATCAGAAAGCCGGTGAATTGCTAACAGCACATTTACATTTAGTATCAGCTGGAGACAAGCAAGTAACCGTGACGGACTATTATGATCCAGAGCAAAGTGAAATAACGATTGATTTAGATCCGCTGAAAACGCCCAGTGAGAATGCACAAGCTTACTTTAAAACATATCAGAAATTAAAAACATCGGAGCAAAAAGTAACAGAAGAAATTCAAAAAACGGAGCAGGAAATGGAATACTTGGAGCAATTGTTGCAGCAAATCGATACGGCAAGTACACAGGATATTGAAGAGATTCGCGAAGAACTTCGGGAAGAGGGTTATTTGAAAAGACAAAAAGCAACCAAGAAAAAGAAACCGAAATCGTCAAAGCCTATGCCAGAACAATACACTGCTTCTGACGGAACGATATTATTGGTCGGTAAAAACAATAAACAGAATGAATATGTAACGATGAAATTAGCTGCCCGTGATGATGTTTGGCTCCATGCAAAAGATATTCCTGGATCACACGTCGTCATCCGTTCCAAAGAACCATCCGAAGACACTCTATTAGAAGCAGCTCAATTAGCAGCATATTTTAGTAAATCACGCCAGTCTTCTTCTGTACCGGTAGATTACACAAAAATCCGCCACGTAAAAAAACCAAACGGTGCTAAACCTGGTTTTGTAACGTATGACAATCAAAAGACGGTTTTTGTCACCCCGAGTGATCAATTGATTAAAAAATTAAAGTCCAAGTAAGATACTTATTCGTATCTTACTTGGACTGAGCCTTTTCATCATAGGATACCATGCTCGTCTGGTCACAATTTTAATGGGCACTGAAAACGATAAAAACTTAAATGCTACTACATACAAGTGAAGGTTTAAGCAAATTCCTCTCTACGTTGCAGCAGATAAAATCGTATTCTTGTAAAGAACACCTTTTTCAGTGGCCTTAAAATTATACGGCTTCAGGCTTCAATTGCACGTCAATATTTCCTCTAGTCGCCTTTGAATAAGGACATACTTGATGAGCTTTTTTAACCAAATCCTCGGCTTCATTTTGGTCAACGCCCTTTATTTTCACCAAAAGCTCTACGCTAATTTTAAAGCCATTGTCTTCAGGGTCATTAAGGAAGCTTACAGCAGCTGTCGTTAACGAATCAATTTCTTTTTTATATTTCGAAGCCACTAAATTTAATGCTCCATCAAAGCAAGATGCATAGGCTGCTGCAAAAAGCTGTTCGGGATTAGATCCTTTATCCTCCTTATTCGTTGCAGGGTTTACGAGCTTTACATCAATCAAGCCATCTTCTGATTTCACATGCCCATCACGTCCATTTTTTGCTGTAGCCTTTGATGTAAAAATAACGTTTGCCATCATTCATCTCTCCTTCTAAATGCTATTCAAATGCTCAAAAAGTAGTTTGATGGTTTGACTCAAGTTGCCTGTCTTTTCTATCGACAAGTTTCAAATCGGTTTTCCGCTGTTCAAAATACAACAAAACTAAACTTTTTGAACTCGTATTAGTAATATTCCTTCTTGGTTTCGCTTTTAAACCTCACTATTCTTGTGTAGCTAAAAATGCCACCAATTCATTAATGAAATGATCGACCTGTGGCAGCGCGCGAACGCCCTCCTGAAAGCAAACCCATGTTTGTCTTGATACAGCTTTTCCATTTAATCGCAGCGGCAAATTTGGGTATTCTTCCTGCATAGCGTCAGAAACACTTTCAGGTAGAACGGCCATGCCTAAACCTTGTTTCATCAGTTGTTTACACGTCTCAATTTGGTCAACAGTCATTGTTTTGATTGGTTTAATTTTATCCTGATGTACATACAACCAATTATCTACTAGTTCATGCATACTATCATCAGAACTAAAAGCAATAAGCGGTCGTTCTTTGATTGAATTAGCTGGAAATTCCTCTGTATCAAAAATATATAATGGATCATCAAATAAACGAATGCATGTCGTTTCTTTCAGCTTTTCCCCGCGAATAATACATACGTGATAATCTTTATGATTTCGTTTTATATCCTCACTAATTCCTGTTACTAGATCAATAGCAATCTTAGGAAACTTTGTGGTAAAGTTTCCTAATAGGGCTGGTAGGAAGCGTTGGGAAATTAACGAGGAACAAGCGATGGATAACGTTCCTTGTACTTCATCACTTGATATAGCTAATTGGTTTTTTAGCTCTTTTTCTCTTTCTATTACGCTAGCAGCATGCTTTAAGATGATTTCCCCTTCAGGAGTGGGGATGAGTTTTTTCGGTGTCCGAATAAATACAGCATGCCCAAAATACTCTTCCATATATTTTAACCGCTGTGTCACAGCAGGTTGCGATATTAAGACTGCTTTTGCAGTGCCCCTAATTGTTCCGACCTCCTGTAATTTTAGTAGTAACTTGTAATCGTCTATTTTCATTTCATTCCCATCCTCTTACTTATATTTCCACCTGTCTTGATGTACAGAAAATATTAAAACTATAATTGATAAGAATTACTTATCATTTAACATTATAATTTACTATTTCACTTATAACATTACATGGTATAGGATTAAACTGCAAGCTAAATAAAAGCAATGAATGGAACCAAAGCAAGGTTTTGTCTCATCTCTACAGAAATTAAAATAAACCCTTACAGGAGGGAACATTATGTTGGAAAAAGAATTAGTTAAAAAGACATTTGCTAAAAATCCGCAAAACTACTTGACAAGCAGCACGCATGCTAAGGGCATTGAGCCACATATCATCGAAAATTGGCTACAGCCGTCTAAAACTATGGACACATTGGATATAGCTACGGGGGGAGGACACGTTGCTAGACAGCTTTCTCCTTATGTACGTACCGTATACGCAACAGATTTAACGAAAGAAATGCTTGCAAATACAAAGCATCATTTACAAGCATTTACTAATCTTGTATATATTCTTGCAGACGCTGAACAGTTGCCGTTTTTAAATGATTCCTTCGACCTTGTAACATGTCGGATCGCCGCCCATCATTTCCCACAACCCGAGCAGTTCATCCGTGAAGTGAAACGAGTAATGAAGCCTGATGGGAAATTTCTTTTTATCGACAACGTCGTCCCAAATATAAAAGCGTACGAAGCATTTATGAACCAAGTAGAGAAAATGCGCGATGAAAGTCATGTCAAATATCTATCAATAATCGAGTGGAAACGTCTTTTACAACAATATGGGTTAGTAATACGCCAGCAACAAGTGAATAAAAAAATATTAACTGTAAGCGATTGGTTAGACCGTACCTTAGATACCGAAGCTGAAAAAAAACGCGTAGCTGACTTTCTATTACAGGCAAATGAAAAATTAACCGCCTATTATCAAATTGAAAAAAACGCTGAAAAACCGCAGCAGTTTTCTATCGATGAGTGGATGGCTTTAGTGGAGCATGAATAATAAACAGCATCTACAAAGCTGATTTTGTCTCATCAAAGACAAAATCAACTGTTGAATATTTAATAATAAAGTAAATCTTCATACAGTAGTGGCTTTCATTCATCTCCTACTAATTGTTAGTACCTTAATGGTAAAACCTAAAGGTTGCTTACGAAACAGGGCATTTAGGTGCTGTTATCTCCTACTTAGACTTGTTACAGTATAGTTTTTATCCAACTCCTGAAGTGGAGTCTTACAGCACCTTATATCGGGACGAACCTTTAAAATGAAGATGCCCCCAATCTGCAAAGGTCATTTTGACTAAACCAAACCAACAGACTAGGGGCTACTAACAGGCAGCTTAACCGCCTATGAAGTATATGTAGAAAGGATGGCAAGGCAAGGGGAAAGCTACTGTTATAAAAGCATATACGATACTTGCTTATTCCTTTTTAAAGCTGGTCTCTCCATGCCAGTAGCTGCTTACTATCTATTTGATTTATCTTTCCATCTGTTTCTAACACTTGAATTAAACTATCAAATCCAGTAATGACAGCATATTGGAATCCTGCTTCACGAAAAGCAGTCTCTGCTTTACGAAGTCCGTATGTAAAGATGGCAAGAACTCCTAATACTTCCACCCCAGCTTTTTGCAAGGCTTGAGCTGACTCAATCGCTGAGCCTCCTGTCGAAATGAGGTCCTCAACCACGATGACCTTTTGACCTTGCTTCACTTCTCCCTCGATTTGATTCTCTTTACCATGCGCTTTTGGTTTGGAACGAACATAAACCATTGGCAAGCCAAGTGCATCTGCTAACCAAGCCGCATGCGGTATACCTGCGGTAGCGCAGCCCGCAATACAGTCAACTTCAAGTTGCTGTTCATTTATATGATGTATAAATGCTTGGGTTATTTTTTGACGTACATTTGGGTGTGATATCGTTAAACGATTATCACAGTAGATGGGAGATTGAATTCCCGACGTCCATTTAAAATATCCTTCCGTTTTAATCTGTACTGCTTTAATTTGTAGTAAATCACGAATAATATCTTCAGTCGTTGCCATTTTTCCACTCTCCTTTAATTTGTTCGTACGCTTCTTTTGGAGAAGCAGCTTGGGTGACCGTTCTGCCTACAACAATCACACTGGAACCATGTTGTTTCGCATACTCCGGGGTGGCGATACGTTTTTGATCGTCTCCTTGAGCATTTGCCAATCGAATACCAGGCGTGACCGTTAAGAAAGAGGAGCCACATGCATCTTTCACAGCATTCGCTTCATAAACCGAGCACACTACCCCATCGGCACCATTTTGTTGCGCAGCCTTGGCTAAATGAATGACATTACTAGCTAATGAACCTGGTAATCTTAAATCCTGTACCATATTTGCTTGATCCATAGACGTTAAAATCGTAACCGCCAACAATTTAGTATGATGATGAACATTCCCTTCCATTAAGCCTTGTTTTGCTGCTTGAACCATCTCACCACCACCTAATGCATGCACATTGACCATATCTACTTCTAATTGCGCTAAATTTCTCATCGCATGTTTTACGGTTGTAGGAATATCATGTAGCTTTAAATCTAGAAAGATGGAATGGTCATTTTTTTTCAGCTTTTCTATTAATGCAGGACCTTCTCTGTAAAATAATTCCATCCCTACCTTTACTGGAATACCAGTTAGATTATGCTTCAATAAAAACTGATTCGTTGTGTTCCAGTCTGGAAAATCCAAAGCGAGATAAATTGGTGCCCCCATTAAACAATCCCCTTTCCAATAGCCTCTTCAACGGAGTTAAAACCGTACTGCTCCAATGTATATGGTAATTGCTCAATAATTTCTTTACACACATACGGATTTTGGAAATTAGCTGTACCAACAGCGACAGCACTTGCTCCTGCTAACAAGAACTCGAGTACATCCTCTGCTTGCATAACGCCCCCCATCCCAATAATTGGAATCGAGACATGTTGTTTTACTTCATATATCATTCGGATAGCTATCGGTTTAATAGCTGGACCAGATAGACCTCCTGTTCGATTCGCGATTACCGGCTTTCTTGAAGCAAGATTCATTTGCATACCTGTTAACGTATTAATCATAGACAGACCATCCGCGCCTGCTTTCTCCACTGCTTTTGCCATCTCAACAATATCTGAAACATTTGGCGATAACTTAACATAGACAGGGAGATTCGTAGCTTCTTTTACAGCCTCGGTCACCTTTTGAGCCATTTGCGGATTTGTGCCAAATTGAATGCCGCCTTCTTTTACATTTGGGCATGATATATTTAATTCCAGTGCCGAAACTTGATCTGTTTGCTGAAACGCTTTTGCAACCTGCCTATATTCTTCAATCGTACTTCCAGCAATATTAGCAATAACCGGAACTGAAAATGAAGCTAGAAATGGAACCTCTGTCGTAATAATTTTTTCCACACCTGGATTTTGTAAACCAATGGCATTGAGCATGCCCGCACTTGTTTCCGCCACGCGAGGTGTAGGGTTTCCAAACCGAGCTTGTAGCGTCGCTGCTTTCATAATTACTGCTCCTAGTACATGAAGGTCATAAAATTTACTGTACTCCCTGCCAAATCCAAAGCATCCCGAAGCTGGCATAATTGGATTTTTTAATGATAACCCAGGCAGTTCTACTGCTATATTCATCCTAAATGCACCTCCTCTGCTGTAAAGACAGGACCATCCTGACATATTTTTTTGTATCCACCACGATCATCTGTTGGAATTACACATGCAAAACAAGCACCTATACCGCAGCCCATACGTTCTTCTAAGGATAAATAACCAGGTATAGTGCTCCACCGTTCTTTTACTGCCTTTAACATTGGAAGTGGTCCACAGGAATAATACCGATCAATGATTGGAAGCATCTCATCAGACACATTGGTTACATATCCTTTTTCGCCATATGTGCCATCATTCGTTACGACAATTGTATTCCCAAGTTCACGGAATTTCTCCTCATAAAATACATGTTCTTTTGATTGAAATCCTAGGATAGCTGTTACGACTGTACCTTGCTCGGTTAATTTTTTTGCCAGGTAGTACAGTGGAGGCACTCCAATGCCTCCCCCTACAAGTAAAATCGAAGCCTGTGTAGTATTATCAAGCAGAAACCCATTTCCGTTTGGTCCTAACACGTCAATTTTATCGCCAACGTCATACATGGATAGTTTTCTAGTTCCTTCTCCGAGAATTTTAAATAAAATGGTTATCGTATTTTTAGAAGCATCGACATTCGCGATCGAAATTGGTCGTCTCAGCATATGCCCTTGAACATGTATATGTAAAAATTGTCCAGGAACTGTTACCTGACTAATACTTTCATTTTCGAGTACCATTTCGACTGTATCACGGGCAATTTTTTGTTTTGATATGATCCTTAATTCTTGCTGCATTAGATTACCACCTTTTTTGAAAGATAGGAAAGTATAAAATTTGTTGCTTTGGGATAAGGGAATAACTGAATAGCCACGTCCGGCTTCAGCGCCCAGCAACTAAGCGACTTTAGAAATGCGCCCTACGATAAGGCATCATCGGTTCGCGGCAAAGAGGAAGGCCGACTAAAACCGGGCTTGCCGCTCAGGCGTCGGCATACCCCTGTTTTTAGTGGCATGATTCCTTTATCTTTAGTTGATTCGTTCCATTCGCTACGTTGCTAAACGGGCGCCCTGCGCCTTTGTTCGTTCAATTGGTTTTGCTTGAAATGTCATTGAATCAATAATGTGCAAGATTGCATTTGCTGTATCTAAATTGGTTAAACAAGCAATACCGTGTTCAACAGATTCTCTGCGAATCCGAAAACCATCGGAACGTGGTTGTTTTCCTGATGTTAATGTATTGATGACATATTGCACTTCACCATTTTCAATGACAGAAAGGACATTTGGCTGTTTAGATCCGATCTTCCCAACTTTCGTCACTGGTATCTGTGCCCGGTGGATATAGTCGGCAGTTCCTTCTGTTGCATACAGTTGATAACCTAATTGATGGAAGCGCTGAGCAATATCAAGCATTTCGTCTTTATCTTTATCTGCAACGGTTAATAACACACTACCTTGTTGTGGTAGTTTAATTCCAGAAGCAATCAATCCTTTATATAATGCTTTTTCTAATGTTTTATCATAGCCGATTGCTTCACCGGTTGATTTCATTTCTGGTCCTAAGATAGTATCTACACTACGCAGCTTCTCAAAGGAAAAGACAGGTACTTTCACTGCTACTTGGTCACTTTCTGGCAGGATGCCTGTTTGGTAACCCAAATCGGATAGTCTTTCACCGAGAATACATTTTGTCGCCAAATTTGCCATGATTACGCCGGTAATTTTGCTTAAAAATGGGATCGTACGACTTGCTCTTGGATTTACTTCAAGTACATACACATGATCATCACTTACAATAAATTGAATATTGATTAAGCCTTTCACTTGTAAAGCATGAGATATCTTCGTAGCGGCGTGTAAGCATTGATCTTTGACGGATTGACTGAGTCGCTGCGGCGGATATACGGCGATGGAATCCCCAGAGTGAACGCCAGCTCGTTCAATATGCTCCATGATTCCAGGGATAATGACCGTTTCACCGTCACTAATAGCATCCACTTCTACTTCCAATCCAGTAACATATTTATCAATTAAAATCGGATGTTTGTCATTTATATGTTCCGTTTTAGCCAGATAGGCTGTAAGCTCTGCTTCATTATAGACGATTTCCATTCTAGCTCCACCAATGACGTAGGACGGACGAACAAGCACAGGATAGCCAATCGCCTCTGCCACTTCTTTCGCACGTTCCATTTTCATCACTGTTTTTCCTTTCGGGCGCAATAAATGCAACTGGTCGACAAGCAGTTCAAATTTATCCCTGTCCTCCGCTTGATCAATGGCATGTAAGTTTGTTCCTAGTATGGCTACACCACGTCGCTCTAATCCGGCAGCCAGGTTGATTGCAGTTTGCCCGCCAAATTGTACAATAACCCCTTCCGGCTGCTCTAAATCGATCACATGCATCACATCTTCTAATGTAAGAGGCTCAAAATAGAGCTTGTCTGATATACTAAAATCAGTTGACACTGTTTCTGGGTTATTATTCATGATGATGGCTTCATAACCCATTTCTTTTAGTGCCAATACGGAGTGTACCGTAGCATAATCAAATTCGATTCCTTGCCCAATCCGGATGGGACCTGAGCCAAGAACTAGCACTTTTTTACGTAGACTTGCAATGGATTCATTCTCTTCCTCATACGTACTGTAAAAATACGGTGTTGCCGAGGCGAATTCTGCTGCACAAGTATCAACCATTTTATATACTGGCACAATTTCATGCTGCTTACGCATGGTATATACGTCATCTTCTGTTATTTTCCATAAGCGAGCGATATGTGCATCTGAAAATCCGCGTTCTTTCGCTTGTCTTAGCACGTCTGGCGAATTTGGCTGCTCCGTTAGTGCTTGCTCTAATACCATTAATTGTTGCAACTTCACTAAGAAAAATCGATCTATTTTTGTTATTTGGAAAATCTCTTCTACCGTCATTTTCCTTCTAAGAGCTTCCGCTAAAACGAAAATCCGCTCATCGTCCGCTTTTTTCAGTCGCGTTTTCAGAGTCTCTTCATCTAAATACGTTAAGCTTTCCAACCATAATTGGTCGGTATCAATATCCAAGGAACGAATTCCTTTTAATAACGATTCTTCAAAATTTCTGCCTATCGCCATGATTTCTCCAGTTGCTTTCATCTGCGTTCCGAGATTCCGATCTCCTGTCGTAAATTTATCAAATGGGAATCGCGGGATTTTCGTTACTACATAATCGAGCGCTGGTTCAAAGCATGCATATGTTTTTCCAGTAATAGGGTTTATGATCTCATCAAGCGTTAAACCAACGGCAATTTTCGCTGCCATTTTTGCAATTGGGTAACCCGTTGCTTTTGATGCCAATGCAGATGAACGACTTACCCGCGGGTTAACTTCAATAATGTAATATTGAAAACTGTCTGGGTCTAAAGCGAGTTGAACGTTGCACCCACCTTCTATTTCTAATGCGCGAATAATTTTTAAAGACGCGTTGCGCAGTAACTGATATTCACGGTCACTTAACGTTTGTGAAGGTGCAACGACGAGTGAATCACCAGTATGAATGCCAACAGGGTCTATATTTTCCATATTACACACGACAATTGCTTGATCATTTTTATCCCGCATTACTTCATATTCTATCTCTTTGAAGCCAGCAATATTTTTTTCGATTAAGCATTGATGAACGGGAGAAAGAGTTAGACCATTTTGTGTAACCGTCATTAATTCTTCTTTTGTATTACACATTCCTCCGCCTGTTCCACCAAGCGTATATGCCGGACGAACGATTACCGGGTAACCTATTTCATCTGCAAATGCACAAGCTTCATCTACGGTGTGAACGATTTGGCTCGCTGGAACAGGTTCATTTAATGCATGCATTAAATCTCTGAATTTCTCCCGATCCTCTGCTTTTTGGATGGCTTCCAAGGAAGTGCCTAATAAAGTTACATTATATTCGGCTAATATCCCCGTTTGATCTAAGGCAACTGCTAAATTTAATCCCGTTTGTCCGCCTAGTGTTGGCAGTAATGCATCTGGTTTTTCCATGCGAATGATTTTCGTTAAAAATTCAACCGTTAATGGTTCCATATACACTTTGTCTGCTACCGTATGGTCAGTCATAATGGTTGCGGGGTTAGAGTTAGCTAATATAACAGTATAGCCTTCTTCTCGTAACGCTTGACACGCTTGCGTTCCCGAATAATCAAATTCAGCTGCCTGCCCTATCACAATCGGCCCTGATCCAATTACTAAAATTTTGGAAATCGACTCATTTTTAGGCATATACTTCATCCTCCTTGGCCCCTTGCTCTGTCATGGTTAAAAATGTATCAAACAAGTGATTCGTATCTTCTGGTCCGGGTGAACTTTCCGGATGGTATTGAACTGAAAAAGCAGCATGACGTTTATGTTGTATCCCTTCAACGGTGCCATCATTTAATGCTACTTGCGTTAATTGCAAGTCTGTTTTTGCAAGTGAAGCTTGTTGTACGGCGTAACTATGATTTTGCGATGTTATGTATGTTTTATTCGTAAGTAAATCTTTCACCGGATGATTTGACCCGCGATGACCAAATGCCATTTTTTCTGTATCCGCTCCACAAGCTAAAGCGAGCAGTTGATGACCGAGACAAATTCCAAAGATAGGCAGCTTCCCAATCACTTGTTGAATCATGGCAATTGTCTCCGGCACATCTTTAGGGTTTCCTGGTCCATTCGTGAGCAATAAACCATCAGCTTTTAGACGAAGTATGTCTTCTGCACTATAATTATAAGGAACTACTGTGATGTGACAGTTGCGTTTTGTTAATTCACGTAGGATTCCATGTTTCATTCCACAATCGACAACGACAATTCGATTTCCTCTTCCTGGTACTACATAAGGCTTTAAGGTCGATGTTTTTCTTACCTGATCTTTCGGTAGCTTTGTTTTCCTTAATTGCCGTACAATTTGTTCATAAGGAATCGCGCTATCAGCTATTGCAGCTTTCATCGTTCCTTGTAAACGAATGATTTTCGTAAGCTTTCTCGTGTCAACTCCCGATATTCCAGGAATTTGGTTCGCCTTTAAATAGTCGTTCAATGTTTCTTCACTTCGGAAATTAGAAGGATATGCTGCAACTTCCTTGACAATAAACCCATGAATAAACGGAGTTACTGTTTCTACGTCGTCACGATTAATTCCGTAATTACCAGCGAGCGGGTAAGTCATCATGACGATTTGCCCACAATAGGAGGGGTCCGTGATAATTTCCTGATACCCGGTCATACCTGTGTTGAATACTACTTCACCAATTGCTTCCTGTTCACTGCCAAACCCTTCACCGATAAATACCGTTCCATCCTCTAATACTAACTGACGTTTCCCCATTATTTTTCCCCCTCATATACGATCTTTCCTGCTACCATCGTTAACGTTGGTGCAGCTTGTGCACTCCATCCATGGAAAGGTGTATTTTTTCCTTTAGAATAGAGAGCGTTTTTATCTATCGTTATCGATTTTTGCAAATCAATCAATGTGATATCAGCTATAGAACCTTCTAGTAACGTCCCATAAGGAAGACCAAATGTTGCTGCTGGTTTTGAAGCCATCCAAGCAATTAATTGCTGCAAGGTCACTTTCTCCGTTAAGACAAGATGCGTATAAAGTAAGGAAAATGCATGCTCTAAACCTACAATCCCAAACGGAGCATGTAACATCCCCTGTTCCTTTTCATGTGCAGCATGTGGTGCATGATCGGTGGCAATAAAATCAATCGTACCGTCTAACAATCCAGCTAACAGCGCCTCCTGATCTTCTTTTGCGCGTAATGGCGGGTTCATCTTAAAATTGGTATCGACCGTCGTAATATCAGATTCATTGAGTAGTAGATGATGTGGCGTTACTTCTGCCGTAACATGAATACCAGCTTTTTTAGCATCTCGAATTACCCGAACAGATTCTTTCGTGCTTACATGGCAAACATGATAATGACATCCTGTAGCTTCAGCTAATAACACATCTCTAGCAATTTGTACGGACTCTGCAAGCGAAGGAATTCCCGGTACATTCAAGCGTTCACTCACTTCACCATCATGGACAACACCCCCATATACAATGGAGTTGTCTTCGCAGTGGGCAACAATTGCTTTATTATACGCTTTTGCAAGCTTCATTGCTTGAAGCATTTGGTTAGCCGTTTGGATACCAACCCCATCATCGGTAAACGCAAAAATATCTGTCTGAGCTAATGCAGGTATATCGGTTAGCTCTTTTCCTTGTAGCTGTTTCGTTATCGCAGCATAAGGGAAAACACGAATTACCGCGTCATTGTCAATTTTTTGGTGTAACGCCTGTACAATCGCTACCGTGTCCTGTACAGGATTTGTATTGGGCATCGCACACACAGTAGTATAGCCGCCTCGAGCTGCTGCTTTTGTACCTGTAAGAATCGTTTCCTTATGTTCACCGCCAGGTTCCCGTAAATGAATATGAACATCAATGAACCCTGGAACTGCTAATTGCTCGTTACCCTCTATTTCTCTATCCGCTTGCTCTTTAATCACTGGTGCTAGTTTAGTAATCTTATCATTTTCGATTAAAATATCGTGCTTAACTAACTCCCCCGTAGGTAAAAGGTGGTTGATATTTTTGATCAACTGTTTCATGGATAGACCCCCATTCTTTTAGTACACTACTCATAATTGCCATTCTTGCATAAACACCGTTATTCATTTGCTTAAAAATTCGCGATCGATTACACTCAACCAAATCCGTATCGATTTCGACATTTCGATTAATTGGTGCTGGATGAAGAATAATTGCTTGTGGCTGCATGCATTTTTCTCGTTGCTTCGTTAAACCGTATTTGTCTAAATAGCTTGTTGTTTGATCGTAAGCTACTTCATGTCTTTCGTGTTGAATACGCAATAACATTAGCGTATCCGCTATTTCTACCGCTTCGTCCATAGATATATAAGGAAACGGAAGCGAGCGATCTTTACATCCTTCAGCTGCTGTTAAATACACATGTGCCCCCATTTTTTGTAATGTGTATGCATTCGACTTCGCTACACGGCTGTGTGAAATATCACCTGCAATGACAACGTTTATACCTTTAAACTTCTGAAACTCCTGATAAATGGTTAGTAAATCTAACAAGCATTGGGTTGGATGTTCTTTTTTTCCTGCCCCTGCATTAATGATTGGAATTGATAAGTTGCCTTCCAGTTTTTCTATCCAGCAATCATCTCGATGTCGGATTACTAACATGTTAGCGCCAATAGCCTCAAAAGTTTTGGCTGTGTCATATAGCGATTCACCCTTTTTGGTACTGGAAAATTCTTCATTAAAATCAAGCACATCAAGTCCTAGTTTGCGTTGGGCAACGATAAAACTCATTTTTGTACGTGTGCTTGGTTCAAAGAATAAATTCGCTGCAAACAGTTGCTCGCTTAGAATAAAGGCCTGCTCACGGTAATGCTCTGCTAATTGTAACAGCTCCATGATCTCTCGTTTCGTCCAGTCGTTTAAAGAAATAAAATGTCGCATCGTTTCTTCTTTCACTCCTTTTAATAATATTTCAAGCAAACTACATGTTTATCAGGCATAACAAAGGCGCGGGGCGCCCGTTTAGCAACGTCAGCGAATGAAACGAATCAACTAAAGATAAAGTGAACCTTCCATCAGCGGGGTTTTCTTCATCCCCGCTGATTGTTAGTACCACCAGGGTATGACCTAAAGGCCCTTGAACGAATCGGGGATTTAGGTACTGTTACCTCCCGCTTCGACTTGTTTAGCACACATCTTCCATTCTTGAAGTGGGAGTCTACAACGCCTTTTTACGGGATAAAGGAATCATGCCACAGGGGTATGCCGGCAAGCCCGTTTTTAGTCGGCCTTCCTCTTAGGTGACAAACCGATGAGGCCTTATCGTAGAGCGCATTTCTAAAGTCGCATCGTTGCTGGGCGCTTGCGCGGACGTGACTAGTCGGTTGTTTCGTTATCCACAAAAGTTTATAGTTGCCTATTACAATGAAAAAACCTCTTTGCTAAAAGGTCGCAAAGAGGTAGACGTGTGGTATGTATACACGTATATCTGGGCAACCTTTCAGATCTCTCGTACCTGATTAAAGGTTTTGTATGAAGTTTTGTTTATCGTTCATTATTTTTCATAAATAGAAACGGTATCTTCTGTTCCATCAATTTCTTCAAGTTTTACCATAACAATTTCTTTTTCAGAAGTTGGTATATTCTTGCCAACATAATCAGCACGTATCGGAAGCTCTCGATGTCCTCGGTCAACCAGAACACCTAATTGAATTTGGGCGGGTCTTCCGATATCCATAACCGCATCCATCGCCGCACGAACAGTTCTTCCTGTATAAAGAACATCATCAACTAGTACAACTTTTTTACCATTAATATCAGTGGCAATATGTGTTGCTTTTAAATCCGGATCTTCCCCTTCATTCGCTTTATCCAAGTCATCTCGATACAGTGTAATATCCAGGTCACCAATGGGGACAACCATATTTTCAATTTGGTTAATCTTCGCTTGTAAGCGTTTTGAGATTGGTACACCACGAGTTTTTATCCCGACTAGCACCAAATCTTCTCCACCTTTATTTTTTTCTAATATTTCATGGGCAATTCTGGTTAATGCTCGATTAATTGCTGATGCATCAAGTAAGTCTACTTTTTTCTTCATCTTTATCACCGTCCCATTTTTGAATTTCTTTGACTTAAGTAAGCTATTACCATTGCGTTCGCGGTTTGGAGACTTGACTCTACTCCTGAAGGATATTTATTGTTTGCATACGAAAAAGCCCTTTTATCCATGAGGAAAAAGGGCATACTGTTCGATACATAATTCCGTAACCTTTTCAGCCTCACTGGACTATGATTAAAGGAGCTTATTTTGTTCTTCCATGCAATTATGACAAACTCGTTCTCATTTGTCAATACAATTTTTGGATATAGGCAAGCAATTCTTGGAAATACGCTGGTAAATCCGTCGAAAAATGCATCGGTTGCTTTGATATTGGATGGTAAAACCGTAATTCTTTTGCATGTAATACTTGACCATTAGCTTGTAATGTTTTTCTTGGACCATATTTTGGATCTCCGACAATAGGGTAACCGATATATTTCATATGGACACGAATCTGATGGGTTCTTCCTGTCTCTAATTGACATTCTACATGGGAATAATCCGGATAAGCACGAAGTACACGGAAGTGAGTAATAGCTTCCTTGCCATTTTCGACAACACTCATTTTTTGTCTATCTTTTGGATCTCTACCAATCGGAGCTTCAATCATTCCTTTTTCATGTGCTATTTCGCCATGCACAAGTGCCTGATACGTACGCTTCATCGTTTTTTGCACTAGCTGCTCTGCTAATTGTTGATGTGCCTCGTCATGCTTTGCAACAACAAGCAAACCACTTGTATCCTTATCAAGCCGATGAACAATTCCTGGCCTTTCTACACCATTAATACCCGATAAATCTGTACAGTGGTAAAGCAACGCATGTACTAAAGTTCCATGCTGATGACCAGCAGAAGGATGAACTACCATCCCTTTTGGTTTATTAACGACTAAAATATCTTTATCTTCATAAACAATGTCTAAAGCAATAGCCTCTGGAACCAAGGATAAAGGTTCCGCTTTAGGAATAATCCACTCAATAAGATCCCCTTGCTGGCATTTATAATTTGCCTTTACCGGTTTGCCGTTTACAGTTACATAAGCATCTGTAATCCATGATTGTACCCTGGAGCGGGATATCTCTCTATTTTGATCAGCTAAAAGTTTATCAATTCGACTTTTATGATCTTCTTCACGTACGATATATTTATTCTTCGTCATGTTGACATTTTCCCTTTCCTTCGTTCATCAATAAACATGGTAATAATGATGAGAAAAACCCCTACAACTAAACTGGAATCCGCTACATTAAAGATTGGGAAATCATAACCAAAGATAATAAAATCAAAAAAATCGACAACTTCTTTACGAAACACACGGTCAATAAAATTACCGACAGCTCCACCCAATACAAAACTTAATGCAAGGCCTAACAGTTTACTATCTTTCGCATATGCTTGTATGTAATAAACTACGACGGCTACAACAATGACAGTCACAATATAGAAAAAGGTCATTTGCCCTTCTAATATCCCCCAAGCAGCACCTGTATTACGGTGAGAAGTTATATAGAAAAAATTCTCTATTATCGTAAGCCGTTCTCCTAGTTCCAGCTTTGTTACAATCAGCCATTTACTCGCCTGGTCGAGCGCAATTATTAATAGTGCAATGATGTAATACCAATACATTCTTTTTCCTCCGCAATTTTGTTTAAACACTTTATTTTTAATGGTAAACGTTACAAGCAAAAATAGCAATTCATTTTCGTCTGTACAATGATGTCCTCCTCAAACCTTATAAGAAAAAAAGGGCTGGCGTCTCCGTTCACTTCCATAAGCATTGGTTAATATTCAACCATTGTCACTGCTGAAGAAGTGGATCGATCTATAAGAAGCAAAGTTAAGAACAGATGCCTATGAATACGAATTTACAATTTCAAACTTTAGAAAAACTTGGCTTGTCGCCAAGTCTTATGGCGGAAGCCTTTGTTTTTCTTATACTATAAACCAAAAAAATCTTATACTTTCCTATAGTGGAACAAAGGCGCGGGGCGCCCGTTTAGCAACGTAAGCGAATGAAACGAATCAACTAAAGATAAAGTGAACCTTCAATCAGGGGTTTTCTTTATCCCCGCTGATTGTTAGTTGAACGAATCGGGGATTTAGGTGCTGTTACCTCCCGCTTCGACTTGTTCAGCTCACATCTTCCATTCTTGAAGTGGGAGTCTACAACGCCTTTTTACGGGATAAAGGAATCACGCCACTAAAATTGGGGTATGCCGACGTCTGGGCGGCAAGCCCGTTTTTAGTCGGCCTTCCTCTTAGAGACGAACCGATGAGGACTTATCGGAGGGCGCATTTCTAAAGTCGCATCGTTGCTGGGCTCATGCGCCGAGCGTGGCTATGCAGTTATTTCGTTATCCCCAAGCACCTCATTTTATGCTTTCTTATGTTAGTAAAAAAGGTTAAACCCCGGTTGGGAATTTAACCTTTATTTCATTACATTGATTTATGTTGCTTAACAACTGCAGCACACCGTGAACAAAGGGTCGGATGTTCGTCATCATCACCAACTGTATTGGAAGCAACCCAGCAGCGTTCGCATTTTTCACCAGGATGTTTTTCCACTTGTACATCCACATACGTATACTGCTTTGTATCATCGCTTTCTTCAACTACATTTACTTCTGAAACAATGAGATACTGATGAAGATGTTTCATTGCCTGTAACATGTTTTGAGTTTGCGTATCTTTTGGAACAATCGTTAATTTAGCTTCCAATGATTTTCCAATGACTTTTTCATTCCGTGCTTCTTCCAATGCTTTTAATACATCATCACGAATAAGCATAAATCGATCCCAATTTTTAGCTACATCATCCCAAGACTTCATCGCTTTAGGGTCTGGCATATCGGTTAATTGAACCCATTCCGCCTCCGCTTCAGGAATATACTCCCACACTTCTTCAGCAGTATGTGGAATAATCGGCGTCAACAATTTAACAATAGCTGTCAACACTTCATAATAGCCTGTTTGAATACTTCTTCTGCGTTTGTTATCGGCCGCTTCAATATAAAGAATATCTTTTGCGAAATCCAAGTAAAATGAACTTAAATCAACAGCACAAAAATTATGGATTTGGTGGAAAATCGGTGAAAACTCATAATTATCATAGGATTCCCTGACATCGGCAACTAATTTCTTCAACCGATGAAGCATATATTGGTCAACCTCTTCTAATTCTTCATAAGGTATACGGTCTGTTGACGGTTTAAAATCGCTAAGGTTAGCAAGCATAAATCGAATCGTATTACGAATTTTACGGTATGCTTCGGAAATTTGTTTCAAGATATGATCCGAAATACGAACATCAGCTTGATAGTCTACGGAAGATACCCATAAACGTAAAATATCAGCACCAAGCTGCTTTTGTACTTTAGCAGGCTGGATGACATTACCTAGAGATTTACTCATTTTTCTTCCGTCACCATCAAGTGCAAAACCATGACTGATGACCGCTTTATATGGTGATTTTCCTGTCACTGCAACGGAAGTAGACAAAGAAGAATTAAACCAGCCACGGTACTGGTCACTTCCTTCTAAATAAATGTCTGCAGGGCGGTAATGGTCTTCTCTTCCAACTAATACTGCTTCATGGGAGGAACCAGAATCAAACCACACATCCATAATATCCAATTCCTTTGTAAAAATACCGTTTGGACTATGCTCAGAGGTAAATCCTTCTGGTAACAAATCCTTTGCTTCCCATTCAAACCAAATATTCGATCCATGCTGTTTGAACAATTCAGATACATGATGAATGGTTTCGTCTGTAATAATTGGCGTACGATCCTCACCATAAAAAACTGGGATTGGGACGCCCCATGTGCGTTGTCTGGAAATACACCAATCTTCACGATCTCTTACCATATTATATAATCTTGTTTCTCCCCATTGCGGATACCATTGAACATTTTTAATCTCTTCTAAAATGGTCTGACGAAAATCCTTAATCGAAGCAAACCATTGTGACGTAGCTCGGAAAATAGTTGGTTTTTTCGTGCGCCAATCATGTGGATAAGAATGGGTAATAAATTGTAATTTTAACAATGCGCCCGCTTCTTCTAGTTTTTCCGTAATCACTTTATTCGCTTTATCATAGAAAAGTCCAGTAAAACCTGGTGCTTCATCTGTAAATACACCTTTTTCATCAACAGGACATAATACGTCAATACCATAACGTTTTGATACATAGAAGTCATCTTCCCCATGTCCAGGAGCGGTATGAACGCAGCCCGTACCAGCATCCGTGGTGACATGATCACCAAGCATCACTAGCGAAGAACGATCATAGAATGGGTGCTTCGTTAAAATATGTTCTGCTTGTTCTCCGCGGAACGTTTTTTCCACTTGATAATCTTTCCACTCTAATACTTCAGCTACAGCTTCCAACAGCGCATGTGCGATAACGTATTTTTCTTCGTTCACTGCTACAACAACATATTCTAATTCAGGATGTATGCTGATTCCTAAGTTAGCAGGAATAGTCCAAGGTGTTGTTGTCCAAATAATCAATTTATTACCTTCATCTAACAAGCCTTTACCATCGATTACTTCAAAAGCAACGTAAATAGATGGAGATCGCTTATCCTGATATTCAATTTCAGCTTCAGCCAAAGCTGATTCTGAAGATGGAGACCAGTAAACTGGCTTGAGCCCTTTATAAATATAACCCTTTTTAGCCATTTCTCCGAATACTATTACTTGTGCTGCTTCATATTCTTTCGTTAAGGTAATATATGGATTGTTCCAATCACCTCGAATGCCTAATGTTTTAAATTGTTCACGTTGATTATCTAATTGCTTTAAAGCATATTCTTCACATAGCTTGCGAAACTCAGCGATGCTCAGCTCTTTACGATTGATCTTTTTCTTCTTTGTCAGTGCTGTTTCGATTGGCAAACCATGCGTATCCCATCCGGGAACATATGGAGCATAGTAACCGCTCATTGATTTGTATCGAATAATAAAATCCTTTAAGATTTTATTTAATGCATGACCAATATGTAAATCTCCATTTGCATATGGTGGTCCATCATGCAGTATGAACTGGGGACGCCCCTTTGTTCGTTCCAAGCTTTTTTCGTATAGATGATTTTCTTCCCATTCTGCTTGTCGTTCTGGCTCTTTATTTGGTAAATTACCACGCATAGGAAATGCGGTTTTTGGCATTAACAAAGTATCCTTGTATTCCATTTTTATTTCCTCCTTCGAGATTTTCACGCTTATCCAAACATACATATCAATCGGTCAGGTAATCAGCATCGCATATATATGCGATTACGTGGTAAACGGTTATCTATTTATATACAAAAAAATCCTCTCTATCCCTCAAGGGACGAGAAGACTCGCGGTACCACCCTTATAAATATGGGAAACTGCCATATTCACTCGATATCCATAACGGGAATAAACCGGTCATTATTATTACTACTATTTCATAATGACAACTCAAGAGTGATTTTCTAAAAGCTAACTGCATCAGGCTCTCACCACGTCCTGACTCGCTAAACCAGCCTCTTGCTTTTATACTCTCTCCTTCAATGCTTTCTCTTTATTCACTTTTAAGACGGAATATCTATCGAATTAACATTGATACAAAATAATTTAGATCTCATACAATCGAATCAAAAACATATCTGTGTATGAATTATATGTAAAAATTACGTGACCGTCAAGATTTACGTTTCACTTTCTTCCAATTCCAGCTCTTCACCTAACTCCGTATCAAACAACTGATCCCAGTCATCTGTTTTAATCATATCAAGTTGTGCCTCAACAAGCATTTTAAGACGCGTGCGGAAAACCTTTGCTTGCTTTTTCATTTCTTCTAAGTCCATGGAAATGCGACGAGACTTAGTTAAGGCCTCATTAATAATACGATCCGCATTTTTCTCTGCTTCCTTAATGATCAGCTTCGACTCTTTAGAAGCATTCCCTTTTAATTCTTCAGCCGTTTCTTGTGCAATCAAAATAGATTTATTAAGGGTCTCCTCAATATTAGTAAAATGTCCCAGCTTTTGATTTAATTGTTCCACTTGCTCTTGAAGATCTTTTTTTTCGCGAATGACCATTTCGTAATCTTTGATTACTTGATCAAGAAATTCGTTTACTTCATCTTCATCATAACCTTTCCATTTTCTAGTAAATTCTTTATTGTGAATATCCAATGGTGTTAATGGCACAATTGCCACCTCCTATTTTACTTACTATTTCCAAATAATACGATGTAATAAGCTTGTCCAACTTTCAACACACATAAACCATTTCTGCTTCCTGAAGCATTGGTCATCGTAATTACCTAATGCCATTTCTTGTACATATCATTCATTATACACTATACATTTCGCCAAAAACTACATAATTCCTGCAAAAAATAATGGAAAGCGCGAATCTTCATATTGGTGCAATTCTAGTGAGGGTAAATAGTACAATCAAAGCCTTTCTATGTTCGACAAGCTTACTTTCAAGAGTACTGTTTATCGTCTCTGACACACCATTTTTCATTGTAACCGTGCTAGTGTAACTTTCAGCTTGTCTTTCTTTGATCGCCCTCGCACTTCGACTAACTTACTTCGCCCCATCCCTCTTACAGAAAGGATATCTCCAGCTTGTAACGTAAATGCAACGTCATCTACAGGCTTATAATTTACTTTCACAAGCAATTTTTTAATATAATCGGTTGCTTCCTTTCGGGGTAAACGATATATTTCCTTCACTATGACATCGAGCCTTAATGAGGAAACAGTTGTTTCCAGTTCCTTCCAGACCGGTTGCTTGATGTCTAAATCGTTTAACGGTCGTTCTCTAAGCCGCATGCTCGTGTTTTTTATGGAGGTTAAATGGGTTATCACATAAGGGGCTATTTCAGAAGCGACGACCAATTGTACACGACCATTGCCTACAACAATATCACCAAGAATTTTCCTTTTTAGTCCTAATGACAGGCATGCCCCCATTACATCACGATGCGATAAATCGACAAACTTAGTTGGGTAATGCCCTTCAAGTAAGGTGAGTCCTGCATCTACTTGTTGCAAATCCTCATAAAATGGACCAAGCACAGCTCGTTTCCGCTCTACAAAATCATGCCCGCCGTTAAAAAGAAGGTTTACGTCACTATCTTTCGTTGCAATTAACATCGTAACTAATTGTTGCTCGCGAGGATCAAGAAAATCAGTCACCTTTGGTTGATATGTTCGCTCCACTTGCTCCCTCCAGGATAGGACCTGATCAATAAACGCTTCTTCCTCTTTACGAAAATGCTGATACAATTCCATAATTAAAACTCCTATACTTGTTCCTGATCGTTGCTGCTAATTGTGGTAATTGGATGAAATCTTAACGAGCTATGAACGATAATTCTAGCTGATTTATATGAATGTTCCTTCTACCGAAACGACTCACATCAACATACTAAATAGCACCAATAAGCCTTTTTGAGCAAACCGCAAAACAATAATTGCAATAATTGGTGAAAAATCAATCATTCCTAATGGGGGAATAAATTTGCGAAACACCTCTAAATACGGCTCACAAATTTTAGTTAATACTTCGCCAAATGCCGACTCGCGAGCGCCTGGAAACCAGGACATAAAAATATAAATAATTAACGCAAAAGTATAGACTGTAAAAGCTAAATCTAGAATTCGAAAAATTTCCTGCATGTATCAATTACCATCCTTTGCCGTATTCATCTTCAAGTGTATCTGTAATCGTGCCAGTAACATTCACGTTATCTGGGGTACATAAGAAAGTCTTCGCTCCCAGTTTTTGAATGTCTCCATTAACGGCATAAACTGTGCCGCTTAAAAAATCGACAATGCGCATTGCCTGTTGATTATCCATCCGTTGCAAGTTAATCACTACAGCTCGACGATTAACAATATTATCGGCAATTTCCTGAGCTTCGCTATACGTTCTAGGTTCACAAAGCACGACTTTGGAAGTTGGATTATTCACACTAGTAAGATTCACAACATTCTTATTTTTATCCCTTGGCAACTTCTGTTCAGCCTCAAATTCACCCGCGTCCACATATTCATATTCGTATTCGTCTTCCATTGTAAAATAATTTTTCAACTTATTTTTAATACTCATTATCTCACCCCACTAAATTAGTACCAACTCGTATATGCGTCGCACCTTCCTCCACAGCAATCGTATAATCATTACTCATCCCCATAGACAAAAACTTACAAGGGGCATATGCCAAGTTCTTTTCTTGTACTTGATCACGGAGCTTCGCTAAGTCACGAAAAACCCTTCTTAATTCTGCTTCATCATCAATATGCGGAGCCATAGTCATTAATCCAATCACCCGAATCTTTGAATATGCTTGCAAATCTTCAACAAACGTAAATAATTGTTCTGGTGTCACTCCATGTTTCGATGCCTCTTTGCTAACATTAACTTGAATAAAGCAGTCTACCTGTTTTTTTGCTCGCTTATTGATTTCTTTAGCTAAAGACAACCGATCTAACGAGTGCAATACATCGATATAATCAATCATTTCTTTCACTTTTCTCGACTGGAGTGTGCCGATAAAATGCCATGTTGCTCGATCATGGAAATAGCGATATTTTTCTAGAAAACCTTCTAAACGATTTTCTCCGATATGCGTAATCCCTGCTTGTAACGTTTCTTCTGTTCGCTCTATTGTAACATATTTCGTTACTGCTATGATGGTAATCTCATCTTTATTTCGATGGTTTGCCTCACAAGCCCGTGTTATATTTTTCTGGATTGTTTGTAAATTGCTTGCTACATCCATTGTTTCCAATTCTCTCCTCTCCTATAATCATGGCAAAAAGCCAATAAATCCTAACATTCGTCCTGTTTTCCCATGATCTCTCCGATGTGAGAAAAAAAGAGTTTCATCACGATATGTACAATAATTCGTTACATCTATATTATTACGTAATACCCCCGCTTGTAAAAGAATATCTACATGTAATTGCTTTAAATCGAGTAAAAAGCGCTGTTTTCCATTTGGAACAACAGCATTTTTCTTGTATTTTTCCGGAATTTGGTTCACTACTTTTTCATCGACTTCATAATATTCTTCAGAAATACATGGACCGATCGTAACAAGTAAGTTTGCTGGGTCACTCCCCTGTGCCTGTATAGCCTCCACCATATGCTTGGCCATTTGATTTACAGTTCCTCTCCAGCCCGCGTGAGCGATACCGATAAAGGATGTGGAAAGATCGTAAAAAAATAGGGGAACACAGTCTGCAAAAAAAGCAGTGCACAAAATGCCAGGACGATTAGTAATGAGACCGTCAACCCCTTTTATGGCTGAAGAATTATCTGCTGCACCTTTCCCTTTATCTGCTTCACTTACAAGCTGGATATTGGTTTGATGTACTTGCTCCCCACACACCCAGCTGTCGATAGGGAAATGGATTTTAGATGCAATCCGGTTTCTATTCATCGTCACATCAGCTCGAGAATCATGAACATGGAAGCCAACATTTAAGGAATGGTACCTGCCTTTACTAACTCCGCCTTGTTTTGTTGTAAACCCAGCTATTAGCCGATCGTTTAATCGTTGCCATTTTTCGATATGTAAATACGTCGAATCCTTTCGTTTCCAAATGTCGTTCACTATAGCACCTCCGAAAACATACACTAGTTTTTATTCTACCATAAATTCACTTGTTTTTATCGTTTATTATTCTTGAGTCTGTCAAGTATTTACGGGTGTTCTTCTCATCCTGTGATTTGTTTGATGACAGAGTTCTTTTTAGAATGGACGGCTCCTGCACCCAGTGGATATACACGTCGTTCTCCGTGGTGGGCTCCCAGCTCCATCGAAAATAATATGCAGCTTCCATGCAGCATTTAATCATATTTTTCATAAATTGTAAAAGCAATCAACTAATAGTCTCTACAATCCTATGAATTTGTGTTGTAATACAAAACAGGTTTTTCTGCTTCCTTTATAAGGATAACATCTGTACCGATCCGGATAATTTGCTGCCAGTCAATCACTAATTCCTCTGCTTTTCCAAATAGTCCATTCTTTTTGTCTCGTGGAATAACAATAATAGCTACTATTTTCCCCAAATTTGTATCAATTTCTAAGTCATGTATATGACCAAGCTTTTTTCCGCTATCCATAACGATAACCTCTTTTACTTGTAATTCTGATAATCTAACCATATTTTCACCTCGCCAATTGTGCGTTTTCAATAGAGTGAACCTTCAATCAGTGGGGGTTTCTATTCATCCCCCACTGTTGTTAGTACCAAATAGTATGATCTAAAGACCGCTTACCAAACAGGGCATTTGGTGCTGTTATCTCCCACTTAGACTTGTTGCAGTACAGATTATCCAACTCCTGAGCCTTACAGTACCTTATATGTAGGATAACCACCGAACTTTTGAACAACCTCTAATACTTATATATATGCCTAAGCTTGACATTCTTTCTTTAATTTTATGGACGCTTTTAATTTTTGCCTACATGTACTTCCAGTTTATTTTTGATTCTGTTCAGGAACCTTGTAATACCAATTAATAGGGGGGAAGAAATCTCTCGCTGTTGGAAGTTTCACCATTTTAACTATAATAGGCTTTTTGTTTAAAGCAATTGTACAATTATAGGCTATATGTAATCCTTTCGCATATAAAGTGAATGGGAGTTTTCATTCATCACCCCACTGATTGTTCGTACCGTAATGGTATGACCTAAAGGGCGCTAACGAAATAGAGCATTTAGGCGGTGCAATCTCCCACTCAGACTTGTTGCAGTACAGATTATCCAACTCCTGAGTCTTACAGCACTTTATATGCAGGATAAAAAAATAGGAGAAACCAAAGTTCCTCCTACATACCAGCTGTGTTAATAACAGCTCTATTCAAACATTTCCTTATTCATTTGTTTAATTGCTGCTTTTTCCAAACGAGATACTTGGGCTTGAGAAATTCCTATTTCATCCGCAACTTCCATTTGTGTTTTCCCTTGAAAAAAGCGCTTATTTAAAATCATTTTTTCCCGTTCATTTAATTGATGCATTCCTTCTTTTAAAGCTAATTTGTCTAACCACGTAGAATCTTTGTCCTTATCATCACTGATCTGATCCATGACATAAATGGGGTCACCACCGTCATTATAGATTGGTTCAAACAAAGAAACAGGGTCTTGAATCGCATCCAGAGCAAAAACAATTTCTGCATGAGGAATGCCCATTTCTTCCGCAATTTCCATTGGGGTCGGTTCTTTAGAAGTTTTGCTAATCAATTTTTCTCTCACTTGCAATGCTTTATAAGCAATATCACGCAAAGATCTGGATACGCGAATGGGGTTGTTATCCCGCAAATATCTTCTGATTTCCCCAATAATCATTGGAACAGCATAAGTGGAAAACCTAACATTATGGGACAAATCAAAATTATCGATTGATTTCATTAATCCGATACAGCCTACTTGAAACAAGTCATCAACATACTCTCCTCGATTGTTAAATCGTTGTATCACACTTAAAACAAGCCGTAGATTTCCATTTACCAACTCTTCTCGAGCAGTTAAATCATTTTCCTCCTGCATTTTTTTAAACAGCTTCCGCATTTCTTCGTTTTTTAATACGGGTAATTTTGATGTATCAACACCACATATTTCAACCTTATGTCTCGTCATCTATGTTCAACCCTCCCAGTTGGTGATGCTGTTCATGGACAGTATCTCCTTAAGGGAGGCTTTTTATGCAGGTCGTCATCTTACATAAATGATGAAAAAACATGAAAGCGTACAAACACAGGGCTAAACCATTTTATTAAATTCTTTTTTTAGTCGGCGAATTATTTTTTTCTCCAATCTTGATATATATGACTGTGAAATACCCAACATATTAGCAACATCTTTCTGTGTTTTTTCTTCTTCTCCAACAAGTCCAAAGCGAAGTTCCATAATTTGTTTCTCACGAGGATTTAGTTGCGATAATGCATTTTTTAACAAATGCTTATCTACATCGGATTCCAAATCTCTTGTTATAATATCTTCATCCGTCCCTAACACATCAGATAATAATAATTCATTCCCATCCCAATCTATATTAAGGGGTTCATCAAAGGAAACCTCTGATTTCAACTTATTATTGCGCCGTAAGTACATTAGTATTTCATTTTCAATACAACGTGAAGCATACGTTGCCAGCTTTATCTTTTTTTCCGGGTTAAATGTATTTACAGCTTTTATAAGACCTATCGTACCAATGCTAATTAAATCTTCAATATTGATCCCCGTGTTTTCAAACTTTCGGGCAATGTAGACCACCAAACGTAAATTACGCTCAATTAAAATCGCTCTGGCTGATTTATCACCTTTAGGCAATAATGCTAATAATTCCTGCTCTTCTTCTTTAGATAACGGTGGAGGAAGCGCTTCACTACCTCCGATATAATAAATCTCTTCTGATTTTAATCGTAGCTTGATTAAAAGTTTATACCACCATAAACGAAAGCGTAATTTAGATATTCTCAACTTTTATCTCTCCTTTTAAGCACTATGAATGGTAGCTGTTTGAATCATTTGTGGATGCAATAAACAATGATAACTCGCATCCTTAGTTAACTGTCCGAATTGAATACCTATTAATACTTTTGTTGTTGTGATTCGTTTTTCTCCATAATATATAATGAGTTGCTCAGGTCGGAGTGTAAATAAAAACATACTACTCCCTTCTACTCCTTGATAAGGTACAACTTGCAAATATTTCTCCCACTCAGATGGTAATGTATCCATTTGAAATGTATGATAGCATTGTTCAAGCTGTTCCCATTCTTGATCAGTAAACCACTGTTTTAATGCTATTTCATCACATAAAATAACTGGCTTTTTGGTAATTGGATCGGTTAATTGATTCCCACTATCAATAAATCCAGTGGTTGAGTAACTTCTTCCTCTCATCTTAATCGTTACAGGAATCAACTGGTCATAGCGAATTTTTTCTTTCACGTGCTTGTCCATACGAGATTTTGTAAACACCCATACAAGCGGAAAGCCAATTGCAACGAATAACCAGCTCACTGGATCACCAAAGCCACTATTGTACGTCAATAAGCCGTTTGTACTCATACTAAACGGACGCTTGAGTAAAAAGTGGATGCCAATTAAACCACCCCCTATTGAAAAACTTACAAAATAAAATAAACCAAATAATTTGAGCCACCGATACTTATTCCGATAGCCGAATGCAGCCATGATAATAATGCCAGAAATCATTATTTTCCCAAGTACACTGGTAGCAAAAGATTCAGGAAAATATATGGAAATCGGCACGAGTAAGGATGCAATAAACGCCCCAACTATTAATCGTCGCTTCTTCGTATCATCTCTGGCTAATGCTTGCGTCAGCATCAATAGCATGAGATCTAATAAAAAGTTCAACGCCCATACCGCATCCAAGTAAATGGTCATGTTTCCCTTCCCTTCAAGCATCAGCTACTAGATCTGTGTTTTTAAAAGCTTGCCATGATTCATAGTGATTCTAGTATAACGAAGGATGTAAGCAAAGTCTGTCATATTCTGTACCGTAAATATGACTATTTTCCCCGAGTTATCAGAAGGTTTGTCACTGTATAGCTGATCGTTAAAAGTGCAAATTCTGCATTGTTTATAAACACATTTGAACCTAAGTAAATTATTAGTCTGACGCAATTTCATCATTCGTAATCTTATACTAGCCGAAATACGCTATAGTAATCTTTATTACTATTTTAAATATTTCTTTCATATGGACTCACTACCATAACTGCAGTCTTAAAAGTTGTTGTACTACATTCATCCATAAACATAAAAAATCTCAAAGAATTTTTAGATTCCTTGAGATTTTTTAAAGGGCGCCTTTGAGACCGTCCTAGTTAACGATTTCTATTTCTGTTTCTGTTACGCAAGAAAGTAGGGATGTCCAATGTATCCTCTTCCTGAACTGGGCGTTGCTGTTGAGGTTCTGGCTCTCTTTCCCGTTCTCTTCTCGGCATATCTTCATTTGTACGAGTTGCTGCATGCTGATGATAGGTTGAGCGTTGCTGTTTTGTAGGCTGCTCTGGTTTTTTTACGGATTCATCAAACCCAGTAGCAATCACAGTAACAATAATTTCGTCTTTTAAATTTTCATTGATGACAGAACCAAAAATAACGTTTACTTCATTATCTGCAGCAGAAGTTACTAAATCTGCAGCTTCTTGTACTTCGTATAAACTTAAATTTGTTCCACCCGTAATATTCATTAAAATACCATGTGCTCCATCGATAGAAGTTTCGAGTAATGGTGAAGAGATGGCTTTTTTAGCTGCCTCCGTTGCTCGCGTTTCACCAGTAGCAACCCCGATTCCCATAAGTGCAGAGCCTTTATCATACATAATCGTTTTTACGTCGGCAAAATCCACATTAATTAAGCCAGGCTTAGCAATTAAATCAGAGATGCCTTGTACACCTTGGCGTAATACATTATCTGCTTCACGAAAAGCCTCCAGCATTGGCGTATTTTTATCTACAATTTCCAATAGTCGATCATTCGGTATCACAATGAGCGTATCAACACTACCCTTTAATGCTTCAATACCAGAAATGGCTTGTGTCGATCGCCTTCTACCTTCAAAAGAAAATGGTCGTGTAACGACACCCACTGTTAGTGCCCCAAGGTCTTTAGCAATTTGCGCAATGACAGGTGCTGCACCAGTTCCAGTACCTCCACCCATACCAGCTGTTACAAAGATCATATCTGCTCCTTGCAACACTTCTTCTAGCTGCTCCTTACTTTCTTCAGCAGCCTTTTTTCCAACTTCTGGATTAGCACCTGCACCTAATCCTCTAGTTAATTTTTCCCCTATTTGAATTTTCAATTCAGCTTTCGATAGATTTAAAGCTTGGGCATCTGTATTGACAGCGATAAATTCAACACCTTCGACACCATGCTCAATCATACGGTTGACAGCATTGTTACCGCCACCGCCTACTCCAATTACTTTTATTGTAGCTAGTTCTTCCATATTCATATCAAATTCCAACATATCTCGTTCCTCCTAATTTGCAAAATTACAAACGTTCTAGAAGCTAATTGAATAGAGGTTATTTTTTATATATCAATAGAGTACCATTCATACAGGTATGGAAAGACTTATATTAATCAAAAAAATACTTAAACAAATTAGCGATTTTAGCCTCTTTTTTCTTAGGTTCATTTGAATCATTTGCTTTCGTTTGTTTTTTTAGACGTTTTGGTTGGGCATCATGTCCTTGTGAAATAACAGTTGGAAATAATTCTTTTCCCTGTATTTTCGCATTCCAATAAGCAAATTGCAAGATTCCAACGCCTGCAGTAAATTGCGGTTCCCGTACACCTATGTAATCTGGTATAGCGATCCGAACATTGGAACGAAATAAGTCTTCTGCGAGTTCAAGTACACCAGGCATAGCCATTGTTCCACCAGTTAGGACATAGCCTCCTGGTAATTCATGGTAACCCATTTTTCTTATTTCTCTTTCTGCAAATGCATAGATCTCTTCCATCCGCGCCTCAATGATATCTGCTATTTCTAATTGATTTGAAGTTTGCTTAGAGTTACTGCCTATAATGGACACATCAAACACTTCTTCCTCTAATGCGTCATCATAGAAGGCATGACCATGGTTAACTTTTACATTTTCTGCTTCTTCTGTCGATGTACGCAGACCAATTGAGAGATCTTTTGTAATGTTGTCTCCACCCAATTGCACGACACTCGTTGAGACAAGATGATCGTTTTCGAAGATAGAAACTGTGGAACAGCCACCGCCTACGTCTATTAAAGCAACGCCCATATTTTTCTCATCTTTGGACAAAGCAATTGTTCCGGCGGCAAGCGGTTGAAGGCAGATATCCGCTACTTGGAGGTTTGCACGCTCTACACATTTTAAAATATTATGCAAAATGGTTTTCGAACAGGTAATTATGGTTCCTTCCATTTCCAATCGGACACCAATCATCCCTCTTGGATCATTAATTTCATCTAAACCATCTACGATAAATTGCTTCGGTATGACATCAATAATTTCTCTCTCTGGAGGAATGGACATTACTTGAGCTCCATCAATAACTCTAGTAACATCTTCATCACTTATTTCACGATTTTCACTTTGAACTGCCACAACCCCATGACAAGGTTGCAATTGGATGTGATTACCGTTAACTCCAACGACGACACGTTCAATTTGCATCCCAACCATTCTTTCAGCTTGTTCTACCGCATTACGAATGGAGTGTACCGTTTGATCTATATCGATAATTGCTCCTTTTTTCATACCATTAGACTTAGCAGTCCCTACACCAATAATATTTAATGAATCATTTAAAACCTCACCGATAATCACTTTTATTCTTGATGTACCGATATCAAGGCTTACTAAAACATCACTGTTGTTCAAAACGAGGCACCTCCCAAATTCAAAAGCTGCATTAAAAGCACACTTCTCTCCATCATCTATTTTTATCTGATTATGAATCTATTGAAACTTCCCAAAAATATAATATATTAGGATATTCCACATAAAACTAAGGATTTCCTTTATTTTTTGGTATTTTTTTAAAAAATCTTAAAAGCTTTTAAAGTGAAACTTTCAATTAAGCATAGGTTTATGATATAAAAATCTCTAACATTCAGCCCATGAATAAAGCTAGGTAAAAAATTGTACCTTCAATCAGTGGTGCATTCTTTCATCTTCAACTGATTTACGAGAAACATAGGCTAAAATCTTAAGCGTCTTGAAAAAGAAAACACTTTTCCTATGTGTCACGCTTCCGATCGACATCTTAAGGCGGATCGAATCGGAATTTAGGTTGCCGTTTTCTTCCTCTTAGAATTCTAGATATCTCCCACATCTCTAAGGAGCCATACAGACCTTACGTGGGGGTACACAAAACTTAGCTTTAACATTGATTCACAGAAATAACGTTAGGCTTAAGCAAAACCATTTGTTTCAAAGTATGCTATACTATAATTGTTCGTAAACTGGATTGAAAATATGACTTTTGAAATTAAATATCATATTACTCTTCCCGATCCTCTTCAGCAACAGACGAAGCCTTTTTTCCTTCCTTAAAAGATTCGAAATAAGCCCCGACCCCAATATGAATAATTCCTTCACTTTCTTCATCTAACTGTGACACAATGGAAGGATATATGTCCATACTTTCAGCAAAGTTAGGAATACGGGCATCAACCACAAATCCATCATTCATATACAGCATGATTTTATCTTTATTTTCCTTTTCTGGCGTCCAATGAACTTCAGAAATTAATTTTCTTATCGTTTCCGGAAGTTTTTCCAACTCATTCGTCATCCTATGTAAATATGCTTCCTTATTAAAACCTTTAATTAATGGGGCATCTCCATTATACGTGTTTTTCCCCATACTTTGAAGCGTTGTTCCATTACCTAAAACTGGAAAATAAGTCGTTTCTTGTTGCTTATATCCGACAAGCTCGTATTCATCAATTGTAATGGAAACGGTCCAAGGTAACTTGCGGATAACTTTTGCAGAAGCAATAATTGGACTATCTTTTAATTTAGATTCAGTAACTTCTGTATCTATTGTCCATATGTTTTCATTTTTGACTAAATCCGCTTGCTTTACAACTTCGTCATCATTTAAAAAAGAGTTCCCTGCTACTTGAATCGTACGTATGTAACTTAAAGGGGATTGTAAATAAACGACAACTGAAATTAAAATGAAAAAAATAGACAGGTAAAATAGCAGCCTGCGATTTGCCTTTTTCTTCCTTGCCTGTTTCAATTTAGGAATGCGATCTTCGATTGAAACGACTTTCTTTTGAGCCATCTCTATTTCTTCCTTTATACCAAATTAACAACAAGAAATGGCACAGACATGCCATTTCAGCTTGTTACTATGAGTATATCATATTATACATTAAAAAATGTAGTGAGACTTAGAGGAAAAGCAAAGTTTTTCTCACCATTGTCTACTCGTTCCTGTATTCATTTTGAATAAATCGAAACCACTACAACTAATATTAACCAGTTGGAATTATAAACAACCGGAAGGATTATATTTTGGTGTATTTACTAATATTTAATAGAATACCGACAGAACAAAGAATTAATGTTAAAGAGGAACCACCGTAACTTAAAAACGGCAATGTAATACCGGTTACAGGAATTAAACCGATAACGACACTAATATTAATCATTGCTTGAATAGCTAGCATAGACACAATGCCTAAAGCTAAAAATCGCGAAAAACTATCTGGGGCTTCTAAGGACACTTTTATGCCTCTCCAAAGGAGCAGCAGAAATAAGATGATGACTGCACTACCGCCGATAAACCCTAATTCTTCACCCAAAATAGCAAAAATAAAATCGGTTTGCGGTTCTGGTAAGTAAAAGTATTTCTGTAAACTCTTCCCTAATCCTAATCCCATTAAACCTCCTGGACCGATTGCGTATAACGATTGAATGATCTGAAACCCATCACCAAGCGGATCCTCCCAGGGATTCAAAAAAGCGGTAATTCTGCTGATACGGTACGGAGCAGACAACACCAACCCAATAAAACCTACTATTCCAATTATTCCCAGACCAAGGAAATGAGACATCCTAGCCCCTGCAGTGAAGACCATTACCATACAGGTCAATACAAGAACCATTCCTGTTCCTAAATCAGGCTGCAGCATAATCAATCCAAAAGCAGAAAAAATTAATAGTATAGAAGGTAGAAACCCTTTTTTAAATGAAGTGATATATTTTTGATAGCTCGATAGGTACGCAGCTAAAAATATAATCAACCCTAATTTCATGAACTCAGATGGTTGAATACTAAATGCACCAATTCCAATCCAACTTTGCGCCCCGCCTCTTACGATCCCGATTCCAGGTATTAAGACGAGAAATAATAGACCAAAACAAAGCAGTAAAATTAATTTAGCATATTTTTTCCATGTTGTATAAGGGAGATTCATCGTAAAGATCATGGCTCCAACACCTGCACCAGCAAATAGAAGCTGGCGTTTTACGTAAAACCAAGCGTCATTAAACTTATATTCAGCCCAAACAAAGGAAGAGCTGTACACCATTACAACACCAATAACGAGTAACGATATAATCACACCAATTAAAATATAATCCGGTGAGCCATTGGTGAATGATTTCTTTTTCACTAGCAAAAAATAACACCCCGCTTTTGAATATTACTAGGGGGTGTTTAAAAAGAATGTCATTATGGCAGTGTATTCAAAAACATGCCTCTACACGGCAGGTTTGGATGCAATAGAATTGGGTTCATCCAAACATATCGCTTGTATGAATAATGCCTGTTCGCACGCTTCATTAACTAACTATATGGATCCTATTTATCCATCTATTCTTTATTTAAACAAGCCCCTATACTAATGTATGCACAGCTTGTATAAACATGTCTCCTCTTTCTTCAAAGGTTCGATATTGATCCCAGCTTGCGCAAGCAGGTGACAACAAAATCACGTCATTCTGTTCAGAAATTTCGTATGCTGCCTGTACAGCTGTTTGCACGTTTTCAGTATCGCGAATCGTTGAAATATTCGCTTTGATGCCTAATTGCTTTAATTTCGGTGCGGTCTCCCCAAATAATACCATCGCCTTTACATGGTCCAAATATGGAAGAAGCTCATCGAAGCCATTGCCCCGATCTAGACCTCCTGCAAGTAGAATAATAGGTTGTTCAAATGCTGATAAAGCTTTTTGTGTAGCTAGGCAATTCGTAGCTTTCGAATCATTATAAAACAACCGTCCGTGATAATTACCAACAAACTGCAAGCGATGCTTTACACCTGTAAACATAGCTAACACTTTACGTATTCCTTCATTTGTTGCACCGCTTAACTTAGCTGCTGCTACACTAGCTAAAATATTCTCGTAATTATGCTCGCCTAATAAAACAATATCATGCCGTTCCATTATTTTTTCTTGTTTAAAATAGATCGCTGTTTCATCCATCCAAGCACCATCAATCTGTCTGTTTTTCACAGAGAAGGGAACTTTTTGCGCTCTTGCTTGTTTAGCTGCTTCTACTAAACTTTCATCTTCTGCATTATAAACAAGATAATCATCATCCATTTGGTTTTTAAATATATTATATTTTGCTTGTTTATAATTTTCCCATGTCTTGTGATAATCTAAATGCGCTTCAAATATATTTAGTAGAACGGCTATTTTCGGTTTAAATTGGTCAACGCCCACCAATTGAAATGAAGATAACTCCAAAACCAGATGTTCGTCTTGCTCAAGATCTTTCGCTACTTCGGTTGCAACAATTCCGATATTGCCAGCTACTTTAACTCGCTTCTCACTCTGTTTTAGCATTTCTGTAGTTAAAGTTGTCGTCGTCGTTTTTCCATTTGAACCAGTTATGCCAATAATATGTCTGTTTGCTAATTGTCCGGCTATTTCAATTTCCGTAATCACAGCTATCCCTCGTTTTTCAGCTTCTGCTACGATAGGATTGTCATAAGAAATGCCAGGATTCTTTACGACGATATCTATTCCGTCCAAAACACGAATAGGATGGGAGCCAAGAATTAATTCTGCCCCCATCTCCTTCAGTTTCGCCACATTTGAATCGAATTCGGTTGCTTTCTGATCATTAATGCGTACCCTTTTCCCCTGCTCGAGTAAAACAGCCGCTGCAGCAGTTCCGCTTTTTGCTAACCCTAACACTAGGATGTGCTCATAGGGGAAATTTTTTAGCTTTTTCAACTTATACCCACCTCAATATAAATTCCTAACGCAGCAAAAACAAGCCCTACTAGCCAAAAGGTTGTGACAACGCGCCATTCCGACCAACCTAATAGCTCGTAATGATGATGTAACGGGCTCATTTTAAACACTCTTTTTCCAGTTGTTTTAAATGATATGACTTGGATAATAACTGATAATGTTTCGATGACGAACACGCCGCCAATAATAACTAAAATGATTTCCAGTTTTGTTAAAATAGCAACACCCGCAATGGCGCCACCTAAAGCTAATGATCCTGTATCACCCATAAATACTTTAGCAGGATGGGCATTAAATACGAGAAAACCGAGTAACGCGCCTACAACTGCTAGTGCAAATATCGCTACCTCATTTTGAGGATAACCGTACCAAGCCAAAATTGCAAATGCGCCAAAAGCAATGGCGGCAGTACCTGCTAATAAACCGTCTAAACCATCTGTCAAATTTACTGCATTGGAAGCACCAACAAGCATAAATATAATTAGTAGAGCATATCCCCAGCCCAGCTCTAATTGAACGGTAGTCCCAGGTATGGAAACATAGGTTGGGAAACCTTGTTCTCTTAAGACAAAATAAATGACCAGCGCGATAATAAGCTGTCCAAGTAGTTTTTGCTTTGACGTTAAGCCAAGATTTCTTTTTTTAATAATTTTTATAAAATCATCTAAAAAGCCAAGCAGGCCATATCCTACCAATACAAATAATAAAATCCACAGTTCATAACTAATACCAACTGGATTAATTTTCCAACTCATAATAAGGGAGGTAATCACGATACTGAAAACGATCATAATTCCTCCCATTGTTGGGGTTCCAGTTTTTTTAAGATGGGATTTTGGTCCTTCTTCCCTAATACTTTGTCCAAACTTTAACCTACGTAAAAATGGAATAAAAATAGGAGATAAAAGGACGGTAATTAAAAATCCTATTGCTATGGTTATCATTAACACAGTAATGTTCATTACATTTCCTCCTTATACGAACCGTCCATCGAAATTGTTACTGCTTTAAATCAGTTATAAATGTCTCAAACTGCAAACCTCTGGAAGCTTTAAATAAAATGATTGCTTCTTCATGTAAATGGGGTTGAAGCGCGTTTAGCAAAGCATTCTTATCTGTATAATGGCTAGCAGGAATTGAACCACTCTGTTCAACGAGTTCCTCAGTAATATATTTAGCAGCATTACCAAACGTGTAGACGTTTGTAATTGGCTTAGTTATGGCTTCCGATACAGAACGATGCATCACCTCTGAATAATCGCCTAATTCTAAAATATCACCTAAAACAAGGACTTTTTCAGAGTATCCATCGAGTTGTTTCACGACCTCGATAGCAGCCTTCATAGATGTAGCAGAAGCATTGTAAGCATCATTAATCAATGTCACACCATTTTTTCCACGTAGTTTTTCGAATCGCATCCCTGTCTTCTGCATATGACGAAACGCCGATTGCATCTTTCCTGCTTCGATTTTTAAACTCATACCGATCGTAATTGCCAATGTCGCATTCTTAGCATGGTGTTTTCCTAAAAAAGGAATCGTATAATTTGCATTTTCGTTTATCGTAAACGATGTTTCATTATCATGTACTTGTAGCGAGGTTATTTGGTTCACGTTATGTTTCGCAAAACCACAAGTAATCACTCGTTCTTGATTATGAAGTTGCTGTAATAAAGGCTCGTCGCCATCTATTACTAACAGCCCTGTTTTACTTAATCCTGATAAAATTTCTAGTTTTGCTTTGGCAATATTTTCTCTCGAACCTAGATATTCAATATGGGATTCGCCAATATTGGTAATAATTGCATAATCTAGTTTCGCTATATTAGATAATAATTTTATTTCACCAGCATGATTCATTCCCATTTCCACTACCAAAACTTCTGTATTCGGCTGCATAGATAGGATAGTCAAAGGCAAGCCGATATGGTTATTAAAATTCCCCTTCGTATAATGGGTTCGGTAGGTTGTTTGCAATAAAGCTGCAACCATATCCTTCGTTGTTGTTTTACCATTTGAACCGGTTATCCCGATCACAATTGGATTCATTTTTTCCCGATACGCAGAAGCCAATTGCTGCAAGGCAGTCAACGTGTCTTCCACATAAAATACTACCAATGAAGCAGGGAGAGTGTCCGGCAATTGCTTTTGTTTATTCCACAAAACAGCAATCGCTCCTTTCTCCACTGCTTCAGAAACATAATCATGGCCATCAAAATTTTCTCCAACGATCGGAACGAATAAACCATCCGCCATTTCTATACGGCTATCTGTATAGACGCCTTTAATGGATTGTTCAGCGATATGTCCTGTATACGAATGAAACATCTGGACAAGCCATTTTACTGTGAACATTAGGCACGCTCCTTCGCTAATATTGCTTGACGAGCAACTTCACGATCATCAAAGTCATATTTTGTATGCCCTATTTGCTGGTATGTCTCATGCCCTTTTCCAGCAATAACGATGATATCATCATCCGCTGCTTGATTTACCGCTTCATGAATGGCTGCTTTCCGATCAGCTATCACTTCATATGTCGCGTCGTTGTCTAAGCCATTTGTCATATCCTCAAGAATGGCCATTGGATCCTCTGTTCTTGGATTGTCAGAAGTGAAAATCGGTTTATCGGCGTATTTCACCGCTATTTGCGCCATAACCGGTCGTTTTGTCTTATCTCGATCGCCACCGCAGCCAACGACAACAAATACACGCTGTTTAGCAAATTCTTTCACAGTCTGTAACACATTTTCCAATGAATCTGGTGTATGTGCATAATCTACAATGACAGCAAAAGATTGCCCTTCATTTACAGGCTCAAACCGTCCATTTACCCCTTCAATTTGCTCAAATGCCTCTTGAATCGTATCCAATGAAATATTAGAAACGATTGCAGCGGCAGAAGCTGCCAGCATGTTATAAACGTTAAACGTCCCCATTAGCTTGCTTTTAATGTGTATGTTACCTATTGGGGTTTTCAGTTGAAAATAAATTCCCGTAGCTCCAAGCTCAATATCACTAGCCATTACCTGTGCATCACGATCTATTCCATACGTAATCACATGCTGTGCTGTACTTTGCTTTAGCAACTCACTGGCAGGTTCATCCTGATTTAGCACAGCATATTTACGTTTTTCAGTATCATAATGGTTGCCCATTTGTGCAAACAACAGACTTTTTGCTCGCAAATAATCGTCCATATCCTTATGAAAATCTAAATGATCTTGGGAAAGATTTGTAAAAACAGCGATATCATAATCACAACCATGCACTCTCCCCTGAACAAGTGCATGGGAAGAAACTTCCATAATTGCCTGCTCTATATGCTGCTTTGCCATCTTGTCGAATGTCTGCTGTAATGAAAGCGCATCTGGGGTTGTATTAATCACCGGATACGTTTCGTCATCAATTTTTATATGTAAAGTACCGATGACACCTGTTTTTTGTTTAGCTAATTTAAAAATAGCTTCCAATAAATAAGTTACTGTCGTTTTGCCATTTGTTCCAGTTACTCCTATTAGTGAAAATTTACCAGTTGGGTTATCATAATACTTCACCGCAAGTATTGATAAAGCTCGTTTAGAATCAGGCACTAATATAACCGGCAATTTGGAATCCACTGGTTTTTCAGCAATAATCGCTACAGCTCCGTTAGCTTCGGCCTGGTTTACAAAATCATGCCCATCTACTGTATATCCTGAAATGCATATAAATAAGTCTCCCGGCTTTACTTTCCGCGAATCCATGACAATTTTGTCAATATTTAGATCTGATACATTTTCGGTTGTTTTATAAAATGGTATACAGCTTAATAATTCCTCTAATTTCATGTGTAACATCCCATTCTCATTGTAATTATCTCGATAAAGATATTCTTGCTTCGAATCACTTTTAAGAGGGTGAAAGACACCCTCTTTCTTTTTCGCCTATCTATTATAGCAAATTTGCGCATAATTAACGATCATTTTCTGCTAAATAAATTCTAATTTTTGCACCTTGTTCTACTTTAGTACCTGGTTTAGGTGCTTGATCCACAATATAATCCCCTTTTCCGCTCGTTTCAATGGATAAATTTGTCATATATTCCTGGAGTTCTTTTCGCTTTAATCCTACAACATCCGGCACCTCTACTTTAGGCTGTTCCGGCCATTGGTAATCTTTTTCCAGTCCTTCCGTACGAGGTTTTACTTCCATTGCTCTCAGGCTGTCACCAATAATCCTGCCAACTACTGGAGCTGCAACCACTCCACCAAATTGTACCGCGTTTTTCGGGTTATCCACAGCAACATACACAACAATTTCGGGATCATCAGCTGGAGCAAAGCCGATAAAAGAAACTACATAATTATTTTTCATATATCTGCCATCAGGTCCTACTTTTTGAGCTGTTCCTGTTTTTCCGCCTACTCGGTATCCATCCACATAAGCGGGGCGCCCTGTCCCTTGAGCCACTACACTTTCTAATGCTTGGCGTATTTCTTTGGAAGTTGCCTCCGAGATAACTCGTTTTTTCATTACAGGCTTAACTTGCTTTTGGACACTGGATGTTTTCGGATCAATCCACTCCTCTGCAATGTATGGTTCGTATAAATATCCGCCATTTACTGCAGCAGAAACAGCCATTACTTGTTGAATTGGTGTTACGGAAACTCCTTGTCCAAAAGCGGTAGTTGCTAGTTCAACAGGTCCTACTTTTTCAGGTTTAAACAAAATTCCAGTACCTTCTCCCTGTAAGTCGATTCCAGTTTTTTTTCCGAAACCAAATTGATCAATATAGGAAAACAGCTTTTCTTTTCCAAGCATTTGACCAAGGCTTACAAACCCAGGGTTACATGAATTTTGCACCACTTCTAAATAGCTTTGATGCCCATGCCCACCACTTTTCCAACAATGCAATTCCGAACCACCAACTGAAATATCGCCATCATCGTGGTAATGATCATTGTGTAAATCAACTACCCCTTCTTCCAGGGCAGCAGCAAGCGTAATAATCTTAAATGTTGATCCTGGTTCATACGTACTCCATATAGGCAAATTACGATCAAAAATATCTGCGTCCACTTCCTGATAGTTTTCCGGATGAAAATTTGGCCGTGATGTCATCCCAAGAACACCGCCCGTTTTTGGATTTACAGCAATGGCAACAGCTCCATCAGGATTATACTTAGAGGCAACTAAATCCAGTTCTCTTTCCATAATCGTTTGTACTCTTGTGTCAATTGTCGTCTTTAAATCCAGTCCATCTTTTGGTTCAGAATAAACATCTGCTAAACGTTCTAGTCTTCTCCCTTTGGCATCGGAATAAAAGGATAAACTTCCTTTTTCCCCACTTAGCTGTTCATCATAGTATAGCTCCAAGCCCATTAAACCTTGATTATCAATACCTGCAAACCCAAGTACATGAGAGAGGTCGTCCCCATATGGATAATGCCGTTTAGAATCCTTAGATAAATATACTCCGTTCATATCTAATGTTCGAATTGCCATCTCTTGCTTTTCATTTATCTTTCTTCCCTCAGGGTGAATATTGACGCTGGAGGCATTTTTCGTTACATATGCAAACGCCTCATCTTCTGGCATTTCTAGTATTGAGGCCAATTTTTGGGCCGTTTGTTTAGGTTCATCAACTTGTCTTGGGACAACGACTACAGAAGGAGCCGTTACATTTTCAGCTAGTACTTCCCCATGATTATCTAAGATTTTTCCTCTTTCCGGTTCAAATTCAATATCTCTCGTCCATAATTCTGTAGCCTGTCCCGTCAGATCATCTCCGATAACAAATTGTACATAACCCAGGCGGATATCGATAATTACATAGACTAGTAAACCAATAAGAAAAACAGCGACAATCCTCTTTTTTGTCGTCACAGCAGATACACGTTTCATACGACATCTCCTTTTTAAAGACATGCTTGTATCCACTATATGAACGATAAAAAGGGAATAGAACACTGTTTCTCATGTTAATCTATGGTCCAGTTAAGCTTATTTCTATACCTCTTAACGAGCATCACTTCACCCGATCTATGGATCTATTCTTGCTTTTTTTGCTTGTTCGGAGGTTCTAGCTCAATACCTAGATAATCACCAGGCTTAATAGCTACACCTGCTTTTATATTTTGTGTCGCAACATAACCATCGCCAAATGTTTCTGTCTTCAATTCTAGTAGGTTAGCAAGCTGCAATGCATCCCGAAGCGACCAGCCAATAATTTGGGGCATTTTAGGTTTTTCAGTGATGAGCATAATGTGATCATTTGGCAATACTTGATCTCCTTCTTGGACATTGCTTTTTAGTATTTTTCCCTTTCCAGTTGTCGTAACACGTAAGCCTTTTTCCGTTAACTCTTTTGCTACGGCTTCCCCACTTTTACCAACTACAGAGGGGATTTCAATATGCTTTACGTTGTCCATTTTTTGCTTATCCGGATCTATGTTTAAGTAATGCAGTCCATTTTCCATAACATGTTTAAAAATAAATGCAACTGGATCGGATCCCATTTCCAAGGACCCGTCTTTTTTCTCCCCTAATTTTGGTTGCTTCACAGACACATACATCATTAGTTGAGGATTATCAATTGGCGCCATCCCTAAAAAGGAAAAGATGTAATTTTCTCTTCCGATTAAATAGCCACCGTCAGGGTTGGGGATTTGAGCCGTTCCTGTTTTCCCCCCTACCTTATAACCATCTAATTGAAAGTTTTTTCCCGTTGCATGCTCTCCATTAACTGCCAAATCTAATAATTGTAATACTTGTTTGGACGTAGCTTTAGAGATGGGTTCACCTACCACTTTTGGCTGTTTTTCTTTGATTGGCTTTTGCTTATCGGCTTCTGTTAACTTATCAATAATATATGGTTGCAGCATTTTACCGTTATTTGCAATGGCAGTTGCTGCCTTCATTTGCTGGATTGGCGTCATAGTTGTATCTTGGCCGAATGCAGTCGTTAATTTTTCTGCTGGCCAATTGTATAAAATTTTCCCAGCAACCTCATTTGGTAAGTCGATATTTGTTTTTTGATCAAACTGAAAGGCTTTTAAGTACTCAAGGTATTTATCCGAGCCAATTTTTTCCCATACGAGCTTAGAAGCGGCAACATTAGAAGACCGCTCGAATCCTTCATTGTATGAAATAGGTCCCCAACCAGCCCCGCCATTGTGATCACGAACCGGCTTAATTTTTTCATTGGGCTGATATTGCCCCGATTTATAAGCTTCTGTTCCGTTATAGACACCTTCTTCTATTGCAGCAGCCCAAGTAAACATTTTCATTGTGGAGCCAGGCTCAAATGGTGTGGACACAACGTCATTGTACCAATTTTCTACATCAGTAGGATTATTTGGATTATAGCTTGGTCGATTTCCCATCGCTATAACTTCCCCCGTTTTTGGGTTCATAACAACAGCAGAAATACGTTCAGGTTCATATTTCTTTTCAACTTGCGTCAATGTATCCTCCAGTAGGGTTTGAATTTTTTGGTCAATGGTCAAATAAATGTTTCCGCCATCCTCATTTTTTTTGACTACTTCTTTCGGATCGAGCAATTTTTTATTATATTTATCCCGTTGAAAAGCAATGTAGCCATCTTTTCCACGCAAGTGTTTATCCATTTCCTTTTCAATACCAGTGACACCTTTTAATTGTTGCGTCGTAGCATTCTCCTCTTTCCCCTCTATTTCCATCTCTTTCGCAAATCCGATGATTTGTGAAGCGAAGGTACCATTTGGATATGCCCGAACAGTCTCTTCCTTAAAATGAATTCCCGGTAATTCCAGTTCCTCGATTTCCTCTTTCTTTTGCAAGGAAAGCTGTCTACCTTTATTTCCAAACTCTACTTGGAAGCGATCATTATCAATCCCTTCCTGTAAGCGTTTCTCTATATCGCTTTCCTTCATATCCAATAAAGGAGCTAATTGCTCAGCTGTTTTTCGTGGTTCTTTCACATGCCTTGGTTCTTCCGCACCGTCCGAATAAGCTTCTTGAACAATGGCGAAGATTCTGTAGCTCGGCTGATCATAAGCGAGTGTCATTCCATTATTGTCATAGATTTTCCCGCGTTCTGCAGGCAGTTTATAAGTAGACGTACGCTGTTTATCTGCCCACTTCTTTAAAGAAACACCGTCAATTTCTGCGGTTGCTTGAATATAGAGAAACCTTCCCGATAAAGTTAAAAAAATGCCGACGAAAAGGATGATAAAAATCCCTGCCATAAAATGCGTTGTTTTATTTTTCCTCATAACCTATCCGTTCTCCTTGAATGAAATTAATCGATAGATTGTGCCTGCCTAACCTTTGCATCCTGAACTTGTAAGCCGTTTTTCTTCGCAATCTCAATGATTCGTTCTGGACGACTTAGTTTTTTGATTTCATCTGATAATAGATCATTCTCGGATTGTTGTGCCTTTACTTTACTCTCCAATTCTTGCATGTCACGATTAATCGAGTCTGTGGAAGAAGCAAATGAAACCATGTAAACACAAGCCACTACAATGAATAGCCCAATAATCGAATAAATGATTTTTTCCCCTTTTGTTATCCAGCCTTGCTTGGCTACTTTTACAGGGTTCGTTTGTTCACGTTTAGGGGTTCTTTGCGGTTTTATCTGTTCCCAACTTCTTGCATGATTTGCACTCATTATTTCCTCCACCCTTCCTTATAAGTAAATTCATCTCTCCATTCGCCTACTTTTTCTACGATGCGAAGCTTGGCAGATCGAGACCTTCTATTCTCATCCAACTCATCTGAAGTGGCAACAATTGGCTTTCTGGTTATTAAGCGAAATGGTGCTTCGTTTTCTTTTGGCAATATCGGTAAATGACGTGGGGTTTCTTTATCTGTACTCCATTTTTTAAAAGCTTGTTTACAAAGGCGATCCTCTAACGAATGAAAGGTAATTACTGCTATTCGCCCATTTATACCGATTACCTTTGCCGCTTGATGTAAGGCGTCATTAAACACATCGAGCTCATCGTTTACCGCAATTCTTAATGCCTGAAATACACGTTTAGCAGGATGACCGCCTTTACGTCGAGCAGGGGCAGGGATTGCCTCTTTGATAATATCAACTAAATCATACGTGGTTTCAATGGGGGCTGTCTTTCTACGTTCTTCTATTTTTCGAGCAATTTGTTTGGAGAATTTTTCCTCACCATATTGATAGAAAATCTTCACCAAATCCTGAAAAGACCAATCGTTAACGATACGAAAGGCATCCAATTCTTGTTGTTGATTCATACGCATATCTAATCTCGCATCATGTTGATAACTAAAGCCGCGCTCCCCTCTATCAAGTTGTGGAGAGGAAACCCCTAAATCAAATAGAACACCATCAACCTGACTAATATTTTCTTTAGCTAACACCGCTTCAAGTTCACTAAAATTAGCATGAATGAACTTCATACGATTCTTATATGCCTGCAAACGATCCTTTGCAGCCTCTAATGCAAGAATATCCTGATCAAAACCAAGTAATAGCCCATTCTCTCCAAGTATCGAGGCAATTGCTTCTGAGTGACCGCCACCACCAAGCGTACAATCGACATACACGCCATCGGCTTTAATAGCAAGTCCTTGAATCGTCTCTTCTTTTAAAACACTTTTATGTTCAAACATATAAACACCCATTTCTTTTTCAAGCAAGCTACTGTAATAGCTTTAAATATCAAAATCCATTAAGTTCTCCGCAATTTCTGCAAAAGATTCTTCAGAGTCGGTAACATACGAATCCCAATGTTCACTCGACCATATTTCAATTCGATTCGAAACACCAATAACAACACATTCTTTCTCAATTGCTGCATAATTTCGTAATGTTTGCGGAATATTTATTCTACCCTGTTTATCAATTTCACATTCAACTGCGCCAGAAAAGAAAAATCGTGTAAACGCTCTGGCATCTTTTTTCGTTAGTGGGAGCTTTTTTAGTTTTTCTTCCAATATTTTCCATTCAGTCATGGGGTAAACAAATAAACATTGATCCAATCCTCGAGTCACGACAAAGCTTTCTCCAAGCTGTTCGCGAAACTTGGAAGGGACAATTATTCTGCCTTTCGTATCAATGTTATGTTGGAATTCACCCATAAACATATAGTCCGCCCCACCTTCGTATTCCCTATATTACCACATCCCCCCACTATTCACCACCAATTTTTTAAAAATTGCTTGCACTGGTTAAAAATTAGGAAATAAGAACTATTTTATTGCTAACAAAAAAAGACTGCCTTCATTGCTATGACAGTCTTTTCGCTCATTTTTTATTTAAAGTGGGGGGGATGGGAAGCTTCCATTTAGACGGCTATCCATACATGATTTTGTACTGCAAAAATTAGACCTAAAGGCTTCTGAACAGGATCAGGCAGTTGATTTTACAGTTGGATTTCCCATTTACCCTTTTGGAATGCACTTCATAAGCTTGAAGGGCAGACCATACAACTAGTTACATGGTTTTCTTCTATCTTACTAATTAGAAGTAAAAGAATGGTCAAAATCATAAGTTCCCTTGAAAAAGAGAATACACTTTTTCTGTGTGGAGTGTGTCGCTAACGTAGCTATTCTATTACAATAGCTCCTCACATCACAGCCAACCTAAGCGAATCGGAAATTTAGATGCCGTTACCCACACGTGATTTCTTTGTCACCTCCGACACTTGAAGTGGAAGTTTTACGATAAAAACTTCGTATTATATCCCTATAGGTATACCGCATAGTGGGAGTTGCGAAAGGTATATGAATGCCGGAGTAAGCTGCTTGCAAATGATATCCCGTAGATATTTAACCAAGGTAACGGGTTCCAGATGCGTTCCTGCAATCCATTTTCGGGGTGTAAGACGCATTGGAGTATATCAAACTTCGCTAAATCATTTTGATGTTTACATTGCCAAGCTTTCACTAAGCGTTTTTCCAAGTATTGGATGTGGTCTTGTATATAATTAAGGTTTTTCTCAGCTATCGCGCCTAAATCGTCTCTCATGGATGCGGCCAATTCTCTTAGCGGCGCATGCACGTCGATTATCTGCTCTTGTACCTCTTGGGCAATCTGTTTTATAGAAGGATAGGATGTATTTGCTAGCCAAGCCTCTTTTTCATCCGCTACCCTTCCATTAATCACTTGCTCAGCGCTCATTTGGCAATCATGCAATGCCTTTTCAATCGTGCGGTCAATGACCGATATAGAAAGCCTCGGTACAACGGGTGGCATTTTCATTTGCAATTGATGAAAAGCTGACTTTAGCGCAGACCAATAACCGATTTCTCCAGGGCCAGCTATAAATGCAAGATTTGGAAATAGCATTTCTTGCATTAACGGACGGGTAACTACATTATTACTCAATTGCGCAGGAGTTAGTTTAGCAATTTGTTTCAACTGTTCTGTTGTAAAATGAACCTCGTTTTGTTTGCCTATCCATTCGCCTGTGTCTGTGCGTTGCAGTAATATTCGTTCGTCATCCTGATAATAAAATAAATGACCATCTGACGGTGCAACTGATAAATCTATAGTGTAACCTAAAGATTGTAATTGCTCTAATGAATCACATACCGATTCACTGATTTTAGGTTGATTTTCAATCATTTCCACAAAGAAATCACTTTCCAATTGACGGATGGATTTATTGCCAGAATCCATTAATACTAAGCCTTCTTCTGGGAAAAAATGATAAATAAGCTTGGCAAAGAAGTCAACGTATGTAAGAGAGGAAGCTAAGCATTTATTCATTTCATCATATAATGTTTTTGTATGGTTTGTTTCTGTTAATTTTTCAAACAGCTCGTCTAGCCATTGTTTCGCTTTATCATGATCAATTCGAATGTCTGATAGAGCTGTTTTAGAACGCACTTGCTGTTTTAATACATATTTTTGCATCTGTTGTTCCTCTTGCAAATAAACATGATTTACCTCAGCAAAATCATGATCCTCACCCGCTATCCAGAAAATAGGGATTACTGGAACTCTCAACTCTTCTTCTTGTTGTTTCGCTAAATGTATAATGGAAATAATTTTATTAATCGTATACAAAGGACCAGACAACAGACTGGCCTGCTGTCCCCCAATAACCGTTACAGCTTCGGGATGACGCAATCTATCAATATTTTTTCGCGTTGCTTCCGGCGCCTTCCATTGGCTATTTATCATTTGTAAACAATCGCATAATTCCTGACGTTTAAACGTTCTTTTTTGCAGATCATGATACCTATGCTCCCATTCACCAAATGCGGGATAATCAAAAAATGGCTGAATGCTCGGCTCATTATTCCGATAGTCTTCGATTAATTTATTTTGTTGCTTTAATTTGATAGGTTCGATCCGCATAGATTCATGCTCCTTTATATGTAATGTCCTTCATGTATTGTACCTAAAAAATTTTAAAATTTCATGCGATCTGTTTGAAAATCAGATATTAAAAAAGATCCGCTGTAAAATTCCAGTTATGATGAGCATCCCATATAACAAACCAAACGCTAAAAATGAAATCCGCCACGTTAATTTTATTGCCTTGAACAAGAGCACTTCCGTTTGTTGTTTCCATTGCAAAAAAAGAATTCCGATTAACAAAATAAGTAGTAAAATCATGATTACTCCAGCTATCGATACTCCAATAATCATTTCTACCATTAAAGTCACAGCTATCAAGTACAACGGGGTTGTCCAATATACTGCCAGATGAAAAGATTTTATTTGTTTTTGTGTCAGTTTATAACTAAAAAGATAGGTAAGCCATGTCGCCATAAAAGGTATTGAAATAAAAAATGCGGTCAAATATATAATTCCATTTTTCACGATTGTCTCATACCTCCGATATAGTGAATCTTCACTCAAGGTGTTCATTCATCCCCCACTGAGTGTTAGTAGCCTAAGGGTATGTCCTAAAGACCTCTTACGAAATAGGGCATTTAGGTGCCACTTAGACTTGTGGTAGTACAGATTATCTAACTCTTGAAGTGGGAGTCTTACAGCACCTTATATGCGAGAGAATTTGCATCTTTAAATACGGATGGGTAAACTACTAATTTACACTTCTTATATATAACTAAATGAACATTTTCACAAATTAAAACCTACGTAAATGCGCTTCACTTTATTTTGATCTTCGTCTTATTTATATTATAATAAATACATAGAAAAGCCAAAATAATTCTACAAAAACAGATGATTTATATTGGCAAGGGGGTAGGATGATGGATAAGGTGAAAGTTGAAAAACTTATGATCAATTATAAAACATTGGAGAAATTTAAGCGCTTTAAAGAATACGGAAACCAAGAGTTATCTATGTTGGAAGATTTAGAAAATAATCTGGTGGAAAATCAAAGTGACTCTCCGTTCTACGGGATTTATATTGGGGACAGCTTAATTGCTCGAATGAGCCTTTATAAAGTAAAACAAAAGTATGATTTTTATTTTGACCCACCTCAGGATTATTTAACTTTATGGAAATTAGAGGTTCTGCCCGAGTATCAAGGCAAAGGCTATGGAAAAGCATTAGTTGATTTTGCTAAAAGCTATCAGCTACCAATTAAAACAAACCCGCGCATTAATTCTCATGGCTTTTGGGAAAAAATGGGTTTCCAAAAGGCCCAATACAAAATGGAGCGTGATTTAGGGGAGAATCCACTTATTTGGATGCCCGAAGGAGTTAAAGAAATTCAAACAACGGACTAAGAGCAATCCGGATCAAGAATTAAAGACATGAATTTTTGTTTATTCATGTCTTTCGTTCTCTTTTCATGTACATGATTTAATATAAATTGCACTGAAAAAATGAAAAAATTACTCACACGTCTCTTTCTTTATTTCTCTTTCCGACACAACCGAATTCCATAAGTCCCCTATCTCTTTCCAAGCTTTCTCGTAGCGAAGCAAAGCGTTTTTTAATTCCTCATTTTCTTTCTCTAAATGCTTCATATGTTCCGTGTGATCGTCCAAATGCTCCGATGTAATTTGTTCATTGCCAGCCTTTATCTTTTCTAGTAAGGAAATGACTGTTTCAAGCGGATCATGGTGACCTGGCTCTGAAACATACCAGCTATAGTTGATATTATCATTCTTGCGCGCCTCTTTCGCTTTTAGCACCTCTTTTTGATATTGCTTACGAATGGTGGCATTCCATCTAAACCCACAGGCTGCAGCAGTTCTAGACAGTCTATGAGCTACTTCCTTGAACGCCTCTAATTGTGTTTTCCCTTCTTTTATATAACGTAGAACGGTTTCTGCTAGTAGGATATCTTCATCTTTCGTCCAAGCATCTTGCCTTGTTACACTCATAACACCCCTCCTTATACATTTGCTATCAATGTATGCAAAAACTAGGAGTGATAGACTAAAAGGTTTATGTTTTTTATTAGATTTTTGATTATTTCCTTATCGACAGCTATTCATTTCTACCCGCTGAAGTGACAAAAGTTTAAATCATTATTTACCGACATACAATTTGGAGAAGTTTTAACTACAAAACAAAGGAGGAGATAATCAGGAGGTAAAGGTTAACATGTGAGCAGCTAAACGATCCGAAACGCTTTACAAGAGTCTCTCAAAAGTAAAATAAGAATACTATACAAAAAACAAAAACGAACGCAATCGGTTAGTGACGTACAAACAGGAACTTTAACGCACGCGATAAAGTGAATCTTCATTCTGTAGGTGTTTTCATTCACCCCCCCACGGCTTGTTCGTACCGTAATGGTATGACCTAAATGCCGGTTACGAAAAAGGAATTTAAGATGCTGTTATCTCCCACTTAGACTTGTGGTAGTACAGATTATCCAACTCCTGAAGTGAGTGTCTTACAGCACCTTATACGTGGAAAGGTGACTTCTCTTTATCCCCTGCTAAAAGTAGAACAAAGACTAAAATCTTAAGTTCCCTTGAAAAAGCAAGCTACTTTTTAAAAAGGCACGCGTCGTATCATTTCTTATGCAAAAAAGCAGCCCACTTTTGGTGACCTACTTTTTAATAGCATTTAATTCTAGAATGAATAAGATCCGAGAATCAAAGGAGATTGTTTCTCAGCTCGCTGCTTCATCAATTTAACAAATGATTGTTTTATTTACTGACTTACTACTTCTTTCCCATCATAGTGCCCACATGCTTTACATACATGGTGTGGTTTTGTTAATTCTCCACAATTTGAACATTCCACCATGCCAGGTACGTGTAATTTTTTATGTGTACGACGTTGATTTTTTACTTTTTTTGAAGTTCTTCTTTTAGGTACTGCCATGACTTACACCTCCTTTATAGAAAGATAAGAACCAAACTTATTTGTTCTTATCATTGTCTTTAAACAATGTTTCCAATTTTTTAAAACGCTCATCTATTGTGTTTGCGTTCTTTTCTTCTGAAATAAATTGCCAGCCTTTGCCTTCTGTTATACAATCCGCTTGGCTGTTCATTTCATCTGAAAATACGCGATACGGAACCTCTAGTAGGATATTTTCCTTGATTAGAGGGGTTAAGTCAAGCACCGCTCCCTCAATTGGGTGAATTTCAGCATCAATTTCATCTTCCGTTCTATACAAAGACGTTGTAAATATCTCTTCTGTTTCAATATCAAACGGATATCGAACATCTACTAGCGTTCGCGCGCACGGAAGCACCATTTCACCAAAAATACGCAAGGAAAAAATAACATTATCTTCTTGGAAAAAGCACGTTCCTTGAACTTCGACTTCACCTATATGACGAATATCGTTGTTCATTACTTCCAGTTCGGAAACATCTTCCGTGTCTGTAAAAGTAAAAGGTTCCTTATAAGCATTTTTCTTTAACTGAGCTAATGCAAATTTCATCATTATCACCTCAAGGCAACAAGAGTAATTTTAAAAGAAAAAAAGAGTTTTGTCAACATATTCTCTTTACACAATTCCCTCCTTCACCACTTCCATTCCACTATATCATATAGGAAACCTGAAAACACTAGTATGTCTTTATACCACACTTTAACATGCAGTAATATCATGCTATAGTTTTATTTTTCAACCAGTATGGAACAGAGGGTAAACACCCCTATGAAATTTGCACGAATGAAGTCACAAATCACAGTTAGAGGCTAAAAGGTGCATTCCATTATTTTATCCTTAATGCGAATATAGCCCTGTTCTGATAAAATAAAGGGAAGCTATGATTCATTTCGTTCCGAAGTGTTGCACCCTATTAGTGGCTTCTACTCATATTACCTGTCTAGAAAAAATTCTTAACTTGTCCAACAAATAGTGGTGGACACTGTTTAACTAAGTCAAAATCCTTTTTCATGGAGTTGGTATTAATGAAAGCATGTGGATTAATTGTTGAATATAATCCTTTTCATAATGGACATGTTTATCACGTTCAAAGCGCAAAAAAAATTACTAAAGCTGATTGCATAATTGCCGTTATGAGCGGCCCTTTCCTGCAACGTGGCGAACCTGCAATCATTGATAAATTTCATCGAACATACGCCGCTCTTCAAGGTGGCGTGGATATTGTAGTGGAACTCCCTTACGCATTTGCAGTACAAAGTAGTGAATGGTTTGCAAAAGGAGCAGTGCTTACCCTCCATGCTTTGCAAGTTTCCAGCATATGCTTCGGCAGTGAATCAGGAGAGATAACCTCTTTTACCAATAGTTATAAACAATTGACTGCCAATTTAGAAGCATACAACCACGCTCTTAAACTAAATTTGAATGCTGGTTTAGCATTTCCTGAAGCAAGTAAAAATGCTTATGAACAAATTGGACTAGCTTACAGGAATTTAACACAACCAAATAATATATTAGGTTTTAGCTATGTAAAAACGATCTATGATTATCATTTGCCAATTAAACCCCTTACTATTCAACGAAGTCAAAGCGACTATCATGATAGAACGATTACAGGTTCCATAGCAAGCGCGACAAGTATTAGAGAAACAATGCTGAAAGAAGGAGCGATTTCTCCCTCGATCCGCAATGCAATTCCAGAGCCAACGTATGAACAATTGACTGCTTACAAACAAACTACTTCAACTTGGCATACGTGGGAAGCATATTTCCCATTGCTTCATTATCGGGTTTCTACAATGACTGCACAAGAGCTTGCTTCGATTCAAGGTGTTGATGAAGGATTAGAACACCGGATTAAAAAAACAGCGAAACAGGCAGATTCTTTTTACGATTGGATGGAAAAACTTAAAACAAAAAGGTATACATGGACAAGATTACAACGTATGTTTGTACATATTTTAACTAACACAAAAAAACAAGACATGGAGATGTTACATAATTTAGCAGCAATACCCTATATACGGATTCTTGGATTTACAAAACAAGGACAGAAATACTTACGCGAGTGTAAGAAAGAATTGCCAACGCCACTCATTCATAGTATGACTCGGCACATGCACCCGATGCTAGAGATGGAAGAACGAGCAAGTCATGCTTATTACAGTATCCTTCCTGCAGCAAAAAAACAAAATATGCTCAAACAAGAGTTTCAGCCTCCTATTTTCAGCAACCATAAATAGTTAAACCGTTTTACCAATACAGGAAATACTTCCAGTTTCATCATAAAGTGAATCTTCAATCAGTGGGGGTTTTCATTCATTCCCCACTGATTGTTAGATAAACGAATCGGGTATTTAGGTGCTGGTACCTCCCACTTAGACTTGTTGCAGTACAGATTATCCAACTCCTGAAGTGGGAGGTTTACAGCACCTTATATACGGGATAAAAAAACCTGCCTCCAACAATTATCTAAAAGGGCAGGTCTTTTACATTTATTTTAATTCTTCTAAATAAGTAATAGCATCCTCGAATGTATCAACTGGAACAATTTTCATATCTGTTTCAATTTCTTTTGCTGTTTCAAGAGCAACTTGATAATTGGATCCTTTTTTGCCTTGTTCATTTGGAGCAAAGAAAATGTCTACACCTTCCTTATCGGCTGCTACAACTTTCTTATCAATGCCACCTATACGGTATACATTGCCATCATAATCTATTTCTCCTGTTCCAGCTATTTCATATCCTTTTGTTATATCTTCCTTCGTCAGCTGATCATAAATTTCTAAGGAGAACATTAAACCAGCACTAGGTCCCCCAATTTGGCCACTGGAGAATTTTACTTCTGGATCGACAGAAACAGCACGATCGGTTACTAACTGGATTCCAATCCCCGGCTTATTATCTAAGTCTTTTAATTCTTTCAATGTAATGGATTCTGTCATTGTTTCGTCATCTCTGACAAATTCCACAGATATAGTGTCACCAGCTCGCTTCGTTTGGATATAATCAAGTAGATCATCTGCTTGCGTTATTTTTTTGTCATCAACCCGGATGATACGATCACCCATTTTCAATTTACCTTCCGCCGGCATATTTTCTACAACCATGGCAACATATACGCCATTATAATCAATAGAAATCTGTTTATCCGCTGCTTGATAAGCTACTACTGTAGAAGCTTCTTGAGAGTTTTCCATCATTTGTAACTGTACATGCATGTATTCGTCGTCTGTGATCCCTTCAGGAAACACTTCATCAATCGGTAATACATCATGATGTGGCAATATTTTTGCCAGTAGAAACTGCATAGGAGTTGCTTGAGCGCCACTAACCGTTACTAAATGCATATCTCCCTTACTAGAGTAACCATCTTCCACCTCTACAATCGGATTAAGTGCATCTGCACTGCCAGGTTTATAAATATAATATGGCAATTGAAATATTGCTAAAAAATATACTGCTAATATAACAAGCAATATATGAACAATATGTTTTTTCTTCATTTCCTACCCCCCGCATACGAACAATTGACTATTTATCCGTAAAATAGCTATCTAACATTCCACTCCAAATATGTATGCGTTTGTACCATATTATTTCACAATTATTTTCCGTAAAGAACCAAGTTATTAAGATAGTAAACGCATGATAAACGGTGTTGACTCACGAATGCAAATTAGAATCTTTAGAACCAGCTCCCAAGATAAATCGCTGTGTCATATTCAGCTATTGGGCAATTTTGCATGCTTATGAAATTGTGTGGCATAAAATCACTATGCACAAGCGTATATTTAAGTATACTTGTACAAACAAAAACAGAAGACGAGCTAAACATCTATTTGCATGAAACGATATTCCAATTTTACTACTAACATTTAAATAAGTACAGAGTAAGGTAAAATCTTAGGGGGCATCACTATTGGCGCAAATACTAAAAACACTCCTTCTTTCTATGATAACTATATCGATCGCCATTTCTTTGGTAAAATTTCCTGATCAATCATTAGAAGCAAGTATACGTGGTTTAAATCTTTGGTGGGAAGTAGTTTTCCCTTCTTTACTTCCATTTTTTATTATTGCAGAATTACTTATTAGTTTTGGTGTCGTCCAATTTATTGGCATTCTATTCGAACCGATTATGCGCCCTCTGTTTAATATACCAGGAGTAGGCAGCTTTGGCTGGTTTATGGGAATGGCGAGTGGCTACCCTACAGGGGCTAAAATTAGTGCACGACTAAGAGAAGAAAAGCAGTTAACGAGAATTGAAGCAGAGCGATTAGTATCATTTACAAATGCATCAAGCCCACTATTTATTTTCGCCGCCATTTCAGTAGGCTTTTTTCAAAATAGCTCTTTAGGAGTATTGCTGGCAGTATGTCATTATTTAAGTAACACATTTGTTGGGATTTGCATGCGGTTTTATGGAAAAAAGAAGGACAAAAAAAACCAAAACAAAAGAAATGAATCATCCAAATATTCGGTACGTAAAGCTTTTACAGCGATGCACCGGACGAGGATGAATGATGATCGACCACTTGGGGAAGTTTTAGGAGATGCTGTCATTCATTCTGTCAAAACCTTAGTAATGGTCGGGGGATTTATCGTTCTATTTTCCGTATTAACGAAATTGCTTTTCTTAAGCGGAATATCCACATTTATAGCTCATTTTTTAGGAAAATTATTAAATTTCGCATCGATATCTAAAGATTTTGGGCTTCCATTACTATCTGGCCTATTTGAAATAACAATTGGTGTTCAAAGCATCTCTGTTGTTCAAGATACGTTGCTAGTACAAGCAGTGTTAGTCAGTTTCATTCTCGGTTTTAATGGTTTTTCTGTGCAAGCACAAGTTGCAAGTATTTTGGCAAAAACCGATATCCGGTTTGCTCCGTATTTTTTTGCACGTATTCTTCATGGCGTATTTGCTAGTATATTAACGATTTTGTTCTACAAGCCTTTGTATATTGATAGGAAAGTCTTTGATATGGAAGTAGTTCCGGTAAACCATGATGTGCCTGAAAACCTGTGGCTTTTAATTCTGGAAAATTTGGCAGCCATCGGACCATTGCTCACCATATCCTTTGTTGGAATTTCTATTATTCTTTTATACTATCGAAGAAAAAAATAGGATAATCATAACTCCCACCAATAGGTTCATAAGAAGTAATAAAGGATGCACGAGCAAGGGGGCTATGCTTTTTTTAAGAGATAAAAAAGTATAAATTTAGGCGCTTGGGGATAACGAAATAACCGAAGCCACGTCCGGCTCCATTGCCCAGCAACTAGGCGACTTTAGAAATGCGCCCTACGATAAGTCATCATCGGTTCGTCGCTAAGGGGAAGGCCGACTAAAAACGGGCTTGCCGCTCAGGCGTCGGCATACCCCTGTTTTTAGTGGCATGATTCCTAAATCTTTGGTTGTTCGTTCCATTCGCTACGTTGCTAAACGGGCGCTTGCGCCTTTGTTCGATTAAACAGAGAGGATCGATACAAACCTCCCACCTCAGCTTCCCGATATAATAATTATGGATAATAAATTTGTTCTTTTTGAGGGGGGAGGTCTTCTTAAATTTCATTCGAATGGAGAAGAATTAACAATCTCTTTTTGTATGTAACTACGAGAGAGAATGATTATTTGAATTTAAGTGCCAACGCTTCTTCAACCGCTTTGGGAACCATGTCACTAACATTAGCACGATATTTTGCAACTTCTTTAACAATACTCGAGCTCAAAAATGAATATTGATTATTCGTCATCATAAAAAAAGTTTCAATATCTTCATAAAGCTGCCTATTCATCGATGTGATTTGCATTTCATATTCAAAATCACTAACTGCTCGCAAGCCACGTATAACAGCTTGAGCATTTTTTGATTTCGCATAATCCATTAGCAAACTGCTTGATGAATCAACAGTAACATTTGGTAAGTGGCTTGTACACTCTTCTAATAATTTCATCCTCTCTTTTACTGTAAATAAAGGATCTTTTGATTGATTATTAAAAACAGCAACAATTACATGATCAAAAATTTTAGCTCCTCGTTGAATGATATCCAAGTGTCCATACGTTACTGGATCGAAACTACCCGGACATATCGCCAATCTAGTCAAGATAAGCGCTCCCTTCTAATTAACTTTATAGATCGTTATACAAATTGTCCCCCCATAGTTCGCTTGTTTGACAATGGATAGACGAGGATGTGCAGCAGGTAATTGTTCAGATGTATCATGTTCACAATAAACCCATGTATTCGTAGCTACCAGTTCCAAGTCCAATAATTTTTGCAGAATTTTTTCAAGCTTCACCTTTCCGTAAGGGGGATCTAATAACACTAACTTGAAAGAAAAGCTGCGCTTAGCAGCTGCTTGTAAGGCTCGAAAAGCATCTGCACGAAATACTTCAGACCGTTCCTCAAGCTTTAACTTTTGTAAATTTTCATTTATGATATGTATCGCTTGTGGTGACTTATCCACGAAAATCGTCCGATCTATTCCTCGGCTTAATGCTTCTATTCCTAACCCACCACTGCCAGCAAATAAATCTAAGGCATCCCCACCATCAAAAAAAGGTCCCATTATTTGAAATACTGCTTCTTTTACTTTATCTGTCGTCGGACGAGTCAGATGGCCAGGAACTGATTTTAATTGTCTTCCCTTATATTCTCCAGCAATTATCCGCATTGCTTCACCTCCACGTTTACCATTATTCGACATTTATCCTATCACAAAAGCGTGGAAACGAACAATAATAACAAGAGTATTAAAAAATAATGGGGAGACATGTATATTATTCATCGGAACGTCCATACTAGTGTAATGAATCAGCTATAGATTACTTTGGCTGTTTCATTAAACGGAGAAGACTTACACTTCCCCATAAGTTCTTCTTCCGGTTTCTCCTCTCCCTTTGCCTTTTTGTTTTCTTTATAAGGAAACAAAAGGACCTGTAGAACTTTTTCTGCAGGTTTTTTCTTTTTGTGAAATAAAGCAACAAACTTTATCCAATGTTTTTTCTGCTGATAAAGTGAATCTTCAATCCGTGGGGGTTTTTATTCATCTCCCACCGATTGTTAGTACCGTAATAGTATGTCCTAAAGTCCTCTGAACGAACCGGGCATTTAGGTGCTGTTATCTCCTACTTAGACTTGTTGCAGTACAGATTATTTAACTCCTGAAGTGGGAGTCTACATCACCTTATATGCGGAATAACAAGCCCTCTTTCCTATATTCCCATTTTATAATCATACTGTTTTGCTTTATCTGGTTTCGCATTTTCAAAGTTTGTTTCAACAAATGGTTTATACGATCTATCAACTTTAGAAACAAATGTAAACTTCAAAAGTTTTTTTTCGATTTTTTCTAATTCTTCTTGATCCACGTATATGACAGCATACTTTAATTTTTTGGAACTATACAATAGATGACCGTATCGTTTGATTTGTTTTAAATTTTTCATGTGCTGGAACCAAACGATTAAGCCTTGACGTTTTGTGCGCATTATTTTTAACCTCACTTACTATTTATCATGTAAATTATTGGTGATGATTATGTATATATTCATAATGTGACCAAAAAGGAGAAGAGATGGTTGTTTGAATGCGAGCGAATTGTAATCCCATTCATTAACAGATATCTTGTCATCTCCTTTTTAGATCACATATCAGCCGTTATTAGCACATGGAAAGCATTTTTTCCAATCCAATTCGCTATTTGCTATATATAAAGGATTGATATACTAATAAAGCAATTATACAGCACAGCCACAGCCGCCGCCACTTCCACAACCGCAACCACTTTCACTTAAAGCCGCGCCATCTTTAGGAACTTTGATTTGTTCGCTAACGCTATATGCTAGATATTGACTAATTTCGTCCAATAATTGCTGCAAATTGCGCTCAGCGATTTTAAAGGAAGCTACTTTGTCATTCATATCCATTTCTCGCTTTACTTTCCGCACTTCCTTCATAATTGTATTGTAATCTGGATGATATCTGCCAAATCGCTGTACATCCTCGTAATGCTCCTTGATGGATGAAAAAGCTTGAACAAGCTTCTGAGCCTCTTTATCTTCATGTAATTCTTTTTGAGAATGACGATAGGCTTCCATGACATCAGAATCCAAGATCATTTTTCCTAATTCCTCTGAACGATCGAGGATTGCTACATAGTCCATTGTCGCTATCACCCTATACACCTCCCACTTCATAGTACCATTTTTTATAGCATGTGAAAATATTTAATCCTTCATTGCTCCAGCAAACTGCATTAACATTCTAACCATTTGCAAGTGATTGTTTACCCTCTCTACTCGCTGAGGAAATGTTTTCCCATAAAAATGTTTGGCTTCCTTTCTCATTTCTGGTAATAAAGAGGGGTCCCGAGATAAATAGCGATACCAGACCGGATTCATCCGAACAAATTGCAATAACTCCGGGTGCTGCTCTAAATAGTTATAACATAACGGATCCATGTTTATGCTCCTTAATCACGAAACCACCCCATACGTTCATTTGTTGGCTGTTTCGTATCCTTTGTTTGTTTAAATTGGGAAATAATTTCCTGAATCGTAGTAACAGATGAGCTAAATTGCTCCACTTGACGTTGTATTTTATCTAAATCCATGGATTCTGCCATTTTTAATAGCTGGCTAAATAATTCCTTATTATTCTCATTCGTCTGATTGTGTTCTTTTTTGCTTTTATTTTTGTTTGTATCCGTTTGTTTAAATTTGTCCCAATAAGGATCATCTTCACCTAGTAATGCCCATTTTTCGTACACGTCTTGCCACGGTCTTCCACTTTTTCGAACATCCTCAATTAATTTCGGATGTTTATTTATGAATTGCTTGAAAGCAGTTACTGAAGGGTGTAAATGTCGATCACTCATTCGAATTCACCTCTTTTACACATAGTCATATGTACTAATTAGTTTATGTCTATTATGAACGCTTGTGATTAAACAAATTTTTGACAGGATAATGAATCTCAAATTAAGGTTCTAAGGCAAAGTTGGGTGAGACAGAAATAGCTCGCTCTCATTTATTATCTTGTCTTGCTGCCATTCCACGGAAATCGCTCCCTTTTTTTAAGATATGAAAGGGAGTAAAAATGAGGTGCTTGGGGATAACGAAATAACCGGATAGCCACGTCCGGCTCCATCGCCTAGCAACTAGGCAACTTTAGAAATGCGCCCTACGATAAGTCATCATCGGTTTGTCCCTAAGAGGGAGACCGACTAAAAACGGGCTTGCCGCCCAAACGTCGGCATACCCCAGTTTTAGTTGCATGATTCCTTTAATCTTCGTTGATTCGTTCCATTCACTACGTTGCTAAACGGGCGCCCTGCGCCTTTGTTCAAAGATAAGAAAGTATAAAGTTTGTTGCTTTGGGATAAGGGAATAACTGAATAGCCACGTCCGGCTTCAGCGCCCAGCAACTAGGCGACTTTAGAAATGCGCCCTACGATAAGTCATCATCGGTTCGTCGCTAAGGGGAAGGCCGACTAAAAACGGGCTTGCCGCCCGACGTCGGCATACCCCTGGTTGCAGGGGCATGATTCCTTTATCTTTAGTTGATTCGTTCCATTCGCTACGTTGCTAAACGTGCGCCCTGCGCCTTTGTTCGTGGGCGGTTAATCAGCCTCTTCATTTTTTTCGTAAAAAACGCTTATCGCAATGAGCGCAGACATATCGACCATTTTCGTAAAGTGAATCTTCCATCAGCGCGGGTTTTCATTCATCCCCCACGGCTTATTAGTAGCCTAAGGGTATGACCTAGGCCTTTTACGAAATAGGGCATTTAGGTGCTGTTATCTCCGCTTAGACTTATTTTCAGCACCAGATTATCCAACTCCTGAAGTGGGGGTTTACAGCATCTTATATGCGGGATAAATAACTGAGCCTTCCAAATCAGGTAAAGAAATGTTAGAATTCCATTACTAACAACCCCTTTACTTGTTTTGTGGTAATTCAAGTTTAACAAAAATGGAGTTGACGTGTTTTTTATTTCTGAATTATTTCTTAACCCCAACAAATATTTGTAGAGCCCAAATTAAAAACCGGCTAGAAGCAGTCATCAAATACTACTTCTAGCCGGTTTTATCTCGCTAGGCGCTCATGGTAACTTCTGTTTTAAATAGCAGAATGGGCACCTTCCACATCGTGATGTGGTAGAATTACGTAACTCTGAAATCCATAGACCAATTTACTTCTTAAAAAGGCTTGGCCAAGAAGTTTTGTGTATAGTATAGACGATAAACGCCGACACCTAAGTGTGTGTATTTTTCACTTAATAATGCTTCTCGGTGACCTTCACTATTTAACCAGCCTTCCATTGCAGCAGCAGCGTCTGGATATTGTGCCGCAATATTTTCACCAGCTGCTACAAAAGCAACCTTTCCTTCGTCAAGACGTTCCTTCAGCCCTCTCCCATCTTGACTTGAATGAGAAAAATATTTATTTACTGCCATATCTTTACTGTGTAAAAAAGCAACTTCACCAACTGATTTTTCCCACTGCAATTTTTCTTTATCTCGTTGTTGTCGCATGATATTCGTGATATCAAATATTTGCCGTTCCATTCCAGCTTCAATTTTTGCCCACTGATGATCATCTAAGCTTGGCTTTTTAGGAAGCTCTCCTCTATACTGTATTTCATAAGGTTGATGCTTTAATAACGTATTGATATCCAATATTCGCACAGAGGATAACTGCTGTTGAAATGTATCGAAATAAAGCTGCATAAATATAGAATCGGAAATTTTCACTAATGGGCGTGTTTTTCTATCGTTTGCATTAAGTTTAAAGGTAAAAGAGGCAAGCCCATTTCGATAATTTACTTCTTCAGAAAATGTGAAGTGTTTTTGCACCTTTTCATAGCTTTCTCCAATAGCTACAGGTTTTATATTCGTTCCTTTTCCAGTAGCATAAATGGTGTGAATGGTACCATCCATAATTCCAAATTGAATATATTGGTCTTTTTCATTTGTATAAACCCACCAAGTATAACCGTAAGCGCTTGGATCCTTTCTAACTGGTTCTCCAAGTTCTTCTTGTAATTGGCCACTTGACTTCCCATACCATTGAAATATATCGCCCTCTAAAGCAATGTCTGGTCTTTCTTCCGGCACTTTTTTCGTTTTAAGCAATTGCTCCTTTTCCTTCACAGTCTCGCTAATCGTTTGCATGGTTTCTTGTGGTGATATTTCATTACTTTCTAATAAATAAAAACCGACTACGGCGACTACAGCTAATAGTAAAAGATTTCGTATAAATCGCATTATTCGTTTCTCCTTTTTATACGATATATATGTTTCATTTAAAGTATCATGCTAGTTACTCTAATATTTTACTGTATCATAATAAAAAATAGAACATAGAGCAAATATTTGCATAAACTATGCCTTTTTCATTGAAAGTTGCTATATTTCATACTAATATAGTATAGTGAGGATAACAAGGTGAGGTGGGGAAAATGAAATTAGAAAATACTGGCTTAGAAGACGTAAAGATTGACTTAAAACCGCTTGATCATGTAACGGCAAAACACGCTTTTATTCGGGCAGGGCAATGGGATTATGAGCGAGTTACCTATGATTATCGAATGGATTCTGACGAGAAAAATATTACATACTATATTCGAGTTCAAGGCTACGCTATAGAAGGTGACGTTGATCGTGGAAACGCCGTCATTCAACTAATGACGCCTTTATTAGGCAAACATTACTATCCACATGGCGTTGAATATGGAGAAGAAGAAAATTTCCCAAACGATTTAGTGGAGCGTGCTAAGAATCTTATCAGTAAATTAAAAACAGAAATTGACCAGCTAAAGCAATGAAACCATTCATCTGCTTGTATGCTGAAGCTTTAATTCAAACCGACTACTCCCTATTACCAAGATAGTCGGTTTTTCTTTGTTTTAACACGATCGTTTGATCATTGTGTTGCTGCGGTCCAAATCTTATTTCAGATCAGCAAAGCCCTCCTTCCCTTTTCAAACAGTGAGAGTTTACTAGAACTTATTTTCGGTATAAGCCAATATGTAAAAGAAGAGACATAACCAGCTAGCTACAGAAATGAAAACTACTCCCCCAATAAAGTGAATCTTCCATCAGTGGGGGTTTTCATTCACCCCCCAAGGCTTGTTAGTACCGTAATGGTATGTATGTCCTAAAGGCCTCTTATGAAATAGGGCATTTAGGTGCTGTTATCCCCCACTTAGACTTATTGCAGTACAGATTTATCCAACTCCTGAAATGGGAGTCTTACAGCACCTTATATGCAGGATAAAAACCCGATAACCACCTCTTTATTTGCTTTAAATGATGCGTCCAGAATATATTCTTCCATTTTAATAAATATTTCTGTTCAAATGAGTTATTTAATGCTATATTTTTTATAAGTATACCGTAACTGTTTGATGATGAAAGGAGCCATCGTATTACTTTGTTTCGCAATATAACTAAACGTCACTGGACATTAATTTTTTTAACTATTTTATTAATCCTGTTATTCATTTTTGTAGTACCAATTTCAATTCCTTTAATCGTTGCTTTTGTAACAGCCCTTATGTTGAACCCAGTTATAAGGCTAGTGCAAAAAAAGCTAAAGATTAATCGAAAGATATCTGTAACGATTGTTTTTTTATTATTTTTAATCGTTCTTGGCGTTGTTGGAACTTTTACAATTACTAGGGCAGTTACACAGGTTGTTAATTTTGTAGAAGATGTTCCGCAACACTTTAATGAATTAAATAGAATTTACCAAGATTGGGAAAGGCAACTTCAACATTACACAGATGACTTGCCTGACGAATTTGTACGACAAGTATCGTCCAGTATTGAAACGAATCTCAATGCGTTGAGTACAACCGCAAAAGAAACGATTACATTAGAACGAATTGCTCAACTCTTTGCCTCTATCCCACAATATTTAATTAGTTTTATTGTTTACTTAATTGCGTTATTTCTGTTCATGCTGGAATTGCCACTTCTAAAGGCAAAAATGTACCATGTTATGACAAAGGAAACAGCAGAAAAAGTATCGTTTATGAATAATCGAATTACAAATGTATTTTTAGGGTTCTTTAAAGCTCAGTTTTTAGTCAGCCTGATTATTTTGGCTGTCACACTAGTTGGTCTTTTCTTTATTACGCCAGAAGTAGCGATTATTATGTCATTAATTATTTGGATTATTGATTTAATCCCTATCATCGGCTCAATTGTCATATTAGGTCCTTGGGCATTATTTATGTTTATGGCAGGAGATACATCACTAGGCATCCAGCTATCTATATTAGCTGTCATCTTGCTCGCCATTCGCAGGATTGTCGAACCTAAAGTAATGGGACAGCAAATAGGTCTTTCTCCATTAGCTACACTAATTTCTATGTTTATCGGTCTAAAGCTACTGGGAATATTAGGATTTATACTTGGTCCGTTAATTCTAATTGCTTTTAATTCAGCAAAAGAAGCAGGAATTATTAAATGGAATGTAAAGATTTAAGTAACTAACTGAACGGTTAACGTTTCATCTATCGGTTCTGTTATCTAAGGACTACTTTATTCCACCAGATTAAGAAACTACGAAAATCAGTACGAAAAAACGGGAAGGTCATCTGACTCCCCGTTTTTTTATGTTCCTAAGATGGCTTTGATTAAACTTGTTGTTTCTCCGCCTTCATATAAAATATACAATAGCAAGTATACTGCAACTCCGGTAATCGCAGTGAAGAACCATATCACACTAGTTATCGGTCCAACCTTTCTATGTACACGAATGTTACGTTTAAATGCCAAAGCCAATGTTACTATACCAAAAATGGCTCCAGTGGTAGCTAATATAATATGGAATACCAAAAAGACCGTATAATATATTTTTAAGTCCTCTGGACCTCCGAAGCTAGTATTTCCTACAAATATTGTTCGAGATACATAAATAATAAAAAACAGTGTTGCACTAACTGCAGCTGTTATCATGGCTTTTTTATGTTTTACAGCTTCTCCTTTAGCTATAAAGCGCCACCCAATTGCTACAAAAACGGCACTTAAAACAATAAAAAAAGTACTTATTGTTGGTAAAATTGGCATTAAAAAATCTCCTTCCCCACGCATATTGGTTGCAAATTATAGCTGTTTTTTACATATCCAATTTGTGCTTTTTACATTATAGAAGTCTAGTAAAATAAAACAGTCTTTCCACAAGAGATAATTTACTCTATGACTTATGAACCACTGCTTATTATAGTATAATCAGCTTCCTTTCGTGAAGCTTTATAACTTGACGGAATGAAGTAGAACAAATTTGATTTATTACAACCACAATTTGTTCTACTCCATTCCCTTCGTCTTCAACTATTCCACAATTTTAATAGTAAAAGCTAGAAATCTTCTTCCGTTTTGCATATCCGTGTTGGCATACGTAACACATTTATATCTTTTGTCCAAAAAACTTCATTGTGAATGCTGCACTTCTGTAGCAATAGGGTCCACCTTTAAACTTTCATCTGTAAACCATTTAAAGAAGACTCTTGCCAGAATAATGCCGTATGTGATTTCTTGCATAATCTTCATAATGATTCCCCCGAGCTGCTGATCTTCTAACGTGCTCATCGGCGAGAACATTTCTGGACCACTAATTTGTACAGCCATCCCTTCCAAAATATCTCCTGGAACACATAACGCAAGCGCTTGTAACCATGCTCCATTTTGGCTATATGCAGCAAACAACGGCTCATCAGCAAATATGATTAGTACACAAGCTGGTGTAATTAATACACCATTAGCAAAAATATAAAATATTTTTAACAGCGGCCGCATTTTATCCATTTCTCTAATCGGCGACAGAAGAGGCCACCAAACAATGAACGCTGCAATTAAAATAATTAGTGATACAGACGTATGTGCAATTTGCGAAGATTTAGCAAAATCGAATATTGCTGGAATATGGTAAAGAGAAAATAAACCGTTAAATAATAGTAACGAAATAAGTGGTTTGGTCAATAGTTGAAACACCGGTTTTATCATCGGTGCATAAATAAATTTTTTCCAAATCCACACTGGAATACTCTTAATTACTAAAATCGGGAAAATTAAATAATAAACAGCCATTTGCATCATATGTGCTGTAAGCATCATATGAGACAATAAATCTATTGGCGCACCCTTCACTGCATAGAGTAACACTAATGCAAGCAAAAACATGAATTGTTGCATGTGTGTGGGTTTCTCCTCCCCACCGAATTTATGTCGATAAGGACCAGTTACGAGAAAATAGGCGACCCCTAACCCAAATAAGAACAGAAGAAAATAGGGGCTCCATAAAGCTCGAAAACCAAAAATTTGTAGTTCTAGCCACATGTAAAATCACCTCAAAAGGATTGTCCTTTCTATTATAACATTTATAAATTTACGGACATCCATAAGATTTGACAATTTCAAAACATTCGCAGAAATGGAAAAGGTCGGGAATCCCCGACCTTATTTACCACCATACAATAGCTACTAACGCAGCTATTGTTAACATTGCAGCAAATACTCCACCATAAATCATCACGGACGGAAATTCATGGCCTCTATCCTTCATATGCATAAAATAGTAGAATTGGAAGCCAACCTGAACGACCGCCAAGATGAGTAATAATGGGACAGCAAACATCTTATCCATCGCTTTAGTCGCTACAATCGCAAAGGCAAAAATGGTAAAACCAATCATTAACACAAATGTAATCAGTTGCTTTTTCATTTCTTCTTTATTCTTTTGCTTTTGAAATGAATTGGTATTGGTGTTATCCATCATGTATTAACCCACCTTCCCCATCAGATATACAACTGTAAAGATAAATACCCATACAACATCAATAAAGTGCCAGTATAAGCTGAATGTATTAAATTTCGGTGCATTATACAAATTCAATCCACGCTTTGCATTTCGTACCATTAATGCAATTAGCCAGCTTAGTCCGAAAACTACGTGTCCACCATGGAATCCCACAAGCGTGTAAAACGCTGAACCGAATGCCGATGACCTAAACGTAAATCCGAATTCAGTAATATAATGGTAGAACTCATAAATTTCACAAGCAAGGAAGCCAATACCTAAAAAGGCGGTAATTCCTAGCCATAACTGCATTTTCTTAAAGTCATTATTTTTCATATGATACATGGCATAAACACTTGTTAATGAACTCGTTAATAGCAACATGGTCATAAGAAAAACAAGCTCTAAACCAAATATATCCTCGCCGCTCGGACCGCCAGCTGTCGAGTTACGAAGTGCCAGAAATGTCCCGAACAAGCTAGCAAATAATACCGTTTCTCCACCTAGAAAGAACCATAAGCCAAAAAATTTATTTTTTCCTTCTAATGTAGCCTTAGCTGGATCTTCTGGCATTGTTTCTGGATTTAAGGAATGATCGTGACTCATATTAGTCCGCCTCCCTTTCAAGTTCTGCTTTGCTGATATGATATCCATGATCATCTTTTAATGATCGCATCAGCATGGATCCTAATGCAATTCCCATTCCGATAAATATTGCCAAATTCCAAGCCTGATGGTCGGTTTGATAAATGAAACCAAACCCTGCAACAAAGAAGCCGAAAGACATGGTAAAAGGCAATATTGAACTATTTGGCATATGGATGTCACCAAGCGGCTCTGCAGGTGCCAAATTATCTTTACCATCCATTTTTTCCACCCACAAAGGATCCAGACCACGTACAAGTGGCAATTGCTTAAAGTTGTAATATGGAGGCGGAGATGAAATTGCCCATTCCAACGAACGCCCATCAAACGGATCTGCAGATGCTTTTTCTCCTTTAACCGAGGTATAAATAATATTAATTAAAAATATGGTTGCACTAATTGCCATTAGGAACGTACCAATTGTACTGACAAAGTTCCCTGTATCTAAGCCTTGATCTTCCAAGAATACCCAGTAGCGTCGTGGCATTCCCATAAGACCTAAGAAATGCTGAATAAAGAAGGTTAAATGAAATCCGATAAAAAATAACCAAAAGCCTATTTTTCCTAGTTTCTCATTTAATATTCTGCCAAACATTTTTGGCCACCAATAATGCAATCCCGCAAAAATACCAAATACAACTCCACCAACAATAACATAGTGGAAGTGAGCTACAACAAAGTACGAATCGTGGTATTGGTAATCAGCCACAGCAGATGCAAGCATAATACCTGTCATACCACCAATTGTAAACGATGGTATAAAACCTAAAGACCATAGCATAGCTGAATTGATCGTTATACTTCCGCCCCACATCGTTGCTAACCAGTTAAAGATTTTAATTCCAGTTGGTACAGCAATCGCCATCGTTGCTATCGCAAAGATCGCATTCGCTACTGGACCTAAACCAACCGTAAACATGTGGTGTGCCCAAACCATAAAACCTAAGAAAGCAATTAACATCGTTGCAAAAACCATTGACGTATAACCGAACAAACGCTTCTTGGAAAATGTTGGTATAACCTCACTAAACACTCCAAATACTGGCAAAATCAAAATATAAACTTCCGGGTGAGCGAAAATCCAGAATAAATGTTGCCAAATGATAGAGTTCCCCCCTAAAGCAACATCAAAAAATGCCGATCCAAACATACGATCAAACATCAATAAAAACAAGCCTACCGTTAATGCAGGAAATGCAAATAAAATAAGTGTACTTGTAACAAATGTCGTCCATGTAAACATCGGCATACGCATATACGTCATTCCTGGTGCCCGCATTGTAACGATCGTTACTAAGAAGTTAATTCCACCCATTAACGTACCTGCACCAGAAATCTGTAGGCCTAACACATAAAAATCAACGCCATGAGTCGGTGATACTGCAGATAATGGTGTATAAGCAGTCCATCCTGCATCTGGTGCTCCACCTAAAAACCAACTACAATTTAAAAGAATGCCTCCAAACATAAATAGCCAGAACCCTAATGAGTTTAAAAACGGAAACGCCACATCGCGTGCACCAATTTGCAGTGGCATCACCGCGTTCATTAATCCTAATAACAAAGGCATTGCGGCAAGGAAAATCATTGTCGTTCCATGCATGGTAAACATTTCGTTATATAAGCCTGCACTAATAAAGTCGTTTTCAGGCGCAATTAATTGAATACGAATAAACAGAGCCTCGAGCCCACCGAGGATAAAGAAGAATCCTCCGCCAACTAAATATAGATGGGCTATTTTCTTATGGTCAACTGTCGTTAAGTAATCCCATAGGAAAGCACCGAAGCCTCTTTTTTGAGCAGCTGCAATACTCAAATTATAAACCTCCCTTTAAAATCTTCCACCCTTTATTAATTAGTTACCCGCACTCTCTGGAGTTATTTCAGATGGCTTTAATTGCAGCAAATATTCTGCAATGCTGTCCGCTTCTTCTTCAGATAGTTTAGGGTATTTACCTGTCATCAAGTTGCCCGGTTTTATAGACTCTGGGTCTAATAACCATTGGACCAGATTTTCTTTATTTGTTTCAAGGTAGCCAGCAATTTTTGTACGATCCCCAAAGTTAGTTAAATTAGGACCAACAGCATTTGGTGATGAACCTATCGCATGGCAGCTCAAACAATTGTTCGCATCCATTGCTTCTCTTCCATCTTGAGCTACAGCATCTTGCGGCTCTTCCTCAGGGTCAACAGCTTGCATATCAGATACCCATTGCTCATACTCTTCCGGACTAACCGCTATGACTTTAAAGTCCATAAGTGAGTGTGATGGACCACATAATTCCGCACATTTGCCCCAATAAACCCCTTCTTCATTTGCTTCGATGTACATCGTGTTTTCGTTTTCAGGATTCACATCCATTTTACCCGAGATACTCGGTACCCATAAAGAGTGAATAACATCTGAGGATTTCATATTCAAATATACCTTTTTGCCAGTTGGGATGTATAAATCCTGACTTGTTTGAATTTCTTCATTTGCATAGCTAAAATGCCACCAATATTGATTTCCAGTCACATCAATATTGATATGATCACTTTTGCCGGACTCATCGGCTAAATCAAAGGTTGCAGCAACAGTTGGTACTGCAAGGATCAAAACTAAAATAATCGGTATTACTGTCCAAATGGTTTCCAGTTTTTTACTACCTTCCACCTGTTTTGGAATGTACCCCTCCTGTCCCTTCTTTTTACGAAAGCGTATAATCGCTATCGAATAAACAGAAAGAACAACAATAAATACAAATGTCATAATTACTGTTGAAAGAATAATTAAATTCATGGAAGACTCTGCACCATACCCCTTTGGTACAAGAGCTGTTAAGTTTTCCTTCCCACATCCCGCAAGGAAAATGGTAAGAAAGCTTAAAAGGAATACAAATTTAAATTTTCCCATCCAACCTTTCATGTATCCATACCTCTCTTTCTTTTCTTGATGCTCCTTATATATAAATTCATTAAGGACAAGATCACTAGAATGGTGAGTTCCACGTTACAACAACCATCATTAAAAAGAAGATGGTCAAATAGTTCAAGGAATAAACGAAAATAATAGTTGCCCATTTAATATCGTTTTTCATATAAAAACCACTGATCCCAAGCACTAACCACCCAACGTTAAGTAAAGTTGCCAACATAACAAATGTTGTTCCTAAGGATGCTAAATAAAATGGCAGTGGTAATAAACATGCGATATAAATGACAATTTGTCGTTTTGTAAATTCAAAACCATGTACTGCAGGAAGCATGGGTATTTTTGCGGCTTTATATTCTTCGTTCTTTCGCATTGCCAATGCTAAGAAATGCGGCGTTTGCCATATAAACATGATTAAAAATAATACAAGTGGAACAATGTGGAAATTTGGATCTATCGCAGCCCAACCGATCAGCGGAGGAGCAGCTCCAGAAAAGCTACCAATCGTAGTATTTAAGGTATATCTTCTTTTTGACCACATCGTATACAAAACCACATAAACAAACCAGCCGATAAATGCAAACAGCATTGCTTGTATTGTTGTAAATAGCAGGAGAATAAAGCCGATAAAAGATGTTATTATACCAAGCACAAGTACAGTTTGAAGTGAAATTGTGCCAGTTACCGTTGGTCGCGTTTTCGTTCGTTTCATAATCGGATCAATATCAACGTCATACCAATTATTTAACATGCATCCTCCCGCAATTACCGAAGCGCTTCCTAACATAGTAATAATAAACGTGCCAATATAATCAGAAAATGAGTACCCACTAAAGTAAGTTGCCAGCCAAAAACCAGCGAATACAGTAATTAAATTGGAGTTGATAATCCCTATTTTAATCAATGATTTAATATCGGCTAGTAAAGAATTAGATTTCTTTTCCTCAGCCAATGAAGTATTAGTAACAACTCGCGAAGTAGCTGTTTCTACTTTTTCCATCCCTTCCCCCCCTTTATGCCTATGCAGAAATAATGATACTTGCTCACAAAAGAGAGTTACGGCAGTGTTACTCAAAAACACAATTGTATCATGGCATATTTCTACAATCTAACAGCTATTTGCAAAAACCCCCTCATGCCTATTCTACTTCAATTCAAGTAATTTTTTGTGACATTTTTGTGAATCATTTGTTACAGTTGCGAATTATTTTAAATTAACAAATAAAATACCTATGTACGCATTTTTCTTTTACCACTATCTAACAGCTGCAACAAAATCCCCTACACTATTTCTAGCAAACAAATGAGAACAATGCAAGCGTTTTTTATTATTATAGTGAAAATCGCTCATATTCATGTTACGATTGATTCGGTTGGCATACATGTAATCTATTGTATGTACGATAATATAATTCAATCGAAACTGTAACAATTCTGTGGCATATTGAACTATTTATAATCAATTCTTTGCTTTTTAGGCAACATTAATATTATGATAAATCTATCAGCGATTTAAAAAATTAGAAGGATATATACATAGTAAGCTAATAACTTAAAAAGGGCACTTTGTTTCTATCTATCCCTTAAAACGTCATTGTCTAGCCTCAAGACGGGATCGCTTTTTATAATTTGGTAAAGTAAAAGTTTAATTGCCACCATGTTTCGTAATCTAAAAAAAGATTATTTTTGTCTGTAATAAGCTCTATTAAGCTTCCCCTTACCTGGAAATGGAATAATACGAGTAGATATGTAATAGAAATTTTCAGCACCGATATGGTGAAAATATGAAGAAAGCAAAGATTACAGGCCATTTTTTATGAATTATTTATTCCTAATATTCATAGTGATGTGGTTCCTTCATGATCGGATAATCGAAAAGTGAGTCTACCATGTTCTTAGTTGATGCAATCTAGTTAAGACAACTTTAGAGAGAATAAAACGCATAAAGTGAGGCATTTATATGATAAAAAGCTTAAAATGGTTATCTATCGTAGCAACACTTGGTATGACATTTGTGTTACTCGGTGGAGCCCTTGTAACAAAAACCGGATCAGAAGATGGCTGTGGCAATAGTTGGCCCTTATGTGAAGGTGAATGGATTCCTTCAGAGATATCACCAGAACTAATTATTGAATTAAGTCACCGTTTAGTTACTGGAGTAGTTGGTTTCGCAGTTGTAGGCTTAGCAGTATTAGCGTGGATAAAGATTGGCCATATTCGGGAGGTTAAATTTCTATCGGTTCTTTCGGTACTATTCTTAGTATTACAAGCGCTTATTGGCGCTGCCGCTGTTGTATGGGGGCAATCTGATTTTGCCCTTGCTGCTCATTTTGGAATTTCCTTGATATCGTTTGCGGCAGTATTTCTGTTAATGCTACTTATTTTTGAGGTAGATAAAAAATTCGATGCAAAATCATTATTCATTAAAAAATCTCATCGGCTTGAGATTTATGGGCTTACGATTTACACCATGCTCGTTGTTTATACAGGGGCTTTGGTTCGGCATACAGAAGCAAATTTAGTTTGCAGAAGCTGGCCATTTTGCAATAACGAAGCTCCGTTAGCATTTTCTAATTATGTTGGGCCACAATGGATTCAAATGGGGCATAGGCTAGCCGCCGGTATTTTATTTATCTGGACGATTACACTTTCTCTTCGAATGCTTCGTCACTATAAGAATAATAAATTAATGTACTGGGGCTGGTGGACAGTCATGATTTTAATTACTTTACAAGTATTTTTTGGTGCTTTGGTCATATTTACTCAGTTGCATCTAGCTACAGCATTAATGCATGCGCTTGTCATTTCGCTATTTTTTGGAATGTTAACCTACTTTATTCTCCAGGCGACCCGAAGTGGAAAATACGCAAAGCAGTTGGAAGATAACAAGTCAAATATCCAAACTTCTTAAAAGCTTGGATTACATCAAAAAGAAAAATGCAAAAAAGAGCAGGAAACCTGCTCTTTTTTAAAGAATAAGAAAGTATAAACTTAGGTGCTTGGAGATAACGAAATAACTGAATAGCCACGTCCGGCTCATGAGCCCAGCAACGATGCGACTTCACGAATCGCCCTACGATAAGTCATCATCGGTTCGTCACAAAGAGGAAGGCCGACTAAAAACGGGCTTGCCGCTCAGACATCGGCATACCCCTGTTTTTAGTGGCATGATTCCTTTATCTTTAGTTGATTCGTTTCATTCGCTACGTTGCTAAACGGGCGCCCCGCGCCTTTGTTCGCTATAGAGAAGCGATTTATTCAAATTCAATAAGTAAGTCATCAACCGCGATACTATCGCCATCCTTTACATTCACTCGTTTAATGACTCCCGTAAACGGAGCTTGCACTGTTGTCTCCATTTTCATTGCCTCATTGATTAATAAGTGGTCACCTTTATTGACACGTTCCCCTGCCTGACGAAGTACTTTAATAACTGTCCCTGGCATCGTAGCACCAATATGTTTTTCATTATTTTTATCAGCTTTTGGTCTCATCTCGACTTCAGATTGAATGCTTTGATCCTTTACAACAATCTCTCTTGTCTGTCCATTTAGCTCAAAGTATACGACTCGCGTCCCATCTTCTCTTGGTTCTGAAATAGAAACGAGCTTTACAATTAATGTCTTTCCTTGTTCAATTTCTACTTCAACTACTTCTCCTAGCTTCATGCCATAGAAGAACGTAGGGGTGTCCAATACTGACACATCACCATATTTATCATGGAATTTATGGTAATCCATGAATACCTTTGGATAAAGTGCGTGAGAGATTAAATCAAAGCTGGTTACCTGTCGGTCCAAGGTTTTAAATAATGTTTCTTTTAATTGTGTAAAGTCAACTGGTTCCAACAACTCTCCAGGCCGCACTTTTATTGGGTCTTTCCCTTTTAGGATAATTCGTTGCAACTCTGGCGGAAATCCTTGATACGGTTGTCCAATATAACCTTGAGCAAATTCAATCACAGAATCTGGAAAGTCAATTGTTTCTCCACGCTCATAAATATCGTCTTCTGTTAAATTGTTTTGTACCATAAATAATGTCATATCACCAATCACTTTTGACGATGGCGTAACTTTAACAATATCGCCAAACATATCATTCACTTGACGGAACATCGATTTAACTTCATTCCAACGATCTTCCAAACCTACAGCTTTCGCCTGTTGTTTAAGGTTACTATACTGCCCGCCAGGCATTTCATGCATATAAATCTCTGTATGTGGTGCTTTCATACCACTCTCAAAATCACGGTAGTATTCTCTGATCCCTTCCCAATAATAGGAAAGTTGTTCATAAGCTTCCACATTTATCTTCGGCTGACGCTCGTGCCCTTCCAGTGCATGGTAAAGAGTTTGTGCGCTTGGCTGTGAAGTTAACCCTGCCATCGGACCAGCAGCTACATCTACAGCGTCTACTCCGGCATCAATCGCTCTTGCATATAAGTAAATACCATTTCCGCTCGTATCATGTGTATGCAAATGAATTGGCAGGTCAATCGATTCTTTTAACGTAGAAATTAATTGATATGCTGCTTCAGGCTTTAATAAGCCAGCCATATCTTTAATTCCAAGAATATGGGCTCCAGAATTCTCTAATTCTTTCGCCAGATTTTTATAATAGCTGATATCATACTTCGTCCGGCCTGCGTCTAATATATCGCCAGTGTAACACACCGTTGCTTCTGCAATTTTATTATTGTTACGTACAGCTTCAATTGCCAACTGCATCCCTTCTACCCAATTCAAGCTATCAAATATTCGAAATACATCAATACCTGCTGTCGCACTTTTTTCTACAAACTCCTTAATGACATTGTCTGGGTAATTTTTATACCCGACGGCATTACTCGCCCGAAGCAACATTTGCAATAATACATTAGGCATGCTATCACGTAATTTCAGCAAACGATCCCATGGGTCTTCCTTTAAAAATCGGTAAGCAACGTCAAAGGTTGCTCCACCCCACATTTCAACCGAGAACAAGTTAGGAAGCATTCTTGCAGTTGGTTCGGCGATGCGATGCAAATCTTTTGTCCGTACTCTTGTAGCTAATAACGATTGATGCGCATCACGAAAAGTGGTATCTGTCAATAACACCTCTTTTTGTTCCTTTAACCAGGTTGCTAAACCTTCTGGACCGCGCTCATTCAAAATTTGTTTCGTACCTGAAGGAATTGGCTTAGACAAATCCACCTTTGGAATTTGTAGTTCAGAAAAAGTTGGCTTCTCTTTATTGCCGTCTTTATCCACACCATTGACGGTCGTATTTCCAATATACGTAAGCATCTTCGTTCCGCGATCTTTGCGCTTTGGAAACACAAAAAGTTCAGGTGTATTGTCAACAAATGTAGTATCGTAAACTCCAGATAAAAAGTTTTTATGCAAAATAACATTTTGTAAAAACGGGATATTTGTTTTAATTCCGCGTATACGAAATTCTTTTAAGTTTCTGACCATTTTTTGTGCAGCCTGTTCAAAATTCAATGCCCAAGTAGAGACTTTAACTAATAAAGAATCATAATGCGGCGAAATAACTGATCCTTGAAATCCGTTTCCTGCATCTAAACGAACGCCAAATCCCCCTCCTGAGCGATATGCCATAATTCTACCAGTGTCTGGCATAAAGTTGTTCAATGGGTCCTCCGTTGTTACACGTGATTGGATGGCGTAACCTATGGTAACAATCTTATCTTGCTCTGGAATTCCAATCGATGCATCGTGCAAGTTCCTTCCCTCGGCAACTTTTATTTGCGTTTGAACAATGTCAACGCCTGTAATCATTTCGGTAATCGTATGTTCAACCTGTACACGCGGATTTACTTCTATAAAATAGTATTTATCCTCGGTGACTAAAAATTCAACTGTACCAGCATTTAAGTAGTCTACATTTTTCATGAGTTTGACCGCAGCTTCACATATTTGCATACGTAAATCTTCAGAAAGCGATGTACTCGGCGCCACTTCTACTAGCTTTTGATGCCTACGCTGTACAGAACAGTCTCTCTCGTACAAATGAACAATATTCCCGTGTTGGTCACCAATTATTTGAACTTCGATATGTTTTGGATTTTCAATCAGTTTTTCTAAGTAGATTTCATCATTACCAAAAGCGGCTCTAGCCTCTGATTTCGCCCGATCATACGCCTCTCTAAGCCCTTGCTTACTGCGCACAATTCGCATACCTCGTCCACCACCGCCTAAAGAAGCTTTAATAATGATCGGGAACCCATGTTTATTTGCAAATACCTCCACTTCTTCTAGTGAATAAACAGGACCATCGCTTCCTGGTATAATCGGCAGTCCAGCCTGTGTAGCTTGATAGCGGGCTTTTACCTTATCACCAAACATATCTAAATGTTTACTTGTAGGACCGATAAAGATAATCCCTTCTTCTTCACATCGCTTTGCAAAGTTAATGTTTTCAGATAAAAACCCGTACCCAGGGTGGATCGCATCGACACCCACACGTTTCGCTAACGCGATAATTCCTTCGATATCTAAGTAAGCGTCAATCGGCTTTTTCCCTTCTCCAATTAAATACGCTTCATCCGCCTTGTAGCGATGATAGGAACTTAAATCCTCTTTAGAATAAATAGCGACTGTACGAATATTTAATTCGGTACAAGCCCGAAACACTCGAATCGCAATTTCCCCACGGTTGGCAACTAATATTTTGTTGATCTGTTTGAGTTGTGCCATGATCTTCCTCCTCGATATGTTTGTGATATGTGACGATTGTTTTGTTTTTCTTCTGCTGGTTCCATTTCTCTTTTTTTAATATGCATAGCTATATTATTTAAAATCCCCATTGATATTAACAACACCAAAAGAGATGAACCGCCATAACTTACAAAGGGTAATGGCACACCTGTAATTGGCAGCAAACCACTTATAGCACCTAAATTAATAAACGCCTGTATTCCTACCATGGACGAAATACCAATTGCCAATAAAGCGCCAAAGCTGTCCTTTGCTTTTCTAGAGATAAATATCCCTCTTAAAACAATGATAGCTAACAAACCAATAACAATAACTACACCGATAAAACCCAATTCTTCTGCAACAATTGCCATAATGAAATCTGTGTGTGCCTCTGTTAAGTATCCGAGCTTTTGTACACTTTGCCCCAATCCCTCACCAGTCAGTCCGCCATTACCGATAGCAACATAGGATTGGATTAACTGATACCCATGAGAATCAGGGGTTTCAAAAGGCTGATAAGCTCCTGTAAAACGCGTAAGTCGTTCATCGGTAGCCATATAAGGTAATGCCAACAACAAAAATACAACACCAATGAATATAAGTAATGATAAATGCTTGAAACGAATACCTGAACTAAAAATAACCGAACAAGCGATGAGGAAGACTATCGAAGCTGTACCAATGTCCGGCTGTAGCACAATAAGTGCTAAGATAACCCCTGTTATGACGAGGGGAGGTAAAACCGCTCGACTAAACTCACGAATATATTCCTGTTTTTTAGAGTATACAGATGCTAAATACATAATGATCCCGAGTTTAGCAAATTCTGCTGGCTGGATTCCCAAAAACCAGGATTGCGCATTATTGACTGTTGAACCAAACAGTAATACTCCTATTAATAATAGGATTACACCAAGTATAATCGGTTTGATTAATTTTTGATAGTACCGATATGGAAAAACACAACAAATAATGAATCCAACCAAACCCATTGCAAATCGAACAGCTTGCTGGATTAAATAGTGATTTGCAGGTTGCCCTTGAACAACTGCAAAAACCATGCTTGCGCTATAAATCATTACTAAACCAAAAGCAGCCAATAATATTGGCGTTATTATTAGTGTGTAATCATAATCTTTTAATTTATGTAACATATTTCTTCTCCCTACTAAATACGTAATACAAGAGCTTGTCCAAGAGGCAGCTAGAAGGAACCATAATAGATCATTTAAATCTATACGCTGATTCGTTGTTTGTTTTAACAGTTCCACTCTTGCAAGCCGTTTTTTTTAAACTACAAGCCCCTATTACAGATATTTGAAACAAAAAAACCTTGCCGGAATGATTATGCAGGCAAAGTTTTTGCTTGTTTAAATTCTCGCAAAAACCGAAGATAAGTAGGATTATACGGAATTTTGCGCTGCTTCGTGCAGAATATTTAACTTCCTCTCCAGATCTTCTAAAATTGCTTTACCTTCACTTTCGCTAATTAAGTTTAAACGAACAGCAAAATCAATCTCCCTGGAAAGCCCAAACATTTGTGTATCCAATACCTCTTCATATAATGGGCATTGTGGCATTGTTAAATTATCTATTTGAACTTCTATTAGTCGCAAAATTTTATCAGCATCAGCCTTGAGAAGGGCATGGGCTTTTTCGCGATGATTTACAGTCACCTCTGGCATCAAATCTATCCCCTCCGTTATCAAAGACTTCTTTCTATATTATATTATCGTTAGTACAACTAAAATGCAAATAAAAAAATATTTTTTCATGATTGATCTAAATCCAATGAAAGCGAGTGTTTTATCCCTCCGTTACCGTTTACAAGATACTACCTACTGTTTGCAAGAAATTCATTATAGCTTCTCTTTTGTAGTTCGTTAAAAAGCAAAGCTTTAAAACCTCTTTAGATAACGAATTTTTCTCCTTTATGTTTACCATAACAGGATTTTCCGCTACTTTCCACTTTTTTACTATTATAAAATGTCTTAAAATGTCTAGAATATTTTTAAAAAAGAAGTAAAGCACTTCCGTTTTTATGGTTGATTTTTAATTGGACATAGCTCGAAATGCATGAAATTATCTTTAAGGTTTGCTATCCTAAATAGGAAATCAAATATGAGGTGATTATTATGATCGTACCAATTAAAGGTAAAGTTACATATCCCATTACATTAGATCCTTCCGTTTGGATATTTGATGATCGTAAAATTGAATGGGAACTTGCATTTACAGACGGAAGTAACGTTTTAGAGGATGATGAAAATGATTTAAAACGAGCTTCAGAAAGATGGGAAAAAGAAGTATCTGAACAAGTGAAGCCACCAGTAAACCGCAGTATAAAACGCTATGAGCGTGATAAAATTTTAAAGAGCTCTTATGTTATTCCATTGGAAGATTTCTTAAATCATGCAGAAATTAATGCCGATGCTACAGAAGCTGTTTTGATTCGTGAGATTGGAAACGTCACCATCCCACTAGTTGAATTATTTAATAGTTATTTTTTATTTTCAAAAGATGGAAAGCCATTAAGAACGGACGGTCCCGTACATCTATACTATAAAGACGGAACAAACAAAAATAACCCGATAACACATATTACAGGTATCTCTATTCAATAAAGTGAATCTATCAATCCGTGAGGATGTCATTTATCCCCCACGGCTTGTTAGATGAACGAATTGAGCATTTAGGTGCTTGTTATCTCTCATTTAGACTTGTTGCAGTACAAGATTAGTCAACGCTTGAAGCGGGAGTCTTACAGCACACCTTATATGCTATATGCTAGATAAAACTTCTCTCTACCCGGTTTCCTGAGCAGCATATAGTCATTTATTTTGTGGCGTATTTTCAATTGCTTCAATCTTAGACCGTATGAATATAGATTCAAATCATACCTTTTACCAGGCAGTGAGAAATTTTTGCTGCCTGGTATACTTCAAAGCAAAGCTCCATACAATAAGCAGTTTACATATAACCCTTTTCCCCCTCTTCTGCTGTAAAAAACTGAAACTATTTCCAACTAACGTGGCTTCCCATCCAATTTGTATATTTTCTTAAATTCTATACAAAATAATTGTAATTGGATTTATGGATGGAGGAATGATGATGAGATTGTCTCTCATAACGATCACACTTTTTAGCCTGTTTGTTTTTACAGCTTGTAATCAAGACAATCGTGAAGAAGCAATTACAAATGAAGAAACAGATAGACAGTTCGAACAAGTAAAAAACTCAGATCCAAATCAACCACAACAATTATCCAATACAGAAATCGCTAATCATTTGGCAAATATTGCCAGTGATGTTCCTAACGTAAATGATGCTGTTTCTGTCGTTGCTGGTCCTTATGCAGTAGTTGGGATAGATGTTGATAAGGACTTGGACCGTTCTAGAGTTGGAACTATTAAATACAGTGTGTTAGAGGCGTTGTATGATGATCCTTATGGCAAAACTGCTGTCGTCATCGCCGATGCAGATGCCAATGAAAGAATTCGCGGGATGGCCGATAAAATCGAACAAGGGCAGCCTATCTACGGCATTGTAGACGAATTAGCCGCAGTTGTTGGACGTTATATGCCTGAGTTTCCAATCAATAAAAACCGACCAAAGGAAAGTGATCCAAATAAAGAGGTTATCCCTGAAAATGAAAAAGAGCAACTGGAAGATACCGAGGAAGAACAGTCCAATCATTATAAGCAGAATGAATCTTAATATAATGTAAGTATGCTCTCTGAGTAAACACTTTTGTCCATTGCCTGACAAATGAAAGAATCATGGAAAACCCTCGCAAATTAATGAGCGACTTTTCTTTTAGTCTGGTGAGCAAAATTTTCACTCTTGTAAGCGAGTTTTCCGCCTGAACGAGCGACTTCTTAACCTTGACGAGCCACTTTTTCGTCTCGACGAGCGACTATAGAATAGTGCTTGCAAGTGTTCAGGCACATATAAAGTGAATCTTCAATTCATGGGGTTTTCATTGATCCCCCATGAATTGAAGGTATGACTTAAAAGACACTGAACAGAATCTCACCATATCATTTGCAGTTGGATCTCACGTTTATTCTGGATTTCAACTCGTAAATTGGATAAGCAGGTTTTACTACTAGCACTTACGATATAAAGATTAATCTTACCTCAACAGATAAAAAATTTCCGCTAATGATAGCGGAAATTTTTTATTGCTGGTATTCACTTGTATTGGCTTCTTTGTTTTGTGTGTAATATTGAACCCCAAACTGTGAGCCTTCCGAAACCATTTTAGCGTTTTCTAATTGTGCTAAATCCTGGTTCTCAGACTGATCTGGTACCCCCGCATCCTCAAAAGTCGTACGGATACTATTTTGGTAATTTTTAACTTTCTGCTTTACCCTGTCCCTATTTTCTTTATCCTTTAGAAAATACCCAGCTACTGTAGCTCCAATAACACCTGCAGCTCCAGCAGCGGAATATAAATATTTCTTTTTCATCGAATCGCCCTTTCTTAATCTTAGTTAATTACCAATACCCTTTCCGCTATTTCATCAAACATAAGATTGTGATATACTAAAAAAATAATAGCATATGTTTTATTTCTTGACATATAATGCTACAGCCAAACGACTCATGTTATGGTTAGCTTATATGGATCTTTATGCTTATTCTTCGATTTTGAGGTGAAATTATGCAAGTGAAATGTACAATTTGCGATACAGTGGAAAGTATTCATGATCACTGCTTTGAAGCTAAACGCTTAAGAAACAGAAGAATCCATATGCATTTATGCCAAGCATGTTATGATAGAATTGGAAAAAAAACGAAAGAACGCCACGCAACTGGAAATTTCCGCTTATATACAGAAAAAAAACCAGCCGATGATTTTATATAGCTATATCGCTTAGTAACATTAAAAACCAGAAGAATAAAGCCTCTTCTGGTTTTTTAGATCGTAAAGCGGTTCTGCTGAGACCATTCCCCTAGACTCAAGAACCAATTTTATTAGCTTCCTATGTAAAAAAACACCCTGCTAACGATTTTTTCTTTCGCGATGCAAACGAAATCGATAAATTGCTAAAACTGCAGATATCACTATTAAGCTTTCTGTTATTGGGAGTTGAAATATACTAAAAATAGTTAGTAAGTAAACTCCAATTGCGAGCATGATATATACGAAAACCGTTTTTAAAGGCGAAAGTTTTCTTGCAAATCCAAGCTTAAACGAAATAACACTGAAAATTAAATTCAAAATGTATAAAGTCAAAAACATATTTTCGGTTCCAAATTGTTCTAAAAGAAAATTGAAAACAAAGCTGAAACTTCCTTCCATAGCTATCCCCCATAATTATATATCTCATCACCCATGTACCATCATACTAAATAATGTTTCATTTCGCCAGTTATATTCCCTTCAAGCAACGCATTACGTTTTGAACTCCAGCCTAAATTCCTTTATACTAGATGGTGAAAAAGAGGTGGGATGGGAAGATGAAAAAACTAAATATACCAATGCTGCTTTTAGCTATGCTCGTCATCTCAATGTTTATAGGTGTAGGTGCCGCCATTGCTTATCGTAATATTTGGCTCGTTATGTTATTTTTATTGTTAGGCTTTGGATTTATGGGAACGGGCATCCGTTTAAAAAAAGCAAGGGAGTGATAAAACTCACTTCCTTGCCTGCTTTATATAATCGGTTATAATTTTCTCTTGTATCACAGGATTCCCGGCTGCAACAGAGGTTTTAGAGAGCATATCAATGTTGTCTCCATCAATCGTAGTCGTTACACCACCAACTTCGTTTACTATCACCATTCCTGCAGCATAATCCCACGGCGAAAGACTTAACGTTAAATAATTATCTATTATACCTTCTGCAACGTAAGCAAATTCCAACGCCGCAGAACCATAAGTACGTGTCCCTCTTACGTCTTTTACAAGTTGCTGCATCCGTTTTTCTTCAACTAATCGATTTTCACATAACCAAAAATGATTCATACTAATCATCGCCTGATGGAAAGGGACACCTCGATTAAGCTGTGGTAACCTCTCATTGTTTTTAAAAGCACCTTCACCTTTTTTCGCACTGTACAGGACGTCTTCCATAACATCATAAATAAATCCAATTTCACCAACACCATCATTAAATATGCCAATTGATATTGCAAAATTTCTTTTTTGGTGAACAAAATTCATCGTACCATCAATCGGATCAATAATCCAAACAATTCCGTCCATAGAGTCTAACTGATCTCCATATCCCTCTTCACTCAAAATCAAATGATCGGTGTACGTGTGCTTAATATTTTTAGCAAAAAAAGCTTCTGTCGAACGATCCATCGCAGTTACCAAATCATTGGGGTTTGATTTGGTATCAATGGTTAACGGGGTATGGATTTGTTCTCTTATTTTCGCACCTGCTTCATATATCCATTGTTTAGCCTGGGAAAAAATCGTATCACGCTGCGCTTTATTCATCTGTATACTCCTCCATTCAATACTATCTATAATAGTACCAAATTTTAGATGTTCCGTCATGAAGTTTACATGTCTCTACTATCCCGAACTATGAGCTATAAATGAAGCTTTTCATAGAGAAGCCTAATGCAATGTAGTTTTTTCTTTATTCTTACTTAATTAAGAATACGATCATTTCTGAGCTCTTGAATTATCACTATGAATTTTTAAAGGTACCATTTTAATAATAACATTGCTGGCGGTGAATGCATTTCTGTTATAGTTGCCTGATAAAAAACCTTCAAGACAGTCGTAAGATTCAGCAATTGAAGGTTTTCACTTCTGCTCACTTTTGATCCTCCATTTCCAGCCATTGCTTCCTTAAATTTATTAACCGTTCTTTACTTTTTATGATAGCAACCGTATCTTCCTTCTTCATTGCGTCATAAAGTGTTACTAATTCGTAATCAATTTCCATGCGGATTACTGGCAATTTTTCCCGAGCTTCTTTTTTACGTAAAGTTTCCATTACGTACTTCAAATCTTTCACATCCTTTCCAAAGCTTCAAATTTTAGGGGGCTTTACATATATTTATGACCGTTTTTAAAATTTGGTTCGACTAACGACCCAGTTATACGTTTAAATCAAAGTCACCGTTACAAATATGACAACTACAGACGCTGAAAAACAGCATGTTCTAGACAATACAATTCTGCTGTCTTCACCTATTCCCTTTTTTGTCATATTTAAACTCCAGGGCAAATTAACGTTTGATTCATTACCTTTTAAGAAGGTAGCGTGTATAGCTTGACTTGTATTCTTTCATAATAAATAATAATGATAACGTGAATGGATTACCATTTCCAGTCAAATTTTGTAATAGCATGTGGATACAATCTACGGGAAAGGACGATATAAATGACATTTAATGGCTTTGAAAAAACAGATTTTGATACGTTTTATATTGACGGGCTTGAAAATAGGATGAAAGCCATTCAGACTAGAATTCAGCCCAAATTTCAGGAGGTCGGCAACGAATTAGTAGACCACCTAGCAGCACAACTCGGAAATGAAATGTTCCTACATATTGCTAAACATGCTAGAAGAACAGTAAATCCACCAAAAGATACATGGTTAGCAGTAGCAAATAATAAGCGAGGGTATAAAAAACACCCACACTTTCAAGTAGGTGTATTCGATGACCATGTGTTTGTCTGGTTAGCACTGATTTATGAATTAGATCATAAATCAGCGATCGCTCAAACATTTTTGGATCATTTCGAGCAATTGAAACAACTCCCGGAAAGCTTTGTTTTTTCGTTGGATCATACTAAAAAAGATGCTAAACCATTACAAGAACTAGACAGACAAGATTTAGAACGGTTTCGAGATGTAAAAAAAGCAGAGTTTTTAATAGGGCAACATTTTGCTAAAGAAGACGAGCGCATTTATAACGGACAATACTTCTTAAAGGAAATGAAAGCTACGGTTGAGCCATTAATTCCTTTTTATAAACTTGCTTTAAAAAGCTAACCATACAACTAACTCGTTATAGACAGTTCTTTCTCACGATGTAGAAAAAAAGCAATTCATGGATACAACAAAGGGAAGAAGCATTTTTATTTAAGCTTCTTCCCCTTTGTTTTATCCATCATTATAAAACGTTCTTCCGTTTCCTTTGCTTGTTTGATGACATGAAAGCTTGAATATCCTGAACCTTGTTTAAAAGTTGCAAACAACTTCTTCTCTTCACTTTTACTTGGAACTACTTGTTTAAATCCCCGATAAGCAGCCAACAAAATGTCCTTTTCGACTTTCTTTTCATACGCCTGCTCAATCAAACTAAAAAACTGGACGACTTGAATAACTTCTTCTTTGGTCCAAGTATCATCAATTGGATAATGATAACTCATCTCATTTCCTCCATTTGCACGTTCATATGTATCAATACTTTTCAGTGTAAGCGAAAACCGTGGGTGATGCAAACAATTTTCACCATTATCGTTGGCATGATTTTTGTTAAAGCTACTATGCGATTTTCTTTCATGAAATGGTTAAATATTTGCCAGGAACAAAGGCGCAAGCGCCCGTTTAGCAACAACGTAGTGCATGGAACAAATCAACTAAAGATTTAGGAATCATGCCACTAAAACAGGGGTGCGCCGACGTGACTAGTTGACTAGTCGGTTATTTCGTTATCCACAAGCACTTCATTTTATAGTTTTCTGTACAGCAAAAAAGCTGCCTCCAGCAGCTTTTTTGTATAGCTTATTTATTTTCACGACAAGTCGGACAAGTACCATAAAGAGTTGTTACTTTCTCTTCTTCATACTGTTCAATGATTGTTTGGCATTCTTGGCATACTACTGTGCCCATAAGACCCAACCCCTTTTCGTTGTGATAACGTATTCATATTATAATATGTCACAATGGAAAAATCAACCCTATTTAGTATGACACATTTAATTAGAATGCTATTTTTCAATTCTGCAAGTCTTCTTCGTTCCAACCTTAAAAAAAGTTACCAAAACATACAAAGCTTTATATATAAATCACATTGCAGAAATCTCTCTATTTTGTTGTTTGCCATTACACAACATTAGAAAAACTTGGCTTGTCGCCAAGTCTTATGGCGGAAGCCTTTGTTTTTCTTATACTATAAACCAAAAAAATCTTATATTTTCCTATAGTACAAAAAAGACTCCATTATAGTTGGAACTCCCATAACAGAATGAATCTATAATGGAATACAGTTCAATATATGAAGTCTCTATATTTAGTTATTTAAAAGCTCAAGTAAATGTTCGTTAGACTTCTCCTACTTACCCATCTAATGTTTGGATAAGCTTTGGATCTACCATCTCATATCCTTTATCACGTAAGCCTTTAACAATATCTGCTAACGCTTTGTTTGTCCATTCACGATCATGCATTAACAAATTCGCTCCTGGCTTTAATAAAGAATAAGTAACATCTACTTCAGGACCTTCTCCGCTCACCATGGCTTCTGTTAGCTTATTAGCGTCTTGATAAGGTGCAAAATAATCGTAACCATACGTCCAGTTCATAACGACCATCCCTTGTTCCTTAGCTACTTGCTTGGAATGATCACTATTCATACCATGCGGTGCACGGAAGAATTTTGGACGTTCTCCAATAATTTCTTCAATCTGATCACTTACACGAACGATTTCTTCTGTTTGTTCCTGTTCCGACAAATCTGGAAGCTTAGGGTGGCTATATGTATGGTTACCAATTACAAAGCCCATCTCATGAATTTCTTTCAGCATATCCTTTTGTTCTTGTGTTTCCAGAAAGTGACCATTCACGAAGAAAATTGCATTTGCATTTAAATCCTTTAAGGTTTTCGCCATTTCCAATGCATGCTTATCTGGAACATCATCGATCGTTAAAAGCACAACTTTCTCATTCGTACCTTCGCTTATTGGCACAATCGTTGCATTTTCAGAAACTTGATATTTAGGTGTTTGTTTTTCAGGATTTTCTTCTTGCTTACCGTCGCTTTTATCCTCCTGATTAGCTTCTTCTTTGTCCGCTTCGTTCTGTTTTTCTTGCTGCTCGTCATCTTTCTTTTCTTCTTTCGCTTTATCTGCATTTGTGGGTTGAGCATTCTCTTTATCCGCTCCACATGCGACGATAAATAATGCAGTTAAGATGAAAGTGACCATTAAAATAGCTTTTTTCATATAGGTCCTCCTGTCCCGATCAACTGTATAAAGCCTCCATTCTATTATAGACTGCTGGAAATTAATTGACAACAATAATCTACAGGCTTCGACTTGAAATACATAAGAATCCATTTTTGTACGAGACGTGTTAGGGCGCCTCACTGGTTGAAGATGAACGAGCATGGACTTTCAACTAGGAGCTAACCCTTTTTTACTTGAACGATAAGATAGAATAAAAACGAGGCTTCGTTCAAAAGAGTTTCAGCGCTTTGGTAGCTACACTGAATGTCTTTTACCTATCGTACGATAAGGTTGGCTTTAAAAATGCAAGACTTCAATCCTGAAACTGCTCTATTTTAGTAGCTCGAACGGTCGGATATAAAAGTATCGACCAGGATAATTGATTGATAATATTAGAACGAAGAATTATCAGTGTGCACAATAAAAGAAATTGACTGAAATTCTTCTTAAATAATGGCACTTTTACTCAAAGTATATACATAATTATTCGAAAATGGATTCATTTTTCAACGCTTTTCGTTTCTTTTTCTGCTTGAAAATAGCCTGAATACAAGCTTAGCACTATTTTAGTATGTTTACACTCGGAAAGGAAATAGTAAAAGAATAAGGTTTGTTATTTGAACAAATCCAGCGCTTATGTTTTAATACAATAAGTACGTCTACATAGCTATTTAAAAAAATAAAATTAGAAAGGATTATTTTTGTGAAGAAAGTAACGCGAGTATTCTATATTTCAGCAATTGTCGCAGTACTATTCATTATTTGGGGAATAATTCCGAAAGACGTATTGCCAAATGCCAACTTAGATAACATCACGAATATAATTCAATCATTTCTTGTTGATGAGTTCGGTTGGTTTTACTTATTGAGTGCAACCTCGTTTGTTATTTTTGCGATCTATCTCATTTTTTCAAAATATGGCAATATCAAATTAGGTCGCCCCGGAGACAAACCAGAATACAGCTATTTAACATGGTTTGCTATGTTATTTAGTGCTGGTATGGGTATTGGTCTTGTATTTTGGGGAGCAGCTGAACCTTTATCTCATTTTCATGATCCACCTTTTGGAGCGGAAGAAACAAATGATGCTGCTAAAACAGCGATGCAATACAGCTTTTTCCATTGGGGAGTTCACCCTTGGGCTATATACGCTACAATTGCCTTAGCATTAGCATACTTTAAGTTTCGTAAACAAGCACCAGGAGTTGTAAGCGCCGTTCTTGAACCGTTGTTTGGTGATCGAATTAAAGGCGCTTTAGGAACAACGATTGATTTTATTGTTGTTTTTGCCACAGTATTTGGTGTATCTACTTCTCTCGGTTTGGGAGCCATTCAAATTAGCGGTGGACTTTCATACGTTACCGGGATCGAATCAACTATTACACTTCAATTAATCATCATTGGAATTGTTACCGTCTTATATATGACTTCAGCTATGTCCGGACTAAACAGAGGAATTAAATATTTAAGTAATGCCAACCTTGTTCTAGCCGTATTACTTATGCTATTTGTATTGTTCTTGGGTCCAACCAATTTTATAATGAACTACTTTACCACAACTTTAGGAAGTTATATTCAGAACCTTCCTAGTATGAGTCTGCGCATGACTCCATTTAACGAAGAAAATTCTTCATGGCTTAATAACTGGACATTCTTTTATTGGGCTTGGTGGATTGCTTGGGCACCATTTGTAGGAACGTTTATAGCAAGGGTTTCCCGAGGAAGGACAATAAGAGAATTTGTATTAGGCGTACTACTTGTACCTACTATATTTGGAGCGTTATGGTTCTCTGTATTTGGGGGATCATCTATCTATTTGGAAACATTCAAAGGTGCAAACGTTATGCAGACAATCAATGAGCTTGGAGAGGAAACAGCCTTGTTTGCTGTGTTGGAACACTTTCCAATTGGTACTGTAATATCAATTATTGCTATTTTACTGATTTGTACCTTTTTCATTACATCTGCGGACTCAGCAACCTTTGTCCTTGGAATGCAAACAACCGGAGGAAGCTTAGACCCTGCCAACTCAGTTAAATTTATATGGGGGATTATTCAATCAAGTGCTGCAGCAGTACTGCTATGGCAAGGTGGATTGAATGCATTACAAACCGCCTCAATTATAGCAGCTTTTCCTTTTGCCATTATCATGATTTTAGTCATTTTTTCGCTCGTAAAATCATTTAGGCAAGAGGCAAAGGAGCTTGATTTAACAGGCAAAAGAAAAAGCTAGAGCCTAAATTGCTCTAGCTTTTTTTGTATATAAAGTGAAGCTTCAATTAGCGAGGGGGGTCTTTTACCCCATTGATGATTAATATCAGGTTAGCTATGACCTAAGAGCCCCTGAACAGGAACCAGATGTTTACTTCCTCACCTATCCTCCTTAGGGTTTCACAATATAGCTTCGAAGGCGAGTCCTGACTTAGTGCTAGTTACCCTTGCGCTACTTATTATAAAACGGATTATACGTTGTTCAACAGCATTTTTTCCGTCTTTAGAAGGGTTTTTGTCTCACCTGCCGTTCATTCAGCAAAACTAAATTTTTACATGAGAGAGCCTTCTTTTCCTATTTAATTTTCACTTTATAGACGATACAAACGTATATAGATGATGTTCTTCAGGTTTAGTAACTGCAGTCTAGGAATAGTCCATGTAACAATCTTTACTTTTTGTTATCCTATATTACTAGCTCTAACATAGCGTTATCAACTTTATAACAGTTGCATTACAAAGAGCATACTTACGTTCACATTTGTTAAACTAAAACTACCGACAATAAATGACAAGTAGGTGAGGATTATCAAAAAGTTAATTATTTGTCTAATGATTGCATTTGTTCTAGTCACTGGCTGTGATACTTTCAGTGCTTCAACCATTAATATTATTTCCTTTCAACCAAAAGACTATGATGTCATTTTTTATACGCACCAGAACAATAACCCATTAGAAAATCTATATTTTGATGCTATTATTGAAATAAAAGCGGATTATCCCTCCGAGTTTAGTGAAGTAAAAACTAGAGAAGTCGCAATTGATGAAGTCGAAGATGAAGTTGATCCTAAATATCCCACTTTAATTATTAGGAAAGATGATAAAATGATAGAGCGTATTACTGGACAAGCGTCAAAACAAGAAATAATAAACAAACTTAAAAATTTGTTGTAAAATATCCACAAAAACGATGTTGCATGCCAAACTTTTATTCCCACTTGAATTACAGCTGAAATATAGAAAAAACAAGCCATAAAACATTTTAAATACCACATTCTCTATTATACGTTATCCCCTATATAGCACTTACTAAATTGCTACCGTTTACTGTTACTAACTGAAACAGAGCCAATTTACTTGGTATAATATACAGATACACTTCGAAATTTAATAGTTAATTTTAATTGCTATCAACGTATTTCTTCATTTTGAACTTACAAATTATACACATTTTTTACTTCTTTTCTTCAAGTTAACAAAGCATTCGCTACGTCTTAACAACCGCCTTATTTTTCCTATTCCCCCTTGAGACTGAGACATAACTATTTTATCAAAGTAAAATCCGAAGCATCTAGAACAGACGGGCGTTGCAAATAACCCACTCCGGAAAGTTTTTTCGCTTTCTGTAACCGACTGGTTGCTTTCTCGTTCTAACGGCTGCGAGATCTCGCCGATGCTTTTTCCTGTTTTAGACTTACGTATATTTCCGAAGTTAAAATAGTGCAGCATCGCTTTTAAAAGTTAATGTTGTTTCATATTGAACATATATGCTATCTAGTTGTGCGTTATATTCATAAAAAAAGAGCTGCTCTGAAAATAGAACAGCTCTCTACTTTAATATTATAGCATATGAATAGGTGTACCTAGCGCTACTTCAGCAGCTTCCATCGTAATTTCACCTAGGGTTGGATGAGCGTGAATAGTTAATGCAATATCTTCTGCTGTCATACCAGCTTCAATTGCAAGTCCCAGTTCTGAAATCATATCACTCGCGTTTGGTCCAGCGATTTGTGCACCAATAACTAAGCCATCGTCTTTACGAGTAATAAGCTTCATGAATCCATCACTATCATTTAACGATAATGCACGACCGTTAGCAGCAAATGGGAACTTAGCAGCTTTGACATCATATCCTGCATCTTTTGCTTCTTGTTCCGTATAACCAACTGTAGCCAATTCTGGGTCTGAGAAGACAACAGCAGGCAAGCTTAAGTAGTCGATTTCTGCTTTCTCCCCACTAATTGCTTCTGCAGCTATTTTTCCTTCATAAGAAGCTTTATGAGCTAATGGAGGTCCAGCAACGATATCGCCGATTGCGTAGATGTTGTCAATGTTTGTACGGCATTGCTTATCAATTTTAATTAAGCCACGGTCGTCTTTTTCAATTCCAACTTGCTCTAGACCAAGATCTTCCGTATTCGGACGACGACCAACAGTAACTAATACATAATCAGCTTCCACGGTCTCTTCTTTCCCTTTAACTTCATAGGTTACTTTGACACCGTCTTTCGTCTCTTCTACGCCTTTAGCCATTGCTTCTGTAATAATGGTAACATCTTTTTTCTTCAAGCGTTTCTTCACTACTTGGCTCATTTGCTTTTCAAAACCGCCTAAAATTTCTTTAGCACCTTCAAGAACAACGATTTCTGTTCCGAAATTTGCATAAGCAGTTCCAAGCTCTGTACCAATATATCCGCCACCAATGACAACCATTTTCTTTGGAATCTCTTTAAGGTTTAATGCACCAGTGGAGTCTAGTACACGATCTGAAAATTTAAAGTTAGGAATTTCAATTGGTGTTGAACCTGTAGCAATAATACAGTTATTGAACGTATATGTTTGAGAATTCTTCTCATCCATAATCTTCGCCGTATTTTTATCTACAAAGTATACTTCACCTTTCACAATATCCACTTTATTTCCCTTTAACAGACCTTCTACTCCAGAGGTTAACTTTTTAACGACACTGCCCTTCCACTCTTGTACTTTGGAAAAGTCAACAGACACATTTTCTGTTTTAATTCCCAATTCTTCATTCCCATGAGCTTGTTGTGCTAAATGTCCAGCTTGAATTAACGCTTTGGATGGAATACATCCAACGTTTAAACAAACCCCACCTAAAGCGCCTTTGTCAGCAATCGTTACTTTTTGTCCTAACTGAGCAGCACGAATAGCAGCAACATAACCGCCAGGACCTGCTCCAACGACAAGTGTGTCTACTTCAATTGGAAAATCTCCTACTACCATAAACTCACGCCTCCATCATAATTAGTTGTGGATCGCTTAATAATCGCTTGATTTGATTTAGAGCATGCTGAGCAGTTGCTCCATCAATAATGCGATGATCAAAGCTTAATGACAATGCAAGTACAGGTGCAACTACAACTTCTCCATCGCGAGCTACTGGTTTTTCTGCAATGCGTCCAATACCTAGAATTACCGCTTCTGGGTAATTCAACACTGGTGTAAACCATTGTCCACCTGCTGAACCAATATTCGTAATTGTATTTGATGCACCACTCATCTCTTCAGGTGATAGTTTACCACTTCTAGCCTTTTCTGCCAATTCATTAATCTCTTTAGAGATTTCAAAAATGGACTTACGATCTGCATTTTTAACAACCGGAACAAGCAGACCTTTATCAGTATCTGCAGCAATACCAACGTTGTAGTAATGTTTATGAACAATTTCATTTGTTTCATCATCAACAGAAGCATTAATCATTGGGAATTTCTTCGAAGCAGAAACAAGAGCTTTAACAACATACGGTAAGTACGTTAACTTAATTTCCTGTTCTGCAGCGACTGCTTTAAATTTCTTACGATGAGCAACTAATTCTGTCACATCAACTTCATCCAATAAAGTTACATGAGGAGCCTTCGTTTTAGAATTAACCATTGCATTCGCAATTGCTTTACGGATTCCACTCATAGCTTCACGAGACTCAGGGAAGTCACCTGCTGTTGCTGCCGTAGCAGTTTCTTTCTTCGGTGCTGCTTCATCTTTTGCCTCAGTTGCTTTAGCAGCTGGCTGATCTCCACTTAGATAAGCATCGATATCTTCTTTTAAAATACGCCCATTTTTACCTGTACCTGTAACTTTAGTAATCGAAACCCCGTTATCACGTGCATATTTTCTTACTGATGGCATTGCGATTACACGCGTATCATCATCTTCTTCGACTTCAGCTGATGCAGCATCAGCGGTTTCAGCTTGCGTTTCCTTAGCTGGAGTTTCTTCAGCTTTAGCGTCCGCACTTGCTTCTTCCTCATCATCTGATTCGTAGCCTTCTGCATCAAAAGTGATTATTGTATCACCTACAACTGCTACTGTTCCTTCTTCTACATGCAATTTTGTCACAGTTCCATCAACTGGTGATGGGATTTCCACAACTGCTTTATCGTTTTGCACTTCACACAAAACATCATCTTCTTTTACTTCGTCGCCTTCATTGACGAACCACTTAACGATTTCACCTTCGTGAATCCCTTCACCAATGTCAGGTAATTTAAAATTGAAAGCCATAAAAATTTTACCTCCTGTCTCTTAATTAAAAGTTCATCACACTGTTTACTTTTTCTACGATGTCTTTATGATTCGGTAACCATACTTCTTCTGCCTCTGAGAATGCATAAACGGTGTCTGGAGCAGTAACACGCAATACAGGAGCTTCTAAGTGTAAAATTGCACGTTCTTGTATTTCTGCTACCACATTCGCAGCAACACCTGCTTGACGTTGAGCTTCTTGAACCACGACAACGCGATTTGTTTTCTTAACCGATTCAATAATTGTTTCAATATCAAGTGGTGATACAGTACGTAAGTCAATAACCTCAGCATTAATACCATTTTCAGCTAGTTCATCTGCTGCTTTAAGACAAGCATGAACCATTGCGCCATAAGCAATCAATGTAACATCTGTACCTTCACGCTTAACGTCCGCTTTTCCTAATTCAATTGTATATTCCTCTTCAGGAACTTCACCACGGAAAGAACGGTATAGTTTCATATGTTCTAGAAAGATAACCGGATCATTATCACGAATAGAAGCAATGAGCAACCCTTTTGCATCATAAGGAGTGGAAGGAATTACAACCTTCAATCCAGGCTGCTGTGCAACTAAACCTTCTAAAGAATCCGCATGAAGTTCAGGAGTATGAACCCCACCACCAAATGGTGCACGTACGGTAATAGGTGAATGATGGACACCACCGGAACGATATCGCATACGTGCCATTTGTCCACTAATTGAATCCATCACTTCATATATGAAGCCGAAGAATTGAATTTCAGGAACAGGTCGGAAGCCTTGCAAGCCAAGACCAATAGCCAAACCGCCGATACCTGATTCAGCTAAAGGTGTATCAAATACACGCTCTTCACCAAACTCAGCTTGAAGTCCTTCAGTAGCACGGAACACGCCACCATTCTTACCGACATCTTCCCCGAAAACAAGCACATTTTCATCATTCTTTAGCTCTGTGCGTAGTGCGTCTGTAATGGCTTGGATCATTGTCATTTGTGCCATGATTTACTTCGACTCCTTTTCTTTATATTCTTCCATTTGCTCCTGCAAGTTATATGGAAGTTCTTCATACATATTTGCCATTAAATCGGTAACTTTTTGTTTTGGATATTGATCAGCTTGCTTAATCGCTTGTTTAATTTCTTCTTTTGCTTGATCAATCACTTTGTTCTCTTCTTCTTCAGACCATAGATTTTTCGATTCTAAATATTTACGGTAACGAACAAGTGGATCTTTCTTTTCCCACTCATTATCTAAATCTTCCGTACGGTAACGAGTTGGGTCATCGCCAGCCATTGTATGTGGTCCATAACGGTATGTCAATGTTTCAATGAGCATTGGTCCTTCCCCATTAATTGCTCGCTCTCTTGCATGCTTTGTAGCTGCATAAACAGCAAGTACATCCATACCGTCTACTTGGATACCTTCAATCCCAGCTGCAACAGCTTTTTGTGCCAATGTCTTCGCGTTTGTTTGCTTTTCTACTGGAACGGAAATAGCAAAACGGTTATTTTGCACAAAGAAAATTGCTGGTGCTTTATACGCGCCTGCAAAGTTAATTCCTTCATAAAAATCACCTTGTGACGTACCACCGTCACCAGTATACGTAACAGCCACATTTTTCTTGCCGCGTTTTTTCATGCCTAAAGCGACTCCAGCAGCCTGTACATATTGTGCACCAATAATAATTTGTGGACTCACTGCATGAACGCCTTCAGGCATCTGGTTGCCGTGAAAGTGTCCTCTAGAGAATAAGAACGCTTGGTATAATGGTAAACCTTGCCAAATTAATTGAGGTACATCACGATATCCTGGCAATAGAAAATCTTCTTGTTCAAGTGCGAATTGACTTCCTAATTGGGAAGCTTCCTGTCCTGCTGTTGGTGCATAGAATCCTAAACGACCTTGACGGTTTAAAGCAATCGAACGCTGGTCCAGCACTCGTGTGTAAACCATTCTACGCATAAGCTCTTTTAACTGCTCGTCCGAAAGATCAGGTACATCTTCTTCATTGACAATCTTTCCATCTTCGTTAAGAATTTGGAACATTTCGAACTGACTTTCAACACTCTCTAGTACGTGTTTCAAAATAGTTCACCTCTTCCTTTCTGTATCCATCTTCATATTATCATTTCTAGCCTACCCAAAATCAGAAAAAAACTGTACTTTTAAAGGTATTCCCTTTTTTTGCTTAAGATAAATCTATAAGTGAATGCCCAAAGGAAGAGCACACAAATTTACAATTCCTTGCTCTGTTTCAGATAGTAAGGGGCTATATTTGTGTTCTCTTTCTGTACGTACATACACCCGATAAACAGTTACAAAACTGTTACATAAAAAAGCAAATTATCATTAGTACAATTTCTTTTCATATAAATTCTAGCTCAATTCTTCTTAGTGGTCAAACACTTTGTTTTCTTTAATTAATTTTTACATAAATCGAAAAACACCCCCCTCTATAAAAACGCTTTCTCTATGTTTCTGTTATAGTTCATTTTAACATCTGTATTACTAATTGACCTAAAAGAATTTTTTGCTTTAAACATGAATTTAGAGCTCCTTCCCGATTAACCTTTAAAGCTTCTCCCCTTTTGTTTCGTACTTTTTCACCCATAGATAAAGTGATTCTTCTATCAGTGAGGGTTTTCATTTATCCCCCACGGCTTATTAGTACCGTAATGGTATGACCTAAAGGTCTCTAACGAAATAGGGCATTTAGGTGCTGTTATCTCCCGTTTAGACTCGTTGCAGTACAGATTTTATCCAACTCTTGAAGTGGGAACAGCACCTTATATACGGGATAAACCCGTTGGTATGAAAGTCTATATTTATCAGCAGTTCCTTGATATCTTTTCCGTGCTCCAAGCAGTAACCAGTTATCTCCATTTTTTCCTCCCAAATGGTTTTCTTCCTTTCGTCATAGAACGTGCTCTCCCTTTTCTCGTGTCTTTTAATTATCTATGATCATTATACTTATTTATCCACTCATTGAGCACGAAATTACTTGAAATCAGATACTTTCAAGACAACTTCTTTATAGGAATAATCTTCCGACAAATAATCAAGCACAGCTTTCCTATAGTGTAAAAAAACTCCCCTTAAAGGAAAACAGATTTTTATTTTTTAATCTGTCTACTTTAAGGGGAGCATATTAAATTTGATTGTTCGGCTTTTTTTATATACTATTTGCTTATGTCCAGGCTTCTTTTCAATCCACTTACTTATCTTCTGGTTTCTTGTCTGACTCACCTTCATATGTAACATTCATGCCTGTCTGTTCATAAAACTCCTTTTTCATTTCATTATAGGCTTTTGTATGTTTATTAAAGGCTTCGTTTGACTCAATCACTTTTTCGTAAGCTTTATTAATAGCATTTATTTTTTCAGTTAACGTTTCTTGTTTTAAGTCTTCTTTCGATAATAATTCATACATTTCTTTTTCCAACTTTAAAGCATTATTATAAGCTTTATTTAACTTACCATACGAATCATAACGCTGATCCATTGTTTTAATCATTTTTTCAGCTGTTTCTTTTACTTCTTTTCCTTCTAGATCTGCAATAATTTCTTTTGTATTGGAAAATTCTTCTTTTGCTTTCTCGATACTTTCCTGCTCTTTCTTTATTGCTTCAGAACGCTTATCAACTGTTTCAATTCCTTGGTCAGCAAGCTTTTTAATTTCATCCATTTCATCTTTGCCAAGACCCATAATTTCCTTATATAGTTCCTGCTCTTTCTTCTCCAAATCTGTTATTTTACTTTGCTGTTTTTCAAACCCTTCTTCTAAAGTGACTGCTTCTTCCAAATGGTTTTGTATTTTCTCCTCGGGTGTTTCATTACTGCACGCAGTTATTATAAATAAAAGCATGAATCCTAATGCAATGATTACAGACTTTTTTATTGACATTATTAACCTCCTACACCTTTAAATCAAATATACGATTAATAGTATAACATAAATCAGCTTGTACAAAAGAAGAAATAATGAAACGATGATCTCAATAACGTCGTAAAAAAAAATAGAACACTAGAAATAATGATCTTTCATGAAAAAAGATTATAGAAATAGCTATATTCTATAGCAAATTATGATGAAACAGGCATAAATATGATAAAATATTCATTGGAAAGATGGATATAAAATTGGGAGTGGTACAATGCTTACTATGAAAGATATCGTACGGGAAGGTCACCCTTCATTAACAACAGTCGCTGATGAAGTAACAATACCCTTAACTGAAACTGATAAACAATTACTTGGAGACATGTTGCAATTTTTAAAGAACAGTCAAGATGAAGAGATAGCAGAAAAATATCAGCTCCGTGCTGGTGTTGGTTTAGCAGCTCCTCAACTAGGTATAAATAAACGATTGATAGCTGTTCATTTTGAAGATGGGAATGGAAAAAAATATAGTTATGGTCTTGCTAACCCAAAAATCGTCAGTCATTCTGTAGAAAAAGCTTATCTTCCATCTGGAGAAGGTTGTTTATCTGTTGACAGAAATGTGGAAGGATATGTTCCAAGGCATGCCAGAGTTTCCATAAAGGCTATATCTATGGATGGGGAAGCTATTAAATTACGTTTAAAAGGATATGCCGCTATCGTATTTCAACATGAAATAGACCATTTAAATGGAATCATGTTTTACGATCATATTAATAAACAAAACCCCTACTTTATACCAGAGAATGCAAAACCTGTAGAATAAAAAACAGCAGCTGAAACGGCTGCTGTTTTTTATTCGAAGATAAGAAACCAGCATGGCTCGCCTAGAGCGCGAGCCACCATCTATCATGAAAAAACTTTTGCTTTATAATGTTTAGATTCTTAAAATACTGTCTAAAATAAATGAGTTAGATAAGTTAATAGAGTTGTTTTTTCATACAAAGTATAAATATAGGCGCTTGGGGATAACGAAATAACCGATTTGCCACGTCCGGCGCATGAGCCCAGCAACGATGCGACTTTAGAAATGCGCCCTCCGATAAGTCATCATCGGTTCGCCTCTAAGAGGAAGGCCGACTAAAAACGGGCTTGCCGCTCAGGCGTCGACATACCCCTGTTTTTAGTGGCATGATTCCTAAATCTTTAGTTGATTCGTTACATTCGCTACGTTGCTAAACGGGCGCCCCGCGCCTTTGTTCCTAACCATTTAGATTAAAGCAAAATGTTTAAGCCCTTTTGCAAGACCATCTTTGTCCACATCATCGGTTATATAATCTGCTACCTGCTTCAAATCAGCAATGGCATTCCCCATTGCTACACCAGTACCAATTTCCTTGAGCATTTCCATGTCGTTTAAGCCATCTCCGAAAGCATAGGTATCTTCAACTGCTAGCCCGCTAGCCTCCATTAATTTTTGAACACCTATGGCTTTCGATCCGCCCATTGGAATAATATCGCATGAATACTCATGCCAACGTATAAAGTCTAACGTATGATGCTGGTCTGCTAATTGCATTTCTTCCTCTTGCTTACAAAAAAGTAGTGCTTGATAAATTGGTCCGGATTGATAAAAATTCGGATCAACTTCCGGATAACCGAAATCCATACTTTTTAAACTTTCTTCTATAAATGGGTGTCTTGACACAGAAGCTTTCATCTGCTGATGGCTTGAAAATACAATGGGGTATTTCCTTTCTGTTATTGCTTGATTTAACCGAAAAAGATCATCTTCTTTAATTGGGTTTTTATAAACCTCTTCGCCTTCAAACACAACATATTGCCCATTAAAACTGACAAAGGATTGAATGTTCAATGCTTCCCGAATATGATCAAACATAAACGGGGCTCTTCCAGTAGCAATTGCCACATAAACCCCATTATCTTGCATTTTTTTAATTGCTTCCTTAGTAGAGCCCGGAATTTCATTTGTTGCGGTCAGAATTGTGCCGTCAATATCCAAAAAAACCATTTTCTCATGCATGCGTATTTCCCCTTTTCTAGTGTATAAAATAAACCTTAATGTAAAAACTAAGCATAGTAATAATCGGAAATCGTATTGTTGTAAAACGTTCGTCGCTGCTTATAAAATCATTAAAAAAGGAGAATTAAATCTTTTCTTTACCTATTTTTATCACAGCGATGAGAAATTATTTTTAAGAAAAAGCGTATTTTTATTTCAAATTTCCTCAAGTCATACTATACTATAGATAAGAGGGATTGGATCGGTAGATGTTTTTATTGCTTTTCTTAATATAAAGAAAGGAGATGACACGTCATGCTAAAGCGTCTAAGAGAAAAGCTCAAGAAACGCTGGAAAGACTTTTTAGGCCGAGGACGTGTACCAACTACTTGTAAAAAGACTACCAATGATTAATTTACCCAATCACATACTAAAGGTACCATAAAGTTCATGAAAAAGACAAAGCTACGCTATTCGGAAAAAGAGGATACCTTTATCATATATTCTTGTGTCGGGTAACTCATTAAATACGTGTTCAAAAGGATAAAAATAATAAACAACGAAACTATTCAAGGAGAGATGAGATGATTTACAAAGTTTTATATCAGGAACTGGCTGATGAAATTCCAGTTCGAGAACGTACGAAAAGTGCCTATGTAGAAGGTGATTCTGTAAGAGCAGTTAGAGCAAAAATAAATGAACGCAAGTATAACATTGAATATATTCATGAACTGGATGAAGCACATTTAGCATATGAAAAACAATCCGAAGATTTTTACGTGGAGAAAATCTAAACAATGAAATTCGTAAAAAATGATCAGGCTGCCGTCTTTGCTCTAGGTGGCTTAGGAGAAATCGGAAAAAATACGTATGGCGTTCAATTTCAAGATGAGATCGTATTAATCGATGCAGGAATTAAATTCCCTGAGGATGAATTGCTAGGCATCGATTACGTGATCCCTGATTATACGTATCTTGTACAGAACCAAGACAAAATTAAAGGATTATTTATTACTCACGGACACGAAGATCATATTGGGGGAATCCCATATCTTCTCCGTGAAATTAATGTGCCGATATATGCTGGTAAGCTTGCGTTAGGATTAATCAGAAATAAGTTAGAAGAACACGGTTTATTAAGAAATGCAAAATTATTAACGATACAAGAAGACGATATTATTAAATTCCGAAAAACATCCGTTAGCTTTTTCCGAACGACTCATAGCATTCCCGATTCCTATGGTATTGTAGTGAAAACTCCACCAGGAAATATTGTTCATACTGGAGATTTTAAGTTTGATTTCACTCCTGTTGGAGAGCCCGCTAATTTATCAAGGATGGCAGAAATTGGAAATGAGGGTGTGCTTTGTCTTTTATCAGATAGTACGAACAGTGAAGTTCCCGGGTTTACGATGTCCGAAAAAGTGGTTGGAGGAAACATAAAAGATATTTTCAGCAGAGTTGACGGTAGGGTAATATTTGCAACTTTTGCTTCAAATATTTATCGATTACAGCAAGTAGTAGAAGCATCTGTGAAAAACAATCGAAAAATAGCTGTATTCGGTAGGAGTATGGAATCCGCCATTAACCTTGGGCAAGAATTAGGTTATATTCAAGCACCAAAGGATACGTTTATTGACGCCAATCAAATAAACCGTCTCCCAGCGCAAGAAGTAACCATTTTATGTACTGGATCCCAAGGCGAACCAATGGCTGCTCTTTCAAGAATTGCCAATGGTACCCATCGTCAAATTCAAATTATCCCTGGCGATACAGTTGTGTTCTCTTCATCCCCAATCCCTGGAAACACAATTAGTGTCAGCCGGACAATCAATAAATTATATCGAGCAGGCGCAGATGTCATTCATGGCAAGCTAACGAATATTCATACGTCTGGTCACGGCAGTCAAGAAGAACAAAAGCTCATGTTGCGTTTAATCAAACCAAAATTCTTTATGCCAATTCATGGTGAATATCGAATGCTGAAAGAACATGTTAAATTGGCAGATGCTTGTGATGTAGACTTGGACAATTGCTTTGTCATGGACAATGGAGATGTTTTAGCACTTGGAAAGGATACAGCTACAATTGCCGGAAAAATCCCTTCAGGTTCGGTCTATGTAGATGGAAACGGAATTGGTGATATAGGAAATATTGTCCTCCGGGATCGTCGAATACTTTCAGAAGAAGGATTAGTTATTGTAGTTGTAAGTATTAACATGAAAGAGTTTAAAATATCTGCAGGTCCCGACATCATTTCACGTGGATTTGTGTATATGAGAGAATCAGAGGACTTAATTAACGAAGCACAAAAATTAGTCGCCGCTCATCTAGCTAAAGTGATGGAACGTAAAACAACGCAATGGTCAGAGATTAAAAATGAAATCACCGATACAATCGCTCCTTTTCTTTATGAAAAGACAAAACGTCGGCCCATGGTTTTACCTATTATCATGGAAGTTTAAAAAGAAAAAACAGCCAGCTGGCTGTTTTTTTGTTATGAATTCGAAAACTGTTATTATTGACTAATAATTGACAGATAACGGGTTTTTATATTCATGCATTTAATAACATATCTCTCCCATTCTCAGCGATAAGTTAACATCATACAATCCCGCCAATGCTATGTTCAGTGGATACCTCTTTAGCACAGCTTTCTTTTTATTCCTCGATTACTAAATGCTTTTCAAATCGTGATATATCTTTATCTGCACCAATAACGATTAAAATATCGCCCTCTGCAAAACGGTGATCAGCACTAGGAGATACATTGATATCTTTACCATGCTTGATAGCCACGACGTTACAACCATAATTAGCCCGAATATCCAATTCTACTAATGTTTTCCCTAGCATTTTTTCCCCAACTTTTACTTCGACTATACTATGGTCATCCGATAACTCTAAGTAATCTAATATATTATTGGAAATAATGCTGTGGGCAATCCGCTTTCCCATATCCCTTTCCGGATGCACAACTTGATCTGCGCCTATTTTATTAAGGATTTTAGCATGATAATCATTTTGAGCTTTCACCGTAATCTTCTTGATTCCTAAATCGGTTAAAATAACCGTTGTTAGTATACTTGCTTGAATATCGTCTCCAATCGCGACTATAACATGGTCGATATTCTTTATCCCTAATTCTTTTAAAGAGGCTTCGTCTGTTGAATCAACGATTACTGCATGAGAAGCAATATTTTTAAATTCATTAATTCGATCCTCATTATTATCTATAGCAAGCACTTCCATCCCTTCCATGCTTAGCTCTCTGCAAATACTTCCTCCAAACCTACCTAAACCTATTACTGCAAATTCTCGTTTCATCCTAGTTCCTCCATGTTTCGTCTTTGTTCATAGCTTATCACAGTTATGGAAGTTCTACCATATTTCATAACTAAAAAAACCTAGGAACAAACGCGCGGGGTGCCTGTTTAGCAACGTAGTGAATGGAACGAATCAACGAAAGATAAAGTGAACCTTCCATCAGCGGGGTTTTCTTCCATCCCCGCTGATGGTTAGTACCACCAGGGTATGACCTAAAGGCCCTTGAACGAATCGGGGATTTAGGTGCTGTTACCTCCCGCTTCGACTTGTTTAGCTCACCGATTCCATTCTTGAAGTGGGAGTCTACAACGCCTTTTTACGGGATAAAGGAATCACGCATGCCACTAAAAACAGGGGTATGCCGACGTCTGGGCGGCAAGCCCGTATTAGTCGGTCTTCCTCTTAGGGACGAACCAATGATGCCTTATCGGAGGGCACATTTCTAAAGTCGCATCGTTGCTGGGTGATGAAGCCGGACGTGACTATTCGGTTATTTCGCAGTCCACAAGCACCTCATTTTATAGGTTCCTATACAACAAAAAAGGAGACTTTACGCCTCCTAATGCTAGATCGCATCCAACATTTGAAATTGTGATTTCACCAATCGATAGTATTCTCCACCTTGTTTCATTAATTTATCGTGATTTCCGCTTTCCAAAATACATCCATTTTCTAGAACGAATATCGTATCTGCTTCACGGATTGTAGATAAACGATGGGCGATAATAATGGCAGTTCTGCCTTTTAACAGTTTAGCTAAAGCTGCTTGAATTTTAACTTCTGTCTCTGTATCAATACTCGCTGTAGCCTCATCGAGAATTAAGATTCTAGGATTTGCTAACAAAGCTCTTGCAAAGGACAATAATTGTCTCTCTCCAGCTGATAAAATATTTCCTCTCTCTTCTACCTCCGTTTCATAGCCGTTGACCATACGTTGTATAAACTCATCAGCGCCAACCACTTTTGCTGCTTGGATTACTTCTTCGTCTGAAGCTTCCGGGCGTCCAAAGCGAATGTTTTCCATAATGGTACCTGAAAAAATAAATGTATCCTGTAAAACAACACTAATGCTTTGCCGTAAACTATCTAATTGCACTTCTTGTAAATCATATCCATCAATTTTGACTTTTCCTTTTGTTGGATCGTAAAATCGGCTAATTAAATTGGCAATCGTTGACTTTCCACTTCCCGTATGCCCAACTAGGGCAACAGTTTCTCCTGCCTGAATGGTTAAAGAAATATCATATAAAGCGATACGGTCTTCATCATAAGAGAAGCCTACCCTATCAAAAACGATTTCTCCTTTCATATCAGTAAACACATAAGCATCCTTCTTTTCCTGTACGTTTGGCTGCTCATCTAAAAACTCAAATATACGCTCAGAAGCCGCCATTGCCATCAGCATTTGATTGTACATTTGCCCTAAGCGCGATATTGGCTCCCAAAACATCCCCACAAAAAAAGCAAATGAAACGAACGTTCCAATCGCAATACCTCCATTGTTTTCACCAAGCAAAATTAAGTATGCGCCGTAGGAGATTAAAATAACCGTACCGATTGCATTACTTAATTCTACAAATGGCCGAAACATGGCACTCTTTTTTGTTGCTTCCTTCCAGCTCAAAAAATTATCTCTATTCACTCCGTGGAAGTACTCACTGTTTTCCTCCTCTTGAGAAAACGATTGCGTGATACGCATTCCTTGCAATCCCTCATTTAAATGAGAATTCATACGTGACTGCTGAATACGCACTTGTTGCCACGAACGGCGAATCATCCGGCGCAACTTTGTTGTCAAATAAAACATAAGCGGCAAAATAACCATGATTGCCAACGCTAGCTTAGGACTAAGCACAAACAAAATAACAATAATTCCTACCAGTGTGACTACATCCATAAGCAAATTAATAATTCCGTTGGTAAATAGCTCCTGTAGTGAGTTAATATCATTCATGATTCGAACTAAAATTGATCCAGCTGAACGGGAATCAAAAAAACGATGAGACAGCCGTTGGACATGTGAAAATAAATGCTGTCTAATGTCATAAATAACATTTTGCCCTAAAATATTTACCCACTTAATTCGAAACACATTGCCCGCATAACTTAAAAAGTATAAAATTCCAATAATTACAACTAAATACGTTAGCATCGTTACATTTTGTTCATTGATAGCTACGTCAATAGCTACTTTTCCAATTAAAATTGGCACGATTAGCCGAACGGCTGTCGATATGAGCATCGCTATAATTGCGGCCGGTAAATATGTTTTCGCATAAGGCTTTAAATACGCAAGAAGACGTAACATTTGCTTCCAGTTAAATGGTTTTTCAATCGCTTGATCTTGTGTATAATGAAATCGTTGTAAATGTTTACTTTTCGATTGGGACGATTTATCTTTTGTCATTTTATCCACCTCCTTTTTACGCATGTTGGCGCTTCATAATCTCGTCTCTATCCTGGTACTGAATATCATAAATACGTTGATACGGCCCTTCATTTTTAATGAGAAAGTCATGTGTACCTCGCTCCACAACTTTTCCATCTTCCAACACAAGAATTTCATCTGCATGTTTTAACGAAGCAATTCGGTGCGCAATAATAAATGATGTCCTGCCTTTCATTACTTCTCGTAAAGCTTTTTGAATCCTAAATTCTGTCTCCATATCCACCGCAGATGTTGCATCATCAAGGATTAGAATTTTAGGATTGATGCAAATTGCTCTCGCGATAGCGATGCGTTGCTTCTGACCGCCTGACAGCCCCATTCCGCGTTCACCTAACAATGTCTGATAACCATCTGGCATTTTCATAATAAACTCATGTGCTTGCGCTCGTTTGGCAGCATCGATAACTTGTTCATCAGATACATCTGGATTTCCATAAGCAATGTTTTCACGAATCGTCGTAGAAAATAGGAATGGTTCCTGTAGGACAAAGCCAATTTCTTTACGCAATGCTTTCAGTTGATAGTCTGATACTGGTTTTTGATCAATGAATACATCTCCTGACTGCGGCTCATAAAATCTTGTAATCAGCTGGGTAATGCTCGTTTTACCAGAACCTGTTGAGCCAATTAGTCCGATAACCTTTCCAGGAGGCGCATCAAAGCTAATATCCTTTAGTGCAGCGTCATCCTCTTCTACATATGTTAACGTTACATTTTGAAATGTGACATGACCTTGAATTGGTTCTGTAATAGCTTGTTTTGCTTCAACAATATCCTCTTTTGCTTCCAATATTTCTAAGAGACGTTCAGCAGAAGCCTTTGCTTGAGAAAACTGATTAATTACAAACCCTAAATTCATTAGTGGACCCATAATATACCAAACTAAACTAAAAAACGCGACCAATGCCCCAAGAGATAATTGACCATCTATCACTAAGTAGCCACCGAATGCCAATAAGGCAACCGCACAAAAGTTACCGATAAATTCCATTAACGGAAAATATTTTGACCATATAAAAGAGGTGTGTAAATAGTGTTGCCTGTACGCATCATTACGGTGAGCAAAACGACCAATTTCAAAGTCCTCTCGCGACAGTGACTTTACTGTATGCATTCCGCTTATATTTTCCTGTACACGTGTATTCAGCTTTCCATAAGACTGTCGTATAAGCCGAAATGCAGGATGAACACGTTTATCAAATTGAAATACGATAATGGCGAGAAAAGGCATAGCAGCCATAGTTACAAGAGCAAGGGGAACAGAAAAATAAAACATAACTCCTAAACTAATCGTTATCAGTAATACTATCCGTAACAGTTCGGCAAATCCAAAAGAAAGGAAAAAACGAAACCCTTCCACATCAGCTGTTAATCGTGACATAATATCTCCTGTCTTCGCATTATCATAATACGTAAATGATAGCCGCTGCAGTTTGTGATATAAACCGTCCCGTAGTTTATATACAGCTGTAATACCAAACAAGTCGCCTAAATATTGATGATAAAAAGTAGCGAAACCTTTGCCAATCATCAAAAATAAAAACAAGGCGCAAATGTACGGAATTAACTCATAGCGATCCATTAACACTACCCGGTCAATCGTTTGCTGTAATATGATCGGGTAAATTACTGTAATCACCGTTACAAAAAACAAAAAGCATAAGGATAGTAAAAAATATTTCTTGTAAGGCCAATAGTACTGCTTTAGTTTTTTAAACGAATCCACGCATGTTCCTCCCTTAAGTTTTAATTCATAACATATAATATAACGGGTTTCGAAATAAATTTCTACTGTTTTGCTAAAATTTTTAAAATTTTTTCCCTCTTGATATTTTTACATAAAAATAATAATAATGTATTCGGTTCACCATAAGAAATATACCGCAAATAAAAAACACTTCCTTTTCATGTGAGAAAAAAGAAGTGTTTTTTTCTATCTAATTAGATCAGCCGCTGTATGTTTTTTTCAAGCAGATTCACATTTGTTTTGCCACGCTGTAGGTGACGCAGTTTTCCTAAATCATCAAATAAATAATATGCTGGTACAAACTTCACATGGAATGCCTCTGAAATCTCTTCATGGTGATCCACTGCAATAGGTTGTTTCAAATGGTATTCTTCTACTAAATTACCAATTTCATCCATATTCTTATCTTTTTCAGATAAAGGTGTATGCACAGAAATAAACTGCACATTATGTTTATGTTTATCATATATGTCCTTAAAACGGGGCATCGCTTGTTTGCATAATCCACAACTGATCGCCCAAAAATGAAAACAACATGGCTTGGAAACCTTTCTAATATCTTCTGTTAATAAAGACCGGCTATTCAGCCATTCACAAGATGTCACGAATTCAGGTATTTCCTGACCTAAACGCATAGTAGTATCCTCCCATATCCTGATTCAATTTTGTTTATACCTTTATATGTGATAAAACATATAAAGGTTCTCAGGATATAGAAATAGCACTACACTACCTTTTCGTTTACCATTTGGCAAACATCTTCCGCATTCATACCTTGAGCATTAATGACAGCTCCAGTTATTTCTGCTTCTGTTATTCCCATTACATTCTTATCTAGACCAGAGATAACACAACAATCACAATATGCAGCATCTTCTGCCTGACGAAGATCTACTACCTCATGCCCCATCTCAGTTAATGCTTCTTTTACATCCGTAAGTGTTGCTTCTACGCCAATTCTTGCCATCTCAATACCTCCTCAAAGTAGCTTTTATATGTTGTTCAAAAAATGGCATATACTATTGCCTCTAGCTTGGTCGCTTACGCTACTTGTACATACCGAGCTATTACAAATCTCACCGACTTTTTTGCAACTTTTTCACCCTTTTTTGAACTAGGACGTATACATATATTTTGCTACCATACGAAAAGTATGCATTTTTAATGAGAAAGCGTTGAAAAAGTTCGAGTGACAGCGTTCACCCCAATGTCTAAAGCTGCTTCATCAGGATTTAATTGCGCATGGTGTAGCCCGTATGGAGAATTCACCCCAAGCCAGAACATAAATCCAGGGATTTCCTTTACCATATAGCCGAAATCTTCGCCAGTCATAGCAGCCTCTGCTTCTTGATAACGTATATTACTGCCAGCTAAAGCCTCACAAAATTGCTGTACCATATCTGGTTGATTAAAGACTTGATAATAATTAGCTCCATAATCCACTTCAATCTTACAATCATATGCTATTTCATAACCTTTTATCAGCTTTTCCAATTGATGTTTAACTGTTTGGATACTGTTAGGATGTTGCGTACGAATCGTGCCTTCCAAACGAGCTGTCTCAGCGATTGCATTTTGAACAAATCCACTTTCCATTTTTCCGATCGTCACAACGGCTGCTTCAAGAGGGTTGATATTTCTGGAAACAATTTGCTGCATTTGAACGACAAAGCTGCTGGCTGCAACAGTCATATCTTTCGTTAAATGTGGGTAGGCAGCATGCCCGCCTTTACCTGTAAAATCAAGAAATAGTTCACTCGTATTTGCAAACAGTAAACCGGGTTTACTAGCGACCGTACCGACTGGTAATTCCGGCGCAATATGTAATGCAAAGATGACATCGGGTCGCCAAGTCTGAAAAGCTTCAGATTGTAGTAGCGGCAGTGCTCCTCCGGGCCCTTCCTCCGCCGGTTGAAAGATGAATAAGCAATGATCGTTTATTGGTTCGGCAATCATTTGCTCCAACACACCTAAAGCAATTGTCATATGGAAATCATGACCACATGCATGCATTTTCCCTTCATGCTTGGATGAGAAAGGCAAGCCGGTTTGTTCGGTTATTGGCAGCCCATCTATATCTGCACGAAAACCAATTGTTTTTGTAGGTGCTGTTCCTTCTACAAAAACTAGAATACCGGTCTCCCAAACCTGAATAGATACTTTCTCTGTTTGTAATTGTTTGATGATCTTCAATAAGTACTGCTGGGTTTTCTTTTCTTGAAAACCCAGCTCTGGTATTTGGTGTAGCTCACGACGAATGTGTTGTAAATTTAACATGTCATTCCCCTGCTTAATCATTTAATTTTCGAAGCTCTTGCTTGATCTCCGTTTTCGATTTTGTACTTTCGTCAATTTCTTTTAATACTCTTGCCGGAGTTCCTGCTACAAGTGTATTTGGTGCCACATCTTTTGTCACAATGGAACCAGCAGCAACGATAGCACCTTTTCCAATGGTCACTCCCTCTAACACAACTACGTTCGCACCAATCACGACATCATCTTCAACAATAACCGGTTTCGCTGATGGTGGTTCAATTACTCCAGCTAATACTGTACCTGCACCAATATGACAACTTTTACCAACTGTAGCTCGTCCACCAAGCACAACATTCATGTCGATCATCGTACCGTCACCAATCACTGAACCAATATTGATCGTTGCGCCCATCATAATGACGCAGCCGTCACCAATTTCTACTTGATCACGAATGACCGCGCCTGGTTCAATGCGAGCATTGACACCTTTTAGATCAAGTAAAGGGATAGCTGAATTACGGCGGTCGTTTTCAATAACATAATCCTCAATGATATCTCCTGCCTCTTCAAGCAACTTTTTTATTACATCCCATTCACCAAATAAAACACCGCTTTTTGATTCGATAAAAGCTTGTATGGAATCATCCATAGATAAACGGTCTAATCCTTCTCCTTTTATATATACCTTTACAGGTGTGCTTTTCTTACTATTCGAAATAAAGTTTATAATCTCATTTCCATCCATCATCTTCATTGATTGTTCCCTCCTAGTTATGTACTATCTTATAATTTAGCAGATCGCTTTTTTTGTCGCAATCATTACCTACTTTTTAGTGTCTGTCATGCATTATTTTATCTTGTAATTTTCTTGCTTTCATGCGGACTTAATAGCAGTTTTTTAAATATGATCGTTCCTGAAGCCGAAGTGGAAATTCATTTTACTTTCCTAAAGAGAGGGAAATCCTACGAGCCTTACCTATATCTAGGTTCCCGTTTAAACTAGCATGGACGTGTCAGTATAGCGTTCGAAGAAAATGATCATTTCAAGTGTCTTCGTGTAGTTTGAAATAGTTTTTAAATATATTCATAAAAAGGATAATTCAGGAATTGTATGTTTGGTGTAATGGTGTTTAGTTACAGTCTGCGGCTAGTTTAGAATTGCTGCAAATAGGAGTGAACACATCGTAGCCGTTCGGAGATGTTTATTCTATAAGAAGTTATCCTCCGGTCTCTTTGGAGTTTTAGTCGAAATTACATTATACAGGGCTTGGGGAGGTAATTCCTGTATCGGTTTTTATCCCCTTACACGGCAAGGTATAATGATTTTGAAACTCACCTAGTCAAAAACCCATCCTCTGTCGATTTAACAGAGGATAGGTTTTATTTTGTGGCATACATATCTTTTTTTAATTGTTTTAGTATTGCTCTTCTAGTTAAAATTCCATCGAAATATCCTTCTTCATCAGCAATACAAACAAACGGATGGTTAATGACAGCGTTTAACCCTTTCAACAACGAGTCTTCTTTTGTTAAGCAAGGAATATCATCATGAAGCACATCTTTTACCACTATCGTTGACAGACGTTCAAACTCAAATCGTTCCAAACCAAGGATCTGATCTAATATAGTTGTTTTCCCAATAATACCGACCAGTTTATATGACGGATCCAATACAGGAACGGCTGAATACCCTGACTTTACCAGTACGAGCAATGCATGCTCCAGCGGATTATTCACTTGTACATGTGCTACTTTTTCTGATGGAATCATAATTTCACCTAACGTAATGTCTGTTAAGCGTTGATTTTGCAACATGCTCATCATATCACCCCTTTTAATTCTTCATTTAGAAGGTTTGCTCTTTTTTAAGCAAACATAAGACGGAGAACAGACTACATACATTTTACCATAGGAAAGCAATAAGCAAAATATTTTACCATTCTGATTGTTAATTTACTTTTATTAATATATAATATGAGCATATGAACATATAATATAACAAGGAGGAATATAAGTGGATTATCATCCTATTGACGACCAGTTAATTGATACTGTATCCCAAACATTTAAAGCTTTATCGGACCCGACTAGATTAAAAATATTACATTTGCTGTTTCATAAAGAATGTTCGGTAAACGAAATTGCTGAACGTTTAGAAATGCATCAATCGAGTATTTCTCATCAATTGAAATACTTAAAGCAAATACGCTTAGTAAAAAACAGACGAGAAAAAACAACGTATTACTATTCTCCTGATGATTATCATGTGATGAATTTATTAGAACAAACAATTGAACATAGTAAACATACTAGATAGGAGGTTATATAGTGGCACACGGACATAATCACGAACATGGACATGGCCATCACCACGGCACAAGCAATAAAAAAGCTCTATTATTCAGCTTTTTGCTAATTACTTTTTTTATGATTGTTGAAGCAGTTGGTGGATTTTTAACCAACAGTCTCGCTCTCCTTTCCGATGCTGGACATATGCTTAGCGATGCGGCAGCACTTGGTCTAAGTTTATTAGCATTCAAAATTGGAGAACGGCAAGCAACAGCTTCTAAAACATATGGCTACCGCCGATTTGAAATAATTGCTGCGTTTATAAACGGTGTAACTTTAATCGTTATTTCCTTATATATTTTTTATGAGGCATTCCAACGCTTTATGGAGCCACCAAATGTGAGTGCAAGTATGATGATCATTGCTATCATCGGGCTAATTGTGAATATAATTGCCGCTTGGGTACTTATGCGAGGAGATTCACAGGACAATTTAAATATACGTAGCGCACTCCTGCACGTTTTTGGAGATTTGCTTGGTTCAATCGGAGCCATCATTGCAGGTATTCTCATTTTGCTGTTTGATTGGAATATTGCAGATCCGATTGCCAGTGTTATTGTTGCGTTTCTGATCATTTTATCCGGTATTCGAATAACTAAAGATTCTATTCATATTTTAATGGAAGGAAAGCCAGCAAATATCGATGTGGAGGAAGTTAAGCAAAAGCTAATGGATCTAAAAGGAGTTCACAATGTGCATGATTTGCATGTATGGTCCATTACCTCCGAATTTCCTGCATTAAGCTGTCATTTAGTTGTAGATGATACAGTAGATCGTGATACATTACTCACGCAGGCAAATCAACAATTGAAGCGTAACTTCTCAATTTCTCATTGTACATTGCAAATAGAAGGGAAAAATGCCGAGATTCAAGAGGACTGTGAAGATTGTTCCTTTTAGATAACATCTTCCCCTTCCATTGAAATGCATGTTCAAAAAGGAGTTAAAAAGGACCGAGGTCAGCTAAGGTCTCAGGCGTCCTTGAAAAAGAAAAACACTTTTTCTGCGTGCGATGTATTGCTATCGTAGCCTTCCTTGTCCTATTGCAACGCCGACACTAGCACGTCCTGGCGCCTGAATTCGAGGCGGCGAAGTTTCGAGTAGCGGGCTTGTGCGTGTTACTGACTTCTAAGCCCGTCACAGGACGTGGGCGGTTTTAGTAGAAGGCCCTCGTATGCGATACAGATACATGAGCTCCAGTATAGACATCCTCGAAACACATTCTCACGCAGGAAAAGGGGGAAAACCTTTTCCAAGCAACGTAGAAACAAGCCAAAGAAGAAATTCGATCTGTCGTTTTTAGTACAATTTTTGACAACTCTTGAAATACAGTTTTAATTTAACTGCATTCAATAGGTTGAACCTGCTGAATGCAGTTCCTGCTTTTTAGCTACGTAAAACAATGATTCATGACTTTTATAAACTTCTTCTCTCTTTAGTTTCATCTATATTTAAATGAGGCAATTTTTTTTAAGAGGATTCTATTTTACAATATTCATGTTATAATTTTATTCTAATGAATGCAAGAAAGGTTTGTCAGTCATGAATAGAAGAACTTTTTTAAAAAAGGCGCTTGGTAGCTTATTTGCATTGTTAGGCTTAAGCGGCGGAACTTTTTATTATGCAAAAGATGTCGAACCAATTTTACTCCGTGTAAATAAAAATACAGTTGAATCTAGTAAAATCGCAAAAGCGTTTGATGATTTTAAAATTGTCCAATTCTCAGATACACATATTGGATTTCATTATACATTGGAACAATTAAAAGATTTAGTAAAGAAAATAAATGGACTACAGCCTGATTTAATTGTGTTTACTGGTGACTTAGTGGATGAACCACAAAATTTTCATTGGGATGATACAATTATTCATATTTTAAAAAAATTACAAGCACCGAAAGGGAAGTTTTGGATTTATGGAAACCATGATCATGGAGGGTATGGAACCGAAGTAGTTCTTGATACGATGGAAAAAGCAGGATTTCAATTATTACAAAATAATAATGTTACTATTAAAGAAAAAAACGAGTCCATTATTTTAGCGGGTATTGATGACTTGATGTTAGGGAAACCTGATATTACTAAAACTTTATCCCAAGCTAATACTAATTTGTTTACAATTCTATTAGCTCATGAGCCTGATTTTGCAGATAAGGCAGCAAAGCACCCTATTGACCTGCAACTGTCTGGCCACAGCCATGGAGGGCAAATACGCTTCCCTTTCATTGGTCATATTTACAGCCCTGCTTATGCAGAGAAGTATGTACAAGGAGAATACAACCTTAATGGTGGGAATATGCAATTATTTGTTAATAGCGGAATTGGTACCACACGTCTTCCTTTTCGTTTTTTATGCAAACCTGAAATCCACGTCTATACATTGAAATCAAAAGCATAGATTGCTATAGAATGAAACTTTAATAGAAATTTGCAGTACATTCCAATTTAATATCAATCCTATGTCACTGTGCTTGCATCCCTATGCTTGTTACGATAGGATATATACAATGGAAACTTCAATCAGTAGGGCTTTCATTCCCCCCCGCTGATTGTTAGTACCGCAAGAGTATGAAGTATGACCTAAGAGTCCTTGAACAAAACGGGAATTTAGGTGCTGTTATCCCCCACATAGACTTCTTGGTATCTCTCGGGCTTCCCCGAAGCGGACGACTAACAACACCTTACCATCGGGATAAATGTACAATTTTAGCCTAAGGAGGAGCAAATGGGATGAAGGAACAAGAGCAAATTGAAGAAATAGCGAAAGCACTTTATACAGTAAACCGTCATGCAAAAACCGCTCCTGACCCTAAACACTTATATTATATAAAAAAAGCAACGATAAACCAGTTGTTACAGCAAAATTTAGCGAAGAAGGTTGGTCTGCACTTTTCCAAACACCCCAAATACAGTAATCAGCACTCTACTCTACTCGTTCAAGTAGCCGATTACTATTTTCATATTCCTCCAACAAAGGATGATTTCAAAGAATTACAACACCTAGGTGAATTAGATGATAGTTACCGCAACCCGCAAACAAAGATGTCCTTGTCACAAGCAAAAAAAGTCATTTATCGCTATATTAACTGGAAAGCCAAAAAGCCTCCATATCCAATGAAAAGAGCAGGCAGGAGAGCTTCTACCTACTACACACCGTCATCTCTAGGAAAAATGGAATGGCCACCGACAAAATCGCATCGCAATTAGCCCCTATTCTCAATCGTAATTTTGATTGCAAACTAACAGAGATACGGTAGACCGAGCTGAAATGCGAGAAAGCGATGCACCTTCTTGGTATCGCTTTCTTCGTTTCGTTACTACGCCAATAAAGTGAATCTTCAATCAGTGGGCCTATACGGCGAAGTTCGAGGCCGCAAAGTTTCGAGTAGCAGACTTGCGTGTTACTGACTTCTACGCCCGTCACAGGACTTGGACGGTTTTAGAGCAGGCCCCGTATGCGATACAAATGCATGAGTACCAGTATAGGCATCCTCGAAACACATTCTCACGCAGGAAAAGGGGGAAACCCTTTTCCAAGCAACGTAGAAACGAGCCAATGAAGAAATTCGATGTGTCATTCTACTACACTTTTTGAATAACCCCTAGCTAGATTGGCTTTTTATAAGATAACTGTATAGGAAAGCAGGTCATAAAGCATTATAACCTTCCCCCAACTTGAGCATAACTCTCCTCCATAAGTCTATTTTAACCAATACTTGAACATCGATCTAAGAATTAATATTAACCCAAACACAGCTAAAGATTGCATAATTAACGGAAAGGATTGAAAAAAACTCGTATTTAATCCACCATTTAATAAACTAATGGCAAAATATATGGTGAAAATGAATAAACTGATAACGAGATAAGAAAGAAGTAATATTGCATTCCGATGAATAACCCAACGAATAAATGAGCGCGATAAAAAATAGATGAAACAGATCGTACAAACAAGAAAGAAAATATACCAATATTTTTCTTGTATTTGTGATGGGTTTAATAACTCCAAAGCTAGCTCCATATCATCCATACCATCCCCTCCTTTTCACTAAGATTCCTAATATTTTTCCCAATTTATTTTATTGATATACATAAGCGCATAAATGTGTATAATGATTAACTATTTCTTGTTATAATTTAAATAAATATAGCAAATCTAATCCTGTCGCTTTGTAGCTTGATATTATCTCCCATTTGAAAGCTGCAAATGAGTTTCTACTATTTTTTCAATTCCAAATAACCTCAACTTAGAAACACACATAGAATAAAGTGAATCTTCAATCAGTAGGGGTTTTTCATTCATTCTCCCACTGATTGTTAGTACCGTAATGGTATGACCTAAAAGCCTGAACGATTGGGTGCTGTTATCTCCCACTTAGACTTGTTGCAGTACAACCAACTACTGAAGTGGGAGTCTTACAGCACCTTATATAAGAGATAAAAGAAACCGTTAAATGTTATCCAGTTAAAAAGGTAAAACATGTATATAACTTGAACTATCTCTCACATGTTAATATGAGAGCGCATGGAACGCTCACATGTTTTGTTTCTGCAAAAGATATAATTATATTTTTTATTCAAGGGGGATCGTTAAGATTGAAAAAAGCATACATATTCATTTTACTTGGCGCTGCATTATGGGGAACAATAGGTTGGTATGTAAAACAGCTTTATGACTACGGGTTTTCGCCAATAGATGTTGTTATATTACGAGCATGGACAGCTGCTATTTTGCTCGTTAGCTATTTACTTCTTTTTGCCCGTAGAGAATTAAAACTACATGCTATAAAAGATATTCGATATTTTATCGGAACGGGTATTCTGAGTATTTCTTTTTTCAACTTTTGTTTATTTACTGCAATGGAGCTCAGCACAATTCCAGTAGCTACAGCACTCTTATACACCGGTCCCGCCTTTGTCGTCATCCTATCTTACTTTTTCTTACAAGAACCGTTAAATAAAGAAAAAGTAGCTGCTTTAGTCTGCACTTTTGTAGGAGTATCTCTCGTCATTGAATTTTATCCATTAAATGTAAATACGGTATCTTTTCAAGCGGTTGTATTTGGTTTGGGAGCTGGATTTGGTTATGCTTTATACAGCATTTTCAGTAAATTCGCCTTAGTAACTTACTCAACACTTAATATTACAACATACACTTTTATTACAGCTGCGGTTGCATTAACTCCCTTTTTTCCTTTTGGGGATAAAGGAATATTACTTTTAGAACCCGCTGTCATTCTTTATGCATTTGGATTGGGCTTTTTACCAACTGCTTTTGCATATATTATTTACACATGGGGTTTAAAAGATATCGAGGCTTCAAAGGCATCGATATTAACAACAGTAGAACCTGTAGTTGCTATGTTAATCGGTATTTTCATTTTTCATGAAACATTTACGACCCAACAAATGATTGGTATGATAGTTATTTTAGGAACCATCTTATTAATGCAGCGTAAACAGAAAATAGATAGTGAGTTGCAAACATAACGATTTAAGAATAATTTCATACAAAAGACTGTTACTTCTATTTAAAAAAAACAAAACAGAAGCAACAGTCTGAAAATTAAATCTAAACTATATTCAGTTGACCGGGGTTTTTTTATCTACAATATTATCTTTTTTTCTCGCTTTTTTTCTACAAGCTCCATTTGTTTCTTTTCCAACTTCTTTTCAATTCGTGATATACTATGCTCATCTTCAAGCAATTCTTGTTTATTTTTTTTAACTAATTGCTCAAAATTTAACGTTTTTGGTCTCATATGATACACTCCTTTTATCTTATACTATAAGTATACCTTATATTTATCGAGACTAAATCACATATTTTTAAATATTTTTTAACAATTATATCACTTTTACTGTTGGAGGTTATGTTATGCAGCACTTATTGAATAAACATGTACAAGCAATAGAAATATCAGGCATTCGTAAATTCTTTAATATGGTTGCAGATGAAGAGGATGTTATATCATTAACTATTGGTCAACCAGATTTTCATACACCTGAACATATTAAGCAAGCGGCTATTCAGGCGCTGATGTCCAATCAAACAACCTATACGCATAATGCCGGGATTCTACCATTACGTAAGGCCATTTCACAATTTTATGAAACAAACTATGAAGTGTCATACTCTCCTGAAAAGGAAATTATAGTAACAACAGGTGCTTCTCAAGCTATTGATGTTGCTTTTCGAACCATTTTAAGCCCTGGCGATGAAGTACTGCTTCCAGCACCAATATATCCTGGTTATGAACCTTTAATTCGTTTGGCTGGTGCCAAACCTATTTATATGGATACGACCAAGACAAATTTGAAATTAACAAAAGAAACATTGGAGAAACATATTACACCAAAAACAAAATGCGTTGTTCTCCCTTACCCTTCCAACCCCACTGGAATATCCTTTTCCAAAGAGGAGTTGGCTTCGTTCGTAACTGTATTACAGGAGAAGCAGGTATTTGTGTTAGCTGATGAAATTTATAGCCAGCTTATTTATGATCAAACACATACTTCCATCGCTAGCTTTCCTAGGATGAAAGAGAGGACAATTGTAATTAATGGAGTATCCAAGTCGCATTCCATGACAGGATTTCGAATTGGTTACACACTTGCTCCAGATTGGCTTTCCAGAGAAATGCTAAAAGTACATCAATACAATGTATCTTGTGCATCTTCCATTAGCCAATATGCTGCATTAGAGGCACTAACTTCTGGAGTAGATGATACCAAAAAAATGCAAGTAGCTTATCATGAGCGAAGGAATTTCGTGTACGATCGATTGCAAAAAATTGGTTTACATTGTCCGAAACCAAATGGGGCGTTTTATATGTTTCCATATTTTCCACTTAAAGAAATGACTTCTTTTACGTTTGGACTGGATCTCGTTCAGAAAGGGCGGCTTGCTTTAGTACCTGGAGATAGTTTCTCAAAATTAGGAGAAGGGTACATGCGATTGTCTTATGCCTATGATAAGCGTACACTAAACTTGGGATTGGATCGCTTAGAAGAATACATGCAGCAAAATCCATTAAATTAATATTTAGTCTTCTTTGAACGATGCCGCTTTTGGGTTTCATATAAATTTAAGAGTTGATCTAATTCCTGGCTTAGTTCGATAGCTTCTAAATTAGTAAATCCCTTTTCCAAGGCGACTTCCGTCATTCTTTGTCGTAAATATTCGATGCGTTTTAATAGATCGTCGGTCGTTTTCATTATAGCTAAAGAGTTACCTCCTTGGTCTAAACTTTTAGGTGGCGAAATAATGATGCTTTTGTCCTTAAAAGTTTGCTTAATAAATAGTACAAATAGCCTATAGAAAACCCATAACTTAATGATAAAGTGAATCTTCAATCAGTGGGGTTTTCATTCATTCCCTACTGCTTGTTAGTACCGTAATGGTATTGACCTAAAGGCCTCTTACGGAATAGGGCATTTAGGTGTTGCTATCTCCCACTTCGACTTGTTGCAGTACAGATTATCTAACTCCTCAAGTGGGAGCCTTACAGCACCTTATATAAGGGATAAAGAAGCGGGAATTACCTTTATTTCATAAATAAGTTAAACAAATCCAGAAACTACTTATCTTTGAATGATCCAACTGTTACAGCTTTCATTAAATGTAGCATAGCTTGACAGAAAATGACAAGCTTTTTCCTGTATAGTTAAGTATACAAGAATAGACTAAAATGGAATGGAGAAGTTAAACAAGTGGAACAAAGGCGCTGGCGCCCATTTAGCAACGTAACGAATGGAACGAATCAACTAAAGATAAAGGAATCATGCCACTAAAAACAGGGGTATGCCCACGCCTGAGCGGCAAGCCCGTTTTTAGTCGGCCTTCCCCTTAGCGACGAACCGATGATGACTTATCGTAGGGCGATTCGTGAATTCGCCTAGTTGCTGGGCTCATGCGCCGGACGTGGCTATTCAGTTATTTCGTTATCTCCAAGCACCTAAGTTTATACTTTCTTATACTCCCTCTATATACTATCCTATAGTGAAACAAAAAGTGAAACTTCAACCTGTAGAGGGATCCTTCATTGTCCACTGATTGTTAGTACCGAACGGGAATGACCTTATGGCTTGAGGACAGAATTACACATTTAACTTGCGGTTAAATCCCTCGCTTTTCCCTCTTTGGGGCTCATCTAGTAGGATAAGGGAGCAGATCTAACTGTCAGTTCGTACGGGAGACATTATTGATTTAATTAATAAACCCATTATTCATTTTAAAATTTGACTTACAGCGCTGAAAAAAAGAAGTTAATATGGAAGTAATGATTTTTTTCACAGTTAAAAACAACATTTAATATTTGTTATGAATGAACTTGAATAAAAGCATAATGAATTTAAGAAAGCTAGGTTCTTTATATTTACTAAGTTCTCTTAGGCTTTTACACTCGCTTAGTTATCAGCACTATGCTACTATATTAATGAAATGTTTTTTTGAGAAAGGATGTCTTCGGTGACAAAATCAAACAAGAAAAAAGAATGGTTAGAATGGGCAAAAGCAATCATTATTGCTGTTTTAATTGCTATCTTTTTAAAAACATTCATTTTTGCAACTTCCATTGTAGATGGAGAAAGCATGGATCCTACTCTTCAGAGCGGCGAAAGAGTTATTTTCAATAAAATTATATATATTCTTGATGAGCCAGAGCGCGGAGACATTGTTATCATTGAAAAACCTCATAAAAATTATGTAAAACGAGTTATTGGGCTACCAGGTGAAACAATTGAAATAAACGATGGCAATTTATATATAAATGGTAAAAGATATGATCAAACATTTCTAAGTGAAAATGCACAGCGCCAGTCTGGTAATTATGGACCAGAAAAGGTACCTGAAGGAAGTTATTTTGTAATGGGAGATAACCGAGCCATTAGTAAAGATAGTCGAAATGGATTAGGCTTTATTGAGGAAGACGAAATTATTGGACGATCAGAATTTGTTATCTTTCCATTTGATCAATGGACATTAACTAGATAAGAGGCTGGGACATAAACAAATACTATATAGCAAAAGCCGAACAATCCATTTATAATTGTTCGGCTTATTTGCATTAAAAAAATTTCTATCGCCGCTATGTCAAAATACTTCGCTTTCCGCGAGGCGCAGCCTCAGCTTCCTCGAAAGCAAAAATGGTTTTCCTGGGGGATCTTCAGCTCGCGCTGTTCCCGCAGGACTCTACCTATTTTGACTACGCTAAAACTTGCGTATACACAATTGGCGATTTTTTTGTTTTTTTAATCAGCTGCTTTAGTTATGTCACAGCCTCTATCTTATTTCTAATGGTGGTCGGTTTAAGTGAGTTCTTGAATTTCTTCATTGGCTCGTACCTGAAACGGTTAATTTTTGACATACACTACGGTCAAGTGAAATTTCCCTTCTCCAGTCCTACTGCTCAACTGCTAACATATGAGGGTCGGTGCTTTCAACCTTACGCCATAGAGTTAAGTCAGCCTTCATTCTTCTTTGACCACACTCTTATGACTATTTTTCGCTATCAAATATACAATAACCAATATTCAATAATAAAATCGCAAAACAAATAACCGCAAACGTAATTTCCATCTAGCAGTTGCACCCCCTTGAAAGAATAATGAGTAGACTTTTTTGCCTTCTTAAGAAATCAGTATAAAAAGCCTACCTCCCCCTACTACAAAAATGTATCGTAGCTTTTATAATGATACAACTCCAGTATATCATATCAATTTTCATTCACGTAGGGAAGTTAAAATATGATAAAATAAAATAACCCAAGCTGGTTTCACTTAAATGGGGGTTAACCACTATTTAGGTAAAATTTGCAATCATACTTTCATAAGCAGGTGAGCCTATGCTTTATTGCCCTTATTGCGGCGTACAGACAAAAGAGGAAGAGACCTACTGTATAAAATGCGGAAAGTACCTTCCAGAAGATAGATATAATCGCCTTGGTAACAAACCGAATATTAAACGATGGAGACTTCCGTTTCTCTCTAGTGCTCTCTTATTATTATTATTTATTGCCTTTTATGTCACATTAGAAATTCGTACTGCGAAAGCTAAGGAATACTATATGGAAGGCGAGCAAAAAGTACTAGCACAGGATTATCAAGCAGCACAAACATTGTTTCAAAATGCACTTAAATTAAAGGATAATTTTCAGCATGCAGAAGCTTCACTAGCGTTTATGGATAAAGCCATTTCCATTGAAGCAACATTACAGGAATCGAAACAATTGCTTAAAGAGGAAAAATATGCGAAAGCATTAGAGAGTTTGAGCCAATCGGAAAAGGATTTACAAGATTTTAATGGCGAAGCTGTTAACCAGATTGTTGAACGTATTACCAAAGAACGAAACACCATTAAATTGGAGAAACTCAAGCACGCCCTACAACAGGAACCCGACATCGATCAATTGAAAATCTTACTTTGGGATGCTACTTCTATCGAAACTGCAGAAGCAGAGCAATTGTCGGCAAATATACGTGAGCAAATTGTAAATTTTGTGTTTACCAAAGCTAGTGAGCATTTAACAAATAATCAATTTAACAATGCAAACGTGATTGTCAAAGATGGTTTAAAATATGCTCCAGATTCAGAAAAATTGTTAAGCTTGCAAACGACCATTGATAAAGAAAAAGTAGCTTTTGAAACTGCACAACAAAGTCGAATTGAACAAGCAATGACCACAGCAAATAAAGAACAGCAGTTAAATGACTCTGAAGCTATTAAATTGAAAAAAATTGAGATTACAAGTGACGATCAAGAAAATCTTGTTGTAAAAGGGCAAGTTCAAAATGTTGCAACCATTCCCATTAACTCGATTATGGTGGAGTACATTATTAAAACGAACAAAGGAGAAGAGATTTTAACGAATGAAGTATATGTCTTCCCTGATGAACTGTACCCAGATGAAACAGGGAACTTTGAATTTACCCATTATGATATGAACGATAAAAACCAAGCGTTAAGAGTTGAAGTTAAGACCATAACTTGGTATAAAGAATAGCGCTTTCTATAATTGAGGTGACATCACGTGATAAAAAGTAAACATGCCCCTATGATCTTATCGGGCATTATCCTTATCTTCGGCTTTATTATAATGGGTTATATGTATCAGCAATGGAAGCAAGAAAATATGTCCATCAGTAACCCTGTTATTCACCAAATTACAACGAGCAACCAAGAGCTTGATTTAAAATCTATCATCCATGAAGCAGAAAAGAATGTGATCCAAATTGAAGGACAAAATGAAGACAGCACCATGACAGGTTCGGGGTTTTTATATAATAAACAAGGAGATATTATAACCAATGCGCATGTCATAAAAGACGCAGATCTTATCTATGTAAGAACGGCAGATGCACAAATTTATCCAGCTGCCGTAGTCGGTGTTGGTGAGGATACAGATATAGCCGTTATCCGTGTTCCCCAACTTGCTGGTCCATTTATGCATGTAGAGAAAGATAAATACCCTGAAGTCGGAGATGAAGTCATTGCATTAGGTAGTCCTCATGGATTTCAAAATACAGTTACTTTAGGAATTATCTCTGGGCAAGAACGAAACTTTTCAGTAGACGGTTTTAATTACAACAATGCCTATCAAATCTCTTGCGCAAATTGCAGAAGGAAATAGCGGCGGACCTCTAATTGATCGTAAAACTGGGAATGTTGTTGGAATTAATTCTGTAGGTACGAAAGATGGAACGATTGGTTTTAGTATTCCGATAAAAGATGTTATTGAGCAAATTGAAGCTTGGTCCAACGAAGCACAAACGGAAGAATTAGACTTTGCTAGCACTTCCGACCTTATAAGTACAAAAGATCCGGAAAAACTAACCGCAGATGCGGAATATTTAATTACTTACTTCCTTGATAGCATCGAATTGCGTGATTATGTGAATGCATATGCACTATTAGCCAGTGAAATGCTTTCTAAAACCTCCTATAAAGATTTCCGGGATAAATATATTGATTTTACAAAAGTAACTTTTGATGAGCCTAAAAGTACCATTACAGAGGAGAATCATGTTCATTCTAAGCTAAGCGTAACCATTGAAAAGCGCTCAGAAGATGAAGAAAAACCATCGAAAGAAACGTATATTTACACGTTTATCACAAAATATGAAAATGATCAGCTGAAAATTTCTAGCATTTCAACTAAAAAACAAAAGGAAAAGGACGATTGAAGAACAAAGGCGCGGGGCGCCCGTTTAGCAACGTAGCGAATGGAACGAATCAACTAAAGATTTAGGAATCCTGCCACTAAAAACAGGGGTATACCCACGCCTGAGCGGCAAACCCGTTTTTAGTCGGCCTTCCTCTTTGCCACGAACCTATGAGGCCTTATCGTAGGGCGCATTTCTAAAGTCGCATCGTTGCTGGGCGCTTGCGCCGGACGTGGCTATTCGGTTATTTCGTTATCCATAAGCACCTAATTTTATCGTTTCCTTTACAATTAATAATGGGTGGAACAATTTCCGCCCTTTTTATATACCATTCACTTGAACTAGTAATTGGATTATATTTGCACTTCGAGTGGTAAAGTGAATTTTTAATCAGTAGTGGGTTTCTTCATCCCCACTGTTGGTAGTATAGCAGAGGTGTGACCTAAGCTTTGGGTCAAAGTGGGACAATTTAACTTGTCAGTTGTCCTCTCTACTTACATGGCATACCTCATAGGATACGTGAGGGTATTATTGCCAGTTTCATGCGGAATAAAAATAGGCAGTCGTTGTTGTCTTCCCTTCAGCATGTCATACGCTTAAAAAATTTAACAGAACGGTACACATACGGCATGAAGTATGTCACAACAGTAGATAAAGCACCTTACCAATGCATTACTTTTGGATCGTATGCTAATTCATTAAAAATAGGATAAACGTCCAAACTTTTCTTGCCTGATTGCATATGGTATAACTGTAAGATTATTAGGAGGTGAAATGATGGGATTCGGATATGGCGGAGGCTGTGGTTCTCCAGGCTATGGTGGTTATGGTTACGGTTCCGGCGGATATGGTAGCAATTTTGCACTAATTGTAGTGCTTTTTATTCTATTAATCATTGTAGGTGCTGCATTTTACTGTTAATTATATTAAGAGAGCAGCTTGTGCCAAATCCATGGCACAAGCTACTTCTTTACATTCGTTTCAATATTAACTTTTAGACTTTGATACCTGTCTTTGTTTACCATTTCAATACCTGAAAATTTTTTTCATTCATCGTTTTGAGCTATTCAAGTTAATGCTTCACTAACAACTGCTGAGCCTCGTTTGCTGGTAAGGCTTTACTGAAATAGTAACCTTGGAGTTGATCACATTGTTCAGCTTTTAAAAAAGCAAACTGCTCTTCTGTCTCTACACCTTCCGCTACCACTTTTAATTTCAATAAATGACATAAATGAATAATTGATTTCACGATCATTTGGTTTTCTTCATGGCTTTGCTCCATAAACATTTTGTCAATTTTCAATTTTGTAATCGGAAATAAACTGAGCAATTTTAAAGAAGAGTAACCTGTACCAAAATCGTCAATTGATACAGGAATCCCTAACTTTCTTAACTCTCGCAAAGTATGCAGGACAGTTTGTTCGTTAGTCATCGCCATTGTCTCTGTAATTTCTAACTCTAAATAAGTTGGTGATAGTCTCGTCTTTTGTATAATTTGTATCACTTTTTGTAAGAAATCCTTTTGATGAAATTGGATAGCTGATAAATTTACACTTATTGTTATCGGCTGATAACCTTGATCCTGCCATAATTTATTTTGACGGCAAGCTTCATACATCACCCACTCGCCAATCTCTATAATTAAGCCTGTTTTTTCTGCAATACCAATAAATTCACCGGGTGCAATATACCCTTTCTCTGGGTGTTTCCATCGCAGCAATGCTTCCATTCCAATAATTTCATTTGTGTTGAAATCGACCTGTGGCTGATAATGAAGCTCTAGTTGCTCCTGCTTCATCGCTTGCCGAAGTTCACTTTCTAATGTAATGGTTGATTGGAACTTCTCTGAAATCGCTGCTTCAAAAAATTTATAACTGTTCCGATGATTATTTTTACTTTCATACATCGCAGAATTCGCATGTTTGATTAAGTCCTCAGCAGTTGTCCCATGATTAGGAAACAGACTAACTCCAATAGTTACCGTTGTATAAATATCATATCCGTTTATAATGACGGGTTCCTCAAAAGTTTGAATTTGGCGCTCTGCAAATTCCATTACCTCTTTTTTGCTATTCAGACCAAATTGCATAATCATAAACTTATCCCCAGTCATTCGTGCTACAAACGTATCTACATGCAAAAATTTTTTTAACCGACGAGCACTATGACGAATTAGCTCGTCACCAACAGCATAACCAAGTATATCATTTACCTCTTTAAAGTAGTCCAAATCCACTATATATACTGCTAAAATGTCTTTCTTATGATTTAGCTTTTCAATTGTTTCTGATAAAACGTGCACAAAATAATGACGATTGGGCAAATCTGTCAATTCGTCATAGTAGGCGAGGTATTCAATTCTCTTTTTGTTTATCACTTGTTCCGTTACGTCTTTTAATAAACAAACTCCTGTCTCTGCACTTAGATCAAAGTGTAATATGTCAACAAAAAAGCGATCCCCTTCTTTGGTTACTGCTGGATGCTCATGCACTATTTGCTTTCTATTCTCCTGTTTCCTCCAAAAATTGTCTGGAAGTTTACTTGTAAATAATTCACTTAGCGGTTTAAAAATTAACTGCTGTTTGGAATAATGGAACATAGTAGCTCCATTAGTATCACAGTCCATAATATTTCCACTTGTTTTATCGTAAAGCAACGTTCCTGAAAACTGTGCGGTTGCGAAATTATCGAGTTGTTGTCTTACTGTTTGCATTTGATCAGAAACGAGTCCGAGTCTTACGTAGTAGTATTGATTTCGACTATCTGCTGTTAACACCGTTACTTCAACCATTTTATGGCGATCATGCTTTAGCCATGTAAGCTGCTTGGATTCCTCCAATGATGTTAGTTCTAGCAGTTGTTTTATCGGCTTACCAACAGCAGATGAAATGCCAAAGATTCCATCTGCTGTCTTACTTCCTGCTACAATTACCCCACGTTGATTTGTAATTAAGATTGCTTCGTTTAGATGATCAAGCACATATTGCGTAATTGGGAAAACTACCTTTTGTTCATGCATGCCATTCTCCCCTAACTTGATTTACCCTATAATTAATTTTTCTTTTGGATAATGATAATTACCAGTTTGTTTGTTTGACCTAAAAATAAATAAAAAGGTGATGATACCTACTCTTCCAATAAACATTAAAAACATCAAAATTAACTTACTAAAAGAAGTTAATTGATCTGTTATTCCTAAGGAAAGCCCGACAGTCCCAAACGCTGATGTCACCTCAAATAAAATTTCTGTCAGTGAAAATGGTTCGACAATCGACATTAATATAATTGATGTAAATACGAGTATTAAAGCCATTAACGTGACCGTAACAGCTTTTAGTAAGTCTTCATCGTACACTTCCCGGTTAAATAACCGAATGCTCCTGCCTCCTCTGGCATAGGTTGCAATAAAAATAACAACTAATATAAATGTCGTCGTACGAATCCCACCACCAGCACTACTTGGTGAAGCCCCGATAAACATTAACAGCGACATAAATAAGTGATTTGGTTCCGAAAGCAAACTGACATCCATCGTTGACATTCCACCGCTTCTAGTCGTAACGGATTGAAACAGAGAGTAGAACAGAATTTCATGCCAAGATTTATCAGCAAAAAAGTGGACAATATCAAGTAAGAACATACCAATGGTTCCAATAATAATCAAAGCTAAAAATGTGCTCGTCGTCACTTTCGTAAATAAGCTAAACCGGATGAATTTACGTTTATGGGAATCAGCAAATAAATACTCCTTCACTTCAATTAACACTGGGAAGCCAATTGCGCCGAAGATGATTAACAACATATTAATAAATTGGACAAAATAATCATCTTTAAACGGAATTAATGAATTTCCAGTAATATCGAATCCGCCATTGGATATGGCACTAATTGTTCCAAACATACCATGCAAATATGCTTCTTTGGCTGAATCAAAGTATTGTAAAAAGTACGTACCTAAAACTAGAAATCCGATCAATTCAATCGTTAGCAACACATACACAATTTGCTTAATGAGACGTACCATTCCACCAAACGTGGATTGATTCTGATCTGCCATAATCAAGCGTCTTTCTTTTAATCCAATCTTCTTCCCGAGTAATAACCAAATAAATGTACTGATCGCCATTACGCCTACAGCCCCAAGTTGCAGAATGGAAGCAAGTAGGATAATCCCGGTTGTACTTAATGTATCTGCTAACGATATCGAGCTTAAACCAGTCACACTTAAGGCACTGACAGCAGTAAATAACACATCTATAAATGGGAGGTCCACACCATCCTGATATGCGATTGGCAAGGACAAAATCCCTGTCGAAAATAATACAGCAAAAAAATAAAACAATAATAATATCTGGACAGGTGATAAGCGCTTTGCCCAGCGAACAATTGGCTTTTGATGATGCATAACCATTTACTCCTTATTAACTAACAAATTTAGTAGTCTCTATATATACTAAAAATAAACGATGAAGGTTAAAAAATCGTACACCAATAGCAAGTTGCTTAACAATAAGCAAAAATTATTCGTGTAACAACATACGATCGCTGTTGTTTACAGCTTTAAATAACAAAAGTACTATAAAAAACAAATCGTGAAACGTATAAACGTCTATTAATAATGAAATGAAAAAATAACAACAACTAAGGAAACATTTGAACATCCTTATTCATGAAGCAAGCTTATCCATATTATAGCAATGTGAAGTTGAAAATGCTTGTAATTGAGCAATAAATAAAATTTACGTTAACTCTTTAAACTTCTCCAGTAGTTCCTTCCCTTGGAAACCTTCATCAATAAGGGCCGTTAATAAGGATTCAATATTTTCTTTTCTTTTATCGACAATATTTCCTATAAATAAAACATTAATGTTGGCTCCTATTTCATTAATTCCAATAATCGAGGTGATGAATGTAGCCATAGCATTGCTTTCTTTGGAAATTTTCACTTGAATCAAGACTTCTGATTTTGACGCTTGCAGTTCTTCGAAATAGGGCTGTAAAGACCTTTCCGTATATGCCTCCACTGTCCATTGATTTTTTTCATCTTCACGGTCAATAATCAAGCCATCCAATAAAGGAATATGATTGGGAATAATTTCCCCGTTTTTCTCCTCCATGATATTTAATAGCTTTAATTTAAATGTTTTCATCCACTTCTCCTCCTTTGAATAAAGATATATCACTTTACGTATCTATGCTGGAAGGTATTGTCGTAGAAACAACCCAATTTTTGCTATGTTAAACGATACCTATCTTTTTCATGTCTACCGTTAGTGTATCAAAAACGGAAGTATATGGATATCACTTTCTTTTTGTAAAGACTAGTTCAGTTGACAACGGAAAACACAACCACTTATGATAAAGGAGATTATAGGGTAAAGGAGAATCGCCATGTCACATTCAGCAATCCAAACAATCATGCAACATCGTTCCATCCGAAAATTTAAAGATAAAAAGCTTACAAACGATCAAATTCAAACAATTGTCAAAGCTGCGCAAATGGCCTCTACTTCTAGTTATGTAATGGCATATACGATAATTGGAGTTACCGATGAACGTATTAAAGAACAGCTTGCAGCTATTTCGGGACAACCTTATGTACAAAAAAATGGCCATTTATTTGTATTTTGCGGTGACTTACATCGTGCGACACAATTAGGTGCACCAGATGAAATAGAAACGATGCAAGCAAGCTTAGCTTCGCCAGAACAATTCATCGTTATGACTGTAGATGCTGCACTTGCATCTCAAAACGCAGCCACTGCTGCCGAAGATTTAGGTTTGGGTATTTGTTACTTAGGAAGCTTACGAAATGACATCCGTCAAGTTAGTGAAATATTGCAGCTTCCAGAACGGGTCGTTCCATTGTTTGGAATGGCAGTTGGTTATCCTGATCATAAGCCAGAACAAAAGCCACGCTTACCTTTTGAAGTCGTTTATCATGAAAACCACTATCAGCCATTTGAACAACAGCTTCCTTTTATCAAGAAATTCGACGAGAAATTACAAGCATACTATGAAGAACGAAAACAAAACAGCCGTAATGACAACTGGTCAAAACAAATCATACGTAAATTTTCCACCCCTATTCGCATGGATGTAGGACCATTTTTACATGACAAAAACGTAAATAAGCAATAATCATAATAGCCAGCACTCCTTTTCTTTTAGGAGATGCTGGCTATTGTACTTGTAATGCTTCCGTATGCTGAATAACTATTTCTTCGTCGTTCACCTTAAATTGTGCTTTAAAATGCAATTCACATGGCGAATTATTTGTAATACGGAAAACTTTGCTGCTTTCTGCGGGATGGTAAATATTTCCGTTGTTAAGTTGTTTTAAAACCTTTTTTTCTGTATATTCATGCTCTTCATCCCCTAATACAACAGAAACTAATGGAGTCTGATGCTCCAATTCTATCGATTCCTCCCCAATATATTGTAATGAGCTAAATACTTTGATGCCTTTATCTTCATCTGAATTTGCAATATGTATATGTAAAATAAAATCGCCAACTTCTTTCGACTTAGTAGTCTCTTTAATACTTACACTACGATGACCGATGCCACCATATAAAATAACAAAAAACAACGCCCCAGCGACAATGAAAACGAAGAATATTTTTTTGTTCACAAGCATCCTCCTGCTATTCCAGTTACTATATATGACGAAATACTCCCTCATAAAGTTTCATTTTTTTTAATTATTTTCAAACAAGGAAATTACTTCCTTATTATGTTTATTACTTTCCAATGACGTTTTTCCATTTAAGAGGTCGTTCAATAAGAGCATTAAAAATAATAGGTCGAATTCTTCGTTACCTCGTTTCTCCGTTCCTTGGAAAAGGTTTTCCCCCTTTTCTTGCGTGAGAATGCGTTTCGAGGATGCCTATACTGGAGCTCAAGTATCTGTATCGCATACGGAAGCCTTCTACTAAAACCGCCCACGTCCTGTGATTGGCGTAGAAGTCAGTAACACGCACAAGCCCGCTACTTGAAATTTTGCCGCCTCGAACTCAGGCGCCAGGATGTGCTAGTATCGGCGTTGCAACAGGACAAGGAAGGCTACGACAGCAATACATCGCACGCGAAAAAGGTTTTTTTCAAGGACGCCTGAGACCTTAGACGACCTCAATCCTCCTTCCCCTTTTTCAAACACGCACTTTAATTTATCCTTTGATATTTTTGTACCGTACTATAAGGGAATATTTTTGTATAATTTTGTAATATTTTCTCATTACCTCCCCCTTACTGGATATATAAGGAAAAATTTTGTTGCATATTTAAAACTGAAACTTCACATTCTAACTAATGATGATTGGTAATGAGAAGGAGGATCTATATGACTGTATCAAGTCAAGTTAAGCAAACAATCGCTGGCCTTAAGAGTGCTCAAGCTAGCTTTGAACAATTTGCATTGCAAACAGAAAATAAACAAGCAAAACAGCTCTATGAAAACGCAGCACAACAAACGATGTCTATTCTACAGAGCGTTGAACCACGGATACAGCAACTCGAACAAGAAGAGCCTCAATATAAAGGGTTTTAAATGACAAAAGAGGCTGAAACCATCATAACAGCCTCTTTATATTTGGTTTTAGCTAATGCTCGTCTAATTATAACTAATCTAACTTGAATTATTTGATTAAAAAGTAGGTGGAATTATGCATGTTTATAAATGGCTGATAATTGCTATTTTTTCTTTCGTCCTTGTCGGCTGCGGTGCCAATAACACGCTCGATCCTGCAGATAAACAGGAGAAAGGACAGATCAATTTATCAAAAGTTTCAACAAAGCAACCTATTAACCAAGCACCTGCTAATAGAGCAAAGGATATGCTAAGAGAACATTCCGAAATAACTGCTATTTATGCTGTCAATACAGATAAGCAATTATTAGCGACGATAGAAATAGAGCATATGCAACGATTTAAGCTGCAAAAAATGAAGAAACAACTTACAAAAAAACTTCAGAAAGCTTTTCCAGATTTAAAGGTGGAATTATCAGCAGACAAAAAGATTATCATGGAAATGGAAAAGCTGGAGAAAAATTTAGAAGAGAAGCAATATAGTAAAAAAGAATTGAAAAAAGAAGTAAAACGGATTATTGATTTTTCTAAAGAACAAACATAGGGAAAGAGGGAGCATAAGATGGCAGATAAGAAAAAGAAAAATTCACCTCCTGACGTTCAGGAGTATCAAGCATTTCAACAACAAAGGGAAGTAAAAAGACCTGTATTTATAAATTGCCTGAAAGCTTTTTTTGTTGGTGGTTTTATTTGCTTCATTGGTCAGCTTATCTCTACTTTTTATATGTATTTTTTTCATTTTACCGAGCAAACAGCCGGGAACCCAACTGTAGCTACATTAATATTTCTAACCATGCTTTTAACTGGATTCGGTTTCTATGATCGAATAGGACAATTCGCTGGAGCTGGCTCTGCTGTCCCTGTAACCGGATTTGGCAATGCCGTCATTTCATCAGCAATTGAACATCGTACCGAAGGATTCATCCTAGGTGTAGGTACGAACATGTTAAAGCTAGCTGGTCCCGTGATCGTCTACGGTGTTTTTGCAGCGTTTGTTGTCGCATTGATTAAAACGATTTTAATCCAATGGGGTGGATTATAATGCTTCAAGGACATCAAACGTGGGTATTTGCAAATCGACCTGTTATCGTATCAACCGGAACAGTTGGTGGACCATTCGAAGCAAATGGTAGTATTTCTGAGGATTTTGACCTATTGCATAAAGATATGTGGATTGGGCAGGCATCCTTTGAAAAAGCACAACAAACATTAATGGAAGAAGCATGTCAAATCACCCTAAAAAAAAGCTCCATTGAAAAAGAACAAGTAGAATTCTTTATCAGCGGTGATTTAATTAATCAGATTACGCCAACGAACTTTACTGCCAAAACAATCGGAATCCCTTTTTTTGGTTTATTTAATGCTTGTGCAACTTCTATGGAAAGCTTAGCATTAGCAGCTATGATTATTAACAATAAAGGAGCAAATTATATTTTAAGCGGAACGGCAAGCCATAACGCTTCTGCTGAACGACAATTTCGTTACCCTACCGAATACGGGGGTCAAAAACCTCCTACAGCTCAATGGACCGTAACGGGTGCAGGTTGTGCGCTCATTGCTCAACAGGGTCAAGGTCCTGTCATTACTTCGGCAACCATCGGAAAAGTCATTGATATGGGAATAACTGATCCTTTTAATATGGGGGGAGCGATGGCACCAGCAGCAGTCGATACAATTGAGAAACATTTCAAAGACCGAAACCTCTCCCCTGATTATTATGACTTGATTATTACAGGTGATTTAGGTCACATTGGTCGAGAAATATCTTATGACTTGCTTACGGAACGAGGGTTAGCCATTAAAGAGGAGCAATATGTAGATTGTGGTTTAACCATATACCGTGAAGGACAACCTGTATTAGCCGGTGGGAGTGGATCTGCGTGTTCAGCAGTAGTTACTTATGGACACTTCCTCAATCGAATGAAAGCTGGTGAATTAAAACGGATACTAGTTGTAGCAACTGGTGCACTTCATTCACCAATGAGTATACAACAAAATGATCCTATTCCATGCATCGCACATGCAGTATCCATTGAAAATTGAAACGGGAAGTGATAGTATATGATCTTTTTTTGGGCTTTTGTAATTGGTGGACTGATTTGTGTCATTGGCCAATTATTATTCGATATTTTTAAATTAAATCCCGGACAAACTTTATCTATATTAGTTGTCACCGGCGCCATTTTAGATGGCTTTGGTCTTTACGAGCCATTGATCGATTTTGCCGGCGCGGGTGCAACCGTACCTATTACCAGTTTCGGTAACTCCTTAGTTCATGGTGCTATGGCAGAAGCAGAAACACATGGTTTGGTCGGAGTGGTGACTGGAATGTTTGAAGTAACCAGTGCGGGAATCTCAGCTGCCATTATTTTCGGGGTCATCGGCGCACTCATTTTCAAGCCAAAAGGGTAAGGGGGTTGCTAGAATATGACAATCGGTGCACAAGTGAAAGGATGCTATTCCGCAATTAAAAGTGTAGAGGCTTCCTTGCAAATTTTAACCGCTAAAACAAATGAACAAGAACAACAGGCTAAATTAAAGGAAGTGGAACGAATTATTACCGAAGTCAAAAAAGATTTGCGGCAGCAGGTTATTCGTTTATCCAAAGAAGAACCTCAGTATAAATAATGCTAAGAGAGGATACTGCATATGCCAGAATGGATTGAAGTCATCATCCGGTCATTTTCTTTATTAATTATCCTTTTTTTCATGACAAAATGGTTAGGAAAAAAGCAAATATCACAATTAAATATATTTGAGTATATCACTGGTATTGTTTTAGGTGGAATTGTTGCTATACATACGATAGATCCTGATAGCAACTTCATTTACGCTATACTATCGATGTTTATTTGGTTTATTATCCCCTTTGCTGTTGAATATATATCGCTAAAAAGCAAACGATTTCGCGATCTTACAGATGGTAGAAGCACTGTGTTTATTCAAGATGGTAAAATAATGGAAGACAACCTTAAACAAGAAGGATATTCGACGGATGATTTGCTCGGTAAATTAAGAGATAACGGCGTATTTTTAGCATCTGATGTTGAATTTGCTGTCCTTGAGCCATCCGGAAACTTAAATGTACTTCCAAAGAAGGAAAACCGTCCTTTAACAGCCAAAGACTTAGGGCTAAAATTAGCCCCGGAAAAGGAGCCCCAAACAATTGTAATGGATGGAGAAATTTTATTGGAATCACTTGCGAATCTATCGTTAAATAAAAATTGGCTGGAAACAGAACTGGATAAGCAGAATGTCAGTATTGAAAATGTTTTTCTTGCTCAAGCAGATAATAACGGACAATTATATCTTGATTTATACGATGACAAAATAAGTGTACCAGAGCCAACTGAAAAAGCACTATTATTGGCAAATATGAAGAAATGTCAGGCTGACTTGGAATTATTCGCTTTAGCTACAGAAAACAAGCAAAGTAAAGCTTTATATGAGCGTAACAGTGAAAAATTAAAACATGCTATTCAGCTTATTCAGCCTTACTTATAAAGTAAATCTTCTATCAGTGGAGGTTTTCATTCATCCCCACTGATCGTTATCAGTCCATGGGTATGAGCTAAAGGCCTCTTACGAAATAGGGTATTTAGGTGCTGTTATCTCCCACTTAGACTTTTGTTGCAGTACAAAACTATCCAACTCCCAAAGCGAGAATCTTACAGCACCTTATATGCCGGATAAATGAACGAGGTAACTAACTAAGGAAAGCATCACAAAAAAATAGGTAACAGATGTTTCAACTCTCCCTAATACAAAGGAGACGAAAAAGTAAATAAACCGGGTTCAACCTTTTGTTCTACCAGCTTTTCGTGTAAAATAGAGTAGCTATCTTAATTTATACACGAAAAGGAATGAACTAATATGAAAGATAAAATAAAAGCGTATCGCTTTCCGATTATATTACTTATTTCGATTATAATTGGTTCCATCATCGGGCTTTCTTTTGGCAAAGATGCCACGGTTATTAAGCCACTAGGTGATTTATTCATCAATTTACTGTTTATGATTGTTATTCCACTCGTTTTCTTTACTATTTCTTCTGCTATAGCAAGTATGGACAGTATGAAGCGCCTCGGTAAGATTATGGGCTCAATGATAACTGTATTTGTTGTTACTGGTATTATCGCTGCCGTTTTCATGTTAATTGCTACTATTATTTTCGAACCAGGTTCTGGTGTGGATATACCGCTTGTAGAGCCTGAAGAAGTGCAAGAAGAAATGAGTTTGTCTGAACAACTAGTCCAAACGTTTACTGTATCTGATTTTGTGGATCTATTTTCACGCAATAATATGCTTGCACTTATTGTCTTCTCTATATTAGTTGGCGTGGCAACTGGACTAACTGGTGAAAAAGGAAAACCATTTACTTCATTTTTAACAAGTGGTGCTGAAGTATTTATGAAGATTATTCAGCTTGTCATGTACTATGCTCCTATCGGGTTGGGTGCTTACTTTGCCTCATTGGTTGGAGAATTTGGTACGGATTTGATTGGAGATTATGCTAAAGCGGTTATCATTTATTATCCTGTATCTATATTATACTTTGTCATCGGATTCACATTATATGCATTTATTGCTGGTGGAAAAATCGGAGTTTCCCGTTTTTGGAAAAACATTCTTGCTCCAGCTGCAACATCGCTTGGTACTGGAAGCAGTGTCGCTTCATTACCAGCAAATTTACAAGCAGCAAAGCGAATCGGTGTGCCGAAAGATATTCGCGAAACCATCATGCCTCTGGGAGCAACGATTCATATGGACGGATCTTGTCTGTCAGCAATGCTAAAAATTGCTTTTGTGTTCGGTGTATTTAACCAAGACTTTTCTGGAATCGACACCTTTTTAACGGCGATTGGTATCTGTTTATTGTCTGGTATTGTAATGAGTGGTATTCCGGGAGGTGGCTTTATGGGAGAAATGATGATTATTACACTATATGGCTTACCATTGCAAGCTTTGCCAATTATTTCTGCCATCGGAGTAGTGGTTGATCCGCCAGCTACAATGGTCAATGTTACAGGCGATACCGTTTCCAGTATGCTTGTGACCAGACATTTAGAAGGAAAAGATTGGATTAAAAAAACAGATATTGCTTAGGCTTGGATATAACTCATCTGGTCACTCTACAAGCGAGTGATGCAATCATTTAGCTTCGGAAATATACCTAGACTAAGCGGGAAAAGGCGTCTGTGGGACTCATAGCGCACGAGAAGGCCACAGACGAACCCTAAGATGCACGAAGTATATTTCCAAAGCGGGTTATTTGCATCACGGTTATTTCTAAATAGTTCCGGTTTTACTTTGATATAAACCCTTTTGTTCCAGCCTTATTTTATTTAAATACATCAATGGCAATTTTTCCAAATTGGCTATTTTCTTTTAAGTAATGAAACGCCTGTTGGATATCTTCCAATTTAAAAGTACTATCGACCACTGGATGCATTTGATATTGCTCTACATGCGTAAGCATTGCTTTCAATTCTTGTCTACTCCCCATGGTTGACCCTAATAATTGATATTGTCCATAGAAAAAGGCGCGTAAATCTAATTGAACAGTATCTTCTGTAGTTGCCCCGAACACAACGATTTTCCCGCCTTTTTTCAACACATCCAACGAGCGTTGAAAAGTAGCTCTTCCAACACTATCAATGACCAAATCAATCTGTTCATCAGCTAGCTCTTGATTCCAATCGTCCTCATGAAGTACTCCTCTATCCGCACCAAGCGATTGTGCCTTGTTTAGTTTCTCCTTACTTCGGGAACTGACAATCACTCTCGCACCAATATTTTTAGCAAATTGAATCAAATACGTTGCGACACCACTACCTGCTCCAGGAATAAATACGGTGTCACCCGCCTTTACTTGTCCCTTTGTAAACAATGCACGAAAAGCAGTTAAACCAGACAATGCGAGTACACTTGCTTCTTCCCACGTTAAGTGGGCAGGCTTTTTCTCAATTTGCTGAAAATCGATGGTAATCTTTTCTGCAAAAGTACCGTGATCCGGCATGCCTAATATTTCAAAACCTTTCGGAGGCGCATCTGCATTGTCGTACCATCTTAAAGCGGGGTTAATAATGACCTCATCGCCAATGGCAACATTTTTAACTTCTTGTCCAACTTGTTCAATGACCCCTGCACCATCTGAACCTAAAATCAGCGGCTCATTTATTCCTTTTCTGCGCTCAGGAATATATAAATCGCGGCGGTTGAGTCCAGCCATTTTCAAACGAACGACCACTTCATTCGCTTTAGGCTGTAGCTCATCCGTTTGGGTCACTTGTAATTTCCCATTTTCATGTACAAACGCTTTCATTGCATATTCTCCCTTCTTTTCATATTTTCTAAGAGATGTAGAAAATTGGTGGCTATCACTATCCAGATCCAATAAAGTCAATCAATAGTCCCCTCTTTCATCGGCATCGATAGTTAATAGACCAGACGATGGTCTAAAGACCTCTCTGCACAAATCAGGATTTTGACTTGTAGTTCGATCCTTCTCTTATTCTTAGAGGTCTACCTTGCTAGTATTAAAGGTTGAGTCTACTGCCAATTATATGCGGATAAATCAGGGGATGCTACAAAAACATATCAATGTACACCCTTTTTTAAATACTACCCTTTAGAAAAATGTGCTAAACGCTTCTAGCTGTTTCTTATCCATAATATCATGATTGAACAAAGGAACGTACCATTTTTGTTGTGTTTTGAACTTTTCTTCAATTTGTTGTACATAGGCTTGTTCCATTTGTTTACGCTTTAAAAAGAATTCCCCTTCCACCTGTTGGGGTAATAATTTATTTATAATTAATGTTTTCACATAAAGCTGATGCTTGGCAAGTAATCGGATTGCCTTGTCGGTTTCTGTAATGGACAGACTTTCTGGGTTCACTACAAATATAAAACCCGTTATGTCTCCATTTAATAATAATTCTCTTGCTTTTCTAAAACGTTCTTTTCTTTCGTTGAGCACATCATAAATGGGATCTTCAATCGGTTCTCCATCATTTAGCAATTGGGTATAGTTTTTATTCGTTTTTTTCCTCCGTTGCAATAGTCCGTCTATCCACACGCCCATTAATTCTGGTAAAGTTAATAATCGAATCGTATGACCAGTCGGTGCTGTATCAACAATACATTGGTCATAATGGAGATGTTCTTCAATAATAATAGAGATAAGCTTATTAAATAACGCCGCTTCATCTGCTCCAGGTGAGGCTTTGGCGGTATCCAATTGCCGGTTCACCTCATCTGTCATAGATGGTTGTACAATACCTTTTATATTTTCCTTTACAGTGTTGATGTAAACGGTTGTTTCCTGTTCTGGATCGATTTCAATCACATCTAAATGCGTACTTACTTTTTTTATCCGTCCGCCGATTTTCTGTTCGAAAATATCTCCCAAATTATGAGCAGGGTCTGTCGAAACAAGCAATGTTTTCCGTCCTTCTCTAGCTCGTCTCCAAGCAAGTGCTGCTGCAGATGTTGACTTCCCTACTCCTCCTTTTCCGCCGATAAATACAATCTTTTTGTTGATATCTTCCATCTTCGAACACTCCTTTTTTAGCAACAACGAATCCCAGATAACGGTGACTTTTCCATCCCCATTCGCAGATGCCAATCATGAAATTTTTCCAGCATATATGGATATAATTCGAGTGTATAGTAATATACAGGATTCGGAATTCCGATCATTTCTGAATAAAGCAGTAGCAGGAAAATATCATCCTCATGCCTCAGCTCACGAGCAATCTCTTGACGGTGAGGCAAGCTGATTACTTCTTCATAATATTGGATGAGCTTTTTAATTTGCTCCAGCATAACGTTTTTCCTTCTTTCTTATAAAATTTACCACTGACTCGTATCTGCGAAGGATGAGGAAAAGGGTTCATCTGTCTTTGATCCCTTTTCCTTTCCTACCCCTTTGAACGATCAAAGTTTAATCGTCGATATTTTGCTGTGCATTACCACTTAATACGGAGAACGCAGTAATAATAATCCAAATAGCAAAAACAAAAATGATGGCCCCGAGTACAAATAATAATGTATTCGGCTCTGTTCCAGCCCACGACCATTCAAACATCACTTGCTGGAACATGGCATATAGCGTCATCACCATTACAAATATCATTGGAATTATCACAACAGCATAATTTCTTCCCAGCCGCTTTAACCAAACAGCAATTAACATTAAACTAATCGCTGCTAATAATTGGTTTGCTGTTCCAAATAATGGCCATAGTTGATAACCTCCGGATCCAAAACCTTTAGGTCCTTCAGGAAGTAAAACAAGTGCTGCACTTGATAAAACAGCAATGGATGTTGCAACATGGGTTTTCGTTAATATTGGCAATTTGTACTCACTGCCTAATTCTGCAATGATATAGCGCATTAGCCGTACAGAAGTATCCAAGGTAGTTGCAGCAAAACTAACAACAATAATGGAAACGATCGTTACCGCGACATCAGCTGGAATTCCAATTCCTCCTGCTAGTACAGCAGCAGCTTCTACAAAAGTCCCCAAACCGTCAGCATTTGCATTCGCAAAACTACTGTAAACCGCTGAAAAATCAGCAGTACTAGTAAAAAATGTCGCTACAGCAATGATTGATACCAATGCTAAAATCCCTTCTCCAACTGCTCCAGCATAACCAACAAATCGGGCATCTGTTTCCTTATCTAGTTGTTTGGAAGACGTTCCAGATGAAACAAGCCCATGAAAGCCTGATATAGCTCCACAAGCAATCGTAATAAATAATAATGGAAGCCATGGCGTATCCGCATGAGGGTTCGTCACTGGCGCTGTCATTTCTGGATTGATAAAGATTAATCCCAAGTATAAAATTGCTAAACCAACGACAAGCTGGTGTGAATTAATAAAATCTCTTGGTTGTAACAATTTCCATACCGGAAGTGTTGAAGCAATATACACATAAACCATTAAGATAATAATCCAAATAAAGAATGCTGAGGAAACAGCGCCTAACCCAAATATTCCAGCACTCCCTTCTCCTCCCATCCATTGAACAAGGTCTATTTGCATCCATTCCATCTTGCTAGATAATATCGCTGCAAGATACATAACAGCCAATGCTATAACTGAAGGTACAAGCATCTTAATGTTTCGTTTATACACCGCATAACCAATCCAAATAGCTAAAGGAATTTGAATAAATACTGGTAGTACACTTGCGGGATAAGAAATAAATAAGTTGGATATCACCCACGCAAATACAGCATTAACCATAAGTACAAGAATTAAAATAATAAATAAAAACAGAATTTTCGCTCGCTGTCCAATGAGTCGATGTGCTAATGTACCAACAGATTGCCCCTTATTACGTACAGATAATACAATTGTTCCAAAATCATGTACCCCCGCGGCAAATACAGTGCCGAGAATAACCCATAAAAATGCTGGCAGCCAGCCCCAATATACGGCTATTGCAGGTCCCAATATAGGTGCCGCGCCGGCAACAGATGTAAAGTGATGTCCCCATAACACAAATTTATTCGTTGGTACAAAATCCACCCCATCATTATAGCGATGTGCAGGCGTGAGATAATTAGGATCTAACCGAAAAATCTTCTCCGCTACAAATTTCGAATAATATCGGTACCCTAACGCAAAAACAACCATACCAATAAAAGCTACTAATATACCTGACATACATTCTTCCCCCTTTTGTTAAAAGATAAGAAAGCATAAAATGATGTGCTTATGGATAGCGAAAAAACCGACTAGTCCCGTCCGGCGCATGAGCCCAGCAACTGGGAGACTATAGAAATGCGCCCTACGATAAGGCCTCATCGGTGGTTCGCCTCTAAGAGGAAGGCCGACTAAAAACGTGCTTGCCGCACAGGCGTCGGCATACCCCTGTTTTTAGTGGCATGATTCCTTTATCTTTAGTTGATTCGTTCCATTCGCTACGTTGCTAAACGGGCGCTTGCTCCTTTGTTCATTACGAAACGATCTTGTTAAACATTTATGTGTAATCGCTTTATTTTAGTACGATTTTAGCCTATAATATTTTGAATGTAAAATATTTTGAAACAATTGGTTTAAACTATATAAAATAAAGCGACACCATACATGTCTTTCTCGTATTAAACTAAAAAAATCACTAAAGACACTGCAAATACAGTGCCTTTAAGTAGGGTACATATGGAAAAGTTTTATCAGCTGTACTTATTTACTCGAACTGATGAAAACAATGTTATCGAATTTTTTCTGGATACGTAGAGAAGCTAAACTTTTCTTCAGTTGTTTTTAACTGTGCTATAATACTTTACATGGCCAGCTAGATCTTCCATCTACCCATACACGTATCATAGTACCCATACTGCGATTGATGTTGCTACCAAAAGCCCAGCTATAACTGGGATGAAATTTTTCCTAACAAGCTCCATAACGGATACACCGCAAAACCCTGCTATCGCTACAAGTGAAGACCAGGCAACGAGTGTACCTCCTCCCGTCCAGATAGTCCCCATCTGTCCAATTGCAGCGAGTGTTGCTACATCCATATTATTTGACGATAATGAAGCTGCTAATGCACCTGTTAAAGGGAGCCCTGAAAAACCAGAACCATCTAATCCAGTAATGATCCCAATTATCAAAATACTAACCGCTGCTAGCCATTGATTTTCAGGTAAATATGACTGTGTAGACTGGACTAAATCAAATAAAAATGCAGGGGCGCCCTCTTCGATGCCTAATATTGATCCTGCAAAGTCTGAACTGCCTAAAAAGAAAAACCCTGCTATCGGAATTACTGGTCCCATCGCTTTAAATGCAAACACAAAACCATCTGTAATATGCTTCGTAATGTAGTCCAGAGCTTGCTGCTTTCGAAGAGCCACCGTTGATAATAATAGAAGAATAACAGCAACACCACCAATAAATGCCGCTCCATCTCCTCCTTCAAAACCACTCATTCTCCCAGAATTTAGTTTTTCATAAACCATGTAAATGACAACTGCAGCTAATGTTAAAGGAACGAAAATAGCAAATACTTTACTCCATTTGGTACGTATTTCCTTTTGTGGATCATCAATGGGGTCTTCTTGAGAAGTCTGCATATTAGCTAACTCTTGTACGTTTATTGGATCATCGGCACGACGTATCTTTTTACGAGTGAGTATATACGCTAAGCTAATTGCAATAGTCCCCGTTATAAGCGATAAAATCAGGGCTTGTTCTGCGACTGCCGTTGTTGATACACCAGCCGAAGATGCAGATAAACTTGGCGCTACTTGCACAACATAGTCTGAGGATAAAGCCATCCCTTGCCCAGCTATGGCGATAGCAACTGCTGCTGTAATTGCTGGTAAGCCAGCACGAATAGCAGCTGGTACTAACAAGGCACAAATAAGTGGAACTGCGGGTGTTGGCCAAAAGAATAACGATATGATATACGTTACAACGATCAGGACAAAAAAGGAAATATGTCCATTAACCATGATTCGCTGTATCGGCTGAATCATTCGCTTATCAGCCCCTAGATCTCTGAGAGAATTTAATAATGCAAGCATGAATGTAATGATTAAAAAAATGCTAAATAGTTCTTTTGCGGCAACTAAATTAGCTTGAAAGATAGCCTTAAATCCTTCAATAATACTCCCTTTGTATAACCATGCTATTAAAAATGTTCCTAATAAAGTTGGTAAAACGACCCCTTTTCGCATAATCATCGTTCCTATGATGAGCAACGTAAAAAGACCGTATAGATAGTGAGATAAAGAAAGCTCCACCATTTAACCTTCCTCTCCGAAAGTAGTGTTCTTTAGCCTATGCAAGCTGTCTGGATTTAGTTCAGTTTGGTGGATGAAGCAATTAAGCGGGGCTTCGTAAAATATAGTCGAATTATATCTTTTATAAAATACAATTAGCGTTTTAAATCTGGCGGAATAGTAAGTTAAACTCTAGTACGATGAAGTTCCATTTCAATGCAGTGGTTATTTTGTTTCGTTCCTCGCTCTCCTACTCAGACTTCAAATAGCAACCATTATGTCTTTACAAACAATCAGCTTAACGAAGCAAAAGTATAGAAGAGAAATTTCCTTTGGATTACTTATTGTATATATGTTTTGAAAATGTATAAGCTGATTTACCACCTTCCATAAAATGAATGTTTTGCAGCTAATAATTACTTCCTACTGTAAATGTATCCATATTTTTCCCACATAGAAAAAGGTTAAGCGAAACATTTGCCCAACCTTTTTCTTTCAAGTCTGCTACATTAAAAGCAATGTCAATAGGGAAAACTTGTTTGTCAAGGAACCCCTTATCGACACTGCTTTTATTGTTTGCGAAAAAGTCTTATCCCTGCACTAGTACAACTAACAGGTTCAAAGGGGCTGAACAACGTCACCCTCAGCCAGTGGGCTCCCCTTAACGACTTTAGATACTTATTCTATTGGTAAAAGCTTTCTTGCATTTACTAATTAGAAATTCAAAAAGCAGCTTCTTCTATACTAAAGCCATGTATTCATTTACATCTTTGATGCATTCCTGAATAGCCTCTTCCCAAAATGCCGTTTGGCTTAAATCTACTCCTAAATGTTTCATAGCTAATTCTTCTACCGTCATTCGTCCTGTATCACGTAACAATGAAATATAAGCATCCTCAAAGCTTCGCTCTCCCCTTTTAGCTTTTGCATAAAGTCCATTACTAAATAAATAACCGAATGTATAAGGGAAATTATAAAATGGCACACCTGTAATATGAAAATGAAGTTTAGACGCCCAAAAGGTTGGGTCATATTCTGAAAGTGTATCACAATAAGCTTCTTTTTGAGCTTCTACCATGATATGATTTAATCGTTCAGTAGAAACTACTCCTCGCTTACGTTCTTCATAAAACCGTGTTTCAAATAAAAAGCGAGCGTGAATATTCATAAAAAACGCCACACTACGTTGAATTTTATCCTCCAGTAAGGCTTGCTTATCTTCTAGGGAAGATGCCTGTTGCAAGGATGCTTCCGCTACAATCATTTCTGCAAAAGTAGAGGCAGTTTCTGCCACATTCATCGCGTATCTTTGATTTAAGCCATTCACATCATTCATCACATATTGATGGTACGCATGCCCTAATTCATGTGCTAACGTAGCGATATTACTAGCAGTTCCGGAATACGTCATAAAAATACGTGTTTGCTCACTATATGGAAAACTTGTGCAAAAACCACCAGGGCGTTTACCTGGGCGATCTTCTGCTTCAATCCAGCGCTTTTCAAAAGCCATTTCCGCAAAATCGGCCATTTGGGGACTGAATTTACGGAATTGTTCTACAATAAAATGAGCTCCTTCGTTATATGTATATGTTTGAACCGTTTTGCTAACTGGAGCTGTCACATCATAAATTCCTAACTTGTCCACACCGAGAAGCTCGGCCTTTTTATTTAAATAACGAACGAAATGATCCTTGTGCTCGGTAATCGTCGACCACATCGCCTGTAATGTTTCCTGTTTCATTCGATTGATCATTAATGGTTCCATGAGCACATCATTCCAACCTCTATGCTTATACATCTCTAAACGAAAACCAGCTAAATGATTCAACGTTTGACTAAATAGCTCGGCCTGCGACTTCCATGCCTCAGAAAGCTTGGTGAATACGTGTTTGCGAAAATTACGTTCAGGATGTGTGAGTTTATTCGTTGCTTGACCTATGGAATAATGATGAACGCCGTTTTCTTCTTCTAATGCAACCTCCATTTTACCTACAATAACATCATACATTTGCCCCCACGCATGGTATCCATCCTTGGCTAAATCATTTATGATTGCCTCCTGCTCGACAGGCAACATTTTTTGTGCCTGTTCACGATATTCCTGTAGGACAAATTTAATCTCTTGTAATGATGCATATCTTTCAAAAATATTCCAGTCTGATTCTGTTATTTCCCCTAGCTTTTGCTTTAACTTTGATTGTATCCCACTAAATTTCGCATTCAATTGGGACCGCTCACCTAATAAAGATTGCACATGCTTGTCATTTGTATCTTGCGCATGTAAACAACTAATAAACGCAAAAGCTTCTCTCATCATCTTCATCGTCCGTTCCAATTGCTCACATACATGTAAGAGTGCTTCCATATTTTCTGTTGTAGCTTTGGTATCAAACTGAAGAACATTAGAATCAAGTTTATTCATTTCGTGCTCTACCGTTTGCAAATATGTGCGAAACTCCGTAGATTTACTTCCCCCAGGGAAAATAACTTCTAAATCCCACGTTTGTTTGTGGTTTAATTGTTCCAATATAAACCCTCCTATTGTTAGAAATTTCACTACATATGTAAGTATACCAAACATTGCCTTGATTTTTTACAAAATGAAGCTCAATCAGTATGATTTTCTTTCAGTCCACTGCTTACTGGCGTTGAATCAACCACTTTAGCTTTATCCTGCTCAGTTTCACTTCACCGTACACAAGATTGGGGCTTACCTCCAGTTACAAAGTGAAACTTTGCCTTACAGCTAATGCAGAATAAATTGGCACCTAAATAATTACTTGACAACATAGACTTTCTATTTTACACTAAGTTACATAAAGTAATAATAAGTGATTAATTATCATGGAGGGAATGTACATGACAAAAACGGTTTGGAATGTAGACACAATTCACAGTGAAATTGGATTTTCAATCAAGCATATGATGATTTCAAAAGCCAAAGGAAGATTTAATTCATTTAATGGTAAAATCGAAGCTGATTTGGATCAATTTACGGATGCAAATATCCAATTTACCATTGATGTAAACAGTATTGATACACGTAATAAAGACCGTGATGATCACTTACGTTCAGCAGATTTTTTCAATGTGGAAAATTATCCAACAGCAACTTTTACCTCCACAGATATTCAGAAAAAATCTGACAACCAATATGAAGTGATTGGTGATTTAACGCTTCGTGGGACTACCAAAACAGTGACCCTTGACGTAATTGTTGCAGGTCAAAGTAAAGATCCAATGAGCGGAAATATGGTTGCTGGTTTTAGCGGAGAAACTACTATTAGCCGTAAAGATTTCGGTCTGACATGGAATACAGCTATTGAAACAGGCGGCGTTCTGCTTGGGGACGACGTAAAAATTAGTTTCGAAATTGAAGCACATAAACAAGCTTAGTTTATCTAAATCATTGAGGCTGGGACATATCTAAAGCGGCTGTTTAAAAAAAACGAACAATAAATCGCCAATTGTGTATACGCAAGTTTTAGCGTAGTCAAAATAGGTAGACTCCTGCGGGATCAGCGCGAGCTGAAGATCCCACAGGAAAGCGGTTTTTGCTTTCCGAGGAAGCTGAAGAGACCTGTGGAAAGCGAAGTATTTTGACATAGCGTTTGATAAAAATTTTTTAATGGAACAAAGGCGCAAGCGCCCGTTTAGCAACGTAGCGAATGGAACGAATCAACTAAAGATTTAGGAATCATGCCACTAAAAACAGGGGTATGCCAACGCCTGAGCGGCAAGCCCGTTTTTAGTCGGCCTTCCCCTAGCGACGAACCGATGAGGCCTTATCGTAGGGCGCATTTCTAAAGTCGCCTAGTTGCTGGGCGCTTGCGCCGGACGTGGCTTCGGTTATTTCGTTATCTCCAAGCACCTAATTTTATACTTTCTTATACTATTAGAAAAACTTGGCTTGGCCCCAAGTCTTATGGCGGAAGCCTTTGTTTTTCTTATACTATAAACCAAAAAATCTTATACTTTCCTATAGTGCAAATAGGCTGAACAATTATAAATGGATTGTTCGGCTTTTGCTATATAGTATTTGCTTATGTCCCACCCTCATGTTTACTTTTGTATATCTTTCTCAAAATGTTCTACGATGTCTGATGAAAAAACACGGACAACCAATTGTCCATTCTTGGCATGCGCACGTAGTAAAAGCGGTTGATTATACCTATTTTTAAAACTAAAGTCTGGTCCCCACCAACTGACTGTTGCATCTTTTCCTGGCGGTACATACGGTACATGCTTGCTATGTGCATATCTTTCTACAATTTCGATTCCCTTTAAATTAACAGCATTAAATAAAGTCGACGAGACTTGGCAAATACCTCCGCCAATATCCTCAGCCAGCTCTCCTTTTACAATAACAGGCGCCCGCTTATATCCCTTTTTCTCTGTTCTCTCCCCAACTACTTTATTAAATGAAAATAACTCACCAGGAAATATAACATGACTATCAATTGCTTGCGCGGCAAGCTCAATATTTGTTGTTCTCTCCTCATTGTTTTTTTTAAAATGAGTGACGTAACTACCTAATTGCTTTTGACTAATTTCTGTTAATAAACCTTTATCCACGCGAGGATATACAGGCTTCACCGGAACTTTAAACTCTTGGATGTTTGGATTATAAAATGCTTCTCGGAAATCAATTTGAAACTGATCCGCATCAATCGTAACTCCTGGTTTTCCAGGGGTGATTTTCCCTACACGGTCTATTTTTGCATTTATAGGGTCTTGGTAAACCTTTTGTTTTAATTGTCCAATTAGCGTCTGCAATTTAGAGTTATTAATAAACAGCTTGTCGATGTTGTCTAAAGCATATTGATTTATTTCTACACGCTTTATCATAATCTCAGCCGGCATATCTTTACTTGCTGAAATACTATGGATTGGTAACAATATAAATCCTAACAAGCCCAAACAAATGATGACTCGTTTCATGGCAACAACCTCCTGCAATTAGTATAAGTAAAATCAGCAAAGATCATTCAAGAAAGGAAAGAATCTTAGATAAATGGCAGGGTTTCATTGAGCGAGAACAAAGGCGCAAGGCGCCCGTTTAGTAACGTAGCGAATGGAACGAATCAACTAAAGATTTAGGAATCATGCCACTAAAAATAGGGGTATGCCGACGCCTGAGCGGCAAGCCCGTTTTTAGTCGGCCTTCCCCTTAGCGACGAACCGATGAGGCCTTATCGTAGGGCGCATTTCTAAAGTCGCATCGTTGCTGGGCGCTGAAGCCGGACGTGGCTATTCAGTTATCCCTTATCCCAAAGCAACAAATTTTATACTCCCTCTATATAATAACGTTTTCTCTTGTTTTCTTTGTTTTTCTTATACTATACACCAAAAAAATCTTATGCTTTCCTATAGTGTAAAAAAGACCACCTCACCTAATAGGATGAGATGGTCTGCTTGTAGTTACCTAAAGTCTCTGGTTTCTTCCATATAATCACTTAACAGTCGATACCCAATTAATGAAGCAATAACTAAGAAAATTCCACACAACGTTTTATTTTTCATATTCGTAAGCCTCCCTATAAATTTTAAATCATCTTAGGCTGTGAACATCTTAAAATGGACGAAATTTCCCTTTTTTAAGTACTAATTTTGGTCCACCCATAAGGAATAGAGAACGATTATCTACTACCTTTTTCATTGCTGCAGCTGCTTTTCCTTTAAGTTTGTAATCATTAAAAACATTCCCAATACCATCCGAATGTCCAAGCGAAGCAACTGTTCCCTTGCTGTTAAAGACAAAATCAGTTAACGGTTCATTGTTTAATAAAGCAACCAAGTTTGCTGCTACCACATCTGCCTCTTGCATAGCTAATTGAGCAGTTGGCGGATACGGGCGATCTGCTTCATGATCCCAAACCCATGAACAATCTCCTATAACGAAGATATTCTCTTCACCTGGCATGCGTAAATCACCGTTGACATTTACTTTACCTTTCGTCAATTCAAAGCCAGAATCTCCTAACACAGAGCTTCCCTTTACCCCGCCTGTCCAAACAATCGTACCGGCTTTAATTAATTCTTTATCTTCACCAACAATAAACCCTTCTTCGGTACATTCTGAAATAGGTGCGCCAATTTTGATTTCCACACCACGATCTTCCAATGATTTCTTCGCATAAGCAACTAATTCTTTATCAAACATTGGCAGGATGGACGGGGCAGCCTCTACGTTAATAATTCTTACTTTATTACGGTCAATATCATATTTCTTACATAATTGTGGCACACGTTCTGCAAGCTCACCAACAAATTCAATACCTGTAAATCCAGCTCCACCAACCAGAATATTTAAGCTATGCTCGTCAACGTCTTCGCCTGATCTGTATTTTGCAAATTGGTATTCTATGTGTTCACTAATCAAGCGGCTGGAATCAATATCTTCAATGGCAAATGCATGTTCCGCCATTCCTTTAATACCAAAATCATTGGACTCAAATCCAAGCGCAACAACAAGGTAATCATATTCCAGTTCACTGTTTTCTAAAATGACGCGTTGATTATCTTTATCGATTTTAGTTACAGAATCAAATACAAGTCGTACTTTATTTGGATTAATAACATCACTTATAATAACACGTGCTTGGTTTGGATTAATCGTACCTGCAGCTACTTCATGTAACCAGGTAGATTCATAATGGTAGTTATGCTTGTTTACTAAAACGATTTCTGCTTGTTCAGGAGACAGCTTTTGCATTAAGCGTTTTGTTGTCGTTAGCCCAGCGTACCCTGCCCCCAACACCACTATCTTTGGTTTATTTAGATTCATAAAAACTTCCACCTTCCTATACTTACTTATATATTGCAGGAAAAGCGCTCTTTTATTAAATATAAATGAAAATGATATATACGCCCATCCTTTATTTACAATATAATTATCATAACAAAAATTTCATATTTAGGCTATTAACAAGAAGCTTCTCTCCCTGTTCCACTTTAAACCGACTTTCATAATGATAGATTTCTAACCCTGATCGACAATGATTCGCCCTAATCGGTTGTTGTATGTTACAACCAAAACGTTAAATTATATGAAGCAGAGCGCTATAGTCTTATCCTCTTAGGCCCCTCCTTTTTTATCAATATCCAACTTTTCCCTCCAGTTAAACGTATTTTTAAACGCTTTCAATAATTTATGTTATAATTTCATAATAACGTATATAAAGAAAAAACGGAACAAGGTGGGATGTTTTAATGCAACAAACAGAAGTCCGTGTCATTAATCATAAAGGGGAAGATGTAACACCAAACGGCATGGAAATTGGCGATATTATTGTAAAGGGGAATGGTGCATTACAGCATGCGGAACACCAGCAAACGCTGGGGGATGGTTGGATTTTCACGGGAGATAAAGGAACCGTAGATGAACATGGTCGTATTCATGTACAAGAAGCTCGAAAAGATATTCCGCAGGCAACTGGTGCAATTTCTACAGCTTATTTGGAACAAATTTTATTGCAGCATCCATCTATACAAGAAGCCGCAGTAATCCCTGTGCCGCATAAAGAAAAGGGAGAAATTGCGCACGCTTTTATTGTCCTTAAGGAAAAAAAAGCTGCAATCTCCGAAGAAGCACTTATTTCATTTTGTGAACAACATTCAGAAGATTCTACCTATCCATCCAGAATTTCAATTGTAGATGATTTGCCGAAAACATCGAGCGGAAAAATATTAAAAGTAGAATTAAGAAACAGACTCTAACACATCATTAAAATATTTTATCCTATTAGCACTCCCTTATGAAAAAATAGAAGCCGACTACAAAATGGCTCTATACTATTGACAAATTCCATTTAAATTGGGATAATACAAAAGATAAATTGATACGGTTACCTTTAATTCAGTCCCGTGAGGCTGCCAAGGTGAAACAGATAAGATTCTGTTATAAAAGGAATAAGTAGGCAACTTTTTCTTTTATGGAAGCACCCTGCACAAACACGGCAGGGTGCTTTTTTCTTATGCAGCGCGGTAACCGTTAAGCAAATAGGAGGAATACGTCTTGACACAACATAAAGAAATTCAAGTAGATGAGCGTTTGCCTTTATTAACGAGCTTACCACTTAGTATTCAACATTTATTCGCCATGTTTGGCTCAACAGTGCTTGTCCCGATATTGTTTGGAGTGAATCCGGCAACGATCTTGATGATGAATGGGCTCGGTACGTTAATTTATTTGTTTATTACAAAAGGAAAAATCCCCGCCTATTTAGGCTCTAGTTTCGCATTTATCTCCCCTGTTTCCGCAGTTTTGGCAGATTATGCTGGTGGAGAAGGTTATGGCTATGTTTTAGGTGGATTTTTAGCAGTGGGGGTTATTCTTTGCCTCGTTGCTTTTGTAGTTAAACTTGCTGGAACAAACTGGATTGATGTGATATTTCCACCAGCAGCTATGGGCGCAATTGTTTCCGTTATTGGATTAGAACTTGTCCCTACTGCTGCAGAAATGGCTGGCTGGATTGCTCCAGCTGGTGCAGATGACACATGGACGATTAATACAGATACAGCGATCGTAGCATTGCTTACCTTATTAATAACGATCATTTGCTGGGTGACACTACGTGGGTTCTTAAAAATCATCCCTATATTAATTGGTATTATAGCAGGCTATATCATTGCCTATTTTTTCGGACTCGTCGATTTTACAGCTGTACGTGAAGCAAGCTGGCTTTCCGTGCCAGAATTTTATCAAATGAAATTCGATTGGGGGGCTATTTTAACTATCTTACCAGCTGCCATCGTTCTTGTTCCTGAACATATTGGTCACCTTTTCGTAACAGGAAACATCGTAAAAAAAGACTTGACCAAAAATCCAGGGCTTGACCGTTCCCTAGCTGGGAATGGAATTTCTACGATTATTTCCAGCTTTTTTGGTTCAACACCAAATACAACATACGGCGAAAATATTGGTGTCTTAGCTATTACAAGAGTATATTCCACATGGATAATCGGTATGGCTGCAGTAATCGCAATTATATTATCGTTTGTCGGCAAGCTTGCAGCACTAATCTCTTCTATTCCTACAGCTGTTATGGGAGGTATATCCTTACTTCTATTTGGGATCATCGCAGCAAGTGGATTACGCATGTTAGTAGAAGCAAATGTCGATTATAATCGTTCACAAAATCTGATTCTATCCAGCGTTGTGCTTGTAATTGGTGTTAGTGGTACGACTGTTGAAATCGGTTCTGTAGCATTATCAGGCATGGGACTAGCTACGATTGTCGCTATTTTACTGAGCATCTTCTTTAAAGTATTGGATATTTTCAAAGTATCAAATGAAAGCTAGTCAAATATGATACGATAAAGTGAATTCCATTCGAGATAAAGTGAATCTTCAATCAGTGGGGATGTTCATTCAACCCCTACTGCTTGTTAGTACCGTAACGGTATGACCTAAAGGCCGTTGCTGTTATCTCCCATCAGATTATCCAACTCTTAAAGTGGGAGTTTTTACAGCACCTTATATACGAGATAAAACCTATCCCCCCTCTATTAAATTAAAACAGGGGGGAGTTTTTTATAACGCAAAGTTATTTTATGAGCTGGAAGACATTCCCTTGCTATTTAATTTCTTCATGATTGGATAGACACCGATGCTTTGGACAACAAAGGATAATATAATTACCACAAAAGTTAATGAGACAATAAAATGGTCTGCTCCCAATGTTGCTTCCAAACCAAGCACTAAAGCAACAGACATCGTTCCTTTAATCCCTGCCCATGCAATCACTCCACTATCTTTAACCGTAATCATTTTTCTCCATGCAGGGTGTAGCTGCGTCATTCCCGTTATAACCATAAACCTTACTAACAGCGTACATACAAAGACAAAAAATGCAAGCGTCCATTCAGAAAACTGGAGATATTCTGTTGCCTGAATGCCAATTAGTAAAAAGATTATGGATAATAAAGTTGGTTCAACAATTCCCCAAAAACCATCAAGTGATTCACGAAAATGCGCCTCTTTTATATTTTTCCCAAATTCATAAGAAAGCATCATCCCTGCCGTGACGGTTGCCAACACCCCGGAGACATGCAATGCTTCCCCTAAATAAAAACTTCCATAAGCTACAATGATACTAAGCATAACTTGATATTGGCGATGATGGGTAAAATGGACAGCTTTGCTCATGAGCCAACCAAAAGCAATGCCAACCACTACTCCGCCAAACGAAACGAGAATAAATTCTTGCGTAAAATCTAGCCAATGGACACTCGCTTGCTGTCCATACATCTGTAATAAAACGGTAAACACAACAATGCTTGTGCCATCATTTAACATAGATTCACCTTCTACTATATCAGCTACATCCTCCTTATCACTAGAAGCTTGTTTTAATATATTTACAACAGAAACAGGATCGGTTGGCGTTAATAGCGATGCTATTAATAATGCAGCTATAAAAGAGATGGAGAGAAATCCATTTCCGATAATATAAATGAATAAACCAAGTATAATAACCTGCAAAAACAAACCAATAGAACTTAAGCTGCTGATAATCAACTTATTTTTTTGCCAAGCTTGCATGGAAAATTGATAAGCGGAAATAAACAATAAAGCAGGGAGAAAGAATGTGAACAGCATTTCTTTCGTTATGATAACCCCTTGAAAAAAAGGAATTACTGACAAAACAACTCCTAGTAAAACAAGTACAACAGGAACAGGAAAATAGTTTTGTTTTTTATCCATTGAAAAAACAAGATAGCCAATAATCAACAATAGCAGAAGATGGTATTCCGTCAATACACTCGCTCCCTTACATGCTTATCTTTTGCCAAAATATAGCAAGCCAACTAAAGCACCGATGAGGCTCATGATAATAGCAAAAATTAAAAATGGTATCGCACCAAACTGATAAATAAGTGGTATGGAAAGAGCTGTTACCAGTCCGCCCCCAAGGAATGGCTCATACACAAGCTGCTTATACCCAAACCCTTCAAATGCTGGTGTTTCACTTCTAGGATCCACAATTCGCATTAATAATAGACCAGTTGCAGTGATCCCCATAGACTGCCCAAAATCTCCAATCCCTCGTTCAAACCAGTATGAAGGAATAATTTTTGGTGCTAACACTAAAAGACCAAAAACATTCCATAAAATACCGGCTGTTGCTAATAAAAGAAACGGAACAATATAATCACTAATGACATCAATCGATACTGTTCCAATAGCTGTTAAAATAAGTATATCCAATGCAAAGCCTTGAATACGATTAATCATATTCCGATCTACAATTTGTGCATTGTCCACTTTATTGAAAAATAGTTGAACCAAAATCCCGCCAATCATAGCTAATGGAAATAATGGAATATAGGTCATAAATGTTGTATCTGTAAATGGACCGATGATGATAGATTCCAACCATATTAACGCTTGTAAAAGTAAATACCCGACTAGCACAGATAAGCCAACCAATGCAAAATGTAAAGACAGCGGTTCAATTGATTCTGGTCGTACCGTCATTTTGGCTGCAGGATCTCGATTTTCAAATTCCATAATTCCTTGCTTTCGTAAATCAGAAAAGCCTTGTACATCTTTAATCACATTGGTTTTTCCTTTTCTAACCGCCCAATTAATTAAAATAATTCCTACAATTACTCCTGACAATATTCCTATTGTAGCTAGACCTACAGACAAATCATAACCTTCTGCAAATCCTATTTCTTCAAACGTTCCGGCTAAGCCAGCTGCAGTCCCGTGTCCGCCTTCAAACGCCACTTCAATTAGCGCACCAGTTAACGGCGGTAAGCCAAACACAGGGCTTAACACAAGGATGGCTAACAAAATACCAATGACATACTGCCCCCAGCCAATGGTCCAGCCAAAAGCTAATTGCGGGCCACCATAGTTCCAGATTTTTCGTAGTCCAGGGATGGACGCTCCAAGAAATAACGAAGCAAATACAACATTTATTAATAACCCTGGTAAATCACTCCATACAGTAGTCACTGATTCTGGAAAAATTCCGTTCACCCAAAACGAATCTTCTGAAACAAACATGCTTACTAGCTTTCCAAGAACTTGCGGACCAAGGATTAAAGCTAAAAAGCCTCCAATAATAGAAGATGGTAAAAATAAATTTTGCAACCATGAAACACGGATTCGTACCCATTTTCCTAATAGCAAAAAAGCCGCTACATACAAAAAGGCAAATCCAACTTGGTTTGCTGTCATTTTGAAAACCCCTTTTTTTACTTTTTATTGCTATTGCTTTTCCCGTGACAATGGTTTTCAAAACGTGTTGCCAAATAAAACGGACATATGTCTACTTCCATTGGAACTTTACTTTGATACACGCGTATCCATTTGCCCTTCTAATAAAACTGCCTCGTTTTATTTACGAATATATCATTTAACCAGATCAAAATTATAAAGTAATTTTCCTTTGTGGAACAATTCACTTTCCGGGCTATTCATATACTTTGGCTTATAATCACCAACTGCTAAATTCACACATCTTCACCTGCTATAATATTCAAAATATAGTCTTCAATTTCTTTTCCTTCCTCTTCATCGAGTAGATGGTCTATTAAAATGGAAAAAATCAACTGTTTTCCATTTCTTTTTCGCATATACCCTGCTAATGTGCTTACACCGTGAATTGTCCCTGTTTTAGCCCTTATGTTAAGGTGAGACATACGTTCCTGCAATGTACCACCAATCCATGGTTCATGAGCTCCTGCAACCGGTAGCGCATGTACATATATATCAAACCAATTAGCTGCTTGAATCGTATATAGCAGCTTCGTTAGTTGGTTAGCAGGGATGCCATTTATATGCGATATACCTGAACCATCACGAATAACCATTGTTTCAAGCTCCATCCCCATCCCGTCCATTTCCCTTTCTAACACTCGTAAACCGTTTTCCCAGCTTCCTTCTCCATATACGAGCTTTCCCATTTCTTTGATGATTATTTCTGCAATCGTATTGTTACTGTTTTTCATAAACGGAATAATCAGCTTATTTAGCGGAATAGAATGGTGTTTATACAAGCATGTTAATCGCTGCGGAGCTTGTCCTCGATACACAGTCCCTCCCCATACGATTCCTTGATGCTTTAGTGCAGCTTGAAAAATATGTAACGCATAGTCTGTTGGTTCCCATACTGCTATCCATTCCTCCACTTCTCCACCGTTCTCGGATATTTCTCCAGATAAATGTATTTTATTTCCTCCATACTCCCTTTCAATCACAATATTTTCTTCTTCGCCTGTCTTTATTTTATGGACAAGCGTAACATAATCCGTTTTTGGAAATAGGGTTACATTTGCTGGCTCCCCATGTTTCCGAGGGCTTATTTTCACATAGACACTACCCGCGTCATATTGTTTATCTGGTGAAACTGTTAATGCTGCGATTTGTGCTGCATAATGGTAAGTCTCATCACTCCAAATGATATCCTGCGACAGTCGAACGGCATCATACCATGTATCGTCACCAATGATGTTTCCTGCAATATATTTAATTCCTAGTTGGTTTAATCGCCGGGCAAATAGATGGTAGGTTTCTGGTAATAAAGTCGGGTCACCTTTACCAACGATATACAGATTTCCTTTTAGAGTTCCATCTTCAATTACTCCGTCGGTATTTAACTCAGTGGTGAAGCGATACCTCTCTCCTAACACGTTCAAACCTGCAGCAGCGGTTAATAGCTTCATATTGGAAGCCGGATGGAACCTGATATCGCCCATATGTTCGTAAACAACTTTTCCGGTTTTTGCTTCTCTTATGCTAATACCTATCAACGCTCCTTGTAATCTCGGTTCTCTGGTTATATACGTTTCTATTCTCTCTTTCATCTAAGATGCCTCCTTTTAACCTTTTTACTTCCATTCAGGATAGTTGCATCATGCTTATCGTTATAAACTAATTCCATATAGTTAAGTAATAATCCTTTTTATGTACAAGTTTTACGGTTTTTTCATAGGAAAACCTAAACGCCAGTAGCAAATATCTCTAAATTTGCTGGAGTAGCATATTCACTAAAGGAAAGGAATCTGTATGCCTTTGAAGGTATGTACCATACTCACTTAGAAAAACTTGGCTTGTCGCCAAGTCTAATGGCGGAAGCCTTTGTTTTTCTTATACTATAAACCAAAAAAAAATCTTATACTTTATAGTAGAACAAAGGCGCAGGGCGCCCGTTTAGCAACGTAGCGAATGGAACGAATCGACTGAGATAAAGGAATCACGGTGAGGTAACGAACCGATGATGACTTATCGTAGGGCGCATTTCTAAAGTCGCCTCGTTGCTGGGCTCATGCGCCGGACGTGGCTTCGGTTATTTCGTTATCTCCAAGCGCCTAAATTTATACTTTCTTATCTCTTAAAAAACTCGCCCCCTTTGAACCATTTTCCTATCTTCAGGAAGAAAATGGCACTAGTAAAATAATTGCGATCTGCATATAATAAGAACATACGTTCTTTGATAAGGAGGTTGAATGATGGATTATTCCCTCTATCCACGTAATGATGTTCTATGTATCGATATGCGCTCTTTTTATGCCAGTGTGGAGGCAGTCAAATTGCATTTAGATCCAATGAAAGCATTGCTTGCCGTTGTAGGAGATCCGAGCAGATCCGGTAGTATTGTACTTGCTGCTTCTCCTGCGCTAAAGAAAAAATATGGGATTAGCAATGTGAGTCGTTTCTTTGAACTGCCGAAGGATCCAAACCTGCATATTGTTCCTGCACATATGGCTGACTATTTAAAAGTATCCACTGAAATAATCAAATTACTTTATCAATACGTTCCTAAAGAAGCCATCCATCCATATTCCGTAGATGAAGTTTGGGTTACTGTTAACGGACTCAAAAGAAGGTTTGGAAGCCGTCTAGAAATAGCTGAACGTATAAAAAGCGATATTCTCGAATGCTTTGGGATAACATGCTCCATTGGTATTGGTGATAATAAATTTCTCGCCAAAGTCGTGATGGATCTGCATGCAAAAAAACAAGGAATTGCCGAATGCACCTATGAGGATGTACCACAAAAACTGTGGCCTTTTCCAGTAGAAACGATTTGGGGAGTTGGAAGCAGGATGAAAAAAAATCTCCAGCGCATGGGAATTATAACACTTGGTCAGCTTGCTTGCTTTGACTTGCAACGCCTGCGAAAACGATTTGGCGTCATGGGAGAGCAATTATACTGGCATGCATGGGGAATCGATTTAAGCCCTGTAATCGGAAATTTCATCAAAACGGAGCAAAAAGGTTTCGGTCACGGTATTTCATTATTGCGTGACTATTCAAAGGAAGAAGTCCATGTTTGTATACTGGATCTTTGTGAGGAAGTGTGCCGGAGGGCAAGAACCGCTCATATGGCTGGAAAAACCATTCAGCTTGGCATCAGTTATTCCAAAGAAACTGGTGGTGGATTCTCCCGTTCTGCATCTGTTTCTATTCCGACCAATGTTACAATGGATATGTATCATGTTTGTATGGATTTATTTTTTCGCTTTTACGATGGCATCAGCAGTATTCGCCGCGTGTACGTGACATTAACTCATTTATACGGAAAACAAGCTACGCAATTGAGCTTATTTGAAGATCGTGCCAAAAAAGATGATATTGGTTACACCATGGATGCCATCCGTGCGAAATATGGCGCTACTTCGCTTCTCCGTGCGAGTAGCTATACGGATGCAGGTATTACGATTGAAAGAAGCAAAAAAATCGGTGGGCACTATGCGTAGAAGGGGCACCTTCCCCATTTGAGGATATGCAAACAACAAGCTGTTCCGTGAAGATTTTACTCTTCACGGAACAAATACAAACTTAGGCAAAAATATCACTAATCAGCTGCACATCTTCTTCTGCAAGAGTAATCGCAGCAGCCCGTTTGTTGCTAACTACCTGTTCTGGCCGCTTGGCTCCAGGAATAAGAACATCGACAGAAGGACGAGTAAAATACCAAGCTAAAACAATATGAGCAATTTCCTGGTTATATTTCTCAGCTATTGGCTTTAATTTTGCCACTTTTGCAAGGTTTTCGTGGAATTTTTCACCTTGAAAATTCGGGTTTTCAGCCCGTAAATCCGTAAATGTTTGATGCTTATCATATTTCCCGGCAAGTAATCCTGATTCCAGTGGAAAGTAAGGAATAAACGTAATTTTTTCTTTTTCCGTATAAGGGAAAAAACTAGTTTCTGCTTCACGCTTTAGTAAATTATATTCTGCTTGCAGTACGTCAACATATCCATCCTTATTCGCTTCTTTCAATTGTTCCAATGTGAAATTCGACACACCAATAGAACGAATTTTCCCTTCATCCTTTAATTCTTTTAATGCACCAACAGCTTCATCTTTTGGTGTATCTTTATCCGGAAAATGAATATAGTATAGATCGATATAGTCTGTTTGTAAGCGACGAAGACTATCTTCTACGGACTGCTTCAAAAAAGCAGGAGAATTATCTATTACTACTTCGTCACCAACAAATTTATGCGCGCCTTTAGTCGCAAGCACGATATCTTCACGCTTATATTCTTTCATCACTTCCCCGGTTAATTCTTCGGAACGCTCCGGCCCATAAATAAACGCTGTGTCCAACAGATTAATTCCTTGTTCCAATGCAGTACGAACGACATTCTTTCCTTGTTCTTCATCGAGCATATTAGGATAAATATTATGACCACCGACGGCGTTCGTTCCTAACCCGATTGGATAGACAGAGATATCTGATTTTCCTAAAGTAACCTTGGGCATGATTAAAAGCATCTCCTTTTAAAATAAAATTCCCTGATGAATTAGACTTGCTTCTCTTCATCTATAAAGTAATGTACCACAAAATAGCGCTGTAAAACATTATAAATAACCAAAAATCCCCTACATCAATCAATAAGATCGCTCATCCATCCTACTACATAAGCTCCAACAACAGAATATTTAGTCGTTTTTACTTTAATAAGAAAACGTATTCTCTTAAAATGCCAACGAAAGGACAATAACTCTTACCTATTCATTTAAAATGTCTGCTAAAAAGCTTTTCCCTTCTGCTGTGGAAGGGAAGTGAAAAAAATCACATATAGTGGTCCCGACATCAGCCATTGTTTCGCGAAGGCCTATATTTACGCTATTTACTTTTTCACCAAAAATTAAAATAGGTACGTATTCTCTCGTATGATTAGCATGACCTATTGTTGGATCATTTCCATGATCAGCCATAACGATTAATATATCTTCCTTAGCCATCAGGGGTAAGAAAATATTGGACAGCCACCGGTCAACTTCATTTAATAATTGGCAATACCAGTCTACATTTTGAGAATGTCCAGCTAAATCTGTTTCTTGAATATTAATTAAAAAAGCTGCCTCACCCTGTTCCGCTAAGTAGTTCTCGCTTACGCTTTGCAGTAACTTCGACGTGTTTACAATTGGATTAGCAGGGCCTTCTCCATGTAAAACATCGGCTGTTTTTCCTAAACGATAAACCTTCAAGCCATGCTTAGCAGCAATCATAGGAAATTGTTTATCAATTTCTACACCATATCCCATATGATAAACATCATAACCCTTACCATAAACTTTTACTTTTGGTGTATCAACCCCCCATTGACCCATTTGTTTTTCTATTACACAAGATAAAATATGCTCTATGGAAGTATATGGTCCACCGAATGCTATAACCCTAGAAGTATCCACATGTTGTCTAACTACTCGTCCTAATTGCTTTACCATAGAAAACGGCATTTTTTTAAAATCAGCTGTCACATTAATGATGTTACCATAAGCAGATTCTAAATTGTCGGCCACTACAGCTGCATTATTAACTAATAAAACTGGACAACCAACAATTGGGTACGTAACCGTATACCCAGCTGCTTCTAATGCCAGCTTTAAACCAACATGAATGTCCTTTATTAAACGTTTGTTGGATTTTTTGGGACAACTTCCTACTATTTCTTGATGTCCTAAATACGTATCTGCACCATGATGCGCAAGCTTCGCACAGCCATAAGCGTTGGAAGGGCTTTGGATTCCATCCACTAACGTACCTAACCCTGCGTTATACATAAATGGAATTTGTAATTCCTCTTGCTTTACATCTCGGATATGCTTATACGTATTAGCAGAACAATCAGCAATATTATACTCTGCACAATCGTCCATTGCCCCAATGCCAAAACTATCAATGACAAACAATGTTAATTTTGCCATTTATTCACCACTTCCTTTCAAGATGCACGAGGCTTGGTGATCCGGATTGAATTCCTTCTACTAGTGCCACATGTGCTCTTGTTACAAATATTTGTGTTCGAAATGCAAAAATGGCTGTATCTCCTATTTGTATTTGGAATTGCTTTGGCTTTTTAATTGCACCGTAATAATCAATAACTTCAGGGCTGTTCGGTCTTGTAGCTACATAATTTTGCAAAATGGTGACAGAATCATGACCGACAATGCAGCTTTTCATATTAGATCTGTCGTAAAATCCACCTGCAATCACGTGATAATGTTCTCTTGTCTCGTGAGACACTTCCGTGACATAGACCATTGCCGGTAATTCAGATAAAGACCGATACGCATGCAGCGGTGTCGTTCCTGTCAATCCATGACCAGGTTCGCCATGAGTTACACCTTGCTTTACTAAATAAGGAATTGTTTCACTACTTGTCCCGCCTGGTCCATTTACTTGTAAGACATTTACACCTTTTGTTTCCAGCATTTGTTTGCCTTTTAAAAGAGTAGTTAAATTTTCCGTTGGAACCATCTGTTTTTTATCATCAGCCAATTTCAAGATTGGAAACGTAGTTACTCCAACAACACGAACTCCTGGTAAACGAAGAATTAAATCCAATTCACGGTTTAGTAGAGATAGCTCAATTCCTCCTTCCTGCGCCTCATGAATATAATCATGAGGACCAACTATTTTCAATAGAATGTCTTGTTTTCTATTTATTTTTTGAGCTGCCTCAGATACTTGTTTCGCACGAAGATATGAAAAAACAGTAACGACCTCCGGCTCCCAACTAAGAACCTCTTGCCACTGATGCTTTCCAGGCTGCACCAAATGCCCGATGTTTCCGATCCGAATCCCATGGTCTGCCAACAGTTTTCCTTCATCAAAATCGACGGCTACTGCCTTATCTATCCCATTCGTTACCATATATTTGGCCAATTTTGGTAACCTTCCTAGCTGCTTACTCATAAAGTACAATTCCATTCCATGAGCTTTAGCTGTACGAGATAACAGTTTCGTATTTCCTATTAGCGCCTCTACATCGATCACATACGTATTTGGAGGGATTTCTCCAGTTTGATGAAGCATAACACTCGTTGCAATTAACTTTGGGTTTCTCTCTATTGTCCTCTGCAAAAACATAGCTGTCTCCCCCTTTAATAGTGGCTAGTTATTTGATCCTATGGCTTGATTAAGAATTTGAACAACAGTAGCTGCACTAGATTTCATCGGATTAATTCGTAATCCATACTGCTTTAAATATGGCTGGGCTTCAAGGAAGCCTCCGGAAACGCGATAAATCATTGGAAGAATTTCATATTTTGATTCTGCACCAACAGGGTGTGTCGCAGCCCCAAGTGCATTGCTTCGCTGGATCACTTCAAGCGCAATTGGAGAATCCAGTTCAACAATAACGTTCTTCGATTGTGCATTTGTCATATACGCAGACGCTACCCCTTTAACAGTGCCTTCATTTAATTGCTTACATAGTTCTTCTACTTGCTCATTTTGTATAGCAAGTGAGACTGGAGCAAATGTCATCATACGCAGAAGTTCCATCGCTTCATAACCTTGTACTTGACCGCCTCCAGAATAATTACGTTCCTGCAATATTGTAATAGCTTCTTTTTTACCAACTATAACTCCGATTCCTTCGGGACCAAGTAATTTAAAACCTGAGAATGTAGAGTAATCTGCTCCAAATTCAATACCAATTCCTGCTGTTTTCATGGCACAATAATTATCATCTACAACTATCGTGATATCTGGTCTTACTCGCTTTACATTCTGAATAAGTTCTTTTAAGTTGTAAGTGTCTGTCGGCTGCTGACGTGCATGCTGAATATAAAACAATTTGTTTGTTAGATCAGCTATTACTGCTTCTCGAACTGCATCAAGATCGTTATAGTCTACAGCTTTTGTCTGAATTCCTAACAGACGAATCGTATCTTTAGTTGTTGTATAGACAGGAGCTGTATGTATAAACATAGAATCTCCTGTTTTAAGTAAAGTACTTAATATTGTCCGAATTGCTCCTGTGCCAGCTCCTCTTACAAGAGCTGATTTCTCAGCACGAAAGAAGTTAGCGATAACCTGCTCTACTCTTTTTGTTTGTTCAGGTCTTTTACAATTAGGGGTTACACCCAAATCGCCCAATGATAAAAACTGTTGACCTGTGAACACTTTGCTCATGTGATTAGTAAGTTTAAATTGTAATTGTTTCGCCTCTTCTACAGTTAATACAGGAAGCACAGAAGAAGCATATTTTAATGAAGATGGATTATAAATCATCTATTTTGCTCCTTTATTGAGAATGCGCTAGCAGGATTTGTTACTAGCAAATCCTGAATTATTTCATCAGAAACTCTTCTGGCCCGTAATTTAGGAATAAAATTATGGAGCACTAAATCATAACCAGGACCTCCGTGTTTCTTCCAATGGGACTTCCTTGTTAAATCAGCAGATAACAATATTTGCCTATGATATCCTCGTTCTATAAAATCGAGTAAAAATTCAATCCGCTCTTCATCAGGGCGATAATTATTTTTTCCGATCGTATCAAAACCGATATAAACGCCTGACTGCAGTACCTCAAGAACTTCTGCTTTATTCGAATTTAAATCCTGGTGCCCAATAATGATTTGATTCGTATCTACTCCGTAACCAATCAGCATATCTACTTGCTCACTTCCTAACGTACCTAGAGATGTATGCGTTGAAATAGGTAGTCCAGTTTCAACAGCAGCAATCGCTGCACCCATGATTAACTCCTTTTCAATCGGTTTTATCTCATGAACACTCGTACCTATCTCTCCAATAACTCCTGGAAGAACCCTGGTATTATCTACCCCCTCCTGACTCTCCTTTACAAAGTGCTCTGCGAACTGTTCTCTATCCCATTGCATCGCAAATTCAGGTATAAATGGATCTTTATAAAATCCCGTACATGTAACAATATGCACAGAAGTCTTTTCACTTAAGCGCACCAATCTCTCAACGTTTCTACCCATTCCTTCATTCGTAAGCTCAATTAAGGAACAGCCCCCAGCTTTATAAAAATGAGTTAATTCATCTATCATTCCTTGCTCATCATCTAAAATGGTATCCGGATCACCTTTAATTCGTGATAAATCAATAGATAGATGCTCATGAGCTGCACAAATTCCGAATTCTTCCGGTTTTATTTTCCCTCTTACTGTCTGTATCATTGAAGTATGACCTCCTATGTGCTATTGAGGGATAGACATGACCCCCAGTAGAACTAAAATATTAGCTATAACACCTACAGCAATCGCCCCTACTGGTCCCACTGCCATCCGTACAATTGGTCGCCCAGCTGCTTCATTTAATAAGTAAAATCCTGCGATAAAGAAAAAACCAAATCCAGGAGCAATCATATTTGAAGCGTTTGCTCCACCAATCAAAAGTGCAACTTCTAATAATTTAGTCATAGCACTACGTATATTCTCTCCTGAATTTCTAACCCCAGGATATTTATCAAGAAACTTTGCAATAGAACTTAGTAACATTACTTCCAAAAAGATAACAATAGCACCAGCCAGAACTGCTATCCAAACATTCGGAGAAAATAGGCCTGCTACAAAAATTAACGTAAAACCAACTGGACTATAAACGCCAGTAGCTATTGCTGTTGAAGCGACAAGTGGAATAAACCCAATTGCTCTAGCTGCAGCTGCTATTCCAGCGTCTGTTTGTTTTCCTTCAGCTAATAAATTCAACGAAATAGGGTCACCAGCCATTAATAGCAGATTAGTAGCGCCAGCAATTAGGGCACCAATTAACATAAAGAAAACAACATTTTTCTTTATTGCGCTTACTTTGTCGCTAAAGATGGATGCTAAATCCACCGTAGCATCATCTTCATTTGTCTTCTCCTTCATTGCAAAGCTGAATAAGAAAATCATTCCAGCGATTAATGCCATTCCTTCTTGGTTAAGCGTTATCACATTTCCACCAATAACAAATAAACCGCTTTCATTTAAAAATACAGCTAATTGCCTCATTAAGGCTGCTACTAGAAACGTAAGAATACCTTTTTTCAAACTAAATTGAAGTGCAACAGCTAATGCGGGAAAAGCCATAAATGTAACTACTACTGGTGTACCTACTTCTCCCATCGGTTCAAGGAAGTTTACCGGTAAATGTTCAAACAATTTTACAAAACCTTCTAAGCCTATTAAAAGTCCCCAGCTATATAATCCCCCAATAACAGCCGCAAGGGGAGTACCCCATTTATTTTTTGGGGTTATTAGACCGATAATATCTGTACCTAGTAAAATACTATGAATTAAAATAATACTTGCAGTTATGGTGAATGGTATTCCAAAACCAACTACTAAACCAAAGCTCATCGCAAATGCTGTTAGCCCAAGTTCCCTGCGCTTTAAACGGCCGTCTAAATGTTCAGAAACAATAGGACGTAGGCCATCATTAAATACAGCTATATTCATATTTGCTAATACTGCTGCTAAAGCCCCAATTAAAATAACAAATATCATTTCCATTCCACATACTCCCCCCTATTGAATAACGTTAACTTTTATTTTTCAGTGCATGAATAATCATAGGGACCGCTGCTTCCAAATGATCTCCAGTAAATCCAAAAGCTACTTTTCCATTTTGAACAGCGGCTTCTACTGCTTGTTTATTCGGCTTTCTGCCCGGCATTGAAACCGTTTCACATTTTTCTCGACCTATCATGGCGATTGCCATCGCAAGTGCACCACCTCCTCCAGTATGACAAGCTCCTAAATAGTAATCTGCCTGCTGTGTTTTCATTGCCATTGCTGCATCTAAATCCGATTTCACTACTGTCTCAATCGAACTATCAATCTCCTTGATTAAAGCCTCCATTGCTTGTTTTTCCACTTGTCCACCAATTACGATTTTCACGCTTTATTTCCTCCCTTATTTAATGAAATGACATTGATAAAATGTATGTATAAAAAAACTTTTTCCTGTTGCGGTAAAGTTCCGCCCCACTCTTCTTCTAATAAACTAACTTGTTGCTTTGCTAATAAATAGTATGGGGACTTCTTTACCTCGTCCATCGCTTCAACTACTGGTAAATCTAATTCTTCTCCTTCCTTCATTCGTTCTAATGCTGAAGGTAGATGGGTAAATAACATCTCTGCTTGTTCAAGATTTTTCATACGTAATTCTTTTAATAAACGTTGGAAAGCACGCAAAGTAAGATAAAAAGTATCTTTAGATATGACCTTTCCTAGTAATAAAATTTGTAGCCTATCCTGCAGATTATTTATATTCATAGATGGCACCCCCTATATATAATATACTGTATTTTGTATATTGATGATAAAGAGAATTACCTATGTTAATAATGAGGCAATTTCTCTTTATTGATTACTTTTTGTTGTATTTCTAGTATCCTATCTTTATCTAATTCTTTGATAGCAGAATGAACATCTTCCCTGTCTTTTTCAACTAAAATAACAGCTGTAGAAGCCTTTAAAGCTAATGCAGAAGCTTTATGAGATTGAAACTCTCCTGTCGTAAAAGTTTCTTTCGACCTATTTTCATCGGCATTCCATACAGCAGCATCTATATGTTCATTTAAAAGCATATCAAACAATTGCATATAATTAACTGGAACAAAAGAAACTGTATACCCTTCACATTCCAATAATGTCAATTGAGACTGATCAACTGACGTATAATCTATTCCTATACGCATCCCATCCTCTATTTTGGTATGTTGCTTGTTGGAAAAGAATACCTGGTGGGTAGAAACATACGTATTCGCTCCAAAATTCACAATTATTTCAAGGTTGTCTTCTTGCTCCATCTCTGTTTCTGCAGCTAGTTGTGACATGACTACAAAATCAGATCTTCTCGCCTTTAAAGACTCTAAGCGCTGTTTTGAACCTCTCATATAAACTAAATCAATATTGTTAACAATCGTCTCAGATACCTCAATGATTCCCGTTGCCAATCCTTCATACATGGCTGAATAGGGTAACGGCATTGCACCGACTAACTTCCCTACACCAGCTATCTCTTTAAGTAAAATCGTATCTTTTTTTCTTAAAAAAGTTCCAAGATGACCACGTGCGTCTAGTTTAATAGCATGAAGTTTTTCTAATACCTTTAAAGCCCCTTGGACCGTTCCATTACCAATCCCAAGCTCTTGAGCCAAGTCACTTACCTTTGGGATACGTCCCCCTTCATCTAATAACAATAATTTTTTTGCAATCTCTCTTGCTGCTAATCCGTTCTTAGAAAATAAACTTTCCCAAATCCTGCTCATACTTATCCCTTTCAAAATACGAAATTTTGTATATTGTTATTATAGCGTTTTCATATTCAATAATCAATAGCTTATTCATCCATATTAGTATGTTTTATGAACAATATACTGGAATAATTATCTTTTTTTATCATACAATTTATACAGTGAACACAATTTTATTGTAAAACAAATTAGGACCTTTCTATACTAATATGATTTATCTAATAGCCTCATATATACCTTCTACAAAAAGGAGACCGTAATATGAACATGCGTCATATACTCATTATGGGCGGCGACGCCAGATATTTACATGTAATAGAATCATTGTCACGTACGGACAATCAGCTTTATTTAATCGGCTTCCATCACCTGTCATTTAAAAAACATAATGTTAAACATACCGAATTAGAGCATACCAATCTTTCTATGATGGATGCGATCATATTGCCAGTTGCAGGAACAGATGAAAAAGGAAAAGTAGAAATTACCTATGCGGATGAGTCGCTTTTTCTTACAGAACAAATCCTTTCCTGCACACCTAAACACTGCACGATCTATACGGGTACTGCGAATGATTATTTACGAGAAATTTGCTTAGCTGCAAATCGAAAAATGGTACGATTATTTGATCGTGACGACGTTGCCATTTATAATTCTATTCCAACTGCAGAAGGAGCATTGAAGTTAGCGATTGAAGCAACAGAGGAAACCATCCATAGCAGTAATGTATGTGTGCTAGGTTTTGGCAGAGTAGGAAAAACAGTAGCGCGTCTTTTTCATGCTGTTGGCGCTCACGTACATGTAGCAGCCAGAAATAGCGCTGACCTGGCTAGGATTACCGAAATGGGACTAACTGCAATCAAAACCGACCAACTAAATACGGTCATTGGTAACATAGCAATTTGTATAAATACGATTCCAAAACTAGTAATCGATGAAAACCTAATTGGTAATATGTCCCCTTCTGCTGTAGTTATCGACCTTGCTTCAAAACCTGGAGGCGTAGACACTGCTTGTGCGAAACAGCATCATATAAAAGCTATTCATGCACTTGGTTTACCAGGAAAAACAGCTCCAAAGACAGCTGGAAAAATCCTTGCCAAAGTGCTTATTGATAGCTTTAATAACGAGTAAGAGCACCAGGATAAGAAGACTTATAGAGTAGATAAAATCCAATTAGACAGATGCTAATTGATTTCATCTATATAAATACAGGTAACATTTTTTCAAAGTAGACAGCTCATTATTATTGATCTGTCTACTCTGAAAATCATTGTACAAAGTAAAACGTCAACCAAACGGTTTTTTTATTCTCTTCTGACGATCCATTGAATAAAACCAAACATTGAACTAGCAATGGAACTTCCACTTGTTCTACTCAGCATCACCTTGCAGACCGAAAGTGATGTTCTTATTATCGCCTTTTTCTAACGGAGCACTTCTTTTACTCATCTCTTAGATGACCAAAAAGACTAGAATAACATTATTTAATGATAAATTTCGTTCTGCTCGATCCATCTTTGGACTTGGACACTTCCAGGACAGCTGGAAAAATAGTCTTTAATTCCTGAACATGAGAAATGATCCCGATCATTCTACCAGATCGTTGCAGATCGACTAACGTATCAATTGCTTTATTTAATGCTTCCTCATCCAACGTACCAAAACCTTCATCAATAAACATCGTGTCAATTGAAATTGCACCTTGAAAGCTTTGAATAACATCTGACATTCCAAGCGCTAAACTAAGGGAGGCATTAAACTTCTCTCCCCCCGATAAAGTTTTCACATCCCTTGTTTGTCCTGTATAGGCGTCGTATACATCAAGGGCAAGACCACTCTGTTTGCCGTGTGACTCCTGACGATCACTACGTATAAAGACATATTGACCATTGGACAGTTCTTTTAATCGTTCATTTCCCGCAGCAATAATTTGTTCTAAGTATTCGATCTGCAAGTAGCGTTCAAACGATACTTTCCGATTATTTTGCCCGCGTACGGTATCGTATAAATCAGCTATCCGTTGCAGCCTACGTTCACGCTCCGTTGTTTTTTCAATCCCTTGTTGAATATATTGCTTTAATGCTTGTGCTTCCTGCCCATAATGCTTGGACTTATTCAACCTATCTAAAGCCGCTTCATATTCTTCTTTCCAATGATTTAATTCGGTTTGAATGACAGTTAAATCGAATTGATGTTTATCTGTTAACACATTCTTTAATTCCTGGACCTGTTCACGTAACATAGATTTAGTTTGGTCATATTGTTCGAGCTCTTCTTTTAAAGCTAACCGTTCAGATTCAGGCATTTTTGCTTTTTGATAACTCTCTTCTGAATAAAAATGTTCCTTTTCCAACGCCTGGATAAACTGAGTCACTGCCTTGTCACGTTTTTGTATCGCTTCTTCTAGCTGCTTTTTTGCATGAGTGACCTCTGAACTAGCTTTCATTTGCTCTTCTTTGGATTTTTGCTGCTGCTTTTGCACTTCTTCCCATGCTTGTTCTAACTTTTTTAGATTGCTTTGAGTTTTAGATAATTGTTCCTTTAATTCGGATAATATACGCATATTTTCAGGAACAAATTGAATTCTTTCCTGATAGAGCGTTTCTTCTTGAGCTAATTTTAATTTTAGCTGATGATCTCTTTGTTGCTGTTCTTTGTACTTTGCTTCTAATTCTTTACAGCTAGAGCGTAGCTTTTCCAATTCGCGCTTTCTTTCTCCCAGCTGGTTACGTTGTTGCTTTAATTGCTCTACCTCAGCACTAAGCTGTTTACCAGCAGCGGCAAGCTGATCTTCTTTTTGTTTTGCACTAGTTATGACAATATGGTGCATTTCTAATTCAGTCGTTTTTGCACGAACATCATCTTGATTCGCTTTTAATTTACCAAGTACATCACGATACTCCCCATCTAGCCTTTCGAATTCTCTTCTAGCTTTTTCTAATTGCTCTTTTGTAACAGCTTCCCTCTGCTGTGTGGCTTTATTTGGATGGTCTACACTGCCACAAACAGGACAAGCCTCTCCATCATGTAAATGCGCAGCTAGATAAACTGCTTGATTATCCATCCATGCTTGTTCCAGTATGTTATAATTTCCTTTCATCTGTATAGCTGTTTTTTGTTTTTGCTTTGCCTCGTTTTTTAACAATATTTGCTGTTCCATTAGTTTACGATAATCACGCACCAGCCTATATTGTTCACGCATCGTAATTAATTCTTCCTGCAGATCAGGTAGCTTTGCTACCAATTGGTCAAGCTGGTTTATTTGCTTATCCACTTGCTCCATCTGGGCATTTTTTTTTGTAAGACTCTGTTCAATAGAATATAGTGCTTCAGAAGCCTGGTTGGTTTGTTTTTCCAAATCAATTAAGCTTCGGTTCATTTTATCTATCTGTTCTACAATCGGCAAATATTCCTTTAGTTTATCCAGTTGTTTACTAAGGGCTTCACGTTTAGGTTCACGCTTTTCCTCTGCTTCAAAATTTATATTCGCCTGGTTCACCTGTTCATCGATCAGCTGTTTATTTCTTTTTGCTTCAGTTAGATGTCGTTTCTTGTTTTCTTCTTCTTGAAGCCAATCATTTCTTTGCTGTTCCAATAGAATAATCCCTTGGGCGCGTTCCGCTTGCTCTAGTTTACCCTTTTTTTGGCTATGTGCTGTTTCCTGTAGTTCAAGCTCTTTTAAACGTGCTTGTTTCTGATTTAACTCAGCAAAACGCTCATTAATCGTTGTTGCTTGATAAAATTCTTTTTGTTTTTTATCGTGCATATGATACGCATGTTCATATATTTTTTTATCTGTGATGATTTTTCCTTCATAATAACGACATTCTTCCTGAAGACCTTGTAATACTTGATTCATATTATAATTTTCTTGCTCTAATGTTTGAAAAAGTGCCCCTTCTTCCCGAATTGGAAGCGTAGCATGGATTTGAGCAATATATTGCTTTAGTTCCTGGTCTGCTTGCCTGAAAGCTTCTTCTGTCGCCAATTTTTTTTGCTTCAGTCGCTCCGTAATTGCTTGGTACGTTTCCGTTTTAAATAATCGCCGTAAAATTTCTTCTTTATTTTCTGTTTGTGATGTTAACAATTTACGAAATTCGCCTTGTGGCAGCATCACAATTTGTTTAAATTGATCCTGTGTTAAACCGATAAGCTGTTCCATTTTACAATTAATCTCCGATACAATTTGCCTATCTACACAAGGTATTTCACCGTCACTTGTCATTTCAAAAAATTCATATCGCTCGCCTGTTTTCGTTTTATTGCCTTTTTTTACATGCCCCAGCTGTCGCAAAATCCGATACTGTTTGCATTTTAAATCAAACAAGAGCTCTACAGCTGTATGAACGTGGTCTTCTGCAAAATCACTTCGAAGCATTGCATTGCTCTCTCTGTCTTGTCCACTGGCAGCACCATATAGAGCAAAACAAATGGCATCAAAAATCGTTGTCTTGCCTGCTCCAGTATTCCCTGCTATTACGAATAGACGATTATCTCCAAGATCATCAAAATGGATTACTTCTTTATCCTTATATGGACCAAACGCCGTCATGGTTAACTTTATCGGCTTCAACTTTTTTCATCCTTCCCAATCTTATCAGCTTGACATTCATATCTAGTTGCTTATACGAGCAATACCTTTTGTTTCGTTTTGTTCCGTTAAAAGATCATTAAGGGTTTCTTGGAAAAGCATCACGGTTTCTTCTTCTGGTTCATGCCCCTTTACTTCCTTGTAAAAGGCTGTAAACAGTTCCAGATCGGACATCTTCGTCCGCTCCATCGGCTTTTCTTGATCGGAAGCTTCTGGTTTTATAAAGAAACTCTTTCTCTCCACATGCATCGCATTTGGATAAACCGAGCGCACTTTTTCCATCGGCGAAAGGACAGGTGTTTCATCTGTCAACTTAATAAATACATAATCTTCATTAATAGGTTGTTGTAAAAGTTCGCTTAATGAACCTACTACTGTTCGCATGTCCCTTTTTGGTATTAGCAACTGTTTTTCGATCTCAACGTTACCCTCTTCATCCATTTCTACAATAAAAAACCCTTTACGGTGATTTTCCTCCGAAATCGAGTATTTTAATGGTGAACCGGCATAGCGGATTTTTGGGTCTTTTACATAATGCGCTTGATGGAGATGCCCTAAGGCAGTATAGTGAAAACGTTGAAAGAGCTCAGCTTCCACGTATTCCGAGCCCCCTATTGCTAACGGACGTTCTGATTCACTTGTGTTTTCCTCTTTTTCCCCATAAGGTGTTACAAATGCATGTCCTACAAACATATGCCTTGCATTTGGATCCATCTTAGCTTCGATATGTTTAATTATTGTCTGCATCGCATCGTTGTGATTACGTATTTCCTTCTCACCAAAAACGTTACGAACAATGCTCGGGTCACAATATGGAATAAGGTAAACATGGACTTCTCCATACGCATCGTGCAATACGACTGGTTTTATAGAGCTAGAAAGATTCCCAATAATATGCAGCCCATTCTCACGCAAAATCTTGCTTCCAAAATCCAGCCTGCTCGGGCTATCATGGTTACCAGCAATCGCAAGCACAGGGATTTTAAGTTGCAATACGATTTTACCAAGCGTTTCATCCAATAAATGAACAGCTTCTGTAGGTGGAACAGCACGGTCATAAAGATCTCCTGAAATAATAACAGCATCGGGCTGCTCATCCTCGACAGCTTGGATGAATTGATCCAAAATATATCGTTGATCATTCGTCATATACACACCTTGTACAAGCTTACCAAGATGCCAATCTGCAGTATGAAAAAATTTCATCTATGAAACTACCTCCCCAAATATGTAAACCAACATTTTATATAAAGTAAATCTGCAATCCGTGGGGATTATCTTTCCCCCTAAAATAGTAGATCAAAACTTAGGTTCTCAGGCGTCCTTGCAAAACAAAAACACTTTTCTGCACGATACGCATCTAATAATCAACATCTTATCTGCCCCGAATGAATTAGAATTTCATTCAAGTGCCATTATCCCCCGCTTGGACTGCTATGAATCTTCCTCAACCCTTGAAGCGGGAGACTTGCGAGTTACATTCGGGATAAAATTTGTATAAGTACATCTATGTATCAATGGTTTGTCCTACTTTCTAGTATAAATCAATTTCTATTATCTAACCAGTTGTCATTTTGTAGCTTCTATCAAACCTTAAGCTACTGCAAATGTTGATCTTATTTCTTTGAGCTGTTCACGGTTCCTGTCCTCGCGACACTATATCATGATCCCATTGCATGGAAGGTGTCAGCCTCGATTTCTTTTTAAACGTATAACGTTCTCAGCGATTGGACACCTTACACAGACTTTCTTTAGAAACTGCGATTAAATCTTATTATATCTAATGGATGAAAAAGTAGACACACAGTAAAACTTTTACATCTTATTTTAACATTCTGATTAATGAATAAATTAAACCTTTCATCTACACTATAAAATAAAAAACATAGATGAAATGGAGTGATTAAATGAAAGTGACATGCAAACTCCCTAGGACAAAGAAAAGCTGGTTTAGCTTCGGACTTATTTTATTTGTTATTGCACTTGGTAATTGGCCTTTTATACCACTGTTTAATAAACCTTCCATCATTTTAGGAATGCCAATCATGATGGTATGGTCCATCTTCATTATTATTTTTACAACCGGTACCTTGTGGTTTGTAAGTAAAATAAAAGGATTTAGCTAATGAATATGTATGTGCCGCTTTTAATCACATTATCTTATATGATTATTGCTATTCTTTTAGGTTTAAGAGCAAGTAAAGGGAAAAATATGAATGATACTGAAAATTGGGGTGTAGGAAGTCGCAGTATGGGTCCAGTAATGATGTATTTGTTAATTGGCGCCGGCGGGGTTAGTGCTTACACGTTTATGGGTTCGCCCGGTTGGGCATACGCAAAAGGTGTGCCAGCACTTTACGTCGTTGTATACCTGACTTATATGGGGACCGTTGCTTGGTATTTTGGTCCAAAAGTATGGGAATTAGGTTATAAGTATAAACATGTGACGCAATATTCAGCTATTTCTGACCGTTATGAAAGTAAAGCATTGGGGGCTTTATCGTCTATAGTAACTTCAATTGGCATATTAGCTTATGCTGTATTACAAACAACAGGAGCAGCTTATATTTTACATGTTATGAGCTATGGATTAATCCCCAAATGGGTCGGAGTTTTCTTATCCTTAGGTGTCATTTCCATCTACTTATATCGAAGTGGTTTAAAAGCAATTGGAGTTACGAATGCCTTTCAAGGAGGTTTAATGTTTGTTGTCTCTTGGTTTGTTGGGTTATGGGCAACACAACAATTTACTGGCGGATATTCCTTCCGAGCCATTTTTGAACGTGTTCAAGCTGATATCCCTTCCTTTCTGACATTGCCTGGAGGGGTGAGCGACATGAATGTAACCTTTTGGTCGACGTCCATTTTAATCTCTGTCTTTTCTATTTGGCAAACGCATTGGATTCAATGGATGGGTGCTTCTTCTAAACAATCCATTAGACGTGCAGCAACGTTGCTACCTACTTTCTATATTGTTTTAATCACCATGATCGTCGTTGGATTTATCGGAATTTTCATATACCCTAATCTAGCGAGTCCAGATACCATTGCTATCCAATTGGCTATTGATCATATGCCAGCTGTTGTAGCGGGTTTACTTGGTGCTGGTACTTTGGCCGCAGCAATGTCATCAAGTGAACCTTGTATCCATGCAACTGCTCTTAGTTACAGTAAAGATATTTTACAGCCACTATTAAGGTGGAACGATACAACATCAGGTAAATGGACGCGACGATTAATATTTCCTATTATGGTATGTATTATTGCTCCAATTTCTATTATGGAACCAGCAAGTCTTGTTTACATTTTATTAATTGGCTACGGTTTTATCGGTCAAGCTTTTCCGGCAATTATTGGGATGTTCTTTTGGCCTAGGGCAACAAAACATGGGGCTTTTTGGGGTTTATTTACCGGTTTTATTGTAACTGTCATATTCTCTTTCCTTGTTCCCCACCCGCTTGGTATTCATGCTGGAATTTGGGGGTTATCTATCAATATAACTGTATTTATCATTGTATCATTAGTCACAAAACCTGCTTCCGGAGAAACGATTGAACGTTTCTTTCCTGATATGACGGAGGAACTTTTTACAGAAAACCGCAATGAATTATCCGGTGCAAAATTATCTAAACTTTAAAAAGATCTAATACTGGAGGGAGACTATTGAATAAACAAACCATTTTTATAAATGGAGAAATTATCACCGTTAATATGAATAATGATATTTGTCAAGCACTTGCTATAAGAGGTAATCAAATAATAGCTACAGGAAGTAATGAAAAGGTTTTAGAGCTACAAGATAGCAAAACTGAAATAGTCAACTTACATGGCCAAACTTTATTGCCAGGATTTATCGACTCCCATCTGCACATAACTATGTATGGAATTAACAGACTTTCTATTCATTGTAAACAAGATCAGCTACATTCCATTTCTTCTCTGTTAGAAGCGCTTAAAATAAAGGTTGCAAAAACACCAAAAGGAGAGTGGGTTCGCGCATTCGGCTACAACGAAAATCACATGACCGATAAACGCTTACCGACAAAACAAGAATTAGATACAGTATCTAAAGATCATCCCATTATCGTTGGTCGGGTATGTGGTCATGCTTCTGTTGTAAATAGCAAAGCCTTCCAATTAACTGGTATAAATAAACATACTCCAGATCCTATGGGTGGGAAATACGAAAAGAATGAAGCGGGAGAACTGAACGGTACTTTAATAGAAAATGCTCATATGAATATGTTTGCTAAAGCCGCATTCTCAGAGTCTGAGTTAAGCGAAGCCCATAAAATCGCTTCTCAAGAGTTTGCAGCAAAAGGGATAACTTCTATTCATGATGCCACAGGATATGGACTGGATAATCTTCGTAAATTGCAACAAGATGCCCGGTCGGGTACAATACAACAGCGAGTTTATGCAATGGTTGGTGCCTTAAACAATGCACAAGACGTTGTAAAACATATGGTTTTATCTGGCGTTTCCACTGGTGTAGGAGATACGAAATTTAGAGTTGGCCCTGTTAAGTTATTTTTAGATGGTAGTAGTAGTGGTCCAACTGTTTGGACAAGAGATCCTTATACAAGTGATCATAACAATTATGGCATCCACTATTTTTCGCAAGAGGAAGTAGATGAGCTATTTATTCCAGCCCATGAAAAAGGATGGCAAATAACTGCACATGCTCAAGGTGATGCTGCAATAGATATGTTACTGACCACCATCGAAACAGCAAACAGACTCTATCCACGAACGAATTCTCGTCATCGCATTGAGCATGCAGGTGTAGCAGCGCCTGACTTAGTAAAAAGAATGAAAGAACAACATGTAGTCCCTACACCAAACCCAGCATTTCACTTCGAGTACGGCGATGGTTACGTAAAAGATTACGGAGAACGTTCCAGTTATATGTACCCTTTAAACGATTATTTAAAAGCCGGTATACCAGCAGCAATTGCTTCTGATTGCCCTGTTACTGATGTTGATCCGTTCCGCGGGCTATATGGCGCAATTACAAGAATGTCTGAATCCGGACAAATAATTGGTGAAGATCAACGAATTCCTTTATTAGAAGCAATACGAATGTATACCTATAATGGTGCATATGCATCATTTGAAGAAAAGATCAAAGGAAGTATTGACCCCGGAAAATTAGCAGACCTTGTATTAATGAATTGCTCCTTACTGAACAGTCATGTAAATGATTTACTGGAAGCTAAAGTAGAGTGGACAATGATTGATGGAAAGATAGTTTATCAAAACAAAGGAGAAGCGATATATGTCCCAGAGAGCTAAGCAAATTAAAAAACAAACGTTAGCTGGATCACCTTACGACATTGGTTATGAGCATGGAAAGCTGGCGGAAGTACAGATAAAAAACAGCCTACAAACGTACGAAAAAATGTTTAGAGAGTATGCTGAAACGTCTTGGGATGAAGCATGCGACCAAGCTTTACTGCATGTGAATTATGTAAAAGAGCATTATCCTTCGTTTTTGGAAGAAATGAAGGCAATAGCTATCGGTGCAAAGGTGGAGTTTGAAGATATTTTAGTATTAAATTGCAGAAGTGAGATAGCACTTACTTCTCCTGACGGTTGCTCTTCATTCGCACTTACGCAACCCAAAACAGAAAAGACATGGCTCGCACAAAATTGGGACTGGAAAAGAGAACAAGTAAATTCAATACTTCATCTTGAGCTAGTACAAGACAATCTTCCAACTATTCAAATGATAACAGAAGCAGGTATCATTGGGAAAATAGGGTATAACAGTCATGGTATAGGCGTCTGTTTAAATGCTTTAAGAACAAATCAGTGGCAGGCGAAGTTACCCATTCATTTAGGGCTAAGGGCAATCCTTGAATCACACACTTTTGAAGAAGCTATCAGCAGAATAGATCAAAACCAAATTGCATCAGCAGCGCATTTTCTTATTGCATCTAAATCAAAAGACATAATTAGTGTGGAGGTCTCTCCAGTATATACCGAGAAAATACTTCCCAAAAACGGGTCCCTTCAACATACGAACCACATTTGTTCGTCAAAAATGAAAAAAACAATGGATGAGTTTGCAAAACCCGACTCTTTTGACCGTCTGTGCATACTTTCTGATTTAATTGACTCACAAATAGACAAATCTATCAATCACGAATTCCTTTTCCAATTGCTAGCTAATCATGACAATTATCCAAATTCGATCTGCCGTCATCATAATCCTGCGTTATCAGAACGAGAGCAGACAGAAACGGTTTTTAGTATAGCCATGAATCTAAATGATGCCGGTTTTTATTGGTTTTTAGGTAAACCTTGCCAATATTTTTAAACTGTTATTATTCGGTACAAATTCGTCATAATAAAATGATACATCATTCATCATAGCATAAACACAGGAGAATAATGAACAGTACCCTGGGTTGTAGTTAACACACCTGCTTGTAATTCTTTTACCATATATAAGTCATCTTCAACAGCAAAAGGTGGCTTAATGTTATAGGCAGAAGCCTTAACAAAGCCAAATTTAGGATAATATTCCTTATGTCCCAAAACTACTACTACAGAAAAATCTAACCTCGCTGCTGTTGTTAACCCGAATGTAATTAACGCCGTGCCGATTCCTTGGTTCTGATATTCAGGTAATACAGATAGCGGAGCTAACGATAACCCAATTAAGGAATTACCAGCGTTTTTAATTTCTACCGTAGTAAATAAAATATGTCCGGTAATCGTTTTGCCCTGCTTACTAACTAGCGAAAGTTCTGGGACAAATTCATTGGACGTTCGTAACGCACGTACTAATTCATGCTCCTTCCCATTACTATAGGCAACATTTTGAAACGCTTGCTGGATGACATCTTCCGTCTGCTTATAATCGCTAGGTTGTTCTTTTCGTATAAGCAAAATCAACCCTCCTCGCTTTACTCGACAATTTTTATGTTGCTTGGATGTAACTGAAGTAAATCCTCCCCTTCTATGTACAACGTGAAACTTAGGAGAGTAAATCAAGAATCTACTAAAAGACTAAATGCCTAATTCTATACAGAGCCCTTTATTCTCCTTTTGGTAATAACCATCAGTGGGAGGTAAAAGCACCTCCTCCACTGATTGAGGGTTCACTTTATCGCAAGCAGCGAAATACGCAATATTGAAGTGCCTCTTGATAAATTTCGGTAAGTTCTTGATGCTGATGCAGTATTTCGATTGCTTCATCTATTTGTGACTCTGAGAAATGAAAATCTTGAGCTTCATCTATCTCCACCTTCAATGGGTCTATGACTGGCTGTTCCAGATCAATTTGTTTAAATCCTGCCTGTATCAATTTTTCTCGCCATTCTGCTTCTGTTAATAGCTCACGAAACCCATAAAACGAGGCAATCACATTCCTATCTACCTCTGACATGCTTGCATCTATCATTATTTCAACAGCTAATAACCGCCCATGAGGCTGTAAAGCTTCCATAATAGAAGATAGCGATTTAGATAGATTTGTAAAAGCGAGTACCGATTCCGAAAGTACGATGTCAAATTGCTCCTTCAAACGCATATGTTCTACATTTTCTTGAAAAACTGTAATTGGAACATTACACGTATTAAACCTTTGTATAGCTTTTTCCACCATTAATGGGTGTATATCCATCGCTGTTACTGCACATGGAAAGTGTTCAGCGATAAAAGCTGCTGTCTGTCCGGTTCCGCACCCTATATCCAGTAAGCTCGTTGTGCGATCAATAGATTCCTTTACTAATATTTTTTTCGTTAACTTTAGTCCTCCAGGGTGTGCACCACCTATTCCAAGTTTGGCTAAACTATCCAAATAATTCATGCTTTCACCTCCAATAGTTTAACATATGTGACCATCGTTGGTTGAGGTACGAAAGGTCAATATTTTTTCCACTATGCATATGCTATCGCAATGAATCTTTCGAAAAGGAGATGAAACGATGCATGGAGTTATTCGAACAGATGAATGGCTGCTGGAAGACTATAAACAACCGATCCAGCTAGCTAAACGAGTAAAGGATTACTTTCCAAATGCTGAAGCAGAAGAAATATTTGCTCATCTAACAAAATTTGGCATGACTCGTTCAGCGATATCCAAAGTACGGGTTCAACAAATGCTAAAGGCAGACCTCTGGGACATCACTTCAATGGATTATAAAGAATTACAGCATCAATGGAATGGACCTGAAACACCTATTTTTATTTTCCCATCTGATGCAGCAAATTACAGGTTACACAAGGAGTTTAATGGAAAAGCAGGGCTTACCTTTAAGGACAAAGCTTTCTTATTCCTATCTGAATCAAATACAAAAATGGAAATCAAAGCACTTTTAACGCATGAATACAACCATGTTTGCCGTCTGGAAAAATGTAATAAACCAGAAAAACAGTATACCCTATTGGACACAATTATTTTGGAAGGCATGGCAGAGTATGCCGTTTTTAAACGGCTAGGAGAAGAGCATACAGCTAGTTACATCGGTAAATATAAGGATGAAGTGCTACACCATTTTTGGACGAAATATCTTTTGCCTGAAAAAGGTCTCCAAGTAAATACAAATAAGTACTATCGTTTACTTTATGGATCCCATTTTTATCCAAAAATGCTGGGGTATTGTGTTGGAGAATATCTTGTTCGAACCTATGCGAACAAGCATGGCTTGTCTTTGAAAGAGCTTTTTGTAGTTAAAAGTGAGGACATAGCAGAAACAAAAACTGTAGCGCCAAGGGATTAATTACTGGTTTCATCTTTTTTCGCCGCTTAATAATATCCGCGGGAGAAAGTGCTTTACTTCCGCGGATACGTCTATGATGCTTTATTGTTTATGACCTTTTCATTTCTTTATAAATGAATGCGAAGCTTTTTTCTTACTCGATCAATCACGTATAAAGTTGTACAGATGATAAACATAACAATTGCCGTGAAAATAAACGGTATTCCCCACCATTCGGCAATAGCTCCAGACACAGAGGACCCAGCTACAACCCCCAATGAAAAGAAAGCATAAAATATGCCGTATGCTTTTCCACGATCTATTTTAGAAGAGCTTTCTGCTACCATTCGATTCATGGAAGGAAACACGAATGCAAAGCCTATACCGTATACTATCATTGTCAGGATGCCTGTCCAGAACATAGTGACATAACTTAAAAGCAGCATCGCACTACCAATTATAAAAATCCCAGTCCCAACTAATATCAAAGGCTCCATATGGTCATAAATTTTATTAATTGGTGTTAAAAAGACTATGATTGCCATAATTCCAAATGTACTAAGCAATGCACCTGTCGCGCTCGCATCAAGTCCAATCGCCTCTACCTTTAACGGCAGAGCAAAAGCTAGTGTCCCGTTACTAATCATTAATCCAAACGCAGCTAATGAAGCCTGCAATAATAAAGGATTTTTTAATAATGGTATAAAATGCTTCACGTGAACCTTCGACCTGTCCCTAGATACGAAAGACTCCTCTATATAACGAAGCACTAGAAAAGACGTGAATAAAAATAAACCTGCTACTAATATAAATACATACTCTATTTGACCGCGAGCTGCCAAAGCCCCACCAACTGCCGGTCCAACAATAGCAGCAATGCCAATAGCAGCGCCTGTGAAGGCCATTGCCTTTCCTCTAGAACCAGCTCTTGTCTGATCACCAACATATGCGAATGCGGATGGAATTAAAAACCCACCAGCCAGCCCATGTAATAATCGAATGATAAACAATTGAAATCCTGTTGCAGCTAATGGGTATAATAGTAAAATAACCGTTACTGAAATCATACCGATAAATAACATGCGTTTTCTTCCATACTTGTCAATCCAGTGCCCCCCAAGAATGTTTCCAAACATATTGGTTAGTGAATATACAGCTACAATTGCACCAGTTAACATATGAGAAGCACCAAGACTTTTTGCATAAGGAGTTATAATCGGTAATTGAATAAATGTATCGATAAATGAAACAACAATAATAAAATATAAAAGCTTTTTCACTCATCTATCCCTCGCTTTCCAACCTATTATACCTAAATTCAACTGAAAAGCGATGATAAAAGCAGCAAAATGTTCATTCGTCACAGTTTCTACAAAAATGTTTCATTTTAACTGTTTATTGGTAATATATTAGTTTTGTTTATACATTTTTTTCCTTTGACTAAAACGGTACGGTTAGCTACGTATTCGTAATCCAAAAAAATTATACGATTTGGCTTTTAGCTAAGTTAATATATGACTGTTATCCTCTTTCGTATCACGCTGAATACATTATATACATTATCATCATTTATTATTTTCTTAAGCTATAATGAATGTATCCTCCCCTCTTTTTTGGTACGATAGAAAATATAAAATGATCAGCGGGGGTTTCATTCATCCTCAACGGCTTGTTAGTACATGATCGTATGACCTAAAGGGCGCTTACGAAATAGGGCATTTAGGTGCTGTTGTCTCCCGCTTAGTCTTGTTCCATACACACTCTCTAACCCTTGAAGTAGGAATCTTACTGCACTTTATATGCGGGATAAATTAAACGATAAAGAAGGCGATCTAACAATATGAATATATGGAAAAAATATAAACAAACTTCCTTTGTAATAAAAATGACCGTTGCATTTGTTCTAGGAATCATAGCTGGAGTAGTCTTCCAAAACCAAACAAACGTGTTAGAGCCATTAGGTACATTGCTTATTCATTTACTTAGTTTGATTGCTATTCCCGTCATATTTCTGACCGTGGTACTTGCAGTTAACCAAATGAAAATTACAAAACTTGGACGAATGGGCGGAAAGCTAATTCTTTACTATATTGCAACGACTGCAGCTGCTGTGTTAATTGGTCTCGCATTAGCTCTTTGGATTAACCCGGGTACAAGCCTAACATTACCGGATACGCAAGTGGAAGAACCTGAAACACCAAGTGTTTCCGATGTACTGTTACAAATTGTACCTAAAAACATATTTGCAGCCTTTACTTCTGGAGATCTAATGGCAATTTTATTTATTGCTGTTATTATGGGAGTTGCTATTTCCGCCATGCGCTACTCCGAAGACAAAAAAATGAAAGAATACGGCGACTTATTAAATACTCTTTTTACAGCATTAAATGAAATGTTTTACAAGATTTTGCAAGGCGTGCTACTATATGCACCTATAGGTATATTTGCCATTAGTGCAACAGCATTTGGCAGTCAAGGCTGGGAAACATTCCAATCGTTATTCAAGTTTACTGCAGTTTTTTATGCTGGTATTTTGTTATTATGGTTATTGGTTTATGCTGGATTTCTAAAATTATCCAAAACACCGGTTATTCCTTTTTTTAAGCAAACGAAAGAAGCCTATACGACTGCATTTTTCACATCGAGCAGCATTGCTTCTCTTCCTATTGCGATCCGCTCTGCTAAAAAAGCAGGTATTTCGGAAACAACAGCAAACTTTGCACTCCCACTAGGTGCTGTTTTCAATTCAGATGGCGGAGCATTACGGATGGGAGTTTCACTGGTCTTTGCTGCAAACATTATGAATTTAAACCTTTCGCCTACCGATTTTTTGGTAATTGTAATCATTGGAACACTGCTCTCTATTGGAACCGCCGGTGTGCCTGCAGCAGGATTGGTAACTTTATCCGCGGTACTTAGCATGTTTGGCTTACCACTTGAAATTGTAGCATTAATCGCCGGTGTTGATGCATTAATTGGGATGGCCGGTACTGCCTCCAACGTAATCGGAGACATCGTTGGAGCTTGCGTTGTTGATAAATCTGAACGGAAACGAGCCGCCTAAACAAAACAGCATGCGAACGAGGCTGGAATACAAAGCAGCTGACTAAAAGAGGAACAAAAATGATCTATTGTGTATACACAGGTTTTTAGCGTAGTCAAAATGTGTAGACTCTGGGAACAGTACGAGCTGAAGATCTCCCAGAAAAGCGATGTTTGCTTTTCCGAGAAAGCTGAGGGGTCCTGCGGAAAGCGAAGTATTTTAACGTAGCGATGGTAGGAGTTTTTAATACAAACAAGCCGGACAATATTTATAATTGTTCGGCTTTTGCTATATAGCATTTTCTTTTGTCTCAACCTTTTTTAGTGTAAATGGACAGGACCAGGTGTAAGCTTGCACTTCTTTACCGAACGTAGTCCTGAGACTCCTCATGGTAAGGCAGTGAAAAACTATAAAACAAGAAAAATAGATAGCCAAATGCTATTACATGCCGTGATGATTGAAGCTGATTTTTCTATGTAGCATATGTTGGAAGCGCCTTTTTGTAAAAGATCGCCGTTTTCAGTAGCCTTGTAAAGGCATACCACGCTTCTTCCCCTCTTACTTGAAAAAGACACTCCTCTAAAATCTTATTTTTGATGTTTAGCTAGTCCTCGCCATTTAATTTCCCCAATGCCATGTGGCAAGGAAATGGGGATGGTCTTTCCCAAAATTTATCAGATACTCGCCCTCTTTTTATTTCGGGAAAAATATACGTATACTTATGAACAAATATTGAAGGTGAAGTTCATTCTGTTGAAAAATTTTCCTTCTCTCTATATACTATTTATGTGAAATGTTTCACATGATAATGAAAGGAGTTTAAAACAACATGGAAGCAGAAATTAAAAAACAGCAAGCCATCCAGAGTAAGCATTTACAAAAAATAGAGTACGTGTTAGGGATAGCTGCAATTTTCTTCGTTCTTATTTTAGGTAACGTACTCTTAAAAACAGATATGCTGTTTTTCAGATTATTAATCGGTACAGGGCTTGGTTACACCTTGACACGTGCCTACACTGGATTTGCTGGTAGTATTAATCGCGCTTATAAGACTGGTTCTACAAAATTACTACGTGCAATGGCTCTAATGTTCTTTATTACTACCTTAGCAACGACCACTTTTTTACTTTATTCCAATCCTGCAAGCTACGATCTTTGGATTAACCCCATTAACCTTGGTCTAATAGCAGGTGGATTATTATTTGGTTTTGGAATGGCTTTCTCTTCATGCTGTGCTTCAGGCGTTTTAACAGATTTAGCAACGGGGTTCCCTAGAGCACTAATTACGTTATTATTTTTTGGTATGGGTATATTTATTGGTTTTCCTATTCAACATACAGCCAGTTGGATTACTAATTCTTGGTTTACTACTTCCGTAGGGAATCAGCTGCAAGGAGGCGTTTTTTTACCAGACCTCTTTAAATGGGATGGTCTTGGCGGCTATTTAGGTGCTATCCTAACCACTGCATTATTCTGTGGCATAACTGTTTACTTAGCTTACCGATATGAAAGAAAAAGAAAGCAACAAAATCGTTATATAGAACATGAAACGGAAAAAATGCAGGAGTTACCTAATAAATTTGATAGTAAAGATTATAAATTGTTCAGCCAAGAAACATATAATCGTATTTTTATTAAGCCTTGGACCTTGAAACAAGGAGCAATTGTAATCAGTATATTGTTTGTATTATTAATGGGTGTTACAAAAGCTGGTTGGGGAGCTTCTACACCTTTTGGTATATGGTTTGGTAAATTATTAATGTTCTTAGGTGTCTCTCCGGAATCGATTGCTTCTTTTACAAAAATGTCAGCGGAACCATTTGTGTTGCCATTTTTTGAACACCCGATTTCCGTGCAAAACTTTGGAATTCTAGTAGGAACAATTATCTATCTATTAACAGCTGGTAAAATGAAAACCATGTTCTTAGAAGGAGCGCATATTCGTAAAAAAGAAGCAGCTTTGTTCGCGTTAGGTGGCATTACAATGGGTTTAGGAACTAGACTTGCAAACGGATGTAATGTTGGGGCATTATTTACCCCTATTGCCAATTATTCGCTCTCAGGCTGGATATTCTTCCTATTTTTAGCACTAGGTGGTATTGTAGGCAATATGTTAGCTAAACGCTTATTTTAAGTCTTCTAAGATCATTTGCATAACAAATGGCGGAAACACAATCGGACACTAAAAAGGTAAACTGTGACCAAATATCAAATTTTTAAAAAGAAATCCAAATTACCTATACAGGTATATGTACAAAGCGTTAAGTTTTTGGTACTATATTTTTAGCTAGTAATGTTATAGGTTTCACAAAATAAATTATTCTATGTTACAGATAACTATCAGTTTGAAAGTCGAATCAACGACTGAATGACGCGCGATAAAGGAGAATGGAAAATGAGTAAAAAAATTGTTGTTATAGGTGGCGTTGCAGGAGGAGCTTCTGCCGCCGCAAGAGCAAGAAGATTAGATGAGCATGCGGAAGTCATTATGTTTGAAAGAGGTCCACATGTATCTTTTTCAAACTGTGCGCTACCTTTTCACCTAAGTGGAATTGTTGAAAATAGTGAAGATCTTGTATTAATGAATCCAAAACAATTTAAAAAACAATATAATATTGAAGCACGCGTTAATAGTGAAGTAACTTCTATTAACCGCAAGAATAAAACGGTTACAGTAAAAACCGTCGTAACAGGGGAAAGTTACGAAGAAAGCTATGATAAGCTCGTTTTATCTCCAGGAGCAAATCCTATTATTCCACCTATTCAAGGAACGGATATGGACCATGTATTTACCGTACGAAACGTTGTCGATATTGCGAAGCTGGACGCATATGTCAAGCAAGATAATGTTAAACAAGTTGCCGTAATTGGAGGAGGATTTATTGGCATAGAAGTTGTGGAAAATCTCCGTTTAGCTGGGTTAGACGTATCCTTAATTGAATTCAGCAATCAAGTGATGGCACCTTTTGACTATGATATGGCGCAAATTTTGCACAAAGAAATAATCGACCAAGGGGTTAACCTAATTGTCAATGATGGTTTAGCTAAAATCGAAGCTAGTCAAATCGAATTACAATCAGGTAAAATATTGGCTGCTGATGCCGTTGTACTTGCTATCGGTGTGAAACCAGAGACCAAATTAGCTGAACAAGCTGGGCTGGAAATTGGTCAAACTGGTGGCATTATGGTTGATCACAATTATGTTACGAGTGATTCGGATATTTACGCTGTTGGAGATGCGATTGAAGTATATCATAAGTTGACACATCAGCCAACTAGACTAGCACTTGCAGGACCTGCACAACGTCAAGCCAGAGCCGCAGCAGACCATATGTACCGTATCCCACATCGTCATACTGGAGTAATTGGCTCCTCCTGTATCCATGTGTTTGATCAAAACGCCGCAGCTACTGGTCTAAATGAAAAAGAAGCAGAGCGAGCTGGTATTGCTTATGATTTTGTTTATATTATCCCGAATGATAAAGTTGGCTTAATGCCTGAAAGCCATCCAATGCATTTTAAATTGATTTATGAATACCCTACAGGGAAAATACTTGGTGCTCAAGCCATCGGAAAAGGAAATGTTGATAAGCGTGTTGATGTCATTGCTACAATGATTACGATGGGTGGAACGCTAGAAGATTTAAAAGAACTAGAACTATGCTATTCCCCAATGTTTGGAACAGCGAAAGATGTAGTGAACTTTGCAGCATTAGTTGCACTCAACCGATTGAACGGAGAATTCAAGCAAGTTCCAGTAACAAAAGCGCGGGAATTGGTAGAAAATAATGCATTTATTATGGACGTAAGGGAAAAGCATGAATATGCATGCGGTCATTTAACCAATGCGGTGAATATACCTTTAAGTGAATTTAGAGATCGATTAGATGAAATCCCACAAAACCAACCTGTATATGTGCACTGTCGTTCCGCCCAGCGTAGCTACAATGCTGTAATGGCATTACAACACTTGGGCTATAAGAACGTATATAATATCTCAGGGTCTTATTTAGGCATTTGCTTATATGAATATTATACTGATCAAATGACGGGGAGAGAAAAAATCGTTACCGCTTATAACTTTAAATAACGATGATATGTTATGAGAAATAAACTGAACCGTTTTGATATTTTAAGCTTAGTATTAGGGTCTATTATTGGCTGGGGAGCATTTACGCTACCCGGCATTAAATTTCTTCCAGAGTCTGGGGTTATCAATACAACTATTGGGTTGCTGTTAGGTGGTTTTGCTATTCTTTTTATACAAAAAGGCTACCATATTATGATGCAGCAACATGCTGAAGATGGTGGTGGTTTCTCTTACACGTATAAGAATCTTGGCAGAGGGCATGGCTTTATTGTAGGCTGGGCTTTAATTCTTTGCTATTTAAGCATTGTTCCCCTTAACGCAACAGCCTTTGTATTAATTGTTAAAATTTTATTGGGATCAAACATAGAGTGGTTGTATCTTTACGAAATTGCTGGATATCCTGTTTATTTCTCAGAAGTGCTCATAGCAAGCTCCGTGCTTATTTTATTTGCAGCTTTAAATATTAGAGGCTTGCGGAAGAGCTCTAATGTCCAAAACGTGATGGTATTATTTTTAATGATTAATATCGCGATCGTTTTTATCGCCATGCTTTTAAATACAGGTTCAACAACTTTATCTACGAACTATTTTTATAACTATGATTTTGACATTGGTGAAATAGCAAAAGTCATTGCGATTATTCCATTTCTATTTGTCGGGTTTGATATTATTCCACAAGTAGCTACCCAATTAAAGTTTAAACCTGAAAAAGCAACCTGGATAGCGATTCTTTCCGTATTTTCCGGAGTAATTGCGTACAGCCTTTTAAATGTAATCACAGCACTTGCCTTCTCACCTGATCAAACAAAGCAGCTCGATTGGGCTCTTGGGGAAGCTGTGTTAACTCATGTCGGAAGCTTTGGTTTTATTTTATTAATCATCGCATTAATGACTGCCGTCTCTGGAGGCATTAACGGCTTTATGATTAGCAGCAGCCATCTGCTATCATCCTTATCTGCATACAAATTGTGCCATCCCAAATATATGAAGCGGACAAACGCCGGCGTTCCGATTAACAGCGTCTTTTTTATAACAGGTATTAGCCTTCTCGCACCTTGGTTTGGAAGAGAGGTTATTATTTATATTGTTGATATGTCCTCGTTTCTAGCAGCGATTGCTTATTTATACGTATGCTTTATTAGTTATAAACAAGCAGCTTCAAGGTGGGACCAACTGCTAACATTTACCGGAATTATCATTAGCATCAGTTTTATTCTCCTGTTAATTATCCCTCAATCTCCAGGAAAATTAAGTACGCCGTCTCTGATTTTCATGGGACTATGGGGAATTGCTGGTTTATTTTATTATCGCAGCTATACAAAAAAAGTTGCGAAACAGAACGCCAACCAATAAAGTGAATCTACAAACAGTGTGGGGGTTCATTCATCCCCCACTGTTTGTTAGTACCGTAATGGTATCACCTAAAGCCCTCTGAACGATTGGGCATTAGGTGCCATTATCTTCCACTTTGACTTGTTGCTGTACAGATTACCCAACTCCTGAAGTGGGAGTCTTACAGCAATAAAATGGTTGGCGTGCATTATTATTTATATCATACGTATCCGCAAATATTATTTTGGCATTACGTGCATACCCTTTCAGCCAACGAATACACAAACAAAGCAACGAATAATTTATTCACTTGTTAAATTACGGTTTAATTAATATTTTCACTTGTGATTTTTCTTGCAGTAAAGACTCAAACCCTTCCTCCACGATGTTATCCAATGCGATTTTTTTCGTAACTAAATCGCTTACTTCCAGCTTACCATCAGCAATTAAATCAATCACTGTCGGGAATATATTGCGGTAACCAATCGATCCGATCAAGTTAAGTTCTTTAAAAACAAGGCTGTTAGCATCCAATTCCGGTTTTGACTCCCAAAGACTTTCAATAACAATTTCTCCGCCCATTTTTGTGCTATTAACTGCTTGTTCTAATACTACAGGAACACCTGTAGCCTCAAAACTGATATCAGCTCCATCGCCTGCGGTTTGCTTCATGATCTCTTCAGCAACGTCACTCTCTGCTGGACTAATAGCAACTGCCCCAAGCTTGGTTGCTACTTTTCTTCGTTCTTCTGACAATTCAATGGCAAATACCTTTTTTGCTCCAGCTAAAAAGCTTGCTTGTACCGTTAATAAGCCAATTGGTCCGGCTCCAAAAACAGCTACTGTATCCCCAACCTTTAAGTTACTAAGTTTTACAGCATGCATAGCAACTGCTGTAGGTTCAACTAAAGCAGCTAATTCATAGCTCATATGCTCAGGTATTTTATGTACCATGTCTTCAGAAACAACGGTATACTCTGAGAAGCCTCCACCAACACCAGACATGCCAAAAGCTGCAATGACTTCACAAAGGTTATAACGCCCTTGACGGCAGGCTTTACATTTCCCGCAAGTAATCATCGGCTCCACAGTAACTCGATCCCCTAACGCTACTTGGGTAACGTTTTTCCCAACTTCTACTACCTCTCCGGCAAATTCATGACCCATAATAACTGGTGCAGTACCTTTTGTTAATGGATGAGGTGCTTCTGTTGGGATGGTAATTGGTCCAGCAACATATTCATGAAGATCGCTTCCACAAATACCGGCCCATTCTACTTTGATTTTCACTTCTCCTGCTTCAACAACTGGTTCATCAACATTCTCCACACGGATATCTTTTTTTGCATACCAAACTGCTGCTTTCATTGCCTTCACTCCTGTAAGATAGTTTTATAGAAGCTTATTGCTCTCCATATTAGCGTATCATAAGACTTGAACCATTTTTGTGTATATTTAGCAATTTTACGTGACATTTAACCTAGAACTATTTTCTTATAAAGTGAACCTTTGTCATTGTGGGTATTTTAGCCCGAATTTGGAATGGAATAGACGGGAAAAAGCTTTAATTGCCACTGATCCAGACCGCGTCCCTCCACTTGCTAACCCGCCCACCGAAGAAAGCGTTGTTTTAGGAAGTTTAACTGGTGCAGAATTCGACCGCATAGCCACAGAAGGTGCAAGAACTGTACCCCCTCGTGAAAATGGTGGCAATTGTGACATTAAAGACCTATCTAAAGGTTCTCGCGTATACTTTCCGGTATTTGTAGACGGAGCAAAATTATCTGTAGGCGATCTCCACTTCTCCCAAGGTGATGGGGAAATTACATTTTGCGGTGGTATCGAAATGTCTGGCTGGATTGAATTACAAGTAGATGTTATCAAAGGTGGTATGGAAAAATATCAAATCAAAACGAACCCAGTCTATCAACCAGGACCTGTAAACCCACACTATAACGAATATATTGTTTTCCAAGGTGTATCAGTAGAGTCCTCCGGCAAGCAAAACCTATTTAGATGCGAACGTGGCGTACTGTAATGCCTGTTTAAATGCTATTGAATTTCTCAAAACCCAGGGATATACTGGTGAGCAAGCTTATATGCTTTTATCTGCTGCTCCAGTCCAAGGTCACTTAGCCGGAGTTGTTGATATACCAAATACATGTGCCACAGTTGGAATTCCAAAAGAAATTTTTACGAAGAGTATCTTGCCAACATAATGGAGGTATACGTATGGCTATACATTTTCCTGCCAACTTTGTGGCGAATTTACGGAATGGCATAAAAGCAATAAAGGCAATAAACAAGAGACGTTCTGCCCTACCTGCAAAGCTGTTCCCAAACGCGTGCTTAAGCCACCAATTACGTTTCAGATGGATCAAAAAGTAAAACGTGCAATGGAGCGTGGAAGAGAACCGCAATTAGTCAAAAAAGAGCATTTGCCATCCACGTCTATAAGAGCAAAGCCGAGAACAAAGCGGCCTTGGTAAGTGTAGTCAATTACAATATTAGTAGGGGCGTTAGGTCCATACCCTATTAAACTGAATAAACCGACTGAAATCAAATCTAAAAATCTTGATTTCAGTCGGTTTTATTTTTCAAATGGTGCTTTGAACCTTTATACTGCATACAAGTGGAATGAGGCATTCCGATGTATTAACGCAATTTTAGTGCTGCAGCTAAGGAGCGCTAGAACAGTGATATCCATTTTCCATGCAGCATTTTACCGGTAAGCAAGATGTTGTTTACAAAAATTGTATCGTTACATCTCGCCTAGTTTTTAGACAAAGCATTGTTTCATAGGTGTGGAACGTTTATTTCAATTTAAACTCAGCTTCTGCACCTTTAGATATGTCTTTCCCATCTATATTACGCATTGGACCAATTTCTAATTCAAAAGCTTTGTCCTTCCAAATTTTTTCGTATTGTTCTTTATCTAAAAGAAAAACTTGTAACAGGTCACTACTATCATTGGCAGATATGACGTCATCATTTTTATAAGGTAACAGCATACCTTCATTTAATGTCCATTGTTTCCCATCATTCAAATGTAACGTTGAAGAAATAGAGCTTTTGGAAATATCTTCATCGTATCCATTATCAATGGTAAATTTAACCGTTAATAAAACCAATTCATCTGCTTGGAAACGCGGCGCTTCTTCTTCATTAGGTACAAAATTAGTAATTTGGTATCCTTCTAATGTGACTGTCGCTTTATCAATATCTTTGCTTTCTCCGATACCTTCTTCGCTTTCTAGCATTTCTTTATCGCCCATATTTTCAGCAGTTACTTTATCTTCATAAAATCCTTCACTAGCTTCTTGAGCAGCCTTCTTTTGATTTTCAGCATCTAACGGAAAACTAAATGTTTTTTCCTCACCAAATGAAGTGCTAAAATCATCTTTATCTGTTTGAGGAAGTGGAATCTCAACTTCGACGCTGCCAACTTCTAAAACATCATTTAAGCGATCTTCTCCAAATGGATATGTATAATAACCCGAAACTTCCTCACCCGCTTCTAATAAATAGTCATTGTCTGGTGATAATAAAATAGGCAACTGTTGATCTTTTGGTAAAAGTTCTTGATAATTATTTATATCTTTTTCTGCACCAGTATATGTCATATAGAGACTCGGCATATAGTGTACATCTTTATCTGTATCGTTTTTAACCGAATAATGAGCTATAATGACACCGCCATTAGTTTGATCGTCAAATGGAATATTGTAATCACGGTGAAAATCATTTAATTCTACAAGTGTATAACTATTTAATGTAAATGTTACACCTTCCATATCGTGAGTTTGCGGCTCTTTGTTTTCATATAATACATCAGCTGTTCCCTCAGTCGTCTTTTCCATATATGATATTAGCTCACTAAAGCTAGCTTCCTTCGTATTTTTAGGTTCTTTAGCTTTATTGTCTTCATCTTTTTTGACTACTTCCTCTTTTGACTTCTCAGCATTTGCCGTATCATCTTTTTCTTCTTTTTCATCACTGCCACAAGCAGTAGTTATGAATACCGAAAAAAGTAATACAACAAATAGCATAAACCCTTTTCTGATCATACAATTCCCCTCCATATGTAGTAAAATAAATCATTATCTATTATATAATATTCACTTGGGAAAGTCTACTAATTATGCAAAAATTATCCTTATTCCAAAGATTTTGAACTTAACTTTGATTTATTCAATATAGCTATTTTTATTAGATGTTCTTTCGGCCATGATTCCCCTTTGACTACACAGAGGTAACGAACCTTTTCCATATTCTTATCCGAGATTCATTTACTACAATTTCTCTCATAGATTAATAAATTACATCCTTCCTTTTCGTTCCCATTGGCTTTAGGTTTCCGTCTTTATCAAAATTAAAACTTTCAAAACGGTATTTACAATAGAGAATGACTAATTGTTCAGGTAGTACAAAAAGCATGGTGTAAAAAACTCCAATACCCACTACAACTATAATGATCAGATTAAGGTCGAAAAAAATCACATTTCTAATTATGTGTTGAATAACAAATACCAAGCCTGTACTTCCTATAATTACTGTTGGTAGCTATGTTGTAGTCTCAAATTTACTTCTTAACTGACCCTTTTTTGACCCATCTCGATAATCTCCCTTTTTTAATAAAAGATAAAAACGAGCGACTGTAATAATAACAATTAGTATCCCAAATATCAACGTTGTGATGGTTAACAATAATGGAGAATTTATGCTTAGTTCTTTTCCTAAAAAAAATAAAGCTCCTGTAAAAGAAAACAGCCCAAATAAATTTTGAGATACCAAAATAACTATAAAATATTGTGTTTTCTGTCGACTCATATAAACCTTAGGAAAAGAATAAATTATAGATAATAAAATTAGTGTAGCAGTTACCATACTATGAATAACAAAAACAATGTCAGCATATGGAAAATAAGTTGAGTCTGCAGCAACTACATAAGTTAATACAAACATCAACAACTGTAAAAGTATACTAAAAGTTAACATTCCTCCTAAACTATTTGGACTCTGTCTTCCCGATTCGAAAGGGCCTCGTAAAACAGCAAAACCTTCTTCTTGTAATTGGTCTAATAATTTCAGTTTAATCAACCCTTTTCCATACGCCGAAATAACATTTTAGCAGCAAAACATGGATTAGTATTAACTTAATGCAAAATTCTATCTTTTCTCATATATAATGTGAAGCCTAAACCATCTATGGTTTTTGTCTTTTGTACACATTTCCAGAATAAATTGTTTGAAAGCTTTCACCATACTTATTTCTATCCTTAGTTATTACTGAAAAACTATCGTTCTCATCCTCACTAACTTCATATTCTTTACCTTTATAAATACTGTGATACCCATTTTTTAGCATATCTCTTGTCTTATTTCATTATGGGTTCGAAAACTTTACCATTAAATGTTGAACTAATTCTTCAACTCCATTTTTACTCTATAAAGCTTTGCTCCTTCTTTTGGATGAACGCTATTATGAGTCTCCACTCTCGAATCACTTCATCATCCCTTGATGCAGTACCATTTTACCTTACTCTAGATTCATGCAATACATTTTCATCTCCGTAACAATCCATATCATTTTAACCCTTGTATTTCTCTCCATACCAATCTTTTTTAGCAATACCAAATTTCTTCCTAAATTCCTCCGAATACTTGTATAAATAATACGATCTTATTAGTTTACTATTTAAATATATAAACGTGAAAAATATTAAACATACGGCTAAAGGCGCAAATTCAATTAATGAACCAATTATTCTAGTTTCTAAATTATCTACTTCCGGAGAGATAACTTTTGTTAAATAATATAAAGCTCCAAATCCAAATAGTATACTTAAAACATTTTTTCTATTTTTGCTAAGCCACTCAACCAATGCTGATCTTTTCTTTTTTGTACCATACACCATTTTCTTTGCATTTTGATAGCTTTGAAAAAAAACGAATACAAAACCACTTAAAAATAATACTGAATATAACATACGTAATATATAGCTATTTACCATTAATTGTGTAAGTTTGAAAGTAAATAGTAAGAATAGTAACCAACCAAGAGATAAAAAAATGTTAAATAGAAAGTAACCTTTCGCATGATTTCTTTCTTTATATATAAAAGCTGCCAATCCAGCGATAAAAAATATAAAAACCTGTATATGTATATACCATATACTTGAAAAAACAAAAATGAATTCATTATTTTTGTCGAAAGGTACTGCTAAATCATCTATATTGGTAGCTAAGAAAAAACTTACTCCGTAAACAGCATAAGAACTAACTGAAAAAAATAGAATTACTATAATCAATTTATGTATTTTGAAATTTTTTACAGCGTTAATTGTATCTTTCATAAAGTTCTCGCTTATTGTCTCTTCCACTTGAGAAAAAGACCCAGTAAATATGCTCTTCATTCTACCCTCCTAAAATTCAATATTAACTAACAAGATAAACAAACCTTTTTCAGCTAAATAGAGTATGTATGTTTATATACCAAACACTTGAAAAAAGTACTTGACATTGTACGCTATAGTGTAAAATAAACTTGCTGTCTATTAAATGGATAAAAATATATACACTTACTCCTCCACATCCATTTTGAAATTAGCCTTTTCCAAATGCACGTTATCTTTTGTTAAACGATTAAACAGCTGTTCCTGCTCTGGTGTTACATCAAGCATGAATGGTATTGCGGAATCAGGATTAAGGATACCAAATTCATCTTCAGTTAGTACTAACTTTTCATTTTCATATATGTATTCTCCCTCTTTGTTTCCAAATGTCATATCAAATGTTATATTCTTGATGGGATCTTTTAGACGATTAATAGCTAAAAATAATATGGACCTACTTCCATCGGGGTTAACTGAAATATCAAACGGATAGAGACTAAAGTCGTTTGGGACTCCCATTTTAGGATCAGCTTTAATTGCTTCATCTAAAACCGAATATATTTCGTTATTTTCAATTGTCATCCCCACATCCATATCCTGTTTTTGCAATTCCAATTTCAAGTCGTTCATTTGCCCTCCAGCATGTTCATTCGTTTTTTGTTCATTTCCTTCACCCTTATTCGACTGTGCTTCCGTATTTTCTGATGGCTGCTCACTTTCATTTTCTTTTGAATTATTACTACATGCAACCAATAAAAATAAAAGCGCTACCGTGATAAGCATTAACAACTTTTTCATTTTTCATCTCCCCCTCCCCAATGGCTAATACGTTTAAACTCCTACACTTATCTCCACATACCATCTTCCCATATGGCTAGTCTTATACTCTACAAATACAGGGGGTTTCTGTTCCAATCCATTCTGTCTTATATAATTCATTAGCTCCCAAAACTTTCCTGGAGATGCTGCTTCAAAATCATCCATTAATCGTGTCATTATCATTGGCTTTACAGAAAAGTAACTATGAAAATATGCTTGCTGCTCTTCATCCAGAATTGTAAAATTGTTTTCAACGATTGGCAAAAATATTTCTGCCTGATAATCTCACTTGTTGGGTCGCTCAAAATAACATTCTACCATCTGGATGGTATCCTCCCTTCTCCAAAATAGATTGAAAATCTTTTACGGCTAGCTCAATTTCTTCCGGTACAAACTGATTATTTTAATAAATTATCAAAAATAAGTGAGCGAGTTTCAAATTGCAATTCAATCATCCTTCCTTTCCGAACCCATTGGTTTTAGATTTCCATCCTTATCAAAATTAAGCTTTCAAAACGATATTTACAGTAAAGAATGACTAATTGTTCAGGTAACACAAAAAGCATGGTAAAAAAAGGAAAGAACCTATTATAAGCAAAACCATAGTATTTATATCAAGTGTGTAACTAATTCGAGATATATATTGAATGATATACACCAACCCTGTTCCTACAATTATGGCTGTTGGTAAATATGATTTCCCTTCTAGTTTGCTTCTAAGTTTATCTTTTTTAGTACCTGCTTTATAATGCCCTTTTTTTAATAAAAAATAAAACCTTACACAAGTTACAATGAAAACGAGTAACCCCAATAAAAGTGTGGTTAAAGTAAAACTTATAAGAGAATCTTCTGTAACCTCTAAACTAAGCCTCTCTGAACCCAACAAAAAATAATGAGATTAAATACATAAAAAAGGCACCTACGTTTTGAGATACAAGAATGATCAACAAATACTGGATCTTTTGGTTTTTTAAATATACTTTTGGAATCGCAAAAAATATAGAAAAGACTACAAGTAATATTGTTATCCAGAAAATGTATATCCATTATAAAGTCTTTGTAAGGGTAAATAGTTGTATCAGCTGCTACTACATATGTTAAGAAAAACATTAATGGCTGAATAAAAGTGCACAATACTAAAGCAACAGCTAAATTCTTTGGGCTTTGCCTGCCTGATTCAAAAGGTCCTCGTAAAACAGCAAAGTCTTCTTCTTGTAATTGATCTAATAATTTCAGTTTGGTCAACTCTTTTCCATAATCCGAAATAACATTTTAACAAAACATGGATTATTAACAACCCGATGCAAAATCCACCGTTTCTCTTATATAATGTAAAACCAAAAACACCTGTAGTTTTTGTCTTTTGTACACAGAATAAATTGTTTTAAAGTTTTGATCACACTTATTTCTATCTTTAGAAAAATTACCGTTCTCATCTTCATTAACTTCATATTCTTTATCTTCATAAACATACCCATCCATTTTTAACGTATCTAACACCTTATTTCATTACGGGTTCGACAGCATTGCCATTAAATGTTGAACTAGTACGTTTTATCTTACTCTAAATTCGTGCAATACATCTTTTCCGTAACAATCTATATCTATTTACCCCTGATATTTCTCCCCATACCAATCTTTCTTATCAAATCCAAACTTTTTCCTAAACTCTTCCGAATACTTATATAAATAGTAACTTCTAATTGCGACACTGTTAAAATATAAAAATGAAAAAGATACTAAACATACCGCTAAAGGGAGAAAATCAATCAATGATCCAATAATTCTTGTTTCTAAATCATTTGCCTCAGTGAAAATAACTTTCGATAGGTAATACAAGCCTCCAACACCAATTAATAAACTAGTAATATTTTTTCTATTCCTACTAAACCACTCAACTAATGCTGATCTTTTCTTTTTTGTACCATGTACCATTTTTTTTGTATTTTGGTAACTTCTTATAAATATATATATATAACTGATTATAAATAATCCTGTATAGATCAAACGTAATGAAGAACTATATACTAGCAACTGTGTTACTTTAAAAAAGAAAATCATAAACAAAAGTAGGAACATAGTCAAAAACGTGTTGTATACAAAAAAACCTTTAATGTTATCTTTCTTTCTATATACAAACGCACCAATCACTACTGCTAGAATTAAAATAGACTGAATATGCATGTACCAGATGTTATCAAATATAGTGATAAATTCATTACTTTCATCAAGTGGTATTGTGGCTTGATTCATAATGTTGCTTATATAAATACTTACACCATATAAAGCATAGGATCCTAAGCCAATACAAAAACCTGTAAATAATAATCCTTTTAATAAATTAAATTGTTTAATTGTATCAATTGAATTCTTTGCAAAACTTTCACTAACAGTTTCTTCTACTTGAGAAAATGTTCCATTAAATACGCTTTCCATTCTTTCACCCTTTCTGATTTTATAATATAAATTAATGAATAGTTAGATTTCAAATTAAATTTTACTTAATGAACCATAATCAACCTATAAAAGACGCAATCCCACGCTTTAATGAATTTAATCCACCTTTTACAGCTTTCCCTATCGATTCGCCTTTTGATTTGACTTTAGAAACAGCCTTATTTACATCTGCTTTTACAACTTTACTTACAGCCTTGAAACCAATGCCAACTGTTTTTTTATAAGAATTTATTTTAGACGCAGCTATTTTTTTAGTTATCATTACATTTTTATAATCTCTATATAAGCTTTTCCCAATCGATTTTCTGATTAATCTGGCGCCTGACCAAGCATTACTAGCAGTGGATTTCACATTCTTCCATGTCTTTGTTCCAAAATCAAATGTAACATCTATACCTTTAAAGGAAAGTGATTTTAATTTTTTATAACTACTTGGCGCAATAAATTGAGCCGCTTTATTCAACAATCCTAATCCTCCGCCTAAAATAGCTATCTTAGGACCACCGACTAAAAATCCTCCTACCAAACCATCTACAACTCCAAATTTTTGCACCGTATCAATTGCTGTGCCTACTACTACCTTCGTACTGCCTCGTATTGCCTTACCTTCTTTAAAGTTGTTTGAAACTTCCTCATTTTTCACATTATAATAAGCACTTAAGCCAACAGAGACGCCTGTTCCAACCCAGCCAGCCTTTACTCCCGCGCCTAAAAATTTTTCAGCAAAACCTAAATACCTACCAAGACCTAATTGCTTTAATCTCTCCGCCCATTTACTTACCTTTCCGACTTTGTTTATTGCACTTCCCATATAAGGCATAGATTTTAATTTATTACTTAGCTTCTCCGTGCTACGAAGAAAGTGAGTAAATTCATCAGACTGTTCCATTGCTTTTAACAAAATAGCTGCTTTTTTTGGATGATGTTTTGCAAATGCATCTACCTTTACCGAGTAATTATTAATGAAATCTGCCACTCCAGCAACTTGAGTAAATCTTGCATACCAGTCATTCCCAAACACTGTTTTAAGGATTTCAGCCATATCACTATGGTTAGTTTCTAGTTCTTCTTTGGTTAAATTTTGATATTGCTCTAAAACTGCATCACCGACTTTGGTTTCAAGTGCTTCTACTTGTCTATTAATTACTTGTGTGTTTTTTCCCTCTAAATACCTCTCGAACGTCTTACTGTATTTCTCATCGCATTGGGTCAACGGGTACATTGGGTTTTGTGAGCTTTCATTTTGCATATCATGTAATTTCTTTAAGTACTTATCTTTTAGATCCTTCATTTTTTTTAAGCCCTGATCACTTGGATCTAAAATATAAGCTCTGTCACTGAAATCCAATGAGCTAGCTTTTGATTGGATAACCCTAAAAAAATTGTTTTCCATTTCATCTACGAAGCCTTCAACTCTTTTCTTAAAATCATTTGAACGTTGATAATAAATTGAAGCAGGAAATGTAAAGTTAGCTTCCGAGCTTGTCATTATACCACCCCTTCATCTATAATTCCCTGTTCGAAACCTACATTACCCAACTCTTCAGTATTCACTCATTTAGTGAATAATCTTCTCATCTTGTTCTTCAAATTTATTTGCAACAAATTCTGCTTGCTCATAAAGAGCTTGCCAGTTTTCGCTTTCCTTTTTAATATTTTTAACCTCATCATTCAAAAGGGTAACAACACTTTCTTTTGCCTCACCAGCAAAGTTTGCTTGTATTTCGTTTGCAAGACGACCCAATATTAATCCCAAATTTTCTACAGTTGTTCTAAGTTGATCCATTTTCTTTAGTACACCGTCTACAGCTTCACGTTTATGTTTAATTTCAGCCACCATTGTTCACATCCTACACGTTAAAGTTACTTTTTGATTCCTTTTCTTTGGAATGCATGTCTTGTAAATAACTTTCAATTTCTTCTTTAATTAATTGTTCATGTGCCAATAACCCCGTTTGTTGATCAATAAGACTATTCACTGTTACATTTAATTTCGTATATGTTTTCCCTGATAATTCACTTTTAATAGTCACCATTGTTTTTGCAAGATCAATGAGTTCTGTTTCAAATTTCTCTAAGTTCTTCTTAAGATCACTTAAAGATGGAGTGATCGCACCTCCATCTATCTTTATCTCCCCTTTCACGAACAACCCTCCCAACTTAAATTCTCGCTAATAACCTTGATTTCACCGTAGAGTCCAAATTCCTCTCATTAATTATTCTGCGTTTTTTACTTCGATTTTCTGATTCATCTTCATCATAATTTGCTGTAAGAATATGTTTATTCGCATGATATTGTGTTTCAATATTAGCTTCTAAACTTGCAATACGTTTGGATATTGCGGTAAGAACTTCATCTTTTGTAGCATGTATATCATCTACCAGACGCTTAGTTTCATTCACTACTTTGCAGTACCCTTCTTGTGAACTACCACCTTTCCAGCTATCAATGCTTTCATTAAATCCTATAACATCATTAACAGAATGAATTGCCTTGCTTACAATAGCATTTTTAAGGCTTTGTAATTTTTGAATACGTGCAGTATAATCCATACTTACACCTCTTTTACTAAACTAGTTTTTTATCAATGGATAAACCATCTTCCCATTCTTTATATAACTTTTGAAACCTTTTCTCTTCCTCATCTTTAAATCCTGTAAATAAAACTTCATCAACATTATCTTCATTAAAAAAAATTGCGTTTTCCGGATCAATGCCTTCTGGGTAAGGCGTCCCCATATAATCAAAGTATACGTCCTCCCCAGTGTCTTCATCCTCCATGACTGCCCCACGTCCTACAACCATAATTTTCTTCGTGCCGTTTTCCAAATAAACAATTGTCCCTAATGGTAATAATTCTTCCATCTTTCATTTCCCCTTTTTATGATTATTAATTAATTCGAGGCATTTGAATTAATTGATAGTTTCCTTTTAGATAGTAATAGGCTTGATCTTGAGAAAGTCTTTTTTCCCCTCTAATATAATTACTTGAGAAATAGGATTGATCACTCATTTTCATTGCAATAATAGCCGCATCCATTTTTCGCTTTGTAGCTTGTGCTAATTCGTTATTCGGGTAAGTAAATTGATTCTCCAATGAGCAAATAACAAAATAGATACCTACATCTTTTCCTTTATCAATTAACGTGTCCGCGTCTCCGCTCTTCATATCGACTAGTTTAGTAACTGAGTCAAAACTCGGTATAAATACATAATGTTGTTTCAAGTTTTTTAAAGGGTTCTCTAATTCCCCGCTTTGTCTAGCTTTTATCAACAAATTATTTCGCTTCGTTATTTCTTTTAACCATTGGGTAATGAAATCATTAATTGTATTTTCATCAGCAATTGTATGATCCACTTTACCCTTATATTTTATAAAATCGTAATCTGGATCGATTAAATATATCAATGATCTCTTACTTTTTAGTTCACAAAGTTGTTCTAAAATGCTGACAGTAGCATGGGACAAATTATTTTGATCATCGGAAAACACAATCAAATGCCCATCTTTTCTAAAGTGATGTGAACAAAGCTGTACGTCTTGGTACTCCAATCCAACTGGTAATTTTTCTTGCTTGATTGCCTTTTTAAACGCCCTACTATCTCGATATTGCTCCATTTGTATTACTTCAGGCATCATCGGGATTTCTTCTGGCAAATCGCCATCCCAGAATTCTTCCATTGCTTTTGCGGTTGCTTGAATGCCATCAATAACTGCTAACGTTTCTTCTCCTTCTGCAGGAAGCATCGTCTGGAATAATGTGGGTTCTTCTAGCTTAATGAGTCCTCTTCCTGGGATTTCTTCAATTTCAATATCTGTTCTGCCGACAATTCCACGTGCTTCCGTTTCTTCAATTAAATAAAGTGGAATTTGCGTTTTAATATTGGATATTAACGGCATACGCATGGCACTTTGTCGCCCAGCACTAATCGCTAAATGTATTCCCACACTTGCTCCTTCTCTAGCAATTTGTGTAATTAGCTTTTCAAATTCATCGGAGAATGCTGCCTCACGGACAGAATCATAATTATCAATAACAATCAATTGATTTTCTACGATATCTCCGCTCGCTTTTTCATACATTTCTATACTTGCCACTCCAAAGCTGCTTAGCTTCTGCTTGCGTTCCTTCATCTTCCCATTCATAAGACGGATAAATTTGGCTATTTTCTCTTCCTCATCCAAAAGCATTGTATCGGCAACATGTGGCAACGGTTTTAATGGCAATAAACCGTTCGTTCCAAAATCTAATAAATACATATGCAAATGCTCTGGCCGATGCTGATGTACAAGATTCATAACAACTGTTTGCAGAAAGGTCGATTTTCCGTAACCCGGACTTGAGAAAACAGCAATATGCCCGTGCCTCGTTAAATCAAGTGTGAGTGGCGATTGTGATTGTAGCTCTGGCTGATCTAATAGACCTAATGTAACGACAAGTCGCTTCTTGCCTTCTGCTTGCCAAGCTTCCTTAAAATGAATATCGTGCATTTCTTTTGGTAATATTCGTTCAGGTAACGGCGGCAACCACGGTCTTGGAAGTGGGTCAATTTGGCACTTTTCTGTGTAAGCAGCAATATAGTCGATAACGGCTTCCAATTCGGTTGGTTTTTTCTCTACGTCCTTTTTATTCGCCAAGCCACTTAAATCCTCGGTCAGGATATCATACTGACCTAGATCATTAATCGCATAAATCGTTGTATCTACGAATTCATGATCATCCTTATCAGGCACATAATCAGCACCGCTCCATGCACTTTGGAATAGCTCATAAATTTCATTGTTTCCGACTTGTAAGTAGGCACGCCCTGGTAATGTGATTTCAGCTGCGTCGGGTGTTTTTAAGATTTCATTCGAATCACTCGCATTTTGTACTTTTAACGCCAATTTAAACTTGGAGTTTGACCAAATTTGGTCATCGACAACACCGCTTGGCTTTTGCGTTGCGAGTATAAGATGGATGCCAAGGGAACGCCCAATTCTTGCAGTGGATACGAGCTCTTTCATAAAGTCCGGCTGTTCTGATTTTAACTCCGCGAATTCATCGGAAATCAAAAAGAGGTGTGGCATTGCTTCACTTGCTTTTCCTTGCTTATAAAGCTTTTGATATTGGTTGATATGATTTACATTATGCTCGCCAAAAAGCCGCTGTCGTTTTTGCAGTTCTGCTTTAATCGAAGCAAGCGCTCGCATCGATTGAGCTTTATCCAAGTTCGTAATCGTCCCTAACAAATGTGGCATATCATTAAATAAATTCGCCATTCCACCACCCTTATAATCTATAAGTAAAAAGGCAACTTCGTAAGGGTGAAAATTAATACCTAACGATAGAATATAGGATTGGATAATTTCTGACTTACCGGAACCTGTCGTACCCGCAACGAGCCCATGTGGTCCGTGAGCTTTTTCGTGTAAGTTTAATTGCACAATATCTTCTTTACCCCGAAGTCCTAATGGAACTGCTAAGCTCTTATAAGTTTCATTCACACCCCAACGCTGTTCAATGTTGAGGTCATTTACATTCTCCACCCCGTACATTTCTAAAAAGGTTACTTTTTCAGGTATGGAATTTTTTAGATTCTGTAAATGATTTATTGGCGCTAACGCACGAGTAATTTCTTGTTTATCGAAACCATCTGGATAGTGGTCTAGGTGAAATTTTTTATTTACTAATTCGCCCTCTTCCAGTAAAATGTTTCCATGCTTTGCATCACGTATATCAATAACTGTTTTTACATGTTCTGGTAGTGCCTGCATCACATCTTGAACAAATATGAGGGAGACGCCAATTTCACTTGGATCTTCATTAAAAAATTCCATGACAATATGATCCAATATCATCTTTTCGTCTGTGATAAGCACGATATAATGTGGAGAAAAATAAATTTTTTCGTTTTTGTTCGTCTTTTCATCGATTGTCTGCTTACGTTCTTTCAATAATTGATACAAGGAATGAAGGACTTGGTCACGAGAACGCTCGTGATAGACAAAACCACGCACATTCACATCTCTTAAACTCGCATGCGGCAGCCAGCGCATCCAATCCCATTCCTGCTTTTCTTCCTCTGGAAAGATCGTAATAAACTGAACGTCATGATAGCTATGAAACAACGCAATTTGGGTCACTAATAACTGCAGCTGTTCTAAAACAAGCGGCCGATGACCAATATACCCCACCGGTCCTTTCGTTAGTGATGTCACCACAGGTACGTTTTCTATTTCTTGATATTGCGATAACAGCTCTCTTGCTTGATCAACAAGTTCATCTTTCTCTTGCGTAAATTCTTCATCGTTAAAATCAATTTTAAAACTAGATGGAACCGTTCCTAAGCCAGCACGGAAATGAAGAAAATCATGCTGGTACATGGTCTTTTCATAGATTCTCGCTTCCACATTTTTAGCCATCTCCCTTATCGTGTCGACAGCTGGATAATGATAAAATAAAGCGTATCGCTGCTCTTCACTCACTAAGTGCAATTCTTTCGTTTTACGCTGTAAGTATGCCTTATAGGTTTCTTCGCGGTGCTTCATATCCTCTTTGTACTTTTTAACGCTTTTCATATAGGAAGTAATCGAAAATATAATCGTCACAACCGTTATCGATAGCATAACTAATATGTAAATACCTCTAGGCTGAATAAGTGAAATAACAACGAGTGCTACCACCATCACAATTGGCGGAACAATGGTCCTTGCCAATTGTTCACTAGGCTTTGACGGTTTGTGAGCTGGTTTCGCTATCGTGCGATCTTCCTCTGGTTCACGATAAATAATTCGTGGTGACCGATGGTAATCTGGATATTCTCCACTATATGGGGTAACCACTTCCACCAATTCCACTAGCTTACTTGTCAATTGCTGTTTTGAAGTCATCACTTGCAGGTCATCTTTACCTACATAAATAATGGTGCCATCCATAAATAACTGATCACCTGGAAAAATAACCGTTTGCCGATCGACTGCCATAAAATTATGATAGACCGTCGTACCTTGATTCGCTAACTTAAATGACATACCGTCATCCTGTCTATGCAATACAAGATCAGCTGAAGCGTCTGGCAGCAGTATATCATCATAGCTATTGCTTCCAATCGTAACTATATTTCTGCCGGCAATATCATATGCATAGCTTTTCTTAGCGTCTAACAAACTCAATTCCATTAAATGATCTGCAACTGGAATGGACATCTGTGTTTCTAGTTTATTTTTACCGACAAAGGCTTCATTGCCGTCCCAATTAATACGAAATGATTGATCCAATCCCAGAAAAGTCATGCTATCCGACCAATCATTACCTATTATCACTTCCTTATGTTCCTTTTCCGGTAAATGGCATTTATGCAATTGATTTTTATAGGTAACCATGAGTATTTTGTTTGCCACTGTATTTCTCCCTCTCTAAACCGTTGCAATAATGAATGAATTCCCTTTGTTATTCTTCCTTTTTCTTACTTGCTTCTTGTTTATCAGTTTCATTCTTTTCGTTTTCTTCTTTTCCATTTTTGGTCTCTTCTTGTTTATTTTCATCCGCATTACTTTGCTTATCTGACTGGGGATCTTGCTGTGTTTGACTATTATCTTCAGTCTCTGTATCATTTACCGGCGCAGTTTTCTCTTCCTCAGCTTGTAAATCATACTCCTCCCGATACTTTTGTAATTCATCCTGTAACTCTTTAACGGTCTCTTCTCGTTCCGACCCTGTTAAATCTGGATTGTTTTTTGCCTGCTCTATCTTTTGAATAAGTCCATGCATAATTAATATTGGATCATCAATATATTTTGCCTTTTCAATAGAGGTGTCAAATTCTCCTCTACCGTTGTAAATCCAGTAAGCTAAATAGTCGGGGTCACTCTTCAGGCTAACGTTTTTTAAAATGACTTCTTTCTCAGCATCTGATAAGTTTTCAACGTTAATATAGGAGTGAGCTAAAATATACATCGTTTGTGTAGGCAACTTTTCCGGGTCTTCATCCTCTAATGTGGAAATAACATCACCATAAGAGGAAGCCAAGTATTGACCATGGGCTTCTAGTAAATTATTCTGATAAGGAGTTTTAATGAATCCATAATATATAACAGGAATAGCTAATAAAACCGAAACAATAATCATAATAATAGAAAGCTGTTTAAACAGGCGAAATCGTTTAGTCGGTACAACCACCATAGTTTGCTCTGTTTTTCGCTGTTCTTCTTCATAGCTTTTGTATAGAAAATCCTTAAGCTCTTCCAGATCGGTTATTTCACTCACTTGACGCTGAAAATCCGTCTCCGTTGCATTTTGCAAGGAACCGTGATAAAGCTGTTCAAAATTATATTTCTTGGAAAATAGGGCGATGGTAAAGCATTTTAATTGTTTTAAAAAATCTGTTTCACTCATCTCATATGGAGGCACAAGTTTGCGAATCCCTCGGTATATAATTATCGGCATAAGGTTATCATCAACAACAAGATTTTCAGGATGAAGAAAAAAAGTTATTCTCGTGTTCAAATAACGCTCTAATTTAATCATGTTGCAAACTAACCTTAATTTTTCATTTCTATGTAATTGCAGTAATCGATTCCAAGTTTTCACTTTCTGCTTGCGGCTAAATGTAAATCGATAGGCGTCTTTTTCTTCTGTAATTGTAAGCGGGGCAAAAAAATCAGAAGGATGTAGCATAACATCCATTTGCCGGACATCATGTACAGCGGTTTGTGATTTAGGTAATCGCACCTGCCAATTATCTTGTTCTATTTCAAATTGCAGTGTCAGATTTTCAAATTGTATTGTTTTCTCCTTCATTTCCTATTAACTCCTTTGTCCTGCAATAAAAACTATATTCTCATGGTTGAACTTATGTACGGTAGTCTGAGTATGTTCCGTTCATTCTTTGTTCCCCTGCATGAATAGGATGTGACCTCATCCAGCAACTTTAAAATTTTACATCTTATTTTTACTTTTCTGTTATAAAACTAGTAAAATATCTCCATCTGTAACAGGATAATCTATGACATAGTCATCATCTGCAATAAATAAATTTTTGGTAGTAACTTTGATTGCATAACGAGATTGCTCTGGCAGATCGATATGCAGCGCATCCGTTACATAAAAAAGTAGTTGTTTAACAGTTAATTGCGTCGGGATACGGAGATCATATACCCCGCCCCCCTGCGCAACATGGCTAAAATCCATCGTCACATTAATATGTGTATCTTGTACCATGAGCTATTTCTCCTAATTTAACATTTTTTGCATCATCACATAGAGACCGCCACATAAAAGTAAGGCAAAACCAGCTAACGCATATAACATGGTGTTATCAGATTCAGAAGCTTCTTTATCTTCACTTTGATCATCCGTTTGCTTTGTAGTCGTTGCAGCAATTGTTTCATAATCTTTCGTAAACAATGCATCTTTCGTCTGTTGCAATGTTTTGTTAGGTTCTGCATTGATGGTAAACAAAACTTCCTCAAGTTTGTCTAGCGATTGCTCTTGCTGTGCTTTTTTCTCCTCAACGGTAGTAGCTGTTTCTTCTGCAAATAGCATGGGAAAAATTTTTTCTATTTCCGTTTCCTTTTTGGATGTGTTTTCCGATTTTTCTTCCGTAATCCGGTCTATTTTCATTTCCAACTTACCCTGACTATCTGCAATGACTGCTGGTGTTTGGTATCCCCAAACCACCAGCAGACTGATAACAATTGTGAAGATGACTTTAACTAACTTCTGCTTCATTTTCATCGTCCATTTCCCCTTTTTGTGTTGAGCGATGCACCACAAATAAGTTGGCTAAAGCACCTACGATCATGATTCCGATCATGATTAAGATCGAAGCTTGATAATTGGCTTCACCGTGTACAACATTTAACAATAATGTCTCGACATATTGCAATGGAGAGAAATCTTTCAACAGTCCCATCCCTTTTATGCCTGTTCCAAATGCATTCGTTAAAAACAGGTACAGGCTTAGCACGATTAAGAGCACGAACATACCAATCATTTTTATTTGTCTTAATAAATATGTGGAGATGAGCAACATTCCGGTAATTAACAAGACAATCAACCCTGTAAGCATCAGCATATCACCGTCTGTCATGTGCATTGTATAACTGGATACAACGCCAATTACAATACCTTCTAAAACACCTATCCCAGCAATGATAAGTGTAATTGGGATATTGCTGCCTACCAGTGACTTTTCTTCAGAAAATAGATCCTGTTCTACGCGCTTTTGGTTTATCGTGGAAATAACATAGGCCGTAAACAAGACCACAATAAAGCAAATTAGTACGAGGTAATACGGTGTAAACGAATCGCTTGACGTAATCGTTCCTTGATTACTCGTCTGTACTGGGTTGGATAAGAACTTATATAAATCTTCATTTTGCCTGTCACCAATGCGGCTATTTGCTAACACACCGGTAAAGTTCTCTGCAAACTCTTCATCCTCAAGTAATTTATTGGTCATACTTACGGATAAGGATTCGACTTGTTGAACGATATCATCGCCACTTTCTTGAATCGTTGTCGCCTGTTCATTAATACTATCGAAAGTGTCATATACTGTATCCGCTTCATTCACATTGCCTTGCGCTTGCTCAGCAAGTGATTGACTAGCTGATAGCAGAGGCTGAAAGTTTTCATCCAAGGAAACGATAGCAGATTGTTCGTCTTCCTCATTTGCTTGAATCTTTGCTTGTGAATCAACTAGGTTCAAGCTTCTCTCTCGCCAGTCTGCGACATTTTGTAATGTTTTTTCAAGACTATCGTTAAGGATCGTTGCTCTTTTAGCAGTTTGATTGATCCTTCTTACTAATGCATCTGCATTATTGTTCATTTGAGCAACTTGTTGCTCATGCATTGCAATTTGTTTTTGTAGATTTTCCCAAGGCGTGCGAATTTGTTTGGCTACTTCATCACTAATTTGTAAAACGATATAGTCTTTTATTAAGCCGGGAACATCTTTTTTATTAAAGAGATAATACAATGAATCTTCAGTTGCTAAATCTTTTAAACGTTTACCTTTTAGTTGTTCCGGTAAATTAGGACTCCCCATATTTAAACCGAAATAACTTTCATAAGAGGAAAATAATTTTTGATAAGGCGTTACCGTATTCGTTACAGCTCTAATTAATTTATTCGTTGCCTTATCCATTCCTTCCATTGGCGTCATAATTTCATGGTTAATGCGATTATTAATGATTTTAACCCGTTTGGTTGCCGGCTTAAGTTTTTCAAGTGGAACACTATCTTCGTCGCCCTTTGGTTCCTCTTCATTTGGTTCCTCTGTTCCTGATTCATCAGGGTTGCCATCATCACTAGGACTTTCTCCGTCTTCGCTTTCACCGGTTTCAGATCCACTTTCTCCCCCATTACCTGGTTGTATTGGTTCTGTTTCTGGGGCTGTCTTTTGCTCTGTTGTTTGCTTATCTCCACCTTGAGTTTTATCGTGCTTTTGTTCTTTTGTTGCTTCAACCTCTACATTTGCAACAAGAGGTGTTTCCGCTGTTTCAATTTGTGCTGTTTCCGGAACATCTACATTATCAATATCTTTTTGATGCAGCTTCCAGCCCCAAGGAATTGGCTTGAAAATATCTACTTTTGACTTCTTATCAAGCAAACGAAGTGTAACCTGAACGGTAAAAATACCTTCTTCATTTGCTGGAAGAATAATTTCTCCATCATGGTATTGCTTCGTATAATCCACATCTCCAATACCAGGAATGGTAAGTTTTACGTTTTCTACTTTATATTTTTCAAGAATGCGCTTTGGTATTTTTAAATGAAATGTTTGCGCTGATTTTTTATTTTTCGGCAACTTTACGGAGTCAGACATAGTCATCCCTGAAGTATGCAATTTTTCCTTTAGTTGATTAATCTGGTATGATAATAACTTGGTTGGATCACCGCTTGGATTAAGATTTTCACCTGCCCCAAGTCCCTTTTCCCCCATATATTTTTTTGTTACCGTAATAACATTCCTAATCTCTTTCACTGTATGCTTTGGCAGACCTACTTCTTCAAAGTCGTCCATATTCGTTGAAGGCAACCGTCTTATTTGCTTATGCAAATAATTTTTTGCATTTGCTGCTGGTTTTTGCAAAAGCATATTTACCAATTTGTCTTCTTTGCCTAGCACATTGGCAAGCAGACCATCTAATCGATCTGAAATTACACCGGTAAAACCACCCGAATAATCGGGATTGATTCTTCTTTCAATATTGCTATACGTTTTCTGTACTTGAGCTAATGAGTCGTCTAAATATTTCTTTAGCGTGTTCGCTCCAACAGCAATATTGGCTTCCGTGTTGCGTTGATACATCACAGAGTTTATCGGAGGTTCAATTTCTTCCATACCCCCACCGTTGTTTTGCAATTGATCATTTATCATTTTATTTGCTAACTGCAAACGCTCCAATTGCTGTTCGGCTTCTTGCTGATTTAATACTCCATCAAATTCATTCAAAGTTTGATAGAATTCGAGAATCTGAACGTTATTTTTTTTCTTCAATTGGGTAACATCATTTACAGTTGACAAATAATCTTGATCTAATTCAGCGTCGGCTACTAATTCATTTTCAAAAGTATCCATCATATCCTGAAAGCTTTGAAAGCTTGATTTGGACAGCTCTGTACTATCTTTAATCGACCCAAACTGATTTGTGTAATTATCAAGCGGGTTATATACTTCATTACTTAGCGTATTAGTATAAACTGCCTGTTTTTCGATAATTTCACCAATATTATCTTGCGCATTTTGCAGATTTCCGACAATACTTGCAAAATATACGTCGATAATTCTGCGATTAAATCGATTTAGGATATTACTAGCCGTTTTTTCCGCTTCCGCTCTTATTTGCTCGTTATCCGTCGCATTAATTTTATAATTTAATACAACTTGTTCTGGAGATTCAGAATCAATCGAGAGCGCCTTTTGGGAAAAATCATTCGGAATAACAATCATCATGTCATATGTACCACGTTTCAAACCGCTTTCTGCAACTCCGCGACTGACTACAAACCATTCATGATTGTTTTCATTGTTCACTCCTTGCACAAAGGCATCACCAAAAGCAATCTTTTCGCCATTTAACATAGATCCCTCATCTTCATTAACGAGTGCAATGGCCATTGCCCTTTCAACTTCCGTTTCTTCGTTGTCTGTTTGTTCTTGTTGATTTAACGCAAGATAGGATAAGCCCGAAGCTAGGATAACGATTAATAATAAAAACAGGAACCAGCGTTTATCCAATTTCTTCATAACAAACAGCTCCTACTAGTTACATTAATAGTATGTGCCACGTGATACGACCGGCAACACTTGTTTATAAATGAGTAAACCATCAATTGGGCTAGCGAAAATAGGAGCTGCACAACTGAAGCCGTGCAGCTCGAATAGGGAGTCACGAAACGTTGTTTATGACCATTTTTTCGCTCATAATATGAACCGATTTTATCTTAGACCAAAATTTTGGGCTAAAGCATGGTCTTGATCCGCAACCGCTTCTGCTGTTTTAGTCAATTGCATTTCAATTTCCTTCATTAAATGCGCAAAATTCAGTACTTTCGGCTTAAGATCAATGAATTGTTCATCAAATCGTTCAAATGCACGGCCCTCCCACTCTGAGCGTAATTCTACTTGTAAGTTAGATAGGTCTCTAAGGATTTGTTCAATTTGATCTGAACTATTTCCATACCGCTTTGCTTTTGCCTGTAGTTGTTCAGGCGTCATACGAATTTGTCCTGACATTACACTTCATCTCCCTTTTTATTCACTTTAGAGGCGAAAATGTACAGTAAAATTTTAGCACCTCTTTCTTTAAGACTAATCAAGCGAATTTTCTATGTCAATCGACTATATGCATTTTTTGGATAATTGATAATAAAGACCCAATTTATACAGAATGTACATTTTTCACATTAAAGAAATGGTAAATATAACCTACACTGATTCGTAGGTCTATTTTCTTAATTCGTTTCCCCAAATCTTTTTATACAATGTCGGATTTCGACTCATGGTGACCAAACAGACAGAGTTGATTCAATCAACAACTGTATGAATCAACTCTATTGAAAAGTTATTCTTCTATTTCCATGAATGAATATGAACGTCATCATCTTTACTCAATTACAACGCTATTGATTAATCGTACAGCCTAGCATATGCGCATCTTTTTACAAAACATACGCTTTTACCAAAAGAAAAATGGCAAAACAGCAAGTGTTGCAATGGCGCCTAATGCAACACCGTAGCCAAATCCATATCCGTAGTACCCGATCCCAAAGCCGCCGAGACCACCTCCTCTTTCTAATGGTCTAATATATACACGATTTGGACTTACTCGTTCAATGATGCCCCGGTGGACTCTTCCACAATGTGTTCGTATTTCAACTGCCTTACCCATATGACGCTGACATACAGAGTAATAATGTGCCCCTGACATACAACTTCACCCCCAATGTATAAGTCAGATACAACATTATATGAAATAGTAATTAGCCTGTAAAAGACAGATTACTCAGGTAAAGAGCGGAAAAAGACGCAAGATGTATCCACTAGCTTATACAAGTCACCAATATAGCCTATTCTTTTGCTGTACCATCGAACATATTAGATAAGTGCTTTTGCCTATATGTTCTAGTTTGAAAAGGAGCAGCACGTCCCTTCACTTGTGTTTAGATTTTTAACATCATTGAAAGCATAAATGGGTGGTCACCCATATCATTTTCGAGTCGTAGGCATATATTATTACTGTAAAAGAACTGGAGGTGTTCAGTATGGGTGAAGCTGTTGCAGGTTACGGCTACGGCAGTGGATTTGCCTTAATTGTCGTATTGTTTATTCTGTTAATTATTGTAGGTGCTTCCTACTTTTGTTAATGATTGATATTAAAGATAGGAGGATATTTTATGGGATATGGTTGTAATTGGGGTTGTGGAGGATACAGTTATGCAGCACCTACTAGTTACGGCTGTGGTGTAGGTGGATTTGCTTTAATTGTTGTCTTGTTCATCCTACTCATTATTGTAGGAGCAGCTTGTTTGTAAGCTCCTCATCATATGAAAAGCAGGTCGAGCTTAAGCGACCTGCTTTTTATCTATATTTCCTGTCAAAACATACGTGACAATTCAAGATTTACTTTATTCTTCTAGTAATTTTTTGGTGTAGCCAATGAAGTCCGTAAAATAGCCATCCACGTCATATTGCTGTACCCGTTTTTGCTCCTGTTTTTGGGTTGCTAAATCTGTAAAATAAACGTGAACCTCTTTTCCCTGTTGGTGAAGCTCATTTACTACTTGTAAACTCACGTCATTTGCTTCTATTCCAATAGCTGGGTAAGCGACTTTTTTTGCCTTTTGGAGATTAAATTCACCTTTTTTAAATAACAACGTTAACGGGATGGATGGAACTAAATCCTGCAGTTTTTCTAAGCTTTCTTCGGAAAATGACTGGAAAGAAACATATTGCTTATCAAGTAAACCATATGCTTTCAGCAGTTCGATTAATGGCTTTTCCATCTCAGTTTTTCCATTGACGAGCCGAGTTTCAATATAATAATGCTCATTCTTTCCAAACGTCTGAAACACTTCTTCTAATGCTGGTATAGCCTCTCGTTTTTCTTCTTGTTGAAAAACTTCAATTGTCTCGAATTCCATCAATTCTTCAAAGGTGTAATCCGATACTTGCCCACTTCCATTCGTTGTTCGATCTATGGACGCATCATGCATTACAATAAGCTCATCGTCTTCTGTCATCCGTAAATCTAATTCTAACGCATCCACTTCATCACGAGCTGCAATTTCATAAGCAGTTACCGTGCTTTCATTAAAACGATCATTGGCACCACGATGAGCATAGATTTCCGCCTTATCTACTAGCTTTGGTTCTATATTTATTTCCGCACTAGCGTATAATGATAGCCCGGCAAGTAATAAAAAAACCAGCATTATCCCCCCCATTTTTTTAAACAAATGATTTACGTTCACTTCGATAAAACACAGCCTTTTCTGGAAAGTCAGTCATTATAGCAGACACTCGGAGATCAAGCAATTGCTTAATGTCATTCGTATCGTTTACCGTCCATGCGCGGAGACTCGGAAGAAGAGCCTTCCAATTTGTTACGTTATTTAAAATAGCATTTTTTGAAATGTGAATCGCTTCCAGTTGAAAACAATCCATGTACTCATGTGGATGCGATAACTTTCCTTTTGATAAAAGAGCGATATCAGCATTTGGATCCATTCTTTTCATACGAAGCAATGTTGGTAAATGAAACGAGGAATAAATCACTTTGCGGTTATTTCCATATGCCTGTACAATTTGGTGAACTGCTTCTTCAATTCCTGTATATGTAAATTTCGTTGTCTTTAGTTCAATGTTTAATTCGATTGAATATGGTTTTAGTAAAACTAAAACCTCTTGTAATGTAGGAACTTGCTCCAAACGCCATTGATCTACAAATTGATCATAATGAGAAAACCTTACCCCCGCACTGTACCTCCTTATTTCAGCTAAGGTCATATCCTTAATGAAACCTGTGCCATCGGTCGTTCGGTCCAAAAATTCATCATGGATAACCACAATTTCTCGATCCTTTGTCATATGAACATCTAATTCAATCCCGTCAACTCCTTGGCGGATCGCTTGCATAAAGCCAACTAATGTATTTTCTGGATACGTTCCCATACACCCTCTGTGTCCATAAACTTTCGTATTCATAAAAGTCCTCCTCTATAAAGTTTAAACTTTTCGAGTACAATAAACATGAATTAGGGCAATATTTCTCTAGGGAGAGAAGAGAATGAAGCACGATAAAGCCTCCATTCCCTTTGTGATGAATTATTCTCCTCTAGCCTTATTTGCCTGCTCAATTGCGGCATTCACTTGCTCTACTGCAGTCGAAAATGCTTCATCGACATTGCCGCCATTATAGACTGTTTCTAATGCTGTTTCGATAATTTTTCGCTCTTCAGGTATCATATCCATTAATGCACCTTGTGTTGCAATCGATGGCTTTGTTGCCTGCAATTGTTCAACCGTTACTTGTAATTGCGGCATCTCTTTATAAGCATCTTTTACCACTTGTTCTTCATATGCAGCAGGATTTATTGCAAAATACCCTGTTCCCACATGCCATTCTGCTTGTATCTCGGGCTTTTGTACATACTTCAAGAAATCCCAAGCTGCTTTTTGCTCTGCTTCTGGTTTTCCTTTAGACATCCATAAACTTGCCCCGCCAATGACGACACCGTGACGTTCCTCTTTTTCTGGATATGGTATAAAAGCAACACCTACTTCAAATGGTGCATTATCAATCACATCTCGAGCACTTGCAGAGGATTGCATAAACATAGCAACATCACCACTTAAAAAGCCAGTAACCATATTATCGGAATTAGTACCATAGTTCGCAAACGTACCATCATCCATCATGCGCTTTACCCATTCAAAGGTCGACTTACCTTGTTCGTTATCAAACGCAACCTCTGTTGCTGTATCGCCTCTTCCATTATCATTATTTAGTAATAAACCACCCTGGTTCGCAAGCAATTCTTCAAATAACCATCCATATGCTTGAAGTGCAAAACCTTTCATTTCAGGGTTTGATTCCATAATCGCCTTACCAGCTGCCTCCACTTCTTCATACGTTTCTGGTGGTGATTCTGGATCTAAACCAGCTTTTTTAAACGCGTCCTTATTATAGTACATCACAGGAGTTGAAGAATTAAATGGCATGGAATAAAATTTTCCATCTACCTTATAGTAGTTTGTAATATTTGCTTCCAAATTACTCATGTCATAACCTTCTTCATCAATGAATTTTTGGATCGGTTCAATGTTTCCACTATTAATGACAGACATTGTTCCAATTTCATTCACTTGTACAATTGTCGGTGCATCGTCTGTTCCACCTACACTGTGATACTTCGATAATGTTTCTTCATATGTTCCTTGAAATTCAGCATTTACTTGAACGTCATCCTGTGACTCATTATACTTTTTTACAATTTCATCTAATGCTACTTGAGCTTGACCACCCATGGCATGCCAGAATGTCACTTCCGTTTTTCCTTTCGTTTCTCCATCCCCTTTGGCATTGGCAGTACCTTCTCCCTCACTTTCTTCGGAAGAATTACAAGCAGAAAGCAACATAATGAACGCGACCAAAATGAATATAAATAATCGTTTCAACTTTCCACACTCCTTCTATGAATGTTCGCTACTAGATCGTAGCCATTTTGATATTTACAAACGTTCGTAAAAAGTAAGGACTATCGTGACTTAGCATCACTGAATAATTAATAGATTCATTAAACTGGTAGGAAAACTTGGAATAACACACAAGAAGTTTATTTAATTGCACCTTCCGTCAATCCTTTTTGTAATTTCTTTTGTCCTAAGAATAAAAGAATTAATGTTGGTAAAACGACAATCAGTCCTCCAGCCATAATCACGCCCCATTCATTTAATTGCTCTTGTGACTGGAGTTGCTTGAGCCCAATTTGCACTGTACGGACGGTATCATCCGTAGTAGCTAGTAATGGCCAAAGGTACATGTTCCAAGACGTTAAAAAGCCATAAATCCCTAAAGTAACTAAGCTCGTTTTAGCAATGGGAAGGACAACCGTTAAATAAAATTTAAAATCCCCCATCCCCGTAATTTCACTCGCTTCCTTTAATTCTTTCGGAATTTGTTTAAAATGTTGCCTTAATAGAAACGTACCAAACGCTACTGCAAAAAAAGGCAGTGACAATCCTGTGTACGTATTTAATAGATCAAGTCCTCGTATCGTTTGAAAATTCGGGATGATGGAGGCTTCAAATGGAATCATCATCGTTGCAATAAAAATAAAAAATAATGTGTCTCTGCCTTTAAATTCCAAAAATACAAACGCATAAGCCGCTAAGCTCGATAACAGTAGTTGACCTATCATAATGATGAGCGATACAAAAAAACTGTTCATTAAATAACCAAATAACGGAAATCGCTCAAACGCTTTAATATAGTTATCCAAAGTCCACGTTTCCGGTATAATTCTTCCTGTTAAAATATCTTGACTGGACATAAAGCTCATCAGAAATGCAATAATCGCAGGTGAAAAAAGTAATAAAGCAGACACCGTAAGAAGAAGGTAAAAAAGCAATTTTTTACTTATAGCCATCGTCACTGATAGTGCACCTTCCTCTCTCCTAGCTTAAACTGTAGTAACGTCATCAAAAGAATGATAAAAAACAAGATGACCGCTTGGGCGCTCGCAGTACCATATTGATAATTTTCAAACGCCTCTTGATAAATGGAATATACGATTAAATTAGTTTCATTTTGCGGTCCGCCACGAGTTAACATGTCTATTTGACCAAATGTTTGAAACGCATTAATGAACGAAACAGTAATGACAAAAAATAACGTTGGTGACAACATTGGTACAGTAATTCGTCGCAATTTATAAAAATAGCTAGCTCCATCAATCTCCGCACTTTCATATAGGTGAGAGTCTATCGATTGCAATCCACCAAGCAAAATAAGAAAGGTAAAACCCAAATTCATCCAGATCGTTGAAATGGATACAGATAAGAGCGCCCATTCCGGATCTGTCAGCCAACCAATTGCTTCGAACCCTAATGCTTCCAAAAATTGATTCAGCCAGCCCATCGTCGGGTGAAATAAAAACATCCAGAATACGGAAGCTGCTGCTACGGAAATCCCCATCGTAGAGGAAAAAATCATCCGAAAGAAGCCGATGCCTTTTAATTTCTCGTTTGCAATAACTGCTAAAAACAAGCTAATGATAATCGTACCTGGGACAGTGTAAAGCACAAACAGAAATGTAGATTGTAAACTTTTTAGAAAAATTGGTGATGTAAAGATATTTTTAAAATTATCCAATCCAACGAAAACCGTTGTTGCTCCACTGTTATCGGTAAGGAAAAAGCTTAAATATAGTGTTCTCGCCATTGGATAGAATAAAAATATGCTAAACAATAAAATTGAAGGTAATAGAAAAAGCATTCCTTTTATAAATAGAACTCGTTTTTGTTTTTTCTTCACTTTCATAAAATCGATTTGTTTGTATTGTTCCGGAATCATGACAGCTTCTTTCATACAACTACAACCTCTGTTTCTTTTGTTGGAGAGGTTGCTTTTAATAAACGGCCTGAATCTGTATCAAAAAAACAGAGTTTGTCTTTTGATATATGTACCGGAACCATTTCGCCAACTTTTATCGACCATTGACCGAGCCATTTTGCCGTCCATAATTCTGTTCCGATTTCAAAGGTTGCTAACGTTTCATTACCAAGCTGTTCGACATTTATGACTTCCAGCTCATGTGTGGCTTCCTTATCAGTCGCTGGTAGTATATGTTCCGCTCGAATACCAATAGTAAGATTAGCAGTCTGTACAATTTTAGTAGCCGGTGTAATAGAGCCCATATCAATTTCAAGGAAATCTTCTACCTTTAACATTTGATTTGCGAACACCGCTTTGCCAAGATTCATTTTAGGTGAGCCGATAAATGAAGCAACAAATAGATTTGCAGGTTCATTGTACAACGTAATCGGATCTCCAACTTGCTGAATTTTCCCGTCATTTAATACCATGATCCGATCACCCATGGTCATAGCCTCCACCTGGTCATGCGTCACATAAATCATCGTTAAACCAAGTTTTTTTTGTAATCTGCGTACCTCTATGCGCATATGCGCACGAAGCTTTGCGTCCAAATTAGAAAGTGGCTCATCCATTAAACAAAGAGGCGCGTCGCTAACCACTGATCTTGCTAAAGCTACTCGTTGCCTTTGTCCTCCAGAAAGTTCTCTCGGTTTTCGTTTTAATAAATCAGTCAATCCCATCATTGCAGTCGCTTTTTTTAATCGTTCCTGTTGCTCCTGCTTATTTACTTTTTTTGCGCGTAAGCCAAATAAAATATTCTGCTCCACAGTTAGATGGGGATACAATGCATAATTTTGGAAAACCATGGATAAATTACGATCCTTTGGACGCAGGTGGTTCACCACTTGATCTGCTATTTTTAACGTGCCTCCTGTAATTTCTTCCAAACCAGCAATCATACGTAACAATGTACTTTTCCCTGAACCTGATGGGCCAACTAAGACAAAAAACTCACCTTTTTCAATAGATAGGTTTATACCATTGAGAACATTTGCCTGCTTATCATAGGACTTGGAAATGTCCCATAATTCCACTTTACTCATTCTTTCCCCTCCCTCTTCACGTTCATTTAAACATAGTTTTATATCTTTGTGCGTGTTTTTTACATAATATTTACCGGATTTTAATTATTCTTACATTAGCTTAATATTCCATTTCATATGCTTACATTGATATTTTGCTCGTTCTATTAAAAAGACTCCATTGCATAGAATATAGGGAAGAAACAAAGAAAGGCTGACCTTAAATGCGACGAATATTATTTACTGGACTATCCGCTATGACAATCATACTTTTCTTAATCACATTTTTAACATTACCTAAGTTTCAGCATCATTTTTTTCAACTGCCCTTGGTCGATGAGATTACTGAATCCGCTATTTTTTCCGATGCACTCTTTACCGCAATGACTACAGAAATTCCGTTACTGGAAACAACGCTTGAATCAAATGATATAGAGAAACCTGATTGGCCAAAGTTACTATTGGAAGCTGCCTCTGGCGTTTCACCTAGAAATTTTACGAGTTTATTAGATTTAGCACTTCCGGGAAGAAATCCGGCAGTTCAGTTGCCAATAGTTGCCAACGAATCTGGAGAAGAAACGATGCCAATTGAATCGCCACCACCAGATTTTGAAGAATTATTAAAGGAAGAACCGGAAGAAGAAAAGCAACCGGATAGTAAAAATAGAACTAATCAGCAAGAAGCAGAAATATATGTCTATCATAGTCATAGCTGGGAAGCTTTTTTGCCATTATTAGGAGAAGATAAACAGAAACCTTCACAAGCTTCCAGCACGGATAACACAAAAAATATTATTGTAGTAGGTTCGTTGTTAACAGAACAACTAGAAAAGCAAGGAATCCCTACATTCCATGATAGAACAAATGTCACTGCCGCCTTGCACGAAAGAGGCTGGGATTACTATGACTCGTATCGGTTATCACGAAGTATGGTGGAAGAAGCAATGGCAAGCAATGATAGGATGCAATATTTCATTGATATTCACCGCGACGCCCAGCGCAAGGATATTACTACCGTTACTATTAATGACAATGCTTATGCAAAGCTTTATTTTGTTGTTGGCGCAGAACACGAAAATTATAAAGAAAATCTAGCTTTTGTAGAAAAACTAAATGCGAAGCTAGAAGCAAAGTATCCAGGAATAAGCAGGGGGATCTTTTTAAAGGATCGATCTGATGGAAACGGTGTTTATAATCAAGACCTATCTAAAAAATCCATTTTAATTGAAGTTGGTGGTGTGGACAACAACAAAGAGGAGCTTTCCAACACCTCTAAGGCTTTAGGAGAAGTAATTGGTGAATATTATCATAACGCGGAAGAGGTAACTTCTGAAAATTAAGCTGTACGGTCCCGAAAAACTTTCTCTCATTAAAGTAAAACTTCATTCAGTAGGAGTTTTCTTCCATCTCCTACTGAATGTTAGTACCACCAGGGTATGACCTAAATGTCCTTGAACGAATCGAGCATTTAGGTACCGTTTTCTCCCACTTAGACCTTGTATCAACTCAAGATCTTGAAGTCGGAGTCTTACGGTACCTTACATGCGGGGTAAACAGTTCCAATTTCTACCTGTTTAACTAATGGGAGGCTTTTTGGAGATGGAATGGATAATAATTAAAGGAATTAACCGAATTGACTAGCGTTGCATAAATATAGTTTGATTATTCTGTTAATATATCTCTGTCAATTTTGACAAAGAATCAAAACCTAAGTAAAAGGTGTTCTGTCCATTTGGTAAATTTATACAATTCATACTTTTAGTTATAACTTCCCAACCACAGTGTGTATATTTACGGACTGGCTCTATTGTCGAATCTGCGTATCCAAAGATAAGCAGGCTTCCAGATTGTTGCTTTTAACCAGCGACTAATAACTTGTAATATTACAAGATTATCTAACTCCTAAAGAGAATGCGAGCAGCACATTATTTACGAAATAAATTAATTAATTATGACATAATTTGAAACTTTTCATACATTTCGTTCGTATTGTAAGTAAATGATTTCCATAATGATAAAAAAGGGGGGATCCATATGACTCTTTTTGGGTTGCCAATCGAGACACTTTACTTATACATGCTAATCATAGCAGCAGCCCTTACCATCATTTATATGCTTTTTGGCGATGTATTAGAGGGAATTGGTGAGGTATTGCCAATAGCCAACCCTATTCTTATTCTAGCATTTATCACCTTCTTTTCTGCTACAGGCTATTTACTAGAAACCTTAACTTCAATTTCCAGCCTGCTCATTATTTTAACTGCTATTTTTATTGCCCTTATTCTTGATACGCTGTTAAATGTATTTATATTAATCCCTTTGGCTTCTGCCGAAGAATCGCTTGGTTATACCGAAGATTCTTTAATTGGTCGTGTTGGGAAAATCATCATTCCCATCCCAGCTGACGGTTATGGAGAAGTCGTCATTGAGAGCAAAAGCGGGAGAATTTCCAAACCTGTAACTGCCTATGATAACCAACCGATACCCGAGGGAGCAGAAGTGCTGATTTTAGACATAAAGGAAGGTGTCCTATATGTCGAGCCTTATGATAAGAATAAATTAGATGTAGACGAACTTAGCTAACTATTACAGGTTGCTTGTATGGGAAACACAGCCATTTTTTATAGTATTATAGAAATCATTTATACAGATATACCAGCATACCTAAGTCGCATTGTTTGACTTAGATAGGTTTATCACTTCGGTTTTACATTTTATATTTATATAAATCAACTATACAAGGAGGAATTATATGTTTGAAGGATTTTGGATTATTATTGGGATTGTCATATTTTTATTAGTAGCACTTATTGGTATTTTTGTTTCCAAATACCGCACTGCTGGACCTGATGAAGCACTAATTGTAACTGGAAGCTATCTTGGCGGTAAAAATGTCCATGTCGATGAATCTGGCAATAAGATTAAAATTATTCGTGGCGGTGGAGCATTCGTATTACCTGTTTTTCAACAGGCAGAGCCACTTAGTCTATTATCTAGTAAATTAGAAGTAACAACACCTGAAGTGTATACAGAACAAGGTGTTCCCGTTATGGCTGATGGAACAGCTATTATAAAAATTGGCGGTTCCATCAGTGAAATCGCTACAGCTGCTGAACAATTCCTTGGGAAAACAAAGGAAGATCGCGAAGTAGAGGCAAAAGAAGTACTCGAAGGACATCTTCGTTCTATTTTAGGCTCTATGACAGTAGAAGAAATTTACAAAAACCGGGATAAATTCTCTCAGGAAGTACAGCGTGTTGCCTCGCAAGATTTAGCTAAAATGGGACTTATTATTGTTTCATTTACCATTAAAGATGTTAAAGATAAAAACGGATACTTAGAATCACTCGGTAAGCCAAGAATCGCCCAAGTAAAACGAGATGCAGATATTGCTACTGCGGAGGCAGATAAAGAAACTAGAATTAAACAAGCAGAGGCTGCCAAGGATGCTAAAAAAGCCGAATTAGAGCGCGCCACTGAAATAGCTGAAGCAGAAAAAGTTAATCAATTAAAAACGGCAGATTATCGCCGGGAGCAAGATATTGCAAAAGCTCGTGCCGACCAAGCTTATGATTTGGAAACAGCAAGAGCAAGACAGGACGTAACAGAACAAGAAATGCAAATTAAAATTATTGAACGTCAAAAGCAAATTGAATTAGAAGAAAAAGAAATTTTACGACGTGAAAGACAATATGATTCTGAAGTTAAAAAGAAAGCAGATGCAGATCGTTATGCTGTAGAGCAAGCAGCTTCAGCAGATAAAATGAAGCAAATGGCAGAAGCGGAGGCAAATCAATACCGCATTGAGGCAGAAGCTAAAGCAGAAGCGGAACGAGTGCGTGTGGATGGTCTTGCTAAAGCGGACTCACAACGAGCACAAGGGGAATCTGAAGCAGAGGTCATCAGGCTTACTGGTTTAGCAGAAGCAGAAGCAAAACGAGAAATTGCGCAAGCATTTGAGCAATACGGTCAAGCAGCGATTTTAGATATGATTATTAAAATGCTTCCAGAATATGCAAAAGAAGTAGCTAGCCCACTATCCAATATTGATAAGATTACCGTCGTGGATACAGGTGGTAATGGTACCGATGGTGGGGCCAACAAAGTTTCCGGTTACGCTACGAACTTAATGGCAAGTTTACAGGAAACGCTCAAAGCTTCATCAGGAATTGATGTCAAGGAATTATTGGAAAATATAAGCGGAAAACATCAATCCACTCCTGATTATGATTTAAATCGCCCACGCTATCAAAAGGAAGAAATCGATAAGGAATTAGCTGAGGTAGAAAAACAATAAGCTATATGTTGAATAGAGAGACATTTGTTTCAATGTCTCTCTTCTATTTGCTTCCTGTTTTCAGCAATTATCTATCATATAAATCCTTTTTATCTAATACTTATATACTTAGCTGTATAGGTTCTCTATAGTACGATATATACGAGCTCAATGAGTATAATATATGATGGTCACTTCTAAAGCGTGCTCTCGTGAGGATAAAACTGTAATTTTACGTTTAGCCCATTATCTGCATTAATAAGCAAGATAAATAAAAAGCAATCCACCTTGCCCGACAAATTAGGACGTAGATTACTTTTTAAACTTTCATGTCACCGCCACTTTGCCGTATAAATGGCAGTGTTACGATTATATATTGATAATTATAACATATGCAAACTATCTTTGATTTTCAAAAAAGCAGCATTAATTAATTTGTTTTAGAGTCACACTTTATTTAGTCACAGCAATTTCATACTCTTGATGTTCATGTAAATCTTCACCACTTTCCACATGTATCATTACTTGATACGTTCCTTCTTCAGCAAATGTATGGGAAGCAGTGTATTCACCTGCTTTGCTCTCTTTCGCATCTGCCCATTCTTTATTCTCTGCATCTTTACGACCAAATTCATAACGGACAGAAGCTTCCTCTAAAGGATTCCCATCCATTTGTAAATGAACCATTAGCTCCGTTTCTTCTCCTGCTACCACATTTTCAGGTTCCATAAAGTGCAGATCGAAGCCTCCAGCAGCTTCCTGATCGGCATGTTCATCATCTTCAGATGCATCTTCCGTTTGTCCACTATCTCCTGAACCAACTGTAATGAATTTTTTAGGCATGGTATGCAGATCTCTAGCTGTTGTATGAGCATACATCTCATAAACTCCATCTTTATCAAATGTAATTTTTGCTGTGTAGGTGCCATCTTCATGGTTGGTTGAGTCTAATTTGGTACTGTCGTCTTTATTCCCTTTTTCCCAAACTTCGAAAACAACTTCATCAGCGTCTGTTACTTTTTCTTCACCATAGGTTACGGTTGCCTTTAATTCAACATTTTCACCTGGTTCAGCTGATTCAGGAACTTTAAAATCTACTTTTAACTTCTTAAGTTCTTCTTCCGAATCAGCAGCATCTTTTTCTTTTGTTGTTTCTTGCCCACATGCTGTTATAAACAATAAAACAGCGACTGCGATAAAGATCCATATTTTTTTCATGATACAACAAATCCCCTTCTTCTCTTCAAGTTAGTGATGCTTGCATTGCATCGTTCCATTCATTTGTTTCATTAAAACTTCTTTTGCTTTCTCAAAAGAATACACTTTCCCTCCAAAACCCTTTACAAATTTCTCTGCATGCTCTCGAAACTCGAAAGTTAATAATTGCGGATGACAGCACCCCATATGTAAAGTAGTATCGGTTACGTACCAAGCGATTGGTGCACTGATGGTAGTTTGTCTAAGAAAATCTGGGCAAATGGCTTGAATCACTTTATCTCCAAGTTGTTGTTGACGAAGCAACCCACAATGTGCACAGCAGGCCACTTCAATATCGTGATTAGATAAAATTAACCGATAAGCTAATTTTTCATGGATCGATCTGCTGCAATAGACGCAACGGTCTTGCTTGCTTTCCTCCGTTTTCACTAAAGAAATACCACCGAACGTTTTTGTGATGATGCCTTCTTGCTCCAATATTTTAACATCACGGTGAATCGTCATCTCAGAGACACCGAACATCTTGCTTAAGTCAGTTATCTTTAAATTTTTCTTTTGCAAAATCAGCTCTTTAATACGCGCTTTCCTTTCGAGTGGTAACATAGAAACCTCCTCTCGTTTTATAACATATTCTAACAGTCTACAACAAAATATATCATTTGTAATCGGATACAGCAATACATTTTAGGTGACATGTTTGTGAATTTAATTGTGAATTTTATCACATATAATGAATCTTCAATCACCAGCTATTTTCTCCCTACTGATTGTTAGTACCATAATGGTATGACCTAAAGGGCTCTTACGAAACAGGGCATCTAGGTGCTGTTAACTTCCGCTTAGACTTGTTGCTATACAGATTACCATTACCCAACTCCTGAAGTAGGTGTCTTACGGCACCTTATATTCGGGATAAAATGACCTTTCAATTACTGGGTTTTCTTCACTCTCTATTGATTGTTAGTCAATTAGAATCGGAATTCGACTTGCGCTAGATCTTATTCTGCAGTGGTTCAGTTGACTTTGACAGATTAGAAGACAGGTCTTACTCCCACATGTAAGGTAAAACACAAATAGCCATAAAAAACACATAGCTATTACTCGAGGCCTATTTTCTTTAGCATATATGTAGCAAAGTTGACCAAATGCTCCTGGTCCCAACTTGGGTTCGTTAATTTCTGCTGATAATGATCTAACGTTAGATTTATTAATGGTTTCCAGTTATCAGAAATAATCTGCTTCGCCCATTTGCCTCCTTCTAGCTTGGAAGCTATCACACCTTCCCGAAAATAGTAAAGTGCACGACATAAATTTAAACTATAATAGACTGGAGACTGTATTATAGCAGTTTGTGCGTCTTTTATATCACTGCTTATAGAATACATGAAATACTTTTTATCGATTGGCGGAATAACATCTTCCTTATTTGGACCGTCAACAGTCTTTCCTCTATAGAGCGTTACCACAAGGTGTGCGACTAAATCTGGGTCTGTTCCATTATCACAAAGATAATCCTCATCATTTTCATAGCGATGCTTATGGAATGGAGAATAATGTAATTCAAACGGCGGAGGAAATTGAAAAGGAGATAACGTAGCCGAGTTAATTACGCTAGTTTCAATTTGGACTTGGTAATCAGCTTCTAAAGCGATAAATTGATATATTAATTGCTTTTTTTATTTCGTTATCCACAAGCACTCATTTTATAGGTTCCTATACAGTAAAAAAAACTGCCGTATGAAGCTATTCCTTCAACGACAGTTTTTCTTTAACAAAACGAATCTTTTGATTTTGGTACAGATAGACCAAATAACGGACGTAAATATAAGGCAATAAATGTTCCGCCTAAAGCTAGTATCCCCCATATATAACCGTGTAAGCTAAATGAGGCAATACCACCGAAATACGCTCCGATGTTACAGCCAAAAGCTAATCGAGCTCCATAACCCATTAATAGACCACCTATCACTGATGCAGTGACGTTTTTCATATTTAAGCTTGTAAATTTAAATAAACCACCAGCAGCAGAGGCGATGAAAGCACCAAGAAGGACGCCAAAGTTCAGTACAGTTGTTGAATCAGCAAAAATGGAAGCTTGCAATGATTGAGCATTCTCGCCTTGCCAATAACCCCAGCTTGCAACATCTACACCTAATAGCTGCGCAATTTTTGAACCCCAAAGCGCAAAGCCAGACGTAATTCCCCAAGGAGTTCCTCGAGTCATAAGCGTAAGTGCGTTTAAAACAGCTAATACAATTGCCGCTGCAAATAAAGGCCATGAACCACGTAATATACGCTTCCACCCTTTTGCCGAAGGAACAGTAGCCATTTTAGGAGGTTGTTTTTTTCGCTCTACGATAAAGGTGATCCATGTAATGATTCCGAATAAAATGATAGATAGCAGCCATGCACCACCATACCCCAGTCCTGTTGATGTAGCTAAAGAAATAGTTCCAAAACTCGGTAAATCATCTGTCCAAAACGGAAGATGCATTGCGCCGATCGTTGAGCCAATAATAAAGAAAACTAATGTTACAAACATGACGGATCGTCCCCCACCAACAGCGTATAGGGTACCAGAAGCACACCCGCCACCAAGCTGCATGCCGATTCCAAAAATAAACGCTCCTACTAGCAAGCTGACCCCAACTGGTGAAACATAGCCGCTTACTTCAGCACCAAAAAAAGAATATCCATATGCAAGAATTGGTGCAAATAGCGTAACCGCTACAGCAAGCATTACCATATGTGAACGTATAGCCTCTCCATTGCCTACTGACATAAACCTTCGAAACGCAGAAGTAAACCCAAAACGCGCATGGAATAACGTATAGCCTAATAATAAACCAAGTACTAGCAAAATTGGCTGTACAATTGCTTGAGTCGCAAATAAATATATTACCAGTATGAAAGCAATCATCAAGCCACCTGTAATCAGTGCTGTTTGTGGTTTCTTTAAACGAGAATTACTTGCGGGTATAGGGTCTCTAACTTCACTTACTGGTTGGACTTTCACACAAACCACCCTTTCCTTATAAAAATAGTCGGATTTAGTTTATTATAATACGCGGAATACATTTTTGTGTCAATATTTTTAAAATAGGTCGAACGGAAAATAAAAGTTAATCGTACTTTCCGGTCCATGTCAATTTGACCTTCTAACTATTTTTCCATTTTTGAGCTTCCCCCTGTTTTAGCTCACGCATACGCATATTTTTTTACAAAAAGGTTAATCTAACAGTTACTAAAGGAGGTATTGCCATGTCTGAGCAAAATAAAAATCGTAACAAAGATAAAAACAAGCAAAATAACCAAAATAAACATAATAAACTGCGACCAGACGTTGAATTTTCCAGAGAAAACCCGATGAACCAAGAAATAACGAAACGTAATCCTTAACTTAATATGACAATAGCTGTCTAATAACTAGAGACAGCTATTTTTAATTAACTAGCTAATATAGAAGTACTCCATATTGTATTCGTTTTTGTAATCAACTCCTCTATTTTTGATAAAGCATTTTCTTAGGCTTTTTCCGTGACATCACGTAAACTCAATATAGCTTCTCATTTTATTACAAGGCAAGGTAACGATATAAAGCTATCTAACATATTTCTATGAAGTGAAGCACGATGTAATTCATTTAAATAAAGTGAATCTTCCATCAGTGAGGGTTTTCATTCACCACTGGATCGTTAGTACCGTAATGGTATGATCTAAAGGCAAGACCTCTTACGAAATAGGGCATTTAGGTGCTGTTATCTCCCACTTAAACTTGTTGTTTTACAGATTATCCAACTCCTGAAATAGGAGGCTTCCGGCACCTTATATGGGATACAGAAAATACTAGATCAGGCAATTTTGATATGTAAAGGAGTTTTTTCCGTGCAACAAGTATATAGTGATATCATCCAATATCGCGGCAAACATTACGATTTTGGCTATTATCAAGGAAGTCTGCTTAAAAATTCATTCATTCTTCCTAACCGTAAAAAGCAATGGGGACCGATAAAGGATCGTCATTTTATCATTGACCATCATAGAATAAAAGAGCTGTTACACCATTATGCACCAGGTATTTGGGAAGAATTGCATGGGTTAGCGGACGCATTAAAAATGAATATCCAGGAAGCCATTCAAGAATTTGGCGGCTATTATCTGGAATATGGACGCAGTGGTTGTTCGATTTACACGGAGGCTCATTATATGGTACGGAACTATGATAATGCACCATCTACCTATGAAGGACGTTACTTGATGTATCAACCAACAGATGTTGGATACGCCACCATTGGACCTACGATGCAAATCACTGGGCGCACGGATGGGATGAATGAACATGGATTAGTGATGGGCTATAACTTTATTAATCGCAAACAGTCAAGTGATGGATTTTTATGCAATATGATTGGCCGGATTATTTTGGAATCCTGCCGGAATGTTCAAGAAGCAATTAACTTGTTAAAAGAAATTCCACATCGGCATACATTTAGTTATGTATTACTAGATATACATGGAGAAAAGAAGGTTGTTGAAGCCTCTCCACGAGCAGTTGTTGTACAAGAATCTTCTATTTGTACCAACCACTTTCAAAAATTAACCAATGAAAACCGATTCCGAATGGACGATTCGCTTCGACGTTATCGAGCAATTGAACAGCAATCAGTGAACGTTTTTAATCCCTATCAGGCTTTTCAAATGTTTAACCGCACAGAGTACGGTGTTTTTTCTACTAAATACGGAGCTTGGGCGGGAACACTGCATACTGCATTATATTTACCAAAAACGAAAAATGCCTGGTTTGCATTAGGAGGAAATAGAGAACCTTTTATGTTTGACTTTGATCGTTGGCTGCAAGGAAGAGACACAAATTTTAAACGCATAAAAGGTGTGCTTAGCAGTTCAGAAGTTTTTGTAAATATGAAATATATGGCTTAAAGTTTACAATACAGAAAAATGGAATCTTTCTCATCACGTTCGTCAAGCGTAGAAATACCGCCACAGATGCTGCAACACCAAAAGAAGGTTGCGTTTCATTGAGGGATAAAGCGATCCTTTAATCAGGGGCTATTTTCTTAGCCACTGATTGTTAGTACAGTAATGGTATGACCTAAAAAACTCTTACGAAATAGGGCATTTAGGTACTGTTATCTCCCATTTAGACTTCTTGGACAGATTATCTAACTCTTAAGTCTTACTGCACCTTATATACGGGATAAGCTGAGAAAATAGTACATTATACCAAGAATGCACGCTAAATCATAAGTAATTTATTTCGCTGCTTCGAATACTCTAAACCACTTCCCACCTATGTTATACTAATATACGCAAATGAAAGGAGCAGCTTTTAATGATCCTTATGATAGATAATTATGATTCATTCACCTTTAATTTAGTCCAATATATCAAACAGCTAGATTTCGAAGTCCATGTCGTAAGAAATGATGCTATTACTGTAGAAGAAATACAACATATGCAGCCAACAGCGATCGTCCTGTCTCCTGGGCCTGGTACGCCAAATTCAGCTGGCATTTGCTTAGAAGTTGTTGCTAAATTACATCAACAATTCCCTATACTTGGAATATGCCTCGGGCATCAAACGATTGCCCAAGCATTTGGCGCTACGATTGAAAAAGCAAAAGAACCAATGCATGGCAAAGTATCCCTCATCACCCATGATAATCGAGGAATGTTTCACAACTTAATGAACCCGCTAGCGGTGACAAGGTATCATTCTTTAATCGTGAACAAAGCCACGATCCCAGCTTGTTTGAAAACAAGTGCAACTACGAAAGATGGAGTAGTAATGGCCCTTCGTCATAAAAAATATCCTATAGAAGGGATTCAAGCTCATCCAGAAGCGATTCTATCAGAATGTGGAATCGAATTGTTAAAGAATTTTTTCGCTATGAAGGATGGTTTAGAAAATGAAGCAACATAACCCTTATTTACGCTTTGACTTTAGTAATACAAACCCTATTTCATTTACAGATCCAATTACCATTATTTCTACATATGAACAATCTGAAGTAATTCCTTGTCTACAAGCGATTGAACAATATATCCAAGCTGGTTACTATGCAGCAGGATTTCTTGCTTATGAAGCTGCTCCAGCATTTGACCGTGCATTTGAAGTTCACAACAGTGATCAGTTCCCGCTATTATGGTTTGGTATTTTTTCAGAAGCGAAACCAGCTCAAAAATCGAAGGCACGACCTTTTACAATTGATGAATGGAAACTTCCCATAACTGCTTCAGCGTATAAAAAGAATATCAATCAGATTAAATATCATATTGAAAATGGTGATACTTATCAAGTGAATTATACTGTTCCAATGTTCAGCCGTTTTGCTGGTGATACGTTTGGATATTATCAGCGATTAACCGCATCACAAGCAGCGAACTATTGCGCCTATTTACATATTGGCAGTCACTCAATTTTATCTGCTTCACCGGAGTTATTCTTCCATTTGCAAGCTGGTTTGATTACTACCAAACCGATGAAAGGTACAGCAAAAAGAGGGAATACATTAGAGGAGGATAAAGCAATTGCTGAATGGCTGTACCAATCAGAAAAAAATCGAGCTGAAAATGTTATGATTGTTGACCTATTGCGAAATGACCTAGGTACCATTGCGAAACCCGGCACTGTTCATGTTCCTCAATTATTTACGATTGAACGCTATCCAACGGTATTTCAAATGACTTCAACTGTTACAGCAGAAGTAGAACCAGATATTACTGCTATTTTTAAAGCATTATTTCCTTGTGGATCAATTACTGGTGCGCCGAAAGTAAACACAATGAAAATTATCCACGAAGTAGAAACAGCTCCACGTAATATCTACTGCGGAGCCATTGGATATGTGACGCCTCAAAAAGAAGCTATCTTTAATGTGCCAATTCGAACAGTATTGATTGACAATGTTAGTGGTGAGGCCACTTATGGGGTTGGTGGCGGGATTACATGGGACTCTACAAGCGAAGAAGAGTATGAAGAAATGCTGTCTAAAACACTTGTGTTAAAAAAACAGATGAACGACTTTGAACTTTTGGAAAGTATTCGTTTAGAAAACGGAAAATTTTCTTTGCTTGATTATCATTTAAAGCGAATGGCAAAGTCGGCAGCCTTTTTTTCGTATCCATTTGAAGTAACAAAAATGGAATTGAAGTTAGAACAAATTGCTACGCAATGGAATACTGGGACATATAAACTACGTGTTTTATTAGCCAATACAGGTGAGATCACTTCTGATGTACAGCCTATAAAAACAAATCTGCAAACGTTAAAAGTTAAACTCGCGCAACAGGCAATCGATAAAAGCAATCCTTTCTATTATCATAAGACGACTAACCGAGAAATGTATCACACGTTCTTACAAGATCATCCAGATGCAGATGATGTTCTGTTATGGAATGCAGAGTTAGAAGTTACGGAATTTACAATTGGAAATGTCGTGGTAGAAATGAACGGTGCGTTCTACACGCCGCCAGTACATTGCGGGTTATTACCAGGAACCTTCCGTCAACATGCTATTGAAAAAGGAATGATTAGCGAAAAAATCATTACGATTAAGGATTTGGAATCCTGTTCACGTATTTGGCTAATCAATAGTGTTAGGGGATGGGTTCCTGTTACGCTTGACAGTTGAGCTTTTTAAAAAACGAACATAGAATATTTAAAATGCTCACATATATTCAGCCCGTTTTCTTTATTATCATCAGCTGCTTCGTTTTATTCATTTAATGGTCAACAACAAGACAGCAATCCTCTAAACAGACGCTCGAAGACATAATTTGTAGCTTTTAGCAATGAAGAATTGAGAAAACTACATTCACTTTCATATAGCGAAAAAGCTCCTGGATCGCCATTAAGTGGTTCCGGAGCTTTTGCAATTTTTAATTCTATGAAGGATTTTTTCCCTAGTCCTTTTCTAACCAAGTGCAACATCCAATATCATCATAACTGTAAAGCCAATCATTAAACTCATGGAGGCTAAATCACGGTTCCCTTGTTCTTGTGAGCCAGGAATGACCTCTTCGGCTACCACAAAAATCATGGCTCCTGCAGCAAAACTTAATGCATATGGCAATAAAGGCTGAACAAAGGTTACAGCCAAAGCTCCTATGATACCTGCAATTGGTTCAACCATTCCTGAAAACTGCCCGTACATAAAACTCCTTCTTCTCGACATTCCTTCCCTGCGCAGTGGCATGGAAACCGCAACTCCTTCTGGGAAGTTTTGAATCCCGATTCCAATTGCTAAGGCTACAGCTCCAGCAACGGTTGCTGTTGGTAGATCTGCTGCAATAGCACCAAACGCCACACCAACAGCTAAACCTTCTGGGATATTATGCATCGTAATCGCTAAAACTAGTAGCGTACTTCGTTTTTTACGATTCGGATGAATCCCTTCTGCTTCTTGGATTGGTGAAGTAGGATGCAAATGGGGTAATATTTTATCAATCCCCCAAAGGAAAATCCCACCAAACATAAAACCTACAGCAGCAGGGATCCATGGCGTATTGCCATTTGCTTCAGCCATCTCCAACGCTGGTGCTAATAGCGACCAAAAGCTAGCTGCAATCATTACCCCGCCTGCAAAACCTAACATGCTGTCCATAAAACGTTGATTAAAATTTTTGGTTGTAAAAACGAGAGCCGCGCCAAGTGCTGTCATTCCCCATGTAAATAAAGTTGCAATCAGTGCTTGAATTACTGGATGTAGTGTAAGAAAATAGTCTATGATCATGCGCATACCCTCCAAAACTTCTTTTATTTACCATAATGCCATTTTATCATACATCAGCTTCTCCACCATAAAAATTGTTTTCCTAAGAAGGCTGTAACCGATTTATTATTCTGTTGACGATTACATAAATATAGATTATTTTATTGCTATGTGTACGTGCTGATCTTTTTTATGCTTCGAGTCGCTAAATGCTTGCTTCATCTGAACCTTTGCTCGAATTTAAAACGAGAGCTTACTCATTCTAAACTATTGTATGCTCAAATTAACAAATACTTGCTCGGTTTTTTTCTGCTACCTGCTCAAATGGATGCTCTACCCCTTCCGTTGCTTACCCCAGACCATCCTTTAGTCCAAAAATAATTCGCAATGATAAAGACAATGTATTACAATTATAAAGTAATACTTAATAAGAGGAGGGGGACATTCCTCCTCCACGGCTTGTTCGTACCGTAATGGTATGACCTAAGGGCCTCTGAACGAAATAGGGCATTTAGGTGCTGTTTTCTCTCACTTAGACTTGTTGCAATACAGAACTCCTGAAGTGGGGAGTCTTACAGCACCTTATATACGGGGATAAACGGTCGTAACAAATAAAATTTACCGTTTAGAAGGAAGATGTGATGAGACTTTGGCATGAAAAACTAATTACAAAACTACCGAGACAACAATTATTAGGTCAACATCGAGAATGCTGTGCTTTACGTGGCAATGGCTGGGGGAAAAAGCATGCAACCGTCAATTATTTATTTTACTATTCTCCTTATCGCCTCTTCTTATACCATCAATTGATTATGGATGAAATGAAAACAAGGGGATACTGCGTTGACCCTTTGTGGGAAAATCCATTTTATCGTGGCAAAGCTTGTAGCCAGCATACAGAGGATAGTTTATATGCGCCAGAAGGGAAAGCCCCTCAAAAGCGACCGATCTATCCGGAACATGATGAAGTATATTTACGTGAATGTATCGATAATTTAAAAGCGAAGGGAATTCATATTTGTTTCTAATTTTATGCCTTTTTAAAGGAGGCTACCTGATCACACTGAGTAGCCTTTTTTCGTTGCTGTATAGGATACTATAAAATTAGGTGCTTGGGGATAACGAAATAACCGACTAGTCACGTCCGGCGCATGAGCTCAGCAACTAGGCGAATTTAGAAATGCGCCCTACGGATAAGGCCTCATCGGTTCGTCTCTAAGAGAAGGCCGTCTAAAAACGGGCTTGCCGCCCAGACGTCGGCATACCCCAGTTTTAGTGGCATGATTCCTTTATCTTTAGTTGATTCGTTCCATTCGCTACGTTGCTAAACGAGCGCCCCGCGCCTTTGTTCCTGTTTACCTTAGTTTTATTGTCTCTATTCTCTCTTTAATACGTTGGCGACGATGAAGTACCTTCCAAAATCAACTCACTATTTCACGTAAAATACTCTATTTTTGCGTTAGGGAAAAGCTTTTCGATATATCCACCTAATGTTGCTTTTATATCAGCCTGCTCCTCATCTTTGTATACATATTTGCCGATTCCGTAACGTCCCCACTTATATTTTCTTTTCGCTTCATCTAACTCCAGCTTTGTCATCGGGTAATTTTTTTCAATAACCCGTTTAGCTGGCTTTGTAAAACGATGCTGAATCAGTTCAAAAGTCATATCTTTTTTCGCTTTTTCTGGTAGCATATCTTTTAGTTTTTCAAACATCTCGTGGTAACCGGACTTCCAGCCTTCATGTAAGTAAATTGGCGCTACAATAAATCCTAATGGATAGCCAGCTTCTGCCACTTTCACTGCTGCTTCTATTCGTTCATGAAGTCGTGACGTGCCAGGTTCAAAATATTTAATAATGTAATCATCATTAATACTGAAGCGAAAGCGCGTTCTTCCATTATGCTTTGCGTCGAGTAAATGGTCTACATGGGCGAATTTGGTAACGAATCGCAACTGTCCATACTCCGATTGTCCAAAAAATTCGATCGCTCGCTTTAACGTATGTGTCAAATGATCGACACCTACAATATCAGACGTACAAGATGCTTCAAATCGAGTGATTTCAGGAGCACGTTCGCCCATATACCCCTCGGCAGCTTCAAATATTTCTTCTACATTAACATACGTACGAATATATGGCTTACTACCCATTGTTGTTTGTAAATAACAATAATGACAATGCCCCATACAGCCAGTTGCAAACGGAATAGCATACTCTGCGGAAGGCTTTGACGTGTCAAATTTCAATGTTTTTCGCAGACCGACCACTAAAGTAGATTTAGCTACACGATACCTTTGAAAATGATTGTCTCCTGGTAAATTACGAATTTGATTATGAGAGGTAGTTTTCCTTATTTCAATTCCCATATTTTCAAATTTTGTAATAAGCTCTTTTCCTAAAGGGTATTCCAACGCTTTTGGCTCCACATATACAAGCTGCGGTACGAACGGCTTAACCATAATAACCTTCCTGATCTGGGACACCGAACGCAGTCGCGTAAGCTGCTTCTGCCTCATCGGCAGATTTATATACCGCTACTTCCTCCGTTAAAGGATAATACGTTTCATAAACAAATAGTGCCAGCTCATTTTGGCGTTCCGGGTTTTCAACGACTGCAGCTTGTTGAATATGGGCAACATTTTGAGCATGTGGATTGCGAATAATGATATAAACTACTTCGCCTGGTTGAAAGTTATCATTCACTTCCATCTTTTCACCTAGCTTTCTTCATATTTACACTCATTATGCGCAGGACCACTTCAATTTATTACAATAAAGTTAAGAAAATAAGGATAGTTGCAAACAAATATTTCAAGGCACCTTTTGCTCCTATCCATTGAAATTGAATATATATCTGTTTTTAAAATCTAATTACGAATTTGTTTAAATGCCTCTGCTTGTTCCTTAATTCCTTTTTCTGCGGCAAAGCGTTCAATGCTGGAAGCGCCAAAGAACCCAACAATACCGTCGACTCTTTTAATCACATAAGCTGCATCGTCTGGTTCAGCGATTGGACCGCCGTGACAAATAGCTGTAATATCTGGGTTAACGGACTTACCCGCATCAACAATTTTTTGAATCCGTTCTACCGCATCATCTAATGTTAGGGCTGTTTTGGCACCAATGGTACCTTTAGTCGTTAACCCCATATGCGCTACGAGCATATCTGCTCCAGCAGCAGCCATTTTTTTAGCCTGTTCTTCATCAAATACATAAGGAGTAGTAAGCATATCCAGCTCGTGAGCTTTGCGTATCATCTCTACTTCTAAATCATAACCCATGCCAGTCTCCTCTAGATTTTGACGAAAAATACCATCAATTAAGCCTACAGTAGGAAAATTTTGTACCCCACTAAAGCCTTGATCTTTCAGCTGCTTTAAAAATACTTCCATCACTCGGAATGGATCTGTCCCATTAACACCTGCAAGAACAGGAGTATCTTTGACAACTGGAAGTACTTCACTTCCCATTTCTACTACTATTTGGTTCGCATCTCCATAAGAAAGCAGCCCTGCTAAAGAACCACGACCTGCCATGCGGTAGCGACCAGAATTATAGATAATTAACATATCTGCTCCACCAGCTTCACTGCTTTTGGCAGTAATTCCAGTACCAGCTCCAACTCCAAGCAAAATATTACCTTGATTGATTTGCTGATTAAATCGTTGCATGATCTCTTTTCTAGTTAACATATTAGTTCACTCCTTTTTTCTTTTCAATTAATTGAATTAATTTCTCTGCAGCTGCTTCTGCAAAAGCTCGGTCATTTATCGCCTGCTCCAATTCAATTACTTGTACTTTTGTTTGATCTACGTTTTCTTTTAATGTATGAAATAACATTTGATCTTCTTCAGGTCCATAAAATGGTTGCCCTTCTACATCTAGTCCAGATAACCCTTTTAAAGGAAGGATTAAAGCAGTACTACCATGTGCCAGATTTAATTTATTAGCAATGACTTTTCCAATTTGCTTATTCTCGTCCACACTTGTGCGCATTAACGTCACAGTTGGATTATGCTTGTAAAACTTGCGACCTGAAAATTTTTCGGGAACGGTTTCAAAAGGTCCAAAGTTAACCATATCCATAGCGCCAACAGAAACTACTTGTGGAATATGATTTTTCGCTGCTGCTTCCAATCGATTTGGACCAGCCGCTAAAACACCACCAACTAGCTCATCAGCCCATTCTGTTGTAGTTATATCCAGTACACCTTCAATAAATCCATCCTCAATAAGGCTTTCCATTGTTCTCCCGCCAACTCCAGTTGCATGAAAAACGAGCATTTCATAGCCTTGTTTCTCCACATACTCCTTTGCATAATTAATACAAGGTGTGGTTAAGCCAAACATGGTGGCCGCAATAAGTGGTTTCTTTTCTATTTCTTGATCATTTTTAAATTGCAACATTCCAGCAATTGCGAAAACAGCATTGGTAAATATCTTTGTAGATATTTGATTTAATCCAGCCACATCAACAATAGATGGATACATCATAATATCGCTTGTCCCAACATAATGTGCTATATTACCAGAAGCAACCGTTGACACCATCACTTTTGGAACTCCAATTGGCAATGCTCTCATCCCAGGAGTAACAATAGAGGTCCCTCCTGATCCTCCAAAAGAAAGCACTCCGGCAAATTTTCCAGCTTCATAGAGCTTCGGTAATAAAACTTCCATTCCTTTAGACAGAGCAAGTGTTGCTTTTGCACGATCTTTTGCAGTTACAATTGCTTGCATATTTTCTCCAGCAGCTTGAAAGATCGCTTCATTAGAAATATCCGGTTCAAATTGAGGCGTAAATACACCTGTGTGGATCGTCAATACTTGAAACCCTAAAGATTCAATAAGTTCTTTGACATACAAAAACTCTTTCCCTTTTGTATCAAACGTTCCTGCTAAAGCAATCGTATTTGTCAATGTACTCTCTCCTTTTACATTAATAAGAAAACGGCATCATATCGAAACGAAAATAATGGTTGTTCAATGTTTTTCCTTTCATATATATGATACCGTTTTCGCTAGTAAATATTAATGTAGTTATGTATGTTGATTTTGTCTTTTTGTTCACTTTCATCCAATAATTTGTAAGCCTTTCCTTATATATTCAAAGCTTTCGTTGAAAAAAGGTAATTTTATTTATCATATAACTGGAAGTAAGACATGCCTTTCCAACTTACAAGGTAAACACTTGTAGGAAAGCGAGAAATTCAACTGGCACGAAATACCTAATATCTTTAGAAGATTATTGGTCATATCCGTAGTACAAACGATCAGCAATCGAAAAAAGAACCCCACTGATTGAAGTTTCACTTTATTTTTTTAAGAACTGTGTTGGCGGAACTCCTTTTCTTTTTTTAAATATTTTGCTAAATTGCGCGTAATTAGGATAACCAACCATTTCAGCAACCGTTACCAAGGGAAGCTTCTCTTCCTGCATCATTTCAATTGCCCGATTTAATCTAAAATCAACTAAATATTGCACAAATGGAACCCCGACTTCTGTTTTAAATAACGTACTTACGTAAGTTCTGGATAAGTTTAAAATAGCTGCCAAATCATTTAATGTAATTTCCTCCATATAATGATGGCTTATGTAATCCTTTATAAAATCAACATAATCTTTTTTATTTGCAAAGCCTTCCATAATCTTTTGAATAGAAGCTTCATATTGTACGTTATACGTTTCTTTAAATGATTTCGTTACAGTGGTAATTACTTGTTCAGCTGGAATACGTTCAAAAACCGACCCGCCAATATATCCGTCTATGTCTGTGCCATCATACATAAACTGCACATCAATCGGTCGGCTAATAGAACCACCATATACCATTTTAATGACATTCGGATTTACTTCATCACACGCGTTAAAAATATCTACGGCTAACCTCTTAGCAGACTGTAAGGATTGAATTTGTTTTGCTCCTAATACTCCACCCGTTGTTAAACCTAGGTGGACACAAATCACATCCGCTCCAGCTTTAAGCATATCGATTGCTTGCGATTGATTAAATACAAATGCTACCGTAAATAAATTCAATTGGTTCGCTATTTGAATAGCTGCAACCTCTTTTGCAAAAGATAGACCCTGTGCTTCTAAGGCTTCTCGAAATTGACCATCAATTAAACCGACAGTCGGATAATTATTTATTCCAGAAAAACCGCACAATTTTATCCGTCTGATATAATCTTCTATATGGATCGTCGGATCTGTAGCAAATAAGCCGAAAATAGTTGGAATTTTATTTACAATCGGCAATAACTCCCGGATAGCAAAATCCATCACAATTTCATTACTATTTGCACATGCTGTAAAACCAGCTAAAGAGCTTACCCCCATTTGACGAAATCTTCCCGAGCTTAGGGCTAAGATAAAATCCGCCCCTCCTTGTTCCGCATATTTTGCTGTAAGCCCAGAACCTGCTGCAACACCAATAATATGTTTATTTGTTCTAATTTGTTGCTTTAATGTTTCCAATAATCTGCTTCTACTTAGCTTCATTTTCTACTCTCCATACCTTTAATTGAAGTATACATACGACAAGTTCAACTATTATAAAGTAAAACTTCATACAGTAGGAATCTTATTCCATCCATAACTGAATGATAGTCCTGAGCGAATCGGGAATTTATGTGCTGCTATCTAACCACTTCGTATCGACTATAACTCTTGAAGTAGTGTTTTTTGGAATATCTAATCAGAGGAACAGCAGATCATTGCTTTTTCTTCATCATTAGAATCTGTCATCATTGCGGATGAAGTAAGAATCCTTTTCTTTGCAAAAATCATATTCTCTTACGATGCTTTAGAAATCGCACCATTTTGTGGTTATCATTTTTTATTTTGTTTGCCATTAATGTATAGGTAGTTCTTCTTTCAAAAGACCTTCAAAAACAAGGGTATGGCTCTTTCATAACAAGCTTTCCTGCACCATACTTCTTATCGGTTTTAGGGTATGCTATGTGTCTTATGACTAGCTCCCCTTTTTCTAAAATAGAAGAGGAAATACAATCACAACATTAACGATCTCACAGGCAATGATAAGCTCGTTGAAAAGACGAGAAATAATGATGTTCTGGTTAATCTTGCTTGTAACTTTACTCCTAATTGTTTTGTTTTTCAAGTCTCCTTATTCCAAAACATATCGAGCATTTCAGCATAATACGAAGCACTGTGCGGAGCTGGAAAAGAAAAAGACCGAAATTCTTTTACCCTATCAGATAATAAACATCTTCCATCAGCAGTTCAAACATTTTTTGAGCATGGTGGTTATTTGCAAACTGGAAAAACTGGTTCGGCGAAAGTTTACACGAATCATGCAGCTTTGATTCAAGATAAAACAAAGCCCCCTATGAAAGTAAACTATCCGCATTACTGTCCAAGGCTTCCTGCACAGTCAATCGTCTTTTTTTGTTTTATAGGGAAACGAGTGCGATCATAGGCAGTAATAATCTCCATTTTTTTCAAAAAGAAGAAGGATGGCTTATTAAGTGCACCCTTCTACATTAAAAATGATTCCTACACGGTCTTAACATATTGTTGATGAGTAAAAAACAAAATGAAATTCTAAGAAAAACAAAGAAAACAAGAGAAAACGTTAGTATATAGAGGGAGTATAAGATTTGTTGCTTTGGGATAAGGGAATAACTGAATAGCCACGTCCGGCTTCAGCGCCCAGCAACGATGCGACTTTAGAAATGCGCCCTACGATAAGGCCTCATCGGTTCGTCTCTAAGGGGAAGGCCGACTAAACACGGGCTTGCCGCTCAGGCGTCGGCATACCCCTGTTTTTAGTGTATGATTCCTTTATCTTTAGTTGATTCGTTCCATTCACTACGTTGCTAAACGGGCGCCCCGCGCCTTTGTTCGTATACCATTTGAAGTATATGATTGTTTTCAAGATGGAAAAGGATTTATTGAGGGCTGATAACTATATTTTACCAGACTAGTTCTGATATATATGGATAAAGGAAAACTTATCACTAATTTGGGAGAGGGTTTTTGATTGCCAAACGCCATCATAAACGGTTTTATCGACTGGAAGGAAATGGATCATCAACATGTAAAAGTAACAATTACCTATGAAGGATTAACTGTAAGCTTGATCTTTAAATTTGATAAGCACGATTGGTTCTAACATTTTCTACCAGTGAACGACCTTGCATTACCCTTGATGGAAAAATTATCCACATCGACTGGTCAGTCCATTATCAGAATTACGCCAAGCAAAAAAGATTTGATCTTACTCACTCGCTTTCAAGCCACCTGGCACTATGATGATGGGACGTTATTTATTTTAATGATAGCGATGTTAATTTGAAATAAATTAAAACCAAATCAGGTTTTCTTTCCTCCCCCACTGATTTTTTAGTACTATAAGGATAAGAGCTAAGTGCCATTGAACGAAAACATGAATTTAGTCATCGTTAACCCCAACTTCCTTGTATTTACGCTCACTCCCCGAAATGAGCGTCTTACGGCATCTTACATTTCGGGGAAACAAACACCCTGAAAGAAAGCAAGGTTTGTGTTCTAAACAATAAATTTCGTAAACCAGGCCACATACTTTGCACCTGGAATAAATAACGCTTGTGCTAACAATGTACCTAGCAAACGCGAGCTGACCATCATAAGTGAAACTCCTTTTAACGTTCGGTAGCTCCCTCTGTTATTGACAACATCATCTGCTAAAACAGAAACTTTTGGATCGACAAACACTACTAGCAAAATCGTCGCTATTCCATTAATTAAGCCGGAAGCCATTACTGCTGTCGCGGCGCGTTCTGGCACAAGCAATGATGCATATAAGGCTGCTAGTACACCTATCGTATAAATAGCCGTAATGATTGTATTTATAAGAAATAATTTCACCGGAATGTCACTTATCCGCAACCCTTTTATATCTGTTCGTTTTGGTAAACGGATATGCTTCCACCCTCGCATAAAAAATTCAATCGATAACCCTTTTTGAATAAGTGCAGGGATCGATCCTTTTTCATTAGCTAAGTGTATGATGGCCCGAGAAAACAATGCAATAAATGTCGGAAAAACGATAATTCCAGCTATCGTACCAGCCGTGGAAGCTCCAATTAAAATCCGATATTGCTCTTCTACAACTTGAAGCGCATGCTCAGGTGGTGCTGTATCTATTAAACTACCTGTAAACGGTTGTTGCATCATATTCGCTAAACGAGATACTATAACCATAACATTAAATAACGCAAGCGCAGAGGCAATCATTTTCACCCTCGCCCCTGATAAACGAACAGCATAAGCCAATGTTTCAATACTATGTATAATGAAAATAAACAGAAAAATGAGCAATAATTTACCAGTAATAACTTCCATGGTGATTAACCTACCTTTTCAACAGCAATAAGGTTATCATACCATGAATCGAAACTTCTCAGGTGGAGTTTTTTCTTCATCCCTATAAAGTTAATCTTCAATCAGTAGAGGTTTTCATTCCTCCCCCACTAATTGTTAGTACCATAAAGGTAAGACCTAAAGGCCTCTTACGAAATAGGGCATTTAGGTGCTGTTATCTCCCACTCAGACTTGTTGTAGTAGAGATTTATCCAACTCCTGAAGTGGAGTCTTACAGCACCTTATATACGGGATAAAAATAGATTAGCTTTTGATTGTAATTAACTTGCTTCCATATTAACAATATATAAAATGATGCAAAAAGAGACTGGAACATAACTAAAACAGTGATTAAAAAAAACGCAATCAATCATCTAACGTGTATACACAAATTTTTAGCGTAGTCAAAATATGTAGACTCCTACAGGACAGCAAGAGCTGGAATACCCCGCAGGAAAGCAATTTTTACTCGAGGAAGCAGAGGAGACCTGCGGAAAGCGATGTATTTTGACATAACGACGTTAGGAGTTTTTTTAAACGATAAGAAAGGGAGTATAAAATTAGGTGCTTGTGGATAACGAAATAACCGACTAGCCACGTCCGACGCATGAGCCCGGGCAACGATGCAACTTTAGAAATGCGCCCTACGATAAGGCCTCATCGGTTCGTCCCTAAGAGGAAGGCCGACTAAAAACGGGCTTGCCGCCCAGACGTCTACGTCGGCATACCCCTGTTTTAGTGGCATGATTCCTTTATCTTTAGTTGATTCGATCCATTCACAACGTTGCTAAACGGGCGCCCCGCGCCTTTGTTAAACAAACAAGCCGGACAATCAATTTATAATTGTTCGGCTTTTGCTATATAGTATTTTCTTATGTCCTAGTCTCTTGCCACATTTTACAAAATGAAACTCATGCAGCAAGATTTTGTCCATGTTATTCAAATAAGGGATACTGACGATATTTGGATTTTTTATTACAATATCTACATTGCCTTTTCTATCTGGTTATTCACTGAAAAATGATGAATGGTTATCTCGGGGCGACTGCCAATCCGAATATTAAAGCCGGTTTGACCAAGCCCTTCGCTAATATAAAATGGACGTCCCTTTAATTGATGAAGCCCTTTTACCATATTCATCTTTACTAACTGTCCCATTTTCCGAAGATGATACGGTTTTGGCCAATGAATTTGGCCTCCATGAAAGTGTCCAGAAAGTAAATAATCAAATCGATAGTCATTCATCGTTAATACTACATTAGGATCATGGGTTAAAACTAAATTAGTGCCTCGATTTATACCAGTGAAAGCTTTTTTCACATCGCTATGTTTCGTGGAATAATTGTCAATTCCAACGATATTTATTTGCTTCCCATCTATCTCTACCTGCCTATTTTCATTTTGCAATGTTTGAAAACCATATTGATTTAATACATTCTTAAGCTTGACAAAGTTTGACTCGTTTAACACATAATCATGATTTCCAAAAACAGCAAATGAACCGTACACTGGTTGCAATTTACTTAAAGCTTTTAGATAAGGAATTAGCTTGGGTATACTCCGTTTCCGGTCTAAAAAATCCCCAGTTAGAGCGATTATATCAATTTTATGAGAACCAATGCTTTCTATTAAACGGTCTGGAGTAACAGAGATGTTTTCTAAATGCATATCTGAGATATGCAATATATGAAGCGTATTTTCTTTACTATCTCTATCGTCTGTATCTATCGTAATTTCATTAACGACGAGTTTCTGTGTATTTTGGTAGCCTTTAACTAATAAGTAACTAACAAGAATACATACTACTAAACCAATATACAATATATCACCTCCTCTACCATTATAAAGGAAACTCTATCGTCTGGCTAAAGCAATATATGGAAATGATCAGCTGCTTTTTTTGCGAAGTTTAAAGAATACAAGGGAGAAAAAATCTTTGACAGTTATTTTATAGTCATATATAATTCTAAATAAAACCGTCTGGATGGTTTTTTTATTGTATAGGAACCTATAAAATGAGGTGCTTGGAGATAACGAAATAACCGACTAGCCACGTCCGGCGCATGAGCCCAGCAACGATGCGACTTTAGAAATGCGCCCTACGATAAGGCCTCATCGGTTCGTCGCAAAGAGGAAGGCCGACTAAAAACGGGTATGCCGCTCAGGCGTTGGCATACCCCTGTTTTAGTGTATGATTCCTTTATCTTTAGTTGATTCGTTCCATTCACTACGTCGCTAAACGGGCGCCCCGCGCCTTTGTTCCTGGAGGGATAAATATGTTATCTAAGGCTGAAAAGAAACGACAGCATATATTAAAATCCGGTACAGCGTTTGTTTTAGAGCATGATTTTCATTCGTTAACATTGGATGCCGTAGCAAGCTACGCTGGAATTAGTAAAGGGGGGCTGCTTTATCATTTCCCTAATAAAGATGCATTACTAAAAGGATTAGCTGACTATATTTTTGAACAATATACGCAGCATTTTCATGATTACGCTGCTAAAGACCCTGACGAAAAAGGGAAATGGACAAGGGCCCTCGTTAAAGTGTCCAAGTGGGATCTTGATCAAAATGCTAAACTTAATGTAGGTATTATGGCTAGTTCCATGCTTGATCCTCATATTACAGAAGGAATGGCGAAAGGATATCAGCATATGCAGAAACAGGTAGAACAAGATAGATTAGATCCCGTGGATGCAAGTATTATTCGGCTGGCAATTGATGGACTCTATTATTCGGAGCTGTTAAATATGGCTCCGATAGATAAAGATCTACGAGAGAAAGTAATTGAAAGACTACTTAGAATGACGAAATAGGGGGGAAGAGAATGAATCCATTTATCCTTTTGATGATTGCCATCGTGAGTGAAGTGTTTGGGAGTACCATGTTAAAAGTATCGCATGGTTTTAAACGACTCTTTCCTTCCCTAGGTGTTGTGTTAGGCATGGGAATGGCTTTTTATTTGTTGTCTATAACGTTAACAAAAATACCATTAAGTACCGCTTATGCTATCTGGTCAGGAGTTGGAACGGCGTTAACTGCCGTTGTAGGAATGGTTCTATTTAAAGAACGAGCTCACATTCAAAAAATTATTGGACTTATCCTTATAATTAGCGGAGTGGTTGCTTTAAGAATATCGAACGGGACATAATGGGAGGAATGGCTGATGAAAGGATATATGCATTTAATAATAGCGATCATTTTGGAAGTTTTTGGAACTACGATGATGAAGCTATCTAACGGGTTTAGTAATCTATTACCAACGATAAGTTTTATCATTGGATTTGGTTTCGCATTTTATTTCTTGTCGTTAAGCTTAAAAACAATTTCCTTAAGTTTAGCTTACGCTATCTGGTCAGGAGTTGGAACGGCGTTAACCGCTTTAATCGGTATTGTCCTTTGGGAAGAACCTTTTAGTTATTTAACAGGGCTAGGGCTAGTAGCGATAATTGGTGGTGTAATTTTATTAAATATTGCCCCAAAGCAAGAAAATGTTTCACAATCAGCCAGTTAAACTTATTGCTTCGTATTTTGCCATTTTCAATCATCCCCTTACACTTTGTTAAACATTGACTTATAATAACTCAGCGTAAAAATGGAAACAATCAGCCGTCCTTTATCCTAGTAGGTGGTAAAGGTGGTTAACTTAATGAACATTTGGAATATCATTGTAATACCCGTATTCTTTATCGGTGCTTTTTTTCTGTTTCATACTTTATCGACTCTACCACCAAGCTTTCTTATAAGAAGCAGTACTCCTATCGAATGCTCATAACAAGTAACATTCCATGTAGGATTTACTAAATAACTTGCTCCTCCTTGATGAACGTCCTTTAATCTTTAAATAGGTTTACTGTTGATTAAAGTTTCTAACACATCTTCTACTATACACGCTCCATATAGAGGCTACATCCTTAGTTAATGAATTTCTGGATAGGTTTTCTCTAAACAAAGTATTGCCACACGACCATATAATGAAAGAGGGAGCTGCGACATGCAACTCCTATAACCATTTTGTTTATTCGGTTAATAACGGATAATAACCTTCTTCTGTATGTGTTTCTGTCCCCACCAAAGGAGGATTAAAAACGCAAACCATCCGCATCTGTGTTTTAGCACGAAGTTCGTGTTTATCATGTTCATTTAGTAGATACATCGTTCCAGCCTTTAGTTTATATATTTCACCTGTTTCCAGTTTTTCAATTTCCCCTTCTCCTTCAATACAGTAAACAGCCTCAATATGATTTTTATACCAAAAGAAATTGGTCGTTCCAGCTTTAATAAGCGTATCATTTAAGCTAAATCCCACATTGTCCTTTTTCATGATAAATCGGCGACTCGTCCAATTATCACTCGATGTTTCATCGTCTGTACCTATAATGTCGTCAAGCGATTTCACAATCATTGGTATATCTCTCCTTTGTCTATTGATTATTATTTTTTCAATACATGCTCCATACTTACTTCTAAAATATCAAATCCTTGGTTAATTCCCTCTTTATCAATAATTAAAGGCGGTAGGAATTTGACAACTTCATCGTTTGGACCAGACGTCTCGACAATTAAACCGATATCAAATGCTGCCTTACAAATTTCTGAAGCACAATTAGGCTCTGGAATCACAATTCCTTGCATAAGCCCCCTTCCTCGAGCTTCTCCCTGTAATGATGGGAATTTATCGATGATACGATCTATACGCTGTCTAACCAGTTTACTTTTTTGGATAATAGATTTTGAAAATGTATTATCCTGCCAAAATGCAGTTAAGGCTTCTGTTGCTGCAATAAAAGCTAAGTTATTTCCACGGAATGTCCCATTATGCTCGCCAGGACCCCACTGATCATATTCTGGCTTGATTAATGTAATCGCCATTGGAAGACCGATGCCACCAATTGATTTAGACAAACAGACAATATCCGGTGCTATACCAGCTGGCTCAAAGCTGAAAAATGTGCCTGTTCTGCCGCATCCAGCCTGAACATCATCGATGATCAACAAAATATCCCAACGCTCACAAATAGAGGCAATCTTTTGTAGCCACTCTATACTGGCTGCATTAATACCGCCTTCTCCTTGTACTGTTTCAAGAATAATTGCAGCAGGTAAAGCAACGCCACTGCCGCTGTCTTCTAGAAACCGCTCTAAATAAGCAATTGAATCCTGATCATTCACATATTTATCATACGGCATCGATACGCTATGATGAAGCGGAACGCCAGCGCCATGACGTTTAAACGAGTTACCAGTAACGGATAAAGAGCCAATCGTCATGCCATGAAAAGCATTTGTAAAGCTAATCACTGTATCGCGACCGGTTACTTTTCTGGCAATTTTCAATGCACTTTCTACTGTATTCGTTCCAGTTGGTCCAGGAAACATAATTTTGTAATCCAGATTACGGGGTTTAAGAATGGTGTTATGAAATGTTTCTAAAAAGGTTTTTCTTGGTGTTGTACCCATATCCAAACTATGAATAATATGATCATCTTGAATATAAGCGATCAGTTTTTCCTGCATGGTGTCATGATTATGTCCGTAATTTAGCGCACCTGCGCCCGCAAAGAAATCAATATACATATTTCCATCTATATCCCAAAGTTTATAGCCTTTTGCTTTTTCAAAGATAGTTGGCCAGCCTCTGCTATAGCTTCTAACTGCAGATTCTAATTCTTCAAATATTTGCATCCGATTATTTTTCACTACTGTTGTAGTCACCAAATCATCCTTTTATTTATTATTTGCCCTTCTAATAGGACCGATTTTATACAATTGCTCATCTTCATGTCCTGTTCTTGGAAAATCGACCGAAGTATAATAATTGCCAACGACGCACTCTGTATCTAGCTTTTTAGCCAAGCCTAAGAATAAATACTGCGAAGGCAAATTAGATGGAGCTACTGTGGCTTCTATATATTGAACCTGTGCTATTCGCTTACGATTTAACAACTGCAACAGCATATGTGTACCTAGACCTTTTCCACGCTGCGCGGCCTCTACAGCCACTTGCCAAATAAATAATGTATTCGGTTTATTCGGATGGATAAACCCGGATATAAACCCGACGACCTCTCCTTCCTCCTCCACAACGATGGATGTTTCGGAAAACATATCACACCATAAGAGATAACTATAAGAAGAATTCAAATCCAGGTTGTCAATTTGGTGAATTAATTCCCATACTGCTGCCCCATCATTTTTTGTAGGCATACGAAATGTAAGTGATTGTTGTTCTACTTTACTGTTAATTGACGTCGTACGAATGGTTGTTTGGATGCTCTCACTTCTCCCTTCCTTTAAAAAATAGGATTCTATATAAGCTTATAAATAAATGGACGACATCGTCAAAAGGCTTTAATTGTGATATAGCCCGATTAAATGGGGTCAGCAGCGCTCACAGCTATAGAAAGGTCTATCCTTAAAGAATAGCTACGAAAAATTCTAAATAATAGTATAGTTAACGAAATTCGATTATTTATCAAACAATATTCCCCCATATTCGACAATTATTGCATTATGGTCATTCATATTCTTATATGTAAGCACGATAAAGTGAATCTTCAATCAGTGGGGTTCCCATTCATCCCTCAGTGATTGTTAGAGGAACGAATCGGGCATTTAGGTAATGTTATCTCCCACTTAGACTTGTTGCAGTACAGATATCCAACTCCTGAAGCGGTAGTCTTACAACACCTTATATACGGATAAAACCGTATAAAATCATTTCCATTTAGATTTCATACGGTTTACTTTTTTTGAGAGGGATTTTGAACTTAGGTTCTTTTTTAACAGATTTAGCTCAATATATTTTTTTCGATTTGCCCATGCTTGATAACAACTTGAATCGTATCATTATTTGCTAACGCATCAATTTCATCTAATGGATTTCCATTTACAACAATAATATCCGCTAGTTTACCAGTTTCTAAGGTTCCTACCTGCTCGTCCCAACCTAAGCATTCCGCTGCTGTTTTCGTAGAGGCAACGATTGTCTCCATAGTACTCATTCCAGCATTCCTCATTAATCCTAGCTCTCGCAAATTGGTCCCATGCTTCATAACTCCAGCGTCCGTTCCCATGGCAATTTTTACGCCTGCTTGATGCGCCTTCGCAATACTTGCATGGTGTTGTTCAATCACTTCTTTTGATTTTGCAACTGCCGAATCTGGCATTCCTACTTCTTTTGCCGTCTCTAATACAGCTACTGGAGCTAATAACGTGGGAACGAGATACGTTCCATTCTCTAGCATCAGTTCAATTGCCTCATCATCGATAAAAATCCCATGTTCAATAGAGTGAACACCTGCTCTTACCGCGTTCTTGATACCTTCAGCACCTTGAGCATGAGCCATCACCTTAACGCCTTTACGAAAACGGGCTTCTTCTACAATTACCTTCAGCTCTTCTAATGAAAATTGCGTAAATTCAGGATGGTCTGTTGCGCTTAACACGCCACCAGTCGCATGAACTTTGATGACTTCCGCACCAGCACGCAACATTTCTCTTGTTTTTTTGCGAACCTCTTCTACCCCATCACATTTACCATTTGGCATTCCTGGATAATCAGAAGCTAATAAATCTACTGTATTCCCTGATACTGTATAACCATCACCGTGACCTCCAGTGATCGTCAATGCATTAATACTTAATTGCATCCTCGGTCCTGATATAAGTCCAACTTCAATAGCCTTTTTCACACCTAGGTCAGCACCTAAAGCGTCACGAACAGAAGTTATGCCAGCATGTAATGTTGCTTTTAAATAGTTTGCTGCTTGGTAATACATAAATGAAAATGGCGTCTCTAACCGCTTAGCAATCGGGGAGTATTCAAACATCATGTGTACATGCGTATCAATAAAACCAGGTAAGATGGTTCCTCCTTGTGCATCGATTACAGTTTCCGCCCCATCCGATTGGTATTCTCTTTCATTTCCAACATACGTAATTTTTTCGTTTTCTATTACAACAATTCCATCATTTATTGGTTCTCCACCATTGCCATCAACAATAATTCCGTTTTTTATTAGCTTCTTTGCCAATTTCGCTTCCCCCTTTTACAATGTTTTTACCAGAATACCTGCAAGAACTACAGAAGCTATCGTAACAGTGGTAAAACCACCAATTAGCATTGGTGCAAGCAATTCATTAAATATAATTTTCTCTTCTTGTTTATTTCTAGCGACACTGCGACTAACTTCTTCACATAAAATGTAGTCTGCCGGAAATCCAAATAACGCTGTTAAAGCCACAGGCATTCCTTTTAGAGGATCCCATTTTACAAGCTTTGACATCACATATCCACCAACAGAGATTGCGAATGTTCCTAAAATTAAAATGATTAAAATGCTAGGTAGATTTTGTACAACCTCTTGGGGGGTCACACCTGCCATCGTTCCAATAACTACAAAAATAATTGCAACCATCGTTATAGAAAATGAATTTGCCTGTTCCAAAGATTTGCTTTCCAATAGCCCTAGTTTCAAACCAATAATGCCAATCGCCAGACACCATAAGCTATAATGAATCGGCGTTACTTCACCAAGAGCAACACCAATTGCAGCACCCACAAACACGTAAAACAGCTTTAACGTTAAACTTTGCTTTAATGGATTTATTTTATCTGTCTTGCTCGTCCCTTGTGGATACGTCAAACCTGCATCCATAGGGATAAATGTATTTGCATCCATTTGTTTCTGTAGCTTTAATGCGTACTTACGCATAAAGTTTAGTGCTAACGGCATGCCTAGCACACCTTGAAAAGCAACAACCAATGCAGGGATAACAACAAGGCTAGATTTGCCAATTGCAGCAAGTTCTTCAGAAGTAATAATTAAAGCGATAATTCCTCCACTAAGTGGTCCTACTCCGGCAACAGCAGTTGCATAGTCAAAAATAAGTGAAACAACAATCAAAATAACCGCACTTGACACGATTATACCACTTAATGCAATAAAGACGGCTTTGATTTGACTCCTTAATAAAGATAAAGGAATCAGCGTCCCCATATGAACGATTGCTGGACCAATTAAAATCGCTCCTAAGGCTGCAAATTGTGATTTTTCCAAAATATCTTCTGGAAATATCCCTGTCCATACCAGGACAAGAAATCCTGTCATTGCAGTAAGCAACATAGGAATCCTTGCTCTAGAAATAATGGAGAGCCATTCTCCCAGTGCAATTAAAGCAAAAATAAGTACAGTAGCTATTAGTGGATTAGTTAACAAAGAGAATCCCCTCCTAAAAAGAATAATAACTAATATATCACCAGAATTATTTTTTGTCTATACTGTTTTTTTTGATAATTAACGTTTATTTAGACTATTTTACTCTAATATATAATTTTATGACTAATCACAATTACTTATAAATTAACTAAGGTAACGCTTCCAATATATTGCATTTAAACCATTAAATATTTCTTAAAATTTTTTAGAAACAAAGCATATTTTAGAGGTAATTCAATAGAAATAACAGGAAAATTATTGTTTTTATCATGAAATTTAGAATGTAAATACTAGGAATACATTAGTAAAGATTTTACGATCTAGTTCAAGCTTTTTGCTGCTATACTTAGCATTTGATTTAAGTGAATTCTCTATTTTTTATGCGCCCGCCCAAAACGATTGGAACAGCACAGCATATAGTAATAATAAATATGCAAGAAAGAGGTGGGATCTAATGGATCATAATCGATGGAAAAGGGGAGAACGTGGGCCTTTTCAAGGTATTATGGAGCAAATGGACGCTTTCTTCAACGAATCTGCCAAAAATTTCAATGCGCTAATTAAGCGGCCATTGAACGTTCGCACCCGTGAAACAGAAGCTAATGTAATTGTAGAAGCCGAATTACCTGGTTTTAAACGGGATCAAATTCAACTTGAAATATTTGGTAATCAATTACGAATTACCGCCGAAGATCACTCTTACACTGATAACGACACTTACAATCGCAAAGCAGAAAAAAACATTACGCTTCCATTTGCTATATCTGAAAAAGAAACAAAAGCGAGATTAAACAATGGCATTTTGCAAGTCATTATTCCCAAAAACAATTCCAGTAGAAAATTTATTGACATACATGATACAACAGATTCGTAATCAACTGCTATATCCTCTGGTTTTTCAATTCTTTGGCAAAACAGATTCCAGTATAAGTTAATGACCCCTATTAAAGGAAGCCACATGGCATTCAGATTATTAAATTAGAATCCATGTGGTTTGTCTCATTTTAATAGCGTTTTGAACAGCTCTTCTTACGTATATTTACAAATAATTTACGCTACTTTCATACAGAATTAACAACGATTTGTTACTTTTATACTAGAAGTGAACAAATCACGCATGATTGGAGGAGATTCAAGTGAAATTTGCAGGTAAGATTTTTATTTCACTTGTTATTATGGTGATCTATTATGTATAGCTTTTTCATCTAGTTCATTCATGCAATTGCTTCATGCAAACTAGCCTTTATCAGGTAAATATTATTAAATGAACCCTGAATAGAATTATGTTACTTTCTACATTTCGCGTGGGATTTTTTGCGGCTTTCCTAAGCAACTTTCGAGCTTCCCAAGCAACTTTTCCGGAGCCCCTCATTACGTTAACCAAATACTAAACATATTCCTCCTATAGCTGCCAATAGTAAAACTAAACTAGTGAACACTTTTTGTGGTATAAGTGGCAAAATCCTAACACCTAACAAGGCACCCAATAAAATAATCGGAATCATGAATTACATTCAAACTGAATGATGAACTGCTGATTAATCCTAAATACAATTAGAAAAACTTGGCTTGTCGCCAAGTCTTATGGCGGAAGCCTTTGTTTTTCTTATACTATAAACCAAAAAATTTTATACTTTCCTATAGTGGAACAAAGGCGTAAGCGCCCGTTTAGCAACGTAGCGAATGGAACGAATCAACTAAAGATTTAGGAATCATGCCACTAAAACTGGGGTATGCCGACGTCTGGGCGGCAAGCCCGTTTTTAGTCGGCCTTCCCCTTAGCGACGAACCGCTGAGGCCTTATCGTAGGGCGCATTTCTAAAGTCGCATCGTTGCTGGGCTCATGCTCTGGACGTGACTATTCGGTTATTTCATTATCCATAAGCACCTAAGTTTATACTTTCTTATTCTTATAAAAAGGAACTTTAATCAAATTGACGGTGATAAACCGATAAATTCCCTCTTTGGTACACCTTTTACTAACAAATAAATAGTCATAATAGCACCAGCAGCATTTCCTACCATCGTCGTAAAGCCACTGAGAACTCCCATGATAATTGTAAAAAATAAGGAAGTTGGTAAAAGCTGATTAAAGCGTTCTCCAAATCGATCACGAATGACTTTTAAACCAATCATAATGAGTACAATCGCACCAATAATTGGCTTTAGCTGGTCATCATTTACTTGCTGTAAAACAAAAAAACCGCTGATGATACCTAGTAATATCCATGGAAGAAGTGATATTAAATATTTCCAAATAACATTACGACGATAATAGAGAACTGCAAACAAATCCCCAATTAGAAGCATAGGAAGTAAAACTCCAATCGATTCCTTAGCTGGAAATACAAACATAATTAATGTAACAACTAATATAACTAAATTCGGAAGACCTGATTTGGAAAAGCCGATAAATAACGCACATAGTATAACGATTAGCCAGTCGATTGTCGTTAAATCAAACAAAAGCGTATTCCTCCTCTATCTAAAAATCCAATAAAGCAATCTTCAATCAGTGAGGGTTTTCATTCCCCCCACTGATTGTTAGACGAACGAATCAGGCATTTAGGTGCTGTTATCTCCCACTTAGACTTGTTGCAGTACAGATTATCCAACTTCTGAAATGGGAGTCTTACAGCACCTTATATACGGAATAAAAAGATTAACAATTTAAGAAGACGCTTAGGAAGTAAGTTTGGTAATATATATAGCAAAGAACAGGGTAAATAGGCTATGTTCATACGTCAAAGCTTCCTCTACCACCCTTGGAACGGCATGTTTTTTATGAAAATTTCTTTTTACGACGATAAATAATAAAAAACGCCGCCACCATAACACCTATATATGCCACGGTCCATAAATAAACACAGAAAATGCCATGAAGGTCTAATGGCTCTCTCATAAGTAGAGCCATTTCTGAAACTGGCGGAAGGATAAATAATATGTATTTCCAATATCCCGGTATTAGTTGTTCTAACCCTAAAGAGGCAATGGACACAATAAGCATGAAGCTGAGTCCTAACCAGGAATTTATCTTTTTAGCAATGATTGCTCTAGAAAATACTCCACTTAAGGTAATTGCAACCATTCCTAATAAACAATGCGTTGCAAATCCAATTCCAAGCTCCTGCAACGTTACCTGCTTGGAAAACATCCCAAATACAAGAGGATAAAATATAGAAACAAAAGCTAACAGAGCCACAATACAACCTGCGGCTAGGTACATACTGCAAAAATATTTTTTATCGTTTCCAGCATGGAGAATGGTTACTTGTTGTTGGACTATATCTTCTGTATGGAAAAAACGAAGGGAAATCCAGGCTGCAATGATATACAAATAGATAGCTGTCGCTCCATAGCTTGCTAAAACGGGATTAGGATAGATAGAATAATTGACTACTAGGATCATAATAAAAATGCTCATTGGCGCAACGTAATTATAAGATTTAATGTAAGCTATTAAATGATACACAATTAAAGCTTTCATTCCTTTACCCCCTCTCTTTATTAAAAACGTCAATCTGTCTAGTTTGCGTAACAGAAATTATGGAAACACCAGCTTGAATCAATTGAAGAATCATTTCATCGCTTTTTAACGGGTGTACTTTGAATATAACTTTATTTGCAAGTATTTGCATCGCATTTATTTTGGGGTTGTTGTCAAATTGCTTCAGTACTAAATAGTCAGCTGGAAGGGTCGTTTCAATCGTAACTGGGTTTTCTTTTGTTGCTAAAATTGTTTCAGTAGCTTCCATGAACTTGCCATTTCGCAAATGGACGATACGGTCTGCAAGTCGTTTTAAAAGTATATCGTCATGACAGGTGAATATGATGGTCAGTCCTTTTTCTTTTAGCTCATATAAAATAGACTCGACTTCTAATTGAGCGGTATCATCCAAACCCGATAATGGCTCATCTAAAATTAGTAGACGGGGAGAATGTAACAATGCTTGCATGATGTTTACTTTTTGCCTCATTCCTTTAGAATAGAGCTTCATTACTTTAGACGTTGCTTGTAAACCAAATTGCTTGAGAAGTTGGCGGGCTCTCTTCTTCGATGTTTCACGGGATAGCCCTTCAATCCTCCCTAAATGATAAAGGTAGTCAAATGCTGTAAACGACATATTTACCGGAAATTGTTCTGGTACATAGCCAATACGACAATTATCACGTTGAATAGTACCACTCGAAGGCTGCGTAATCCCAGTTAAAAGCCGAAGCAGCGTGCTCTTCCCTGAACCATTCGTACCAATAATTGCTACTGCTTCGCCTTGACAAAAGGTAAAGTCGATATGATCTAAAATACAATTATTATTCACTTTTTTGGAAACATTCTTTCCTTGAATCAGTATCCCCACTTCACCGTACTCCCTTCTTTTTCACCGTTTGCTTCTACGGCCATTTTATTTGATTTATACTGGATAGCTGGATCGAGGCTCGCTCGAGCTCTCTACTTAGTGCTCATCAGCTTGTGAGTTAAACGTTCGGTTTGCTTACTTACTCGATCTGGCTTGTGACTTAACTATTCCCCTTACTCGGTTGCTCGATCTAGCTTGAGGCTTGAATACTATGCTTGGTTGCTCGTTCTTACTTGTGACTTAACTGTTCGCCTTGCTTATACTGTGTTGTGTACTTGCTTTACACTATTTCTTCTGTAAATAGCACCTTTTGTGAAAATAATAATCTCGATTACTATACCTATTGTTCATAATTTTTCCTATTCTCCATCTAGATTGATTATCTTCCGATTGATATATGGTTAAATATAGCTTATTTGTGGTATAACATAAACTATAGCTTAATAATTGTTTTATATTAGCTGTTGATGTACGTTATAATTATTTAAATGAGGCGCGAATTTTCTTTATCCTATTTTGTTGCTGCTAAATTTAATACCAATTGTTACTAAACCTAGATAAATAAAAGGAGGCTGAGACATTTTATGCCTAGTGGAACGAAGAAGGTTACCCTAAATGTGCCAATTGAACATGTGTGGAATTTTGTTAGCGACATGAACTATTGGGCGCCATTAGTACCTGGTTATATTGATCATGAAATTATCAACGATAAGGAATCGACATGGACGTTCAAAGGCGACCTCGGTATCGTTCATAAGAAAGTACATTTAAAGGTGATTATCACCAAATGGGAAAAGCCTGAAAAAGTAACATTTGACTTGAAAGGCTTAAGTGAAAAATTTACCGGTAGTGGAGCATTTAATGCCAAGGCTATTAACGCTGACCAGACGAAAATGACCGGCCATTTGGATATCAAAGCAGGGGGAATAATGGGACCTGTGATCAATCCAGCGTTAAAATCATTTGTTCCTAAAATGACTTCAGAATTAACGGAAGCTATTTCTCAAGAAATAACCAAACGCCAAAGTTTTTCGTAAACTTTTGGACTAAGAAAATAGTCAGAACAGTCATCCAAACGATTTATTTAACAGTAAAAACTCCATGAATTGGGGTTTTCTCTTATTTCCTACTATTTTTAATTAAACAGAAGCGGATATGTGACTTCAGTTGAATCTTCCACTTATCTTCTGAGCTTCCCTACTTACTATGGAATAGCAAGTCTTACTGCAAATTGCATGCATAAAAAACGAGCGGATTTCTCCATACACGAGAAGCCCGCTCATACCTCTTTAAACCTTCACTTGACTACTATTCATGTAATGACGGATATGACCACCAACTCCAGAAAGCTTTATTTTAGCTGGGTCAGCGTCTACATCAAGTTCAAAATCTGTTCCATCCTTAGGCAATTTTGCTTCAAAGATTTGTTCATACTCTTCCACACTCACTTCTTTTCTCGACGCGAGTAAATCCTGATGTTGTTTCGTGTTTAAATGGACTTGATAATCAGGTTGCAGAAGACCAGTAAAGAACTCTCCAACAGCTCCAGAACCATAGCTAAACAACCCTATTCTATCACCCGCATTTAGATTGCTTTGATGTTCAAGCAATGACAGAAAGCTTAAATATAAAGAGCCTGTATAAATATTACCGACATGTTTATTATAAATTTTACTGTATTCCAGGTTTTCCAGTAAGCGATCTTTATCTGTTTCAGTGCCTTGATCATAAATAGTACGTAAAGCCTTTAATCCCATTTTTGTATATGGAAGATGGTAACAAATAGCAGCAAAGTCACCAATACCTAACCCTGTTTTTTGTTTATATGCATTCCAAATTTTTTCAAAGAACGACAAGTACATTTCATTCGAAAGTTTCCCATCTACCTGTGCATATTCCGAATAAACCGGACGCCAAAAATCCATCACATCCTCTGTTAAATAGGACGACGGCTCTTCAAGTGCCAAAATTTTTGGATCCTTACTAATGATCATGGCAACTGCACCAGCACCTTGTGTCGCCTCACCGCCAGTTCGAAGCCCGTATCTCGCAATATCTGAAGCTAATACTAAAACCTTACTGTCTGGATTTAAAGCAATATGCCCTTTTGCCATTTGAATACCAGCAGTTGCGCCAAAACATGCCTGCTTTACTTCTACTGTTCTCGTATGAGGTTGCAGGTTCAGTAAATGATGAACATAAACCCCTGCTGCTTTTGAGTGGTCAACTCCTGTTTCTGTACCAAATATAACAAAATCAACTGCAGCTCTATCCGAATCATCCAGAATTTCCATTGCTGCGTTGGCAGCTAATGTAACTGCGTCTTGTGTAAGTGGTGCAATAGCCATTTTTTCCTGACCAATACCAATGGTGAATTTTGCCGGTTCTACGTCTCTAGCTTTTGCCAAATTATTCATGTCCACATATAAATGCGGAGCGTAAAAACCTATTTTATCAATCCCTATTTTCATAATAAGCTCCTTTACTTCATACTTGATAACACTTTTTATTTAAGTGACTATTTTCACAATTCATTATAAAAGTTCTACCATAGTACATCATAATATAATCTACTATTAAACACAATATTGGCGCTTCCATTTTTCGATGGAGCTAACAGAGTTAAGCCTTTCATTTTTAAGGATTAGAATTAATTTCAAAAAACAGCTCCCCCTTTCTGGAAACGTTGGAAAGGCGGAGAGTAGAATGAATGTTAGCGATCTCTGCCTCTACCCTTGCAGTTGGAAATCTCCAGTGTAAATTAGGAAGAATTTTCAAGACACAAAAGTTCAAAAAAAGCAGAAGGAGACGCTCGAGTAGTTGTCGCCTTCTGCTTTGTTAACGTGTAACCTATTTATCCTCTTTCTCCTTATCTATAAAATGCAACGCCATCTTTACATTTTTAAACGTATTCATATCTTTAAATGTATCCTGAATAATCACCGTTTTTAATGCCATATCAGGACGAATGCCAGCAAATAATAATTTTTTTCCCATTAATGAAATAAATTGGTGAATCTTTAATAGACGTGATACCGTGTATGTATCTACTTCGTGTAGACCAGATAAGTCAATAATAATATATTCTTCATTCGCTTGTTCCATATAGGTAGATATAGTTGCCATCATTGTTTCCATCCGTTGATCATTCATATTTCCAATGAGCGGCAAGACCGCTACATCATCGCGAATCGGTACAATAGGCGTTGAAAGCTTTTCGATCTCTAACAAACTATTTTGTAATAGTCGTTCGCTCTCCTTCTCATTGGTCACATCTTTTTGCACACCGACGAAGTAATATTTTTGTTCTTCTTCCACCCACATCGGGTCAATCGATAACTCATTCCAAAAGCCTGTCCCGTCTTTCTTATAATTGTATACCTGTATTGTAATCGATTCGTTTGCTTGTATTGCTTTACGAATCCGCTCCAAACTGTAAGGATCTGTTTCTGTTCCTTGCAAAAAGCGGCAATTTTTCCCAACTACTTCATTTTCCATATACCCAGTCAATTCTGTAAAACCTCTGTTTACAAAAATAATCGGATTTTCCTCTAAATTAGGGTCAGTAATAATTAATCCAACCCCAGTATAGTTTAATGCTTTTTCAAATAAATATAATTTTTCATGTCGTTTATTTACCATACTTACAGTCCTCTTTCGTTCATAATCTGCTATTTCTCGATAATTTAATTAGTAATTGGTCGATACAACTTGTGGTAAGGTTTGTTTTTTAGTACACCTGTTTCTTGGTCAATCCCTTGCTGTGTTTTTCTTTTTCTATGTGCATGTTGGTAGGCAGTAGATGCCTGCCAGTTTCGAAAAGCCTCCTCTGTCTGCCACTGAGTCAAGACTATATATATGTCATCTTGTACTGGGCGTAATACGCGAATTGCAACAAATCCTGGCTCATTTTCTATTAATCTAGGCCGGTTTAAAAACCGTTCTTCAAAACGTCTCCTTTTTTCATCATGAACAGGAATACAATTTAAAACAATAATACCCTTTGTTTGTAAAGTATTTGCTTGATCTATAATTTCGTATTTCTTTTTTTGTGCTTCCGAAGCAATCCAAATGTTGTTCCCGATTTCATTTATAGATAATTGTTGCTTCTCGTTTAGCTCTATTATGTTTACTTTCACCGTCAGCATCCTCCCTTGCAGTTCTTAATTTCAGCATAACATATTTTTGCAAAGCTTTAGCAACATAATGAAGTCTCAGCAGTTTACTTGATAGGTTATGTTTCGTTTCTGATCAAGCAATCTTCAATAAAGAAGGGTGGAAGCACCCCACCGTTGAAGCATTAACAAAGGCTACCATCTTAGGCTTCCTAAAAGATAAATACTTTTTATACGCGCGATGTCGCTAACATAGATTCCCTTGTCCTTAAGGCTATTAACAAGCTGGACAAACATGATCACTCTCGTAAGTACGGAAAAATTTAAAAACTATCGCAAGCTATGATGCTATATTTAATGAGAATACTAATTTCTAAAACTTGAAATACTAAAAAAACAAAGGCGCGGGGCGCCCGTTTAGCAACGTAGCGAATGGAACGAATCAACTAAAGATAAAGGAATCACGGTGAGGCGACGAACCGATGAGGACTTATCGTAGGGCGCATTTCTAAAGTCGCATCGTTGCTGGGCTCATGCGCCGGGCGTGGCTATTCAGTTATTTCGTTATCTCCAAGCACCTAATTTTATACTTTCTTATTCTGTAAAAAGAAGCTCTCATGTCCTGAAAGCCCCTTTCGCTAATAATTCATCTCATTAAACTCGGTAAAACAGTGACAATGGAAGGAAAGACAATGAGGATCAGTACGCAAATTATCATCCCAGCAATCATCGGGATAGCGCCTTTAAAAATGGTTTGTACAGGTATATCTGTAGCAACTCCTTTAATTACAAAAATACTAATCCCAAGTGGGGGCGTTAATGAACCGATATTAATTGCCATTACCATAATGATACCGAACCAAACACCGTTAAATCCCAACTCTAAAATAATCGGATAGATAATGGGAATGGTAAGCACAATAAGCGACAAACCTTCAATAAAACATCCAAGCAAAAACAATGCCAACAAAATAGCAATTAGAATAACATATGGGTTCAATTCCAAATGACTAACTAAACTGGTTAGTTCCACTGGTAGTCTGCTAATCGTTAAAAACTGGCTAAATAACGTAGCGCCAATAAGAATTAAAAAAATATATGCTGTCAATTTTACGGATTCATTAAAGGCAAGTTTTAGCTTGTGCCAATTCAATCTTCTTGAAAGAAAAGAAAAAAGCATGGCCCCCATCGCTCCGACTCCAGCCGCTTCTGTAGGTGTAAAAACCCCTACGTAAATTCCGCCAATACTAATTAGAAATAACGCTAGAAATGGCCAAATACTCTTTATCGTATGGAGTTTTTCTCTTGTTGATCCCTGTTCTGATCTTACAGGTGCCAATGAAGGATCCTTCCGCACAAGCAATGCAACAATGAGTATAAAAATGATCATTTGGATCATTCCAGGGATAATACCTGCAATGAGCAACTCTCCAATCGGTTCTCTTGTTTGTATACCATATAAAATTAATATTACGCTTGGCGGTATGAGAATACCCAATGTTCCGCCTGCTGCAACACACGCTGTAGAAAGGCTTGGCTTATAATTATATTTTTTCATTTCTGGTAAAGTTATTTTAGAAACCGTTGCAGTTGTAGCATTTAACGAACCTGAGATAGCCGAAAAAACAGCTGCCGTACCTATAGTTGCCATCGCTAATCCACCTCTTAAATGACCAATCCAGCTATCAACAGCCCGGTATAAATCCTTACCCATTCCTGTATACGAAAGAAGCATTCCCATTAATATGAATAACGGAATCACACTTAACGAGTATGAACTCGCTGTATCAAAAGGAGTTCTTCCTAACTGAGCAAACGCAACATCCCAACCACGGATAAGTGTTGTACCGATCAAACCAATGAGAATTAATGCAATGCCTACTGGTATTTTTAATAACAGCAGCATAATCAATCCAATAATTCCTAACAACCCAATCAGTTCAGGAGTCATTTGTGTTGGCCCCCTTTTGCATATAACGTATCGCATGCAACAAAGCAGCCCAAGCAAATAAACTTAATCCCATAACAGCAAGCCATGCAATTGGATATAATGAAATAGCTAAATCACCTGTCACTGTATTTGCATGATACAAACGAACGGCGTACCTTCCCGTACTCCATGCAACCAAAACCAATAACACCGCAATAATTAAATGAATAATGCCATCTAGAATAAATTGCGTACGCGTTGAAAAACGTTCCACAAAAAAATCGATTGTAATATGTTCTTCCTTTACGTGTGTATAAGCAATGCTTAAAAAAATCACCATTGACAGCCCAAGTTCCATAAAGTCTACCGTTCCTGTGATCGGTCTATTCCAAAGCCACCTTGATAATACATCTAACGTAATAAACATAGCCATCAAAAACAAGATAAATTGGGCCGCAAAATGAGAAAGTTTCGCTAATTGTTTAATCCATCTATCCATTTATAATCGCCTCTTTCATCTTAACTCTTCTTTCAGTTCTAAAGCTCGCTGATAGATTTCGCCTCCAGGCAAACCGTCTTTCTCCATCTCGTTAACCCAAGCGTCAAAAATAGGATCCAAAGCTTCTTTCCATTCGGCTAAATTATTCCCCATCACTTCGTACACTTGGGCACCATTATCTTCTGCTAGCTTTCTCCCTTTTTTGCCATCTTCATCAAAAACACTGCCACTTTTTATTGCAGTTTCTATACCAGTCGCTTGTTGAACGATTGTTTTTTCTGATTCGGACAATCGCTCATACTTATCTTGATTCATAACGGCAAAAAAAGGAGTTGTAGAAAAGTTTCCAATCGTAATATAGTTTGCTACTTCATATAGGTTGTAATTGTACAACGCTTCTAAAGGAATCATCGCTCCATCAATGACGCCACGTTCCATAGATTCATATACATCTCCCATCGGCATAGATACCGGAACAGCTCCTAGCACTTCTAAAATATCATTTGCTAATGGAGAAGGAGAGCGAATTCGTAATCCCTTCACGTCCTCCGGTGATTTAATCGGCTCCGCTTTCGTTACTAGCTGTGCTGGATCGGCTGTAAATAAAAATAAAGGGATCGTGTCATTATGTTCATTTTGAATACTTGGAAACTCATCATACAAATGCTCCATGATTTCAGATCCATGCGCTGCTGATTCTGCAAAAAAAGGCAATTCCAATATCGATACTAGTGGAAACCTTCCGGGTGAATAACCGTGAACACTTAAAGCGATATCAACTTCTCCTGTAACAGCCATATCATATTGTGAACCTGCATCTCCTAATGCATTGGCAGGATACAAATCATATGAAATAGCACCATTAGACTTTTCTTTCATTTCATTACCAATAGCTTGAAAAACATCTGTTTGTATCGGATGACTTCCTGGTAAAAAGTGCGAAATTATCAAATGGTGCTCAGAGCTAGTGGAAGCAATCCCTTCTGAACACGCAACCAGAATAAATAATACTACGATTCCTATCAACATCCTTATTTTACGAAACATCATTTCACCTCCATACAAAAAACAAAACACGATAGCGCTTACAATGATACACATGCAATGTAAAGCTGTTTCTCTTTTATTACGTTTGCACCCATAGTCACGAATAATAATGCATTTTTATATTCGAGCAGTAGCGAACACTCTCATGTTCGGTTACGGCGTGTGCACCACGTTGTTTCTATCAGATCTCTCAACGTAAGCGCACATTCTTCCTCTCCATATCTCAACACCATTTACTCTGTATACCCTTTGGCAGTATGGACTTTGATTTGTTCGGCAATCTCATCCAAGTATAACCTAGCCTTCTATTGAAGTTCATGTTCCTAAAGGCGGAGATTTGCCGCCAATTTCCTTCAGATTCCGGGGTCGCCCTAGACACACTTGTCTTTAGCTAATCGTTACTACTGCCTTCACGATTCGGGACTTTAACCCTATAAAACGTGCACATGCCTGGCATACCAAAAATTAATTATATATATGAAATCATATATAATTAAGGATATAGCATTTGTTTACTTATTAAATATCCCCTTACATGTTGATAGTAATGGTCTATTCAACCACTATTTTAAGACGCTTCCAATCAATATATAAGGGGAAGGGAGTAAAAGATTTTATACTTTGTTATTCTGTAAAAAAGCTTCTCCATAAACATGCTGCTGACTTAAAAATGAATCTTTCGTATTTAACTTATGGTTTCTCGCCGCCTTCTCGATTGTTTCAAATTCCTTATTTTGACTTAATAAATGGATTAACTGCTTATGTTCTTCAATCGAAGCTATTGCTCGTTTTGGATGGAATGCTGAACCTGCTCTGCGAATGGAATCTAGTTTTCTCCATAATCTATGAATTTCTTCAACCAAATAGGTATTGTTACAAAATAGATAAATTAAATTATGAAAATCACGATTTAATTGTCCAAACGCTTGAAAATCAAACGCTTCTATTGCCTCCTTCATTTGTTGATTTTTCATGGTTAACTCCGCTATCTTTCCCTCTGGAATACCATGTTGGCTGCTTAATGCTGTTGCATATCCTTCCATAACAGCTAGAACGGAGAGCGTATCTACATATTCGTGTTTATCAATCGGCGTCACTACTGGGCCAATATTGTTTTGGTAATCAATGAGCCCTTCCGCTTCTAATTGCCGAACCGCCTCCCGAATCGGAATGGCGCTTGTAGATAGTTCTTTCACTAATTGGTTAATCACGATGCGTTGTCCCGGTGCATAGTGTCCTTCAATAATCCGCGACTTCATATAATCATATGCTTTTTGTTTTTTAGTAATCGGTTTATTTTCCATAGTGGATATATCATATACTAGATGATATATGATGTCAAAAAGGTGGATATTATGCCATAACTTCGATTATTTTACCCCCGCTTTAAATCTACTTTGGATAGCGTTGATGAATATTGTTTAATTTATACGTTGGGAAAGTAAATTCATACAATTCCAGCGAGATAGCTAGGTACCGTGCTTTGAAAACGGAGGTTAAATGGTCTGTCATTGCCGTAAATAAGTCATCGCAAAGCCGTTTTTTTTCAGTCTCCGTTCGTCCTTTTCCTAGTTTTAAAGTTGCATGGATAAAGGCATCATCCTCGGTACCATCAGCAATAAGATAATCTTCTAATGCGATTGCTCTGGAGCGAAGACCCCCTATTGGAATAATGTCATGATGTGATAATAACGCCTGATTGGCGATTTTTAACAAATTCGCGATATCTATTTCTTTCCGAATATTTGTTGTATACTCGATAATCAAATGTGGCATTGCATTATCTCCTTTACTAGTTCAACTGTTTTGCAACACTTCTTCACCAACTACCGTATTTACCAAGCGACCGACCCCTTCAATTTCAGTTACGACTTCATCTCCGACAACTGTATCGACTGATCCTTTTGGCGTTCCTGTTAAGATGATATCCCCTGGATATAATGTCATAAAACTACTTAAGTACTCGATTAATTGCGGTATACTTAAAAGCATATCTGCAGTTGTACCATCCTGTGTTTTCTTTCCATTAATGTAAGTTCGCAGCGTTAAATTCATCGGGTCATGTACATCTTCCTTATCGACAAGCCACGGACCTATAGGTGTGCAACCATCGCGATTCTTCACACGCAGGTTTGGGCGGTAGTAATTTTCTAAATAATCTCGAATGGCATAATCATTCGCTACCGTATAGCCTCTTACATAATCATAAGCTTCTGCTTGTTGAATATGCTTTCCTTGCTTGCCAAGCACCACCGCTAATTCACATTCATAATGCATAAATGTCACGTCATTTGGGCGAACCGTCTTTCCTTTGTGACCAATTAACGTATTCGGACCTTTAAAAAAGACAAGCGGCTCCTCTTGAACTGCTGAAAATGATAGTTCCTTTGCATGATCCGCATAGTTTAACCCTAACGCAAAAATGGTATTCGGTTGTACAGGTGGTAACCAGACTACTTCATCTTCTGTCACTAATCTACCATCAAGCAGTTGAACACCATCACCATTGACAGTTGCCTCTTGAATAAGCCCATCGTATGCTACACGTGCATGCTTCATAATCTCCCTCCTACACTTGCTTTCTCTGTGGCAATGGTATTTTCAAGTACTCCTATCTGATCTATTTCAATATGGATGTGATCTTTCGCTTTTACTCGTGGCGGGTTCTCTGGAACACCGACTAATAATACATCTCCCTTTGCAAGCGTCATAAACTCCGTTATGTCAGCAAGTAATTTTTCTACGGAACGAATAAGCTGATTGGTATTACTTTTTTGTCTCAGCTCTCCATTAACTAGCACGCGAATTTCTAATTCATTTGGATTATGAACAGCAGTTTTTGACATGATCCATGGACCAACAGGACAAAAACCATCGCGCGCTTTTTCTTTCACTGGAGGACGATAAACACTGTCGTGAGGGATGCTGACATCATTGACAATCGTATATCCTTCCACAAAGTCTAAGGCATGAAATTCGTCGATTTTGCTAGCCGTTTTTCCAATTACAACTCCTAAAGCAGCCCCCATATCCAATTCCTGCTCTTCTTCTGGAATTGGGATTAGGGATCCAGCAGCAATAAGCGTATTCTGCGGTTTTATATACAGAACAGGAGCTTGTGGTGGTGCTTGATATGGTTCCTGGTACATTGCCTCTTTTAATTGGGTATAGGCGTTGCGATAATTTAATAGTGTACCGTATATAGTTCCGGTTATAGGAATATCGAATGACAATTCTTTATTTCTGTATGAGTTACCGTCTATCCATACTTCCTGTTCATTCAAATTCACTTTGCCTTCCTGTATGGGTTGTATTCCTGATAATTTCATATATACCGTCTGCAACATTTTCACCATCCTCATTTATTGTGCATGATTTTAAAAATGAATTTAAGCAATACCCAGATGAATTCGTTCATTTGAATATTGCTATAAAATGTATATTGAAAAGCAAAGCTCACGTATGCTGTAATAACTTCCCGTAATCAACTAAAGTTTGATGAATTTCTTTTTGCAATGCCTCATTAGGAACATCCATTGGCAAGCGTAGTACAGGTTCAATTTTCCCCATCATCCCAAGTGCCGCCTTCACTGGAGCTGGGTTCGTATCTTTAAACAATACGTCATTTAATGTCATTAATTCAAAATGTAGGTCCTGCGCACGCTTAATATCTCCTTCTGCCCATGCATTATGCATCTCAGCTACCTTCTTCGGCTCGACATTAGATGTAGCACTAATGGAACCTGCGCCACCAATAGCAAGCATCGGATAACAAAGCAGTTCAATACCTGAAAATAACAAAAAATCTCTTCCGCAATGAAGTAATACACGATTCACATGTTCAAAGTCTTTATTCGATTCTTTTACACCAATTATGTTCGGACAATCTTCTCTTAGTCTTGCTAATGTTTCCACTTCCATATTTACAGCTGTCCGTCCAGGTATATTATAGACAATAATAGGTATATCGACCGTATCAGCTATTGTCTTAAAATGCTTATATAAAGCCTGTTGGTTTGGTTTATTATAGTATGGAACAATTACCATTGCTGCATCTGCACCAATTTCCCGGGCTTTCTTCGTTAAATACATCGTTTCGTCATGATTGGTAGAACCCGTTCCTGGAGCAAATGGAACTCTGCCGTTGATTGCCTGTTTAGCATTTTCCATGACATAGACACGTTCTTCTAGCGTAAGCGAGCTTGGTTCTCCCGAGGTGCCTGTAACGGAAATAGCGTGTGTTCCATTGTCCAGCTGGTATTCGATTAATTCTACTTGTTTCTCGTAATCTATTTCATAGTTCGCTTTAAACGGAGTAATTAACGGGGTGACAGATCCTCGTAAGCGTTGTTTTATCTCTTCATATTTTTTAACCAAGTGAACCATCCTTTCTAAAAGTTAGTGCTTCAAAATACGGATGAAGCAAAATGGTAACAAACTGTTTGAGCATGGACGAATGAGGTCCAATAATATGCCCTTTTATTTCCTTCTCTGTACATCTGCGATACGTTACATTACAAATTGCGGCTTACTTTTCTTCAGTTTTGGTTCCTGTAACGGCAATTTTTGTCCTGTCAGTATATCTAGAACTTCAGAAGCCTCGTCAAACCAGCAGTCAGGTGCTTGATGACCCCAAAACGTTTGCCTCATCGGGTCATCTAAATCCCATTTAATTGGCTTAAAGTCGGGATCACTCGTTAGGTAATCCCCATTGTATAATTCAATCCGATGACCATCTGGATCTCTGACATATAAGAAAAATGCATTCGAAAGCCCATGCCGACCGGGTCCTCTTTCAATATTAGCGCTATATCCTGCGGCTGCTAGCACATCACAACCATCAATGAGACTCATTGGATCTTTCAGCCAAAAACCAATATGATGTAAACGTGGTCCTAAACCATTCATAAACGCCACATCATGGACAGAAGGCTTACGATGAAGCCAAGCAGCCCAAATCTTTTCTTGTTCTCCTTCCGTATACTCAGAACACGCAAAACCTAGCTTCTGTACGTAATAATAATAAGCTGATTCGACGTCACGTACCATGCAATTAAAATGATCAATTCGTTGAACTTTGGCTCCCTTATGCAAGTCATAACGCTGCAATAATCGCTCTACAGACTCCATTTCTGCATAAAATTCCAGAGGTATACCAGTAACATCCTGAACACGAAGCGCCCGACCTATGGCGTGCTGCTCCCCTTTTGGCAGCCACTTTACTTGTCTTCCTTGGCTGTGAAATAGCTTTTCTAGTTCTTCCAAATCATTTTCACAGGTCACTTTATAACTAATTGCTTCCACAGCTGGTTCTGTCGTCTGTTTTAGCCATAAGCTATGATGGTTATGTTCTTCCAAACCGCGAAAAAATATATTTTCGCTATCCGCTTCTGTTACCACAAATCCCAATGCCTCATAAAACGGACGTGACTTCTCTAAATTGGTAACATGCAGGACAGCACGCCCCGCACGTATAATATTAAAATCCATCCCAGTGCCCCCTTCTATTTGCCAAACTGCGGTATGTGATGGTCCTTTAATGCTACATGAACAATCTGTGTTTCTGTATAAAAATCAAACGCATAGTGCCCGCCTTCACGTCCTATTCCACTATGCTTAGAACCTCCGAATGGCGTGCGCAAATCTCTTACATTTTGAGCGTTAAGCCATAACATCCCCGAATTAATTGCTTGAGCGACTCGATGACCGCGCTGGATGTCTTTTGTCCACACATACCCTGCCAGCCCGTAGCGGACATCATTGGCCAGTTCAATCACTTCTGCTTCATCAGTAAAGGTCATTGCTGCTATAACCGGTCCAAAAATTTCTTCCTGCACCACACGCATATCATTTCTTGCATGAAGTAACAGCGTCGGCGGAATGTAATTACCTTTACTATCAGGCACATTCCCACTAATTACTTCACACCCTTCTTCTTCCGCAATTTTTAAATAATGTTTCACATTTTCATAATGTTGTTGATGAATTAACGGTCCTACTTGTGTACTTACATCTAATGGGTCCCCGACCGTTATATTAGCAATACGCTGTTTTAATCGTTTAATAAACGTTGAGGCAATACTCTCATGCACGTACAAGCGGGAATTAGCCGTACAACGCTCACCATTAAATGAGAAAATTCCCCATGTGCAAGCGTCTAACGCCCTTTCTACATCCGCATCTTCAAACACGATAATCGGTGACTTTCCCCCAAGCTCCATGGAAAAACGTTTTAATTGATCCGCTCCATTTTTCATAATTTCGGAGCCTGTCGTCGTTTCACCTGTAAATGAAATTAACGGTACATCTGGATGGGCGACAAGCGCTGCACCAGCTGTTTCTCCATAACCATGGACAATATTAAATACTCCATTCGGCAGTCCTACCTTGTCAATAATCTCTGCTAACCGATGCGCTGTAAGCGGAGACCATTCTGCTGGTTTTAGCACAACCGTATTTCCAGTAGCAAGCGCTGGGGCAAGCTTCCACGTTTCCAGCATAAATGGTGCATTCCACGGGGTAATTAAACCAGCCACCCCTACAGGCTTATGAATTGTGTAGTTTAAAAATTCATCATCTACCTGATACGCTTCTCCTACCATTCGTGTCGCAACCATCTCCGCGTAAAAGCGAAAATTATAGGCTGCTCTGCTCACCATTTTCTTTGTTTGACTTATCGGAAGCCCAGTATCAAAAGATTCCAGTGGCGCGATTTCGTCAATATGCTCATCGATGACATCGGCAATTTTGTAAATATAGGCTAATCGCTCCCTTACTTTAAGTTTTCCCCACTCGCCATGAAAGGCTTTTTTTGCAGCCTTTACAGCCTTATCAATATCTGCTCTTTCTCCCGCAGCAACTACATTGATTGTTTCGTTAGTAAAGGGACTAATATTTTCAAACACGTCCTGAGAATCTGCATCGACAAACTTTCCATCAATATAATGTTGAACAGCCTTTACTGCTTGTTTCATTTCCTCGTGCTGTTCCGCAATTTGATTTGCCATTACTCCTCCGCTCCTTTGTTAAAAATTAGTACATTGTATATAAAATAATATATGATTTGTGAGGCGGTTTCATTTACACATATTCTGCTGGCTCATACTTTCCATACTGCCCTTTATAAAACGTTAGCGGATTTCCATTATTGGAATGAATGGCTTCTACCTTCCCAATAAAAAGTGTATGGTCGCCTACTTCAAATGCTCGGTCCACTTCACATACAACCGAAACGAGTGCATCTTGAATGATGGGAACACCTTTGAGTATATCGAATGGGACCTCCTCGTATTTTTTCGCTTGATTTGCAAAATGCATGGAAATATCCTGTTGCGTATCCGCTAGAACATTTACCGCAAATTTTTCGGATTGGTAGATTTTTGTTAACATATTCGCTCGATTGTCTATAGATACCGTAATTAATTTTGGCTCTAAGGAAACAGACATAAATGCGTTTGCTGTCATACCATGCGTTTCTTCTTCCACTTTAGTTGTAATCACTGTCACCCCCGTAGCAAAACAACTCATTGCATTTCGGAAAGCTCTACTATCCATATGGATTAACCTCCTGTCAGTTCATAATAACTCCTTCATTTGAATAGCACCTAAATCTGTAATTTATTCATGTTTTGGCTGTTTAAAAACTCTCTAACTCGAGCTTTATACGTTTCTTTATCATATTTATCAAAGTAAGCCATCCCCATTTTAATTGGATCGCCAAAG